>NZ_SODT01000015.1:0-553514 GCF_004366005.1 Kribbella sp. VKM Ac-2566 | reverse complement strand
ACAAGCCCTCATCGCCTTGACCATGCTCACCCTCGGCGGCTACCGACCACCCCTCCCAGGCCGCACCTGACCCACACATCAGACAGGAGACCCGGATAATCCCCTCCCGTTCTGGGTTCTCCCCTCGTACACCACCGGATAACCCCCAAGACGAGGGGATATCCCCGGCTGTGTGGTCGGTGGGGGAGCATCAGGTGACCGCCCAGTCGTTGGGCGGAGGGTGGTGTGGACGGGTCGGGGTGGGATACGGTTTCCTTCGTTACTTAACCGGTTCGGCTTATCAATCGGCGTCGACCCCAGGGCAGCGGGTAGAGGCGCCGCCGACAAGGAGAAACCATGGTCGCAAAGGACCACCTGTCCCTCCAGCTCTACACGGTCCGGGGCAAGCTCGAAGAGGACTTCGACGGCACCCTGGCCCGGATCGCGGAGATCGGCTACACCAAGGTCGAGCCCTTCGGTGTGACCGCCTACGCGGATCGTCTGGCCGAGGCGCTGCCCAAGCACGGACTCTCGGCCCCGACAACGCACGCCGGCCTGCTCCGCGAGGACAGCGCCCCGATCTACGCGGCCGCGAAGCGGCTCGGCATCACCACGGTCATCGACCCGCACACCGACCCGGCGCGCTGGCAGTCGGCCGAGGAGATCAAGGTCATCGCGGACGGGCTGAACAAGGCCGCCGTCGAGGCCGCCGACCACGGCATCACGGTCGGCTACCACAACCACCAGTTCGAGCTGGAGTCGAAGATCGGGGGTGCGCACGGGCTGGAGATCCTGGTGGACAACCTGTCCGACGACGTGATCCTCGAGGTGGACACGTACTGGGCCGCCGTCGGCGGCGCCGACGTACCGGCGCTGCTGAAGAAGTTCGGCGACCGGGTCACCGCGATCCACGTCAAGGACGGCGACGGCACCCTGGACAACAAGGCGCAGGTCGCGGTCGGCGACGGAGTCATCGCGGTCCGGGACATCCTGGCCGCGGCGCCGCAGGCGCTCCGCGTGGTCGAGCTGGACGACTTCTCCGGCGAGATCCTCGACGCGGTCGCGGGCAGCTACGCGTTCCTCACCGGAGAGGGTGCACCTGAATGAGCGCCGTCGGTGTGGGTGTTGTCGGCGCCGGGGTGATCTCGGACGCTTACATCAAGAGTATGCAGAGCTTTCCGGATCTGAAGGTCGTCGCGATCGGTGATCTGCGGCCGGAGGCTGCCAAGGAGAAGGCCGAGCAGTACGGTATCGAGACCCACGGGGGTCCCGAGGCGGTGCTGAGTAACCCGGACGTCGAGATCGTGGTCAACCTGACGATCCCGGTCGCGCACGTCGAGGTGGCGCTTGCTGCGGTGGCGGCCGGTAAGCATGTGTGGAGCGAGAAGCCGTTCTCGCTGGACCAGGACAGCGGTCTGAAGCTGCTGGCGACGGCACAGGACGCGGGCGTGAGGTTGGGTTGTGCTCCGGACACGATCCTGGGGCCGGGTCTGCAGGAGTCGCGGCGGATCATCGAGCGCGGTGACATCGGTACGCCGTTGACCGCGCTCACCCTGATGCAGTCGCCCGGCCCGGAGTCGTGGCATCCGAATCCGGCGTTTTTGTTCCAGGAAGGCGCGGGTCCGTTGTGGGACATCGGCCCGTACTACCTGACCACGCTGGTCCAGCTGTTCGGTCCGGTGGCCGCGGTCGCGGGGCTGGGCTCGAAGTCGCGGGACAAGCGCACCATCGGCTCCGGTCCGCTGGCGGGGACCGACTTCGACGTGACCGTGCCGACGCACGTCAGCGCGATCGCGAGGTTCGAGTCGGGTCAGTCGTCGCAGAGCATCTTCAGCTTCGACTCGCCGCTGCCGCGGGCCGGGTTCGTCGAGATCACCGGGTCGGAGGCGACGCTGGCCGTGCCGGATCCGAACGGGTTCGACGGTGAGATCAAGATCCGTCGTCGCGGTGCCGACGACTGGGAGACCATCGCGGAGACCAAGGCGGTCGCGCAGCGCGGTACCGGCGTCCTCGAGATGGCGCGCGCCATCCGGGCCGACCGGCCGCACCGGGCGACCGGGGCGCTGGCGTTCCACATCGTCGACGTGATGGCCTCCATCACCGACTCGATCGACACCGGCACGTTCGTGGACGTGAACAGCACCGTCGAGGTCGCGCCGATCCTGCCCGACGACTGGGACGTCACCGCAGCAACGCTATGACCAACATCCTCCTCGATCCCCGGCGGACCGTCGTGTTCGCCGGGGACTCGGTGACCGACTGCGGCCGCCGTACCGACCCCGACGGGCTCGGCGACGGCTATGTCCGCAACCTGTACGACGACCTGTCCGGCGAACTCCGCGATCGCCGGCCCGCGATCGTCAACGCCGGCATCAGCGGCAACCGGGCGGTCGATCTGGCCGCCCGGTGGGCCGACGACGTACTGGCGCACAACCCGTCGCTGGTGTCGATCCTGATCGGGATCAACGACACCTGGCGGCGGTACGACGAGGACGACCCGACGACACCTGAGGACTTCGAGGCGTCGTACCGGTCACTGCTCGACCCGCTGTCGTGTCCCGTGGTCCTGATGGAGCCGTTCCTGCTGCCGGTGAAGGACGGGCAGGAGGAGTGGCGCGAGGACCTGGACCCGAAGCTCGACGTGGTCCGGAAACTGGCCGTCGAGTACGGCGCCATCCTGGTTCCCACCGACGTCGAGCTGACCAAGCAAGCAATATCCGTCGGGCCGGCGGCGCTGGCCGGCGACGGCGTACACCCGTCCGCCGCCGGACATCGTGCCCTCGCCGATCTGTGGCGACGGTACGTCCTGGACGCCTGACGTTCACCGCTCCCCGGATGTCGCGGGGAGCGGTGCTGTTCTACTAAACCGGTTCATCCCTGGAGTCCGACTGTGACATCACTCAAGACCTTCGACCTGACCACCGACGGCGGTGCTGCCTGGACCGTGCAAGCGGTCGAAGGTCCGGCCCCTGACGGCCTGATCGGCCGAGCCGTGGCCGCGACCGTGCCGGGCGAGGTGCACACCGACCTGCTCGCCGCCGGCGAGATCCCCGACCCGTTCGACGGCGACAACGAGTCGGCGCTGCACTGGATCGGCCGCACCCGCTGGAGTTTCCGGACCACGTTCAGCTGGGTTGCCGACGGCAACGAGCGGCAGGAGCTGGTGGCCGAGGGCCTGGACACGGTTGCGACGGTCACCCTGAACGGCCAGGAGCTCGGCCGGACCGCGAACCAGCACCGCTCGTACCGGTTCGACGTCACCGGCGTACTGGTTGCCGGGGACAACGAGCTGGTGATCGAGTTCGAGGGTCCGGTGGCGGCGGCCGAGGCGGAGCGGGCGAAGGTCGGCAGCTGGCCGCACACCAACCTGCACCCGTACAACGAGCTGCGGAAGATGGCCTCGAACTTCGGCTGGGACTGGGGACCGGACGTCGCGACCGCAGGGATCTGGCGGCCGATCCGGATCGAGTCCTGGTCCGGCGTACGCATCGACTCGGTCCGCCCGCTGGCGGGCGCCGATGGCGTTCTGAACACCTTTGTCTCGCTGGTCTGGACCGACACCGCCGCCGAGTACGCCACCGTCACCGTGGAGGTCGGCGGTACGACGCAGTCCGCGAGCGTCAAGCCCGGCACCGACACCGTCGTCGTCACCAACAGGGTCCCCGCGGTGGATCTCTGGTGGCCGCGCGGGTACGGCGAACAACCGTTGTACGACGTGACGGTGACGCTGGCCGACGACACGTGGACCGGGCGGGTCGGCTTCCGGGACATCAGCCTGAACGTTGCCCCGGACAACGACGGTACGCCGTTCGTGCTGTCCGTGAACGGCAAGCCGATCTACGTCCGCGGCGCGAACTGGATCCCCGACGACGCGTTCGTCACCCGCCTGAACGCCGACACGTACCGGACGAGCATCGAGGACGCGGTCGACGCCGGCATGAACCTGCTGCGGGTGTGGGGCGGCGGGATCTACGAGAGCGAGGACTTCTACGACGTCTGCGACGAGCTGGGAATCCTGGTCTGGCAGGACTTCCTGTTCGCGTGTGCGGCGTACTCCGAGGAGGAGCCGCTCTGGAGCGAGGTCGAGGCCGAGGCCCGCGAGGCCGTCACCCGGCTGAGCCGGCACGCCAGCCTCGCGGTGTGGAACGGCAACAACGAGAACATCTGGGGGTACGTCGAGTGGGGCTGGCGGGTCCCGCTCGCCGGACGGCCGTGGGGCGCGGGTTACTACCTCGACCTGCTGCCGAAGATCGTCGCGGAGCTCGACCCGCGGACGCCGTACTCGGCCGGTAGCCCGTACTCGTTCGACCAGTTCATCCACCCGAACGACGACCGGCACGGGACGATGCACATCTGGGACGTCTGGAACCAGGTGGACTACACGACGTACCGCAAGTACAAGCCGCGGTTCGTGTCGGAGTTCGGGTTCCAGGGGCCGCCGGCGTGGTCGACGCTGACGTCGGTCGTGCACGACTCGCCGCTGGATCCGTACGGTTCGCAGATGCTGGTGCACCAGAAGGCGTTCGAGGGCAACCTCAAGCTTGAGCGAGGGCTCGGCGATCACCTGCCGATCTGGAAGGACATCGACGACTGGCACTGGACGACGCAGCTGAACCAGGCCCGGGCGATTGCCTACGGCATCGAGCACTTCCGCAGCCTGTTCCCGTTGAACACCGGCGCGGTCGTCTGGCAGCTGAACGACAACTGGCCGGTGGTCTCGTGGGCGGCCGTCGACGGGCACGGGATCCGGAAGCCGTTGTGGTACGCGTTGAAGCGCGTGTACGCCGACAGGTTGCTGACCGTTCAACCGCGGGAGGGCCAGCTGGTCGTTGCCGCACACAACGACACCGACGCGACCTGGTCGACCGAGGTGACCGTCACACGGCGTTCGACGACAGGCGATGAGGTGCTGGCCCGGGAGACGTTCGCGATCGAGATCGCAGCCCGCTCGGCGATCGTCAGCGAGCTTCCGGAGTCGGTTGCGATTGCGTCGAACCCGCGCGCCGAATACCTGGACGTGCGTGGCGCCGACGGCGTCACGGCGTACTGGTACTTCGTCGAGGACACCGAGCTGCAGCTCGCGGGCGACGCCTACACCTCCACGGTCACGCCGACGGAGGGCGGGTACGACGTGACCGTCACCGCGACCGCACTGGCGAAGGACCTCGCGCTGTTCCCGGACCGGCTGGACGCAGCGGCACGCGTGGACTCGTGCCTCATCACCCTGTCCGCAGGCGAGAGCCACACCTTCCACGTCACCGGAGCATCCGCTCCCGAGCAGGTCGCCGTACCCGTCCTGCGGTCGGTCAACGACCTGCTGGCCTAGGGTGAGTGGGTGACCTGGGGGAAGCGGGTTGCGGTCGGGCTGTTCCTGCTGACCGTTGTTGGGTGCGGTGATACGAAGCCGACGGCCGGAGTGGTGACTGAGACACCTCAGACTCGCGCTCCGGTCGCGCCGGTGCGTACAGTTCGGCCGACCCTTGTGCCTGTACAGGTCAGACCAGGTGCCTCCAGCAACACGAAGCCGATGCCAGTGCTGGATCACGGGCCGCGGAACAAGAAGCAGATCGCGTTGACATTCGACGCTGACCTCACTGCGCTGATGCGGAAGCGGCTGGTCTCCGGGAAGGTCAAGTCGTACTACAACAAGGCTCTGGTCGACGAGCTTGGAGCGATGCATGTGCCGGCGACCATGTTCCTGACGGGCATGTGGATGGAGCAGTACCCGCAGGTGGTTCGGGAGCTCGCCAACGACCCGCTGTTCGAGCTGGGGACGCACACCTACGACCACCGCGGTTTCGCCAAGCACTGTTACACCCTCGGGACAGTGCCGCCCGGCGAGATGCTCGCCGATGTACGGCGGGCCGTCGTGCAACTGGACCAGCTGGATCCGCACGCCACCAGGTGGTTCCGCTTCCCCGGCGGGTGCTACGACGCCACCGCACTGCACAAGCTGGCACCGGCCGGTGTCACCGCAGTCGGGCTAGATGTGCCAGGTGCGGATGGGTTCGCCAAGTCAGCGCAGCCGATCGTCAAGCAAGTCCTCGACCACGTGCAGAACGGGTCGATCGTCGTACTCCACATGCACGGCGGCGACAATGCGCCGTACACAGCACAGGCGGTCGGCCCGATCGTGCGCGAGCTACGCGCCCGCGGCTACGAGCTGGTCACCGTGACTCGGTTGGTCAGTCGACGTTGACGGCGACGTACTTGACTTCCAGGTATTCCTCGATGCCGACGCTGCCGCCCTCGCGGCCGAGGCCGGACTGTTTCACGCCGCCGAACGGTGCGGCGGGGTTGGAGACGATGCCCTGGTTGAGGCCGATCATCCCGGCCTCGAGCCGTTCGGACACCCGGAGCGCGCGGCTCAGGTCCTTGGTGAACAGGTAGGACACCAGGCCGAACTCGGTGTCGTTGGCCATCCGCACGGCCTCGTCCTCGGTGTCGAACGCCGTCAGCGGGGCGACCGGTCCGAAGATCTCCTCCTTCTGCAGCCGGGCACTCTGCGGTACGTCGGCCAGCACCGTCGGCTGGAAGAAGTACCCGTTGCCCTCGGCAATCGCCCCGCCGGTCAGCGCGCGGGCGCCCTGCGCGATCGCGTCAGCGACCAGGTCGGCGACCTTGTCCCGCTGCTTCCCGTCGATCAGCGGGCCGACATCGACACCGTCCTCGGTGCCGCGGCCGACCTTCAGCCCGGACATCCGCTCGGTCAGCCGGGTCGCGAACTCGGCCATCACCGACGACTGCACGTAGATCCGGTTGGCCGCCGTACAGGCCTCGCCACCGTTGCGCATCTTGGCCAGCATCGTGCCTTCGACGGCCTTGTCCAGGTCCGCGTCCTCGAACACCAGCAGCGGCGCGTTCCCGCCGAGCTCCATGCTGGTCCGCAGTACCTGCTCCGACGCCTGCTCGAGCAGCTTGCGGCCGACCGGGGTCGAGCCGGTGAAGGAGAGCTTGCGGGCGCGGCCGTCACGGATCAGCGGCTCCATCACGCCGCCCGAGTCGTGTGTGGTGACCACGTTGAGCACGCCGGCCGGGAGTCCGGCCTCGGTCATCAGCTCGGCCAGCTTGAGCATCGACAGCGGCGTCTGCGAGGCCGGCTTGATCACCATCGTGCAGCCGGCCGCGACCGCCGGGCCGATCTTGCGGGCGCCCATCGCCGCGGGGAAGTTCCACGGTGTGATCAGCAGGCACGGTCCGACCGGCTGGCGCATCACCAGGAAGCGGCTCGCACCGTTCGGTGCGATCTGGTAGCCGCCGTCGATCCGGACCGCTTCCTCGGCGAACCAGCGGAAGAACTCGGCCGCATAGGCGATCTCGCCCTTGGACTCGGCGACCGGCTTGCCCATCTCGAGCGTCATCAGCAGCGCGAGGTCGTCGGCCCGCTCGGTCATCAGCTCATAGGTACGGCGGAGGATCTCGCCACGTTCCCGCGGTGCGGTCGCGGCCCACTCGGCCTGTGCGGCGACCGCGGCGTCCAGCGCAGCCATGCCGTCCGCCGGGCTTGCGTCGGCCACGTCGCAGAGCGTCGTACCGGTGGCCGGGTCCTCGACGGCGAGGGTCTTGCCGCTGCCGGCCGCCACCCACTTGCCGCCGATGAACAACTCGGTCGGACACGCCTCGACGATTTCGCGCTCTCGTGACATGAGTCTGCCTCTCGACTAGGGGGCAGTACCCAGATTAAGCCGTGGCTATGAGCGGGGGTGCGGACCTCGGGACCGTGCGGACGATCCTGGTCAGCGCGGCCGCGACGTTGCGCAGGATGGACGAGCGGATCAGCCCGTCGAAGGCCAGCGGGACGATCATGATCTCGTCGGCGGTGGTCTCGGCGACCAGCCGGCCCAGCGCAGCCGCCACCGTCGTACGGGAGCCGACGATGTGTCCGGGATAGTCCAGCAGCCGTTCGGCTCGCCCGCGCTCGCGTCCGGTCAGCGGGGGTTCCAGCAATGCCATCAGCTCGCCCGACGTCACGCGCGGTCCTGCAGCGGCCAGGCGTGTCTGCACCCGGACGTATTCGGCGAACCGGACCAGCGCCTCCTCGTCCGAGTCCGCTGCCACCACTCCGACCGTGGCTGCGATGTACGGGCGCGTCTGCGGCCCGGTCGGCTCGAAGTGCTCGCGGTACGCCGCCATCGCAGCAGGTGTCGTTGCCGCCGCGCAGTGATGCGTGAGGAAGACCGGCAGCCCACGTGCGGCGGCCGTCATCGCAGCAGCCGGGCGATCGGCCAGCACGAACACAGGTGGCGGCTGTCCGGCCAGCGACAGCCGTACGTCGCCGATCGGCGCCCGTCCCGGCGTTCCGTCGCGCAGGAAGCCGCACAGCTCGTCCAGCCGCTGCGGAAACGTGTCTCGCGCACCGCCTGCAAGTGCAGCCGCAGTACTGGACGCAACGCTGCTTTGTTCGGCCACACCGAGGTCGATCCGACCCGGGTACGCCGCAGCGAGCGCTGCGAACTGCTCAGCGACCACCAGCGGCTGATGGTTGGTCAGAAGGAGCCCGCCGGCTCCCAGCCGGATGCGGTCGGTTCGTGCAGCCAGGACGGCTGCCAGCACCGCCGGCGCTGCACCGCCGACGCCTCGGACACCATGCTGCTCGCCTATCCAGAACCGGCGGTACCCGAGGTCATCAGCGGCCAGTGCCACCTCCGCCGTCTCCCGGAGCGCGGCCGCAGCCGACTGACCGGGCAGCTGCGGTACGACGTCCAGCACAGAGTGAGCCGAGACAGTCAAACCGGGAACGGGTGGAGTGAGCACCAGCCCACGGTCCCAGCGCCGGGCCCGATCCACATGGGGGTTCGGCCCCCAACTTCCGCGCCGCCTGCCCCCATCCGCACGGCGGGTTTCCGCAGGGTGAATTTGGGTGTTCGGGGCTCTTGTTCCGGCAGGTACCGCGCAGGCATCGTTCCGGTCTACCCGCCTGCTGCCACCACAGGCCGTCGAGGTGCTGATTACAGCGAAAATATGGGGGCCGACTACCCATGCCCGGGCCCAGGGGGCGGTGGCAGCCTGAGCGCGTGCTCAACTCCGCGATCCGCACCGGCCAGCCAGACATCTGGTGGTCCGCGGGCCTGCGGCCGCACGAGCTGACCCACGCGCGCACCCGGTCCGCACCGGCCTGGGCCGCGTACGTGGAACGCAGTACTTCCCTCCCACCGAGCGCGCCTGCCGCCGGTCGAGACCCTGCAGGGACCGGTGTTCCCGGCGGCCACACTTCAGGTGGGGCGGCCGCGACAGCGGATGGGTCCGGCACGGACTGGCGGCAGGCGCTCATGCATTGTCTGGCACCCCTGCTGGACTCGGCCCGCCAGGACCTGGCCGCGGCCGGCCACACCGGAGCCGTCGCCGAGGAGTTCTTGCATCGGCTCGGCCTCCGGCTGGTGAAGCTGGCCGCGCGGACGCTGGTCCTGGAGCTCGCCCGGGCCCGGGACCGCGGCGAGCTGGCCGGTGACACCCCGGCCGAACGCTTCCTGGACTTCACCCGCCGGCTCGTCGGAGGGAGCGAGCTGGCGGAGTTCCTGGCCGCTTACCCGGTGCTGGCCCGGGTCCTGAGCGAGTCGTGCCGACAGGGCGTCGAGGGACACCTCGAGCTGGTGGCACGACTCGCTGAGGACCGCGAGTCACTGGTCACCGGACTACTGGGCGGCCGGGACCCCGGTGCCGTGACCGCGATCGAGCCCAGCGGCGATCCGCACCGCGGCGGACGCTGCACCGCGATCCTCACCTTCGCGGACGGTCAGCGGGTGGTCTACAAGCCGCGGTCGCTCGAGCTGCACGGGCACTTCAACACCTTCGTGGACTGGTTGAACACGCGCTCCACGCTGGGCATCCGCACGGTCCGGCTGCTTCCCCGCGACGGCTACGGCTGGCAGGAGTACGTCGTCCACGAGCCGTGTACCGACCCGGCCGGCGTACGGCGGTTCTACCAGCGGCAGGGCGCCTTGCTGGCGTTGCTCTACGTGCTCGACGGCACGGACATGCACTTCGAGAACCTGATCGCCGCGGGCGACCAGCCCGTACTGGTGGACATCGAAACGCTGTTCCACCCCAGTCCGGTGCCGGTGTCCGCGCTGACCCTCGATCCGGCGCACCGTTCGCTCGTCGGATCGGTGTTCCGCACGGCGCTGCTGCCGCTGCTCGTGCCGGGTGAGCACGGCGTCTCGGACCTGTCCGGGCTCGGCGGGCACGCGGGCTCGGTGACACCCGCCAGTGTGGTCGACTGGGCCGACGCCGGTCTGGACTCGATGCACCTGGTACGGCGACCTGGGCAGCGGCGGAGCGCCGCCAACCGTCCGACGCTCGACGGACAGCTGATGGATCCGCGGGATCACGAAACCGCCCTGATCACCGGGTTCCAGGCCGCGTATGAGGCGATCGCCTGGCACCGTGACGAATTCTTGGGGCCGGACGGCTTGCTGGCGGCCTGTGCTGCTGACCAGATGCGATTCGTGCCCCGCAGCACCAGCCTGTACACGAGCCTGCTGGACGAGTCGACCCATCCGGACGCCCTGCGGGACGCGGCCGGCCGGAGTCAGCTGCTCGATCTGCTGTGGGACGCGGACGAGTCGCTGCAGGCGATCGTCCCCTTCGAGCTGGCCGACCTGTGGGCGGGCGACGTACCGCTGTTCACGGCTCGCCCGGACAGCCGGGACGTGTGGGCCTCCGACGGCACGCGGGTTGCCGATGTTCTCGCCACCGATGGCCTGACCGCGGTCCAGGCGAAGGTCGCGAGCCTCGGCGACATCGACGAGCACCGCCAGACGTGGCTGATCTCCGCATCGCTCGCCACCCGCCCGGAGCCGATCACGCACGCCACCACGGGCATCCGGGCACACGTGGGAGCGACCGTACCGGACCCCGACCAGCTACTGGCCGCGGCCGTGGACATCGCCGACGAGGTCATGGCGCAGGTGGTCAGCGACCCGGGCGGTGCGGCCAACTGGCTCGGCCTCGAACTGATCGACGACCATCACTGGGCTGTCCGTCAGATGGGCGCCGGCCTGTCCAACGGCTACACGGGTACGGCGCTCTTCCTCGCGCAGGTCGGCGTACTGACCGGAGCGGACAAGTACTGCGAGTTGGCCCGGGACGCGATCCGTCCGCTCCCCCAGCTGCTCGAGGCCCTGGCCTGCGACCCGGAGTCCGCAGCTCTGGTCGGCCCGGGCTTCCACGGCCTCGGGGGCATCAGCTACGGGCTCAACCGGCTGTCCGCGCTCCTCGGCGACCCCGACCTCGCCAACTGGCTGGCCGCGGCGCTGGAGCTCAGCGAACGGCTCGAAACCGATCCCACCGAATTCCCGTCGTACGCCGAAGGCGCGGCGGGTGGGCTGGCCGCGATGCAAGCAGTGCAAGGCTTTCCGGCCGCCGGCCGACTGGCCGAGCGCTACGCGAATCACCTGGTGACAACCGTCGAGAGCGGACTCCGTGGCCGAGTAGCAGCGGACCACGGCTTCGCTCGCGGCTTCCAGGGAATCGCGTGGTCGCTCGGCCAGTACGGCGTACCCGGCGACCGGTACCTGGACGCAGCTCGCACAGCGGCCGACCTGGATCGCCACAGCGGTCCGGGTGGACCTGGCTGGTGCTCTGGTGACGCGGGAACCGCTCTGGCGCGGGCCGCGACCGGAGTACCCGCGGACCTCGACGCCTACCTGAGGGCCGCAACACAACGACCGGTGCTCGCCGACCTGAGTCTGTGCCACGGCGAGCTCGGCGCGGTGGAGTCACTCGTGTGGCTCGCCGCACGTGAGTACCCAACTGCAGAGGCGGCACGGCGACGTCGTGCCGGGTTGGTGCTCGCGGCAGTACAGCAGTACGGACCGCAATGCGGGACACCCCGTGCCATACCGTCTCCAGGCCTGCTGACCGGTCTGGCAGGAATCGGTTACGGACTGCTCCGACTTGCGTTCCCCGAGAGGGTTCCGTCCGTGCTGCTGCTCGAACCAACCGCCGGGCCGCGGTGTGGCACAGCACCAGAGCCCACAGTGTGACAAGGGGAACAGCATGACCGCCCAGCACCACGATGTTCAGCACCACCATCCGGCCGACGAGCCGTCCGCGGCGCCGGACCGCACCGACCCGCTCGGCCCGATCACGTTGCCGACGCGGCACAAGGTCGGCGCCCGGGCGATGGCCCTGGTCGGAATCGTCGGCCTGAGCGCCGCGGCGGCCGCCGTCGTGGTCCCCGACGGCCTCCCGTTCGGGACGACCTAGGCCGGACGACCTGCTGGACGACACCAGCAAGCGTTCGACGCAGTGGCCGGCCGCCCCGTCCGGGAGTGGCCGGCCACCGGTCGAACTGCCTGCGGTGACAACCATCAGTCGTTACAGTTGGCAATCATGCAGACCCGTTCGCCTACGGTGGTCGGCAGAGACCGGGAGATCGATACCCTTCACCGCCTGCTGGCCGGAGCCCGCGACGGTCACGGCGGAGCGATCTTCCTGGTCGGTGAGCCCGGCATCGGTAAGAGCCGCCTGGCCGCGACCGCCACCACGCAGGCCCTCGACGCCGGTATGACGATGCTGCGCGGACGCGTCGGCGCGATCGGGACGATGGTCGCGTTCCGCCCGTTCACCGAGGCGCTGCTTTCGTTGATCCGGCGCGGCGAGATGCCCACGACGGAGAGCCTCGGCCCGTACCGGCAGGTTCTTGGCCGGCTGGTGCCGGACTGGGACGACGGCACCGCGCACGACACCGCCGCGTCACCGGTCGTGCTCGGAGAGGCAGTGCTGCGGCTGCTCACCCTGGTGGGCCGGGACCGAGGTTGTCTGCTGGTGCTCGAGGACCTGCATGGCTCCGACCCGGAGACGCTGGCCGTGATCGAGTATCTGCTCGACAACCTGGACGAGCAACCGATCGCGCTGGTCGCGACGATGCGGTCCGAGACCTGCGCGGCGTACGAACTGGCACAGTTGTCGGCACAGCGCGGTGCGGCCGAACTGATCGAACTCCACCCACTGGACCGCGGCGAAGTGGCGGAGCTCGCCGCGGGCTGTCTGGAGGTTTCGGTCAGCGGCGTGCCCGAACAACTGGCGGATCAGTTGTGGAGCGACAGCGCCGGAATCCCTTTCATCGTTGAGGAACTGCTGCAGGAGGCGAACCGCAGCGGGCAGCTGGTGTCCGGGCCGGACGGCAGCGTGCAGGTGGTCGACAACCTGCAGACGAGCGTCCCGCCCGCGGTGGTGCGCAGCATCAGCAGCCGTACGGCGCAGCTCGGGCCGCAGTCACGGGACATCCTCGTGCTGGCGGCGGTGATCGGGCACCGGTTCCCGCTGAGCGTCGTACGCGAGGCGACGGGGACGGACGAACGTTTGCTGCTGGCAACGCTGCGGGCCGGCCTCGCCGCTCAGCTGGTCGGTCCGGACGAGCCGGCCCCGGACTGGTACGCGTTCCGGCATCCGCTGACCGCCGAATCGCTGCTGGCCGGCCTGACGCCGACCGAACGATCGGCCTTGGCCAGTCGCTGCGCGGACGCCGTCGAGGAACTGCATCCCGGTCTGCCGGGCGAGTGGTGCCCGATGGTCGCCGAGCTCGCCGAAACCGGTGGCGACAGCATTCGCGCCGGGCGGCTGTTCGCACTGGCCGGGCGCCGGTCGTTCGACGACGGCTCGACCGGGTCGGCCGCCAATCTGCTCGAGCGCGCGAACACCCTGCTCAGCGCCGATCCCGACATCGGACACCGGGCCGACGTCCTCGGTTCGCTGTTGCTCGCACTGAGCGCGACCGGCCGCTTCGAGCACATCGCCGCGCATGCCGCGACCGTCGACGAGCTGGCGGACCGCAACCTCGACAGCCGCAAGGTGGCGGCGCTGCACGTCCAGCTCGCGAACGCCGAGATGATGGCCGGCCGCTGGTCGGCCGCGCTGGCCCATGTCGCGACCGCCCGGTCCCTGCTCGGCAGCGATGCCAGTGACGCCGACCTCGCCCCGGTCGACGCGATCGCGGCGAACCTCGAGCTGGCCCGCACGAGTCCCGGCCGGCTCAAGGCCGCGACCGAGCTGGCCACCCGCGCGGCCGCCGCGGCCGAACGCGCGGACCTGCCCGAGGTGGCCTGCGAAGCCCTGCAACTGCTGGGGATCCTGGCCCGCGAGCACGACCTCGACCTGTCGATCGACTACTTCCATCGGGCCCGGCAGCTCGCCGAGGACCACGGGATGACGTACCAGCGGGTCGGCTCACACTTCTTCCAGGCAGGCACCATCGTGCTCGCGAACGGCAGCATCGTCGAGCTCGAGCGGGCCCGGCAGCAGGCGCTGCGGATCGGCGCCATCCCGTTGATGTACGAGGTGGACGGCATCCTCGGCCAGCAGGCGATCCTGCGGTCCGAGTACGAGCGGGCCGCCGAGATCATCGCCGAGTGTCTCGAGGTCACTCGGCGGCTGCGGATGGGCCGGGCCGCGACCTACTTCCTGGTGATCAAGGCGATCCTGGAGGCCCACCAGGGACGCCGGGCCGCCATGGAGGCGACCCTGACCGAGGTCGCGAACTGGGGCGGCGAGCGGGCGTCGTACGAGCTGCCGTACTCCTACGGGCTGGCCAGGACGTTCTGCGCGCTCCTGGAGGAGAACCGCGAGCTGGCCGACTCCGAGCTCGCGCAGGCGCTCGCGTACGACGCTCAGAACCCGACCACACTGCACCTGACGGGCAAGAACGGTCTGGGGCTGCTGCTCGGCGTACTGTCCGGACGGAATGGGTGGGCGCACTTCGAGGTGGTCACCGCGACGGCCGCGAGCGGCATGCGCTGGAACAACCAGTTCGTCCAGCTCGCGCACGCCGTACTGCTCGGACGGGACGGTCAGGTGGAAGCGGCCAACGCCAAGGTGGTGGAGGCGATGGATACCGCGTCGCTGTACCCGCTGGCGCGTAATCTCGGGCTACGGCTCGTCGCTGAGCCCGCTCACGCGGACGGGTGGGGTGAACCGGTCGCCTGGCTGCGGCAGGCCGAGGACTACTTCCACAATGCCGACATTCCAGCAGTCGCGAGTGCGTGTCGCAGCCTGATGCGGCAACTCGGTGCGACAGTGTCACAGCGGCGGATCGGCTCCGAGCAGGTTCCGGCGTACCTGAGACAGCTGGGCATCACCACCCGTGAGTACGAGGTGTGCCAGCTGCTGGTGGACCGGATCGGGAACAAGTCGATCGCCTCCCGGCTGCACATCTCGCCGCGCACCGTCGAGAAGCACGTCGCCAGCCTGATGTCCAAGACGCAACAACCGGATCGGGAGGCACTGAGCAGTTTCGCCCGGACCGTGCTTCAGGACTAGGTTGTCGACTCACGCACCGATATCCGCCAGTTCGGTCGGTCAATGGACAGTATTTACGAACGCTCGCTATCTATACTGTGCGAGTGGCAGGCAAGGGGTCGGACATGAGCAAGGGAACGGTCGGCGGCGGCGGTACGACGATGCTGCGGCGGATCAACGTAGCCGCGGTCCTGGACGCGGTACGCCGCTCCGCGCCCGCACCGTTGCGCGTCGCCGAACTGGTCGAGCGCACCGGCCTGGCCAGGCCGACCGTCGCCCAGGCCGTCGACGAGCTGCTCGACGCCGGCTGGCTGCAGCAACACGGCCCCGACTCCGCGGACCGCTCGCTCGGTCGCCCGGCCATCCGCGTCTCGCTGCGCGGCCGCGCCGCACCTGTGCTCGGCCTCGACGTCGGCCCGCACCGGGTCACCGTCGGCGTCTCGGACCTGGCCGGCCGCAAGCTGTCGCTGGTACGGCGCTCCGGACCCGGATGGACCGCGCAGGAGCTGCTCGGCGTCATCGGTGAGGTCATCAACGAGGCTCTTTCCGAGGCCGAGGTACCTGCCGAGGACATCGCGGCCGTGGTCGCCGCGAGCCCGGGTATCGTCGACGAGCACACCGGCCGGGTCCAGCTGGTCCCGAGTGTGCCGGGCTGGTCGGCGATCGACCTGATCAAGCACGTCCGCGGTCTGCTCGACTGCCCGGTCATGCTGGACAACGACGCCAACCTGGCCGCGCTGGCGATCGCCGCCGCGCGCGGCGGGACCGGCACGTTGCTGGCGGTGCAGTGGGGTGAGCGGCTCGGTGCGGGCATCGTCATCGACGGCCGGTTGCACCGTGGCACCGGCGCGGCCGGTGAGATCGGATTCATCGCCACCGACACGGACGACGTCATCAACCCGGAGGACAGCCGCGGCCCCCTGGAGCGTGCGGTCGGCTCGGAGGCGATCGCGGCGCTGGGTCGTCAGGCCGCACTGGACAACCCGCAGTCGCGGCTGGCCGAGCTGGGTGGAGAGCAACTGGACACCGCGGACGTGTTCGCCGCTGCGGCAGAGCGTGACCCAGTCGCGCAGGCCGTCGTACAGCAGGTCGCCCGGACGTTCGCGCGCGCGTTGGCGCCGTCTGTGCTCGTGCTGGACCCCACTGCGGTGGTGATCGGAGGCGGTGTCGCCCGCGCCGGCGCCGTACTGCTGGACGCCATCTCGGACCAGCTGCGCCTGCTGACGCTCAACCACCCGAAGCTGGAGCTCTCCGCCTTGGCCGAGGACGCCGTGGTCACCGGTGCGATGCGCATGGCCCTCGACGAGGTCTGGCAACGCAAGCTGCCGACCCCGGCGATGACGAGCACTACCTAGCCACCACAGGTCCCTTCACGACCTTCGCACCGGGCGCACCACACCAGCACGTGTAAGTGAGCTCGTAGAGCACCTGTCCCGCCAGATCGACGCGGCGGTCCAGGCCCGTCACCATGCTCATCGGCAGCAGCATGCGTCGGTCGCACACCGAGCAGGTGATGACGATCATCTGCGACCTCCTGACTCATTGTGCACATCCACTACAGAAAATTACTGCCACGACTGTTTCAGTAGAATGAGCGTAAAGCACTCCGGCCGGTGAGTAGAAGGGGTTATCGGCGGACTGCCGCGGCGATGGCGTCGGGGCGGTCGAGATGGACCAGGTGAGCGGAGTCGGACAGGACCTCGACTGTTCCGCCCAAGGTGTCGGCCAGGCGTTGCTGGCCGGCCAGCCAGCCGCTGGCGGTGAAGCGCGACGTACCGCCGGTCGCGACCAGGAGAGACGTCGGAGCGATTGCACCGACCGGACCGGCGACCAGCTTGGCCACCTCTGCGGCCAGCTCCCAGCTGCCCGCTAGCTCGTCCCAGAACAGCAGCCACGACCTGTCCCCGCCGTACCGCGCCTTGGCCGTTGCTTTCGACAACAGGTCGTGGTTCGACGTGCTGCCGAGCCGCACGATCAACCGTCGTACTGCAGGCCCCAACAGCTGCGGTACGCCGACCCGCCCGAGGAACCGCGCCACCGCGCGAACCACTCGGTCGCCGCGCTTCCCGGGATAGAACGCACGCAGGCCCGTCTCGGACGTGAGGCTGGTGTCGACCAGCACCAACCGGGTCACCTCGTGCGGCCGTGTCAGTGCCCAGCGCAGTGCAGCCAGTCCACCGATCGAGTGCCCGATCAGTCCGATCTCCACATCGGGCCGTACGCCGACCGCCGCCCGCAACGCGTCCACGTCCGACGTGATCGGCGTACGCCACGGATCGATGAGGCGAACATCCTCGTCCGGGAGCAACTCGACAAGCCGGCCGAACTCCTCCGGAGTCTCAGCCAGCCCAGGCACCAGGATCCACGTCACCGTCATCGAGATACAGCGTGCCTCAGACCTGGTAACACTGTCCCCAGCATTAAGCAGACAAGTGCGACCGAGACGCGCTGCAGGATGCCTGGAGCATCCAGTTCGTTGCCGGTGAGGACGTCGCTCCCGGTCTGGAGACCGAGCCACGTCTGCGTTACTGCGACCGCTCCGGCGAGTACGGCGACTGCCTTGCCCCACGGACCACCCCAGCCGCTCTTGCGCAGTACGAGAACCGCGAAGACGCCCATGGCGATGCTGCCGAGACCTGCGAGGGTCGAGGTCACCTCATGGAGCACCAGCGCCACCCCGACCTGGCCGTTCGCCTCTGCCGCTCGGCAGGTCGCACTGGCCGACGGTGCGCAGTCCATCGGCAAGAACGAGTCGAACAACGTGCCGAGGCCGAACACCGCCGTACTGATCAGCAGACCGGTCAGCTCCCGCTGCCTCCGCGCGGCGGGTCTGGCCAGGAGTACGGCGACCAGCAGCAACACGCCCGTGGCCAGGTCCATCCCGCGCGCGTAGAGACTCGTGGACTGGTCCCGCGCCCCCAGCTCACTCAGGAACGAACTGTGGACGTCCAGTGGAAAGCCGGCCGCTGCCTCGAGCAGCAGGCTGCAGTAGAGCACCCCTGCGGCGAGCATCAGGTTGCGGATGAGGCGGTAAGGGACGGCGGCCATACACAACACCGTGGCATGTCAACCAAAGTCTTGACTGTGGCGTCAGCTGTACTGTCGAGGTAGTGCTAGGTCGACCGAAGTCGCAGCGAACTAGTGGGATGATCGGCTGGTGCCGTCGGAACAAGCAGCAATGATCCCGGCGTGGCAGCACCGGGCCGCGGTCTGGGTGGGCCGCGTCGTCGTGCTCGCGTCGGTGTGGTCGTTCATCGCCATCCCGTTGCACGTGGGCGCGCCGAAGCTGGTCAAGCACGTCGACTTCGCGTTCGACTTCGTCGGCATCCCGGCCGGGCACACGATCTTCTCCGCCGTCTACCTCGCGGTGGTCGGCAGCGCGTTGCTGCGCGGTAAGCGAGCGGCGCTGCTCTGGGTGCTGTGGGTCTTCGAGGCGCTCTGGCTCCTCGCGCAGGTCGCCGGGATCGCCTTCACCAGCGTCCGACTGGCGAACCCGACGGACGCGGACCTGCTCCGCGACTTCGGCCCGGCCAGCGTGCAGGACCTCGAGTGGGGCATCGTCCAGGCCGTCGTGGTCGCCGCGATCGTCGCGCTGTTGTGGACGATCCGCGGCGCCTTCCCGGCCCGGCTCGCACCCGGTAGCCGACGGCTTGCGATCGGCACGCTGGTGTTCGGCATGCTGATCTCGATCGCGGTCAGCATCACGCTGACCCAGATCTTCCCGCGCACGCTCAGCGGCCAGCGGCAGAAGATCGGCTGGGCCGTGATCGCCGCGCTCGGCCAGTCGCGCAGCAAGATGGGCGGTCACGAGGGCCACGGCTGGGTCGGCCTGACCGTCGGCGCGATCTCGGCGGCCTCGCTGGTGCTGGCGTTCTGGATCTTCCTCCGCTCGGTGCAGCGCGTCCGGTACCTCACCCAGCCCGAGGAGCTCGAGGTACGGCGGCTGCTTCTGCTGCACGGCGAGCGGGACTCGCTGGGGTACTTCGCCACCCGCCGGGACAAGGCGGTCGTGTTCGCACCGGGCAACGACGCCGCGATCGCGTACCGGGTGGTGAACGGCGTCAGCCTGGCCAGTGGCGACCCGCTCGGCGACCCGGTCGCCTGGCCCGCCGCGATCCAGCGCTGGCTCGCCGAAGCCCGCCGGTACGGCTGGTCGCCGGCGGTCCTGTCGGCGAGCGAGGAGGCGGCGCGGGCGTACGTCGACGCCGGTCTGCGCGCCCTGTCGATGGGTGACGAGGCGATCATCGACGTCGCGGACTTCACCCTCGAAGGCCGCACGATGCGACCGGTGCGCCAGGCCGTGACCCGGGTCCAGCGGGCCGGGTACCACGCGGAGGTCGTGCGGCACGGAGACCTTTCACCGGAGACGTTGGCGCAGTACGTCCACCTTGCCGAGAAGTGGCGTGGGGCGCGGACCGAGCGCGGGTTCTCGATGGCGCTCGGACGGCTCGGCGATCCGGCCGACGCGCGCTGCGTGATGGTGATCGCGCGGGACGCCGACGGCGTCGTCCGCGGGCTGCTGTCGTTCGCCCCGTGGGGTGTCCGGGGGGTGTCGCTGGACCTGATGCGGCGCGATCCCGAGTCCGTGAACGGGTTGATGGAGTTCATGGTGACCTCGCTGATCGACGCCTCCCGCGATCTCGGCGTACACCGGATCTCGCTGAACTTCGCGATGTTCCGGGAGATCTTCAGCGACGCCGAGCGGGTCGGCGCGGGACCGGTACTGCGGCTCACGAACGCGTTGCTGACCGCGGGATCACGGTTCTGGCAGCTGGAGAGTCTGTACCAGTCGAACGAGAAGTACTTGCCGCGCTGGTCGCCGCGGTTGATGTGCTACTCGCGGGGCGCGTCGCTCGCGCAGGTGGTGCTGGCAGCCGGTACCGCGGAAGGCTTCCTGCCGGCACCCCGGCCGTGGACCCGCGTCGACAGTGTCGAGGCGGCGGAGCGGCACGCGATCATGGCCGCGGACGGGCGCGCGTTCGCAACCGCCGTACACGAGCAGGAAGTGGAGTTGCTGCGGCCGGCGTTGCCGACGCGCAAGCTCACCGAGCAGGAGCAGATCCGGCGTACCAAACTCGCCGAACTTGTTGCCGCAGGCATCGACCCGTATCCGGTCGAGGTGCCGCGGACGGTGCCGCTGGAACGGGTCCGGGAGCAGTACCCGAACCTTCCGCCGGACCACCACACCGGGCACACGGCGTCCGTGACCGGCCGGGTGCTGAGGATGCGGAGCCACGGCGGACTCGCGTTCGCTCAGTTGCAGGACGGGCTCACGCAGCTGCAGGTGATGCTGACGGCCGAGTCCTGCGGCGACGTACCGCTGGACCAGTGGCAGCGGCTTGTCGACATCGGCGACCATGTCAGCGTCACCGGCGAGGTCGTCACGAGCCGCCGGGGTGAGCTGTCGATCGCCGCGACGTCGTGGGTGATGGCGGCGAAGTGCCTGCACCCGCTGCCCGACAAGCGGAAGGGTTTCACCGACCCCGAGGCCCGCGTCCGGCAGCGCCACCTGGACCTCGTGATGAACCCGGACTCGCTGCGGATGATGCAGCAGCGCAGTGCCGCAGTACGGGCCCTGCGCAACGGTTTCGAGACCCGTGGGTTCATCGAGGTCGAGACGCCGATGCTGCAGGCGGTGCACGGCGGCGCGAACGCGCGGCCGTTCGTCACGCACATCAACGCCTACGACACCGAGCTGTTCCTGCGGATCGCACCGGAGCTGTTCCTGAAGCGGCTGAGCGTCGGCGGGATGGGCAAGGTCTTCGAGCTGAACCGGAACTTCCGCAACGAGGGCGCCGACGCGACCCACAACCCGGAGTTCACCTCGGTCGAGGCCTACCAGCCGTACGCCGACTACCACGTGATGCGCGAACTCACCCGGGAGCTGCTGATCGAGGCCGCGACCGCGGTCTACGGCAAGCCCGTCGTACGCCGGGACGGCGAGGAGCTCGACATCTCGGGCGACTGGCCGGTCGTCACCGTCCACGACGCGGTCGGCCAGGCGGCCGGTACGGCGATCGACTCGGAGACGCCCGCGGACCAGCTCCGGGCGTTGTGCGCGGAGCACGGCGTCCACACGACGTTCGAGATGTCGGCCGGCGAACTCGTCCTCGAGCTGTACGACGAGCTCGTCGAGCCGAAGACCATGCTGCCGACGTTCTACACCGACTTCCCGCTCGAGACGTCCCCGTTGACCCGCAACCACCGCACGAATCCACGGCTCGCCGAGCGCTGGGACCTGGTCGCGTTCGGGGCCGAGATCGGCACGGCGTACTCCGAGCTCGTCGACCCGATCGAGCAGCGCCGCCGGCTGACCGAACAGTCCCTGAAGGCCGCCGCCGGCGACCCCGAGGCGATGTCGCTGGACGAGGACTTCCTGTCGGCGCTCGAGTACGCGATGCCTCCGACCGGCGGCCTCGGCATCGGCGTCGACCGGGTCATGATGATGCTCACCGGCCAGAACATCCGCAGCACGCTGGCGTTCCCGTTCGTCCGTCCCGCACCACGGGACTGATGCTCTACCCTTACAGCTCACAGGTTGGGGAACCTGAGGCGTGGGGGTGGGGATGAGGCGCTGGGTTGCGCTCTGCGCTGCGGTCGGTCTGGTGGCGGGTTGCGGTGGGGAGCCTGCGCCGAGTCCTGTCGCGACTTCTTCGAGTACTGCGGTGCCGGCTCCCACGTCATCGGCGCCGGCTGCGGGACCGTTGAGTACGGCGGGCTATCAGGCCGAGCTGACCCGGATCGACCAGGTGCTGGCCGGGCCGGGGCGGGCGCTGACCCGGGTCCGGACGGCCGAGGGACTGAGCGAGGCGGTGAGCACGCTCGCGGAGGCGCTCAACACGATCGCGATCCGCCTGTCCGCGCTGACGGTGACGTCCCGGCTGACCGGCGTACACACGCTGCTGCAGGAGCGCATCGGGGTGGCGGCGACGCGGCTGACGAGCTCGGCGGAGAAGACCGAGGAGGACGCGCGCTGCGGTGGTACGGCGTACACCTCGCAGAAGGTGCAGCGGCAGTTGCGTGCCGACCTCAGCACGGCGCTCGTGCAGCTGCAGCGGATCAAGCTGACGTTCGCCCGGACGCTGCCCGATCCCGGGCCTGCGCCGGAGCAGGCGCGACCCGACAACGGCGAGGTCCTGGTACGGCGTGATCTCGAGGGGATGGGACGGCTCAAGATCACCAACGGTACGACGAAGGACGTCGCGATCTCGATCGTCAGCGACGGCAAGCCACCGGGTACTCCACAGGTGATGCTGTATCTCCGGGCGACCCAGTCCGCGACCGTCAACCGGATCGGCGGCGCCTACCGCCTCTACTTCAAGAGCGGCACGGACTGGGACGCCGACCACCGCAAGTTCCGGTCGGACTGCTCGTTCAAGAAGTTCGACCAGACCTTCGGCAAGAACCAGGCCTGGCAGATCGACCTGCAACCCCGCCCAGGCGGCAACGCCGCCACCACCGAAGTCGAGGCCTACTAGAGGCCCAGCTTGTCCAGGAGGTGGCCGAGGATGCCGCCTAGGCCTCCGCGGTGGTCCGGGTCGTTGGGGGTTGTCGGCGGGGTGCTCGGGGTGGTGGTGGGGGGCGCGGTTGGGGTGGTTGTGGGGCGGCTTGTTGGCGCGGTGGTCGGGTTTGTGGGCAGCACGGGCGGGGGTCGCTTGGTTGCGGGCGGGACCGTGGGTTCGGTGGTCTCGACGATCTGCGGCGTCGGCGTCCCGGGGACGAGCGTCGGGTACGGCGTACTGGTGCCACCCACCGGGAACTGAGGCTCATCAGGCTTGGTTGCTGTCGGCAACGGCGTTGCGAACGGGCTGGTTGTGGCGCCGGGGGTCGCCGCCGACGGCGTCGGGGTGATGGTGTTGGGCGGGAGTACGGCGACGTTCTGTGTCGGCTCGCCGGGCTGCGGGCCGGCGACCGGGGCGGCCGGCTTCGGCCCGCCACCGGGCAGTGGCAGGAACCCGGCGCCGATCCGCGGGCCGCCGAACAGGGCGATCAAGATCAGCACGAGGTAGCCGAACAACAGGATGCCGGCGCCGGCGGCAGCCTGGCGGCGACGCCGCGGGTTCTGCCAGGGCGGGCGGCGGGAAGCCGTGGCAGACATCGGATTCACAAGTCCCGCAGAGTATCGGTTGCTGAGTCGTTTCAAACACCCCTTGGAACAAATTCCACGCCAAACAGAAATGTTCCGGGAATTCTGTACCACTTACGCGACCGTAGGAATGCAGTGCGTTAGCTGACAACGCGCCGACCTGTCCAGCAGCGTCCGCGGTCCTCTGCCAACCTGCTCTCATGGCGAATCTGGTGCTGCTGCACGGTCTCGGAGCCAACGCCCGCGTGTGGGACACCTGGCCGCACGCCAACTACGCTCCGGACCTCCCGGGCCACGGCTCGGCTGCCCCGCTCTCGACGTACACCTTCGCTGCCATGGCCGAGGCAGTCGCGGCCGAGCTTCCGGTACGTCGCGACCTCGTCGTGCTCGGTCACTCGCTGGGCGGTGTGATCGCCCTCGAGTTGGCGAGCGGACGGTACGACGTCACCGTGAGCCGGGCCGTCGCGCTCGGAGTGAAGGTGAGCTGGACCGCGGACGACCTGGGGCGAGCGAACGCGCTCGCCCAGAAACCGGTCGCCTGGTTCGGCACCCGTGACGAGGCAGCCGCGAGATTCCTCAAGGTTTCCGGCCTCCAGGGACTTGTGGATCCTGCCGCCGCCGTCGTGGACCACGGCGTGCTCGAGCAGGACGGGCGCTGGCGTCTGGCCATGGATCCCGGGACCTTCGGCGTCGGCGCACCTGACATGCCCGCGGTGATCGCGGCGAGTCAGGCCGATGTGATGCTCGCGCGCGGCGAGCGGGATCCGATGAATACCGACGCCGAGTTGCATGCCCTGCACCACCAAGTCGTGGCGCTGCCCGGACTCGGGCACAACGCTCAGGTCGAGGATCCTGCGGCGGTTGCCGAACTGCTCAGGTGAGTGCCTGCAGGCCGATCACCGACAGCAGGCGGAGTTTCTCCGCGGCTTCGGTGTTCGGGGCGGCGGTGTAGACGACCATGCGCAGGTCGCTGCCCGGGACCGCGAGGATGTCGCAGTCGATGTCGAAGGTGCCGACCTCCGGGTGCCGGATCGTCTTCCGCTCGGACTGGTGGAAGCCGACGACCGGCTGGTCCCACCGTTGCGCGAAGTCGTCGTACCCGGCGCGAAGCTCCTCGATCAGCGCCCTGAGGTCCGCGTCGCGCGGGTACCGGGCGAGGGACGCGCGCAGGTCGGTGACCATCGCGTTCCGGAAGTTCTGTTGCTGCTCCGGCGTCATGACGACGCGGTCGCCAGGCTCGACGAAATGCCGGTAGACGATGTTCCGCCACCGCCCCTGCAACGGCGAGGGGTCGCCGATCAGCGCGGCGAACATCGGGTTCCAGGCGATCATCGTCCAGGCGGCGTCGGTGACGCACAGCGGCGCGCCCTCCAACTGGTCGACGATCCGCTGCACGCCCGGCGGGATGTGCGCGGGCAGTCGCCCGGACGACGGCTCGACCTCGCCCGCGAGCACGAACAGATGGTTGCGCTCGGCATCGGACAACCGCAGCGCGCGGGCCAGTGCGGTCAGTACCTGGACCGACGGCGAGTCCGACCGCCCTTGCTCCAGCCGGACGATGTAGTCGACCGACAGCCCGGCGAGGTGCGCCAGCTCCTCGCGCCGCAGCCCGGGCGCCCGCCGCTTCCCGCCGGCGGGAAGCCCGACCTCCGAAGGCGTCACCCGATCACGCCACGCGTGCAACGTCCGCCCGAGCTCACCCATGCTCCCCAGTATTACGGGCGGCACGCATGTCAGCCTGGTACTGCTGTTACTAGCATTCGATGACGTTGACGGCGAGGCCGCCGCGGGACGTCTCCTTGTACTTGATCTTCATGTCGGCGCCGGTCTCCCGCATGGTCTTGATGACCTTGTCGAGGGTGACCACGTGGACGCCGTCGCCGTGCATCGCCATCCGGGTCGCGTTGATCGCCTTCACCGACGCCATCGCGTTCCGTTCGATGCACGGGATCTGCACCAGGCCGCCGACCGGGTCGCAGGTCAGGCCGAGGTTGTGCTCCATCGCGATCTCGGCGGCGTTCTCCACCTGTTCCGGCGTACCGCCGGACACCTCGCACAGCCCGGCGGCGGCCATCGAGCAGGCCGACCCGACCTCGCCCTGGCAGCCCACCTCGGCGCCGGAGATCGACGCGTTCTCCTTGTAGAGCACGCCGATCGCCCCGGCGGCCAGCAGGAACCGGACCACGCCGTCCTCGGTCGCCCCCGGCACGAAGCGCCGGTAGTAGTGCAGTACGGCGGGAATGATGCCGGCGGCACCGTTCGTCGGGGCGGTGACGATCCGGCCGCCGGACGCGTTCTGCTCGTTGACCGCGAGCGCGAACAGGTTCACCCAGTCCATCACCTTGAGCGGATCGACCGACCACGGGTCCTGGCTGAGCTTCTTGTGCAGGGCGTGGGCCCGCCGCGGCACCTTGAGGCCGCCGGGCAGGATGCCCTCGGTCTCGCAGCCCTCGCGGACGCAGTCCTGCATCACCTGCCAGATGTGCAGCAGCCCGTCGCGGACCTCGTCCTCGGTCCGCCAGGCGAGCTCGTTCGCGAGCATCACCTCGCTGATCGACAGCTGCGACTCGCGGCACCGGTCGAGCAGCTCCGCGCCGGTGGTGAACGGGTACTTCAACGGGGTCGTGTCCGGAACGATCCGATCACCCGCGGCAGCAGTCTCGTCGACGACGAAGCCGCCGCCGACCGAGTAGTAGGTGCGTTCCCGCAGTACTGCGTTGTCCGCGTCGCGGGCGACGAAGATCATCCCGTTCGGGTGGTACGGGAGCGCCTTGCGGCGGTGCATGAGCAGGTCGGTGTTCTCGTCGAACGCGATCTCGCGGCTGCCGGCCAGCAGGATCCGGCCGCGTTCGCGGATCGTCTCGACGCGGGCGTCGACCGAGTGCGTGACGACGGTCTCCGGGTCGGCGCCCTCGAGGCCGAGCAGGACGGCCTTGTTACTGCCGTGCCCGTGGCCGGTGGCGCCGAGCGAGCCGAAGAGCTGGGCCTGGACGCTCGTCGTCGCGGCCAGCAGGCCGTCGTCGGCGAGACCGCGTGCGAAGGTGCGGGCCGCGCGCATCGGTCCCACGGTGTGGGAGCTCGACGGGCCGATCCCGATACTGAACAGGTCGAAGACGCTGATCGCCATCGTGTGGAGGTTCCTTCCGGTCGTCGTTGACCGTTTGGTGTCCTCCCCGCTCTGTCAGGCGGATGCCTTCCAGAGGTGCCTCGCCCGCGCGGTGAAGGTGCCTGAGAGATTCTTGGGGAGAGTTGCTCCTACGGCGCCCGGTTCGTGGCCGGGGCTCTCCCGCACGGGTTCATGCGGCTGTTGAATTGACTTCTGTGGTGGACGGTACGGCGGTCTGCTGTACGGCGTCAATCCGGCCCGTGCGGACTGCCCAGATCTCGAAGAACCAGGTGAACAACGGAGGAATGCTGGCCGCCAGTGCGACCAACGTCACCGGCCAGGACCACCGCAACGGGCCGCGCACGGCCAGCACGGTGACCACGTAGGCGATGAAGATGCCGCCGTGGATCGGTCCGAAGATCTTGACCCCGATCTCGTTGTCGGACAGCACGTACTTGAACAGCATCCCGACCAGCAGTCCGGTCCACGAGATCGCCTCGGCGATCGCCACCGTCCGGAACCACGCCGCATGTTTGGTACTCATCAACGCCCGACCCTAACAAGTCCCCCAAGCCGCGCTCCGGGTCGCACGAGGGCGGCTCCCTGATGCCCTCAGCAAGCGATTGCCGAAGGATCGGCGCATGACGTTCACCCAGCGCGCCGTCACCGGCGCGGTACTGCTCGGCGTCGCGGTCGCCGGGCTGACAGCACTTCCCACAGCAGCCACTACGACCGGGGTGCAGTGGGCCGACTGCAAGCCCGAAGGCAAGGACGATCCGGCCGAGGTTCGCGGTTCGCAGTGCGCGACGCTCAGGTTGCCGGTCGACTGGCGCGACCCCGCCGGCGCCACGTTCGAGCTCGCGATCGCCCGCCGTACGGCGAAGGTGCCGAGCGAACGCGTCGGCGTCCTGGTGTTCGGTCCAGGCGGGCCCGGCGACTCGGGGGTCGACCGGATCAAGACCGGCATCGACCGGTTCAGCACCGATCTCCAGGACCGCTTCGACATCGTGAGCTTCGACCCGCGCGGTGTGGCGCGCAGCAACCCGGTGCGCTGCTCGGCGGAACTCCTCAACAAGCAGCCGTCGCCGATCATCAAGAGCGCGGCCGAGTTCACCTCCACGATCAGCTACAACCGGCAGCTCGCCACGGACTGCCGCGAGCACACCGGCCCGCTGTACGACCACATCGACACCTGGCAGACGGTGCGCGACGTCGACGCCGTACGGCGAGCGCTCGGCGAGTCCACGATCTCCTTCCACGGCAGCTCGTACGGGACGCTGCTCGGAGCGCAGTACGCCGAGACGTACCCACACCGGGTCCGCGCGATGGTGCTGGAGAGCGTGAGCGACCACAGCTCGTCCACGACACGTGACTTTCTCGACGACCAGGCGGCCGCCGGCCAGGACTCGTTCGACGAGTTCGTGAAGTGGTGCGACGCCACAACGACGTGTGCGCTGCACGGTCGCGACATCCACGCTCTTTGGGCGGATCTGCTGGCGAAGTCGCCTGACCCGTTCACGCTGAGCTTCTCCGTGTTCCGGGCGCTCTACGAACCGAAGTGGTCCGCACTGGCCGAGATGCTCAAGGCAGGCGGCACTCCCCCGAAGCCGGTGCAGACGGGAGTCGCGCCGTACCCGCTGGCGGTCTTCTGTCAGGACTGGAACCTGCCGGTCCGCAGCTACCGCGAGTACGAGGGCCATCTCCAGCGGCTCGCACGGAACAACCAGGACCTGCGCTACCCCGGTCAGCTCATGGCTGTGTCCATCTGTCTCGGCTCACCGCTCGCGAACAACCCACAGCACCTGCTGAAGGTCCGTGGGCTCAAGACGCCCGTACTGCTCGCCAACGCGATCCACGATCCGGCCACTGGCTACGCCTGGGCGCAGAGCGTGGAGCGGCAGCTCGGACGGTACGGCGTACTGCTGACGTACGAGGGCTGGGGACACGGGAGCTACTCGAAGAGCCCGTGCATGCAGAGCACGATCGACGACTACCTGATCGCGCGGGACGTACCGGAGCGCGGCAGCAGCTGTGCGGCCGTACAGCCCGCTGGCTGACGGGTCAGACCGGTACGCCGGTCACTTCGAGAACACGGTCGAGGTGATCACCTCGAACCAGCCGGCCCGCCATCAGCCGGAGCTCGGCGCAGGCGCTCTCCAGCGCCTGCGTCTGGGTCCGGCAGTTGTCGACGAACCAGAACGGGTCGTCCGGTTGCGGATCGTCGGCGTCGTCGATGTCGGCGTACCAGTGCCGGCTGCCGTAGTTCATGACTCGCACTCGTAGGTTCATGCTGACTACCCCCCGTAGCCGGGGATGCCGGGTCCCCCCTGGACCCAGTTTCGAGGCCGACTCGGCCGGGCGCGTGATCCGCGGCCCCCCACTGCCACGCGCCGGGCCGAGTCGACCCTCCCCCGCCCTGTACATCGTGGGGCGGCGACGAACGTTACTGTTCGTGACGAGTAATTTTGATTACCGGGCGCTGAGGTGCGACCGGGTCCACTGCTCGAGGCCGTCGGTGGTGATCGGGAGGTCCTCGGTGAGGATCTCCAGCCGGTCCTGGTGGACCACGACGTTGTCCTCGATCCGGATGCCGATACCGCGCAGCTCCGGCGGGACGGTCTCGTCGTTCGGGTGGAAGTAGAGCCCCGGCTCGACCGCGAGCGCCATACCGGCCTCGATGGTGCCGGCGAAGTACGCCTCCGGCCGGGACGCGTCGCAGTCGTGCACGTCGAGGCCGATGTAGTGACCGGTCCCGCAGACGATGTACCGACGGTGCTGCTGCCCGTCCGGGCCGAGCAGCTCGTCGAGCGAGACGTCGAGCACGCCCCAGTCCCGCAGCCCTTCGGCGAGCACTCGCAGCGCTTCGTACTGGAAGGCGCGGTACGGCGCTCCCACCTTGACAGCGTCCAGTGAGGCGAGCTGTGCCTTGTGCACCAGGTCGTGCACCTGCCGCTGCGCCGCGGTGTACTCACCGCTGGCCGGGAAGGTCCGGGTCACGTCGGCGGTGTAGAGCGTGCGGGTCTCGACGCCGGCGTCCAGCAGGATCACGTCGCCTTCGTTCACGGCGCCGTCGTTGCGGACCCAGTGCAGGACCGGCGCATGGTTGCCGGCTGCAACGATCGACGCATACCCGACACCGTTGCCCGCGGTCCGCGCGCGCCGGTCGAAGGTGCCCTGCAGCCAGCGCTCACCGCCGCCGCGGATCGCCTCCGGCAGCTCCCGCGCCACGTCGCCGAACGCGAGCACACTCGCCGCGACCGCCTCACGCAGCTGGTCGAGCTCCCAGTCGTCCTTGATCCGGCGCAGCTCGGCCAGCGTCTGGCGCAGCGCGTTGCCGTCCGTGGGCGACGTCCGTACCAAGGCGTCCAGCATCGGCTCGACACCGGGCACCGACAGCATGAACGGGACCGCGCCACGGACCGCGGCCGGCAGCTCCTCGATCGGGCGGCAGGCGATCTGCAGCGCGTCCGACCAGTCCTTCAGCCCGGGCACCGGACCGATCCACAGCTCGCCGTCTCGCGCGTTCGAGAAGAAGTCCGCCTCGTCCGGACCGGCCGTCTCGCGAAGGTAGAGCGTCGCGTCGCCGTCCGCCGAGATCACCAGTACGGAGCCCTCGGCCTGGCAACCGGTGAGCCAGACGAAATCGCTGTCGGCGCGGAACTGGTAGTCGGTGTCGTTCGACCGGACCGGCGCACGACCGGCGGCGAGCGCGATCCGGCGCCCCGGCAGCGCGGCGGCGAGCTTGCGCCGATGCTCCGCGGCCGCCTCCGCGAGCCCTTCCGGAACCGACACCGAGCGGTCGACCGGCCCCCAGCCACGCGAGATGAAGTCCCGGAATCCCTTGGCGTCGATCGGGCGGTAGGACTTCGGCGTCTCGTCGGTCCGGTCGTCATCGGTCATGAGCTGAGCTCCCCTTTGCAGCTGTCGTTGTCAGTTCATCAACTCAGGTTGTCGCGGGCGGGCGCAAGCCCTTATCCCGGAACGCGGCGAGGATGCCCTGTTCGGAGTCGAGCAGGTACTGGTGCAGGTCCGCCGCGGCCTGCTCGTACTTGCGGGCCTCGAGCAGTTCGAACAGTCCGCGGTTGCGCGCGATGTACGGCTCGTGCAACTCGCGCGGGGTCGCGATCACGTGGAAAAGGAGCCGCAGCTCCGCGAGCAGGCGGCCGGTCATCGCGTCCATCCGCGCGCTGTCGGCGAGCCCGATGAGGTGCTCGTGGAAGCGCATGTTCGCCGTACCGACAGCCGGCCAGCGGTCCGCGCTCGCGGCCGCCTCGGCAGCTTCGACATCGTCGTGCAACGGCTCGAGCCGGCCGGCGGGGAGCTCCGGATCACGGTCAGCCAGGCCGCGTACGACGTCCACTTCGAGGACCCGCCGGAGCCGGTACAGGTCGATCACGTCGTGCTCGTCCAGCTCCGGCACGAAGACACCACGGTGCAGTTTGTAGACGAGCAGGCCCTCGTGGGTCAGCAGCCGGAACGCCTCGCGCAGCGTGTTCCGGCTGACCTCCAGGACCTCGGTCAGCTCGACCTCGGAGAGCTGGGCGCCGGGCGGCAGCGCACCTTCGGTAATACTGCGGCGCAGGATGTCCGCGGCGCGCTCGGCCGAACTGCTCCGGTCCAGCCGCGCGACGTCGGCGGCGACGGTCCGCAACCACGCCTGCCGACCAGTGTCCGATGCCGTCCCCTCGGCCCCACCCGTACTCATGCCCGCATCATCCCAGGTGGCACGGAAAAGTGGAACAAGCCTCTTGCAGGATTGTTCAACAATCCCTACGCTCGGGGCCAGGAGGTGGCAGATGGACCTCAACGCGGACATGGGTGAAGGATTCGGCTCCTGGTCGATGGGTGACGACTCGGCGCTGCTCGACGTCGTGACGAGTGCGAACGTGGCCTGCGGCTTCCACGCCGGCGACCCGTCGATCATGCGCCAGGTGACGGCCGAGGCGGTCGAGCGCGGCGTCGCGATCGGCGCGCATGTCGGGTACGCCGACAAGGCCGGCTTCGGGCGCCGGTTCGTGGACATCGAGCCGGCCGCGCTGCGCGACGAGGTGGTGTACCAGATCGGTGCGCTGGACGCGTTCGCCAGGATCGCGGGCGATCGGGTCAGATACGTGAAGCCGCATGGGGCGCTGTACAACACGATCGGCCACCACACGGAGCAGGCCGCCGCAGTCGTCGCGGCTGTTGCGGAGTACGACAAGACCCTTCCGGTGCTGGGACCTCCTGGCTCAGAGTGGCTCCGGCTCGCTGCGGAGGCCGGTCTGACCCCAGTACATGAGGCCTTTGCTGATCGCGCATACACGCCGGCCGGCACCTTGGTGTCGCGACGCTCGTCCGGTGCGGTTCTGCACGACGCGGACGAGATCGCCTTGCGGTGTACGGCGATGGCGACCGGGGAGCCGATCCGTGACATCGAGGGTGGCTCGCTGGTGGTCGACGCGGCGTCGATCTGTGTACACGGCGACACTCCGGGAGCTGTGGAGATCGCCCGCCGGGTGCGTGCCGCGGTGGAGGGAGCGGGCGTGACGCTGCGCCCGTTCACCGGCTGATGCGTCTACTCCCGTCGGGTGATCGGGCGTTGCTGGTCGAGCTCGACGATCTCGACGAGGTGCTCGGGTACTACACCGCACTGACCGCGGATCCGCCGGCGGATGTCGTCGACGTCGTACCGGCCGCGCGCACCGTGCTGGTCACGACGTCGGGCAGTCTCGACGTACTGTCACGAACTCTGCGCGCGGTCACCCCGATCGCCGGGGCGCGGACGGCGGGGGACCTGATCGAGATCCCGGTCGTCTACGACGGCGAGGACCTGCCGGACGTGGCGGAGGTGCTCGGGTGCTCGACGGCCGAGGTTGTCGAGCGTCATACCGGGGACGAGTGGACGGTGGCGTTCTGCGGGTTCGCGCCGGGGTTCGGTTACCTGACGTCTGCCGGCTCGTGGGACATCCCGCGGCGGGAGTCGCCGCGGACGAAGGTGCCGACGGGCGCCGTCGCGCTTGCGGGAGAATTCAGCGGTGTGTATCCCCGTGAGTCGCCGGGCGGGTGGCAGTTGATCGGCCGGACGTCGGTGCGGATCTTCGACTCCTCGCGCGAACCCGCCGCGCTGTTCCACCCCGGGCGCCGGGTCCGGTTCGTCGACGCGGGTCGTGGATGAGCAGCCTGACCGTTCTCGAACCGGGGCCCTTGGCAACGATCCAGGACCGCGGACGATCCGGCCAGGCGGCGCTCGGCGTACCGGCGTCTGGAGCCTGCGACCGAGCCTCTTACTCGCTGGCCAACCGGCTCGTCGGCAACCCGGTCGGTGCAGCCGCTGTCGAGGTGACGTACGGCGGTCTGGTGCTGCATGCGGATGGGGATCTTGTTGTCGCGATCACCGGCGCGCCATGCACCGGCGTACCGCTCAACGCTCCGACCATGCTGCGCGCGGGTCAGGTACTGCGTCTTGGAGCACCGGCGAGCGGACTACGGACGTACGTCGCCGTCCGCGGCGGGATCGACGTACCCGCAGTGCTCGGCTCCCGCTCCACCGACTTGTTGTCCGGTCTCGGGCCGGCGCCGCTCGTCGCGAATCAGACGCTGCCGGTCGGGTCATCGGTCGAACCGATGCCCGGTGTGGACCTCGCTCCCGTCGCGCATCCGGCCGACGGGACCGTCGTACTGCGGGTTACGCCGGGACCGCGCCGCGATTGGTTCACCGACGCCGGGTGGGCGTCGCTCGTGTCGCAGGTTTATGAGGTGAGCAGCAACAGCAACCGCGTCGGCGTTCGGCTCGACGGGGAACCACTCGAACGCGCCCGCACTGGCGAACTCGCCAGCGAAGGCATGGCACGCGGCGCCATCCAGATCCCACCGTCCGGCACGCCGGTCGTCTTCCTCGCGGACCATCCCGTGACCGGCGGGTACCCGGTCATCGCGTACGTCGCCTCGGCGGACCTCGACGCGTGCGCCCAGGTCCGCCCCGGCCAGCCGGTGCGACTGCTCAGTTCTTGATGCGCCTGCGCATCTCGTCGGCGAAAGTGTCCTGGGCGTGGCGCATCTTGGCGGCCTCTTCGGGGTCCGCGAACAGGGCCGGGATCGTGCTCGGGTCGACGTCTTCGACGTGGGTCTGCAGCCACCAGATGTTGCCCAGCGGATCCCTCACCCGGCAACCGCGGTCGCCGGTGATCCCGGAGTACATCAGCTCGGTCACGACGGCCGCGCCGGCGTCGATTGCCCGCTGGTAGGTCCGCTCCACGTCGTCGACGTACACGCTCAGGAAGCTCGGGGTGTCCGGCCAGTCCGGTGCCGCGTCGAACGTCATCAGGACCGATTCGCCGACGGTGATCTCGGCGTGGCCGATCGTGCCGTCCTGGTTCGGGAACCGTCCACTCGTCCGGACCTCGAACGTCTGCTCCACGAAGTCGAGGAACTTGTCGGCGCCCTTCACCGCGACGTACGGCGTGATGGTCGACTTACCGCCGGGGATCTGCTGTGTTGTCATGCTTTCAGTCTGGACGAGGTAGCGGACAGGTTCTGTCCTATATGGTTTTGAACCGGCGAAGGTACTCCGTTGGCGTCGCGCCGAGGTGACGGGCGAACGCGCGGCGCAGGGTCTCGTCGCTTCCGAGCCCGCTGAGACGGGCGGCCGTGGTGATGCTGTGCCCGTCGAGCAGGAGCTGCTGCGCACGGTCCAGCCGTACGCGTTCGACCCAGCGGCCCGGCGTGATGCGGAACTCGTTCTGGAACAGGCGGGTCAGGTGACGCGGGCTGACGGCGGCCGTGGCAGCAAGCTTCGGCAGAGTGTGATCGCCGGCTGGGTCTGCGACGACTGTGTCGGTGATCGTGCGCATCAGTTCGGTCCGCGCCGGCGGGGTCGCCATCGCGGTCGAGAACTGTGACTGGCCGCCCGGTCGTTGCATGAACACCACGAGCTCGCGCGCGACAGCCCTGGCGGTGTCGGCGCCGTGGTCCGCTTCGACGAGGGCGAGTGTGAGGTCGATGCCGGCGCTGATCCCGGCCGAGGTCACGTACCGCCCGTCGGTGATGTGCAACGCGTCCGGCACGACCTCCACCTTCGGGTACTGCCGAGCCATCGCCGCCGCGTGCCGCCAGTGCGTCGTCGCTCGCCGCCCGTCCAGCAAACCGAGCGCCGCCAGGACGAACGCGCCACTACAGACCGACGCCACCCGCGGGGCGTTCGCCGCCAACGCCGCCGTCACGTTCAGCACCTCGCTCGGCACCCCATCGACCAAGTGATCGGCCCCAGCCACGACCACCGTGTCAACCGTCCCTGCCTCGTTGGGAGTGATCGTGCCCGCCAGCACCAGCCCCGACGCAGCAGTCACCTGCCCACCCGCCGCAGATACAAGCACCGTCTCGTACTGCCCGCTCCCGACCTGGTTTGCCTGGTGGAGCACCTCCACGGGCCCGGTGACGTCGAGCAGCGTCACGCCGTCGTACACGACGAACGCGACCTGGCGTGTCCGAATCTGTGGTTCATGTGGCGATAAGGACATGGCGTCAGCATAGCGATCCCGGCGAACCTGAGACCACTGATCCCACCGTTGCCGATGTGAAAGGACCACCATGACCGAGGAGATTGCCGGCATCCGGATCCCCGACAGCACACTCGCCCGCGAGGCGACCGAGCTCGTCCGCGAGGCCGCGTCACCGCTGCTCTTCGACCACTCCCGCCGCGTCTTCTTGTTCGGATCCCTCCGCGGCCAAGGACTCGCGTACGACGCTGAGTTGCTGTACGTCGGCGCGATGTTCCACGACCTCGGTCTGACCGAGCGCTACCGCCGTACCGACCAGCGCTTCGAGATCGACGGCGCCGACGAGGCCCGCCGGTTCCTGCAGCGGCACGGCATCACCGGCGACGCCGCCGACCGCGTGTGGACGGCCATCGCGCTGCACACCACCCCGGAGATCCCGCTGCACCTGCCCGCCGAGATCGCCCTCGTCACCCGCGGCGTCGAACTCGACGTACTCGGCATCGGGTACGACGCCGTCACCGAAGCGCAACGCACCGCCGTAACCGCCGCCCACCCACGGCCCGACTTCAAGAACCGCATCCTCGCGGCGTTCACCGAGGGTATCCAGGACCGCCCGGCGACGACCTTCGGCAACGTCAAGGCGGACGTGCTGGAGCACTTCGTCCCCGGCTTCCACCGCACCGATTTCGTGGACGTCATCAAGAACTCGTCCTGGCCCGAGTAGCCGGCGGGCTCCTTGTCCAAGGGCCCGGGGACGGGACAGGATGGGCGGTATGACGGAGAGTTCTGGAACGCCAGGCATCGACAGCACAGTTCCCCCGAGCGGCACCGGATGCGTTGAGTGTCTGCAGGCCGACGGCTGGTGGTTCCACCTCCGCCGGTGCGCGCAGTGCGGTCACATCGGCTGCTGCGACTCGTCACCCGCCCAGCACGCCTCCGCCCACGCGAGCGAGACGGGCCACCAGATCGTTCGCAGCTTCGAGCCCGGCGAGGACTGGTTCTGGCACTACGGCGAGTCCCAGTACTACGACGGCCCCACCCTCGCCCCACCACTCTCCCGCCCCGAATCCCAGCCCGTCCCCGGCGGCAACGTCCCCACCAACTGGCAATCCCAACTCCACCGCTGACCCGCGCGAGCTGGGCCTAGAGGACGAAGCCGGTGGGGAAGGGGTCGTCGGGGTCGAGGAGGTAGTTGGCGGTGCCGGTGATCCAGGCTCGGCCGGTGACTGTGGGGACCACGGCCGCGTGGGGGCCGACTGTGGTTTCTTCGATCAGGCGACCGGTGAAGCGGGTGCCGATGAAGGACTCGTTGACGAAGTCAGTGTCGAGGGCGAGCTCGCCGCGGGCGTGGAGCTGCGCCATCCGTGCCGACGTACCGGTGCCGCACGGCGAACGGTCGAACCAGCCGGGGTGGATCGCCATCGCGTTCCGGGAATCGGCACCGTCGAGACCGGGTGCGGTGAACTGCACGTGCTTGCAGCCGTTGATGCCGGGATCGAGCGGATGCACCGGACGGTCGGTGGCGTTGATCGCGTCCATGATGTCCAGCCCGGCCTTCAGGATGCGATCCTTCTCGGCCCGATCGAACGGGATCCCGAGCTGCTCCAGCGGCAGGATCGCGTAGAAGTTCCCGCCGTAGGCCATGTCATAGGTGACGCGGCCCAGCCCGGGCACCTCGACCGACGCGTCCAGAGCATGCGAGTACGCCGGAACGTTGCGCAACGTCACGTGCTCGGCGCGACCGTTGCTCACGGCAACGTCCACGACGACGAGGCCGGCCGGCGTGTCCAGCCGGACCTCGGTCACCGGCTCGGTCACCTCGACCATGCCGGACTCGACCAGCACGGTCGCGACCCCGATCGTGCCGTGCCCGCACATCGGCAGCAGGCCGGAGACCTCGATGTACAGCACGCCCCAGTCCGCGTCGGCCCGCGTCGGCGGCTGCAGGATCGCGCCGCTCATCGCCGCATGACCGCGCGGCTCGTTCATCAGGAACAACCGCAGATCGTCCAGGTGCTTGATGAAGTACTCGCGCCGCTCGGCCATCGTCGCACCGGGGACCACACCGACCCCGCCGGTGACGACGCGGGTCGGCATACCCTCGGTGTGCGAATCGATGGCACTGATCGTCCGGACGGACCTCATACCAGTGACTCCACTGCTTTCTTCATGTCCTGCTCCAGCTGCGCGACGTGCTCGGGAACCAGCGGTCCGCGCGGCGGCCGGCACGGTCCACCGAACCGCCCGACGTAGTCCATGCCGTACTTGATCGCCTGGACGAACTCGGTCCGCGAGTCCCACCGGAACGCGGCGACCAACGGCTCGTACAACGCGCGGGCCTCCTCCAGCTTGCCCTGCGTGGCGAGCTCGAACAACCGAACGGATTCCTTCGGGAACACGTTCGGGAAGCCGGCGAACCAGCCGGTCGCACCCATCAGCAGCGCTTCGAGGGTCAGGTCGTCGGCGCCGGCGATCACGGCCAGATCCGGCGCCAGTTCGCGGATCTCCAGGATCCGCCGTACGTCGCCGGAGAACTCCTTCACCGCGACGATGTTCTCGATCTGCGCGATCTCCGCGAGCAGGTCCGGGGTCAGGTCGACCTTCGTGTCGAGCGGGTTGTTGTAGACCATCACGGGCAGGCCGGCCTTCGCGACCTCGGTGAAGTGCGCGATCACCTCGCCGCGGTTCGCGCGGTACATGGTCGGCGGCAGGCAGAGGACACCGTCCGCGCCGTCCTCGGCCGCCTTCTCCGCCCAGGCGCGGGCCTGGTGGGAGCCGACCCCGTGAACACCGACGACCACGACACCGTCGTCACCGACAGCCTCGATCGCGGTCTTCGCGACGGCGCGGCGCTCGTCGTCGGAGAGCGACGAGTACTCACCGAGCGACCCGTTCGGCCCGACGCCACGGCAGCCGTTGTCGACCAGCCAGCGGCAGTGCTCGGCGTACTTGTCCAGGTCGGGGCGCAATCCCGCCGGCGCCGACGCGTCCTCGGCGTACGGCAGCGCGGTCGCGACGATCACGCCGTCCAGCTTCTCGCTCATTGTTCCTCCATGGTGTCCGGCATGGTGTCCGGCACGGTTTCTGGTGATTCCGCGACCTCGGCGTCCGCCAGATCCCGCAGCCTCACTGGTACGGCGATCGGTCGTTTCATGCTTGGTTCCGGTACGTCGCCCGGCGCGGCCAGCAAGGCTGCGACGGTGCGCGAACACACCCGCCCCTGGCACATCCCGAGCCCTGCGCGGCTGCTCAGCTTCATCGCCCGCCCGTCGTCGAGCCCACGCTGCTGCGCGGCGGCTTCGATCTGTCCGCGGGTCACTTCCTCACAGCGGCAGACGAGCGTGTCCGCACTGCTCCAACTCTTCCACCCGTCCCGCACGGGATAAGCCCGCCCCAACGCCACCGCAAACCGCCGCCCCCGCTCAACTGCCCGCCGAACACCGGCAACCCCATCCACTCCAGATCCAGTAGGGGCGCGATGGGGCACCGTCTCGAGGGTCTGGTCGGCTGCCGTGGTGAGGGCGTGGTGGGCTGCGGTCGTGCCGGCGAGGGTCCCTTCGGCGGTGGAGAGGGCGGCGCCGCCGATGCCGGTGAGTTCCCCGGCTGCGAAGACACCGGGGGTGCTGGTCTGCTGGTTGGCGTCGACGGCGACAGCTGGGCCGCCGTCGGGGCCGGTGGTGATCGTGCAGCCGGCGGAGACGGCGAGCTCGAGGTTCGCGGTGAAACCGAAGCCAACGCAGATGGCGTCGACGTCCACCCGGCGTTCGCTGCCACGGATCGGACGCCAATCACTGTCCAGGCGCGCGATCGTGGCTGCCTCGATGTGGTCGGAGCCGTGCGCGGCGATCACGGTCCACCCGTGGCGGAGCGGGATGCGATGACGGGCGAGCAACGCGCCGTACCCGACGGCCTCGCGGAGCTTGCTCGGGGCAACCAATGGATCACTGGACCAGCCCTTGCGGACGGTCGTCAGTGTGTTGGCTTCGAGGAGCGCGACGACATGTGCACCGACGCCGACCAACGATTCGGCGACCGGCAGCAGGAACGGGCCTGTGCCGGCGACCAGGACGCGACGGCCGACCGCGATCCGCTGCCCCTTGGCGAGCGCCTGTGCGGCACCGGCGGTGTAGACGCCCGGGAGATCCCAACCAGGAAAGGGAAGCACGCGATCGTAGGCACCGGCGGCCAGCACGACAGACCGTGCGTCGATGGCGAACGGTTGCCGCCCGCTGGCGTCGGCCGGACCGGTCTGAGCCCAGACCCGGAGGCCTTCGATTGCCCACACCGAGGTGTCCGGCAGATACGTGATCCGCGGATGGCTTGAGAGCCGGTCCCGCTGTTCGGCGAACGCCTTCCACTCATGCTGCAGCCGATCCGGCCGCCGAGCAGCAAACTCCTCCGGCAACTGCCGGTTGTACTGCCCCCCAACCGCCCGCCCGCTATCCACGACCAGCACCTGCGCCCCCGCATCCCCCGCCGCTAGCGCAGCCGCAACCCCGGCCGGCCCACCGCCAACCACAACAACCTCCGCGACCCGGCGCCCCCGCCCCGCCACGGGTCCAGCGTCCCTCGCAGCCCCCGCATCCTGCACAACGTCCGCTCCTGCATCCTCCGAGCCTGCGGTGGAGGAGGTAGTGGGGAGGACTGCGCCCGGTTGGGTTGTGATCGTGTCGTTGGGGGTGATGGTGCGTTGGCAGGCGCGGACGTCGGGGAGGCCGTTGACTGTGACGAGGCAGTCCTGGCAGGCGCCGATTCCGCAGAAGATGCCTCGGGGGCGGTCGTGCACGCGGGTGGTCCGCCAGGTGTCACGACCGTTGGCCAGCAGTACGGCGGCCACCGTCTGACCCGCCTGAGCCACGACCGGCTGCCCGTCGACCGTCACGTCCACTGCCGTCGGCGTACCGACCTCCGCCGGATCATCCGCCCGCGGGCGAAGGTATGCGCTCATGCGGCGATCACCGCCCGCCGGTCGACGCGGAACGGGGATGGGTCAACGTGCGGCGTGAGGCCCAGGAACTGTTCCGTGATGAGACGGCCGGTCGAAGGAGCCAGACCGATCCCCGCACCCTCATGTCCCGTCGCGTGCCACAGCCCCAGCACACGCGGATCCGCGCCGATCACCGGCAAGTGATCCGGTGCATACGGGCGAAACCCGCCGTACGTCCGCATCACCGGCACGTCGCCGAGGAACGGAAACAATCCGACCGCCTTCCGCGCCAACTCCCGCAGCACCCGGACGCGGACAGCCTCGTCGAACCCGATCCGCTCCCGGCTCGATCCGATCAACACCGTCCCGGCCCGCGTCGACTCGACCACGGTGGATGTCTGCAGGTCGGCGTCCCCGCTGCCGACCGCGCCGACGTAGTCCGCGTCGTACACCTTGTGACGCACACACTCCGGCAGCGGCGCCGTCACGAGGATCATGCCGCGCCGCGGCAGCACCTCGATCGGCGCACCGGCCGCCGCACTGAACGCGCCGGCCCACGGCCCGCACGCGTTGAGCACCGCACCGCAGGCGATGTCGCCGTCCGAGGTGTCCACACCGACAACGCGACCACGCGACTGCCGGATCCCGAGCGCGGTGACCCCCGATCTCACCTCGCCGCCGCGCTCGCGAACTGCTGCCAGCAACGCCGTTGCCGCCAGCACCGGCTGCACCTGCGCGTCATCCGGGTAGTGCACCCCGACCGTGACCCGTGGCGTCACCAACGGCTCGAGGTCGAAGACCTCCGCGGGCGTGATCACCCGCGCAATGACCCCGGCCGCGCGCTGCTTTGCAGCGAACGCGGTCAACGGCTCCGGGTCACCGGTCGCGACCACGACGCCGCCCTTCGCCTCCCACTCCACGTCGGCGACCCACTCGGGCAGCCGGCCGCGGACCGTCTCCCACTCGGCCCGGGACGCGACGGCGAGCTCCAGCTCCGGCCCCGGCTCCTTGTCCGACACCAGCACGTTGCCCTCGCCGGACGCCGTCGTGCCCGCGGCCGGGCCGTCGCGGTCGATCACCAGCACCCGCACGCCGGCCGCCGACAGCGCCTCCGCGCACGCGGCCCCGACCATGCCCGCGCCGACCACCACCACGTCGGGTGTCGCGGACCGGTGCATGGCGGGCCTCCTCGGCAGGCGTTCGCTAAAATGAACGATACCGAGCGTACGCGTGCTCCCGGCGGCCGGTCAATGCACGCAACCGGACCTCATCCGGACCTTTCCCGGAACTATCCCGGCAGGTGCGGCCCGCCCGCCGCCGTCGGGTACACGTCCGGCGGGTACTCGAGCAGCAGCACCGACCGCACCGGCCCCTCCACGGCCTCGTACGAGTGCGGTCCGGCCGCCCGGAACGCCAGGTAGTCACCCGGACCGAGTTCCTCGATCTGCCCGTGGGCGTTGATCCGCAGGCATCCGGACAGGACGATGTGGTGCTCGGTCCCCGGATGACCGTCGGACTGCTGGACCGCGTCCGGCCGGATCTCCTGGTTGTAGATCTCGAACAGCCCGCCCGGGTGCTCCAGCCGCCGCAGCATCCGCAGGTCGATCGCGTCGCCGGACAGTACGTCGACGTCCGCGGACCGCACCAGCACCACGTCGGAGGCCGGCGTATCGGCCAGCAGCGCCGACACCGGCACGCCGAGAGCGTTCGACAAACTGAACACTGTCTCGATCGTCGGGTTGCCCGCGCCGGACTCGAGCTGCGACAGCGTGCCCTTCGCGATCCCGGACCGCCGGGCGAGCTCGGACAGCGAGATGCCCTGTTCGTCCCGCCGCGCCCGCAGGTTCGTCCCGAGAAGTTTTCCCGCACCCATCGCCGTCACAGCCCGGAGCATGCCACATCGAGGCAGTAACTTCGGATCCGTTGCGCGCATCAACCCTCAGTGAGAGGAATGGTGACGATGATTTACCCGAAGCTTCTGCGAGGCCTCCCGGCGCTCGCTTTGCCCTTGTCCCTCCTAGTGACTCCGGGCCCTGCGACGGCCGCGCCGACGGCGACCGCCTGCACGATGGACCTCGGCTCCGTGACCAGCCAAGGCGTCGTCCAGTACCGCACCGTGACCGCCACCCAGCCCCTGTCCGTTTCCGCGGTCCAGCGGCAGGTCAAGGTCTTCAGCCCCGGCGAGGCCCGCCTGAGCACGATCTGGAACTGGAGCAGCAACCTGCCGTCGCTGGAGTCCGGCATCGTGGTCAAGAACACAGGTGTCATCGGACAGGCGTCGTACAACTCCAACACCGCCGAGCCGGCGGACCCGACGTTCACCCAGATCAGCGCCGGCTGGGGCGGGTACTCGGCCATCGGGCTCTCCGTCGACGATGACCGTCGTACGGCGCGGAACCAGTTCTACGGGCTCAGCAACGGGACGGTGCGCCGCTGGGTCATCAACTCGTTCGGGTGGACCCCAACCGGGCAGACCGGTGGCTTCAGCGCCGTCAAGACGTGGGCGTTGCTCGGCCAGTCCACGACGTACGACACGTTCCTGGCCACGACCCGTGGGGGCGCGCTGTACACGATCCGGCTGCCACTGACCAGGACGATGACGCCGGTCGTCAAGCAGGTCCGGTCGCGGACCTGGCAGGCGTTCGATTACCTGATCGCCCAGCGATGCGGGCAGGTGAGCACTCTCCTGACAGCGATCGACAAGGACACGGGCACTGCCTATCTGTACGCCATGAGCCACGCGAACGGCCCGTCGACGGTCATCAAACTGCTGGGCAAGCTCCCCGGCACCTACACGGACCCGATCTACTTCCTCCGCACCCACGGCACCTATCTGCGCGGCGAGTGATCACGGGATGATGCGGCGGCTGCGGAGGTCGGCGAAGATTCCGTAGAACATCTGCTCGGTGTCGACGTACTCGTGGAAGCCGGCCCGGCGTGATTTCGAGGCGTCGGCGAAGAAGTCGTAGTCCCACCCGAACACGAAGTCGGCGAACGGCCAGGACGACACCTCGGCGAACGACGTCGAGGTCAGGCCGTGCGCCACTTGCAACTGCTTCCAGACCGGCTCCTTGTCCGCCATCACGTCCTGCAGTGACAGCTGCAGCGGCGGCGCGACCTCCAGCCCGAACCACGCGCCGAGCTTGGGCCACAACTCGCTCCAGCGGAACAGGTCGCCGTTCGTGATGTTGAACGCCTGGTTCGCCGCAGCCGGCGCGGTCGCCGCCCAGACCGTTGCCTTCGCCAACAATCCGGCGTCGGTCAGTTCGAGCAACGAGTGGTACGCACCGGGCTTGCCGGGGAAGCGCAGCGGTACGCCGAGTTCCTTCGACATCGACGCGTACACGGCGATCGCGACCGCGAGGTTCATCGGGTTGCCGAGCGCGGACCCGCCTACCACGGACGGCCGCAGCGCCGACCACGTCCACGTCTTACCCTGCTGACGTTCCTCCAGGAAGCGCTGCTGATCGACGTTGAACTCCGGCGGCAGATGCGGCGGATCGTCCTCCCGGGCGGGTGTCTTGAACGGCCCGAGATGCGCGCCGTACACCTTGTAGCCCTGCATCAGGCTGACATGCCGCAGTCCGCGGGCGACTGGTTCGATCGCGTCGACGACGTTGACCAGCATCGCGAGGTTCGGCGCGACGAGCTCCGCCCAGGTCGGCCGGTCCTGGTAGGCGACGTAGAAGACGTGCGTCACGTCGGTCAGCCCGGACAGCTTGTCCCGGGTGTCGTCCGGGTCCAGCAGATCGACGGCGACCTGCCGAACCCGCCCAGGGATGTCCGTACCGCCGCGACGCGACAGCCCGATCACCCGCCAGTCGTGCAGCGACGCCAGATGCTCGACCAGATTTGTCCCGATGACGCCTCGGGAACCAACGACCAACGCAACGTTCTCCATGCCCAACAGCCTCGCTGACCTGCGGAGATAAAACCAAGGCATAGTTTTCACCGAAGCCATAAGCTGAGGACATGGCAACGCTCAGGCAGCTCGAGTACCTCGTCACCGTGGTCGACCAGGGCTCGTTCACGAAGGCCGCCGAGCTCCTGCACGTCACCCAGCCCGCGCTCTCCCACCAGATCCGCACCCTCGAGCGTTCGGCCGGCGGACCGCTGCTCGAGCGGCTCCCCCGCGCCGTCCGCCTCACGCCGACCGGTCGCGCGATGGTTCCGCACGCGCGCGCCGCCCTGGCCGACGCGGAACGGGCTCGCTGCGCCGCCCGGCAAGCCGCCGGACTCGAGGTCGGCGAGCTGCAGATCGCGACGCTCTACTCGATCACCTTGGGCGTGCTGCCTGCCGCGCTCCGCGAGTGGCGACGGACTTGCCCGAACGTCGGCATCCGCCTCTTCGAGCACCGGCACACCGACGAGCTCGTCGACGCGATGAACGCCGGCGAAGCAGACCTCGCCGTCGGCCCGGAGCCGCCGCACTGGCCCGGCGTCACGCGTGTGCTGGGCACCGAGGAACTCGTCGTTGTGGTCGCCGCTGACGATCCCGCCGCGGCCGGGGACAACGTCAAACTGCAGGACCTGGCGGACCGCTCCTGGGTCCACTACGCACCAGGTCACGGCCTCGCCGACGTCCTCGACAACGCTTGTGCACAAGCAGGATTCGAGCCGCGCATCGCCGTACGGACGGAACAGACTGCCGCCGCGCCCGCGCTGGCCGCGGCAGGTCTCGGCCCCGCCTTGGTCCCCGACAACATTCTGCCGAAGGACTTCGACGGCCACATCCTGCACCCGGAACCAGCAGTACGCCGGACGCTCACGGCGTACACGCGCGGCGAACCGGATCCGCTGGCCGCCACCTTCATCGACGTACTGTTTCGATCCGCAGGCATCCGGGCACGCGAAGGTGATGCCTGACGAAGAGTCGGACGCCACAGTCCTCCTGGCCGGTACGGCGAATCTCGCGATCGCGATCGCGAAGATCGTCGCCGGACTGCTCTCCGGCTCGACCGCGCTGCTGGCCGAGGCGGCGCACTCCGTCGCCGACACGCTGAATCAGGCGTTCCTGCTGACCGCGCTGCATCGCAGCCGCAAGCCGGCCGATACACGGCATCCCTTCGGCTACGGGATGGAGCGCTACTTCTGGTCGCTGCTCGCCGCGGTCGGCATCCTCGTGCTCGGCGCCGGCTTCTCGATCACGGAAGGGCTGCGCTCGATCCTCTCCCCCGAGCCGATCGCGGCCCTCGCCGTGATCTACCCGGTGCTCGGAGTCTCGTTCCTGTTCGAAGGCGCCTCCTGGCTGCGCGCGATGCTCCAGCTCCGCCGCGAGGCCCGGGAGGCCGGCGTACCGTTCCTGCAGCAGTTCCGCGGCGCCGAACCTGCCGTCAAGACCGTGGCGCTCGAGGACTCCGCCGCACTGATCGGCCTGCTGATCGCCGCGATCGGGGTGACCATGGCAGTCGTCACCGGCGAGCACCTCTGGGACGGCGCCGCGTCGATCGCGATCGGCCTGCTGCTGATCGTTGTCGCAGTCGTCCTCGGCCGCGACAACAAGGCGATGCTGATCGGGCGCGCCCTACCGCCCGACGTACAGCGCGAGATCCGCGCGATCATCGCCGGCGAGCCTGGGATCGACGAGGTACCCGACCTGCTCAGCCTGCGGCTCGCACCGGAGCAGGTCCTGGTGGTCGCGACCGTCGACCTGGATGATTCCGAGACCACCGGTGCCGCCGTCGAGCAGCTTGCCGAACGGATCGACAAGAAGGTGCGCGAGGCGTTCCCGATGGTGCGGCACCTCTATCTCGACCCGACCCCCGCGGACGTGCGTCAACGTTTGTCGTGACCCCAGTTCGCGACGATGACGGCGATCGGAGGGAGTACGGCGGCGACCGCGCTCATCCCGACCGCTGCCGGGATCGAGAACAGGCGCACGACGAACCATGCCATGCCGATGAGGGCGAGGCAGCTGCCCATCAGCCAGTAGTAGAGCTTGCGATTGTCGTACCGGCGGGCCATGTCACACCGTCAGCGGGAGCTTCCCCAGCGCGGTGACCAGCGGGGACAGCTCAGGTAGCTCAGCGGCACGCTCCAACGCAGACGTCAGTACGGCGTCGTGGGTCGGCTGCGCCTGGTCGAGCAGGTCGCGGCCTGCCTCTGTGACCTCTGTGTAGATGCCACGCCGGTCCGTCGGGCACAGGTACCGCTGCAGCAGCTTGCGGTCCTCCAACCGGTTCACCAGACGGGTAGTGGCGGACTGGCTGAGCACCACCGCGTTCGACAGCTGGTTCATCCGCAGGTGGTAGTCGTCCTGCCGGGCCAGCACGTCAAGGACGCTGTACTCACTCACGGACAGCCCGTGCTGCTTCTGCAGCGCTCGCTCCAGCTCGTCCTCGATCCGGGCGTGCAGCGCCGCCAGAGTTCGCCACCCCTGAGCCCGCGCCTCCGCGGCGTCATCCGGTAGTCCCACGACACCTCCACTTGAACATCACGCTTGTATGCGCAATCATGGCGCTTGTGCAATAGTCCGCGTGTGCAACTATCGCGCACGCCGGTAATAGTCTTCAGCTTACATCGAAGGAGCGTTATGCCAGCGGCTCTGCTCGCACTCGCGATCGGTGCGTTCGGGATCGGCACCACCGAGTTCGTCATCATGGGACTGCTGCCCGAGGTCGCCACCGACTTCGGTGTCAGCATCCCGTCCGCGGGACTGCTCATCTCCGGCTACGCGCTGGGCGTCGTGGTCGGTGCCCCGCTGCTCACCGCGATCGGCTCCAAGGTCTCCCGCAAGACGGTGCTGATCGCGCTGATGGGCGTCTTCATCGCCGGCAACCTGGTCTCCGCGGTCGCTCCGTCGTACGGCGTTCTGATGACCGGACGGATCGTGGCGGCGCTGTCCCACGGCGCGTTCTTCGGCGTCGGGTCCGTGGTCGCGGCCTCGCTGGTCCCGAAGGCGAAGCAGGCGAGTGCGATCGCGTTGATGTTCACCGGGCTGACGGTCGCCAACGTGCTCGGCGTACCGGGTGGGACCGCGCTCGGTCAGCAGTTCGGCTGGCGGTCGACGTTCTGGGCGGTGACTGCGCTTGGTGTGATCGGACTGCTCGGCATCGTGTTCCTGGTGCCGCGGCAGGACACGGCGGAAGGTCCTGGACTGCGGAGCGAACTGGCGGTGTTCAAGAGCCTGCAGGTGTGGCTGGCGTTGGCGATGACCGCACTGGGCTTCGCTGGGGTGTTCGCGTCGTTCACCTACATCGCACCGATGATGACCGAGGTCGCGGGCTTCTCCGCTGGTGCGGTGACCTGGCTGCTCGTGCTGTTCGGCGGTGGGCTCGTAGTGGGCAACCTGCTGGGCGGTAGAGCAGCGGACCGCTCGCTGATGCCGAGTCTGTACGTGATCCTCGCGCTACTGGCCGCCGTACTGGTCGTCTTCGTCTTCACGGCGCACGCCAAGGTCGGCTCTGCCGTGACGATCGCGCTCTTCGGTGCTGCTGGGTTCGCCACGGTCGCTCCGCTACAGAAGCGGGTGATGGACAAGGCGAAGGGCGCTCCGGCGCTGGCGTCCGCGGCCAACATCGCCGCGTTCAACCTGGGCAACGCTGCCGGCGCATACCTCGGTGGACTCACCATCGAGCACGGCCTCGGCTACACCGCCCCCAACTGGGTCGGCGCTGCACTGGCTGTTGCCGGTCTGCTCGTCGCCCTCGCCTCCGGACTACTGGACCGCCGCCACAGCAGCCAGGCCCCCGCACTAGTACTTGAAGGAAGCCACTGATCCGGGATCCCGTTTCGCTACGTTGTGGGGACTGCGATCACTACGGCGTTGCTGAGGTAGCCCGTGCCGTCCCAGTCCTCGCAGGTGACGAGTACGAGTCGCCCGGGGACACCCTGGCTGAAGAGCTGCTGGGCCCGCTTGGCCAGGGTCTTCTTGCGATAGATGGCCACCGACGTTACGACGTACTTGATCGTCCCGTGCCGAGTCGTCACGGAGACCTTGTCGCCCGCGCCCAGCCGGTCCAGATCGTCGAACGCTCCTCCACCGGTGTGCACTGTGTGACCGGTGATGACCGCGGATCCTGTGGTCGCCCCAGGCCGGGCGCCGTCGGACCACCAGCCAACCAACCGCGGGTTCGACGGCGGGATGAGCGAACCACCACGGGCGCGGATCGCCAGCACGCGCGCGGACACTCCGAGGCTGGGCACCGACAGCGAGATCGGGTCCCCCGGCCGGACCGGGGCCGTGCTCAGGACCTCCGCCGGAGGTGTTTCCTGCGGCGTGGTCGGTTGTGTGGTCGGTTCTGTGGCCTGCTGCGAGGTGGTACCGGACGACGTCCGGCCCGGTACGACGGATGTCGTGCCGGGCCGCTGCGTCGGGCCGGCAGTGGTTTGCTGCCGACCCTCGTCAGAGTTGTTCATCCTGAGCTGGACGTAACCGCCGACCAGGAGGAGTACGACGCCGACCGCCAGGGCCGAGATCGTCAACCACGACGACCTGGCACGACCCTGGCGACGGCGCTTGCCGGATACCTCAGGCAGAGTGCTGCCCGCGACGCTGCCGAGCCTTCAGAACACCGGCGAACACGAGCAGACCGCCGAGGGTCAGCAACGCGATACCCCAGGCGCTCTGACTGCTGGTGGTCGCGGACGCGTTCTTCATCCCACCGGACAGACCAGCGTCGACATCGGTCGGAACCCCGACCGGAGCGCTGCTGGTCGTGCTGGTCGGGCTGACGGTCGGCGACTCCGACGGCGTCGCCGTCACAGTCACAGTCGGGCTCTCGGACGGCGTTGTGGACGGCGTCTCAGAAGGCGTCGTCGACGGAGTCTCCGAGGGGGTCTCCGAAGGCGTCGTCGACGGGGTCTCGGAAGGCGTCTCGGACGGTGTCGTCGAGGGCGTCTCCGAAGGCGTCTCGGACGGTGTCGTGGACGGCGTCTCGGAAGGCGTCGTCGACGGAGTCTCAGACGGCGTCACCGAGGGGGTCGACGTGATCACCAGTTTGGTCACGCAGAACGTGATGTGGCTGATGTCCTGGAACTTCTGGTTCTTCTCGTTGACCGGCGTGTGGAGGCCGATGCCGGCCACGGTCCCGGCCGGAGCGTAGTCGTAGAAGTTGGCGCCTTGATTGCCACCCTTGACGATGACACCGAGCACGGTGCCGCCGGTCGCGGTGAAGTCCGCAACCTCATTACCGGTCTGGTCCCCGTCGTGCGCGGGGTCGTCGACCGCCAGATTGCGCTTTTGCCACTTCACCGTTACGCCGTCAGCGGTCTTCTCGCCCGAGTTCGGCGGGTCGAACTTGATCTCGGTCGAGCCCGGCACAAGTTCGGCGCAAGTCGGGTTGCCGGGCTTCACGATGCCGTCCGCCGAGGCCGAGGGGGCCAGGGCGAGGGTGACGCCACCCAGGGCGAGCGCTACTGCGCCGGCGCCGCCGAGCAATGCGACCACGCGTGAGTTCTTGAGGCGCCCGTTGGCGCCTACCGATGTGTCTTTCACAGTCTCCCCTAGGTTGATGCCGGTCTCTCGCGACCAGCAGCGCGCCGGTAACCCCGGGCGTTGTCCCCAGGGCTGAATCAGGCGGTCCGTCGTCGTTCTCGATCCGGTCGAACCGGTCCCCCGACAGAAGTCGACCTTCGCGATTGTGGTGATTCGGATCACCGCACGCAAGTCTCATCGCCACGACTCGCCGTGTTCCTTACGTTTCGCGACGCACCGTGGCCGCTGTGGACGAGGAGTAGTTGCCGATCGCTACTAAAACACCGTTTTAGGATCTGATACGGCGTATTCGCTATGCTCCGCCGGATGGCGCGCGAAGCGGATCGGAAGACCGCCCTGGGATCGGTGTGGCTGCGCGAGGAACCACCTCCGACGCGGGCGCGGCTGAGCCGGGAGGACATCGTCCTGACGGCGATCAAGGTGCTGGACCGCGAAGGTCTGGACACGTTCTCGATGCGGGTGATGGCGACCGAGTTGGGGACCGCCGCGACGTCCGCGCTGTACTGGCGGATCGCGACCAAGAACGACCTGCTCGAGCTCGTCGTCGACACGGTGCTCGGGGAAGCACTGATCCCGGCGGAGGGCGACTGGCGCGAGCAGGTGACTGCTGTCGTGCAGGCGGCGTACCGGGCGCTGTGGGAACACCCGTGGGCCGCGCAGTTGCTCCCGACGCATGCCGGTCTCGGGCCGAACTACCAGGCCCTGACCGAACGTGTGCAGTCCATCCTCAACGAGGCCGGTTTCAGGGGCACTCACCTGGATTCGGCGGTGTCGGCGATCTTCCACTACTTGATCGGGTCGGCGGTGACCGATTCGGCCTGGCTGGCTGTGGTACGGCGAAGTGGGCTGGACGAACCGCGCTGGGCCGCCAGGTCGGCGGACCAGATGGGGGTCGATGCCGAACACCTCGCCGCCTACCTCAACCGCGAGAGCACCGCCGGCCCGGAGGCACGCTTCGCCTCCGGGCTGCGGGTAATCCTGGTCGGCCTCCGGCCTCGCCAGATCTCCTAGATGTCGGCGGCGCCGCGCCAGGTCTCGGGTAGGTCGGCGGCGCCGCGCCAGGTCTCGGGTAGGTCGGCGGCGCCGCGCCAGGTCTCGGGTAGGTCGGCGGCGCCGCCGTGACTTCTCAGAGGTCGGCGAAGGCGGACGCGGGGTTTTCGAAGGAGTCGGCGACGAAGCGGAGGAAGGCTGCTGCCGTACCTCCGTCGCAGACGCGGTGGTCGAACACCAGCGACAGCTGGGTGAGCTTGCGGATGGCAAGCTCACCGTCGACCACCCACGGACGGTCGATGATCCGGCCGACGCCGAGGATCGCGACCTGCGGGTGGTTGATGATCGCCGCGCTGCCGTCCACCCCGAAGCTGCCGTAGTTGTTCAACGTGAACGTCCCGCAGGTCAGCTCCTGCTGAGTCAGCCGGCCGTCGCGCGCCGACGCCGTCAGACGGCGGATCTCGGCGTCCAGACCGCGCGTCGTCAGAGCATGAGCGCCCGCGACGGCCGGGACCATGAGCCCACGATCCGTCTGCGCCGCGAGGCCGAGGTTCACGCCGTCGTACTGGACGAGTTCCTCGCGCTCGGTGTCGACGTACCCGTTGAGCTCCGGATACTTCAGCAGTCCGGCGACCACGAAGCGCGCCATCAGCGCGAGCAGCCCCGGCCCGGGGTCCGTTGCCGATCGCAATGATTCGCGCAGCTCGACCAGGGCGGTCGCGTCCACGTCGACCCAGGTGGTCGCCTCGGGGATCTCGGCCCGGCTCCGGCTCAACGTCGCGATCACGGCCTTGCGGAACCCACTCATCGGCGTACGCCGCAACTCAGGCAGACCGGTCCGCGCATCACCCGACTGCACTACAGACGGCTGGGGTAGGCCGGCCTGCGCCACGGCGGGATGGGATGAGGGCGCCTGCGCTACGAAGGATCCCGGCGCAACCGGCTGCGCCGCGGCGGGCGTTGACGCGACGGGCGTTGTCCCAGCGGGCATTGTCCGAGCGGGCGTTGTTGCGGCGGGCGCGCTCTCCGTTTGCAGGCGGTGCGCTATCGCGAGCTCCACGTCGCGGCGGACGATCAACCCATCGGGGCCTGAGCCCGTCAGGGTACGCAGATCCACCTCGGCGTCGCGCGCCAACCGACGTACCAACGGGGAAATCACCAGGGGAACCCTTGTTTCCGGAACTTTTTCTGCAGTAGGAGCAACATTTGTTCCGGAAACCCGAGGCCGACGCCGTCGCCCGGCCCCGGAAGACTCGGACGTCCCGTACCCGACCAGCACATTGCCCGACCCGGCCCGCTCCTCAGCGCGGTACGCCGCCCCGTCCGGATCCCCCACCGTGATCAGCGGCTTCCCGACCGGGACCGTCGTACCGGGCTCGCCGTGAAGCTCCTCGATCACCCCTGCGTACGGACACGGCAGTTCGACGATCGACTTCGCGGTCTCGACCTCAGCAATCGGAGTGTCGACCGCGACCACATCGCCGACCTTCACCAGCCACCGGACGATCTCCGCCTCGGTCAGCCCTTCACCGAGGTCGGGGAGATGGAACGTGTTCACGAGTCCTCCCACTGCAGGTCGTCGACCGCGTCGAGGATCCGGTCGACGCTCGGCAGCTGGTACCTCTCCAGTTTCGGCGGCGGGAACGGGATGTCGAACGCGGTCACCCGCCGCACCGGAGCGGCCAGCGAATGGAAGCACTTCTCGGTGACCCGGGCAACGATCTCCGACGACACGCTCGCGAACCCGCTCGCCTCGGCCACCACGACAGCCCGTCCGGTACGCCGTACCGCCGCGCACACCGTCTCGTCGTCGAACGGCACCACCGACCGCAGATCCACCACCGTCAGCTGCCGCCCCTCGGCCGCGGCGACCTCGGCCGCCTCCAACGCGACCGGAACAGCCGGCCCGTAAGCGATCAACGTCGCGTCCGCACCGTCCCGGCGTACGACGGCCGTACCGATCCCCGGCTGCGACTCGGTGAGGTCGACCTCTTCCTTCGCCCAGTAGAGCTTCTTCGGCTCCATGAACACGACCGGATCCGGAAATTCGATTGCCTTACGCAACAATCCGTAGGCGTCCGCGACCGTTGCCGGGGTCACCACGGTCAGCCCGGGTGTGTGCGCGAAGTAGCTCTCCGAGGAGTCGCTGTGGTGCTCGACCCCGCCGATGCCGCCGCCGTACGGGATCCGGATCACCATCGGCAGCTGCACACGCCCGCGGGTCCGGTTGCGCATCTTGGCGACGTGCGAGACGACCTGCTCGAACGCCGGGTACCCGAACGCGTCGAACTGCATCTCGACCACCGGGCGCATCCCGTTCATCGCCATCCCGACCGCCATGCCGACGATGCCCGCCTCGGCCAGCGGGGTGTCGAAGCACCGCTTCTCGCCGAACTCCGCGGTCAGCCCGTCGGTGATCCGGAAGACCCCGCCGAGCGCGCCGACGTCCTCACCGAACATCACCACCGACTCGTCGGCCGTCATCGCGTCCCGCAGCGCCTGGTTGAGCGCTTGCGCCATCGAGATCTTCGTGTGCGTCATCAGGCCTCCTCGCGGGCGAGCTCGTCGCGGAGGAACGCGGCCTGCTCCCGCAGCTGCTGCGTCTGCCCGGCGTACAAGTAGGCGAACAGATCGGCCGGATCCACTTCCGGCTCCGGCATCAACCCGTCACGCAACTGCGCGGCGACCTCCACCGCGCCGGCCTCAGCGGCCGCCCGAACGTCGTCGTCCAGCCAGCCCTGCTGCTCGAGGTACGTCGTCAGGCGCGCGATCGGATCGCGGTCCAGCCACGGAGCGACCTCGTCGTCCTGGCGGTACCGGGACGCGTCGTCCGCATTGGTGTGCGCCTGCACGCGATAGGTGTGCGCCTCGATCAGCTGCGGACCTTCACCTGCCCGTGCTTTCTCTACAGCCTGTCCAAGAACCGCGAGCAGGCCGGCCAGGTCGTTGCCGTCGGCACGTTCGCCCGGGACGCCGTACCCGATGCCCTTGTGTGCAAGGGACGGCGCGGCGCTCTGCCTCGCGAGCGGCACGGAGATCGCGTACTCGTTGTTCTGGATGAAGAACACCACCGGCGCCTGGAAGACCGCGGCGAAGTTGAGGGCCTCATGGAAGTCGCCCTCACTGGTGCCGCCGTCGCCGACGAGCGCCATCACGACCGTGTCCTCGCCCTTGAGCCGGGCCGCGTGCGCGACACCGACCGCGTGCGGGAGCTGGGTCGCGAGCGGGGTCGCCTGCGGCGCGACCTTGTGCTCGTAAGGGTCGTAGCCCGAGTGCCAGTCACCGCGGAGCAGCGTCAGCGTCTCGATCGGGTCGACGCCACGGCTCATGATCGACACCGAGTCGCGGTACGTCGGGAACAGCCAGTCGCCGTCGCGCAGCACCATCGTCGCCGCGAGCTGACAGGCCTCCTGACCGAAGGACGACGGGTAGACGGCGAGTCGGCCCTGGCGGACCAGAGCGCTCGCCTGATCGTTGAACCGGCGGCCCCGGATCAACTGTGTGTAGCCGTCGAGCAGGGCATCCTTGGTGGGCAGCCGGTACGACGGGTGGTCGTGCGGTACGCCGTTCTGATCGATCAGACAGACGGGTTCCGCGGACGGGAGCAAACGCTCCTCGACGGTGGTCATGGGGCCCTCCAGCAGGAGACGGACGGTAGCCACATCGTCGTCCCTACTGGCCAAGTGGATCTATAGCTGGAATTATTGAGAGACGTTTGGCCCGGACCCGAGCCGAGGAGGTCGCACGAATGTCCGACGAGGTGATGGTCCACCGGGCCGGTCCTGGACAGATTGTCGTCGCTCCGGCGCTCGACGAGATCGATCGGCAGATCATCGAGGCGCTCGGACGGGACGGACGGCTGTCGATCCGGGCCCTCGCCGACGAGGTGCACATCTCCCGCGCGAACGCGTACGCCCGCGTCGAACGGCTCACCAACACCGGCGTGATCACCGGTTTCACGGTCACCGTCGACCCGCTCAGACTCGGCCTGGCAACGTCGGCGTACGTCACCCTCAGTCTCCGGCAGAGCTCCTGGCGGACCCTCCGCAAGCAACTGCAGGCGATCCCGGAGATCAAGCACATGGCCCTCGTCGGCGGCGACTTCGACGCGATCCTGCTGGTCCGTGCCGCCGACAACGAGGGTCTCCGTCGCCTGGTCCTGGAGAAGCTCCAGGCGATCCCCGAGGTCCTGGCGACCCGTACGGCGCTGATCTTCGAGGACGTCGGGACGCTTTAGCAGCCGCAGGACCTGCGCAGGATCAGCTCGGTCGGGACGGTCAAGGCCTCCATCGCGTCCTCACCGTCGATCAGCCGGCGGACCGCCTCGCGCGCCACCAACTCGACAGGCTGGCGTACGACGGTCAACGGCGGCCAGGTGTACTCCGTCTCGGGAGTGCCGTCGAAGGCAGCTACCGCGACGTCCTCCGGCACGCGCACACCAGCCTCGTGGAGTGCCCGCAGTACGCCAATCGCTTGCAGGTCGGAGCTTGCGAAGATCGCGGTGGGCTCGGCCGACAACAGTGTCTGCGCAGCGCGGTAACCACCCTCGCGGGAGAACGTCGCGCGCGCGATCGGCCCCTCGGTGAGACCCGCGGCGGTCAGCGCGTCACGCCAGCCGAGCTCGCGTTCGGGGTGACCGGCGCCTCCGATGACCAGCCCGATCACGCGATGACCGTGCGAGACGAGGTGCTCGACACCCGCGCGTGCACCCTCGCGGTACGCCGGCCGCACCGAGCTGACCGTCGGCAGTACGCGGTTGATCGCGATCACCGGGACCTCGACGTCGTCCAGCGACGGATCTGCGGTAGGCGCCACCAGGACGAGCCCGCTGACCTGGCGCGTGAGCAGCTCGGCGATCTTCGCCCGCTCGGTGACGGGGTCCCCGTCGGCGCTCGTCTGCAGTACGACGTACCCGCGGGCCGCCGCCTCCCGGTCGATCGCCTTCGCGAGCTCCGCGAACAGCGGGTTGCCCCCATCCGGCGTGATCAGCCCGAACGTCCGCGTCGTACCCATCCGCAACGCCCGCGCGGTCGCGTTCGGGCGGTACCCGAGCGCGCGGATCGCGTCGAGCACCCGCTCACGGGTCTCCGGCGCGACCTTCCGCGGGCCCTCGTTCACGACGTAGCTGACGACGGCCGTGCTGACTCCGGCGTACTCCGCCACGTCGTTGCGGGTCACCGGATCTTTGGGCATGCAGTGATGGTACGACGGTTGACCGGTCTGGAAAGCGGTTGCTAGCGTCGGTGTCTACACGAGTAGAAGGAGTTCACCGTGGCCAGACGCTATGCAGTCGCCGGGACCGGTTCGCGAGCGCAGTCGTACATCCGCGCGATCCTCCAGGAGCACCCCGAGGAGGCGGAGCTGGTCGCCCTGCTCGACCCGAACCCGGGCCGGCTGGCGTTCCACCAGCGCTTCGTCGCGGGGCTCGGCGGCACCGAGCTTCCGCAGTACGGCGCCGACGACCTGGAGCAGATGGTCAAGGAGCAGTCCGTCGACCGCGTGGTGGTGACCAGCCCCGACTACACGCACGCGTCGGTCGTGTCGCGGCTGCTGCGGGCCGGTGCGGACGTGATCGTCGAGAAGCCGCTGACCATCGACGCGGACGGCACCCGGCAGATCGTCGACGCGATGAACGAATCGGGCAAGTCCGTGGTCGTCACGTTCAACTACCGCTACTCACCGCGGAACAGTGCGCTGCGGCAGCTGATCCAGGACGGCGAGATCGGGCAGGTCACCAGCGTCGAATTCCAGTGGGTGCTCGACACCCGGCACGGTGCTGACTACTTCCGCCGCTGGCACCGCGAGAAGAAGAACTCCGGCGGTCTGCTCGTCCACAAGGCGTCCCACCACTTCGACCTGGTGAACTGGTGGATCGCCTCGACACCGACCCGCGTGTTCGCGTCCGGCGCGCTGGCGTTCTACGGCTCCGAGAACGCGGCGGCCCGCGGCCTCGGCGAGCGTCCGGCGCGCGGCACGATCGACGGTGCCGCCGACGACCCGTGGCTGCTCGATCTGCGCACCGACGACACGAACCGGCAGCTGTACTACGAGGCCGAGAAGTACGACGGGTACCTGCGCGACCAGGACGTGTTCGCTCCCGGGATCACGATCGAGGACAACATGTCCGTGATCGCGGAGTACGCGAACGGCGCGCGGCTGAGCTACTCGCTGAACGCGCACTCGCCGTGGGAGGGGTACCGGGTCTCAATCAACGGCACGCTCGGCCGCGCCGAGCTCGAGGTGGTCGAACGGGCCGCGGTCGTCGACGACCAGATCGACCCGAGCTATCCGTCCGACCGCGTGATCGCCGGCGACGTCCGCACCAACGGCGAGCGGCTCGTGCTGCAGAAGCACTGGGCGCCGGCCGTCGAGGTCGAGATCCCCCGCGGCGAAGGCGGCCACGGCGGCGGCGACAAGCTGATCTACAACGACCTCTTTGTTGGCCCCGGCAACGATCCGCTGGGTCGCGCCGCCGACGTCAACGACGGCGTCCGCGCCGTCGCGGTCGGCATCGCGGCCAACCAGTCACTCGCCACCGGCCAGCCGGTCGTCGTCGCCGACCTCAACCTCGGCGGCTGGTCGTCCTAGGTCCTGTCTGGATCACCAGACAGGACCTAACCCTGTTTCGGTGAGGATCTGCTGGACGGTCGCATCGAGCGAACTCGACTCGTCGATGATCGTCTCGCGCGGCCGCTCCAGCAGATCCCTCGGCCGGTACCAGTCGGCCATGTCGTCGGCGGTGAAGGCGCTCGCCTTGTCGCGGGTCGCGTGCCGGCGCACGGTCTCCTCGAACGGGATGTCGAGGTAGTAGAAGTGCCCGCCGTGGTCCCGGGCGAGCTCCGCAAGCATCCCGCCGTACCGGACCGTCGGGAGGATTCCCTCCACCACAGCGTGGAATCCACGAGCGAGTGCGTATCGGGCCATCTGACCGATGAGCTCGATGTTCGCACCGTCGGGCTCGGCCAGTTCCTGGAAGACGGTACGGCGTACGTAGTCCTGCTCGATGTAGGCGATGCCGTGACCGTACTGTCCGCGAATCCCCTCCACGACCGAGCTCTTGCCCGATCCGGAGTTGCCCCGGACAACGATCAGCTGCGGCGTCACGACCGCAGGTGCGGTGCACCGCTTCCGCGGTGCGTCGTGTGGGCGAGGAGCTCGCCCACGCCGGCGAAATCACCGTCGTCCACCAACTCGGCGTACCGAACGATCAGGTTCTCGATCTCCCGGCCGTCGGCGGGATCAATGGGTACTCGCGCCACGGATCGCGACTGTATCTCAGGCGGCTTCTCGGCGGGCTGCTCGTTGGCGGCGGAACCAGATCGCCAGGGCGATGCACGGGACCAGGAGTCCGCCGACGCCGAGGACGATGAAGTCCCATTCGGCGCCGATGTGGTCCACGAGCCAGCCGAAGTTCTGGCCGAAGAAGCCGGTGACGAAGGTCAGTGGGAGGAACACCGTGGCGAGGATGGTGAGCTGCTCGATCGTCGCGTTCTGCCGGACGCTGACCTTGGTCTGCTCGACACCGATCACCGCCATGTTCGCCTCCAGGACCGTCGCGAGCAGGTCCCGCTGGGCGGCGACCTCTTCGTTCACCAGGACGAGATGGTCGTGCACGTCGCGGAAGTACGGCAGCAGTGCGGTGTCGCGGGCGCCGCGTTCCAGGGTGGCTAGCACTGCTAGCAGCGGGTGTACGGCGCGGTAGAAATCGGTCACCTCGCGGCGCAGGAAATAGATCCGCTCGGTCGGGGCGACCGAACCGGCGAACACCGTCCGCTCGACCTCCTCGATGTCTCGCTCCAGTTCCGCGACGACCGGACCGTAGCCGTCGACGACCTGGTCGAGGATCGCCCAGAGCACCGAACTCGTGCCGGCCTCCAGCAGCTCGGGCCGCTGCTCGAGCCGGATCCGCGCACCGTGCAGGTCACTGGCCACACCCTGACGGACGGTGATCACGAACGCCGGCCCGACGAAGATGCTGACCTCGCCGAAGTCCACTTCCTCGCGCTCTTCGTCGTACCGGGCGGTGCGGAGGATGACGAGGCGGATGTCGCCCTCGTACGGCTCGACCTTTGGGCGGAGGTGAAACGTTTGCGCATCCTCAACGGCCAGCTCGTGCAGGCCGAAACTCTCCCGGACCTCGGTGAGTTCCTCGGCGGTGGGCTCGTACATGCCCAGCCAGACGAACCCGCCGGCCCGGCAACTGGCGGCGGCGTCCGCGACCGACATCGCCTCGACGTGCTGGCGGCGTCCGTCCCGGTAGTAAGCGCAGTCGATGATCATGATGACCTCCTCCCCTGATCGTCGTCCTTTCCCGCACCGAGGCGACAGTGGGCCGGGTGAACTCCGGTTCCTGTCCAGGCCGTGAGAAATCCGGGGCGGTTCCTGTCCGGCCGCCGACGGTCGACAAGGATGAAGGCATGGGACTACCAGTCGTACTGATGCCAGGACCGATGCACGAGGCCGTCGCCCCCGGGCTGGACGGTCACTGCGAGCTGATCCGGCTCTGGGAGGAGACCGACCCGGACGCCGTACTCGCGGCCCGCCGGGACGAGATCGTCGCCGTCGCCACGGGCGGTACGGCGATCGACGGCCCGTACCTCGACCGCCTGCCCGCGGTCCGCCTGGTCGCGAGCTTCGGCGTCGGCTACGACCGCATCGACGCGACCGCCGCCGCCGAGCGCGGCGTCATCGTCACCAACACTCCCGGCGTCCTGGACGACGAGGTTGCCGACACCGCGCTCGGTCTGCTGCTGATGACGGTCCGCGAACTGGGGCAGGCCGAGCGCTACCTTCGCGACGGCAAGTGGGCCGACGGCACCCCGTATCCGTTGACCCGCGCAACCATGCACGGCCGCCGGATGGGCATCCTCGGCCTCGGCCGCATCGGCCAGGCGATCGCCGACCGCGTCCAGCCCTTCGGCATCACCGTTGCCTACCACAACCGCCGCCCGAAGGACGTCGAGTACCAGTACTACCCGTCGCTCGTCGAGATGGCCGCCGACGTCGACGTACTGATGATCGTCATCCCCGGCGGCGACACCACCCGCCACCTCGTCAACGCCGAAGTACTCAAGGCTCTGGGCCCCGACGGCATCGTCATCAACGTGGCCCGCGGCACCGTCGTCGACGAACAGGCTCTCGTCGACGCCCTCCGCACCAACACCATCCACGCCGCCGGCCTCGACGTCTTCGAACACGAACCCAAGGTCCACCCCGACCTCCTCACCCTCCCCAACGCCGTCCTCCTCCCCCACGTAGGCTCCGCCACCATCCCCACCCGAACCGCCATGGCCAACCTGGTGGTCCAAAACCTCACCACCTACCTGACCAAAGGCACCCCCGTAACCCCCGTCCCCGAATCCACCCACCTGCTCGACTAACTGAGCCGGAAAAGCACGGGCGTAGCGTCCCTTGGCGTTGTTAGGGTTTCGGGATGGCTGGTCTGTTGCCGCGGTCGGCGCCTGGTGCGGCGGGGGTTTCGGCGCGTTCGATCGTTGAGTTGCTGGATCGGCTCGAAGCGGAGTCGGTCGAGTGTCACTCGATCATGGTCGTACGGCGCGGTCACGTCGTCGCGGAGGGCTGGTGGGCGCCGTACTCGGCGGAACGCCCGCACCTGCTCTACTCGCTGACCAAGTCGTTCACCTCGATCGCTGTCGGGCTCGCGATCGCCGATGGGCTGCTCGCGCTGGACGATCGGTTGGTCGACGTGTTGCCCGACCACGTTCCGGATGACGTCTCCGAGCAGGGCCGCCGGATCACCGTTCACCACTTGCTGTCCATGACGGCCGGCCACGCCGAGGACAGCCTCGAACAGGCCTGGCAACTGGAGCCGGGCGATCTGGTGAAGGGCTTCCTTCGTACGCCGTTCTCCGCGCCGGAGGGATCCCAGCACACCTACGACAACTCGACCACGTTCATCCTGGCTCGGATGGTGGAGCGGGTGACCGGCCGCGGCCTCCCGGAACTGCTCGACGAACGCATCTTCCAGCCGATGGGCATCGATCACGCCGAATGGGACCGGGTGGCGAGCGGTGCCGCGTTCGGATTCCACGGCCTCCACCTCACGACCGAGGCCGTCGCCGCCTTCGGCGAACTGCTGTTACGCGGCGGCCTGTGGCACGACCGCCAGCTCGTCCCGCGCGAGTGGGTGGAGCTGGCGACGAGCCGGCACGTCGACACTCTCCCCCTCCCGAACTGGAGGCGGAACCCGGAATTCCTGTACGGATACGGCTACCAGTTCTGGATGTCGCAGCACGGCTACCACGGCAACGGCGCCTTCGGTCAGTACTGCGTGGTTGCCCCGGAACACGATCTAGTGGTCGTGGTGACCGGCTCCAACGAGCAGGAACACGCGCTGCCCGGCCTGTTGTGGGAATGTCTGTTGCCCGGCCTGGACGACCCAGGAAGCGCCGAGGACGAGGAACTGCTCGCCGATCGACTGCGGCAGTTGTCGTTCGCGCCGGTGCCGGGTTCGGCCGCGCCGGAGCGTTCCGTCAAGGCGAGGCTCGACGGCTCCGCAGCGGATTCGCCGCTGCCCGACGGCACCACCGTGACCGTCGATCCCGTGACCGGTGGATGGCGTCTGCGGCTCGGGTCGCTGCTCGACTTCGAGGTCGGCCACGGCGGATGGCGGGAGAGCTCGCCGCTCGGCCGTCCGGTTGTAGCGACCGGCGCCTGGCAGGACGACACGTTCGTCGCCGAGCTGTTCGTCATCACCACCCCGCACCGGGTCCGCCTGGTGGTAGAAGCGGGGACCGCGGTGGCGACCTGGAACACCCTGCCCCTGACCGGGCCCAGCCTGGTGCTGCATGTGCAGTCGCCGCTGATGACCCGGCCCGACGTCTCCTAGTCAGCGGGTCAGGAAGGTCTCTTCTTTGAGGTGGGCCAGCTTGGCCGGGTTCCGTACGGCGTAGAAGCCGGCGATCTTGCCGTCCTCCACGTGAAGGACGGTGACCGTGTCCACCTCGTCGGTGAAGCGGAGGATCAACGCGGGTTGCCCGTTGATCTGGGTGATTTCGAGGGACCCCTCGGCCAGATGTTCCAAGCCCACCGCGAGGATGCGGGCGACCTTATCGGCGCCGACGACCGGGCGTGGGAGAGCCTGGACCACGCCGCCGCCGTCGCCCAGGAAGACCACATCGGGGGCGAGGATGTCGACCAAGCCCTGGAGGTCGCCGGTGTTCACAGCGCGTTGGAACGCTTCGAGGGCGTCGCGGGTCTCGGTGGCGGAGACGACGCCGCGCGGGCGGCGGGCGGCCACGTGGGAGCGGGCCCGGTGGGCTACCTGGCGGACGGCTTCGGGAGTCTTGTCGACGGCCTTGGCGATCTCGTCGTAGTCGAGGCCGAACACCTCGCGGAGGACGAACACGGCGCGTTCGGTCGGCTTGAGGGTTTCGAGGACCAGCAGCATCGCCATCGAGACGCTGTCGGCGAGTTCGACGTCCTCGGCGACGTCCGGCGCGGTGAGCAGCGGTTCGGGAAGCCACGGGCCGACGTACGACTCCTTGCGGCGGCCGAGGGTGCGGAGGCGTTGCAGGGCCTGGCGGCTGGCGATCCGGACCAGGTACGCGCGGTTGTCCTGCACCGTGTCGAGATCCACCTTGACCCAGCGCAGCCAGGTCTCCTGCAGCACGTCCTCGGCGTCCGCGGCCGAGCCGAGGAGCTCGTAGGCGACGGTGAACAGGAGGTTGCGATGGGCAACGAAGGCCTCGGTGGCCCGGTCCGTACCGGTCATGGTCTGGTCTCCTCGTACGCGCGTGTGTCACCCACCAGATGCCGCTCGGCCGGATTCTGTGACAGCTCCGGCGGTATGGCGCTCGTCACGTCGTCGGGTCGTCACGGGAGTCGCGCCGACGGCATCTCGTGTTCGTCCAGTAGATCCCATAGTGAGGACGACGACGATGGAACCCCGTATCGACCTGTTGCAGAACGAGCTCGGTACCAAGCTCGCGAAGCGGATGTTCGCGGTCCACAGCCTCGTGCAGCAGACCGGCCTGCCGGCGGCGACCCAGAACCTGGTGATGCTCCGGGCCAGCCAGATCAACGGCTGCGGACACTGCATCGACATCCACGCGAAGGAAGCCGCGGCCGAGGGTGAGACGACGACTCGGCTGAACCTGGTCGCCGGCTGGCGTCACTCGACCGTGTTCACCGAAGAGGAGCAGGCCGCGCTGGCGATGGCCGAGGAGGCGACCCGGCTCGCCGACGCGTCCGAGGGCGTCTCGGAGGAGACGTGGGCCCGTGCGGCGAAGTACTACGACGAGAACCAGCTGATCGGACTGGTCACGCTGATCGCCATGATCAACGCGAGCAACCGGATCGCCGTCACCCTGAACCAGCTCGGCGGCTCCTACGAACCCGGCCTGATGGCGGCCACGATCAGCAGCTGACCTACTCCGCCGCGGCGGCCGGGGCGGGAAGGTCCCAGATGCGCTCGGTCTCCCAGGCGTATTCCCAGGCCTGGATGTCCGGGGGCTCGATGCCCATGCCGGTCAGAATGGCGCAGACCTGCTCGCGGTGGTGGTTGGCGTGGTTGATCGCCTGGGCGACGAAGATGCCGGCGCGGGTGCCGCGGGTGTTGTCGTCGACGACGATCACGCGTTCGACGTCGAACGGCTGGGTGAGGAAGTACTCCCAGAGGGCGCCGGCCTCGGCGTTCCAGGTGGCGAGGGTCTCCAGGTCGGTCGCCGGTTCGCTGTCGACGTACTCGAGGGGCCGGTCCGCGATCCGGCGCAGATAACTACCGTCGCAGCGGACGATGTGGTCGAGGGTGGCGAGAATGCCGCCGTACGTCCCGACGCCGGTGATCTCGAGCTGCTCGGCGGTCAGGTTCTGCGCGAGGCAGAACCTGATCAGGCTCCCGGTCGCCCAGTTGTTGTGCCGGATCGGGTCGTACAGCACGTCGTTGAGTCCCATACCGGCCCAAGCTAGCGGCGCGACGCTCCCCGGGGACACCCATTTTCCCCGGGGAGGCGGGTGTCAGCTCGCCGCGATGTTGACCATCCAGTTGATGCCGAACTTGTCGGTGACCATGCCGAACTCGTCGCCCCACATCTGCTTCTCGAGCGGGACCGTCACCTTGCCGCCGTCGGCGGACAGCTTCTCGTAGTAGCCGCGCAGCTCGTCACCGTCGCCGCTCAGGCTGATCGCGATGTTCTCGCCCGGGTTGTACGACATGCCCTGCGGCGTGTCGGCCGCCATCAGCGTGAACCCGCTCGGCGTCTCCAACTGGCTGTGCATCAGCTTCTCGTCGTCGTCCGGTCCGTGACCGGCGCCGAACTCCTTGAAGGTGTTCGACGACAGATCCCCGCCGAAGACCCCCTGGTAGAACTCCATCGCCGCGCGCGCGTCGCCGTCGAACTGGATGTACGGATTGAGCCGAGATGCCATCGAACTGTCCTTCCCCCAACCGGCCGGGCCCTCTGGCCCGGCACCCATGTCCCGCACAGTAGACCCGGCCCCCGACAGTTCGCGACCCCCTGAATCCAGACATGCCTTAAGGTCTCGGCATGTTGCTGCGACACGTCACGATCGATGCCGGAGACCCGTACAAGCTCGCGCAGTTCTGGAGTGCCGTGACCGGCTGGCCGATGGCCGACGGGGACGTGCCGGGCGACGACGAGGTCCTGCTTCAGGCGCCGGCGCCGGTCCCCGGGCTGCTGTTCATCAGGGTCCCGGAAGGAAAGGCCGTGAAGAACCGGGTGCACCTCGACTGGGGCCCGACTGAGCGTACGCGCGACCAGGAGGTCAAGCGGATCCTGTCGCTCGGCGGCACGATCTACGAGGACCACAGGGTCCCGGACGGCCGTGGCTGGGTCACGATGCGCGATCCCGAAGGCAACGAGTTCTGCGTCGAGCGCAGCGAGGCGGAGCGGGCGGGCTGAGCTACCCGACGGGTGTCCAGGCACGGCGCGGGCGCGCCGCATCGTCCACCGGTCGTGATCGAGCGCCCACGTCCCGTCACTCGCTCACGGGTGACGGGTTCCGGTATGGCCGGAATTTGGGTCTTCGGGGATGCTGGGGTGGGAACCGGGGGGTTCGCTCCGGGGTGTTGAGGGTAGGAGCATGCAGCGAATTCGGGGGTCACCGCGTCATGTCTGTGTAGGGAGCGGCGACGGAGGCTGGGGGGTGTGTCGAGATGTTGCAACAGGTACGGGAACGGCCGGGTCATGCGCACCATGAGAAGCCATCCGCGCTACGGGCGTTTCTGGAGTCGGTCGCCGCGATCGTCGTGACGCTGCTCGTGGTGGCGTTGCTCGGCGGCGTCCTCGTCGTACTCGATCCGCGGCCGACGAGCGCCGACACCACGGTCGGCGGGTCGTACAGCGTCCCGTCGAGCGGGCCGGGGCGGTACGGATCGGGCACGCTCGGCCCGTGGCAGAACCTGATCCACCGGATCAGTCCTGAGGACCAGATCCGCGAGGTGCTCGCGTTCGACGGCATCCTCATGTTCGGCGACAGCATCGCCGTCCAGGACAGCGCCGCGCTCGAGCGGTTGCTGGCGGATCGCACCGGCGACTCGATCGCCTTCCACGACTGGTCCGGACAGCCGGCGTCGGCAGCGGTCGACGCGCTCGAAGAGTGGTCGCGCAACTACGGTCTGCCGCGGCGGATCGTGATGGCGGTCGGTACGAACGACATCTTCGACCCGCCCGCGTTCGCGGCACAGGTCGAGCGCGCGCTGCGGATCGCCGGGCCGGACCGGACCGTGTACTGGGTGAACGTGTACGCGGACCGCACCAAGCAGCCGGCCGCGGTACGCGAGGCCGATCTCGCCAACAGCGCGTGGATCAACCAGCAGCTGCAGGACGCGGCGCTCCGCCACCCGAACCTGCGCATCATCGACTGGTCCGGGTTCCTCACGTCCCGGCCGAACCGGCCGGCACAGTACCTGCGCGACGGCGTCCACACCCGTCCGCCGATGGGCGGATCCGCCCGCAACGAACTCATCGCGGACGCCATCCAAAGTCGCTAGCCGACGTGCCGACCGCAGTGCCAACCTCAGTGCCAACCTCTGGGCCAACCTCAGCGTGAACAGAGGTGTGTTCATCAAGCGCTGGTCGGCCTCGGCCGCCGTCATCGTGGTCCTGACCGCGTTCTTCCTGACCCTGCTGCACCTCGAAGCCCCGTCGGCGCACGCGAAGGCGGCCGCACCGGTGGTCAACGCGGGAACCTACGGATCCGGCGCGCTCGGATCCTGGCAGGCGAACAACCGCGTGATCTCGAGCAGTGCGGAGGTCCGCCACGTCGTCGCGTCCGACGGCGTAGTGCTCTTCGGGGACAGCATCGCCGTACAGGACGGCGCGGCTCTCGGCCGGCTCCTCGGGCAACAACTCGGTACGTCGTTCGCGCAGTACAGCTGGGCCGGTCAGCCGGCGTCCGCCGCTGTCGACGCGATGGCCGTCTGGTCCCGCGAGTACGGCCTCCCGCGGCGGATCGTGATGGCAGTCGGGTCCAACGACATCTTCGATCCGCCCGCGTTCGCGGCGCAGGTCGAGCGTGCACTCCGGATCGCGGGCCCACAGCGGACCGTGTACTGGGTCGACGTACAGGTCTCCCGGACCGACGAGCCGACCACGGTCCAGGTCGCCGATCAGCGCAACAGCGAGTGGATCAACCTGCAACTGGAGCAGGCGGCACTGCGGCATCCGAACCTGCGGATCGTCCATTGGGCCGAGTTCCTTGCCGAACGCCCTGACCGGCTGCACACCGACCTACGTGACGGCCGCCACACGACCGTGCCGGAGGGTCAGAACGCGCGGAACGCCCTGATTCTGCAGGCGATCCGGCCCAACTGACCCTGCCCTTCCGGGCAACGGAACCGAAGTTGCCGATCCGCGCAACTTTTCGGCCCGCTCGCGACATCTATCAGGTAGCGGCAACAATCCGACCTCGGGGGGAACCGATGGCGACGTACCCGACAGGAGCTGACCGGCAGATTTGATGCCGGGTGCAACCTTCGACGACTCGCTCCGCGTTTTCTGAAGTGCCGCGTTTCTGAAGTACCGCGACTCAGCAACACAACCACTTGACTCTGTCCCGGGGATCGCCCAACCCGAATTCAGGTCTAGGCCAGAATAGGTATGCCTTCGGGTGTGCGGGGAGGACCAACGATGCCTGCGAGACATCTGCGCACGTCCGGTACGACGCTGCGACTCACGATCGCGTTGCTCGCGAGCGTCGCCGTACTGGGCGCCGTACTGATGATCCCGTGGGGCGGCTCCGAGCCGGAGGCTGCTCCGGACCCGACCGTGAGCCACACGCCCGAGCCGCCGACCGCCCCACCGGCACCGGTGCGGCAGAACGTCTACACGTGCCCGGCGTACAGCGGGATCGACCACACGAACCCGGTCGCCAACCTCTACAAGGACACGTTCACCTGGGGTACGACGCCGCCCACCAAGGTCGGTGACGGCAAGGGGAACATCAACTGGCGGATGAATCCGCCCAACAACCCCAGCTGGTACATGTGGCTGCACTCGCTTCGTTGGCTGGGGCAAGGAATCGACGCCGCCGCGGCCGGCGACAAGGCCGCCCTGCAACGGGTGAGCGCGATCACCCACGACTGGGTCAAGGACAACCCGTACTCGTGGAAGTCCGACGTCGGCGCGTACGAGTCCACGATGCATCGCACCAACGTGCTGATCTGCCTGCGGCAGGCGGTGCTGTCGGGGCTGCACGTGGCGCGGCTGCCGCTGACGTACGCGTGGCTGGACAAGGCGCTGCTGGAGCACGCGTGGTTCCTGCAGAAGAACTACAGCGGCGACTGGAACCACGGCACCGACGAGAGCTTGGCGTTGTTCGGGATCGGGTGCACGCTCCAGCGCGACGATCTGAAGAAGATCGCGTCCGACCGGCTGACGAGTGCGATCAAGACGTCGATCGACACGCAGGGCTCGACGAACGAGCAGTCGACGGCGTACGCGCAGTTCAACTACGTGCTGTGGGGGCGGGCGATCGACGTACTGCGGAAGTGCGGCGCCGACCCCGGTACGACGATCACGGCCCGCCGGCGGGAACTCGCGAAGTGGCTCGCGCTGGCGACCAACTCGCTCGGGAACCTGCCGCAGCTCGGCGACTCCGAGGTGGTGCGCACGACGCCCGTCACCGGGACGGTCCTCGAGTACGCCGGGACCCGCGGCGTCCGCGGGATCCGGCCGACGCAGCGGATCGGCATCTTCGACGCCGGGTACATCTTCGGGCGGACCGGATGGGGCGAGACGCGGCCGTTCACGCAGGAATCGACGTACAGCATCCGGTTCGGGCCGTCGCAGAAGCTGCACGGGCACAACGACCACACCTCGATCACGTACACCTCGCGCGGGCGCGACATCCTGGTCGACGGCGGGCACGCCGGGTACAAGATGGACGACTGGCGGTTCTGGGCCAGGAGCCAGTTCGCGCACAACGAGATGACCGTGAAGTCGGCGACCGGGCACCCGGAGACCAAGCTGGTGCGGTCGTCGATCCAGGCGACGTCGGAGTTCTACGAGCTGCACGACTCCCCGGGCGCCGGGATCGACCGGACGCGGGACGTGCTGGTGCTGAAGGATCCCGATCTGATGGTGGTGCTGGATCGCGGTTCGTCGGCTGCGGAGCAGGAGTACTCGACGCTGTGGCATCTGCCCGCGGACCAGAAGGTGGTTGTCAGCGGCAAGGACCGGGCGGTGGCCGCGCGGCCGGGCGACAAGGTGAAGACGACGTTGCTGCAGATCCCGTTCCAGCAGCAGACGACGCCGATCGAGGTGACGACCGGGCAGCAGGACCCGATCCAGGGCTGGCACTACAGGACGATCGACAAGCGGCTGCCGTCACCGGTGGTGAAGTTCAACCGGTCCGGGCGGAACGCGAGCATCCTCTCGGTGATCGCACCGACCCGCACGAATGCGACAGTGTCGTACACGACGTCCTTGCAGGGCTCGCGGATGATCGTGAACCTGACGGTCGACGGCGTGACGACGGTGATCGGCGTCGCGGCAGACGGGACGATGCAGCGGATCAAGTAGTCGTTGCGGACCGCCAGCACTACACAACTGCCGCTCGCGGCGCGCGCTGAGCGTGAGCCGACGTCGCCGAAGGAGGTTGTGTAGTGCTGGCGGTCCGCCCCAGCGCCAGGCGGCGGCGGGCGGCAGGCGGCAGGCGGCGGTAGGCGGCGCCGGGCGGTAGGCGGGGGAGGGCGGTAGGCGGCGGCTTCAGGGCTTGGGGCCGACGGGGTTCCAGTCGTGGGGCGGGTCCTCGCCGACGCGGCCGTCGACGGCCTCGCGGATCAGGTCGGCGTGGCCCGTGTGGCGGCCGTATTCCTCGATCAGGTCGCACACCAGCCGACGGAGGCTCGCGTGCCGCCCGTCCGGCCAGGCGATGTCGGCCGGCTGGTCGAGCCCGCCCTCGGCGATCGCCGCCGCCAACGTCTCCCGGGACCGCGCGACCGCACCGTCCCACAGCGCGTACAGCTCTGCCGGCGTGTTGTCGGCCGCGGAGTTGAACTCCCAGTCGTTGTCGTCGCGCCAGCCGTTCTCCAGCCACGGCCCACCCATCGGCTTGCCCTGGAACTTCACGTCGAACATGTAGTCCTCGTTCGCCGCCAGATGCTTCATCAACCCACCGAGCGTGATCGACGACGCCCCGATCCGGGTGTTCAACCCATCCGCGTCCAGCTCGTCGACCTTGTACCGGAACGTCGTACGCAACCGGTCCAGCGCCCCGACCAGATGCTCGACATCACTCCCCGCCACCGGCGGCTCCCACCACGGCGAAACCCACGCGCTCTCACTCATAAACAGCACGGTAAATCCAATTCCGGACACTCCCCTTCCGGAACCTGGAATACTCCTCCGCATGCAGCGGTATGCGGGCGTGATCGCACGGTACGACGGGATGGTCGCGGTGGTCCGGGAGCAGTACAAGGCCTGGGATGCGCCGTACTGGAACCTCCCGAGCGGAGCCGTCGAGGACGGGGAGACTCCGGCGCACGGCGCGGTGCGGGAGCTACGCGAGGAGTCGGGGCTGCTCGCCGCGGCCCATGAACTCGAACTGGTGTGGACGACACGGACAGTTGTCGACGGTCGGATGACGTCGCAGTCCTGGAACTACGTGGTGGACGTGAGCGATCCCGCGTTCGCCGTCGACGATCCGGACGGGTCGGTGATGGAGGTCCGGTGGTTCCCGGTAGAGGACGCCGTACGGCTGCTGCGCGACCAGCCGTACCCACCGATCGCCCTACCCGCGGTCGACTACCTGACCCACGGCGTACGCGGACGGAACTGGGACTTCACCTTGGATGGTGAAGTCTGGAGCTGGGAGGCCTGACCTCAGACGGCCCCGCGCCGCTCAGCCGGCGGCGTCGCCGAGCGCGCGGGCTTCGCGGTCCAGGCGACGCACGGTCCGCACCGTCCAGATCACCAAGCAGACGACGAACACCATGCCGGCCAACGACACCGCCCTGATCGGCCAGTCCGGAACGAAGATCGCAGTCCAGCCAAGGGTTGCAAGCACCGCGAGAGTTGCCGCTCCACCGAGCACCGCGCCCACCACGACGCGCGCCCTGGTCAACGGTTGGGGCTTCGGCGGATGCTTCATGGTGCGGTAGGCCCCGAACGCCATCAGCACGGCGATGACGGCGGGCAGGACAGCCCCCAACGCGTCACCGGCCAGCCCGTTACCGACTGCGGCGCCAAGATTGACGACCACGGTCACCCAGAGCAGAGCCACCAGTCCCCTCATGGACTGATGATAGGGAGCCAGTTGGTGCGTTCGTAGATGTTGCGGTTGCCGAGCCAGTCGCGGTACTCGTCGTACGTCGACGCGCCGCCGTCGAGGACCGCCTGGTACAGCCAGTAGCCCCGCGCGCGCTCGCCCCGGGTGACGGCCTCCTCTTTGATCGCGAGGATGGTGTCGCGGGTGTCCGGCGTCAGATGGTGTCGGAGCGCTTCGGCGAACGGTCCGCCACCGGGGGCATCAGGGCCGAACACCCACATGTCGACGGTCCAGGTGTCATCCGGCGTTTCGTATTCGAGCTTCCAGTACTGCCCTTGCTCGTGGCGGTCGCGCGCGTCGAGATACGTGATCCGCCGTACCTGCGGAAGCTCCGCCAGGACACTCATCACGGCGAACCCGTCCGCGACGCGCGGCTCCTCCGAGCGGATCTCCAGATCGATGTCCGGGTCCACGACCAGCTCGATCGCGACGGAGCCGACGACGGTCACCTCGCCGTACACGCTCCATCGTGCGATCAGGTCCAGGTCCCGCAGCAGCTCGTGCGCCGCCTGCAGACGGGCCTCGGCGCGGGCAGCGCGGGCGGCTCGGGCTTGGGCGTTCACAGGCTTCGGCGTACGACGACGTTTCGTTTGGCCGTCGTACGGTCTTCGGCGTACGTCGTGAAGCCGGCGGCGAGGAACGTGCTGAGTACGCCGCGACCGGGATCACCGGGCATCGCCTTCACCGGGTACGCCTCCACGATCCGCGCGCCCGAGCTCCGCGCGTACTCGACGGCCGCTTCGACCATCGGCGACGTCAGCCCTCGCCCGCGGTACCCGCTCTTCACGAACAGGCAGTTGATCGCCCAGATCGTGTCGTCGTCCGCCTCGTCGATCGGCAGCGTTCGCGAGTGCAGGATCGCGTAGTACTCCGTCCGCGGGGCCACGGCGCACCAGATCGCCGGGCGGTCGTCGACGTACCCGATGAGCCCGACCGGGACGCCCGCCTCGACGAAACCCTCAAGTGCGGCGCGGTTCTCGGCGCTCCCGTTCGCGGCAACAGTTGCTGCCGGCAGTCGACGGGCCATGCACCAGCAACCCCGCGTACCGCCGCTCGGCCCGAACAGCTCGACCAGGTCCGCCCACCGCGCCTGATCAACCGGGTGCGCCTCCATCCGCGCATTCAACCATGATTGATTTGAGCAGCCCTGTCGGATCCGGAGCTCGGCGTTCGTTGCAAGGGTGAGCGGCGGCCGGAAGAGGTCGTCAGGACAAAGGAGTGATGAGATGCCGCGGTACCTGATCTCGTTCGAGAAGGGCGCGATGGACCACATCCCGGAGGAGGACTTCCCCGAGGTGGGCAAGGCCTCGCACGCAGTGTGTCAGGAGGCGAAGGACGCCGGCGTGTTCCGGTTCGGCGGCGGGTTGAGCTACGACGACGGCGACGTGGAACACGCGGTGGTCGGCACCGACGGGCAGGTCGTCGACGGCCCGTACCTGGAGGGCAAGGAACTCATCGGCGGCTTCATGACCGTCGACGTCCCGACCCGCGAAGAGGCCCTCATATGGGCCGCCAAGATCGCCGCCGCCTGCCGCTGTCCCCAGGACGTCCGCAAGTTCGTGCACGACCCCGAACTGATCGAGTGACGCGCGGACAGGGTGGCCGACCATGAGCGACCTCGAGTCCGTCGGCTGGCCGCCCGGCCCGATCAAGATGATCGGCATGGTCACCCTCTACCAACGCGACACGGACCGCCCAGGCCAGGTCCGCCCGGAGCTCGCGTCAGTCGAACTCGGCTACCTGTTCCTGCCGTCCTCCTGGGGTCACGGTTACGAAGCCTGGGGCGCCGAGCAGTGGATGGGTTTCTGGACACCCAGGACCGCTGATCGAGTGTCAGCGCCAGGGATCGCCCGGGGTCCGGACGTAGCGCTGCCAGGTGTAGCGCCACGGGATGACGGCCACGATGACGACGATGAAGGTGCAGTTGAACAGTACGTCGCGCGCTTCGGTGCTCAGATCGTTGGCGATCAGGTGGGGAATCGCGACCGTACCGAGCCAGATGACCTTCCAGGCCACCTCGAACAGCAGGATCGGCAGCATCCGCACGGGGTATCTGAGCCCGAGGAACGCCAGCAACGACATGGCCGTCAGCAGGCAGGCGACAACCCCTTCCATCACCGGCAACGATCGAACGTCCTGAACCAGAACCGGCCACTTGACGATCGCCAGCCCCATCCCCATGAACGCGTACCCGAGCCGCATGACGTTCATCCGCCGGACAGTCAGCTCCTGATCGCGACCTGGGCTGGGCGTTCGTACGTCGCGACTAGCAGTGTTGCTTCGTCCGCTCACGGCGTGTCTGATGCCCTGAGCAGGCGCTCAGAACTCGGGTCGCCGGACGGAGGCGGTACGGCGAGGACGGGATCACTGCCGCCCTGGTCGAGACGGAACGGCGGATACACATCAGTCATCAGAGCGGCATAGCCTGCGACCCGGAGAGCCCAGCGGTTCATTCCGAGAATCACGTCGTACAGCGGTCGAGGGTATGCGCCGGTGAAGGCCAGGATGACCGCGGCGATGATCACCAGGATTCCCACCAGACCACCGCTGCCGCCGACGTTCCACTGCCAGTTGTCGGAACGGTTCGCGGCCCACATTCCACCGCCGACGAAGAAGCCGACGATGATGTAGTGCGGGATCGCAAGCAGCCACCACTTCACCAGGACCAGGCCTCGGGACAGGCGTTCGGGGTAGTCGACCGACAGGTGCGCGGGATAGTCCTCGACCTCGGCCAGCGTGAACGGCGGGTACTGGTCGGTGCCGAGTGCTCCATAGGCGTAGTACGTCACGCGCCACGACCACCGCATCACGCCGACGTTGTAGTCGAAGATGCCGCGCGGATAGCGACCGGTGAACAGGATCGCGAAGAACGCCACGACCGAGCTGACCATGAAGCCGATCCACAAGAACAGCAACACGACGTAGTGCGGGATCACGAGGATCCACTTGACCAGCCAGAGCCACCTGGACGGTTTCGGATCGGATGCGGCGTTCACATGCACCGGGTACACCACAGATGTTGTCATCAGAAATATCCCCCAAAGGGATTGCACAACGAATGAAGTCGAGGAGGGCTCAGATGGCAAAACTGACTGCGCTGCCGTCACGCAGAATCGGTTGATACCGCAGTAGCGCCGCGACCGAGGTGATCTCGGTCGCCAGATAGAACACGCCCGCGACAGTCGCGGTCCGTGCGCTCATGTTCGCCACACGTCTGAGCTCCCCCTGCAGGCAGCACAAGACCCCGGCGTCCGTGCCCGTCGACAACGAACACGCCCGACACCCCCACCCGCTCACGCCCCGTGCTGCTCACCATCCTCGCAAGCCCAACCCCTGTCAACGTTGAGATCAACCACCCGGTAGAAGGCGTGCCTGGCGGCGCCCGCTAACCCCACGAACCGAACTGGGGAACGCGGGCTGTGGTTGGCTGGCGACGTGGCCGACGACGTGCACTTCACCGCGAGGTTCCCCACCAAACGGATGGCTGCCGACTGCCTGTTCACGGATCAAGCGGACCGGTTGCTGGTGCTTCAGCCGCCGTACAAGACGACCTGGGACATCCCCGGCGGCATGGTCGAACGCGACGAATCGCCACGCCTCGCCGCCCAGCGCGAGGTGCTGGAGGAGATCGGCCTCTTCGTCGAGCCGGGCAGTCTGCTCGCCGTGGATTGGATCCCGCAGACGGGAGACTTCACAGAGATCGTCGCGTTCCTGTTCGACGGCGGGGTACTGGCACCGGCCGATATCGACCGCATCGTGCTCCAGCCGGCGGAGGTCACCTCCTCCAGGTTCGTCACACTCGAAGAGGCCGGCCACCTCCTCGACCCAGAACAGTTCGCACGCGTCGCGGCCGGGTTCAAAAGCCGACGTACGCCGGAAGCCGTGTACCTCGAGAACGGCGTTCCACCGCACGGCACCTGACCGCGCCCCGGAACGACGGACCCCAGCGCCGCAGCCGGATTGAGGTCATAGCAATCGGTCGACCAGCCCGTCGACGTACTCCGGAGTGAGCGGGCCTATGCCGAGCAGGACGCGGACATACATCGGGGCCAGGATGTGGTCGACCACGCCTAACGCGTCGGGTGCGTGCTCGCCGCGTTCCACGGCGCGATCGAGCATGGACTGCAGTTGCCGGGTGCGTTCGGCGAGGAGGTCGTCACCCGCCTGCTGGCCCTGGTGGCCTTGGCTGGACAGCGCCACGGCCAGACGCAGCAACGCCAGACCGTCGGGTCCGGTGATCTCGCGGGCCACCTGGGCCGCGTAGGTGCGTAGGTCGCCGGCCAGGCTCCCGGTGTCGGGCATCGGCGACTGCGCGTTGAGGCGGGTGAGCGCCACGTCGGTGAGCAGGGTTGCCAGGTTGCCCCACCGGCGATAGATGCTGCTGTCGGCCACACCAGCGCGGGCCGCAACGTCGCCGACGGTGAAGTTGCCGTAGCCGCGCTCGTTGATCAGGTCGGTGACCGCCTGGTGCACCTCCGCGGCGACGCGCGCGCTACGCCCGCCGGGCCGCCGGGCTCGCTCTCGCTCGTTCATGAACCCCACCTTAACGCAGTTGCGACTTGCGTTTGCTACGCATACCTTCCTACACTCGCCTAACGCAGCCGCTGGCTGCTTTAGAGCGCCCGAGGCGCACCTGACGATTGAGAGGATCCCCATGGCTGCATCGCCTGCGGCCGTAGGCAGTCGACCGAATCGGGCCGTGCTGCTCGCGGTGACCTGCCTCGGCCAATTCATGGTCCTGCTCGACAACACGATTGTCGGAGCGGCGCTGCCCGACATGCAGCACCGGCTGCACACTCAGCTGACTGGTCTGCAGTGGATCGTCGACGCGTACGTACTGCTGGTCGCCATGCTCCTGCTGTCCGGCGGTGTCTTCGCCGACCGGTTCGGCCGCAAGCGGGTGTACCTGACCGGCGTCGCGGTCTTCACCGCCGCGTCGGTGGTGTGCAGCCTCGCGCCCTCGCTCGGCTGGCCGGTCGCCGGCCGGGTGCTGCAGGGCATCGGGGCCGCGGCGCTGAGCCCTGCTTCGCTGGCCCTGCTCGCCGCCGCCTATCCCGTGCCGCAAGAACGAATCAAGGCGATCGGGCTGTGGGCTGGATTCAGCGGAATCGGTCTGGCAGCAGGCCCCGTGGCCGGCGGCGTACTGACAGAGGCCTTCGGCTGGCCCGCCATCTTCCTGGTCAACCTGCCTATCGGCGTAGTCCTTCTGCTGGTCGGTCTGCGCAGCCTTGCAGAAACCCGCAATCCGAGCGCCCCCGCGATCGATGTGCCGGGGACGGTGTTGTCCGTTCTGGGGGTGGGAGCGCTGACCTACGGGCTGATCGAGGGTGGTGCCCGCGGCTGGACGTCGTCGGTGATCCTGGGCAGCTTCACCGCCGCCTTGATCCTCCTCGCCGTATTCGTCGCCGTCGAAGCGCGTCGTTCCGCTCCGATGCTGCCGCTGCGGCTGTTCCGGCAGCGGCTGTTCACAGTGTCAAACACCGCCATGGTCGTGGTGGGGTTCGCACTCATGGGGTCGTCGTTCTTCTTCTCCCAGTTCTTCGTGTACGTCCAGGGCAGCTCGATCCTGCGCGCCGGCCTGCAGACCCTGCCGGCAACCCTCGCCATGGTGATCGTCAGCCCGTACGCGGGCCGGCTCGCCGCCCGGTACGGCTTCCGAATCGTGGTGACCACCGGCCTGGCCCTGGCCGGCCTGGGACTGCTGGCGCTCGGCATGGTGCACGCCGACACCGGCTACGGGAACGTGTGGTGGCGGCTAGGAGTCGTAGGCATCGGCTTCGCCCTGACCATGTCCCCACTGACAGGAGCCGCCATCCAAGCGGTCAGCCCGCAGGAAGGCGGCCTCGCATCAGGCATCAGCAGCACGACGCGACAGATCGGCGCGGTCCTCGGCGTGGCAGTTCTCGGAGCCATCGTCCGCACCCGGCAATCCGACGGCGCCTCCTTCGAGACCGGCCTCAACACCGCCTTCCTCGCAGCCGGCACCGTCACATTGACCACCGCCATCTTCACCGGCCTGTGGCTCACAAGATCCAAACCCACCGCACCACAACATCCCACCGACCCAGCCGCAGTCACCACCTCAACCGAGGCACCCGCAAACAGCCACTAACGACGAACCCCCAGCTTCAGAGAGATCTCTGACCTGGGGGTCTGGGTGGAGCCGCCTGTCGGGATCGAACCGACGACCTTCTCATCACGAGCCCGTTGCCATAAGCACCAACCATGCGACGACTCCCGGCCTGGGGCTGTGATCGTGCCTCGGCGCCTGAAACCGATGCCTACAGCACCCCCTGAGTGACCGCCACTGACCATCGGTTAGGGCACGTGGAGGGCACGATGCACGCCCTGGTCGTCATTGCGAACTCAAAGGACCAGTCACGGTGTCTTCGTTGGAAGCGACGTCCACAATCGGACCTCATCGAAGACGAGACCATCGTGATCGTGGTAGCCGCCGGGCAACTGACCCCACACCTGGAATCCGAGTCCGATGTAGGCCTTCTCGGCATGAGTGCCTCCGCGACAGCTGACCTCAAGGATCGAGCAACCCCAGTCACTGGCGTGACTGCCCGCAGCGTCCACAATCCTTCGAGCGAGACCTGTCCCACGAGCGACGGGAAGAATGACAAGGCCGCCCAGCTCGGCCCGATGCCTGCACAACCGATGCTCCAGGCGCTTTACCGTGGTCATCCCCACCACGCCGCCGTCCTTTTCGGCCGCGACGAGAAAGCGGGAGTCGCGCCCGTGTTCCTCGTCGATCGCCGACATGACCAGCGTGGTGGTCTCGTCGATGGTGAGCCCGCACAGACGGTTTTGATGAAGGCTCTCAATGTCGCTCTCACGAACGGGGCGAATGATCACTTGGCCGACGATAGTGGCGCTGCCCCGAGCGTGGCCAAGGACTTTCGTCCGTCAGCGTCTCCACACCCGCCCCGTCCCCCTCATGACCGCCAAACCCAGGCCAGCGCGGCGCATGTCAAGAGCCGGCTTGCCGATCCCGTAGGGACGCGAAGCGCTCTTGACCTGGGTCGTGGGGCCGTACGATCGAGCGGCGAGGGGACGGGCTGACCGGCGGTCAGACGCCGACCACGTCGGCTGGTGGCAGGTGGGGTCGCGTAGACGGGGTAGCGTCCTGCTCGTCAGGTCCGGCGAGGACGGCGGGCCAGCGCCGCCCGCAGTCCGGGCCCGCGCGCCGAAGGCGCGCCTTGATCCATAAGAGCCCAATTCGGCAGGGTGCTCGGGTCAGGCGGTGTCCTCCGTCGACAGATGCGCGACAGATCTCCGCCAGGTGATCTGCGACAGCCGAAAGCGCGGATCCCGGCAGATACGTGCGTTTATGGGCTCTGTGGGTGGCGCGGTAGCCAGGTCAACAGTTCCGCCCCGAGGGTGCGCACCAGCTCTTCGCCCCAGACGGTCAGCGACTGCTGCCACGGGTGTGCGAACGTGCCCCACCGTAGGTCCGATGTGGTGTGAACGTAGTAGTCGCCGTTCGGGAACACCGGGACGGGCCATCCGACGTCCGCGAGAGCGTGCTTCGCCGGCGAGTAGTGGTATGGGGTGTGCTGCCAGTCCAACGCGGTCAACTCTTCCTCGTCGGTCAGCCAAACAAAGCTCCGGAGGGCGGCCGCGGCGATCGCCGCTTCCGCGGCCACGAACCGAGCGCCCTCGTGAGCAAACACAGGAGCGAGGTCGATCACCACACAGCTGTCAGGCAGCCGGATCGCAGGCACATCACGCTCGTAGTAGTCAGGTTTGAAGTCGAAGCGAGCGTCGAACGCCGCCCATGCCTCGGCGTATTCAATCGGCCGCCACACTCCTTCGGCCCAGAATGCTTCGCTCATAGGCAGAGGCTAGTTTGATGCGACCTCGGACGCCTCGACTTTCCTGTCAGCGGCATTTGCGGACGATGCGATCAGTAGTGCCAGTGGACCGTTACGTGTGTAGTGGGCGGTGTGCAGAGGGTCGCCTCCGCCGCCTGATCCGCCTCAACCCTGCCGGGTCATCCGGACCTCGAACTCGGGCACGTTGCCGCCGGGGTCGGGATCGACTGCCATCTTCAGGTCGCCGCCGGACAGGTGCGTGAAGACCACGGTCCACGGTTTGCACCCCGGGTCGGCTGCAGGGCCTGGCGCGAAGCGCATCGTCAGCCGGGAGTCGGTGGCGTCGCGGACGGTGAGCGGGCCCTGAAAGCACGATGAGGCATCACTCAACAACTCGCCCTTTTGCAGCTCCTTGCCGAGCGTCGCCGTGAACACTCCCCTGGTGTCGGTGCCCCGCCACTGGCCGTCGAATGACGCTGGGATCGTCGTGGAGTGGCCGGCCTGATCGAGCACCCGCCAGGTGACCACGCCACCCACGAGCAGGGCGGCTGCCGCCAGTGCGGCCACGATCACCCGTCCTCGGATCGTCCCCGGCCACCAACGCCTCCGAGACGGTGTTGTCGGTGTGGTGGGTCCCGGCGGGTGAGCCGGCGTCGTTGCCGTCGGCGGGCGTCGGATCGGGCCAGTCGCCCCGCCTGTGTTGGTTGGTTCTGTCGGTGGTGCCGTGCCGGTGGCGTTCGGCGGCGCGGTGTGGGGTGACCCGTCGAGGACGGCCGACGCGGCGGCCACGACGGTGCGGCTGTCGTCGTCGGCCAAGATTTCGAGGGCCTGTCGGGCAGCCAGGGCAAGGCCTTGGTGGCGGCCGGACAGCAGTCGGGCCAGCTCGTCCACCGCGCCTGCCCGGACGCCGGCGAGCGGGCTGTCGATGGAGTGCTGGAGCTCCGGCGGCAGCGCGGCCGGCTGGGTGACCGGGGTGTTGCGCCGGGCGATGACCAGGTCGCCCTGGACGCCGAAGGTCCACTTGCCGGGGTTCTGGTGCGGGGTGACCTCGCGGACCGCTTCGTAGACGTAGTCGTAGAGCTCGTCCAGGTCGACGTACCCGTCCTGGTCGCGGTCTGCCTCCCCGGTGGTGAGACCACGGACCATCGCGGTCGTGAAGACAGAGGGAGCCGGATCGCCGGACTCGGTGAGCTCACCGCCCTCGAAGGCGTATTCGACGGCTCCCGACGCCGTGATCACCGCTCGCCCGCGCCCGCCGAATCGCTCCTCGAGATCCATGACCTTGGTGGCGCGGGCCCTCAGCCCACGATCGAAGGCTCCGGCGTAGCAGCAGTCGAGGAACAAGACGATGCGGTGCGACCGGCTCTGGGTCATCCGGCGGTTCACGAAGTCGGCGGCGACCGCGGTCGCGCCCAGGAGGCGGAGCCGGGTGTTCGCCATCGCGAAGTACAGTTCGCCGTCCTGGTCCTTGATGCCATGGCAGGAGAAGTGCAACAACAAGAGGTCGTCGGGAGAGCGGTCGGTAAGGAACTCCTCGACGGCCTCATTGACCACGTGGGCCGGCTCGTTCAGCAGCGTCCGGACATCGAAGCCGCCGATCTCCGGGTCGCTCAACACCGCCGCCAGGGCGTCGGCGTCCGCGGCCGGAGCCCGGAGCTCGCTGAGCCCCGGGTCCTGGTACTCGTTGCTCGCCACGATCAACGCGCTGCGGCGGCCGCGCGCCGACTCGAGCCAGGGGCCGCCAGTCATGGTCTCAGTGTGGCGTCGGGCCGCCCGGGTGGGAAGGCGACCATCGAGCGCCAGCCCGACAGACACGCCTTGTCAAGCCTTGTTGCGGCCTCCACCCACAGCGGCAGATGGGGACGTTTCGCTATTGGTCGGGCCAAGTGCCGGTCGTTAGAAACACGTCGACTTGCCGGTCGCGTGTCTCCAGGTCGGTATCGTCGTCGAGTTGTGGGACAGATCCAGCGAGGAAGCCCCGGATCCAGAGGCGGGTGGCCACGGGCAGGTCGTCCGGCAGCTCACTGAGGCTCACTCGGAAGCTGACTTGTCGAAGTTCGCACCACGCCGGCATCCGACCTCGGAAGGTGTTACCCGCCGAGGGATACAGAATGTCGCGCGCCCCTTCGCGGTAGGGGCAGGGAAACCAGAGCTCGGGATCGATGTCGCCGCTGCGTTGGTCGAGTTGCACCTGAGCGAGCGTAGCCGCCCGGCCGTGGACGCTACCTGGACTGACCGCACATCGGCATGAGCGAGACTTGCGACAACCGATCGGCGGCATGTGCGTGCGTTCTCGGCCACCCATCGGCATGCTGTCCAGGTGACCAACTGCGACCAGAAGGCGCCGCCGCATGTGGGTGCTTGATCCGGCGAACAGCCGAGAGTTGCTGGACCGGCTTCGGCCTCACGCCCTGAGCCCAGACTTCGAGGTTGTCTGGTGCGGTGAGGGTTGGAAACCACTGGTCAGTGACTGCCACGACGAACTCGCCGCTGCCTTCCCCAACTACCGGTTCTACGCAATCAAGCAGAAGTGGGGCGTGCTCACGTTCCAGGCACGACCGAGGGCCGGAGAAGTCGCGTCCGAGGAGCTGGCCCTGGTGGACGAGATCACGGACAGGTTCCGCCGCGCGTCTGAGGCCATCTGCGAGTGGTGCGGAAGACCTGGCTCACTCCGATCAGACGGACCTGAATGGCTGACGCTGCGCGACCAGTGCGCCCGAGACATGGAGACCACCTACTACCCCAGCTCAACACCCATTGTGTGAACGCTCATCGGCACGACCGCGCCTTACTATCCGCGGCAGATCCGGACATCATGCGGCGGGCTCAGCTTGGAGCCGCAGGCTCGAGAGTGGCTCCCACAGCACTGGCATCTTTCGCATGATCAGGGCGTCGTCGAGTTCGGCGGTTCCGGCCGGGAAGATCCCGGCGTCGTCGAAGAACGACGAGCGCGCATGAGTTACCGACGTGGGTTCAACCTTCCACGCGGAGGTCTTCAATCCCAGCCCGTCGAACCGGTCGGGCCGGCGTGTGGCCGAGTATCCGACTGAGCCGGTCTCGAAGAAGGCTGAGGCCTCCTCAATGCCCGCGAAGAGGCGACTGTCGCCAAACTCGTCGCTGATGTTCACCGAGACGTCGACCCAGGCGGCGCCGTCCAGAGAGGTGTAGGCCACCCGGATAGCTTCGTCGGTCTCGTCCACGCGGAACCGCGCCCGGTGGTGCTCGCCGGGATAGACGCGGCCACCGAGCACGACGTTGGCCCACGAGTCGCTGTCGCGCCTAGGGATGTAGACGCCTGTCTGCGGGCCGTTCGCCGTGTCCCACTCGACCGCCACGCGGTGCGCGGCGTTCTCGCTACGCAGCCCGACCCATCGCGGCGCGTGTCTCGGGCGCATCTGGCCCAGGCGGATGAGGCAGATGCCGGCAACCGCGGCGCCACCGACCAACTGCGGCCGGAACGGGTGGGGAAGCACGCGGGCTATCACCTCAGGGTCCACCCGGTAGTTCACCAGTAGCCGGCGCTCGATCTGACCGTGGATCCCAGGAAGCAGCACGTTCTCCTCCGATCGGTGGTCTCCATTGTCCCCTCGGAATACCGACCGCCTGAGGAGAACCGGGCTGACAGCAGACTCTCGCACTCGCGCGGACAGCAGCATGACCGGACCTGCGCTGACAGCCCACGCGGAACCGATGTTACGTTCAGCGGTGCTTGTCCGGCGGCACGATCTGAGTCTTGCTCTTGTCCTCTGCCTTCGCGTGCTTCTCGGCGCGTTTCTCCTTGAGAGACTTGCCCGCCTTCTTGGACATGTGTTGCCGAGGCGATTTGTCGGCCATGACTGCTCCTTGAGCGGAAGCCTGGCTGGCTTCCTGAATCCACCGTACGCCGGGATTGGCGCGTCCGCTCATCGGCATAACAGCGCGGAATGCGGCATGTCCGGATGGCCGCAGCACTCGCTATCTGCGTCAGGCGAGTGCGCTCGAATCAGTCGGTAGCACGCTCGGCTCGGCTGCCGATGAGGACGTCTGCCGCAGTGACGCCGACCACAGATATGGCCCGCAAGTCACGGTCTGTAAAGGACGTGAGGGGAAACTGCGCGACGGTCGAACGCACAGTCCGGCCGCCTGAAACGGGCACAAGCAACGTATCGCCGACAGCGAGTGAGTCCCCGTCGTAATCGACGCGAACCCCAGCCAGCGTGACGTCACCTTCATACCCGTCCAGCGGGTCGAACGCGTCCCGGATCTCGAATATGAACTTCCCCATGCTGGTCATCGTAGGGCTCGACCGTCGACCGCTCATCGGCACGACAGGAAGACCTGCTTTCAAGTGGCGGAGGCCATGTACGCGGCGAGGATGTTGTTGGGATGGCGGTCGAGGTTCTTGCGGGCGCGGTCATAGCGCATGGTGGTGCGTGGGTCGGCGTGGCGGGCGGCGATTTGTACATCGCGCAGGTCAACGCCGGCGTCGAGCATCGTGGTGACGAAGGTATGCCTGAGCATGTGCGGGTGCATCCGCGGCAGCTTGATACCTGCTTGTTCGGCGAGCCGGCGCAGTCGGCGGGTTGCGCAGTGCCGGTCCATCCGCGTGCCCCGAGAGGTCAGCAGGATCGGTCCGGCGGTCCGGTCGTCGATGGCCCGCTCAATGGCGCGGCCTACGGCTGGGGGAAGCGGTACAAGCACGATCTTGTCGCCCTTGCCATGTACGCGGAGAACCCGATGGCCGTGCTCCTCGCCGAGGTCCTCGATGTCGCTGCCGGTAGCCTCGAAGATCCGCAGCCCGAGCAGCCCCAACATCGAGACGAGGGCGAAGTCGCAGCGGTTGGGCGACTGCCTCCCGGCGGTCAACACGGCCTCGAACTGCAGATGTGTCAGCCCGAGCGTTGGGGATTCGGCCGGCACATGCGGGCGGCGCACATACTCGGCCGGGGAGTGCTCAAGGACACCGTCTATCACGCACGTCCGGTAGAAGCCCGCGACGACCGACATACGTCGGGACACCGTCGATGGCCGGTACCGGCGCACTTCTTGTAGCCAGCGGATGTAGAGCTCAACGTGTGGCCGGCTCACTGCGAGAGGATCCAGGCCGCGCTGATCGCACCACACGAGATACCCCCGCAAATCCGACTCGGTGTGGATCCGGGACTGACCTTTGAACCGAGCCAGGTAGGCGGCGACGGCTATCCGTGGGATGCGAGACGTCGTGACGACGACACCGGAGACGGCCGGGCCCGGTTGTGAGATGTCCATTCCCTCAGTGCTCAGGGCCGCGGCAGGTCGCGTCAACCGCCTCACAAGTTCACCATTGCGGCATGTCCGCGCATCAGGCGAATGGCCCTGTTCCTCGCTCGGCAGAGCGGCTACACCTCACCGTTGTCGCGGTACGCATCGCCCGTCGGGGTGAAGGTGAACGTATCTGCGAAGGCGCCCCCGCCGTACCGGACCGCCACGAGCGCGGGCTGGGTTTCCGGCTGCGAATCGGGGGCGGTCCAGTCGTAGGTGCCCGCGAAGTGCAGGCAGACCAAGCCGCTGTCTCGGCTCGTAGGGGCATAGGCCAGAGTCTTGCCGTAACGCGGGTTGTGGCCACCAAACAACACCGAAGGCGGCCCGAGTTCGGCTTGGATCTCATCAAGCTGGAAGTCCCGCGCACCCCACCGACCGCTGTCGGCGCTCAGCTGCCGGTGTTCCTGGTCTGGCAGGGTTCGATCAACGGTCAGCCAACCGTGTCGCCAAGCGATCTCCGCGTAAACCGAGGCCACCGCTGCATCCGTGTCCGCGTACCTGGGCAGGATCGCCGCAAATGCACCGCGAACACCAACGGAGGTGAACGCAGCTCGGGCCCGAAGGTCGTCATGTTCCCGCCCCCACTCTTCGTGCCTTCCCTCGACGAACGCGACAGCATCCAGGAACAAGCGGATGGCGACCTCTCCACCCCACATTCCGGGACGCCGCAACGCTTGGTTGAGCCGGTCCAGGTTGTACCGCCGAATCTCCTCCCGGCCCGGCAAAGGAGGGGTGTCAGCTTCCACGCCTAAGATCATCCCAGGTCGTCACCAGAGGCACTGACCCGCGTCGAATCGGTCCTTCTGGGCGACTTCGACCGCGACGTCTGGGACGAGGGCGGACTGCGTCCCGACTTCCCTCGCAGAGTCGAGGGCGTCTTGACCGACCTGCTGCCTCCAGCTGACATGGCCAGTTTCGTGAGAGCCCTGACCTGAACGGTAGGACGGAGGCTCTCCGCGCGACTGTCGATCTGCGACGTCCCCACATCGGCAGATCCGTGTGTTGGCCGGCTGCTCTCAGGTGGTCGCCAGGCGTCTAGCCTGTCGCACATCAGTTGGCGGATATGTGTCGCGGATCTGGTGGCGGATCACAGCTCGGGTCAGGCGGTGTCCTCCGCCCGGTGATGCGCGACATAGGTCTGCCAGGTGATGTGCGATAGCCGAAAGCGTCATCGCGGTATGAGCGGACGCGGCAGCTTAGTCCAACTGCTCGTACCGAAGCGGCGTCCCGGCGGGTGCCTCAATGTCGGCAAGGAGCCCGGGTGCGATCTCTGTGGCGCTTCCCTGCGCCAGGATCCTGATCCGCGTCGGCGGGGTGCCAACAACGCTCACCCGGGTAGCGGGTTGGAGTTCGGACAAAGGAGCCTGACCCGCTCGAAGCCGCGCTCGACCAAGCGCAGCTCCCCACTCTCAGCAACGAGGTCGAACTCGTAGGTCACCAGGCGACCGTAACGTCTCATCTTCTGGGTGTCTGCTCGTCGGGCAGAGGCGTGCTTCGCCCGCCCGTCATGCCAACGGCAGGCGTCTAGACCTGTCGCACCTCCGCTGGCGGACATGTGCTTCGAATCTGTCGGCGGATCACAGCTCGGGTCAGGCGCGACGCTGGTTTGACAGTCTCTGGGCACGCTCGGTCGGACCTGTGGGACGCGGCCAAGAAGCTTGGGGGCACCACAGGGCACCGAAGGCGATCGAGGCGGGGAACGACGAACCCCCAGCGTCGGAGAGTGGTCTCTGACCTGGGGGTTTGGGTGGAGCCGCCTGTCGGAATCGAACCGACGACCTTCTCATTACGAGTGAGACGCTCTGCCGACTGAGCTAAGGCGGCGGGTGCCGAGGCAAGAGTGTAGCGGGCGGAGGGGAAGGATTCCGAATCGGATCCTTGGGGAGGGGTACGGCGGGGTGCGGGGTGTGGTCGGGGTCACGAGGTGGACGGGTGTCTGCGTCGGGGGTGAGCGGCGTCGTACGGCGGAAGGGGCGGACGGCGGCGTACCGGAACCGGGGTGGGGCGGCACGCCGGAACTCGGGTGGTGGGGCGGCATGCCGGAACTCGGGTGGTGGGGCGGCATGCCGGAACTCGGGTGGTGGGGCGGCATCCCGGAACTCGGGTGGTGGGGCGGCATCCCGGAACTCGGGTGGTGGGGCGGCATCCCGGAACTCGGGTGGTGGGGCGGCATGCCGGAACTCGGGTGGTGGGGCGGCATGCCGGAACTCGGGTGGGGTGGTGCGCGTCGGAGGGGTGGTGGAATTGCGGGGGAATGATTGTTTTGGGAAATGCGTTGACTTCGTTGTGGGTGGTGGGTGAAACTAATTCCGGCAAGACCAAGACCCTGAGGAGAAGATCGTGTACAGGACGCAGATCGCGAATGAAGCCTGGCGGCCCGGCCGTGTGGCTTTGTCGGCGTGCCTGCGATCCGTGGGCGACACCTTCTACCACCAGCTCAGCCTGCGCATGGGCGGCCCGCCTGGGTGATCTCCGAGTGGAGAGATCTCCAGGAGCCGTCTGGGCCGGGTACCGGCAGCAGGCGGCTCTTTTCTTTTGCCCGGCGACGGGATTACTTCACCGAGATTATTTCCGGTATTCACGGATATCGGCACGAACAATGACAACTGGACATTCATCGCATTTCTCCCGGCCTGTCCGAGGGCCGGGAGAGGACCAGTTGTAGGCCAGCGGCCAGGCCACCTCATTTGGGATGAGGGGATCGGGGGTTCGAGTCCCTCCAACTGGACCAGGCGCCCGCAGGATGCTCAGCTACCGGCCGAGCGGGCGCCACAAGCGTGCCCTGCGACGGAAATCCGCAGTACATCCGGCGCAGGGCACCGAACGCCCGTGGCTCAACCGGACAGAGCGCCTGCCTACGAAGCAGGAGGGTGCAGGTTCGAATCCTGCCGGGCGTGCTGTGTCCGAGGTCGAAGTGGGCGAGGCACCGGGATGTGGCCCCGGAGGAAGCGGGTTCGAGCCCCGCCGGACACCCTCTAGTACGACGTGCTCACGCAGCGTACGTCGTACGCCCGCGGCTCTGGCCCAACTGGGAGAGGCGCCTGGCTTAGAACCAGGAGGTTCAGGGTTCGAATCCCTGGGGCCGCACGCACCGACCGACACCGAATTCGCCGACCTGCTGACCGCGGGTCGGGCACACTGGAAGGGAGGAGGAACCACATGAGCGGTGTGATCGTGCTGAACGCGTCGTACGAGCAGCTGCACGTCGTGTCGATCCCGCACGCCATCCGGATGCTCGTCCGGGAGGTCGCCGTCGTCGAGGAAGCGCACGACGGCGCCAGCATCGGACCGTTCCCCCTCCCCCGCGTCCTGCGTCTCGTCCGGTACGTCGTGATGAAGTGGCGCTACGCCTCCGGCCGGCTGCAGTACACGCGGGCCGGCGTACTGAAGCGCGACAAGTACACCTGCGCGTACTGCGGCAAGCTCGGCGCCACCACGATGGACCACGTGATCCCACGATCACGAGGCGGTCGAGGCGAGTGGCTGAACGCCGTCGCCGCGCACGCGGAGTGCAACGAGAAGAAGGGCTCGCGAACACCGGAAGAGGCCGGCATGCCGCTGCTGTGGCAGCCGTGGGTCCCTTCCCGTGCCGAGATAGCGCTCTGACGCGACACCCACCGGTGCCGCCGAGGAGCGCGATGCCAGGTGGGCGCCGGTGACCCACCCTCGGTTCTGACCCGAGGCTCCGCAGGTTCGAGCCCTGCCCTGGCAGCTGCACAACCCTGGTGAGATAAGCCGAGTGTCAGGCCTAGCGGCAGCCGTCTCGAAAACGGCAGGTCCTTCAACGGACGTCTGGGTTCGAGTCCCAGTCTCACCGCATGTACACGATCGAGGAGAGTGGGGAGATGAACGTGGAGCTTCCGGTTGAGCTGAGTGGGGCCAAGAGCTCCACGCTCATGTGGGCGCAGGAGTACGACGTCGACGCGAAGGCGCTGCAGCAGCTGCGGAACATTGCGGCGCTGCCGTGGGTGCACGGCGTCCGGGTGATGCCGGACGTGCACCTCGGCAAGGGCGCGACCGTCGGGTCTGTGATCGCGATGAACCAGGCGGTGTCGCCGGCCGCGGTCGGGGTCGACATCGGGTGTGGGATGGAAGGTGTCCTGACCTCGCTGACGGCTTCGGACCTACCGGACGACCTGTCGGCGATCCGTTCGCGGATCGAGGCCGCCGTACCTGTGGGCTTCCGGGCTCACGAGGACCAGGTCGGCGTACGACGGCTCGGGCTGGACCCGCGTCCGTGGGACAAGCTGTGGGGCGAGTTCACGAGTCTGCACGACGGAGTGCAGGACCGCGAGCGCAAGGCCAAGCAGCAGATGGGGTCGCTGGGCGGGGGCAACCACTTCATCGAGGTGTGCCTCGACGACGAGGACCGCGTGTGGCTGATGCTGCACTCCGGTAGCCGGAACATCGGCAAGGAGCTCGCGGAGCGGCACATGCGGATCGCCCGGGACCTGCCGCACAACGCGGATCTCCCGGACCGTGACCTGGCGGTGTTCCTGTCCGGTACGCCGGAGATGGACGCGTACCGTCGCGACCTCACCTGGGCCCAGGAGTACGCCGCCCGGAACCGGGCCGTCATGCTCGCGCTGGTGATGCAGGCGGTGCGGGAGTCGTTCGAGGTCGACGTACGGTTCGAGCAGCCGATCTCGTGCCACCACAACTACGTGGCCGAGGAGCACATCGACGGGCTCGATCTGCTCGTCACCCGCAAGGGTGCGATCCGGGCCGGGCGCGGGGACCTCGGGCTGATCCCGGGGTCGATGGGCACCGGTTCGTACGTCGTGCGCGGGCTCGGCTCGGAGCGCTCGTTCTACTCGGCCTCACACGGGGCAGGCCGGCGGATGAGCCGCAACGAGGCGAAGCGCCGGTTCACCGTCGACGACCTGGTCGCTCAGACGACCGGTGTCGAGTCCCGCAAGGACGCCGGCGTGATCGACGAGATTCCGGCCGCGTACAAGGACATCGACTCGGTCATCGCCGCCCAGTCCGACCTGGTCGAGGTCGTGGCTCATCTGAAGCAGGTCATCTGCGTCAAGGGCTGAACAGGTCCTGCCGTGGTCAGGGGACACGGCAGGGCCTGTTGGTGAGGTCCGCCTGTTGGCAGGGGCAGCGGTTTGCTAAACCGTCGGTCGGCTTCGGTCGGCTCGCGAGTTCGAATCTCGCTCTCACCGCTGGGCGGCCGGGAACGACCGGCCGCCCTGCCAAGCCGAGTCCAGCTGGTACGTGGTTGTTCGCAGTTCCGCGTGGAGCGGTTTGGGTAGTTCTTCCGAAGCGGATGTACGTCGCCGAGTCCTACGTTGACCTCATGATCGAGCGTGAGCGGCTGCTGAAAGGGCTGCCTGTCGAGGAACGGCGGATCGACGTCAACGACGTGTCGACAGTCGTTCTCCAAGGCGGGGACGGTCCGCCGCTCGTTCTCCTGCACGGTGGTATCGAGTGTGGCGGGGCCTACTGGGCGCCGGTGATTCCACGGCTCGCGGAGCAGTACCAGCTCGTCGTGCCTGATGTGCCGGGGCTCGGCCAGTCCCATCCGGTTGCTCGGTTGGACCAGGCGACGTTCGACGGCTGGCTGAATGCGCTGCTCGAGCTGACCTGCGATCAGCCGCCGACCTTGATCGCACACTCGCTCGTCGGGACGTTGGCCGCACGGTTCGCGGCGACCCACGGCGAGCAACTGCAGCGGTTGGTGCTCTACGCCGTACCTGGGGTCGGACCGTACCGGTTGCCGATCGGGCTGCAAGTGATCGCTGTCCGGTTCGCGCTGCATCCCTCCGAGGCGAACATGGAGCGCATCGAACGGTGGGCGTTCGCCGATCTCGATTCCGTACGACGCCGCGCCCCGGACTGGATGGACGCCTTCAGCACCTATACGCGGAGCCGCGCCCGCGTGCCGCATGTCAAGCGGACGATGCGCTACCTGGTCTCCACCTGCACCAAGCAGGTCCATGACCAGATCGATGTCCCCACGACGCTGGTCTGGGGTGCGAAGGACCGATTCGTGCCGCTGCGTCTGGCCGAGGAGGCAGGCACAAGGCTCGGCTGGCCGTTGCAGGTGATCGACGACGCCGGGCATGTCCCGCACATCGAGCGGCCCGCCGCGTTCCTCGAGGAAGTCACACGGACACGCGGCTGACGAACATCCCGATCCCCGAAGCCAGCCTGGCCGGGATCGCGGTCGGCTTCGCGCTCGAGCAGGTGCGACCGTGGCGAGTCGGAAGACGACCTGCCGGATGGTCGCTCGTCGCCGCCGGAGGCTTGGTCATCGCGGGCTCGTTGCGAGCGGCACGAACCACCGATCTGTCCAGCCCGGACAGGCTCGTCACCAGCGGGCCGTACGCACTGAGCCGGAATCCGATGTACGTCGGATGGGCGCTCGCGCACCTGGGCATCGGACTGGCGACCGGGGCGGGGTGGACTTTGGCGACCCTGCCGGCCGTTGGCCTGTGGATCCACCGGGATGTTGTCCGGGAGGAAAACCGGCTGCAAGCGAGTTTCGGGGACGAGTACGAGCGCTACTCGGAAAGAGTCGGTCGCTACCTCCCCAGGCGATGAGCAGAAGCGCCGCCGTTGGAGAGGCGGGGCGGGCTGTAAACCCGTTGCCACGCGCTGAGCAGGTTCGAATCCTGCCTTCTGCACGCAGGACCAACAGATAGGACAAGAGAGGAGGACCGGCCATGGCCGACCTCAGGAACAGGAAACGAGTGCCTGGCGGCAGGACCGGTGCTCCGGTCCAGCAGGGGCACTCGATGCGACGCGTGCTGCTTGCCTGCGGGCATGTGCAGCGCGACCGGATCGCACACCGCGGGGATCACGTGTGGTGCGAGGCCGAATGCTCCGACTGGACCCGCGTGGTCTCGGTCCAGGAGTAGTGCACACAAGGACAGGTAGTGTCCGGCAACGACCTAGCGCACCTGAGCGTGAAGACGTTCGGGCGTACGGCGTCTCACCGGTGCACTACCTGTCCTTACGCACACATCCCCCTGGTGACGGAATCTCACCGGGCCCTCCGAAGGCTCGGTTCCTGGTTCGACTCCGGGCAGGGGGACTCAGGACAGCAGCGGGTCGAAGTGGACGGCCAGCGAGACAGCCGCCTCGGCTCGGGTGGCGAGAATCCGGACGCGTACGTCGTCAACGTGGATCGGCGTGCTCAACGGCAAAAGTCGGCGATGGCCGATCGTCGTACCGCGGGCGATCTCGGTCCACTCGCCGTCGACGAAACCGTCCACGGCGAACGATTCGACCTGCTGGCCGGCCGTGATGTCCTCGCGCAGGTCGAGCACGTTGACCTCCCCCGGCAGCGCGACCGCGGTGTCGTAGTACTCCCGCACCGCGGCGCCAAATGCGGCCAACGCCTCCACATCAGGATCCGCGAACAACCCTCGCCGATCCGGCGGGATGTTCAGCAGCAGTACGGCGTTCCGCCCGACCGACCTGCGATAGATGTCCAGGAGCTCCGGCAAAGTCTTCACCGACGCGTCCTCAGACGGGTGGTAGAACCACCCGGGCCGGATCGACACGTCGACTTCAGCCGGATACCACCGCAACTCGTCAGCCTGCGCCAACTCGTCAGGCCCAGCCACGGAAGCCGCCGTCTGTGCGGCCACCATCCGCCCGTCAACGAACGGTATGACGCTCCACTCCGTCTCCCGTGCGAACCCGTCCTCGTTGCCGACCCACCGCACATCCGGCCCACCGATCGCGATCGTCGCGTCCGGAGCGAGCCGCCGGATCAGGTCGAACCACGCGTCGTACGCATAGCTCTGCGCACTGCTGGTCGGATTGGCCCCGTCGAGCCAGACCTCGGCGATCGGCCCGTACGACGTGAGCAGTTCATGCAACTGCTGAAGGTAGAACCGGTTGTAGTCGTCCACGACGTACGAGAACTCACCGATCCGCGAGGCCACAGCGGGACTGCCGTTCCCGTAGTACCCGCCCGGCGCCTTCTCCTGATAGAGATCCGCCGGCGAGAGATACACCCCGAACCCGAGCCCGCCCGCCTGGCAAGCGGCCGACAGCTCCGCGACGACATCGCCCCGATACGGCGACGCGGCAACGGTATGCGGCAGGTACTTGCTCGGCCACAAACAGAATCCGTCATGATGCTTGGCCGTCAGGATCACGCTCTTGAACCCGGCGGAGACCAACGCAGCAACCCATTGTGTGCAGTCCAGCGCCGAAGGATCGAACACCGCCGGATCGTCGACACCGGTCCCCCACTCGAGGTCGGTGAACGTGTTCGGCCCGAAGTGCACGAACGCGGTCAGCTCCTGCCGCTGCCACGCGACCTGTCGAGGCGACGGGCGGACTGCGGAGGCATCGATCACAGCAGCACCTTTCCAGGATTGAACAAATTCCCAGGATCGAACGCGGCCTTGATCCGCCTATGCAGGTCGAGCCCGACCGGCCCGAGCTCGGTCTCCAGCCAGCGCGCCTTCAACGTCCCGATCCCGTGCTCGCCGGTGATCGTCCCGCCGAGCCGCAGTCCCAGCTGCATCACCGCACCGAACGCCTCCAGCGCCCGCGCCTCGGCCGCCGCGTCGGCGGGGTCGAAGACCACGGTCGGGTGCATGTTCCCGTCACCTACATGCCCAGGGCAACAAATCAGTACGTCGTACTTCGCGCCGATCTCCGCGATCCCGCGCAGCAGCGTGACCAGCTGCGACCGCGGTACGGCGACGTCGTCGATCAGCGTCGTACCCAACGGCTCCAGCGCGGAGTTCACCAGCCGGCGCGCCTCGAGCAGCATGCGGGACTCTTCCGCGTCGGACGCCTCGGCGACGTCGACCGCGCCGTGTGCCGTGCAGATCTCCGCGATCCGCGCGACGTCGTCCGCAGCGCGCAATCCCCGGTCGGACTGCGCGAGCAGCATCGAGCCGACGTCTTCCGGGAGACCCATGTCCCGGAAGTCCTGGATCGCCCGCAGTGTCGGCTGATCCAGGAACTCGAGCAATGACGGACGCAGACCCGACGCCATCACGGCGGCAGCGGCCGCGATCCCGTCCTCGATGGAGAGGAAGGTCGCCGCCGCGGTCAACGCCGCCTCGGGCGCCGGGCGCAACGCGAGCGTCGCCTCGGTCACCACCCCGAGCGTGCCCTCGGACCCGACGATCAGCCGCGTGAGGTCGTACCCGGCGACGCCCTTCGCCGAGCGCCGCCCAGTGCGCACCACCTCACCGGACGCCAGCACCACTTCGAGTCCGCGCACGAAGTCCGCGGTCACGCCGTACTTCACGCAGCACAACCCGCCCGCGTTCGTCGCGATGTTCCCACCGATCGTGGACTGCTCCCAGGAGGAAGGATCCGGCGGGTAGAACAGCCCCTGCTCGAGGACAGCGCGCGACAACTGAGCATTCACCACGCCCGGCTGGACCACGGCAACCTGGTCCTCGGCCGAGACCTCCAGGATCTGCGTCATCCGCGTAGTCGACAGCAGCAAGCACCCGTCGATCGCGTTCGCCGCACCCGAAAGCCCCGTCCGCGCGCCCTGCGTCACGATCGGGACGCCGAGCTCACCGGCAGCCCGAACCACCTCGACGACCTCTGCGGTCGACGACGGACGCACGAGCGCCCGAGGCATTCCGGCCGTGCAGAACTTCGCGTGATCGTTGCGATGGCTGTCCAGTACGTCGGGATCGTCGACGACAGCGTCATCTCCGAGGACCGACCGCAGCCGGTCCACGAGCTCATCCCTCATCTTGCTCGGCGAGCAACCGCAGGATCAGTTCCGCCCGCCGGACACGCTCCCGTCCGAGGGCTTCCGCCGTACCGGCCAGATGCGCCCCGACCGGGTAGATGTTCGGTGCGTTCCGCAGGCCCATCTTCAGATAGACGGGCGCCGCGGTCCGGACGATCTCCGGTACGTCGTAGAAGCGGACGTGGCCGCCCTGGTCGTCGGGCACCTCGATGTACATGTCGATCGGCACAGTCGTCACCGACCGGATCTCCGCGAGCACCGGCACCGGAAGGTCCGTCGACACGTTCAGGCTGGTCGCGCCGAGCCGCTCGTACAGCCGGGCGGTCGGTGCGTTCGGCAACGGCATCAACACCGACGTCTTCAGCACCAGATCTGCCGGCAGTTCGCCCTCGATCTTCAACTGGCCCAGGATCTCGAGTACGCCGATGTCGCCGACCAGCAGGCTCCGTACGCCGAGCTCGACCGCGCGGAACGCGTCACACAACGACGCCGCCACCTGTTCGTTGCCCCGCGCAACACCACCGACCGCGGCCGACACCTTCGCCTGACCTCCGATGTCCCATGCGCCCCGCGGACCGAGAAACAGGCACACCTCGACTCCCGCGGAGGCGCCCAAAGACAGCATCTCCTCGATCTCGCCGTCGGTCAGCATCATCACGCCGCTGCCCTGCGACACCCGGTCGATCGTGATGCCGCGGGACTTGGCCTCCTCCAGTACCGCGGTCATCACCCGCGGCCCTTCACAGGAAGGGATCTCGACCTTGTACGGCGATCCGTCGGGGAAGGTACGGGTCGACGTCTCGCCCGGCCGGAAGCCGCGGTCGGCCAGCAGGGCACGTGCTTCGCGAAGGTTCATGTCTCGCTCCAAGGTCCGAGTCGACCGGCCTGCGTCAGGTCCCTCGCCGTACCGGTGATCTCCAGGTCGAATCGTTCGGCCGCCTCGGTCAGCAGGGCCGGTGTCACCATCAACTCGTTCGGTGACAGGGTGTCCTTGATCCGGGCCAGCCGAAGCTCCGACCAGTGCCGCCGTCCGCACATCGTCACGGCGGCGAGTACGGCGGCCTCGTCGTCCTCCATCACCATCGGCAACCGCGAACGGCGGGCACCGCCGGCGCCCGAGGTCAGCGCGTTCACGTAGCTCGCCCGCAGGTCGATCTGGTCCAGAAGCCGCGCCGGGATCACGTCCGCGAGGCCGAGTCCGGAGGCGTTGCCGTGCGAGGCCGGCGACAGCGAGTGCACGCTGATCGCGGCGATCGACGGCGACTCGAACTCCGGGATCCCGTGCACCCAGCACCGACCGATCACGTTGGTGTCCATGCCGGCGCCGGACTTGTCCTTGCCCAGCTCGTCGACGACCAGGACGTCCAGCTCGTCGAACGGCAGTCGTCCGAGCAGGCTGGAAGCCCTTTGCAGCAAGGCGTTCTCGGCTGCTTCAGCGATCCCGTTGGACGCGAGCAGCTCGACCGAGGCGGTCTGCTCGCGCGCGTTCTCGAGGATCGCCAGACCGCCGAGGATCTTGCCTTGTGCAACCACCATCCGGGCGGCGGCCTCGATGTTGGCGCCGAGCGACGGGATGCCACCGGCGTGCAGGGAAGCCGCGCCGAGGTGGTTGCCGAGTCCGATCGCGAGGATCTTCGCGATCCCGCTCTCGATCGGACCGCGGAAGTCGGTGTGCGGTTTGACCCGGTTCACGAGCAGTACGCCGTCGGCCTTGGCGGCGATCGTGTCGTGGTGGACCTCGGTGCCGTCCGGGAGCCTGCCGACGACCACGGTCTCCATTGTTGCCTCGATGGGGCAGCCAACGGTTTCCGAGGTGATTCCGAGGCCTTCGAGCATCTCCCGCTGGCCGTCGGCGGTCGCGCCGCCGTGTGACCCCATCGCGGGGATCACGAACGGCGCGGCGCCGGCGTCCCGGAGCCAGTCCACGGCTGCCTTCACCACCGGGACCAGATCGTGAATGCCCCGGCTGCCCGCGGTCACCGCTATCCGGGCATCCGGCACGATCCGTCCCCGGAGCGGTTCGAGCGCCGCACGCGCGTCGGCGTACGGGTCGGCCGACACCGGCAGATCCGAGAGGATCCGCCGGATCGGCGTCACCTGCGGGAGCGTCCCCGACGGCCTCAATCCCCGGACCGGTTCGAACGGACCCCAACCGCGCCTCGCTTCGCTCGGCGGGTTGGAGGAAGACGGGCTGGAGGGGGAAGGCGGAGGTGAGGTGGTCATATCAGTGACTCTGGCGGCCGACAGCGGAGCCGGTGCGGCCTACGAGGAAGTCGAGGTCGCAGCCTTGGTTGGCCTGGGTTACGTGGTCGACGTACAGCCTGGCCCATCCGCGGTCCGTCGGCGGTGCCGGCGGCTGCCAGTCGGCGCGTCGCTTCTCCAGCTCCTCGTCCGGTACGTCGAGATGCAGCCGCCGCGCCGGTACGTCGAGCTCGATCCAGTCCCCCGTCCGCACGAGCGCCAACGGCCCACCGACGGCAGCCTCCGGCGTGACATGCAGTACGACGGTGCCGTACGCCGTACCGCTCATCCGCGCGTCCGAGATTCGCACCATGTCGTCGACGCCGATCTCGGCGAGCTTGCGCGGGATCGTCATGTTGCCGACCTCGGGCATGCCCGGGTACCCGCGCGGCCCGGCGTTCTGCAGCACCAGCACGGTGTCCTCGTCGACGTCGAGATCCGGGTCCTCGACCGCCTTGTCGTACTCCTCGATGCTGCCGAACACGAGCGCCTTGCCACGGTGCCGCGACAGCCGCTCGGACGCGGCCGATTGCTTGATGACCGCGCCGTCCGGGGCGAGATTCCCCTTCAGTACGGCGGTTCCCGCGCCACTACCGAGCGGATCGCCGACCGGGCGAATCACGGCGTACGTCTCGCTGCCGGGAGCGCCACCGGGGTACGTCGCCTCGATCCGCTCCGCGTTCGCGACGTTCTCGCCGATCGTCTTGCCGGTGACCGTGATCGCGTCGGTCTTGAGCAGCGGGAGGATCTCCTTGAGCACCGCGGGCAGTCCGCCGGCGTAGTAGAAGTCCTCCATCAGGTACTTGCCCGACGGCTGCAGGTCGACCAGCCACGGGACGCCGCGCGCCCACTCGTCGATGTCGTCGAGCGTCACGTCGACGCCGACCCGGCCGGCGATCGCGAGCAGGTGGATGACGAAGTTCGTCGAGCCGCCGATCGCCGCGTTCGCCCGGACCGCGTTCGCGAAGGCGTCGCGGGTGAGGATGTCGCTGATCTTCAGGTCTTCCTTGACCATCTCGACGATCCGCTGCCCGGTCTTCTGCGCGATCACGTACCGGCGCGAGTCGACGGCCGGGATCGCCGCGCCGCCGGTCAGCTGCAGACCGAGTGACTCGGCCATACAGGCCATCGTCGACGCCGTGCCCATCGTCATGCAGTGCCCGTTGCTGCGGGACTGCCCGCCCTCGGCCGCCGCGAAGTCCTCGGCCGACATCCGGCCCGCGTTGAGGTCCTGCGTGAAGCGCCAGACCGCCGTACCGGAGCCGATGTCGCAGCCGCGGAACTTGCCGTTCAACATGGGACCGCCGGTGACGACCATGGTCGGCAGGTCGACGCTGGCGGCGCCCATGATGGAGCCGGGCGTCGTCTTGTCGCAGCCGGTCAGCAGGACGACGCCGTCGATCGGATTACCGCGCAGCGACTCCTCGACGTCCATGCTGAGCAGGTTGCGGAACAGCATCGCGGTCGGCCGCAGCAGCGTCTCGCCGAGCGACATCACCGGGAACTCCAGCGGGAACCCGCCGGCCTGCCAGACGCCGCGCTTCACCGAGTCGGCGAGCCGGCGCAGGTGCGCGTTGCACGGGGTGAGCTCGGACCAGGTGTTGCAGATCCCGATCACCGGGCGCCCGTCGAACGCCTCCTCGGAGAAGCCCTGCGACTTCATCCAGGACCGGTGGATGAAGCCGTTGCGGCCGTGCTCACCGAACCAGTGGTCGAAACTCCGCCGTCCGGTCGACGCGGGAGCCGATTCACCGGCGAGGACGTCGCCCTCGGCCGGGTCGTTGGTCGGAGGTACATCAGTCATCGCGACACCTCGTCCGTAGTCACGGTTCCGTTCACCCGGCGGGCGATCCCGGCCGGGTTCGAGTCCTTCAGTACGTCGGGCAGCACCGCATCAGGAGCGTCCTGGTACACAACGGGCCGCTGGAACCGCCGCGCCGCCGTCACCCCGACACTGGTGTGGATCGAACCGACCGTCGACGGGAACGGCCCGCCGTGATGCTGGGCCCACGACACCGCGACCCCGGTCGGCCAGCCGTTCCACAGCACGCGCCCTGCACGGGCGGTCAGCAGCGGGAGCAGGTCGCGCGCGAGCTCGGCGTCGGAGTCCTCCGCGTGCAGCGTCGCGGTCAGGTTGCCGTCGAAAGCCTCGACCGCTGCGCGCAGCTCGTCGACCGAGGAGTACTCGACGACGATCGAGACCGGGCCGAAGCACTCCTCGAGGATCTCGCCACGGCGGGCCAGCAGCTCGGTCACCGTGGTCTGCAGGAGGGTCGCGCCGCCGGAGGCCCAGACGCGTACGCCGTCGACCTTCTCCAGGCGGTCGAGACCGGAGCTGAAGCCGTCCTTGATCCGATCGTTCAGCATCGGCGCCTCGGCGACGGCACCGGTCGCCTCGGACAGTTGCTCCTGCAGGCCGTGGCCGGACGGGAGGAAGAGCAGGCCGGGCTTGGTGCAGAACTGCCCGACGCCGAGGGTGAACGAACCGACGTACCCGCTCGCGATGTCCTTGCCGCGGGCATCGATCGCTGCTTGCGTGACGAAGACCGGGTTCAGGCTGCCGAGCTCGCCGTAGAACGGGATCGGCTCCGGCCGCGTCACCGCGATCTCGTGCAGTGCCTTGCCGGCGGGGACCGAACCGGTGAAGCCGGCGGCGGTGATCCGCGGGTCCTTGAGGGCCGTGACGCCGACGTCGAAGCCCGCGATCAGACCGAACGTCCCGTCCGGCGCACCGGCTGCCTTCAAGGCCTCGATCATCACCTCGGCGGTCCGGGCAGACAGCTCCGGGTGACCCGGGTGCGCCTTGACGATCACCGGGCAACCGGCCGCGAGCGCGGACGCGGTGTCACCGCCGCAGACGCTGAACGCGAACGGGAAGTTGCTGGCGGCAAACACCAGCACCGGTCCGAGCGGGACGAGGACGCGGCGGAGATCGGGGCGCGGGACCGGTTTGGCCTGCGGGTCCAAGGTGTCGATGACGACTTCCAGCAGCGAACCCTCTTCGAGCGCGTCCGCGAACATCCGCAGCTGTCCGGTGCTGCGGGCGACCTCGCCGGTCAGACGCGCCTGCGGCAGGGAGCTCTCACGCAGCGCGATCGGCACCAGCTCGTCCGAGGCCGCGTCGAGCGCCTCCGCGACGGCGCGGATCCACCCGGCCCGGACCGACGGCTCGGAGGCCCCGAAGGCGGGCGCGGCCGCGGCGGCGGCGGCGAGCGCCTGCTCCAGCTGAGCGGGGGTGGTGTCGGAGCCGGTCATCGGATTCCCTCCAGGTTGTCGGTTGCCAGGAACGCGAACGGTTCCCGGCCTGCGGCCACGGTATTCGTGAGGGTGCCGACCTCGTCGATGGTGATCGTGATGACGTCGCCCTCGGCGAGTGCGAAGTCCAGCTCGGGGACGATCCCGGTGCCGGTCGCGAGGATCACGCCGTCCGGGAAGTCGTTCGGCAGGAACAGTACGTCGATGAGGTCCTGGAGCTCGCGCACCAGCTTCTCGGTGGACGTCGTACCGCTGAACACCTCCTCGCCCGCACGGCGGATCACCAGGTTGATCTCGAGCTTCTTGGGGTCCGGGACCTCCCAGACCGGCCGGACCCCCGACGCCAGCGCACAACCGCCGGCGAACAGCTTCGCCTGCGGCACGTACAGCGGGTTGACGCCTTCGATCGACCGCGAGCTCATGTCGTTGCAGACCGTGAACCCGACGATCTCACCGTGACTGTTGGCCACGACCGCAAGCTCTGGTTCAGGTACGTCGTGACCGGAGTCGGACCGGATCCCGACCGGCTCGCCGTCGACGACCACGCGCCAGGCGGGCGCCTTCTGGAACAGCTCGGGCCGGTCAGCGGTGTAGACCTTGTCGTAGACCGACTGCTCGCTGCTCTCCTCCATCCGGGCGCCGCGCGAGCGCTCGTACGTCACGCCCGCGCACCACACCTCGCCGCGACCGTCGATCGGCGGGAGAAACGTCAGCCCTTGGACCGGCAACGCCTCACCGGCCTTGTCGACCTCCGCCTGCAGCTCCTCGCGGGTGAGCCGGAGCAGTTCGGCGAAACTGTTCACCCCCGGCAGCGGAGCCACTGTCTCCCCGGTGCGTACACCGGGGACAGGACGACCGTCGACGGGAGACAGATAACGGACCAAGTGCATGGCAAGGCCTTCCCTTAACAGACACAGCTACATTGACGTACCGAGCAGACCACGGGTGATCTGGAAACCGACGTTGCCGGAGGCAACCGCCTTGGGGACGAGCCGGCGACTCGCGACCGCGGCGACGACGTCCAGCCCGATCCGCGCCTGTTCGGCGGCGTCACCGGTGGCCACCGCGTCCAGGTCGTCGCCGTACGTCGCAACCGTCTCCGGGTCGTTGCTGAACTCGACGACCGGGACGAACCGCTGCGCCGACAAGGTGCCGCCCGCGACGTGCGCGAGGATCTGCTGGACACCCGTCGCGCCGAAGCCGGTCGCGGTCTCCATCCAGTCCGTCCCCGGCATCCGCATCACGTGCCACCCCGGCTCCGCGAACCGCTGGCCGTGCGCGATCGTCGGGCCCACCGGGTCCGCCGATCCGAACGCCGCGGTACGGAATCCGTCGTGCGCCAGCAACGCGCCACGGGACGACAGTACGACGGAACCGCCGGAGCCGACGATCTCGCGGCCGATCAGCGCGAGCGCCTCGGCGGTTTCGACCGAGAACGGACCGCGTGCCTCCAACCCGATCGTCAGCGCGCCGAGATCACCGGGCTGCGCGACCGGAGCGGGCAGGTCGAAGCTGCCGAACCACTCCTTGACCTTGTTGCCGACAGCGTCGAGACCGCCGTCCGCCTGGATGCTGGCCCAGCCGAAGCGGGACGGATCCTTGCCCGCCTCGACCAGCCGCGACCGGAAGTAGTCGTTGTGCGTCTTCTCGCAGCCGTGCTCGAGCAGCAGAGCCATCCGCGTGTTCGGGTGCAGGAGGTAGCCGAGCATGATCCGCGCGAACGTCTCCTCGGACGCGCCGCCGCTGCTGCCACAACCCTCGGTGTGCGGGAGGGCGACCATCCGGGTGACGGCGTCACCTGCCCACCTCTCCAGCTCTGCCTGTGCTGCGATCCGCAGCGCGATCATGCCCGAACAGAGGCTGGTCGGCAGGATCAGGCCGACTGCCTCGGGCACCAACCGGTCGTCGACACGCAACAAGTCCGTGGGGGTCCGGCTCTCGGCGGTCAGGCCGCGGTGCGGGACCCCGTCGAGCGGGGCGTCGCGGTCCTCGGTCGGCAGGTCGGCGAGCTTGCGGCTCATCCGGCCGTCGGTGGTGATCGAGATGCCCTCGCGCGGGCCGGTCTGCTTCCAGTTCCGCCAGATCGACACCTGGCTGTGGCCGGCCCGTTCGCCCGCACTCTTCTCACCGGATGCGACGCGGACCACGAGATCGAAGGTCTCCGCGGTCAGGTCCGCCATCGACGTACCGGTCAGGTACTTGCCGGCGTCGACGTCCATCTCGGCCCGCAACCGCTCGTACCGCGCGCTCGTCGTGACGAACTTCAGGGTCGGGACGAACGGGAAGTTGGTGATCGATCCGTTGCCGGTGGTGAAGAAGATCAGGTTGCAGCCGCTGCCGATCTGGCCGGCCACCGACTCGAGGTCGTTGCCGGGGCTGTCCATGAAGATGTAGCCGTTGCCGGGCAGCGGCTCGCCGTAGTCGATGACGTGGTCCAGGCGGACCTCGCGCGGAAGTTTGCGGGCGGCGCCGATCGACTTCAGCACGATGTTGTAGAGCCCGCGGTACACGTTGCCGCCGGACGGGTTGCCCTCGGCCGTGTGCCCGTGCCAGCCGACACGTTCCTTGAACGACTTGATGGTGGCCAGGAAGCGCTTGGCGGTGGCGAGGTCGCGGACGTTCTTCAGCACGTACGGCTCGGCGCCGATCAGTTCGTCGGTCTCCGCGAGCACCGCCGTACCACCATGCCGGATGACCTCCGCGCTGACCTGGCCGGCGAGCGGGTTGGCCGAGATCCCGGAGAACGCGTCGGATCCGCCGCACTGCAGGGCGATCCTGAGGTCCGCGAGCGGGACCTCCTCGCGCTGCTGCGCGTCGACGACCGGCAGCCACGGCTCGATCAGCGCGCCGGCGGCCGTCAGGTCGTGCTCGAAGCCGCCTTTCCGGGTGAAGTACGCGTGCGGCACCTTGATCGACGGATAGCCGTTCTCGGCCAGGAAGTTCTTGATCGCCTCGCCGGAGACCACGTCCCCCTCGGTGTCGACGATCAGGACGGCGCCGACGTTCGGGTTGAGTGTGAAGCCGCCGAGCGTGGCGAGCAGGAAGTGCAGGTTGTTCGGGACCTCGTCCTCGCCGCCTTCGGTGTGCGCCACCGGTACGACGCCGTCGCCCGCGGCCGCGCCGTCGAAACGCCGGGCCAACTCCGTGACGAACCCACTGCTCCGCGAACTGGTTGCCAGCAGTACGACGTGATTCCGCGTCCCGGCCGGGCCCTGTTCACGGGGATAGCCGAGGAAGGTGCCGGGCTGCTCGACACTGGTCACCTGGGAGCCGAAGTGCAGCGCCGACTCGTCCAACTCGAACGGGTCGAGCGGCTCGTTGGTCGCACTCGGCACCTCAGGCAGGCCGTCCACACCGCGGGCAGTGACCGCGGCGAGGCTGGTCGGCGTACAGACGTAGTCGCCGGGGACCAGGTCACGGGAGGCGCGCGCGAACGCGGTGTTCCACGAGGTCAGCGCGTCGCCGGCAGCGACCGGGACGACCACGAAGCGGTGCCCTTCGAGCACGGTGTGCGGCAGCGTGATCGTCGTACCGTCGAGCTCGACCTCGGTGCCGGCGTCCAGCCGCCGGGAGGCGATCGCGACGTTGTCGCCGGGCTCGGGCAGGACGCCGATCTGTTCGAACCTCACCATCGTTCGCGACCTTCCCATAGCTTGCTCTCACCCGAATCGTGCATGATGCATGATTACCAGTGTTACCCTGCCGAAACCGAACGGTGGGGTCAACCCCGCGACCAGATTCCGGAGACACCTCATGAGCGAGCCAGTGGCACCGGTGGACCGGCGGCTGCTCCGGCGGCAGATGCTCGCCGACGACGTGTACGAGGCCATCAAGACGATGCTGATGGACCACGTCATCCGGCCCGGGGCGCGGATCTCGATCGACGGGCTCGCGCGGGAGTTCCAGGTGTCGTCGACGCCGGTGCGGGAGGCGCTGGCCCGGCTGGAGTCGGAAGGGCTGGCGGTCAAGGAGCCGCTCAAGGGTTACCGCGCGACTCCGCTCCTCTCGCTCGAGGAGTTCGACGATCTGTACCGGTTCCGGCTCCTGCTCGAGCCTTGGGCGGCCCGGCGGGCGGCCGAGCTGATCTCCCCCGAGGGTGTGAAGCTGTTGCGCGCTGAGCTGGCGAACGCAGTCGAGCCGACTTCGATCGACTACGCCGGGTACAAGTCGCTGACCGTGCACGACAACCGGTTCCATTCGCTGATCGCGTCGCTGTCCGGGAGCGAACAGGTTCGATCGGCCTTCGAGCGGACCCACTGCCACCTGCACATCTTCCGGTTGCACTACGACCGCGACATCGGCCCCGAGGTCCTCACCGAACACCGCATGCTCGTCGAGGCGATCACCTCGGGCGATCCGGCCGCCGCCGAGTCCGCGATGACCCAGCACATCGAGAACTCGATGACGCTCCGGTTGCGCCGCATCTACGAATGACCCGCCGCCCTTTCCCGCTGACGGTGCCACCTGAACTCACGGCGTACATCCTCGACTTCCACTGGGACCTCGAACGGCTGCACGCCCTCGACCTACCGACGGTCGAACTGCCGGTCGGCGACCTGACCCACCATCTCGACCTACCGTTCTGGGCGCACGACGACCGGCCCTTTCAGGTCACGCCCCGCCAGGTCGCCGCGGATCCGGTCACGTACCAGGCACAGTACGAACGCACCCTCGCCGCCGACCTCCGCCATCCCATCGACGTCGTCCACCGCTCCGACGACCGCATCACCATCCTGGACGGCGTGCACCGGCTGCTGAGGGCAGAACTCGAACAGCATCCGACCATCACCGCGAGAGTCCTGCCCTGGACCGAGCTGGACCACATCGCCGTACCGTGACGTCACGCCACCGGCGCGCCGCCGTACGAGACCTCGTTGCCGTCCGGGTCGTAGAAGGTCGCATGCCGTACGCCGTTGTCGTACGTCTCCCGGTCGGCGGGCTCGAGGCCGCGCTCGGCGATCGCACCGAGCGCGGCGTCGAAGTCCTCGACGAACAACGTGTGCTGCGCGTGGCCGGCGTGCTCCGGAACGACCTCGATGTAGAGGTACCGGTGCTCGCCGATCTCCCACACCGCCTCGATGTCGTTGGGCAGGAAACTCGGCGGCGCCCCCAGCAACTTCTCGTACCAGGCGACCGCGATGTCGTAGTCCCGAACAGAAATCCCGGCGAACAGATCCATACCGGATCTTATCGGCAGGAGGTCACTCCGGGGCGTCGCCGTGGTCGGGGATCTCGAGCTGTACGCCGCCTTGCAGGGCGGACTGGTGCGCGTAGATGCCGGGGAGGGTGTAGCGGGCGGAGACCCACGCGTTGATCGGCGGCAGGGTCTTGTCGGCGACCGCGCGGACGAAGTCGTCGGCGAGGAAGTGGTGCGAGCCCTCGTGCCCGTTGTGCAGACCGTCGAACTCCTTCGGCAGCCGCGAGCGGTCGTGCACCGGGGACAGCCCGGACCGGAACGCGTCCCGCAGCGCGGGGTCGACGTTCGCCAGGTCGGCGTCGTCCCCGGAACCGCTCGGCTTCGTCTCCATCAAGTGGCTGACGTCCTCGACGCCTTGCTTGTTCTGCCACAGCGTCGTGGTGGCGAGCTGCTCGAAGCTGCCCTCGGTGCCGAACACCCGCAGCCGGGACTCGCGGATGTGCGACGGGTACCCGACCCGGCGCATCTCGTTCGTCCGCATGATCCCGCCGTCGGCGAGCTTGAACAGAGCGGTCGCATTCGAGAAGTCGTTGTCGAACTGGCTGATCTCCTTGTCGAAGACGCCGTCACCGCGGTCGTCCTTGACGCCGATAGCCGACACGTGGGTAGCGTGCTGACCGGTCACCGAGAGGACGTTGCCGACGGCGTGCGTCGGGTAGAGCAGCGGCGGGAACGACGCGGTCTTCTTCCAGTCGTCGCCGCCGGAGTACTGGTACGCGGCGTAGAACCCGAGGTCCATGTCGTGGACGTAGTCGCCCTCGCTGTAGAACACCCGGCCGAACGCGCCCTCGGCGAGCTTCTGCCGGCAGTAGACCGAGGACGGGTAGTAGAAGCTGGTCTCACCCATCATGTAGGTGAGCCCGGTCTCCTTCACCAGCTCGATGATGCGCGCGATCTGGTCCGCCTCGATTGCCATCGGGACCGTGGAGTACACGTGCTTGCCGGCCTCGAGCGCCTTGATCGCCATCTCGCCGTGCAGCCACCGCTGCGTGAAGATCGCGACCGCGTCCACGTCCGACTCGAGCATCTCCTCGAACGACGCATGCGTCACCGTGATCCCTTGCTTGGCGGCCATCTCCGCGGTCCGTTCCGGGATGACGTCGGTCAGTCGCACGTCGGACACGTCCGGATGCGCGGACCACAACCGCAGGAACGAAGGGGCGAACTGTCCGGCTCCGACCACACCGATGCTGATTCCCATACGGAAGAGCCAATCACACATTTATGTTCCACGGAAGAACAAATTCGCACGTCGAAACGTGTGACCCAGCCCACACCACCCACCCGCCCGAGGCACTTTGAGAACCCACCAACCATTCTCAGGGCGTCGAAACGGTTGGTGGGTTCTCAAAGTTGGGTCAGAGGTGCTGGAGGAGGTGGGGGTTGTCGGTGGTGATGCCGTCTGCGGCTAGGGCGGTGGCCTTGGTGAGGGTTTCGGGGTCGGGGACGGGCCAGGCGGTGACCGAGAGGCCGGCGGCGTGGAGGTCGGCGACGGCGTCGGGGGTGAGGCCGGCGATTCCGCAGAGGGACCAGGTCGCGCCGGCTGCGCGGGTGCGGGTGATGATCTCGGCGGTGTCCGGCGTACGGCCGAAGATGTGGCCGGTCGTCACGTCCGGGAACGCCTCGCGGACGGCGAGCAGGATCTCCGGGTGGAACGACGTCACCAGGGTCCGCTCGGCCAGCGCCCGGTCCGACTTCAGCGACTGGGCGAGCAGCGGTACGGCGGCCTCGGCCTTGACCTCTGCCTGGAACCGTACGTCGATCGCCGCGACCGTCTCGGTCCACGTCGGCACCTGTTCCCCGAGACCGGCGTCCAACGCCCGCAGCTCCGCCAGCGTCAGCTCCTCGACCGCGCCCGATCCCGACGTGGTGCGGTCGACGGTGGCGTCGTGCATGATCACGAGCTCGCCGTCCGCGCTGACCCGCAGGTCGAGCTCGATCTCGTCGCAGCCGTCCGCGACCGCCCGCCGGAACGAGCGCAGCGTGTTCTCCGGTTCGGTCCCGAGTGCGCCCCGGTGGCCGGTGATGATCACAGAACCTTCTCCTCGTAGAGACGTTTGACCTCGTCGCCGATCACCTCGAGCCGGCGCGCGACGGAGGCGAACACCTTCTTCGGCTGCGCGTTGTCGGCGTAGATCTGCTGCAGCCCGGTGTAGATCTGCACGTTCGCGTTCCGTCCGTACAGCCGGATCGCGTCCTGCCGGCGCGCGTTCTCCAGCTGCGCGATCGCGACGCCGTAGTTCGGCTGCTCCGCGATCAGCTTCTTGAGCTCGGCGTCCTCGCGGGCCTTGTTCACCACCGGAAGGTAGCCGGTCTGCGTCGTCCACCAGGCCGAGTTCTCCGGCAGGGCGAGGAACTGCAGGAACGTCGCCGCGGCCTGTTTCCGCTCGGTCGAGATGTTCCGCAGCATCCCGATCCCGCCGCCGCCGGTGGCGATCCCGGCCGCGACCTCCGACGGGATGAACCCGGCCCCGACCTTGAACTTCGCCTTGGACCCGATGGTCTTCATCGCACCGGTCGACTCCTGGATCACCCCGACCAGCCCGTTCGCGAAGTCCGTGCTCGGGCTGCTCGCCATGTACGCCGCCCCGAGCTCGTGCACCATCTCCCGCTGCCACTCACCGGCCGCGACCGCACCGGCCTCGTCGATGGTGACGTCGAGCCCCTTGGAGTACGCGCCGCCGAACTGCCACACGTTGCCCTGGAACTGCCAGTCGCCGTCGATCTTCGCGAACGCGATCGTCCGCAACGACCGCCCGCCGGACTGCACCTTCGCGAGCTCGGGCACCCACGACCGCAGCTCGCTCCAGGTCCGCGGCACCCGGTCCGGCAGCCCTGCCTTCGCGAACGCATCCCGGTTGTAGTACATGATCGGCGTACTGCGGGCGAACGGAACGGCCCAGCTCTGCCCCTTCACGACGTACTCCCCGAACAGCTTCTCCTGATACACACCAGGGCCGAAACCGTCGGTGAAGTAGCCGTTCAACGGTTCGAGCGCGTCGTTCAGGAAGAACCGTTCCCAGGTGACGTCCGACAGTACGGCGAGATCGGGCGCCTGCTTCGCGACCAGCGCGGCCGCGACCTTCTGCGCCACGTCGTCGTAGCTGCCCTGGAACTGCACCTCGACGTACACGTCCTGCTGCGAGTCGTTGAACTTGGCAACGAGCTTGTCGACCGCCTTCCCGTTCACGCCGCCGTACGGCGACCAGAACACGACCCGGGTGCGGTTGGCGTACTGCTTCGGCACGGACCCGGCCGGCTGCGAGTAGATCGCGTCGACGGAACGGTAGCCGCAGCCCGCCAGCGTGACGCCGGCCGCGAGCCCCAGGAACATCCTGCGCTTGAGCATGCTCATCCCTTCAGAGCTCCGGCCGTGATCCCACCGACGATGTAGCGCTGGGCGATCAGGAAGATCAGCAGCATCGGTGCGAGCACCAGCAGCGTGCCGGCCATGATCGTTCCCCAGGCCGCGAGACCTTCCTCGTCCTTGAGGATCAGCAGCCCGACGGGCAGCGTCCGCATCGAGGCGGTGTTGGTGACGATCAGCGGCCAGACGAAGTTGTTCCATTCCTCGACGGCGGTGATCACCACGACCGTGATCAGCATCGGCCGCGACATCGGGAGAACGACGCGCCACAAGGTGCGCAGGTGTCCGGCGCCATCGACAGCGGCCGCGTCCGTCACCTCTGTGGGCAGGGTGAGGAAGTGCTGCCGCATCAGGAACGTCGCGAACGCGGACCCGATGCCGGGGATGATCAGGCCGGCGTAGGTGTTGATCCAGCCGAGGGTCGCCACGGTCAGGTAGTTCGGCAGCAGCGTCACGTGGCCGGGCACCATCATCGCGCCGAGCACAGCGAAGAACAGGATCTTCTTGAACGGGAACCGCAGGTAGGCGAAGGCGTACGCCGTCAGCACGGCGTTCACCACCTTCAACGCGGTCCCGATCACGGTGATGATCGTGGAGTTCAGGAAGAACCGGTCGAACGGCGCGGCCTTCCACGCCAGGCTGAAGTTCTCCCAGGTCAGGTGCGGCCACCAGGCAGGCGGCCACTGGTAGATCTGGGTCGGCTGCTTGAACGCGGTGGACAGCAACCAGTACAGCGGTCCGAGGAACACGGCCGCCACACCGATCAGTACGACGTACTGGATCGCGCGTGTCTTCATCGGTAGTGCACCCGCCTCTCCATCACCCGGGCCTGCACCGTGGTGACGACCAGCAGGATGACGAACATGATGATCGACAGCGTCGCCGCGCGGCCCGCGTTGAACGCCTGGAAGCCTTCGTTGTAGATCGACCAGCTCAGCGTGGTGGTGGCATCACCAGGGCCGCCACCGGTCATCACCGCGATCACGTCGAACGCCTGGAAGGTGCCGATCACCGTGGTGATCAGCAGGAAGAAGGTGATCGGGGCAAGCAGCGGGAGCTTGATCGACCGGAACCGCGTCCAGGTCGACGCGCCGTCGATCGCGGCCGCCTCGTCGAGCTCCTTCGGCAGGCCTTGCAGGCCGGCCAGGTAGATCAGCGCGGCGAACCCGACGTTCTTCCACAGGTAGACGATGACCAGACCCGGCAGCGCCCAGTCGGAGTTGTTCATCCAGTCCGGCGGCTCGGCGCCGAACGGTTCGATCAGCGCCCGCATCAGGCCGTAGCCGGGATCGAAGATGAACGCCCAGATGGTCGCGACCGCGGCACCGGACAGGATGTGCGGAGCGAACGCGATCGTCCGGACCGCGCCGCGGCCCTTCAGCGGCAGGTTGAACAGGAACGCCAGCGCCAGCCCGATCACCAGGCTGCCGACCACGATCAGGCCGGTGAACACCACCGTGATCCACAGCGTCTTGTGGAACGCGGGGTCGGTCAGCGTCCGGCCGTAGTTGGCCAGGCCCACGAACTTCGGGCGGGCCGCGATCATGTTCCAGTCGGTCAGGCTGAGGAACGCGTTGTAGATGATCGGCCAGTACGCGAAGACCGCGATCACCAGCAGGTTCGGCGCGACCAGCAACGCGAACAGCCCGTACTCGCGCCGTCGCCGGCGCTTCCGCTGATCATTGCCGTCAGCAATCGTTCGTTCGTCCGGATGAGTCCGGGCCGGCAGGTCTACTATGCTCATCCACGTCCTCGCTTCGCTCCGGGCGCGGATGAGACACGAGCCGAGCTGTGCTTGATGATGACCTCGCTTCGCTCGGTCATGCCGACCTCCTCGTGAGTAACTCCTGTAGTGGGGCGGCCACCGAGGGGGCGGCGGCCAGAATGCCTTGGGGGAAAACGGGTCCGCGGACGACGACGGCGCCGGCCTCGCGGGCGATCAGCGCACCGGCGGCGACGTCCCAGGGCTGGATCAGGTGCTCGTAGTACGCGTCCGCCGTACCGTCGGCGACCGAGCACAGGTCGAGCGCAGCCGACCCACCGCGGCGGATGTCGCGGACGACCGGCAGCAAGTCCTGCAGTGGCGCAGCCTGTTCGGCCCGGCGATCCGGGAGATACGAGAAGCCGGTAGCCACCAGAGCCGACTCCAGTGGAGTGTGTCGTAGCGACCCGAGGCGCTGATCGTCACGGAACGCGCCGGCATCGCGTACGGCGGACCACGTCGTACCGGTGCGCGGTTGGTGAACCACGCCGACGAGCGCACCGTTCTCGTCCTCGACGGCGATCGACACGCTCCAGTCGAGACGGCCGTAGAGGTAGTTGACCGTGCCGTCCAAGGGGTCGATCACCCACGTCAAACCGGTGCTCGAAACTCGCGAAGCACCTTCTTCACCGAGAAGTCCATCGCCGGGACGGGCCGCGGTCAGTCCATCGACGATCAGCTTCTCGGACGCGCGGTCTGCCGCGCTGACGGGATCGTTGGCCGAGCTCTTGGTCTCGACACCGGCCGCGTCGATCGACAGACTCCGCTGACGGGCCAGAAGTTCCTCGCCCGCCGCGATCGCCAGCCGGACGGCCAGTTCGCGCAGGTCAACGAGGTTCGGAGCAGCGGGCATGCCGGTGAAATTATCACCGAACGATGGTTAGGTATAGAGAATCAGTGTGATTTTCTCACCGAAATCACATTCGTAGCTCAATCGTCATCGTCGTTGCGCAGCCGTACGCCGGTAACGCCGTCGAGGTCGTCCAGCGCGAGCACCAGGTTCTGCAGCGGCGCGCGCCCGGAGAACCGCATCGCCGCCCGTACCTGCGGGCGTGCGCCGTCCCGGTGCACCTCGGTCCCGAGCACCGACGCCTCGAATCCCATGGACGTAGCGGTTGCCAGGATCGCCCGCAGTACGCCGGCTCCGTCGTCGTACCGCACCGTGACGATCCGGCGGCGGTCCGGTGACGGCAGGAACCGGGCGAGCCGAGCGAACGGGCCGACGGCAACCAAGTGCAGCACGGTCGCCGCGAGCGCGAGGACCGGCATCCCGGCACCACAGGCCATGCCGATCGCGGCGGTCATCCAGATCGTGGCCGCCGTGGTCAGCCCGCGGACAACGTCCCGGCGCATGAAGATCACGCCGGCGCCGAGGAAGCCGACACCAGACACGATCTGCGCCGCGATCCGGGACGGGTCGAGATTGACGTCGGTCCCGAGGACGGCGCTGAAGCCGAACCCGGACACCAGGGTGAACAGTGCCGCCCCGGTGCCGACGAGCGTGTGCGTACGCATGCCGGCGCTCTTCTGCCGGATCTGACGCTCGATGCCGATGACCATCGACAGCACGAACGCGATCAGCAGCAGGAGGAGCTCGGTCCAGGTAGTAGAGGTCGCTAGCTTCATGATCCAGTCCTGTGCCCCGCCTAAGCGGACACCAGTCCAGCGGGGTCCTTTCCGTTGAGGAAGGCGGCGACGGCCTCTGCCGCGATCGAGCCTGCGCGGTGAGCGGTCTGTCGCGTGGCGCCGGCGAGGTGCGGTGTCATCACGATGTTGGGCGCTGTGAGCAACCGCGATCCCGCCGGTACCGGCTCGGACGGGAACACGTCGAACGCCGCCGCTCCCAACTGCCCCGACTCCAACGCGTCCACCGTCGCGTCGTAGTCGAGCAAACCACCACGTGCCGTGTTCACCAGTACGGCGCCGCGCGGCATCGCAGCGATCTGCTGCGCACCGATCATCCCGCGGGTCTGATCGGTCAGCCTCGCATGCAGGCTGACCACATCCGACTGCCGCAGCAACTCGTCGAGTTCGACGAGTTCGATGCCCTCGGGCGCTTGTTCGACGTACGGATCGGCGACCAGGACGCGGGCGCCGAACGCCAGCATCACCCGGGCGACCCGTTGCCCGATCGCGCCGTACCCGACCAGGCCGACGGTCGACCCGTCGAGTTCGAGCCCGCACTCGTCGTACGCGTAGAGATCGGAGCGCCACTCGCCCTGCTCCAGCGTCCGCTGCAAGCGTGGAAGGTTGCGCAAGGCAGCCATCATCAACGCGACCGCGTGCTCGGCGGCCGCCACCGCGTTCCGTCCGGGCGTCGAGGCCACGGCGATCCCCCGCTGGGCCGCCGCGGCCACGTTCACGTTCACCGGACCGCCACGACACACGACCAGGAAGCGCAGGTCGGGTGCGGCGTCCAGCACCCGCTCGGTGAACGGCCCCATCTGCGTGACCGCGAGCTCGACCCCGGCCAGCGCCTCGATCAGCTGGTCCTCCGCGTCACTCGCCTCGTCCACCTCGGCAACCCGTCCGTACGGCGTCAGCGGCCAGGGCAGCGTGACCTCACGAAACCCGAACGCAACGTCCGGAATCGTGGAGAGCGCCGCAGCCAGCAGGTCGTTCCGCACGAAATGGTCGCCGGCGAGCAGCGTCTTGACGGTTCTCATCGCTCTCCTGTGAACGTAGGTGCTGGGTCGGACCAGCGTGGGCGGGTCGACTCGATGCGGCGCAGGTAGTGGGCGTAGCCCTCGGCGTAGAAGGCGGCGCGGGCCGGGTCCGGGTCGACCTGGCGGGTTTCCGCGATCCATTCCGCGCCGGCGCTGTCCGGGTCGACGGCACGACGCGCGCAGATGACCGCTCCCCGCGCGGCGACCTGCTCGGCCTCGGCGGTGTGCAACGGCGCGTTCAGTACGTCGGCGAGGATCTGGGTCCACTCGCTGCTCCGGGCGCCACCGCCGCACACGGTGACGCGACCGGTCCAGCCGGCCGCATCGAGGCAGTGGCGGGCGGCGTACGCGATACCTTCGCAGGTCGCACGGACCAGGTCGGCCGTCGTCGTGGACAGCGAGATGCCGTCGATCGTGCCGCGGGCGCGGGTGTCGACGAACGGGGCACGTTCGCCCGCCTCCGACAGGTAGGGCAGGACGGTGACGCCGGACGCGCCGGGCGGGCTGTCCGCGAGCAGCGACGGCAGTTGATCGGTGGTGACGCCAACGAGCGCGAGCACCCGGTCGAGGGCCGCCGTACCGACCATCGCGGGCATCGCGCGGAGCCAGACTCCCGGCGTCCACGTCCCGAGGAACAGGCCGGCGGGCTCGCCGTCTACGGGCAGTTCGCGGGTGATGACTTGGCAGGCCAACGTGGTGCCGACGGTCAGCAGAGCGTCGCCTGGTTCTGTCACGCCGGCGCCTGCCGCGGCGGCCGGGAGATCGTACGGACCGGCGGAGACGCGGGTCCCGGGCGCCATACCGGTCGAGTCGTCGCGCAGCTCACCGACCGGTCCGGCAGCGGCGACCGGCGCAAGGAGATGGCGCACCTCGGACAGGCCTGTTGCCGCCAGCGCCTGATCGTCGTAGCCACCGGTCCGCGGGTCGAGGAACGGCGCCGACGCGTCCGACACGTCGGTCGCACGGACGCCGGTCAGCGCCTGCATCACGACGTCCTTGCAGTACGCCGCCGTACCGGCCCGCTCGACCACCTCGGGTTCTTCCGCGAGTACGGCGGACAGCAGCGGGCCCGATGCACCGGGAAACATGCGGTTTCCGGAACGCCGGAACACGTGTTCCGCGACGCCGTCCGCGGTCCACCGGTCGAGGATCGCGCTGCTGCGCGCATCCAGCCACGAGATCGCCGGGCGGACCGCCGTACCGTCCGGATCGACCAGCCACAGGCCGTCGCCCTGCGCGGTGATCGCGAGGACATCGGGACGCGTTCCGACCGTGGCCGCCAGCTCACCCACCACCTCGTTGACCGAAGCAACGATCTCGGCGGTCTCGTGCTCGAACCGCCCCACACCGGGACGAACCAGGCGCGTCGGTCGAGCTGCTTCGGCCACCGGCCGGCCGTCGGCGTCGAACGCGACAGCCTTCGTGACGGTCGTACCTACGTCAACTCCGACGTCCATGCCCATGAATACGCACTGCCCCCTCCTAGAGTTTGGCGACCTCCACGGTGGCGCCGTGGTCGCGCAGCGGTTGGATCAGGTCCTTCGGGGTCTTCTCGTCGACGATCACCACGTCGAAGTCGGTCAGCGGAGCGAGCCGGTGCAGGGCGGTGCGCTGCAGCTTGGCGTGATCGACCAGCAGCACCTTGGTCCGTGCCGAGCGCAGCATCGCGCGTTTGACCAGGACGATCTCCTCCTCCTGGTGGAACGCGTGCGTCGACGACACCGCGGACACCGAGCAGAACAGCAGGTCGGCGTGCAGCGCCTCGACGGCCTCCGCACACGGCATGCCGCCGAACGAGTCGTGGGTCGCCGAGTAGATCCCGCCGAGCGCCAGTAGCGTGACGTCCCGCAACTGCGCCAGCTTGGTGATCGCCGGCAGGAAGTTCGTTGCCACCGTCAACGGAGCGATGTCCTCGAACAGGTCGACCAGGGCCAGCGCGCTGGTCGAGTCGTCGAGCATCACCGACATCCCCGGCTCGATCATCGCCCGCGCGTGCCGGGCGATCGCGGCCTTCTCCGCGTGCGCGGTGTTCAGCCGGTACGCGACGTTGCTCTCGAACACACTGGTCGGCTGCGCACTGACCCCGCCGCGGTACTTCCGGACCACACCTTGCCGCTCGAGCTCGTCCAGGTCGCGGTGCACGGTCATCACGCTCACGCCGAACGCCTCGACGAGGTCGTTCGCCGAGACCGAGCCGTGTTTCACTACGTACGCCGCGATCTCGGCCTGCCGGCGCGCGGGACGACTCAGTTCGGTGGTGTCGCCGTCGACATCCGTTGTCATGCCAGGGTCTCCATTCGCACAGGAGGAACGTTGTACGCCTCGAGACCCACTGTGCCGTCCTGCCACCGGAAACGCACCAGCGCCGCGGGACCGAGCGCAGGTAGCAGTCTGCGGTAGTCACTCAGTCGGAGACCGAGCACCCTGCACACGAGCAGCCGGATGAGCGTGTTGTGCGCGACCACGAGGACCTTCTGGCCCTGGTGTCGCTGCCCGATCTCGTCGAAGACCTCACGGACCCTTTCGGCCGCCGCGGCCGGATCCTCGCCGCCCGGGAAGTGGTCCCGCACCGGGTCGAGCTCGAACGCCTTGCCCACCGCCGGCGGCAGCTCACTCAGCATCTTGCCCTCGGCCGAACCGAAGTCGACCTCGCGCAACCGGGCGTCCAGGGTGGGCATCAGGCCGAGCAGTTCCGCCGTCGGCGTGATGGTCTGCCGCGCACGCAGCATCGGCGACGCCCACAGCGCATCCGGCGCGTAGTCCGCGGCCCAGTCCTTGAGTTGCTGCGCCTGCTGTACGCCGACCTCGTCGATCGGGAGGTCCGTGGAACCGGTGTACCGGTTGCCGTGGTGCCATTCGGTCCGGCCGTGGCGAGCCAGCACGATCGTCGTTCTCATCCCCGGTACCCCCGGCGGTCGAGTTCGGCGACGAACTCGCCGTACAGGTCGTCGAGTCGTTCGCCGCGCGGTTCGAGGACGCGATCGACGCGGACCATCCGTCGCGCCGTCCCGGTGAGATCGGTCCCGCCGGACGCGGCCAGGACGGCCATTCCGTACGCCGGGTCCGGGACGGCCGGAAGCTCTACCGGTACGCCGAGGACGTCGGCGCGGAGCTGGTTCCAATACTCGGCGCGGGTGGCGCCGCCGGTGAGCGAGACCGAGCGGACCGGGTCGGCACCGAGTGTCTGCAGGTGCTCGAACGCGAGCCGCTCGATGAACGCGACACCTTGCAGCACGGCGGCGTACGTCTGCAGGTCGTCGGAGGTGGTCCCGAGCGTGAACCGTTCGGCTTGCGGTGCCACGAAGGGGAATCGCTCGCCGGTTTTGGTGAGGGGATAGATGACCGCGTCGATCGGGTGGGCGGCACGATCCAGCGCGTCGAGGTCGGCACCAGGAAGCAGTTCGGTGAGTACGCCGGCACCGGTGCTGGACGCGCCGCCCGGAAGCCAGCCGCCGTCGGGGTGACGGTGGCTGTAGACAGCTCCGGTGGGGTCGGTCAGCAGCTCGGTGCTGACACCTTTGAGGACGAGCGTCGTGCCGAGGACCGAGTTCCACGCGCCAGGGGCGAGGGCGCCGGCGGCGATCTGGGCCGCGCAGCCGTCCGTCATACCGGCGTAAACGGGGACGCCGTCCGGCGTGCGGCCGAGCTCGGTGCCGGGGCGGACGACCTCGGGGAACGCCGCGAGCGGGAGACCGAGTTTGTCGAACGCGGCAGCCGGCCAGGCGTCGGCGATCAGGTCGTAACCGGTCTTGAGGGCGTGACTGGTGTCGGTCGCGACCGGATGTCCGACGAGGTGCGCAGCGACGAAGTCGGCGCTGTGGACGACGCGACGGTCGGTCAGGTCGAGATCGAGGATCTTCGGGAGCGCCCAGGTGGGTTGCATGCTGGTCGCCCAGCGATCCGGGTCGGCGTCCACGATCTGGTCGCGACGGGCGGCCGCGCGGGCGTCGTCGTACATCAAGGCCGGTGTGACGGGGCGGCCGGCGCGGTCGGTCAGCAGGAAGGTGCCAGAGGTCGAGCAGATCGCGATGCCGTCGAGGTCGGTTGCCCCGACCTCCGCGAGGACCGCGTCGACGGCGGTCAGCCAGGCCTGAGGGTCCTGCTCGTGACGGGTGCCGTCACGATGGCTGGCGAGCGGACACGTTGCACGGGACAGAACGTGACCCTTGGCATCGGCCAGCACGGCGCGCACACTTTGCGTGCCGAGGTCGAGCCCGATCCAGCCCACGAAACGCCTCCCAGATGAGTGTTATCTACATTGATAACATAACATCAGAAGACGATAAGAACGCACCAGCCCTTGACCGAAGGCGGACATGAAACGGCTCCCGCAGGTCAGCCTGCGGGAGCCGGCAGCGTTCGATCAGGAGTGCATCAGAAGCAGGGCGGGATCGGCCGTGGCCAGCTCGAGCCGGCCGGCGTCGACAGCGCCGTACGCGCCGATCGGTCCGCTGCTGCGGCGACCGTTCCGGTTGAGCCAGAAGCGCCAGCCCGCGGGAGCCGCGGGCCAGGTCGGGTCAGGCTTCCAGCCGACCGGCGGACGCCAGCCGGCCGTCGGCGGCTGCGGCCACTGCGGTGGCGGGTTGAACTTGTGCACGAGCGGTCCCTCCGGATTCCCCAGCGATCCACTGAGCGCGAACTGTCTGACAGATCAACGACCTGGCGCACCGAATGTCACGGATAAATCTTCGTAAAGTTTCAGCGGCGTACGGGGACCCATCTCAGCACCGAAACAGCGCCGCGGCAACCGTTCTCTCAACCACCGGACTGCACGTGCATCGGCAACGGAATTAGTTGCCTCGCCCACAGCCGATCCCCGGTTGTCCACAGCAACCGCCTATATATCCACAGCACTGCTGCGTTATCCACAAGCCGAACTGTGGACACAGCGCGTGGCGATCGGCTCACTCACAGGCCACGCCGTCGTTGTCGCGATCCAAGTGCGCCGCGTAACCAGGCTGACCTCGGTACAGCGGCGCCTTCCCCGCCGCACGCACCTCGGAGCAGTTGGCGTAGTACACCTCGGCCGGCGCGGCCGTCGTCCTCGTCGGACGCGGGCTCTGCGGCCGGGCCAACGGGACCGGCGCAGTCGTACTGGTGCTCGCCCGCGGCGCCCCGACCGTCACGGTCCGGGCCGGCAACGGCGGTTGCGTGATCGTGGTTATAGGCCCTGGAACGGTCTGCTGCACCGTGACCGCCGGCCCGGACACAGTCACGGTCGGACCGGCCACCGTAGTCGTCGGCCCCGGTACGGTCACCGTCGCGCCCGGCGTTGACGAGACTGCGGCTGGACTGCTCGCCCCACCGATCGCGGCGAGGATGACGATGAACGCGAACGCCCCGGCCACCCATCCCGCGATCAACTTCACCGGCGGCTCGGCGCCGTACCGGCCACCGGGTCCGCGCGTCCGCAGGCCGCGGGCGTTCAGCCAGAACGCCCAACCGGGCGGCGCCGGCGGCCAGGACGGGTCCGGTTGCCAGCCGGACGGTGGTTGCCAGTCAGGCGCCGGTGGAGCCGGCCAGCCCGGTGGTGAATTGAAAATTGCCATGGTGAGTCCCCCCTCGGGGGTTACATCCCGTCACCGTGACAATGTGTTACAGATCTTTCAGGGTGTATCGCTACGCGGCGGTCAGGCGCGGCTCGCTGATGCGGGTCGGTACGTTGCCGGCCGCGATCGCCTGGTCGAGTGCGGCGAGCTCGCTGCAGGCGAGGGCGATCGCCTCAGCCTGGGTGCGGCAGCCGTCGGCGTACCAGAAGGGGTCGTCGGGCTGCCGGTCGTCGGCGTCGTCGATGTCGGCGTACCAGCAATCGTGCCGGTAGTGCACGACCCGGACCTTGAGCTTCATGCCCGGTGAGACGCCACCCATCGACACAAGGTTCCGGCAACAGGCCTTTCGCCGTACGTCGAACAGCTGCCGGCGGACCATTCGACCACTGTTTGAACGGTTTACAACGTTGGCAAGCTCGTTCTACAACCAGGGAGATGGTCCGCCCACACCCCGGAGGTGTCCGTCATGAGGTTCGTCCGCCCCGTCCTCTGCACGCTGCTCGCCGTACTCCTGACCGGATCCGTCGCCGGTCCCGCTCCCGCCGTCGAACGCGAGGAGAATGCTGTGACGTCGCAGACGTTCCGGAACCCGGTGAATCCGTCCGCGGATCCGTCGCTGATGTTCTACAACGGCAGGTACTACGTCGCGACCACCCGCGGCGACCGGATCGGTATCTGGTCGTCGACCAGCCTCGCGACGCTGCTCGTGCAACCGGAACAGGTGGTGTGGCGGGACTCGAACACCAGCCGCAACACGCAGATGTGGGCGCCGGCGTTCCGGCATGTCGGAAACCGCTGGTACATCTACTACACGGCCTCCGACGGCGTGGACGCCAACCACCGGATGTACGTACTCGAGTCGGCCGGCGACGACCCGCTCGGCCCGTACAGCTTCAAGGCGAAGATCGCGGACTTCGGTGAGTACGCGATCGACGGCGAGCCGATCACGGTCAACGGGCAGCAGTACTTCGTCTGGACCGGCCCGGGCCGCGGACAGGGCGGACCGGCGCAGCTGTACATCGTCCGGATGAGCAACCCGTGGACCGCGACCGGCGGCCGCGTCGCGATCCCGGCCGACGGCGGGTGCACCGAAGTACGGGAAGGGCCGACCCCGCTGTACGGCGCGACGCGCACCTTCCTGACCTACTCGACGTGCGACACCGGCAAGCCGGACTACCAGCTGTGGATGAAGAGCATCGCGAACGGCGCCGACCCGATGGTCGCGGCGAACTGGGTGCAGCACCCCGGCCCGGTCTTCTCCCGCAACGACGCGACCGGCGTGTGGGGTCCCGGGCACCACTCGTTCTTCAAGTCACCGGACGGGACCGAGGACTGGATCGCGTACCACGGCAAGAACACCAGCACCTACACGTACTCGTACCGCACGACGCGCGTCCAGAAGATCACCTGGAACGCCGACGGTACGCCGAACCTCGGCCGGCCGCTCGCCGCGGGCGCGACCCAGAACCTGCCGTCCGGCGACCCGGGTTCACCGAACTACTGGATCAACGACACCGACGCGGCCGTCGCCTACACCGGTGCGTGGAGCTCCGGTGCCGGCTGCGGCAACCAGTGCTTCTGGGGCAACGACCACTGGAGCTGGCAGCCGAACGCGACCGCGACGATCCGGTTCACCGGCACCCGCGTGGCCCTGCTGAGTGTGGCGGACACCGGCAACGGCATCGCCGCCATCTCGGTCGACGGCGGACCCGAGCAACGGATCGACTACTACAGCTCGATCCGCGTCGGCGAGCAGCTGATGTACATCAGCCCGGCCTTGCCGTCCGGCCCGCACACCCTGAAGGTGCGCGTGACCGGCGACAAGAACCCCGCGTCGACCAGCGCGGTCATCAGCCTCGACCGCATCGAGGTCTACTAGACAAACGTCTTCACGATGGTGCGGCCGTTGACCATGAGGAGGTGGCCGTCGTCGGTGAGCTGGAGGACGCTGCCGGGCCGGCGGGTCTCGTACATCCAGGTGATGTCACCGAAGTCGTTGAAGTTGTAGAACGTGCCGTCCGGTCCGACCGACCCGTACGACTCCGGCGAGGTCTTCTTCCCGGTGCTCCACAGGACGGTGGTGCCGTTCCTGTACAGCACCAGATTGCCGGTGGTCAGGAACTTGAGCGTGTAGATCCGGTTGACGGAGTACATGATCACTTCACGTCCTTCCGGGTCCGGGGCATGGATCTGGCTCTGCGGCATCAGCGTGCCGATCACCATGTGCCGGTTCCAGTTGGCCTTGCCGCGGGTGTTGTAGATCGCGAGGTTTCCGTTGTCCGGCAGCACCAGCTTCGCGCCGGCGCTCTTGATGCTCATCGACCAGAACTTCGTCCGGCCGTAGATCATCTGCAGTGTCCCGTCCGTGCCCATGACCAGCACGGAGCCCGCGCGCCAGGTCCCGGAGCTCCACAACCGCCACGACACCCCGCGCTGGTACAGCTTCGCCTCCCCACGCGTATCCATGATCAACGTGTAGACCCCGTTGCGCGACCGGATGTACTGCCCGGCCATCAACTTCTGACCCGGCAGCAGCGTGTCCGAGACCGCCACTGTCTTCGCCTCGGCCGGTCCGCTTCCGACCAGCACGGCCCCACCCAGTAGCGTCCCCACGGCCAGAACCCCAGCCAACAGCCGACGTACCATTCATGCCCCCTCGGTTCGATTGTGAATGCTCAGTGGCACAGGCTAGACGAACATCTTCACGACGGTGCGGCCGTTGATCAGCAGGAAGTGGCCGTCGTTGCGGATCTGGACGACGGTGCCCGGCCTGTGGGTCGCGAAGTCCCACGTGCCTTCGCCGTCACGGTTGTAGGTGCCGAAGGTGCCGTTCGGGTCGATGTTCGCGAACGACTCCGGGTACCGGGTCTTGCCGGTGCTCCACAGCACGGTCGTGCCGTTCTTCTGGAAGACCATGTTCCCGTTCGTCAGCACCTTCAGCGTGTAGACGTGGTCCAGGGAGTACATCGTCACGTCGCGGCCGAGTGCGTCCGGTGCGTGCAGCATGGCACCCACCATCAGCGTGCCGATCACCATGTGCCGGTTCCAGACCGCCTTGCCGCGGGTGTTGTAGATCGCCAGCAGACCGGTGTTCGGCAGCACCAGCTTCGCCTGCGGGCTGGCCGCACCCATCGACCAGATCTGCGTCCGCCCGTAGATGATCCGCATCGTGCCGTCGGCCGCCATCACCAGCACCGACCCCGGCCGGTAGGTTCCGGACGTCCACAGCGGCTGCGCCACGCCGCGCTGGAGCAGGGTCACGTTCCCGCTGCGCTGCATGGTCAGCGTGAACACACCACTCGCCGACTTGATCGACTGCAGTGTCATCAACTTCTGACCCGGTAGCAGCGTGTCCGAGACTGCCGCCGTCTTCGCCTCGGCCGGTCCGCTTCCCACCAGCACAGCCCCACCCAACAGTGCCCCGACGGCCAGGACCCCGGCCACCAGTCGACGTACCATCCCGCACCCCTAGTTCGCTCAGTGTCTTGTCAGTAGAAGATCTTGACGACGGTCTTCCCGTTGACCATCCGAAGGTGGCCGTCGTCGGTCAGCTGGAGGACGCTACCGTCGCGACGGGTCTGGTAGAAGAAGGTCAGGTCCCCGAAGCCGTTCACGGTGCCGAACGAGCCGTCCGGGTTGACCCAGCCGTACGCGCCCGGGGCATTCTTCACGCCGGTACTCCACAGGACGGTGGTGCCGTTCTTGTACAGCACCAGATTGCCGGTCGTCAGGAACTTCAGCGTGTAGATCCGGTTGACGGAGTACATGATGACCTCGTCCCAGGCCGCGTCCGGGCCGGCGAGCTTGCTCTGCGGCATCAACGTCCCGACGACCATGTGACGGTTCCAGTTCGCCTTGCCGCGAGTGTTGTAGATCGCCAGGTTCCCGGTGTCCGGCAGCACCAGCTTCGCGCCGGCGCTCTTGATGCTCATCGACCAGATCTTCGTCCGGCCGTAAATCACCTGCAACGTCCCGTCCGTGCCCATCACCAGCACCGAGTTCCGCCGCCAGGTGCCCGAGGCCCACAGCGGATTCGTCACTCCGCGCTGATACAGCTTGGCGTCGCCGGCCGGCTGCATGATCAACGTGTAGACCCCGCTGTGCGAGCGGATGTACTGCCCAGCCAGCAGCTTCTGACCCGGCAACAGGGTGTCCGATACCGCCACCGTCTTCGCTTCGGCCTGGGTGCTCCCCACGACCGCGACCCCGCCCAGGAGCGCTCCGACTGCCAGAACTCCGACCCACAACCGACGTACCATGCCGATCCCCCTCTGTTCGTTTGTGAGTGCTCAGTGTCCTGGGCGAAGAGGTCATCCCTTCAATCCGGAGGCGAATCCGCGGATCACGTACCGCTGCAGGACGAGGAACAGCAGCAGGATCGGGAGCGCTGCGAGGACCAGTCCGGCGGCCACCAGCCCGTAGTTCGACGTGTACTCGTTGACGAAGGCGAAGACCCGGACCGGGACCGTCTCGCGGCCGGATCCACCCAGGTACAGCAGCGGGGTGAAGAAGTCGTTCCAGATGTGTACGGCGTTGAGGATGAGCACCGTGCCCGTGATCGGCCGTAGCAGCGGGAAGATCACGTGCGCGAACGCCTGCAGATGGGACGCGCCGTCGATCAGCGCCGCGTTGGTGTAGTCGGCCGGCAGCGAGCGGATGAACCCGGTGTAGAGGAACACCGTGAACGGCAGTTGGATGCCCGTGTAGAACAGGATCATCCCCTGGTAGGTGCCGAGCAGGCCCAGGTCGTTGACCATCTGGTAGAGCGGGATCATCCCGAGCTGGAACGGCAGGATGATGCCGACCAGGAACAGGATGTAGAGCGTGTAGCTCAGGCGTGTCGCCGTACGGGCCAGGAAGTACGCCGCCAGCGAGCCCAGGACGATCAGCACGAGGACACTGCTCACCGTGATCAGGGTGCTGTTCAGCAGCGCCGAGCCGAGTGATGCCGACTGCCACGCTTCACCGAAGCTTCCCACCGACGGCGGATCGGGCAGCGACAGCGGCTTGTTGGCGATCTGGCCGGGATCCTTGAAGGCCAATGTCACCAGGGCGTAGACCGGGAAGAGGAAAGCGATGGCGGCCACCACCATGACGACTTCCAGCACGAAAGTGCGGGGCTTGTATCTCATGCCGCGGTCTCCCTCGAGCGCAGGTACCCGATCTGGATGAAGGACACGGCCGCGACGAAGATCGCCAGTACCAGCGCCACCGCGGTGCTGTAGCCGAACTTCCCGAAGACGAAGGCCTGCTTGTAGAGGACCGTCGACAACGTGTCGGTCGCGTACCCGGGGCCGCCGTTCGTCATCGCGATGATCTGGGTGAACAACGTCAGGCCACCGACCGTGGACAGCATCAGGTTGATCGTCACGGCCGGTGCGAGCAACGGCCAGGTGATGTGCCGGAACCGGGCCACGGTGCCCGCGCCGTCGACCATCGCGGACTCGTGCAGCTCCTGCGGTACGCCTTCCAGACCGGCCAGGAAGATGACCATCGAGTACCCGGCGCACTGCCAGATCACGGTGAAGGCAACCGACCACAACGCGATCGACGGATTGCCCAGCCAGTCCTGCCGCAGCCCGCCGAGACCGATCGCCCCGAGGGCCGCGTTCAACCCGGCGTCCGGCGCCGGGTTGTACACGTACTTCCACAGGAACGACACCATCACCGGACTCACCACGACGGGCGCGAAGAAGATCACCCGCAGCACCATCCGGCTCTTGATCCCGGTGTGTACGCCGAGCGCCAGCAGCAACCCGATCCCGTTCTGTACGACGACGATCGCCACCGTCAGCAGCAACGTGTTGCGTAACGCGCCGAGCGCCTGGTCGTCGTGGAACAACTGCTGGAAGTTGTCCAGCCCCACGAACGACCGCTGCGCCCCGACCCCGGACCAGTCGGTGAACGCCGACCCGGCCCCGGAAAACGCCGGATACAAGACAACCAACGCATAGATCAGCAACGCCGGCACCGCGAACAACCACGGCGGCGCGATCCCGCCGCCGCGGCGCCGCGGTGCCTTGACAGCGTCCCGGCGTACCGCCTGAGCTGTGACCGTCATGCCGTCTTCCGGTAGGCCTCGTCCATCTTCTTCAGGGCGGCCGGGACCGTGCTCTTGCCGCCGAGGAGCTCCTGTACGACGGCGAAGTGGGTCGGCTGTACTTCGGCGTTCGGCCAGCGCTGGTCCATGAACGGAACCGCCTTGTTGTCCTTGAGGTACGGGAGGAACGGCTTCAGCACCGGGTCGACCTTGGCGTCGCCCTCCGAGTACAGCGGGACGCACGCGACGGCTTCGGCCCAGGCGTTGACGACCTCGGGCTGACCGCAGTACTCGATGAACTTCTTCGCCTGCTCGGCCTTCTTGCTCTTCGCGCTCACCGCGATACCGACCACCACGCCGCCGGGGATCCAGTTGTCGGCGGCGACATCCGTGGCCGGGAACGGGAACATGCCCAGGTCGTCCGGCGTCGGCGACGCCTGGCGGAAGGCCTGCAGGACCGCGGACACCTGCACGGCCATCGCGGCCTTGCCGGTGCCGACCATCGAGGTGGCCTGCTCGTACGTCGTCCCGTTCGGGTTGTCGTTGAAGAAGCCCTTCTTCTGCAGCTCGAGGTACTTGTTCATCGCGTCCGCCCAGCCCGAGTCCGCGAAGGACGCGCTGCCGGCGGTCATCTTGTCGTCGAAGTCCGGCGTCTTGGCGTAGACCGTTCCCGGGACGAGCGCGTAGTCGATGAGCTGCGTGACCCACGGGGTCTGGGCGCCGAGCGCGATCGGCACGATGCCCTTCTTCTTCAGCTTGTCGCACACCGACAGCAGCTCCGACCAGGTGGTCGGTACGTCGACGCCCGCGGTCGCGAACGCCTTCTTGTTGTAGATCGCGCCGAGCACGCTGGTGCCGGGCGAGAAGATGAACGTCTTGCCGTCGTTCTGGAACGCGCCCTTGAAGCCGGTCGGGATCTTCTGGGTCCAGGACTGGCTGCTGAGGTCCGTGAGCAGGTTCGCCTTGCTCAGCTGGACCATCGACATCGCACTGCCGTTGCCCGGGTAGACCGCGTGCAGGTCCGGGGCGTTACCGGCCGCGAGCTGCGCCCGGAGCGCGGTCTGCAGCTGGTCGGCCGGCGAGAACGAGAGGTTGAAGTCGAAGTCCGAATGCGCCTTCTTGTAGTCGTCGAGCGCCTTCCGCAGACCGGCCTCCTGGCTGCCGGCGCCGATCACCTTGAGAGGACCGCCGGACGACGAGCTGCCGTTGCCGCCGCCGCAGGCCGACAACGCACCGGCCAGACCGGCGGTGACGGTCGCCCCGCCGACGAGTTGAAGGAGCCGCCTTCGGCTGACGGACCGTTCGAGTGCCATGGTTCCTCCTGAGCGCCGAAGTACCGGCCAAGAATGTGAAGTAACCGCAGGATCGTGTTACTTTTGTCACGGGGACGGTACGTACGGCCCGGGAGAGTGTCAAGACCTCGTTGAAAGGATTCAGTCGGACCGGTGTGAAAAGGCCTCCACCGGTGTTTTGGGGCCCGGCCCACCTCGCCTGAGAAGATGGCCCACGTGCGCGTGAGACGAGTCCTCCTGGCCGGCCTCCTGCTGCTGGCCCTGGCTCTCGGCGCCGGCAGTGGCTACTACGCGGGCGACTACTTCGACGGTCCGGAACCCACTGCCTCCGGCACCGCCGGCCCACTCGGCGACATCTCCCCATCCCCCACGCCGACACCGACCGAGCCCCCGCTCCCGGTGAAGACCCCCGTCCCGAGCACCGTGGAGCCTCTCGAGACCGGGCTGGACTACACCAACCACACCTTCACCGTGACCCCGAAGGACGCGGAGCCGGTCCAGCTCTCGATCGAGACACCACAGGGCTGGAAGCTCGCGCCCAGGGACCCGAAGCGCCCCGGCGAGGTCAAGTACCTCGACAAACTCAGAGAACGCGGCGTCCGCGTCGAAGCAGTCGCGCCGGCCGCACAGAGTCCTGCCGCCGAGATGGCCCAGCTCATCGTGGACCTCAAGAAGAGCCAGCCGCCGGAGAACGACGTACGCATCGCCAGCCACACCACCGACGTGATCACCGGCGACGACGGCGAATCCCGGGCGGTCGCCACGCTGATCTACACCTTCATCCCGGGCGAGACCCTGCGCTACGTGATCGTCCGCTGGGTCGCGATCAACGGCGAGCTCACCAACGTGGAGATGAGCATCACCGGCCTCCCCCAGGACGCGCAAGCCCTCGACGAGGTCCTACAGCGCGCAACCGCCTCGGTCAGCGAGGTCGGCTGACCCTTTTCACAGAATCGTTACTTATCCGGTGCAACCTCTGCGGGGGCTGAGGTGTCTTCTGTTAGTAGACCTGGGGAGGTGGGGCATGGCGGGGACGGTGAGTAGGCGGGCGATGCTCGGCGCCGGTCTGCTGACGCTTGCGGGGGTGGGCGGAGCGGGAGGCTACGGCGTCGGCCTGTTCCTCACCAAGGAACCAAGCCTGGCCGGCACGGCGGCACCGCTCGCCGTGGGCTCCACGCCAGGTACGACGCCCACCCCGACGCCAACACCGACCGGACCGCCACGCAAGGTCACGTACGACAAGTCGCCCGCCCTCGAGGTCGACGACCTGGACTACGAGGCCCGGACGTTCACGGTGACCGACATGTTCAAGTCGCGGATCTCGGTCCGCGTGCCGTCGGACTGGGCGTACACCAAGCAGGATCCGCCGAAGAGCGGCCGGTTCACCGACCGGACGAAGAAGCGCTGGATCAGGATCGAAGCCGGCTTCACGATCACGCGGCCGCCCGCCGACTCGCTGGAAGCCCGGCTCAAGCAGCTCGCCGGCATCTCGGCGAGCCAGATGGTGAAGGTCCTGTCACGGACCGTGGAAGCGAACTACGCGACGCTCGCCTACACCTACGTGCCGGACGAGGAACTCTCCCCCGAAGGCGTTTTGCGTTATGTCATCGTGCGTTGGGTCGCGGATGACAGTGGCAACTGCGCTGTCGAGATGAGCTCCACTGGGCTCCCCCAGGACAAGGACGCTCTGCTGGACGTCCTCGACCACGCCACCGACAGCGTCGAACGCCGGGACACTCCGCTGTCGGGTTAGAGCAGTTGGGCGAGACCGTGGCGGCCTGCTTCGGACAGGTGTACGGCGCGTTGGCGGGGGCGGCGGTGGAGCCAGTTGCGGTTCAGTAGCGCCTCGGTGATCGCGGCACCGAGCTGCCCGGACAGGTGGTGGCGTTGTTCACTCCAGTCGACGCAGAACCTCAGGAGCGGACGTCGGGACGGCTGACTGGCGATGTCGACTCCTAGCTCAGTAAGGACCTCTGTGGCGTTGGGTCCGAGCGCATACGGGCCGTCCGGGAGCTGCTGGGCCAGGGGGTCGCTCGGACGGCGCTCTGTGCCCCTGCCGCCGTCGGTGCGCGTCAGGGCATCACGGCGTACCAGGCCTTCCAGGAGGGCCACGCCGAGACGACCGGCCAAGTGGTCGTAGCAGGTGCGAGCCTCGCGGAGCGCTGCGGCCCGAGTGCTCTGCCTCAGTGACCTGATCGGCTGTGGCTTGGCTATGCGCGCCAACGCTTCCACAGCGGCGGCCACCTCAGGCCCAGAGAGTCCGTAGTACCTGTGCCGACCGGACTGCTCGACCGTGACCAGGCCGCCCTCCAGCAGCTTGCGCAGGTGCGCGCTGACTGTCTGCGGCGACACTCCGGCTTCCGTGGCCAGCAGCGAGGCGGGAAGAGCGCGGCCGTCCGCCAGCGCCATCAGGACCTTCGCCCGGGCGGGCTCGGCCATCAGACCGGCGACCTGGGCCACGTCGGCATCTCCGTCCATGCTTCCCATACTCACACCGTCACATTTCGAGGTGACCCGAAGTGTTGCGGTGGGAACGTGGAAAGCATGCTTCTCGCGTTGCTGTGTATCGGAATCTTCCTGGTCCAGCTGGACGTGACCGTGGTGAATGTCGCGCTGCCGGCCATCCGGACCGGCCTTGATACCAGTGCGGCCGGCCAGCAGTGGGTCGTGAGCGGGTACATGATCGTGCTTGCCGCGCTCCTGCTCGTCTGCGGAGCGCTGGGCGACCGGATCGGTCACCGGCGGATCGTGCTCGCGGGGCTGGCAGTGTTCGGTGGTGCGTCGCTGGTGTGCGGCACAGCCCCCGGCATCGAGCTCCTGGTCGCGGCCCGGGCGATCCAAGGTGTCGGCGCGGCCCTCCTGCTGCCAGGCACGTTGGCCGTCATCACCGATCAGTACGCCGACAAAGCCGCCAGAGCACGTGCTGTCGGGATTTGGGCCGGTGCCGGTGCGCTTGCCCTCGTTGCGGGTCCCACGCTCGGCGGGGTGCTGGTCAGCGATCTCGGCTGGCGTTCCGTGTTCCTGATCAACCTGCCGATCATCGCGGTCGCGCTACCGGTTGCCTGGCGCATTGTGCCGCGGCGCCAGGTCGCCCAGCGCGAGACCACGCGCAGGCTACACATCGGCGCGGACTTCATCGGCGCCAATGTGGTCGCAGGCTTGATGAATCTGGTCGGTCTGGGCACGCTGCTCGCGCTGACGCTCTACTTGCAGGAACACCTCCACCACAGCGCGCTGCGCGCCGGGCTGGAACTGATTCCGGTTCTGCTGCCGTTGGCGGTCCTGGGGCCGGTCTCCGGACGGGTCACGGCCCGGTACGGCCCGCGACTTCCGATGTCGTTCGGACTGGCGCTGGGCGCCATCGGGTCCTTCTGTCTGCTGGCCGTACAGCCCACCAGCCGGTACGCCGCAGTTGTCCCGGTCGAGCTCTGCCTCGGCATCGGCATGGGTTTCCTCACCGCAGCCGTGGTCAACGCCGCCGTCGCCGCGCTTCCTCCGGACCGCGCCGGTCTGGCCAGCGGAGTCAACAACACGGCACGGCAAGGCGTCGGCGCGGTCGGCGTGGGCCTCTACAGCACCATCCTCAGCCACTCCATGCCGTTCACCACCGGCCTCCACACGTTGGCCTGGTTGGGCGGCGCACTGTGGGTACTGGGCCTGGGAATCACCTGGCTCACAGTGGAGTAGACATGCGACTGGCAACGCTGAACGTCTGGGGCGTCCGCGGCGACTGGCCGGCCCGACTCGCCCTGTTCCGGAAGGGCTTCCAACAGCTGAATGCCGATGTACTCACGTTGCAGGAGACGGTGTTCAACGCCGACGTCGATCAGGTCATGGAGATGCTGGGGCCGGAGTACCACGTGGTGCACTCGTCGGAGCGTGAGTACGACGGATCCGGAATCAGCACTGCGAGCCGCTGGCCGATCGGCGACGTACTCGAGCTCGACCTGAACGTCACCGACCGGACCGGAGACTTCGCGTGTACGGCGCTGCTCACCGAGGTGCTCGCGCCGTTCGGACGGGTCTGGGTGGCGAACCACTTCCCGGACTACCAGGTCGATCACGAGCGCGAACGGTGCGCGCAGACGGTCCTTGTCGCGCGCAAGCTCGAGCAGCTGGTTTCAGACTCCCCCGGGCACGTCGTCGTCGCCGGAGACCTGGATGCTGACGACGCTGCGGACAGTCTGCGTTTCTGGACCGGGCGTCACGTCGTCGACAACCTGAGCGTCTGCTACCGCAGCGCCTGGCAGGCGACACACCCGCACGAGCCCTTGGAGACCTTCGTGCCGGAGAACCCGCTGTTCGTCGACGGCGATTGGCCGTACCGCGGACTCGACCACATCCTTGTCCGCTGCGGCGCCGACGGCCGCCCGACGCTACCGATCCAGAGCTGCCGCCGTACGTTCGACCAGCCTGGCGAGATTCCCAGCGACCACTACGGCCTAGCTGCCGACTTTGAGGAACGGTAGGAGCCAGGCGAGGGTCTCGTCCGGGGCCTCCTCGGGCAGGAAATGGCCGGAGGCGACCGGGCCGCCGGTGACGTCGTCGGCCCAGTTGCGCCAGATGTCGATCGGGTCGCCGTACCAGCGTCCGACCGAGCCGTCCTGCTCCCAGAGGACCAGCGTCGGACACGTGATACGGCGCACACCCCGGTCGGCCGCGTCGTGTTCGCAGTCGATCGTGGCGGCCGCGCGGTACTCCTCGCACATCGTGTGGACGACCTCCGGGTCGCGGAAGTGACGGATGTACTCGGCCCGGATCTCCGGCGGGAACGCGTCGCCACCGGACCAGGTATCGAGGAGGTGGTTCACGAACGAGTCGGGCGCCCGGCCGATCAAGGTCTCGGCGATCGGGGCGGCCATGAACGTCCAGACCCAGTAGCCGAGGGCAAAGTCCCTGTCGGCGCGGTCGAAGGCGTCGCCCGTCGGTACGACGTCCAGTACGGCGAGCTTCGTCACCACATCGGGATGATCGAGCGCCATCCGGTAGGCACAGCGGGCGCCACGGTCGTGGCCGACCACGGCGAAGTCGTCGTACCCCAGCTGTTGCATTGCCTCGACCTGGAGCCTCGCGAGTTCTCGCATCGACTGGTCGCCGGAGGAAGTGCTGTCACCGAATCCGCTGAGGTCGGTCGCGACCACACTGAACTCCCGGGCCAGCACCGGCGCGATCCGGTGCCACATGACGTGCGATTCCGGGAAGCCGTGCAGGAGCAGGAGCGGCGGTCCGTCACCACCGCGGCTGCCGTGGATGACAGCGCCGGACACCGGTACGTCGAACTCGCGGAAGGACTCGATCACGCAGTACGACGTACCCAGCCGGCCGGTGGGTCAGTCGGCCGGCCAGATGGTGCGGAAGATGGTGAAGCGGAGGCGGTAGAACCTGCGGCGGGCGGACTGGAGCAGCGCCGGCGACGGTCGGAACCGTTCGGTCGATAGATGCATGGGGACTTCCTCAGTCGAAGTACTGCACCGAATCGGCGATCTCCGTGGCTCGGAGGACATCCGATCCGGGTACGACCACCTGTACGAGTAGCGAGCCGCCGTCCCCGTGATCGACGACCCGTTGGAGCAACACGATATCGGCACCGAAGCAGTCAGCGGACACCCGGTCGGTTACTGAGAGTTCACGGACCATGTGCGGCTGCAGAGTGCCTTCGTTGCTGCACTGCTTGCCGTCCGGGACCGCCAGCTTCGACTTCGACACACCGACGAACACACCCGGAGTCTTCCCCGACCAGTCCGGGTCGCGGCTGACTCGGAACGCCGGGGCACTCCCGGTGCTGCCAGGCGCGGTCCAGACCGACTGGGCCATCGACTGCGCCCAGGCCTCTGGCAGGGTGACGGAGAATTGGCCCTCCGAGACCTGAATCATTTTGCGGCTCGAGAGGTACCAGTGGCCGCCGTACCCGACACCGCCGCCGACCAGCAGCGCCAGCAGAGCAGCCACCACCCATCGCCCGCGGCGCCGCTTCCTGGGCGCCGCCGTCTCAACCGAGGCGGTCTCAGCCTCAGCGGTAGCGGGCTCCACCGCAGCACTCTCGACTGCGACGGTCTCTGAGTCCGCCGTCACGCTCTCCGACGGCTCGGCGGGTTTCACGATCGTCGGCTGGTTCTCGTCGCTGAGCGCCGTCTTCGCGTCCAGGTCCTCGGACGCAACGGTCACCGTCTCGCGGGTCGACAGCGGGAAGTCACGCGTGGTCTCGTCGAGCGCGCCCACGAGTTGCCGCGTGAACGACTGCACGTCCGGCCAGCGCTTCTCCCGGTCCGGATCCAGCGCCCGGACGATCGCCGCGTCGACCTGCTCCGGCAGCTCGAACCCGAGCGAGCTCGGCGGCGCCGCCACCTTCACCCGGCTCGCGGCGCCCAGGCCGTCGACCTGGTGCGGGGACCGCCCGGTCAGGGCGGCGTACGCGACCGCGCCCAGCGAGTACTGGTCGGCGCGCTGATCCAGCCGCTCACCGAGCGCCTGCTCAGGAGCGACGTACGACGGGGTGCCGCCGGGCATCGTGATGCGGGAGATCTCGTCGAGAGACTTGCCCAGCCCGAGGTCGGACAGCACCGCCCGCTCGCCGTCGTCGGTGCTGCGGAACAGGACGTTCGCCGGTTTCACGTCGCGGTGCAGCAGGCCGCGCCGGTGCAGCGCCTGCAGGCCGCGGCCGACCTGGACGACCACGTCGACGGCCTCGGCCAGCTCCAGCGGTGCCTTCTTCAGGCGGTCGGCGAGCGTGCCGCGGTCGGCGTACGTCAGCACCAGGAACGGCCGGCCGTCCTCGAGCTCGCCGACGTCGTGCACCTGGACGACGTGCTCTGACTCGACGCGGCGCAGGAACCGGCCCTCCTCGAGGAACCGCTGCCGGACCGAGTCGTCGTGCCCCCAGTTGTCGGCGAGCACCTTGATCGCCACCTCGGCGTCGAGCTGCTCGTCGTGAGCCAGCCACACCGTGGCGAAACCGCCCGAGCCCAGGCGTCGGCGCACGACGTATCGACCGAGTCTGGTTGGGACCCCCATACAGGGCATTATGGGTCATTGGAGTGTCCCTTACGGGGGCCGATCGAGAGCAAAGGCGCAGATGAGCGACAGCACCAGTCCGGCCGACGACCTCGCCACCCTCGCGGAGCAGGCGCAGGCCGGCGACAAGAACGCGATGGACGACCTGCTGCGGCAGGTGTATCCGCGCGTCCTGCGGATCTGCCGCAGCGTCCTGCCGTACTCCGCCGACGCGGAGGATGCGGCCCAGGAGGCACTGCTCAACATCGCCACCAAGATCAACTCGTTCTCCGGCCGCAGCAGCTTCTCGACCTGGGTCCACTCCGTCGCGGCGAACTCCGCGCGCTCGACGTACCGCAAGCTGAAGCGCACCGCGCAGGCCGCGCACAACCCCGAGCAGATGGAGAAGCCGGACCCGCGCACCACGAGCGTGATCGCCGGCACCCGCCTGGACCTCCTGGAGGCCCTGGAGACCCTGGAGCGGGACCGCCCGCAGATGGTCACCCCGCTGGTCCTGCGGGACGTCTACGGCCTGTCGTACGAGGAGATCGCCGCCGAGGTCGGCGCCCCGCTCGGCACCGTCAAGTCCCGGATCCACGACGCCCGCGAGGTCGTCCGCCCCCTCCTCCGCCCGAAGGACTGATTTCGGGCCCCTCCCGCAGGCGGCCCGGGTGTGCTCAGATGGGGGGATGAAGAAGCTCATCAACGACCCGGCCGATGTTGTGAGTGAAGCGCTGCAGGGGATGGCGGCGGCGCATCCGGACCGGCTCCGGGTGGACCTGGAGAACCGGATCGTCTATCGCAAGGACGCGCCGAGACCCGGCAAGGTCGGGCTGATCTCCGGTGGCGGGTCGGGGCACGAGCCGATGCACGGCGGGTTCGTCGGGCTCGGGATGCTGGACGCGGCCTGCGCGGGTGAGGTGTTCACCTCCCCGGTGCCGGACCAGATGATGGCCGCGACCAAGGCGGTCGACGCGGGCGCCGGCGTACTGCACATCGTGAAGAACTACACCGGCGACGTGATGAACTTCGAGATGGCCGCCGAACTGGCCGCTGCCGACGCCGGCACCGAGGTGCTGTCGGTCGTGACGAACGACGACGTCGCCGTGCAGGACAGCCTCTACACGGCCGGTCGCCGCGGCGTCGGCGTGACCGTACTGCTGGAGAAGATCGTCGGCGCGGCCGCCGAGGAGGGCCGCCCGCTGCAGGAGGTCGCGGACCTCGCGAAGAAGGTCAACGACAACGGCCGCAGCATGGGTATGGCGCTGACGTCGTGCACCGTCCCGGCCGCGGGCAAGCCGACCTTCGAGCTGGCCGAGAACGAGATGGAGGTCGGTATCGGCATCCACGGCGAGCCCGGCCGGCAGCGGCTGCCGCTGGCTCCGGCGCGCGACATCGCCGCGATGCTCGTCGACCCGGTGGTCTCGGATCTTCCTTACCAGCAAGGCGATTCGGTGATCGCCTTCGTCAACGGCATGGGCGGTACGCCGCTGCTCGAGCTCTACCTGATGTACAACGAGGTCGCCCAACTCCTCGACCGCGCGGGCATCACGGTCGCCCGCTCGCTGGTCGGCAACTACATCACCTCGCTGGAGATGGCCGGCTGCTCGGTCACCCTCCTGAAGGCGGACGACGAACTGGTACGTCTCTGGGACGCCCCGGTGAACACCCCCGGCCTACGCTGGGGCGCGTGAGCATGGGAGTCGATTCTTTCGTCAGCTGGTTGCGTGATGTCGCCGGTTCGCTGCACGACAACGCGGCGTACCTGACCGAGCTGGACTCGGCGATCGGGGATGCCGATCACGGTGCGAACATGGATCGCGGGTTCCAGGCGGTGGTCGGATTGCTGGACGAGACGTCGTTCGGCAGCGCCGACGAACTGCTGAAGAAGGCCGGGATGACGCTGGTCAGCAAGGTCGGCGGGGCGAGCGGGCCGCTGTACGGGACGTTCTTCCTGCGGTTCGGGACCGCGCTCGCCGGGGTCGATCTCACGCCCGAGACGATCGGGAAGGGGCTGCACGCCGGGGTCGAAGGCGTGCTTGCCCGCGGCAAGGCGGAGCTCGGCGACAAGACCATGTACGACGCCTGGGCGCCGGCGCTGGACGCGTACGACGCCGCGGTGGCGGGCGGATCGGACCTCGGTACGGCGTTGACCGCTGCCGCCGAGGCCGCCGCGAAGGGCCGGGACGCGACGATCCCGCTGGTCGCGCGGAAGGGCCGCGCGAGCTATCTGGGTGAACGCAGCGCCGGCCATCAGGATCCCGGCGCGACCAGCACGACGCTGATCTTGGAGTCCGCGGCCCGAACGCTGCCATGATCGGCATCGTGGTGGTGTCGCACAGCCGCGCGCTGGCCGAGGCGGCGGTCGGGCTCGCCGCGGAGATGGTTGCCGAGGACAAGCGTCCGGTGATCGCGATCGCCGCGGGACTGGACGCGACGACGTTCGGGACCGACGCGATGGCGGTCTCGGAAGCCCTTGGTACGGCGGACAGTCCGGACGGTGTACTGGTGCTGCTCGATCTGGGTAGCGCGGTGCTGAGCGCCGAGATGGCGCTGGAGTTCGTTGACCCGGAGCTCGCCGCGCGGGTGCGGCTGACGAGTGCGCCGCTGGTCGAGGGCCTGGTAGCGGCGGTTGTCACCGCGTCGACCGATGCGTCCTTGGATGCGGTTGCCGCGGAGGCTGAGCGCGGGCTCGTCGGTAAGCAGGACCATCTCGGCGTCGCCGCCGCCGACGCTGCTCCGGTTGTTGAGGCCGATCGCACTGTCGAGCTGGTTGTCGGCAACGAGCACGGTTTGCATGCCCGGCCGGCGGCGCGGTTGGTGGGGCTGGTCAACGGCTTCGATGCGGTCGTGACACTCACCGATCTGGACAACGGCAAGGGGCCTGTCGACGCGGGTAGCTTGAGCATGGTCGCGACGCTGAACGCCCAGCAGGGGCACCGATTGCGGGTGGGTGCGAGCGGCCCGCAGGCAGCCGAGGCGCTGGCGGCAGTCGAGGAACTGGCGAAACAGAACTTCGGCGACGACCCCCCGGAGCCCGCGACGGTGGGGTCGCGGGCGGTTGGATCAACTCCTGGTGGGTCAGGGTTGGACGTGGCGATCGGACCGGCGGTCCTCGCGGGGGCCCAGATCGACCTCGGCGCTTATGTTGCCGGGGACAACGAGCTTGGCCGGTTGAACGCGGCTCTCGCGACCGCGGGCGAGCAGCTCGACGAACTGCGGGACAACCACGGCGACATCTTCGCGGCGCATCTCGCCTTGCTGCGTGACGGTAAGGTGCTCGACGACGTACGAACTTCGATCGCCGCCGGCGCATCGGCCCCGGCCGCGTGGCGGCAGGTGTACGACGAGCTGGCGGCCGCCTTCGAAGGGCTTGACGACGCGTATCAGCGTGAGCGCGCGCAGGACGTCCGCTCGGTGCGGGATCGGGTACTGCGATTGCTCGTCGGAGTGACCGAGGAAGCGCCGACGGACGGCATCCTCGTCGTACCCGAGCTGGATGCGGCGACCGCTGCCACCCTCGACGCGACGCGGATCGTGGGGATCGCCGTCCGAGCAGCAGGGACGACCGGACACGGGGTGATCGTTGCACGGTCGCGAGGGATCCCGTTGATCACCGGAATCGGGGACGTCGACGTGCCGCCGGGCGCGGTCGTCTCTTTCGACGCTCGTACTGGCTCGTTCGAGGTCGCGCCGGACGAGGAGCGGGTCCGCGCGACGATCACCGAACGCGAGGGCGAGCGGGCGCGGGCGATCGCAGACGCCGACCAACCGGCCACCACCCGCGACGGCCGGACGATCGACGTACTCGTGAACGTGGGCGTCGTCCAGGATGCCGTCGACGCGCGCGGTGCGGACGGCTCCGGGCTGGTGCGGACCGAGGTGCTCTTCGGTGATCGCCGTACGGCGCCGACCGTCGACGAACAGGTCGACGCCTTCCGCGCGATCGCACGGGCCCTCGGCGGCAAGCCGATCACGATCCGGACCTGGGACATCGGCGGCGACAAGCCGCTCCCGTTCCTCCCGCAGGACCGCGAGGCGAACCCGTTCCTCGGTGAACGGGGCCTCCGGGTCTTTCGCCGCCGCCCCGAACTGCTCCGCGATCAGCTCGAAGCGATCCGGCGTACGGCGGCCGAGACGCCGGTGCACGTGATGTTCCCGATGGTGACGACCGCGGACGAGGTCGCGTGGGCGTTGCAGGAGCTCGGGCCGCGGGACGGTCTCGAGGTCGGCATCATGGTCGAGGTGCCCGCGGCGGCACTGCGCGTCGGCAGTCTCGCCACGGAGCTCGACTTCGTCAGCATCGGCACCAACGACCTGACGCAGTACACGACCGCCGCCGATCGGACCAACGCCGCGGTCGCACCGCTCGCCGACGGGCTCGATCCGGCCGTGCTCCAGCTGATCGACCATGTCGTCCGCAACGCCGGCGTACGCGTCGCAGTCTGCGGTGACCTGGCCAGCGACCCGCAGGCCGCCGTACTGCTTGCTGCCCTCGGTGTGAGCGAGCTCAGCGCCGTCGGACCGCAGGTGCCGTTGGTAAAGGCCCGCCTACGGCAGGCCGACCTCGGACGGGTCGACACTGCCGCTGTGCTGGCAGCTCGGGATGCGGCTCAGGTACGCGGGCTGCTGTAGTAGCGCAGTTCTACCAGGTTGAAGCCGGAGGTGCGCTCTGGCTTGGCCGGGAGCGTGTAGCTCTCGCCGGGCTCGAGGTAGGTGACGTCCGGGCTGCCCAGGTCCAGGTCGACGACCAGGGCCGGGTAGGCGCCGGTGCGCCAGGTGTACGACTCGCCTGCCTCGGGGGTGACGTGCTGGACGCGTACGTCGTCCTCGTCGACGACTACCTTGGTGGGGATCTCACCCGCCTCTTCGAAGCCGGACTCGGCGGGGATACCGGCCACGCCGAAGTACGGGTCGCCGGAGGCCTCTTCGCCCAGGTCGAGCACCTCGATGAGGCGGTTGAGGTACAGCGCGTCGCCGTCGTTGGTGAGCATGTGCACCGGCGACACCGGGCGGTAGACCGAGCCGCCGACGGTCTCGCTCAGCTGGCGCGCAGGGCTGCCGTCCAGCCAGTCCATGTGGCAGGGCGAGGTCGAGAGGCACAGGACGACGTACGGGTTGTGGTGCAGGTGCCAACCCTGGGCTTCACCTGGCTGCAGCGACACCTCCCAGACGCGGACGCGGGAGTTCTTCAGCAGCACGCGGGTCCCGATCTCACCAAGCACGACCTCGCTGCCGTCGGGGGCGGTGACAGTGGTGCCTGCAGTCATGCGGTCTCCTCAATCGGTCGTTCCATCGCGACACCGGCCAGGGTGATGCCGTCGGGCATCGGTAGCTGAGCGGGCTCCACCTCGGTGAAGCCGAAGGCCTTGTAGAGCGGTACGCCGGGCAGCGTCGACATCAGTGCGAGCCGGGTGAACCCCTCCGCGCGGGCCGCCTCGGTGCAAGCGGTCAGGATCGCCCGGCCGAGTCCACGCCGCGTCCAGTCCGCCCGGACGAACATCGCCCGGACCCGAGCCGGCTCGGTCGCAGGGTCCAGGAGCCGCTCGTCCGCTCCCGCCGTACTCGCATTGAACAGCTTGTTCCGCCGGCTCCACCCACCACAGGCGACGACCTCACCACCCGCCTCCAGGACGTAGTAGGTGCCGTCGTCAATCAATGCGGTGTCCAGCGTGGTGATGTGCTTGGCTGCGCTGGCCGTCTGTTCCGCGTCGTAGTACGCCGGGAACTGGGTCTCCACCGCGGCCCGACTCAGCTCAGCCACCGCGGGCCCGTCCGCCGCCACCGCCAACCGCAACACAGCCTCCACAACCCACAGGCTAGTTCACTCGGAACGGCGCTTCCTGGCCCAGGCTCGGTACGCGGAGAACATGTTGCCCGCCGTCACCACGAGCAGCACCAACAGCAACACCAGGCTGGGGTTCGTCAGGATGATGGCGACTGCGAAGACCACCCCGGCACCGAGGATCTTCGCCAGACTCACGACCAACTCGCGGTCCATCCGTGCCGGCGCAGCCGCGAACTTCGCCGCGGGCTCCGGGCGGGGCTGTGGACGTCGCCGTACCGCAGCTGCTGGTTGACCTCTCCTGCCACTTCCGCCGAACTTCCAGGCCAAGGCACCGACGGTAACGACGACGAACAGGACCGCAGTGGAGAGATCCGCGTCCCCGGACACGATGGATCCACCGATGATCAAGCCCACGATCAGTACCGGCAGCAGCATCCACCCGATCAGCCCCCAACCCGCACGCCGTGCCCCCCTCGAGTCCGCCGGCTGGGGTTGTCCGGGCCGGATCGTTTGGACGACGGTCGCGGCGAAGAGCTTTCCCATGGTCTTGAGTGGCGAGTTGGTGAGGTCCAGGAACACGCCCAGTCGGCCGGTACCGGCCTCGGTCAGTTCGTAGTCCTCGGGGCCGTCGTCCTGCGGCCGCCGTATGACGAACGCCTCGCGGACCAGCGTGTCCAGGGCAGCCTGGACCCGTTGGTTGCCCATACCGGTACGGCGGACCAGCTCCGCCCGGGTCAACGGCGCGAACCGCAGGTGCTCCAGGAGCACGTGTTCCAACCCCGGATCGTTCCCCACAGATGTCCCCCTCGACTGGCCCCGGTCCGATTCTCGCAGGTACTCGTGGTCATCGAACCCACACGGAAAGCTGCAGGAAGCTGCAATCTCGGCGGGGTGAAATGGGTGGACCGGCTGGTGGACATCCACCAGGTATGACGCTGATACCGATCGAGGCTCGGAGTGGGCCGGTGAGTGAGGGAGTTGTGCACGACCCACCACCAGATGCGCGCCGGGAGCGGTTCGAGCAGGTCTTTGCGACGCATCGGGAGGCGGTGCTCGGGTACCTGCGGCGCCGGACCGACAGCGGCCACGACGCCGCGGACCTGCTCGCCGACACGTTCCTGGTCGCCTGGCGCCGGCTGGACGACGTACCACTCGACCCGCAGACCAGACCATGGCTGTACGGCGTAGCGCGCCGGGCGCTCGCCAACCACCGCCGCGGTGAGGGCCGCCGGCACGCACTGGCGACCAAGCTGCGTGGCGAGCTCAGTGACGCCGAACCGGTGCACCCGCTACTGGACGACACTCCCGCGGCACGTGCCTTCCGCGCACTGCCGGAGCAGGACCGGGAGCTGCTGTCACTGGTTGCGTGGGAGGAACTGGACACAGGTCAGATAGCCACAGTCCTCGGCATCTCACGCAACGCCGTACGCATCAGGCTGCACCGCGCCCGGAAGCGGTTCGCCAAGCTGCTCACCGCCCCACTCGCGAACCGCACCGTGGTCGCTGTCAACACTGCGTCCACCCTGAAAGAAGGGGTTCCCCATGAAGACGCATGACATCGACGCCGCTGTCCGCGGCCTCAACCCGCACCAGTCCACCGACCGCGTCTCCGACAACGCCTGGGATGAGCTGGCCGACGCGGTCACCACGGACGAGTCAGCTCCGGTAGTACGCCCCCTGCGCCGCTCGCATCCGCGCCGGCTCGTCCTGGCCGCTGCCTGCACGTTGCTGATCGGCGGTGTGGTCGCGGCGACCGTGGTCAACCGCCCCGACCAGAGCCAGCCGCAGGCGCTGTCCTTCACCGAACGCGGCGACAAGCTGATTGTCCGGGTGGTCGACGCGAACGCGGACCCGAAGCGGTACAACGCCGAGTTCAAGAAGATGGGCCTGGACGTGACGGTCCTGAGCGTCCCGGTCAGCCCGCCGTGGGTCGGCAGGATGATCAGCTTCACCGGCCGCAACGACAAGGACATGAGCCAGCTCAGGATGCTGGAGCCGGGTGAACAGTGCAACGGAACGCTGAACGCCGCGGACCCGGGCTGCCAGGAGGGTGTCGAACTGCCGAAGAACTACGACGGCAAGACCGAGATCCAGTTCGGCCGCGTGGCGAAGCAGGGCGAGCGCTACTTCCACACCTCGTCGTCGGCGACGGACAAGGGTGAGGTCTTGGCCGGGCTGACGGTGAAGAACAAGACCATCGACCAGGTGCTGCCGCTGGTCAGGTCCCGCGGTGTCCGCGAGATCGAGTACCTGACCAGCAACGGTTCCAACCAGGAGCCGGTGAAGTCCCCGCCCGGCAACTGGTACGTCGAAGATGCCTCCGCCTACGCAGAGGGCGAGGTCTCCTTGTACGTCAGCCCGACACCGGTCAAGTAACCAGGAGCTGCAACAAGCCTCCGGAGTACGTCGGACGCAGTACGGCCTCCACCCGGACGTACTGCGTCCGCACCGGTGTGAACGTCGTCGTGTTGAGCCGGTCCACCGCTACGTCGTACGGCGTGGTGTTCTGGACCGGCCGCCACGTCTCACCGTCCAGCCACAGCACTTGCCACGACTGAGGGACACGACATTGACCGGAGCCGGTGTCGTCGAACCAGTACGCCGAGACCTCAGACAGCTCGCGTACCGAGCGCAGGTCGTACTCGATCCATTCCGTCGTACCGCGGCGGTCCCACCAGGTGAAGCGCGGAATCGACGTGTCTGCGGAGGATTCCGGCGTACGTCCGGAGTCCGGTGCCTCGAGCGAGTCACCGTCGTTCACGTGGGACGCGGTGATCCTGGTGCGGTAGCTCCACTCCTTGCCGTCTGCAGCGACCTGGGGGAACGACGTGACCCGCAGGCGGGCCGCACCCATCGGTATGAGGGTCACGGTCTCCACAGGCTCGTCCGACTTCGCCGGCCCCGGCTGAAGCAGTCCGACCACGTCCTCGGTGTCTGTCTCCCACTGCGGGATCCGCCGGGCCAGTGTGGTCAGTGCGAGCGGCACTCCGTCCGTCGTGAACGGGTTGTCGCCCGCCTCGCGTCGTACGAGGTTGATCGGCGCGTCAGCGACCAGACCGTAGTTCCACGGCGATTCCGGGTAGACGGAGAGTTCCGGCCACTCGTCGGTGCCGCCGATGCGCTCATAGCGTTCGTCGATCTGCAGCGAGTAAGTCAGTGGGCCGCGGTCGACGGACACCGAGTGCTGATTGTCGTCCCACACGCGCGTCGTGGTGCGCATCGGCAGGGTGAGTTCGACGCGATCACCTGTATGCCAGGTGCGGTCCAGCTTCATCCAGTCACCAGACGTCTGCACCTGCTGCCCGTTGACCTTCACAGTAGCGTCCTGCGCCCAGCCCGGACGCCTTAAGTAGAAGGGGAATCGGACCGGTCGTCGCGTCTGCATCGTGAACGTCATGGTGTCCGAGAACGGGTACTCCGTGTCCTGGACGACACTGACGGTCTCACCAGCTCCGACCGTCGCAGTCACCTTACTGGCGGCGTACATCGACGCAGCGAGCCCGTTGTCCGTCGTGGCCAGCCAGAGCTCCTGCACGTAGTACGGCCAGCCCATGCCGTAGTTGTGCGGGCAGCAGCGGTACTGATGTACGCCGTACTTGTAGGCCTGCATCGGGAACGGGTTCTGGAACTGCCCGTGCTTCGGCCGGTCGTCGAGCTGCACGCTGTTGGCACAGGTGATGTAGTGCATAACCTGCTGCTGCGGGTCGTACGACGCCGGCAGCGAGTTGAACGCCAGCTCCTCACACATGTCCGTCCACGCGACGTCACCGGTGAAGCGGGTGAGCATCTCGCAGCTGTGCATCAGCTCGACGATCCCGCACGTCTCGAACCCCTGTCGCGGGTCACCGAACCCGGGCCGTGAGTTCTCGTCCCCAGCGAACCCGCCACCCGGGAACTGGCCGTACAACCCCATGACCGTCGCATAGTTCCGGTACGTCGCGTCTCGGTGCTTGGCGTCCCCGGACAGCAGCCAGTACTGCAGCGGCTCCCGGAAACCCTGCGCCAGGTTGACGTTGTGCCAGTTGGGAATGCCGCTGACGTAGTCCGCGGACCCGTTGTGCATCTTCGTCACCAGATCGAGCAACCACTGCTCTCCGGTGCGGTTGTAGAGCCAGTACGCGCTGTCGATGTTGTCGCCCCAGCGGAACGCACCCCACGACCGGTTGAACACCTCCGGCGGCTGCGTGTTCTGGAACCGCAGGTACTTCGTCATGAACGGAATGACCCGCTCGTCACCGGAGTACTCGTACCAGGACCGGAACGCGGCGAGCAGCGGCATACCCGGCCAGAAGTCCGGCCCGTTCTCCAAGGAGGTCCGCAACCGCTCCGGACCGAACCACCCGTCGGCTGCTTGTGTCGCGAGGATCCCGTCCATCCACCGCTGTGTCCGGGTCAGTACGCCGCTGTTGCCCGTGACGTAGCCGAGGTCGCCGAAGCCACGGAGCCAGTAGGGCAGCTCCTCCCAGGCTCCCTGTGCGGGGTCGACCCAGCCGTTGGTCTCGTACACCAGGAAGTCCGAGATCTCGTCGTACCGGCCGCAGAGCCCGTCGACCTGCAGGGCGAGCTGCTGCGCCAACCAGCCGCGCGGCTCGATCGCACCGGGCGGGAGCTTCTGGAACGGGACCGGTCGGAGCGGGGCCCGCTGTGGGACGTACTGCCCGCCGCGGCCGACCGGCGGTCCGGAGGGTCGGGCGGCTTCGGCAGGAGCCGGGTCGAGGGCAGTCACGACTGCCGCCGTGGCGAGGGAGACAGCAAGGAAGTCACGTCGGGGCATTCCTTCTGGAGTGGGTTCAGGCATGGTGAGGCCTTTCGAGTGACGGGGGCGGACATCACTGCGACGGAAAGACCGCACACGTTTTCCGTCGTTGACAACGTAGGACTGGCAGCGGCGCCGGTCAAGATCAAAGTGCAGGTCAGCAAGGTCTGCAGGGCAATCCTGATACGCTTCGCCCAATGACCGGAAGGAAACAAGGATGAAGAGGCCAGGCGTGCGGATGGTGGACGTTGCCGCGCTCGCCGGGGTGTCCGCCGGGACCGCGTCGAAGGCCCTCAGCAACACCGGCCAGCTGAGCCAGGAGACCAGAGACCGGGTACGTCGGGCCGCCGCGACGCTCGGGTTCACGCCAGATGCCCGCGGTCGGGCGCTCTCGTCCGGCCGGACGTACACCGTGGCACTGCTGACCACCGACAGCTCGGGTCGCTTCAGCATCCCGATCATGCGCGGTGTCGAGGACGTGCTCAGCGCGGGTGAGCTGGCGACCGTCCTCTGCGACACCCGCGACGACCCGCTGCGCGAGCAGACCTACCTACGTTCCCTCGTCGCGCGCGGCGTCGACGGCATCGTCGTCACCGGCCGCCGGACCGAGCCGCGGACGCGCATCGACGTACCGCTGCCGGTTGTGTACGCGCTAGCCGCCTCAACCGACCCGACCGATGCCTCAGTGATCGTCGACGACGCGGGAGGCGCCGCCGCCACGATCACCCACCTGCTCCGACTTGGCCGCACCCGCATCGCCCATGTCACCGGCCCCGCACACCACCGCTCCGCCGCCGAACGCGCCCAGGCCGTCACCGCAACGGCCGGCACCGCCCTCTGCGGCGAGCCGCTCTACGGCGATTGGAGCGAACGCTGGGGCCGCCAAGCCACGGATCTGGTACTGCGTCAGAACCCGGACGCGATCAGCTGCGGCAGCGACCAGATCGCCCGCGGTGTCTGCGATCGCCTCCGCGAACTCGGCCGCTCGGTCCCCGAGGACATCGCGGTCACCGGCTACGACAACTGGCCCGTCATGGCGCTCGCCAGCCGCCCGCCGCTCACCACCGTCGACCTCCGCCTGGAAGACCTCGGCCGCCGCGCCGCCACGCTCCTACTGGAAGCAATCGCCGGCAAGCCGCACCACGGCGTACTGGAACTCCCCACGCAACTGATCACGCGCGAGTCGACTCTAGGAACCTGACTCCCGCCGCGGCTTTGAAGCCCACCGGTACGCGTACGCGACCCAAACCACCGCCGGTACGCCGAAGATCGCCGCCGCAATCTCCCGCCCGAACACAAGCAACAACAACCCTGCCAACACGAACGGCACCGCCAGCCACACAGCCCCGGCAAACGCCGCCCACCGCCACCGGCCTGGCTTGCGCGGCACCGGCCTGTAGAGCGCCGGGGTAGGCAGGCCGGCGAACACGGGCTGCAGATCGCCGTGCGTGACGGCCCGGTTCAGCAGATCGACGCGGCGGTGCAGCTCGTCCTCGTCGAGTCGCCCGATCGCGAACTGCTCGGCCAGCTCGTCGGTGCAGACGCGCCGCTCCTCGTCGGTGAGCCGGATGTTGACCATCCGCCGCCGGGCCGCGACCTCCCGCGCCTCCTGACCGGCCGCCGTGGCAAAACCGATCAGATCGGCCGGTTTCACCGGTCGCCGCTCCGCCATCCGCCTCACCTCACACTCGTCCCTCCGAGTGTGCCAGACGTCCTGGAAGGCGTCTTCTGACGCCGCATCGGGCGCACTTGGTTGCCGGGTACGGCGGAGACGCTGATCACAGATCCGGCACTCAACGTCGCGTCGCCACCGAGTCATCTCTGATCTCGACGGGCCGAACGGGCCACCCTTGACGATGGAGACAACATTATGAAGAAGACCCTCACCGCTCGCGTTCTGGCCGGCGCCGCGATCATCGGCGCCGCGGGGCTGGTCCTCGGGATCGCGCCGAGCGATGCCGCCGTCCCGGCCCGGACCGCCGCCGTCACCACGCACGCCAGGCCGGCACTCAAGCCGGCGAGCCTGCACTTCAGCTACAAGTGCTGGGGCGTCGGGAGCCACTGCAACGTCGCGGTGTACGCGCCGACGGGCTGGAAGTTCGCCCAGCTCAGCCGGGAGCAGGCGAAGTTCACCGACAGCTCGAACACGTGGATGCTGCGCGTGAACGGCGGCCTCGGCGGCAAGGTCAGCACGAGCCGCGCCGCCGACCAGCGGGTCCACGCTCTGCACGGCGTCGCCGGCTTCAAACTGAAGTACCGCGGCAACGGCAGCACGGCGTCGAAGGTCGTCTGGGACGCGCCGCGCGTCGCCTACACGCAGATCACCTACACCTACCGCGACGGCGCCCGCGGTCAGCGGTGGGTCACCACCCGCTTCGTCGACACCTACGAGAACGGCCGCCGCGCGTACATCGAGATCACGGTCGCCGGCCGTCCCCAGGACCAGGCCGGACTCAGCAAGGTGCTGACCGAGGCGACCCAGCGGGTGGCGCTGGTCGGCTGACATCCGCACCGCAGCGAACCACGGCCAGGTGACCCGGGCACCAGCGGCGCCCGGGTCACACAACCGTCAGTTGAGGACGGACGGCAGGGTTGCCGTCCAGGCCTCGCGCAGCTCGGTCAACGGGACCTCGAACTGGTCCTGGACGTCGAGGGTGTCGCCGGTGATGACGCCGATCTTCGCGTGCGGGAAGCGGCGGGCGGTGCACATGTCGGTGAACCGCACCTCCTCGGTCCGCGGTACGGCGACGACCGCACGGCCGGCCGACTCCGCGAACAGGAACAGGAACGGGTCGAGACCGTCCGGGGCCCACACCCGCGCGCCGACACCGCCGCGCAGCGCGGACTCGACCAGCGTCTGCGCGACGCCGCCGTCGCTGACGTCGTGCGCCGCGTCGATCAGCCCGTCACGGGACGCGTTGATCAGGATGTCGGCCAACTGCTGCTCCGCCGCCAGGTCCACCGCCGGCGGCCGCCCGCCGAGGTGGCCGTGGACGACGTGCGCCCACTCGGACCCGGACAGCTCCTCCTCGGTCTCACCGAGCAGGTACAGCTGGTGGCCCTCCATCTCGGGCGTGAACCCGATCGGCGTACGGCGGGTGACGTCGTCGATCACGCCGAGCACACCGACCACCGGGGTCGGCAGGATCGCGGTCTCGCCGGTCTGGTTGTAGAACGACACGTTCCCGCCGGTGACCGGGATGCCGAGCTCCTTGCACCCGTCGACCAGGCCGCGGATCGCCTCGGTGAACTGCCACATCACCGCCGGGTCCTCGGGCGAGCCGAAGTTCAGGCAGTCGGTGACCGCGGCCGGACGGGCGCCGGTGGTCGCGACGTTCCGGAACGACTCGGCGAGCGCGAGCTTGGCGCCGGTGTACGGGTCCAGCTTGGCGAACCGCCCGTTGCAGTCGGTCGACACCGCGACGCCGAGGCCGCTGGTCTCGTCGACCCGGATCATCCCGCTGTCCTCGGGCTGCGCAAGCACCGAGTTGCCGAGCACGTACCGGTCGTACTGGTCCGTCACCCAGGACTTGTCGCACAGGTTCGGCGAGGCGACCAGCTTCAGCAGCGTGTCCCGCAGCTCCGCGCCATTGCTTGCCCGCGGCAACTTCTCGGCACCGTCGGCCTGCAGCTCGTCCTGCCAGGACGGCCGCTCGTACGGGCGGTTGTACGCCGGACCCTCGTGCGCGACGGTCTCCGGCAGTACGTCGACGACCCGCTCGCCGTGCCAGTCGATCTCCAGCCGCCCCGTGTCGGTCACCTCACCGATCACGTCGGCCTGGACGTCCCACTTCTCGCAGATCTTCAGGAACGCCTCGACGTTCTCGGGGGTGACGCAGGCCATCATGCGTTCCTGCGACTCGCTCATCAGGATCTCTTCGGGCGACAGCGAGGCGTCCCGCAGCGGCACCTTGTCCAGCGACACCCGCATGCCGCCGTCGCCCGCGCTCGCGAGCTCGGAGGTCGCACACGACAGACCGCCACCGCCCAGGTCCTGGATGCCCTCGACGACGTTCGCGGCGAAGAGCTCGAGCGTGCACTCGATCAGCAGCTTCTCCATGAACGGGTCACCGACCTGGACCGCCGGACGCTTGGTCGGGCCGCCCTCCGCGAAGGTCTCCGACGCCAGCACCGACACGCCGCCGATACCGTCGCCGCCCGTCTTGGCGCCGTACAGGATCATCTGGTTGCCGACGCCGGTCGCGTTCGCGAGGTGCAGGTCCTCGTGCCGCATCACGCCGACGCAGAGCGCGTTCACCAGCGGGTTGCCCAGGTACGTCGGGTCGAAGACGACCTCGCCGCCGATGTTCGGCAGCCCGAGGCTGTTCCCGTAGCCGCCGACGCCGGACACGATTCCCGGCAGCACGCGCTTGGTGTCCGGTGCGTCCAGCGGGCCGAAGCGCAGCGGGTCCATCACCGCGACCGGGCGGGCGCCCATCGCGATGATGTCGCGGACGATGCCGCCGACCCCGGTCGCCGCGCCCTGGTACGGCTCGACGTACGACGGGTGGTTGTGCGACTCGACCTTGAACGTGACGGCGTACCCCTCGCCGATGTCGATGACGCCGGCGTTCTCACCGATACCGGCCAGCATCTTCCCGGCCGGCGTCTCCTGCGGGATCTCGCCGAAGCGCTTCAGGTGCACCTTGGACGACTTGTACGAGCAGTGCTCGCTCCACATCACCGAGTACATCGCCAGCTCGCAGCTGGTCGGGCGCCGCCCGAGGATGTCCCGGATCCGCTGGTACTCGTCCGGCTTCAGCCCGAGCTCAGCCCACGGCTGCTCGACTTCCGGGGTACTCGTAGCGTTGCTGACGGTGTCGGTGGACACGTTACGACTCCTGCACTAGGTGGGACTCAGGTGAAACGGTAGCGGGCTGGTGAGAAGCCATCAGATGGGCCACCAGCAGTGGTACGGCGAAACCGGCCATGATCGCGGGCAGTGCGACGCCGGCGTCGTTGAGGAGCATGCCGACGAGGCCGCAGGTGGACAGCGCCACCAGAGTCGGACGGACCATCGGGAAGCTGTCGTAGAAGGCGCGGTACGACTCGGACGGCACGTGCTGTGGCATGAGCGTGGCCAGCATGCAAAGGACGACAGCGATGAGCATGGCCCAGCCGGCCGGCCCGCTGAAGAACTGCACTGCCATCTCCAGCTTGCGGATCAGTACGTCGCTGACGTCGCCGTCGAGGAGGCGGGCGACGAACGCGCCGAAGTGACTGCGCTGGTCCGGCGGACGCAGGTAGTCGAGGAAGGCGACCGCAGAAACCACCAGTACGCCGGCCACGCCCACACCGATCAGTGCGCGCAGTGAAATGCTCCCGCGCCACGTCAACCAGGCCATGAGCAGCACGGCCGGAGTCAGCGCGATGATGCCCCCGAAGTCCGTCCCCCAGCCCGGCTTGCCGTCCACAACGATCGCAGCACCGCCGACGACCAGTACGGCGATCGCAGCCTGCACCCTGCTCTTGCTGATGAGCTTCTGTGCCGCGAAGCCTGCAGCGACGAGTGCTCCGACCGCCAGCGTCGCAAAGGTGGAGTTCCCGAAGCCGTAGAAGCGCCCACCGATCACAGGCCCGTCAGCGAACATGCTGCCGACCTGCAGCGGCGTACCGAGCACGCCGTCGACCAGCAGGATCAGGTACGCCGCCATTGCGAGTCCGAGGTACGCGTACTTCTTCAGCATGACCTGTGCCACCAGAGCAGCTAGCGCACTGATCCCGATCGTCACGCAGTACAAGGAGAAACCAGGTGACGGCCAGCGCCACCAGACGGTCAGTGTGGACAGGAAGACCGCCAGGTAGAACCCGCCCTGCATCAGCAACGTGAACACCGCGGTACGACGGGACGCGGGCGATCGCCGGAACAAGAACCAGAGCAGCGCGAGCACCTCGGCCGCAACGATCGTCAGCGAAACCGCGAACAGCATCGGCCGTGGCTGCTCGAACCGCTGGTTGGCGTCCAGCCGGTCCTCGATGACGGCTGCCGCGTCGGTGTGACGGTCTCCCGTGAAGTGGATCTCGTTACCGTCCAGCGGACCTGCGTCAGCTGACCCCGCCGGGTCGACGTTCGCCGGAGTCCGGCCCCTGAGGACAGTCGCTGTCACATCGGTGAGCTGGATGAGCCCCGGACGCCGGGTGCTGTCGCTGGTCAGCCAGCGCGGTCCGTTGTCCGGTGGTAGCTGCATGGCGACCAGCGGCTCCTGGCGCGCGTTCGCGAGCTCCTGGCTGACTCCGACCAGCAGGACCCAGCCACCGGCCGCACGGGCCTGCGTAACCAGCTGAGCGACCTTCTGGCGCGCCTCCGCCCGCCCTTCCCGTGGCGGCAGCGCACCAGCGTCGACGATCGCGTCACGGCAGTCCGGCTTCGCCAACTGGGAAGCGTCGAACTCAGGCTGCCAGTTGCTGACAGTGCCGTCGGTCCGGGCCAGCGCGATCGCAGCTCCCGGACCGAAGCCGCAAATGGGGTACCCGGTCTGGCCGAGGCGGCCGATCGGTGCGCCCGTGTGATGCTCGGCCTGGCGGTCGACGTACGTCTGCCAGCCACTCACCCTGCCGTTGGTCACCGCGGGTAAGTCACCGCACGACTGGTCGGCCACGCTCCCCCACGACCGGGTGCCGGCGCTGATCGTCAGCCACCCGTCGATCGGACAGGTGTGCGGCCCGGCCGTCTTCACCGAGATCGAGCCCACGTGCGACTGGTTCACCAGCGCGGTCAGCTCCGGCGACGCCTTCACGTCGTTCCAGGTCAGTCCGGGTACGCCGATGACCACGACCTTCGCGAACAGACTGGTGGGCTGCGCGGCCGCCGTACCGCTGCTCAGGAGCAGGACCGTCGCCGTGAGCAGGATGGCGCGGACCAGCCCGGTGAACCTCATCAGGAGGCGACGACGGCCTTCAGCACCGAGGTGAAGAAGCCCAGGCCGTCCGTGGTCGGGCCGGTGAGTGTCTCGACGGCGTGCTCCGGGTGCGGCATCAGGCCGACCACGTTGCCGCGCTCGTTGCTGATACCGGCGATGTCGCGGTACGAGCCGTTCGGGTTGCCCAGGTAGCGGGCCACCACCCTGCCCTCACCCTCCAGCCGGTCCAGCGTCGCCTCGTCGGCGACGAACGAACCGTCCTGGTTCTTCAGCACGATGGTGATCTCGTGGTTCGCGTCGTAGTCGCTGGTCCACGCGGTGCTGTTGTTCTCGATCCGCAGCGCCTGGTCCTTGCAGACGAACTTACGGTGGTGGTTCTTGATCAGGGCGCCGGGCAGCAGGTGCGACTCGCACAGCACCTGGAAGCCGTTGCAGATGCCGAGCACCGGCATCCCCTGGCCGGCCCGCTTGATGATGGTCTCCATCACCGGCGCGAACCGCGAGATGGCACCGGCCCGCAGGTAGTCGCCGTACGAGAATCCGCCGGGCAGGACGACCGCGTCCACACCGTGCAGGTCCGCGTCGCCGTGCCAGAGCGCGACCGCCTCGGCGCCGGCCACCGCAGCCGCGCGGCGGGCGTCCGCGTCGTCCAGCGAGCCCGGGAAGGTGACGACCCCGATCTTCACTGCGCGTCCTCTTGGCCGTTCTCCACGTGCAGCGTGTAGTCCTCGATCACCGGGTTGGCCAGCAGCGTGTCGGCGGCCTTCCGGATCTCGGCGACCCGTTCATCGGTCGCCTCACCGTCCAGGGTGATCTCGAAGCGCTTTCCCTGCCGGACGTCGGCCACGCCGTCGAAGCCGAGCCGGCCGAACGCGCCGTGCACCGCCTTGCCCTGCGGGTCGAGGATCTCGGGCTTGAGCATGACGTCGACGACAACGCGAGCCACTGACTACTCCAGGTTCGTTGCGGGGTGACGGCTGAATCCTACCGACCGCGGCGTGGATTGCCGCATCCTGGACTATTCACTGAGTACATACACGCGGTGTATAGTTCTGGCCGTGGCCACTGCTGAGCTCGTCCTCGGGCTGCTGTCCGCCGGCCCGGCGCACGGGTACGACGTGAAGCGGGGCCATGACGCCTGGTTCCCGGACAGCCGGCCGCTCGCCTTCGGACAGGTGTACACGACCCTCGGGCGACTGGAGCGCGACGGACTGGTCGAGATCGTCGACAAGACCTCCGGCGGCGGACCGGACCGGACGGTCTACGCGCTGACGAGCAAGGGCCGCGACCACCTGAGCGACTGGCTCAACGACCCGGTGCCGCCGGCCTGGGGAAGCGCCGACGAGGTACTGCGGAAGCTCGTGGCAGCGATCCGGACCGGAGGCGACGCGGCGGGGTTCCTCGCCCGCCAGCGCGCCAGCCACCTGCGCCGCATCCGTGAGCTGCGCGAGACCCCGGCCGACGACGACCCGACCTCGCCGCTGGTTCGCGAGTACATCGTGGCCCATCTGGACGCCGACCTGCGCTGGCTGGACGGCGCACTGGACCGCATCTCCGAGCAGAGGGGGACTCGCTGATGAATGCTGCTCTGGAACTGGAACGAGTCGAGTACGCCTACCGGCGGAACACGGCCCTGCGCGGCGTCAGCCTGCAACTCAAGCCGGGCGAGGTCGTCGCGGTGACCGGTGCGAGCGGATGCGGCAAGTCGACGCTGCTGCACTGCGCGGCCGGCATCCTCACTCCGGACGCCGGTGCTGTGCACGTGGACGGCCAGGACCTGGCTGCTCTGCCGGAGGAGCAGCGTGCGGCGCTCCGGCGTACGAAGGTCGGCATCGTGCTGCAGTTCGGTCAGCTGGTGCCGGACCTGCCACTGGTCGACAACGTGGCGCTGCCGCTCCTGCTGGGTGGCCATGAGCGCGGTGAGGCACACAAGGCCGCAATGAACTGGCTGGACCAGGTAGGCATCGCCGACGACGCCGACGCGGTTCCGGGCGAGCTGTCCGGCGGCCAGACGCAGCGTGCTGCGGTAGCGCGCGCACTGGTCACCGGTCCGTCCGTGGTACTCGCCGACGAGCCCACCGGCAGCCTGGACAGTCGGGCCGGCCAGGAGCTGCTCGACGTACTGCTCGAGGCTGCCCGCTACCGCGGTGCCGCTCTGCTGATGGTGACCCACGACAACCTGGTGGCGGCGTCGGCAAACCGCGAGATCCGGCTGCGCGACGGCCTGATCCAGCACGAGGTGTCACTCTGATGACACTCGAGACGCTGGTGCAGCTTGCGCGCTCACGGACGCCGGCGGACCGCAGCCGGGTCCAGCTGGCCACTGCAGCGCTCGCATTCAGTGGAGCCCTGCTGCTCGGCGCACTGCGCATCGCCCGCCTGGGCAAAGGTGAGCTGAGCAACGATGTCTACAGCAACTACGTCGCCGAGAGCGGCCTCCGGTCCGGGCTGATCGCGATCCTGATCATCCTGGCCGCACTCACCGGGGGCCTCGCGGTCCAGGCCTTACGACTCGGTACGGCGGCCCGCGAGCGGCGGCTGACTGCGCTACGACTGGCAGGCGCGTCCCGGAAGCAGCTACGGCAGCTGACCGTCACCGACGCTGCCATTGCCGGTCTGGCCGGTGGACTGCTCGCTGGACCTGCCTACCTGATCCTCAGCCTGCTCTTCGGCGCACTGCCATTGATGGCTCGGGTCCTGCCCGGCGCGGAACTGATGGACGCGGTCCTGTGGATTCCCGTGGTTGTGATGATGACGGCAGCCGGGGCGGTGATCGGAAGTCTCCTGCACCGAGACGGGCCCGTCTCGAGGCAACCACAGTCCGTGGCGCAGCGTCGTACCGGCATCATCGCTGGACCGGTACTGATCGCGCTCGGCCTGCTCGCCTCGCCCTACGCGGGCTACGTGGGGTCCACGATCCTGCTCGCCGGCCTGGCGCTCTTCTTCCTGAGCACCTCCGGAGTCTGGATCCGCGGGTTGGGGCGGCGGCTGCAGCGGTCCGGAGACCCGGCCAACCTGCTCACCGGCCTCCGCCTGGTGACCGACTCCCGGCCCGCCTCCCGGATCTGCATGCTGCTGGGGTGCTGCGGCTTCCTCGTCGGCACCATGGTGAACGGGATCGCCGGCGTCCAGGCCGATGCCGAGCTGGACGGTACTCACACGTTCTACGACACCGGGTTCGGGCTGACGATCGCCGGACTCGTTCTGGTGGTGCTGACCGCGATGGCCGCGCTGATCGTCGGTGTCGCGGACCAACTGGTCGACCAGCGCCGCCAGTTCGCCAGCCTGACCGCACTGGGTGTGGACCTGCCGTTCCTTCGCCGGGTCATTCGCCGCCAGTTGACCGCGGTCGCGGCTCCCGCACTGGCCGTCGGTCTGCTGTTCGGCACCGTGACCGGCATCAACCGAGTAGCCGGCGGTGCGGTCGAGCCGTTCGAGCCGGGGACGTTGCTGCTCGCGGCGATCCTGACGATCGCAGGCTGGCTCCTCGGTCACCTCGGCGGCGCCGCCGCCGGTTTCCTGCTTCGCAACCAACTCCGGGACGCACTCGATCCCGAGAACCTAAGGGCGGCCTGATGACTGTGCATTTGGCCGGGCCTCCGGCGCCGGCGTGGTCATGGGCCTTCGGCTCCCGGCCTTCCCTCGTCGCTTCGGTCGCTTCGCTCCCTACGCTCCTCAGTCCAGGCCGGGAGGGCCCATGACCTCACTACCGTTGGAAGTCCGGCCTGCATTGTTGCTCGCGATACCGAACCGGATCACGTTGGTTCGGACCGTGATCGCGATGGCGCTCGCCACGTACGCTTTCCAGACCGGCGAGCTGCTCTGGTTGGTGATCGGGTATGTCGCCTACTGGTTCGGCGACAGTCTCGACGGCTGGGTGGCGCGCCGCCGGAACGAGGAGTCGCTGTCCGGTGCGGTGTTCGACATCGTCTGCGACCGGGCCTGCTCGTTCCTGCTGGCGGCCGCGTTCATGGCGACGTACCCGGACACGATCGGCCCGTTGGCGCTCTACCTGGTGCAGTTCGGCGTACTGGACACCATGCTGACGTTCTCGTTCCTGCTCTGGCCGTGGATGCTCAGCCCGAACTACTTCTACAAGGTGGACCGGCCGATCTACGTCTGGAACTGGTCCAAGCCCGCCAAGGCGATGAACACCGGCGCCGTGGTGGTCTCGCTGATCGTCGCCGGTCGGACCGGCGCACACTGGCTGCCGTACGCCGTCGCGATCGCGGCCCTCGCGGTCAAAGTGGTCTCGTCGTACCGCCTGATCGAGATCCTCTGCGGCCGTCGCGCCGCCGCGCCGGGCGAGGCACGATGACGGGGTGGACCCTGGACTACCCCTGGAAGGGGGCCTGAGTTCCGTGGCAATGGCCGGGATCACGCTTAGCCTCGGTGTCATGTGGGTGTGGCAACTGGCACTGGCGGTGGGCTTCGGCATCGGCTCCGCGGTCGTACCGTTCATGAACGCGGAGGCGTACGTCCTCGCGCTCGGCGCCACGCATGCCCTGAACCCGGTGGTCGCCGCGATCGGCGTCTCGATCGGGCAGACCATCGGCAAGGTCGCGATGTTCCTCGCCGTCCGCTACCGCCCCGGATATGCAGCCCGCAAGACCAAGAAGGAACCCAGGCCGGTCAATCTGGACACCCGCTGGGGCCGCTTCGTCCAGTGGAACCGCGACCTCAGCAAACGCCTCATGGACGCCATGAGCGACAGCCGCTGGGGCGCCCCGGTCACGCTCCTGAGCGCTTTCGTCGGCATCCCACCGCTGTACGGCGTGGCGCTCATCGGCGGCGCCTCGCGGATGCGAACCGTCGTTTTCACGCTGTCGGTCCTGGCCGGCCGCAGTGGCCGCTTCATCCTGCTCGCGCTCGGCGTGGGGCTGTTCTAACCCTCGAACTTCCGCCCGGTCAGCTGTTCGTACGCCGCGATGTACGACGATCTGGTCCGCTCGACGACCTCGTCGGTCAACGGCGGCGGCGCTTCACCCGACGTGCGGTCCCAGCCGGACTCGAACTGCAGCCAGTCGCGGACGATCTGCTTGTCGTACGACGGCTGCTGCTTGCCCGGCGCCCACTGGTCGGCCGGCCAGAACCGGCTCGAGTCGGGGGTCAGCACCTCGTCGGCCAGCACGAGCGTCCCGTCCGCGCGGGCGCCGAACTCGAACTTCGTGTCCGCCAGGATGATCCCGCGCTCCTCGGCCATCGCCCGCGCCGTCGTGTAGATCTCGAGCGTGGTGTCCCGCAGGACAGCCGCCGTGTCCGCGCCGACGGTCGCGACCACCACGTCGTACGACACGTTCTCGTCGTGCTCGCCGAGCTCGGCCTTCGTGGCCGGCGTGAAGATCGGGGTGTCGAAGCGGGAGCCCTCGACGAGGCCGCCCGGCAGCGGGATCCCGCAGACCGCGCCGGTGGCGTTGTAGTCGACCAGTCCGGTGCCGCTCAGGTACCCGCGGGCCACGCACTCCACCGGGTAGATCGCGAGCTTCTCGCACACCACGGCCCGTCCGGCGACCTCGGCCGGCACGTCCGTGGAGATGATGTGGTTCGGCACGTCCAGCTGCTCGAACCACCACAGGCTCATCGCGGTGAGCACCTTCCCCTTGTCGGGGATCACCGATTCCAGGACCCAGTCGAAGGCGCTCATCCGGTCGGTCGCGACCATCAGCAGGTCGCCGGACTCGAGCTCGTACAGGTCCCGGACCTTGCCGGAGTGGAGGTGCTTCGCACCGGGAATCTCAGGCGCCTGCGGAAGTGTGGTCACGGGCCTGATTGTTCCATCCGCCTACTTGCGGGCCCGCAGGGCCACCAGTTTCCCGCCGACGGTGAACAAGGCGTCACGGATCGCGCAGAGCAGTGGGTTCTCGGTCTGGCCGAGGCGGCCGACGCTGCGGGAGCGCTTCACGAGCTTCGTCGTCGCGGGCCGTCGTTCGGCGTCGTACGCCGTCAGCGCCGCCGGCAGATCGCTGGTCCGTCCGAGGTGCCGGGCCAGCGCACCGGCGTCCTCGATCGCGGAGCAGGCGCCGCGGCCCAGGTTCGGTGTCATCGCATGCGCCGCGTCGCCGAGCAGCACCACCCTCCCCTGCACGAACGGCACCAGAGGCAAGGTCAGGTCGTAGATGTCGTTCTGCAGGATCTTCTCGCTGCCCGCGATCAACTGCGGCAGCGGATCGTGCCAGCTCTCGAACACCGTCGGCTCGCTCTTGGTACCGGCCGGCTGGTTTGCCGTCGCGTACCAGTAGAACCGCCCGTCGATCAGCCGCGCGAACCCGAACAGTTGCCCGCGCCCCCAAGTCTCGCCACCGCCGTCGTCGAGGTCCACATCGGCGATTCCCCGGTACGCCGTGAACCCGGAGTACCGCGGTCCCGCGTACTGCGGATACAGCGCTCCACGCACCACGCTCCGAATCCCGTCGGCAGCCACCAACAGCTCCGCCCGCAGCTCACCGTTGACCGTGACACCGTCCGCATCCTGCGTCACCGTCCGTACGTCGTACCCGGTCCGAACCGTCACCGCGGGGCCGAACTCGGCCGTGATCAGGTCGTGCAGCTGCGCGCGGTGGATCATCACCGGGAGCTCCATGCCGAGATCGGCCGCACCGACCACCCAGCGACCGTCGGGCTTGCGCATCCCGGCCGGCTTGGACTGCACCGACGCCTTCTCGACCCCCTTGACCCCGAGCTCCTCGAGCACGGCGACCGCCGACGGCCAGACCGAGATACCGGCCCCGACCTCACCCAGCTCCGGAGCACGCTCCAGAACTGTGACCTGCCAGCCACGCCGTTGCAGCGCGACAGCAGCCATGACCCCCCCGATACCCGCCCCGACCACGATCGCCGTACTCATGCGATTGACTCTACATCTGTAGAGTTCAGCTGGGAAGTGCGAGACTGTGCGACGTGACGAAGACGGCTCCGCGGGGGGCGGATCGGCAGGACGCCATCGCGGACGCGGCGATCCGTCTCGTTGCGACCCGCGGACTGCGCGGGCTGACGCATCGCGCCGTCGACGCCGAGGCGGGCCTGCCGCCGGGCTCCACGTCGTACTACCTGCGGACGCGGAACGCCCTGCTCACCGCGTGCGTGAGCCGGATGCTCACCCGGGACGTGGCCGGGATGCCGCCGCCCGGTGCGGATCCGGTCGAGCTGATGGTGGCGATGACGGTGGGACTCGCGCAGGATCGGCCGGACGATCTGGTCGCGCGGTACGAGTTGTCGCTGGAGGCGAGCCGTCAGCCCGAACTGCGGGCTGCGATCGACGCAGGCGGCCGGCAGTTGCGGGCGATGCTCACGCAGTTGCTGGCCGGACTCGGCGTACCCGATCCGGAGGCGGCCGCGTGGCCGGTCGCCGCGATGCTGGACGGACTCATGTACGACCGGGTCGCCGGGACCGGCACAACGCTCTCACCAGAAGCGTTCGAGGCCGCCGTACGACGCTCTGTCACGGCGCTGATCGCCGGACTCAGAGACGGTCCGTGACCGCGATGAACGTGAAATAGCAGACACCGACCAGCATGCCCACGTGGCCGAGGACGGACAGGCCCGCACCGGAACCCCAGGCGTCACTCTGCGCATCCTCGGAGTGCTTGCCTCCGCTCGGCAGCCAACGGGCCAGAAGCAACAATCCGATGACCGTCAGCAACCACCAGCCGGCCAGTATGACCAGGGCGACCCCCCGCCGACCGGTGACCAGGGCAACGACCCAGCCGATCAGCGTGATCACTCCGACCACGGTGTGCAGCCGCAACAGCGTTGCGGAGTACCCGTGCCGGCCGGCACCGTGACCGGTGCCGTCGACAACAGTCCCGCCGAGCCGGACGCGCGTGATCAGTACGACGACCGCTCCGAGCGCGGTCAGGAACCAGGTGACGTTCGACCATTCCACGCACCGATCCTTACCCCTCCCGATGGGCAAGTGAACCATTCAGCGTGTCGTCCCACCCACCTCACCACCAACTTTGTGCCCCCACCAACCAGATTTCAGCGTGCAGAATGGTCGGTGGGGGCCCAAAGTTGCCTTGAGGGGGTCAGCGGTTCGGGGCTGTGCCTCCTTGGGGGAATCCGCCGCGCAGCCCACCGAACTGACCCTGCTGATTGCTCGTGCCGTCCCACGAGTGGCCGACTGCCATGCCGCCGAGGAAGGCCAGTACGGCGAGGATCGAACCGGCGCCGGCGAGCATCAGATTGCTTGGGCGCCCACCAGGCTGCGCGACCTCCGGCTGCTGGGCCGGCGGGTTGTTCTGGGCAGCATGTGCCGCCTGGAACTGGGCTTCCGCGGACTGTGTCATCTTCATGCTCCTGTTCCGGTGGAAAGGTCGTAGACGGTGGTGCTGCCGACGGTCTGGGACTGGAAGTTCTCGCTGACCCAGGTAGCGATCTCACTCGAGGTGCCGTTGCGGCCGCCCATCATCCCGCCGCCACCACTTCCGACGAAGTAGTGAATCTTGCCCTGAGCAACCAGTTCCTTGAACTCGTCGAGCGACGGCGCCGGGTCGGTCCCGTTGAACCCGCCGATCGCCATGATCGGTTCGCCGGACGCGATCTGAAGCGGTGCCGCACCGTTCGCGGTGACTGCCGCCGCGGCCCAGGCGTATCCCTTCGCGCCCTGCTGCAGCAGCGTCACCAGTTCGCTGGAGACTCCACTGATCCCGCCACCACCAAGGAACCCGCCCATACCGCCACCACCAGGACCCGCCTGTCGCGTAGTACCGGTGCCCGGCTGCTGCGTCGTACCGGTGCCGGTCTGGCCGGGCGGCATACCCATCCGGCCGCCGCCGAAGCCACCGCGCAGGCCGCCCATGCCACCGGCACCCGAGGGGCCGGCGGAAGGTAGTGCACCGGCGTGCGCCGCACTGATCGTCTCGACGGAGTACGCCGTCGGTCCGGCCAGCGCACTCACCGCGAGCAGTGTCGCCGCGAACAGCCCGGCCCGCCGAGCCGCCGTACGGTGCAACTTCAACTCAGGCAGGACCATCAGCACCCCGGCTGCCACCACACCGGTGGCCAGAACCACCCAGCGCAGCCACGGCTGCCACGTCGGAGTCTGGTTCAGCAGCGCGAAGCTCCACCCAGCCGTCAGCAGGATCCCGCCGGCCAACGTGGTCCGCGGCAACCATTCCGTACGTCGCTTCCAGAGCATCGCCATCGCCGCACCGATCAGCGCGCCGATCGCCGGTGCCAGCGCGATCATGTAGTAGCTGTGGATGATGCCCTGCATGTAGCTGAACACCAACCCGGTGACGACCAGCCAGCCACCCCAGAGCAGCGCGAACGCCCGTGTCCGATCGGTCCGCGGTGCTTTGCCCGAGGCAACGACCAGCACGATCGTCGCGAGCAGGGCAGCCGGCAGCAGCCATGCGATCTGCGACGCGAACTCACCGCCGAACAGGCGCTGGACACCAGCCGCCCCACCCCAACCGGGGTTGCCTGCCCCGCCACCGACCGAGCCGGTCTCGTTGCCGCTCAACCGGCCGAGTCCGTTGTAGCCGAGGGTCAACTCGAGAATGCTGTTCGTCGACGACCCGCCGATGTACGGTCGCGCCGAGGCCGGAATCAGCTCGACGATCGCGACCCACCAGCCGGCGCTCACGATCAGCGAAACAGTCGCCAGCACCAGGTGCATGAGACGCTTCCCCAGCGCCGGCTTCCCCGCGACCAGGTGCGCGATCCCGAATGCCGGCAGGATCAGGAACGCCTGCAGCATCTTCGTCAGGAACCCGAACCCGACCAGCGCACCGGCCAGGATCATCCATCGCGCCGAGTGCTTCACAGAGTCGATCGCCCGTGTCACGGCCCACGCACCGGCGCAGAGCAGCAGGATCAACAGCGCGTCCGGGTTGTTGAACCGGAACATCAGGACTGCGACCGGCGTCACCGCGAGGATCGCTGCGGCGAGCAGGCCGGCGTTCGCGGAGAACCAGCGCCGTACGGCGACGTACACGAAGCCGACGCTCGCGACGCCCATCAGCGCCTCGGGTACCAGCATGCTCCAGGTGTTGAAGCCGAAGATCCGCCCCGACAGCCCCATCACCCACAGCGAGGCGGGGGTCTTGTCGACGGTGATGAAGCTGGAGGAGTCGAGCGACCCGAAGAACCAGGCCTTCCAGCTCGTCGACCCGGCCTGCACCGCGGCGGCGTAGTACTCGTTCGCGTAGCCGTTCTTGGACAGGCCCCACAGGTACGCGATCGCGGTCAGCACCAGCAGCCCGCCGTACAGGACCTTGTCCTTCCCGAGCGTGTACTGCGTTGTGATCGCCCGAGGTCTTGTCGCCTCGACGGGATCGGTGAGGGTTGCCATATCAATTGCTCCGGGTGTTTTCGAGAACCGCTGGGGGTTCGAAGGCGGGCAAGGTCGGTGCGTCGTCGTCGAAGACCCAGGCCTGGAAGAGGCTGAACCGGACGACGGTGGCGGCCAGGTTCGCGATGGTCAGGACGGTGATCTCGACCGCTTGGTGCGGCGCAGAAACCCCGTCGTACATGCCGTGCAACAGCCAGAGCGACGCCGCGGTCAGGCTCCAGCCGATCCCGAAGGTGACCAGACCGCGCAGGTGATGCCGCCAGCGGCCTTCGATCCCGCGCACCCCGAACGTGATCCGGCGGTTGAGCGCGGTGTTGCCGACCGCGGTGATCAGCAGTGCCAGCAGGTTCGCGACCTGGGCCGGCAGGCCCTGGCGCAGCACGAGATACAGCAGCGCGTACGCCGCCGTACTCAGCACCCCGACCGCGCAGAACCGCAGCACCCGCGCGGCCAACGCCGTACGCGGATCGAGAATGCGCGGCCGGCCGTGCTTCTGCCGGATGGCCTCCAGGTCGACGCGGTTGCGCATCAGCCGGGCGATCCCCCGCAGGTCCTCGTCCACCGTCTTCGCGATCGCGACCCGGGAGTCCAGGTCGTCGACCCAGTCCACCGGTACTTCGTGGATCCGCAGCCCGGCCTGCTCCGCGAGCACCAGCAGCTCGGTGTCGAAGAACCAGCTGGTGTCCTCCACCAGCGGCAGCAGCTCGCGCGCCACGTCGGCGCGGATCGCCTTGAACCCGCACTGTGCGTCGGAGAAGTGCGCATTCAACGTTGCCTGTAGCAACAGGTTGTACGAGCGCGAGATGAACTCCCGTTTCGGCCTCCGAACCACCCGGGAGCTCTTCGCCAACCGGGTGCCGATGGCAACGTCACTGTGCCCGGCGAGCAGCGGCGCGACCAGCGGCAGCAGCGCGTTCAGGTTGGTGGACAGGTCGACGTCCATGTAGGCGAGCACCTCGGCGGTGCTGGCGGACCAGACCTGCTTCAGCGCGCGGCCGCGCCCGGACTGCTCGAGCCGGACCACCCGGACCCCGGGCAGCTCGGCGGCGAGCAGCGTACCGATCTCATAGGTCGCGTCCGTACTTCCGTTGTCCGCGATGCAGACCTCGGCCGGAAACGGGAAAGCGGTGTCGAGGAACTCCCGCAACCGTCTGATGTTCGGTCCGAGGTCGTGTTCCTCGTTCTTGACGGGTACGACGATCTCGACCCGAGGATGACCTGGAATCTGCATGCCACCGATGCTGGTCGGTGAACCTGAGTCAGCCCCTGTGCGTGGCTGGCAGTTCCCTGGGACCTACCGGGTGCGACGGAGCCAGAGCAGCCCCAGTACTGGCAGCACCAGCGGTACGAAGCCGTACCCCTGCCCGAAGTGCGACCACACGGTCGCGTCCGGGAAGTCGTCGGGTACGGCGTAGCTGAAGGCGCCGATCGCGATCACGCCGGCCAGCTCGATCGCGATCGCGGCCGTGGCGACCTTGCGCGACACCACGGTCGCCTTCGCCAGCGCGAACGTCGCGGCGCAATAGATGACCGCGGCAACGGCCGACAACAGGTACGCGATCGGGGCGTCGCCGAACTTGGTCGCGATCTGTACGCCGGCCCGTGCGGTCGCGGCCAGCGCGAACACGCCGTACACCGCGATCAGGATCCGTCCGGGCCCGTGCTTCGTGGCCGCCGGATCGGTCATGTCAGACCGCCCAGAGGTCGTGCAGCCGTAGCTCGAGGATCGGGATCACCAGACAGGCGATGGCCAGCGCTCCGGCACCCCAGCGGCTGCTCTCGGCCAGCGCCCAGAACGCCCCGATCGGCAGGATGATCAGCGACCCGATCAGATACCCGATGAAGAACGGCCCGGACACGTCACGGTCGGTCCCGGCGTACTGCACGATCCCGATGACCAACTGCGCGATCAGCCCGACCTCGACAACTCCGACCGCGCCCAGCACGGTCCAGTCGATCCGCTTGTCCCGCGCCGCCAGTACAACGGCGTACGCCATCGCAAGCAGCGCCAACGCGACAAGAAACCAGGTGAGCGGTGCGAACACGAGTTAGAGGATGTCACCCGGGGTGTAGGCGGCTGCTTCCGGGTGGCGCTTGGCGAGTTCGTCGATCTTGGCGACGACCGCGGCGACCTGGGCGACGGCCGCGCCGGTGAAGGACAGTGGTTCGCCGACGATGCCGACGATCTGCTCCTCGGTGAGGCCGAGGCGGCCGTCGGCGCCGAGGCGGTGGAACAGGTCGTTCGCGGGCAGGCCCTTGCGCAGGTCGAGCGCGGTGGCGACCGCGTGCTCCTTGATCACCTCGTGCGCGGTCTCCCGGCCGACGCCGTTCTTCACCGCGGCCATCAGCACCTTGGTCGTGGTCAGGAACGGCAGGTACCGCTCGAGCTCACGCGACACGACGGCCGGGTAGACCCCGAACTCGTCCAGCACGGTCAGGAACGTCTCGAACAACCCGTCGAGCGCGAAGAACGCGTCCGGCAACGCAACCCGCCGTACGACGGAACAGAAGACGTCGCCCTCGTTCCACTGGTTGCCGGCCAGCTCGCCCGCCATCGACGCGTACCCACGGAGGATCACCGCGAGACCGTTGACCCGCTCGCAGGACCGGGTGTTCATCTTGTGCGGCATCGCCGAGGAGCCGACCTGGCCCTCCTTGAAGCCTTCGGTGACCAGCTCGTGCCCGGCCATCAGCCGGATCGTGGTCGCCAGGCTCGACGGCCCCGCGGCCAGCTGCACCAGCGCGGACACGACCTCGTAGTCGAGCGACCGCGGGTACACCTGGCCGACGCTCGTCAGCGTGTGGCCGAACCCGAGGTGCTGGGCGATGTCCTGCTCCAGCTCCTCCAGCTTGGCCGGGTCGCCGCCGAACAGGTCCAGCATGTCCTGCGACGTACCCACCGGGCCCTTGATGCCGCGCAGCGGGTACCGCTCGATCAGCTCCTCGATCCGGGCGACCGCGACCAGCAGCTCGTCGGCGGCCGACGCGAACCGCTTGCCCAGCGTGGTCGCCTGCGCGGCCACGTTGTGGGAGCGGCCGGTAAGCACCAGCGCCGCGTGGTCGGCCGCCAGCTGGCCCAGCCGTACGGCGGTCGCCACCGCACGGTCCCGGACCAGTTCCAGGCCGGCGCGGATCTGGAGCTGCTCCACGTTCTCGGTCAGGTCACGACTCGTCATCCCCTTGTGGATGTGTTCGTGCCCGGCGAGCGCGCTGAACTCCTCGATCCGCGCCTTCACGTCATGCCGCGTGACCCGCTCGCGGTCCGCGATCGACGCCAGGTCTACCTGGTCGATCACCCGCTCGTAGTCCTCGACGACCCCGTCCGGAACCTCGACCCCGAGCCGGCTCTGGGCCTTCAGTACGGCGACCCAGAGCTTCCGCTCGAGCACGATCTTGTGCTCCGGTGACCACAGCTCCGCCATCGAGAGACTGGCGTAGCGCGCGGCGAGAACGTTGGGGATCCGGGGTTTGGTCACGAACCCCATTCTCCCAGACGGCTCAGAGGTCGCGCGGAGCGGTGGTGCGGCGCGCAGCAGGCACCACCGCTCCGCGCGACCTCTTACTAGTTGACGGTCACCAGACCGCAGAGCAGCGAACCGGACAGGGTGCACACCCGGTACGAGCCCGACGGCAGGCCCTTCGGCATCGCCAGCGTGTACGGACCGGTGCCCTGGTACGACGGGATGCTCATCCCCATCTCACCCGTCATCCGGATCGCGTACGGCGTGGTCGCGTCGCCCGGGACCTTCGCGACCAGCGTGTACAGCGCGACGTCCGGCTTGGACGCCGACGACAACGAGAACGTCACCGCGCGGACCTGCTTGTCCGGAAACGAGGCGACAAACTGGCCGCCGGCTGCCTTGGTAAGCGCGGTCACCGACTTCAGGCCCAGCGGACCGGCCTTCTGGATCGCCGGGGCGGACGGCACCGACTCGACCGACGGCGGAACCACGGCGTTCGTCGGCACCGGGCTGTCGGCCACGGGCGTGTTCGAGGCCGGGCGGAGCGTCGGGACGATCGCGACGGCGCCGACCACAGCGGCCGCACCGATCACGGTCAGACCGGCGGTCCGGCGGCGCTTGCGGGTCTTGGCCGTGGTCAGAACGGAGTCGAAGTCTCCGGCTGACTCGGCGGCGCGGCGGTCGGCCAGCGCCTGCAGGTCCTCCTGCAGATCAGGCATGGTCGTCACTCCTCAACAGCAATGATTCGGACAGGGCGTCCCGGGCGCGGGACAGGCGCGACTTCACCGTGCCTTCCGCGATACCGAGCGTGTCCGCCACCTGAGCCACGCTCAGGTCACAGACGTAATGGAGGACGACGACCTGCCGGGTCGGCATCGGCAGGCCGGCGAGAGCCTGCTCGAGGTCACCGGCGTACCGGTCGGCGGGGTCCGGGACGTGTTCGGCCGGCAGCCGGTGGAACAGCTGTGTGAACCGATTTCCGTCCCGGTGCCTGTTCGCGGCCAGCCGCACGGCGACCAGGCGGACCCAGGCCTCCGGAGCGTCGTACCGCGACACCTTCTCCCAGCGGGGCACGAGCCGGACGAACGCCTCCTGGACGATGTCCTCGGCCTCGGCACGTGACCCGGTCAGCAGCGAGATCACACCCACCAGCCGCGGCTGGTGGGCGCTGTAGAACTCTCGCAGCCCCTCCGTCTCCATACCCACCAACACCCCCGACCCGGCGATCCGGTTCCCTGTTTTCGTGACCCTATCCAAAGTCACTGTGTGTACATGAACAAGTTGACCACGTATGAGGCCGCCTGGCTGATCGGCGGCGCCGAGCGAGCAGCACTGGTCATCTTCGTGGCGCTCGCCACGGACGGCCGGCTGGAGGTGGCGGACAAGCGGCAGCGGGTCAAGCTCGTCCGCTCCGAGGCGGCGTACCCGGTGGAGGCGGCCGCGCTCGCGCTGGTCCCGGAGAGCGGCCTCGGCGTCGCGGACTTCCGCACGCGGATCGCGGCCACCGAGGCGGTCAAGGAGCTCGAGACGGCCGTCCGCGCGAAGGGACAGCTCCGGATGCTCCGCTGGTTCAGCCCGACGTACCGCGACCTCCTCGAGCACCCCGGCACCGGGGTACGGCGGGTTGCGGTGCTCGGCGTACCGGGAATCGAGGACGAGCGGCTCCGGGACATGCTGGAGCACCCGTTGCCGGCGATGCCGAAGATCGATCCGTTCAAACCGGTGCGGGACAACACGATCGACGGCACGCTCGGCCCGACGACCGGGAGCGGGTACCTCTGAGGTTCAGACGGTGATCTCGCCGCGCTCGGCCTTGAGGGCGATGTCGGTGCGGTGCTGGGAGCCCTTGATCCGGATCTGACCGACGGCGGCGTACGCGCGCTGGCGGGCCTCGGCGAGGTCCTTTCCGACAGCGCTCACCGCGAGGACGCGGCCGCCTGCCGTGACCAGTTCCTCGTCGTTGAGCGCAGTACCGGCGTGGAAGACGCGGACGTCGTCGTTCTCCGCCTGCTCGACGCCCGTGATCGCGTCGCCCTTGCGCGGGCTGGCCGGGTACTTCTTCGCGGCGACCACGACCGCGACCGACGACGCGTTCCGCCAGCTCAGGGCACCGTGGTCGGCGAGCTTGCCGGTGGCGGCGGCGTACAGCAGGCCGCCCAGCGGGGTCTTCAGCATCGGCAACAGCGCCTGCGTCTCCGGGTCGCCGAAGCGGCAGTTGAACTCGATCACGCGGACACCGCGCGACGTCAGCGCGAGACCGGCGTACAGCAGGCCGCTGAACGGCGTACCGCGGTGGCGGAGCTCGTCGATCGTCGGCTGCAGGACGTGCTCGGTGATGTCGGCGACGAGGTCGTCCGGCGCCCACGGCAGCGGCGTGTAGGCGCCCATCCCGCCGGTGTTCGGGCCCTCGTCGTTGTCGCCGAGGCGCTTGAAGTCCTGCGCCGGCTGCATCGGCAGCACGGTCGTCCCGTCGGTGATCGCGAACAGCGACACCTCGGGGCCGTCCAGGAACTCCTCGATCAGCACCTGGTCGCACTCGGCCGCGTGCGCGAGCGCCGCCTCACGGTCGGAGGTGACGACCACACCTTTGCCCGCGGCGAGCCCGTCGTCCTTCACGACGTACGGCGGCCCGAACGCGTCGATCGCCGTCGCGGCCTCCTCGGGTGTGGTGCACACGTACGCCCGGCCGGTCGGCACGCTCGCGGCGGCCATCACGTCCTTGGCGAACGCCTTCGAGCCCTCGATCTGCGCGGCTTCCCGGGACGGTCCGAAGACCGCGAACCCGGCGTCCCGCAGCGGGTCGGCCAGGCCGGCCACCAGCGGCGCCTCCGGTCCGACGACCACCAGATCGACGTCCAGCTCCCGGGCCAGCGCGACGACCGCGTCGTGGTCGGAGATGTCCACCGGACGGCAAACGATTGTTTGCCCGTCGTACGCCGGACGCAACACGGCGATGCCAGGGTTGCCCGGGGCCGCGACGACCTGCTCGACCTCCGAATCCTGGGCCAGCGCCCAGGCCAGAGCATGCTCGCGGCCACCGGAGCCAATCACCAAGACCTTCACGGGCGCTCAGCCTAGCGTGCCCCGGGTACAGAGGCCTCAAGCGGTGCAAGACTGCGCTTTTACTGGAGGTGAGCGATTGACTACCAACTCAGTACCGGCGCGTGCCGGCCGCCGCCCGACACCGGTCTCTCTGGTGTCCTGGCTGATGCTCGTCCCCTGCCTGGTGGTGTTCGCGCTGTTCATCATCTGGCCGCTGGGCAAGTCCGTCTCGCTGTCGTTGCACGGCTCGGACCTGTTCGGCCGGCCGGACGCGTACGTCGGGCTGCAGCACTACAAGGACATGCTCGGTTCGGCCGAGTTCCGGCACATCCTCTGGGTGACGTTCGCATTCGTGCTGCTGACCGTGATCCCCGGCGTGCTCGGCGCGCTGGTCGTCGTACTGCTGCTCGAGCAGCACATCAAGGGCATCCGGATCTTCCGGACCGCCTTCGCGCTGCCGTTCGCGTTCTCGGTCGCCAGCGCCTCGGTCATCTTCGCCACCATCTACAACCCGGCGATCGGGCTCGCGAACGGCCTGCTCGGCCGGTTCGGCGTCGACCGGATCGGCTGGCTGACCGACCCGTCCTGGGCGCTGATCAGCGTCGCCATCACCACGGTCTGGATGAGCATCGGGTACAACGTGCTGGTCCTGTCCGCGGGCATCGGCGCGATCCCGGCCGAGATCAACGAGGCTGCCACGCTCGACGGCGCCGGCGGGTTCAGCGCGTCGCGGTACATCACGATCCCGCTGCTCGGCCCGCAACTGTTCTTCCTGATCGTGATCTCCACGATCCAGTCCCTGCAGGGCTTCGGACAGATCAAGATCCTGACGCCGGAGGGCGGACCGGAGCAGTCGACCAAGACGCTCGTCTACTCGATCTACCACACCGCCTTCGCGAACAACGCCAGTGACTTCGGCGCCGCGTCGGCCCAGGCGATCGTGCTGCTGGTGATCCTGCTCGCCTGTACGGCGATCCAGTTCGGCGTCCTGGAGAGGCGGGTGCACTACAAGTGAGAACAGGTCGTGTCGTCACCTACGCGGTGCTGATCGGGGCCGCGCTGCTGGTGATCTTCCCGGTGTACTACGTCATCGCCGGGTCGGTCATGTCCCCCGGCCAGATCTCGTCGTACCCGCCGGATCTCGTCCCGCACGGGCTCTTCACCGGCAACTACAAGGGCGCGACCTCGTCGGGTACGCCGATCGGGCAGCAGTACCTGAACTCGATCCTGCAGACGTCGATCATCACGCTGTCGCAGCTGATCACCAGCGTGCTGGCGGCGTACGCGTTCGTCTTCATGAAGATGTGGGGCCGCACCGTTCTCTTCGGGCTCTTCCTGGCCACGCTGATGGTGCCGTGGGAGTCGATCGTGCTGCCGAACTACCTGACGATCACGAGTTGGGAGCTCAACGGGCACGGACTGACCAAGACGTACGCCGGGACGATGATCGCGCTGGTGCTGCCGTTCCTGGCGAACGCGTTCGGGGTGTTCCTGCTCCGGCAGTCGTTCCTGCAGTTCCCGGTGGAACTGCGCGACGCGGCAACGATCGACGGCGCCGGGCACTGGCGGTTCCTCAGCCGGATCCTGCTGCCGCTGAACAAGCCCGCGCTGACGGCGGTCGGGCTGTATGTGTTCCTGTCCGCGTGGAACCAGTTCTTCTGGCCGTTGCTGATCGGCGACACGGCGTCCCGCCGTACCTTGCAGATCGGCATCAGCCAGCTCAACGACGCGGAGGCCGCCGACCCGGGACTCATCCTGGCCGGCGTCACGCTGTCGATCCTGCCCACGCTGGCCATCGTGATCTTCGGCCAGCGCTTCATCGTCCGCGGGCTGACCGCGGGTGCGATTCGCTAGAAAGGTTGGTTCTCATGAGATCCGTCCGACGTACGGCGCGTGCCGCGGCACTGCTGGCGGTGCTGGCTCTGGTCGCCGCCGGCTGTGGTGACTCCTCGGATTCCAAGGACTCCGGCAACGGCGGGCAGGACGTGCCCGACGCCAGCGCGCTCGACAAGGCCAGCGGGGTCACGAAGGTCACCTTCTGGCACGGCATGAAGGGCGCGAACGGCGCGGCCGTCGACAAGCTGGTGAAGGCGTTCAACGCCGCGAACTCCGGCAAGATCGAGGTCACCGCGGTCTACCAGGGTGACTACGACGACACGATCACGAAGTACAAGACCTCGGTGCAGCAGGGCAACACGCCTTCCGTCGTACAGATCTACGACATCGGGTCGCGGTTCATGATCGACTCCAAGCAGACCGTGCCGGTGCAGAAGTTCGCCGACAAGGACGGCTACACGCTGGACTCGATCGAGCCGAACATCGCGAACTACTACTCGATCGACGGCGCACTGAACTCGATGCCGTTCAACTCGTCGATGCCGTTGCTGTACATCAACAAGGAAGCCTTCGTGAAGGCCGGCCTCGACCCGAACAAGCCGCCGACGAACCTCGACGAGATCATGGCGGCGGCGAAGAAGCTGACCGTCAAGCAGGGTGGGAAGACCGTCCAGTACGGCTTCAACGCGGCGATCTACGGGTGGTTCGTGGAGCAGCTGATCGCCCAGTCCGGTTCGACGTACTGCGACAACGACAACGGCCGCAAGGACCTGGCGACGAAGGTGAACTTCGCCGACGAGCAGGGCGTGAAGATCGCGACCTGGTACCAGGAAATGGTCAAGCAGGGTCTGATGCCGAACACCGGCAAGAAGACCGACGACGCGCAGGCCGTCTTCAAGTCCGGTACGTCGGCGATGCACCTGGAGTCCACCGGTGCGCTGCGGGGCTACATCGACGCCGCGAAGGGCAAGTTCACGGTCATGACCGCGCCGTTCCCGCACCTGACCGCCTCTGACAGCGGCGGGCCGATCATCGGCGGCGCCTCACTGTGGATCGACGGCCCCGGCCACTCGGACGCCGAGAAGCGCGCCTCGTGGGAGTTCGTGAAGTTCGCCTCCTCCCCTGCCCAGCAAGCAGCCTGGCACACCGGAACGGGCTACTTCCCCATCAACAAGAAGGCGCTGGACGAGGCCGCCGACAAGGCGTGGGTGGCGCAGTACCCGCAGTTCACCACGGCGATCACCCAACTCCACAACACCAAACCGACCAACGCCTCCTCCGGCTGCATCCTCGGCGTCATGCCCCAAGCCCGCAAAGCCGCCGAAGACGGCCTGGAAAAAGCAGTCCTGGGCACCGACCCAGCCACCGCCATGAAGGCAGCCGCAGACTCCATCAAGCCCCAGATCGACCAGTACAACAAAACCGTCAAGAAGTAACTTCTGCGTACGGCGGCCGCCCGAAGATAGAAGGTTTCTTCGGGCGGCCGTAGTACACCCCCGCTTAGCGCGGTTGCATTCATTGCCGGCTACCGCCGGTGAGTTGCGGCTGCCGCCGCCTCGACCGCCCCGCCCTTCGCCGGCAGGTTCTAGCGAGGGGACCGCGCCTACTGGCACGCGCGGCGTTTCATCGCCGGCAATCCGCCGCCGGCGCTCTACTGGCAGAACGAGTCAAGGAGAGCTACACGGCCTCAGGGCGGCGGGCGGCCAACTTCGAGGCCTTGGTCCGCGAGTTCTTGGCGGGAACCGCGGACCTTCCGGACTTGCCCGTGGGCCTGAGCTGCGATACACGCTGGTGACTGATGCCGAGCAGCGGGCCAGTGTCTCGCACGCTGAGTCCGAGGTCGTGGGTCAGCTTCGCGGCGAGTTCACGCGTCGCCTGCTCCAACTGCTTCTCCTTGACAGCCAACTCCGCCCGTTCGGCGCGGAGGGCGTTGGCCTGCTGGACGAGCTGATCGCCGACGTCGTACGACCACTCCAGGGAAAGTTCCGCCATCGCGGAGGAAGGCAAGTCAGCTGCGAGAACGATGATCTCGCGTACGTATCGGTCCAGGGCAGTGAGGTTCGAGGCGTAGGTCTGCGTGCCCTCAAGATCCGGTACGTCGGCCAACCACTGATCGCCCTCCCGAGTGACATGCACCTCGTACGTCGTCATCCCCTGAGCCACCCCTTCCCGAGAGCTGGTTCCAGCGCCTTCTCGATCGACGCGAGAGTTCCGATCGGTATGTCACCGCCATGGTCAGGGACCGTCGTGAACACGATGCCTGGCGAACCGTCCGGCCTCGTGTAGTCCACGCGGAACCGTCTGTGCGATCCGACCTGCCGGGTTTGGGTACCACCCGCCCTCTGGATCGCTCGGATCACCTCGCGCGCCTTCACAAGAGTAAGTCTAGTGACTAGACAACACAAGCGGCAAATCACTAGACAGTCCGCTAGAGCGACCGCAGTGCCGCAGGCCCTAGCCTCCTCGGCGCCTTAGTAGTGCCAGTAGTAGCGGCCGTTGGCGTTCCAGGGGAGGGGGGTGGTGGTGCGGTTGGTGAATGACATGCCTAGGCCGCGGGCGAGTTCCACTGTGCGGGTCAGTTGGAGGGCGTAGGGGTGTTGGTTGTCGTCCCACCATTGTTCGTACTGGGTGATGCAGGTCTGGTTCGAGTAGTACGGGTTGGTGCAGGGGTGGGGTGGGAGCCACTTCTGGAGGTGGCGGAAGTGGACGGTGGTGGAGCCGTTGGGAGGCTTGATGGTGCCGGTGGCGTCCAGGCAGTAGCCGGCCGCGGGGATGGTCCACTTCACGTAGTGCTGGCGGCCGGCGTTGGGCGGGATGGGTTGCTGGTTGGCGCAGTTCGCGTCGCCGATGGTTTCGGTGGTGACGCGCTGGATCTGCGTGAGCGGGCGGCCGGCGCCGTCGTTGTAGCCGTCGAGCAGGACCCAGTCGCCGTCGTGAATGAAGTGCTCCGCGGACTTCGGCGGCCAGGCCTTCGGGTCGCCCCAGGAGATGTCGGACTCCGTCGTACTCAACGGAGTCCACGCCCACTGCCCGGCCGCCGTCCCACCGGCGAAGTACTGGCCGGCGGACTTCTCGAACATCAAGGAGTACTGCGCATACGTTTCCGGGGCAGGCGCAGTCAGCAAGCTGACCACTAAAACGAGCGCTTTGATCACAGAGCGCTACTCTAGCCGAGCACCTCGCGTAGCTTGGCGGCGAACTCGACCGGCTTGCCCGGCTGACCGTACTCGTTGCCGAGGAAGCCACCGTGCCCACTCGGGAATACGACCGGCGTCAGCCCGAGCCTCTCGGCCACTGCCTTCCCGCCCCGACCCGCGAGCGCGTTGCCCGACTCCTCGCCGATCCCGATGACGATCCGGTCGGTCGCCTTGCCCAGGGCGTCGAAGTCCGGCTGGTACGACGTACAGCCGCGAAGGTTCTGCCCCAGGAGAGCATCCGTCCGCGTCCCGTCGTCCTCCGAGGGCAGGCCGAACATCGCCGGATCCGGCGCGGGCTGCTGCGTGTAGTCGGCCGGGATCTCGCCGTCGTACGACACCAGCGTGATGAACTTCGCCATCCCGGCCCCCATGCCGTCGCGCTGGTAGGTCTCGTACATGTCCGCGACCGCGGCCAGTGCTGCCTCGCTGTCCGGGAGGATCCCGGCGAGCGGTGGCTCGTGCGCGACCAGCGTGTTGATCAGGTCAGGGCGACGGGCCGTCAGCGCCAGCGCGTTCACAGCACCGCCACTGCTGGCGAAGATGTCCACAGGCCCCGCGTCCAGGTGCTCGATGAGCGCGGCGAGGTCACCGGCGTGGTCGTCAGGCGAGAGCTCACCCAGCTCACCACTACGGACGCTGCGCTCGACACCCCGCGGGTCGTACGTCACCACGGTGCGGTCCTCGAAATGCGAGGCCAGCGTCGGGAATCCGCTGGCGCCCATCGGCGAGCCGATCATCAACAACACCGGCCGTTGCGCCAGGTCACCGCGCACGTCGTACGTCAGCGCCGCCCCCGGTACGTCGAGCGTCTGCGTCACAGGCTCCGGCATCACAGCACCTCCAGGTCCGGCCCACCCCCACTGGTCGGCCTCATGATCGAGAGCCTAGGGCAATCTGGTTAGCTGGTGGCATGACTGAGAAGCCAGAGATCGACTTTCCGGACGGGCCGCCGCCGGCGGATCTCGAGATCACCGACATCACCGTGGGCGAGGGCGACGAGGCCAAGGCCGGTTCGCGGGTGAACGTGCACTACGTGGGCGTTGCCCACTCCACCGGCGAGGAGTTCGACGCGTCGTACAACCGCGGCGCCCCGCTGGCGTTCCAGCTCGGCGTGGGCCAGGTCATCCAGGGCTGGGACACCGGCGTCCAGGGCATGAAGGTCGGCGGCCGGCGCAAGCTCGTCATCCCGCCGCACCTCGGGTACGGCGACCGCGGCGCGGGCGGCGCGATCAAGCCCGGCGAGACCCTGATCTTCGTCGTCGACCTGATCAGCGTCAGCTGACGACCCACGCAGCACACCGGCAACAGCAGCCGGCGGTGACCAGGAACTCCTGATCACCGCCGGCTGGTTCATTTCGTCACCGGATCGCGGCCGCCCGAATCACTTCCTGGCTGACCTTGTTCCCGGCGTCGTCGGTGGCCGTCGCGCGCAGCGAGAGGTACGACGCACCCTTCGGCAGCCGTACATTCGCCGACCAGTCGGCACCGGTCCGCGAGAGCGGAGTCGCGCGCCAGCTGGCGCCGTCGTCGTACGAGACCTCCAGCGTCGCGCCGTTGACCTTGCCCGCACCCTCGACGCCGGCGAACTGGAACGCGGACAGCCCGATGCGCTGCCGGCTGCCACCCGCGAACGCGCCGTTCAGGTCCGTCGCCAGGTGGTAGTCGAGCTGGATCAGCGGCAGGTAGACCCAGTCGCTCGACTCGGTCGTCTGGGCCCGGAAGTCCCACGCACTCGTCGTCTTCGTCCCGAGGCTCCACACCTCCGGACGAGCGGTGTCCATCTCGAACCGGTAGTTCGCCCAACCGGACGTCGCCGGTACGCCGGTCTGCACTGCCTGGAACGAACTCTTCCGAACCAGCCTCCCGTTCTGGAACAGCCGCGTCTCCACGGTCGACTCGTCGTCCATCGAACCGGTGACACCCTGGTCGCCACTGCTCGCCGTCGGCACGTTCACCGCGAAGAAGTCACCGCTGCGGCGCGGATTCCAGTACCCCGAGCCGACCCGCGGCCGGGCGGCCGGAGCGAACCACGAGTTCGTCTGCAGAGTCCGCGGCTGGTAGGCGTGCTGCTCGCCCCGCTGCTCCCAGCCCCGCGGGTGGTTCGTCTGCTCGTACCAGTCCGTCCCCTCCTGCGTGGACACGTAGTCGATCCGCTGGGTCCCGAGGTGGATCGGCTCGGTCACCTGCAGACATGGCGGCCAGAACCCGATCCGGCAGTCGGCGCGGCTCTCGAACGCGAGCTCGCCGGTCGGCCCGACGAACCGGTTGACGACCGTGGCCAGCTCCCCGGCCCGCGGTGCGTACCGCAGGTCCGCGGGAAGCGCACCGGTGTAGGCCTTCACCAGGTCATACAGGTACGGCGACGCCTCGGTACCCGTCACCCGCAGCCGAACGTTGCCTCCGGCACCGATCTGCGTAACCAGCGGACCACCCTCGGCGGCCGTCAGCGAGTACACGGGCAGATCGGTTCCTCCGGCGAGGTCGTAGTACTTGCCCGCACCGTTGTTCACCACGACGAGCAGCCGAGCTCCGGCATCGCGAGCAGCCGTCGCCCGCGCACTCGGCGGGACCGCATCGCTCGCCGTCACGAACACGGCCTTCCCTCGAACATCCTTGCCCACGTAGTTCGCCGCCGCACCAGCACCGACGTACGCCGCAGTCAGCGTCGCCTTGCCGTCCCACCGCTTCGAACCGCGCTGCAGCAACGGGTGCAACTGCTTGTCATCGACGGTCATCGACACGAGCGGCGACGTACGGCGCCAGCGGGACGAGAAGTCGTACACGCCACCGGCCACCGCGCCGGTCGGAGCGGCGTACACCTTGGTGACGACCGGCGTCGGCACGTACTGGGTGAGGAAGGTTGCGTAGTCGCCGCCGATCCCCGAGTCGTGGTACCAGCCGGACCGGCGATAGACGTCATCGCCGGGCAGCGGCGTGCTGAGGGTGATCGGGTTCGCCTGGCGCGCGTCGAGCTCGAGGTCGGTGTTCTTCTCGATCACAAGGTGCGGGTTGCCGACCAACGCGACGCCCGCGCCGCCGTCAACCGGCAGCCAGGAGTACGCCGCGTACACGCCAGGCGTCAGGCGCTGGCCGGAGACGGTCCCTGTGGCGGGATCGATCTCGAACGTGTTCACGAACTGGTCGCCGTACTTGTACAGCGTCAGGAACCCACCCGCGGGCTTGCCGTCACGACCGGTCGCGTGCACGTCGAGGTCGTACCGCTCCCCTTCCATGACCAGGCCGACCGCGGTCTGCGCGATCTGCTTGCCGTCCTGCTTGGCGATGATCGTGCCCGAGTAGGTCAGTCCCGGCGTGGCCAGGTTCGGCGTCGCGGTGACGGTGACCGAGGCGGTCCCGTTCGCGGGCACGGTGACTTGGCCCGATCCGAGCGTGAACAGTCCGGCGGGCGCGGGCGTCGTACCGTCGCTGGTCACGTCGGCCGACAGGTCGAGCGTGGCCGGGGTGTCGCCGAGGTTCGTGTAGGTGATGGTGCGTGCGACCGGCGCGTCGTCACCGTGCGGCCAGGCGTGGAACCCGAAGTCGCGGGTCGCGGTCGCCACCACCTTCCCGAACGCAGCCGCCGGTACGTCGAGCCGACCGCCGCCGACCTGGTACGCCGTCTCGCCGGCAAGTGGCTTCGCGGTACTGACCAATGCGGCCTTGACCTGCTCGCCCGTCCAGTCGGGATGCTGCTGGACGAGCAGCGCCGCGGCACCGGCCACGTGCGGCGTCGCCATCGACGTACCGCTGAGCGACTTGTAATACCCGGTGCCCGAGGACTTCGCCGCGCGGGCCGCCAGCACGTCGACGCCCGGCGCCACGATCTCCGGCTTCACCGTGGCGTCGCCGAGGCGCGGACCCATGTCCTGGAAGTAGGCTCGCTCGTCGTTCTTGTCCACCGCGCCGACCGTGAGCGCGGCCGCTGCCGCACCCGGCGAGCCGATCCCGCTGACCCGGCCGTAGTTGCCTGCGGCAATGACGAACAGCGCGCCGGTCTCGGCACTCAGTTCGTCGACCGCGAGCGCCATCGGGTCGGTGCCGTCGCTGGCCTCGGTGCTGCCGAGACTCATGCTGACCACCTTGGCGCGGTGCGCGGCCCACTCCATCCCTTCGATGATCCAGGACTCGGCACCCGAGCCGCTGTCGTTGAGCACCTTGCCGATCGCGAGCTGCGCGGCCGGCGCGACACCCTTCTCGACGCCGTTCGACGCCGCGCCGGTACCGGCGACCGTGGAAGCGACGTGCGTGCCGTGACCGTTGACGTCGTCGGTGGTCTCACCCGGGACGAAGCTCTTGGTCTCGGCGATCCGCCCCGCTACATCGGGGTGGGTCTGGTCGATGCCGGTGTCGAGGACGGCGACCGTCGTACCGGTGCCGTCGAGGCCCTGGGCCCAGGCGCCCGGCGCGCCGACCTGGGCGACGCTCTCGGCCAGGCTGGCTTCGACCTTCCCGTCGAGGAACACCTTCTGGATCCCAGCGCCGAACTGGCCCGGCGTCGCGGACCTAGCAGTGCTAGCGGACCTAGCGGTGCTAGCGGTGATTCCGGACCAGAACTGCGCGGCCTCCGCCTTGCGCGCGGACAGGCCGAGGCCGCCGATGCTCTCCAGCGTGGCGCCACGGTCGGCGTGCTGCGGGGTCGCGACGGCGGCACGCAGGCCCGGGCGGTACTGCACGATGAGCGGGATCGACTTCACCGAGGCGTCGTCGTACCCCTGGTCGACGAGCGACGTGACGTTGAAGAGTTCGGGGTCGAGACGGCCCGCAGCGAGGTACGGCAGCGCGACGTCCGGTACGACGTGCAGGTCGTCGCCGACCTGCTGGATCTGGACCCCTCCGGCGTTGCCGGCGGCCTGATCGACGGCGGCCGTCGGCGGCCCGCCCGCGGTTTCGGTCAGGGTGACCACGTCGCCAGTGAGAAGCGTGACGCGGTGGGTCGACTGGGTAGATGGTACGGCATCAGGTACGGCGGCACCGTCGGCCTGCGATGGAGTCGTCGTCACCGCGGCGAGGGCCACGAGTACGGCGAGCCCACCGGCGACGGCGCGGGCGGATCGGGACATGGGCGGACCCTTCCTGGGGGACCTGGCGGAACAGATGGCATGAACATGCCATGCGGCCGTAGACTGCTCAATGGCGGGATTGCGGCATGACAGGTGTCCGCCACGCTGTACGTCACCGACGGGCCCTCGAAGGAGCGCACGATGCTCGACGTGCTGGGATTGGATGCGATCGAGGAAGGCGCCTACCGGCGGCTGATCGCCCTGCCGTCGGAGTCGCTCGAGACCTTGGCTGCCGCGATGGAGGCGGAGGTCGCGGACGTCGCCGCTGCCCTCGACGGGCTCGAGGAGAAGGGCCTGGTGGCGCGGTCGACCGCGACGCCGGGTCATTTCGTCGCGTCTCCGCCGACACTCGCGCTCGGCTCGCTGATCGTGCAACGCCAGGAGGAGATCCGGCGGGCGCAGCTCGAGCTCGGGCGGCTCGCGGAGCAGTACCGGGGCGTCATGGCCGATCGCTCCGACACCGACGTGATCGAGGTGGTCCGCGGCGCGCAGGCCGTGGCGCAGCGGTTCGGTCAGATGCAACGTGGGGCGTCGGAGGAAGTGCTGGCGCTGGTGAAGGCCTCGGTCGCGCTCGTGCCCGCGGACGAGAACGTGGACGAGGACGCCGCGCTGGCTCGGGGTGTCGCCTATCGGGTGGTCGTCGAGCGGGCGGCGTTCGCCAAGCCCGGATTCGTCGACCTGGTGGCCGAGTCACTCAAGGCCGGCGAGCAGATCCGGGTCACCGGCGATCTTCCGCTCCGGCTGATCATCGCCGACCGCTCGCTGGCCTTGTTGCCCTTGGCCCCTACGGCGGCGAATGCCGCCGGTGGCGCACTGCTCGTGCATCCGTCCGGGCTGCTGGACGCGCTCCTGCACCTGTTCGACCTGGTCTGGGCGACCGCCAACGAGGTGCTGCCCACCGCCGAAGGCACCACCGAGCTCGCCGCCGAACGCCTCGACGACATCGACGCCCGCATCCTCACCCTGCTGCTCGCCGGCCTCACCGACCACGCCATCGGCGGCCAGCTCGGGATGTCGCTCCGCACCGTCCAGCGCCGGGTCAGCCAGCTCATGGACCGGGCGCAGGTCGTCACCCGCTTCCAACTGGGCCACGAAGCCTCCCGCCGCGGCTGGCTGGGCGTCTGATGATCGGGTAGTTGTACTCATCCGCCGTACGTCGCGGCCCGATTGACTGGGGGTATGACGACAATGGTTGCGAGATCGGCGCCCGGAGTGCGGGTGCACTGGACGCGGTACGCCGCCCTGCTCGCGAAGGTCCTGCTGCTCGGGTTGTTGCTTTCGGCACTGATCTGGCCGGACCTCAGCGGCATCAAGGGAAAGGCGTCGACCGCTCGCCTGATCGTGTACCCGCTCGGCGGGATGATCCTGCCGCTGTGGTGGTGGGCCTACGGACGAACGCGGAGCAAACTGCACCGCACGTTCCCGTGGGCGGCGGATCTGCTGATGACGCTGCCCTGGTTGATCGACCTGGTCGGCAACCGGCTCAACCTGTTCGACACCGTCAACTGGTGGGACGACGCCATGCACTTCGTCCTGTGGGGCTTCCTCACCGCCGGCGTACTGCTGGCGTTCGCACCCCGCGACCTCACCCGCGCCCTGACCACCTTCGTCGCTCTCGGCTTCGGCACCACCGCCGCGGTGGTCTGGGAGGTCGGCGAGTACGTCACCTTCGTCCGCAACTCACCCGAACTCCAAACCGCCTACACCGACACCCTCGGCGACCTGGCCCTCGGCACCCTGGGTGCCCTCCTCGCCGGCCTCCTCGTCCACGAAGCGGCTAAGCGTCGACCGGGCGGTGTAAGGCACTCATCAGGTGGGTGACGACGGTCTCGGGTGAGCGGGTCCAGTCCGTCGTCAGGACGTGGTGGACTCGCCAGCCTGTGGTGCTCAAGGCCGTGGGATGGGTGGTCAAGCGTTCCAGGAGGGTGTCGGCCGCGACTCGTTCGGGCGTGTCCACGAGGACCGCGAGGCGATACCCCGTATCCCCGGGGACCTTCAACGCGAGGTCACATCGGAACACCGACTCGCCGACCGCGAGATCGACTTCCACACCGCGAGCCTCCAAGGCGGCGGCGAGTTGTTCGACGACCGGAGTAGGACGCGTGCCGGCCGCGCGCGTGGTCCTCAGGTTGTACGACGTGAGCGCGGACTTCGCGGCAACCTGATCTCCTCGGGACACGGCAGCGGCGTACCCGAGGAATCGGCGCAGCGTGTTCGCGCCGTCGTTGTAGGTGTTGGTGATCGCGTCGGGCTCGATGCTGCTGACGATGACCATGTGTTCGCGCGCCCGGCTGAAGATCACGTTCAGCCGCTTCTCGCCGCCCGACGTGTTGATCGGGCCGAAGTTCATCAGCATCCGGCCGTCGGGGCCGGCGGCGTAGCAGACGCTCATCAGGATGATGTCGCGCTCGTCACCCTGCACGTTCTCCAGGTTCTTCACGAACAACCCGGCGTCCTGCTCGCCGTGCGTGCGCACCTGCTCCGCCTCGTACAGCGCGGCGAACGACGGGTCGCGCTCGGCGAGTTCGTCCAGCGCCCGCTCGATCTCGCCCTGCTGCGCCTCGGAGAACGCGACGATCCCGAGACTCTTACCGGTCCCCCGCACCAGCAACTCTTGCACCAGCGAAGCAATCCAGCGCGCCTCGGCCGGATTGGTACGCCGGACGTACACCCCGTCGACGAGCCGAACCGCCGTGATGCTCCCGGCCAGCACGCTGTCGCACACCTCGGACACCGGTGAGTCGGCCCGCAGCGTCCACGGCGGCGCGGTATTCGGCGGCAACCGATCGGGAACCGTGGCCAGCTTGCCCTGGTAGAACGCCGCGTTGCTGAACGAGATCAACGCCTCCGAGCGACTCCGGTAATGCCAGGTCAGCATTGTCGACGCGAGCCGCAACGCACTGATCGAGAGGAAGCTGTCCTCGGTCAACGCGATCCCGACCTGTTCGGCGGCCTCCTCGTCCGCCTGGAGATCATCGGTTTCGCTCCGCACCCGGAAGTACGTCGTCGGTGGCAGCTGCATCTGATCGCCGACGACGATCACCTGCGGCGCACGGTGCAGCGCCGGGATCGCCTCCTCCACAGGGATCTGACTCGCCTCGTCGTACACCACGACGTCGAACGAAGTGGTCAACGGCAACGTGTCGGACACCGAGGACGGGCTCATCAACCACACCGGCCGCAGGACGGACACCACCGCGCCGGGGGCACCGGACGCCACGTCGCGGATCGACCGGTACCGCATCACCTTGCCGAACTCGTGTTCCAGCTCGCGCCGCCCGGTCGCGAACGTCTTCTTGCGTTCGCGGTCCTGCGGCGACATGCCGGTCACGCTGCGCTCGGAGTGGTCGACCTCGGCGAGGAACCGGCGCCGGACCTGGGCGACGACGACCTCCGCGTTGAGCGCGGTGAGGTCGTCGTACACCATGCTCAGCTCGCCGACGATCGCGTCGACGCGGCCCGAGGACAGCTGCAGCGGGGCAGCCGAGCGGGCGCGATCCCATTCCGCGGCACATACGGCGTACTCGAGCTGGTCGGGCGTCGCATGCAGCCGGCGGAGAGCGGTGAGCGCGGCAGGCGTCAGCTCCCGAAGCTTCGGGCCGACAGCACGTACGACGGGCCCCTCGGACGCCAGCCGATCGGCGAGGTCGCGGAGACGGTCGACTGTCAACGTGTCCCAGTGATCGGCCAACAGGTCGCTGGTGACTTCCGAGGCGTCGTCGAGGGCATCCGCCAAGCGCGCGAGCTCGGCCGGGGCGCCGTCGTCGAGGACGAACCGCCAGTCGGGGATGCTCTTGCGGGCGGCGGCGAGCTGGTCGATCAGCTCGCGCGGGTCATCGGCCGCCCAGTCGTGGCGGGTCTGCTCGGTGTGTTCCGCGACCGCGGCCGAGGCGGACTGGGCGGCGACCAGGTCGGTGAGGATCTCGGTGACGGACGGCTGCACGGAGCGCGCCGTACTGTCGAAGCGGCTGCGGACAAGGGTCTTCACGCGGCGCCAGTCGCCGCTGAGGAACGAGAAGGCACCACCCTCCTTGCTCTGGGCAACCTTCAAAGCCGATCGCGCGTCGGCCGGTGCGAGCGGCTCCTGCCAGCCCGCAGCCTCCTTCCACGCGGCCCGCTCGGCGGCGACGAGCTTCTTGCGCTCCGCGCCGGCGGCCGTCAGCTCGCGCGCCGTCGCCGACCGCGGAACGATCGCCTCCACCTGATCCAGCGCAGCCAACGGCTCGACCAACCGCCCCAATCGAGCCAGGGCCCGAACGTCCCGCACGGTCGCCTGCTCGACCGCGGCCTCCGGCCTCGCGGACTCGCCCAGCGGCACGTCCACCAGAGCGGCTGCGACCGCATCCCACTTCGCACGGAGCTCCCTGGCCGCCTGGCTCACGTCGGAGTCCCACCGCGCAAGGAAGGCGAGCGGGCTCCGCGCCAACACCCCACCGGTCGAAGGGTCGGCCCCCGCCAGCGCCTGCGCAACCTCCCGCACAGCTCCCTCGGCCGCGAACCACTCATCCACAGCAGGCAGCTCGGATCCCTCAGGCGGGTTCCACGCGTGATCGTGCAGCGAGGCGAGGCGGTTGACGAGGTCTCGGAGGCGTGGACTACCGGTCGCCAACTGTTTCTCGAAGGCATCCACAGTGGCCAGCAGACGATCGACGCGCGCGACCAGCTCAGCTCGCCGCTGAGTCAACGCGTCCAGGTCGTCCTCACCGGACAGCCAGGATTCGTAGGTCTCCCGCAGACCGTGGATGAACGCTTTCTTGTCGCCCTGCGAGTCGTGGATCAGCGCACACAGCCCGTCCAGGCGCCGACTCGCCAACCGCGCGTGGACGACGTCCAGCGCCGCCCGCTTCTGGCACACGAACAGCACCCGTTTCCCGCGTGCGACGAAGTCCGCGATCAGGTTGGTGATCGTCTGCGACTTCCCCGTCCCCGGCGGTCCCTGGATCACGAAGCTCTCGCCCCGTCGCGCCCGCGCGATCGCCGCCACTTGCGAGCCATCAGCAGGTACGACGAGATGCCGGTCGGCAGGAGGCAGCTCCGGCAGCGCGCTCCCCACTGGTCGCGGCCGATCCGAGAACAGCTGGTCGAACGACGCCGCGGACTCCCCGGTCGTCAGCAGCTCGTCGTAGTCACGAACCAGCCCCAACGTCCGGTAGTTGAAGTTCGCCAGCGACACCGCGCAGAGATCGACGTCCCACGAGTACGGTCCGCCCTCGGTGTCGAGCGAGTACACGTCGGTCTCGAGCGCCCCCGGCCGCCGCGGCTCCGCACCGAGCGCGATCCCGAGCGGCAGCGACTGTTGCGCGATCTGGGTCCGGAAGATCTGCACCCCGAGCGGCTGATAGTCCGTACGCCGGTACGAGTACGGGTACTGCTTCCCGCCGAACCCGGTCGCCACGTTCCCATGCCGCCGCCGGTTGTACGTCCGCAGCCGCGTCATCGCCCGCTGCCGCACCAGATCGATCCGCGGCTTCTCGCGCAGATGCAGCTGCAGCCCGGGCTCGGTCGCCTGGATCTCCTTCGCCAGCCGCTCGTGCAACTCCCGCAGCGCACCAGGAGCCGACAAGTCGACAGTTTCCGGCAACGAGATCCCGTACAGCTGCCGCAGACTGTGCCGCAGTGTCGGATTCACCTCGGCGATCGGATCAGTGACTCGCAACGTATAGGAGTCGCGCACACCACGCTTACGAGTCAGCTCCACCTTCGCCAGCACCAACGGCGACGCGAGCCGCGTGTCCCGGTCGTTCTTCAGATCGTGCCAACGCAAGAACGCCGGAACCAGCCGCAGCTGATCCTGCCCGTAGTCGGCGCGATCCCGGCGCGCCGTGGAGATCAGCTTGTCCAGCGTGTTCGCGGCGTACGGCGCCTCGTCGTACCGGATCCACTTGCCCAGCGGCTGGGCCTTCTTCAGCAGGTGTTCCGCGATGTCGTCGCGCCAGGTGAACAGTTGCTCCGAGCGAATCGTCCGTACGTCGAGCATCAGCGGCACGGAGACCTCGGTGAGGTTCAGCGTCTGCGCGGTGGGGCGGAAGTTGATCAGCCGGTTCCGCCGGGAGAGGTCGAAGAGCCGGTCGCGGAGCGCGCCGAGCACCGCCGTACGCCGGTCCGCGGCGCCTTGGACGATCGCCTCGACATCGAAGTCGAGCGGCTGGTCGCGGTAGTTCTGCAGCTGTTCGATCAGCGAATGCAGGTCCTGCGCGCGCCGGTGCCGGTCGGGCTCGACCATCTGCGCGGCGACCGAGACGATCACCGGGTGCAGGTCGGGATCCAGCCGGTACAAGTTGCCTCGAGCCTCGATCAGGGACGCGACATCCGATGTCCTGGACAGGTCGAGACCGCAGCCGAGCGCGAGCAGCAACTGCCCCAGACTGAAGATGTCGGTGAGCTGATCGTGGTGCCCGACCACGTGCTCCCAGCTCTGCCACCCGGCCACCAGCGTCGGTGCCGCGATCGCGTCCGGAACCGGCTCGGGTACGACGGTGGTCTCCTGGCCGCCGCTCTCCCCCAGATCGATGTCGGCCTGTCGATGCGCCACAACCTCAACAGCTGAAGGGCGTTTCCCCTGCCGGGTATCGATCTCCTGAGTGGCCAGAGTCGGCCGGCCCGCGTCCTCCGGCGCGAATCCCAGCCGGTTCTGCTCGTCGACGACGATCCGATCCAGACCGCGCAACGGCGCGACCAGTCCACGCTCGTGCACCGCCGCTGTCTCGTGGAACAGCGGCAGCACCGCCGCCAGCAACGCGTCGTTGCCCAGACCGCCCTGCGAGACGGCCAGCGCGACGAGATCCTCCGCGCTCATCCGACCACCTCCGCGGCGGCCTGCACGAAGCGTCCGCGTTCTTTGTCGCTCCATCCGAGCTCGTCGTCCGCGACGTCGACGTACCCCGGTAATCCGAATCGTCGCGCAACAGCCAGTGACGCGATCAACCCGGCATCGCCGACGTCGGGATCAGCCGTGGCGAGATCGAGCAGCAGGTAACACAGATAGCGTTTCGTGGCCGCGGTCAGCGGGCGTGGTCGCGGCAGTGGCGCCCCATCGACCGGTCGCACCGCCAACGGCTCGTCGAAGCGCACCGCTCCACCAGGCACGCCGAGAGGTCCAGGCGGATCCGCGAAGCCCGCGGCCGCCGTGGCGATCGCATCGGTCCGCAGACCGTCTGTCTGCGCGATTACCGCGGCGAAGTCCCGGCTCAACTCACGCAACAACACAGCGTCGAGCAGGTCCGGCGCGTCCACGTCGAGCGGACCGGTCACCAGGACCTCGACGTCCTCGCCGTCGAGCCAGTTCTTCAACGCCCACGCTCGTCCGACGGCCTCCGGGTGCGACGTCCCTCGACTGCCGGAGCGGAGATCCAGCGACTCCGCCTGCCGCAGGTACGCCGCGGGATCCGCCGTACTCAGGCCCGTCTCCAGCTTCAGCAACGCGCGGATCGCCGTACTCAGATCACCGCACGCCGTCAGCGCTCCCCGGTCCGCGAACAGCTCCGTCGCCAGCGACCAGCGCCGATGCGTCTCGAGGTACTGCGAGGGCGTCCGAGCGTCACCTGCCGCCGCGTCGAGCAGGCGATCGACAGCGAGGTACCCACCGTCCTCGGCCTGCCACAACAGCCGATGCGCCAACTCGTGCCCGATGACCGCCGTCAGCTCGTCCTCGTCCAGCCGGTCGAGCAACGCCCCTTGAAAGAGGATCGCCGCCCTGCCGGCCTGGTGCAGGTACGCCGCATTCGGCTCGCCGTTCACCTGGTAGAAGTCGACACCCTCGTCCAGCCCCAACGCACGAGCCGCCCGCTCCCCTGCCCGGAAGACATCCGGATGCGCGTCGGCCTCCACGCGGTACGCGTTCCGCAGCAAAAGCTCGTCGAGCGACCCTTCGGGCCCACCGTGCAACGCCGCCCAGGCGCGCTCGTCCACCTGGCGGACAACCGCCAGGACGGACCGGTGGTACCCGAGCGCTGACAACATGCCCGCAACCATAACCACCCCCACCGACGAAAACAGACCCCCAATCTCTGAGACTGTGGACAAGTGGACGTGACAGTCGTCGGTAGCGGAGACGCGTTCGGATCGGGCGGGCGTTTCCAGACCTGTATCGCGATCGATACCCAGACGCTCGTCGACTGCGGCGCGACCAGCCTGACCGCGCTCCGTCAGCAGTCCCTGGATCCGAACGAGATCCGCACGATCGTGATCACCCACCTGCACGGCGATCACTTCGGCGGACTGCCGTTCCTGATCCTCGACGGCCAGTTTCGCCGCCGCACCGAGGATCTAACCGTCGTCGGCCCACCCGGCGCCCAGGCCCGTCTGACCGCCGCAATGGAGACGCTCTACCCCGGCTCGTCCGAGGTACGCCGCCGCTTCGACGTACACGTCCTCGAACACTCCGACCGCCGTCCACAGCAGCTCGGCGACCTCACTGTCACGCCGTACGAGGTAAGACACGCGTCCGGCGCTCCGGCGTACGCCGTGCGGCTCCAGACGCCGGACCGCTCGATCGCCTACTCAGGTGACACCGAGTGGACCGACGCGCTCCTGGAAGCGGCGGACGACGTCGACCTCTTCCTATGCGAGGGCTACAGCCCCACACCGATCCGCTGGCACCTCGACCTGACCACACTGAGTCAGCAACGCGACAGATTCACCAGTCGGCAACTGGTGCTCACCCACCTGTCACCAACTGCGCTGGCAGCAGACCTGGGTGACTGGGCCGTCGCGTACGACGGTCTGCGGCTCTAGCGGTCTGAAGGACGGCAGACCCCGTTGGCCGCCGCACTGGCGGCCAAAGCCGCAGCCACGGGGCTGGTCCTCGGCGTGTCCTGCGCCGACGTGTGTCGGCCGATCGGGACCACCATCGGCGTGCCAGCGACGGGATCCGGGACCACCTTGACCGCCAGCCCGAACACGTCCTGGACCACGTCCTCGGTGATCACCTGCGATGGGTTGCCCTCGGCAACGATCGCGCCGTCCTTCATCGCGATCAGGTGGTCGCCGAACCGGCAGGCCTGGTTCAGGTCGTGCAGCACCAGCACGATCGTCCGGTCCTCCGACCTGTTCAGGTCGACCAGCAGGTCGAGCACCTCGAACTGGTGCGTCAGGTCGAGGAACGTCGTCGGCTCGTCCAGCAGCAGGATGTCGGTCTCCTGCGCCAGCGCCATCGCGATCCACACCCGCTGCCGCTGCCCGCCGGACAGCTCGTCGATCGGCCGGTCCGCGATCGAGAGCACGTCGGTCGACGTCATCGCCTCCGCGACTGCTTCGTCATCGGAGCGCGACCATTGCCGGATCCACCGCGTCCGCGGGTACCGTCCGTGCCCGACCAGGTCCGCGACCGTGATCCCTTCCGGTGCGGTCGGCGACTGCGGCAGCAGGCCGAGCTTGGTCGCCACCTCCCGCGTCGGGATCTGCTGGATGCTCTTCCCGTCGAGCAGCACCGTGCCCCGCGACGGCTTCAGCAACCGCGCCAGCGCCTTCAGCAGCGTCGACTTGCCGCAGGCGTTGGCGCCGACGATGACCGTGATCTTCCCGGTCGGGATCCGCACCGACAGGTCGTGGATGATCTCCCGCTGGTCGTACCCGACCGCGAGACCGTCGGCTGCCAAGCTGTGTTCCACAGGGTTCTCCATCTTTTCAGCCACCACTACCGACACGATTGGCCCGCGCCAGCAGGAACATCAGGTACGGCGCCCCGACCACGCCGGTCACCACTCCGACCGGCAACTGCGTCTCTCCGAAGGCGTGCTGCGCGACGAGGTCCGACAGCCCGACCACGAGCGCCCCGAGCAGGCCGGACGTGATCATCGCCGGCCCCGGCGACCGGGTCAGCCGGCGCGCGATCGGCGGCGCGACGAACGCCACGAACCCGATCGGCCCGGCCGCCGCCGTCGCCACCGCGGCCAGCAGTACGGCGACCACGATCAACCCGAGCCGCGCCACCTCGACCCGAAGCCCGAGCCCGTACGCCGTCTCGTCGCCGAGCTGCAGGATCCGCAGCTGCCGCACCAGGAACGCCATCACCGGCAGCAGGACGACGAACGTGATCGCCAGCGACCGTACGTTGGACCAGTCCCGCCCGTTCAGGCTCCCGGTCAGCCAGATCAGCGCCTGCTGCGCGATCTCCACCCGGGCCTTCGTCAGCAGGTACGACGTGATGCTGGTGGCGATCGCGCCGATGCCGATCCCGATCAGGATCAGCCGGTAACTCGACACCCCGTGCCGCCACGCCAGCACGTACATGATGAACGCGGTCAGCACCGCGCCGACGATCGCGAACGCCGACACCGCGACCCCCGTGAGCCCGAGGGTGACGATCGCGAAGACGGCGAACGCGCTGGCTCCGTACGTCACGCCGATGATGTCCGGGCTCGCCAACGGGTTGCGGGCGATGCTCTGGAAGATCGCGCCCGACAGGCCCAGCGCCGTACCGACGAGCAGGCCGGTCAGTGCCCTGGGCAACCGCAGCCGGTTGACGATGAACTCGGTCGCCCGGTCGCCGCCGCCGAACAGGGTCTTCACCACGTCGATCACCGGGATCTTGAAGTCCCCCAGCGACAACGACACGCAGAAGATCGCGAACACCACGACCGCGAGCACGACGATGACGACCAGCGAACGCGTCTGCCGCGCCCTGCGCGCCTGCGCGATGACATGGACTGCTTCAGCCGTCATAGATCGGCCAGCTTTCGGCGGCGTACCAAGGCGATGAAGAACGGGGCGCCCAGGACCGCGGTCACGATGCCGACCTGCAGTTCGCCGGGCTGCGCGACGACGCGGCCGATCACGTCGGAGCCGAGCAGCAGGATCGGCGCGAGCAGCATCGAGTACGGCAGGATCCACCGGTAGTCCGGGCCGGTCACGAGCCGCGCCACGTGCGGGATGGTCAACCCGATGAAGCCGATCGGCCCGGCCGCCGCGGTCGCCGCACCACAGAGCAGCACGACGACCACCGCGACGAAGGCGCGGGCGAGCCCCACCCTCTGACCGAGTGACTTGGCCACGTCATCCCCCAGCGACAACGCGTTCAGCACCCGCCCGCAGAACATGGCCAGCACGATCCCGACCAGGATGAACGGCGCCACCTGTTTCGCGATGTCGGGGCCGCGGCCGGCGAGCGATCCCACCGACCAGAACCGGAACTGGTCGAACGTGTCGACGTCCCCGATCAGCAACGCGGTCGTCAGCGACCCGAGCATCGCCGTCAGCGCCGCACCGGCGAGCGCGAGCTTCACCGGCGTCGCCCCCTCGCGCCCCATCGAACCGAGCAGGTAGACCGCGACCGACGCCGCCGCCGCGCCGAGAAAGGCCAGCCAGACGTACGCCGTCAACGACGACAACCCGAACCAGTAGATGCCCCCGACAACGAACAACGCGGCGCCACCGTTCACCCCGAGGATGCCCGGATCGGCCAGCGGGTTCCGGGTCACGCCCTGCATCAGCGCCCCCGACAGCCCGAGCGCGGCGCCGACCATCAGACCGATCAGCGTCCGCGGCACGCGCAGTGACCGGACGATCACGTGGTCGGTGTCGGACTCGTTGTAGTGGCGCAGGGCATCGATCACCGTGGACAACGGGATCTGCTTGGACCCGATCGCGATGCTGAGCAGCGACACGAGGACCAGGAGGACGACGCACCCGAGCAGCCCGAGGATCAGCGTGGTCCGCCGGGCCCGGCGTGGACGCGAGGGCGCGACGGTGTCCGGGCCGGCGTCGGCCGTGGCAGTGGGCGGGGGCATTGGACTTTCGGGATCCTCTTAGGTAAGGCTAACCTCTAGACACCTCAGAATAACCCGGCCGCCCATGGGTCTGCACGTGAGGCTCCCCTGCCAGAGTTTATGGAGAAACCACAGCATGACGACTGTGCTCGAGCGACCGATCGTGTTCGACTCGCTCCTGGCCACCGTGGCGGCCGTCGAGGACCTGAGCCCGCACCTGCGCCGCGTGACGTTCGTCGCACCGCGGATCGCGGAGGCGGTCACCGCCGGCCCGGACCAGCGCATCAAGGTCCTGCTCACTCCGCCCAACGGCAGCGCGATCAAGCTGCCCTCCGGACCCGAGTGGTACACCGAGTGGTGCGCCCAGCCGGAAGAAGAGCGCTTCATCATGCGGACCTACACCGTGCGAGCGCTCCGGCCGGAGGTGGCCGAGCTGGACGTCGAGTTCGTACTGCACGGAGTGAACGGACCTGCGTCGGCTTGGGTGAGTGAAGCCGAGCTGGGCGACCAGGTGGGTCTCCTGCTGCCGTTCGCGGTCGACACGACCAGCACGAAGGGCCTGCTGCATTCTGGCGTCGACTACGTCCCGCCGGCGACCAGCGTGCGCCGGATCCTCGTAGCGGACGAGACAGCGTTGCCGGCAGTGGCCGGGATCCTGGAGGAACTGCCGGCCGCAGTACAGGCCGCGGTGTTCATCGCCGTACCGGATGCTGCTGACGTGCGTCCGCTGGCCGGCTCGGCTGAGGTCACGTGGGTGACGGACGGCTCGTTGGTGGATGCGGTGAAGTCAGGAGCGCTGCCTTTCGACCCTGACTACGCGTGGGTCGCGGGTGAGTCGTCGATGATCAAAGAGGTACGTCGCCATCTCGTGAACGCCGTCGGGATGCCGAAGTCGGCGATCTCGTTCCAGGGCTACTGGAAGCGCGGCGAGGCGCACTGCTGATCCGGGAGAGCCGGAGGGCAGAGTTCCGGCCCTCCCGGAAGTTCTCCTAGGACGGGTTCTCCGCGTGGGTCAGCGTCTCCCACGCGACGAACAGGTTGTTGGAGCCCGCCGGCCGGCGCGACTCGGTCAGGGCCTGGGTGTTCGTCATCGCGATCCCGAGGCGGGTGTGCAGTGCGTTGTAGCCGACCTCGGTGATCGGTCCGAGCCCGCGATTGAGTGTGCCCTTGCAGAGCCACGACGGCACCGGCTCCAGGTTGCGCTCCCACTTGGACTGGAAGCCGAGCGCCTGACGGAGCCGCTCACCGAACTCGGGGTACATGTCGATGCCCTGGATCCGCGCCGTCTCCAGCACGTGTGAGATCGACGAGATGCCGTAGCCGGTGTGGGTGAAGTCGCGGCAGGTCTCCTGAGTCAAGCCCGTCACGAAGGTCCCCTGGCCCTGCCAGTAGCTGACGATCTTGTCGCGGGTGTTGAGGTTCTGGCTCGGCACGGTCTTCGGCAATGCGCCATCGGACTCCAGATACACGTACGCCGGTACGCGCAGCCGGTAGAGCGCGATCGCCTTGTCGTAGATCGCCTTGTCCTCGAGGAACACCCCGATGCCCTGTAGTGCCTCGATCATGCTCAACTCCCAGTTCCCGTTGGAGTTCGAGCCGTTGATGATCTCCGGGACGTAGACATTGCGGAGCATGGTGGCGAAGCGGCCGGAGTTCGGCCAGTTGCCGTACACGTGCTTGATGATCTCCGCGGCCTTCGGCCACGAGGACGCGGACCAGGCTGTCTGCAGGGGTGCGTTGCTGTTCGTGTGGTCCTGGATGGTCGCGGACCACGCATCCATCAGCTGGATGGACTTCTGCGCGTACCGGTCGTCGCGAGTCAGGTACCAGAGCAGTGCGTCGGTGTACGCCGCGATGGCGTCCTCACGTTCGTCGGTGCAGCCGTAGTTCGGGTTCGAGTACGGACCGCACTCCACGACCGCGCGTGGTTTCGGCGTACGGGACAGGGACGCGTACGCGCTGTTCTTGGCCTGATTGAAGGCATCGGTCCACGGCTGCGCGCCGGCCTGCACCTTGGCCCGGACGAAGTCGAGCTGAGCCTGACTCGACCCGACGCCGGGATGGGTGAACGTCGCAGGTGCGTCGACCGACCGCGGCGAAGCGGCCGCCGGACCGCTGAGGGTCCCGGCGACCAGCGCGGCGCAGGCGGCGGCCAGGACGAAGGGCATCTTTCGCATGGGCGGTGTCCTGTCTTCGGGGGCGGTAGGACAGCGGTTTCCACCGCAGTTTCACGACGCCCGACGACCACGGTCAAGACCTCGCCGGTACCGGAACTTCCCTGGAACACAGCGCTCTTCTGTCCCATTTCCCATGGAACAAGAGGCGTTCCCGTCCCATCAGTGACCGAGTTGGCTGGTGATGCGGTCGACGATCACGCTGGTCGCGAACCGCGTCGTACCCGGCGGCTCGACGTCCGACCAGCTGCCGGTGTACTTCCGCGCGATCGCCTGCTCCAGCGCGAACTCCGGATCGGCGACCAGCTCGTCGATCCGGCCGCGCAGCTCGACGTAGTACGTCGGCCGCGCCGGATCGACGACCACCACCGAGATCGCCGGATTCCGCCGCAGGTTGCGCAGCTTCTGCCGCCCGTCCACCAGGCTGATGCGGACCCGCTCGCCGTCCCACAGGAACCACAGCGGCGTCACCTGCGGCTCGCCGCGCTTGCCGATCGTCCCCACCAGCGCGATCGCCGTCGAAGCCAGCAGGTCATGAAACTCGCCAGGAATCTCCACGATGGCGAGAATAAGCTCAGCTGAGGGCGAGCTCACCCGCCTGGACACCGGCCGCGTCGAGCAGGGCGGCCGCGGTGGTCGCACCGATGCCGCCGAGCGGCTGCGCACGGACGACCGCACGGGCGGCCGCGCCGTCGAAGATCATCGTGAGCTGGACGGCCAGCGTGGACGGATCCTCCGCGCCGGCCTTCACCAGCTCGCGGTGGAAGAAGTCGGTGAGCTGCTGCTTGAAGTGCCGCGCCACCACGGACCCCGGGTGCTCGGGGTTCTTCAGCTCCACCGCCGTACTCACATAGGGGCAGCCAAGGTAGTTGCCTGCCGCAACCATGGCGTCCTGCCGGTCGAACACGGTGAGGATCCGCTCCCGCGGCGGGCGGTCGTCCTCGGCCCCCGGGTGCAGCATCGTCTGGTACGCCGGACCGCGGCTTGCCAGGCTCTCCGCGATCAGCTCGTCCTTCGACCGGAACAGCTGGTACATGGACTTCTTCGACACCCCCGCCGCCTTGCAGAGCGCGTCCACGCCGATGTTGACGCCGTCGCGGTAGAAGAGTTCGCCCGCGGCGTCCAGCAGCCGCTCACGGGGAGTTGCGGAAGTGCTCATGTCATCGAGGGTACCGGCTGGATTTGAAATAAGAAACCGATCGGTTTACTGTGTTGGAAACAGATCGGTTTCCATGAAGGAGTTCCAGATGACCACACTCGAAGGCGCCGTTGTCCTCGTCACCGGCGGGCAGCGCGGGATCGGCAAGGCGATCGTCGACGACCTGCTCACCCGCGGCGCGGCCAAGGTCTACGCGACCGCCCGTGATCCCCGCCCGAGCACCGACCCACGCGTCGTACCGCTGCCGCTCGAGGTCACCGACCAGGCCTCGATCGACGCGCTGGCCGCAGCCGCGCCGGACGTCACGGTGCTGATCAACAACGCCGGCGCGAGCTCGCCGGACACCTACCTCGACGCCCCGATCGAGGACGTCCGCGCGGTCTTCGAGGCGAACTTCTTCGGCCCGCTCCAGCTCACCCGGGCGTTCGTCCCGATCATCGAGCGCAACGGCGGCGGCCACCTGCTGAACGCCCACTCGGCCCTGTCCTGGGTCGCCCGGCACGGCGCGTACTCCGCGACGAAGGCCGCGTTCTGGCTGCAGACCAACGCGATCCGGCTCGAGCTGCTGAACCGCGGCATCGGCGTCACCGGCCTGCACATGGGGTACGTCGACACCGACATGGTGACCGCTGTGACCGCACCGAAGTCCCGCCCCGAGGACATCGCCAAGCAAGCCCTCGACGGCATCGAGTCCGGCGCGTACGAGGTTCTCGCCGACGACACCGCCCGCGGCGCGAAGGCCGCCACGGCCCTCGACCTGACCGCCGTCTATCCCGAGCTAGCCGGCTGACACGTGGACGTCGCGGTCGCGGGTGTACTCCATGGCACCCGCGATCCCGTCGGCCACATCGGCGCCGAGTTCGCGCTCGACGACGTACAGCGCCAGATCGATCCCCGCGGTGATGCCGCCGGCGGTGACCAGCGTGCCGTCGTCGACGACGCGGTTGGTCTTCAGTTCGGCGCCGAACGCCTCCAGCTCGGCCCACGCGCCACGGTTCGTCGTCGCCGCTCGACCCTTCACCAGGCCGGCCTCCGCGAGCAGCATCGAGCCGGTGCAGACCGAAGCGATCCACTGCAGCGACGGCGCCAGCTCGGCGATCCGCGCCGGCATCACGCCCCGACGTGCCTCGGCCCACGCCCCCTTCTCGGCGCGATTCATCCAGCCGCCCCCCGGAACGAACAGCGCCTCCGGCTGCCCGAGACCCTCAGGCGCCTTGAACTGGAGCCCGTGCAGCCCGGTCACCTCGGCCGGACCGTCCAGCCCCACCAGCGCCATCTCGAACCCGGGCCGCCGCGACGCGTGACTCCACACCTCGAACGGCCCCATCACGTCCATCTCGTCCACACCGTCGAACACCAGAACCTCGATCCGCATACCTCAACCCAACCGGAGGGCGCGGAGGGGAGCCAGTGGCCACGAGGCCGGTGTTCGCAAGGTTCTGGCCAACCTCTCGGCGCAGGGTTGGCACCGCTGAGCGCTTGATGCTCGCACTCGGGGTGATCGGACCGCTACATGTGGAGAAGACACCCCCGCCGCCCCGGAGGTCCACAGTGAGACGTCCTGCCGCTGTTGTCCTGACTCTGCTCGCCGCATCCCTTGTCGTCGTTCCGACACCCGCTGGTGCAGCCACTGCGTGTGATGCCGCAGCCGCCGGGTTCACACCCGTCCTGCAACTGGATCTGCCCGAACAGGCCAACTACCTGAACACGACCCCGCCCTACAGCCTCGATCGGACTGCGGAGATCGGGTCCAACTTCGACCGTGTCGGCTACTGCCTGGAACTCGACGGGCAGTGGGTGTGGACCGCGATGGAACCGTTCAGCACCGACGCCCGGCGGATCGGTCTGCCGACCCGACCGGGCGAGATCGTGCGCCAACGCGTCGGCGACCTCGAAGTGCGGTCAAACGTGCCCGGCGTGACCGAAGGCACGGGTCAGTCCGGCTACCTGGAGATGTGGCCGAACCAGTACGCGAAGACGGCGAGTGGCCAAGTGGCGAACGCGTCGGCGATGACGTACGACGCCGACGACAGCCCGACCACGCCCCTCGGTTACGGCTCGTTCCAGGTCTCGCAGGTCGGGCCGACGCGGCCGTCGACCGTGCCCGCGAAGCCGGTGCTCGCGATCAACACCTTCACCCAGTCGGACACCAGTCTGCTGTCGCTCGGCATCGGCGCGAGGCCCACTGCCGATCCGGACTGGACATTCGCCGGCAACGCAGCGCAGTACAGCCAGCGTCGGCTGACGGCGTACGTGCGCACTTCGATCGTCACACTGACCGAGTCGCCTCAGGATCGTCAGTTGGTGCCGCGTGACAGCAAGGGTGGCGCGACGGTGCCTGTCGCGGGACGCATGACGGATCCACGGGTCAAGAGCGTGCAGTTGGCGGTGACCAGCAACGGCAAGACGGACCTCTACACCTCGGCGTCGAGGCAGTTCCGGTTCACGCCGCGGATCCGTGCTGGGTTGCACGAGTACACGTTCGAGCTGCGGGCGCTCGGCCGGGTGGTGGCTCGCCGCGAGGGCATCGTGTCCGGTGATGCGTACGTCGTCCAAGGGCAGTCCAATGCGGAAGCGTCGATGTACAACGGCGCCGCGAGTGGCGAGGAATCGCCGTACCTGCGCAGTTTCGGCAGTCCGGTCTCCGATCCGACGATCTCCGCCGCGGACCGCGTGTGGGGCTACGCGACCGGCGACGTGTCCCGGCAGTCCGGCTCGGTCGGGCAGTGGGCGATCCGGATGGGCAGGCAGCTCGTCGACAAGTACAAGGTCCCGATCGCACTCGTCAACGGCGCGCACGGCGGTCAGCCGATCAGCTTCTTCCAGCGCAACGACGCGAACCCTGACGACATCGCCACCAACTACGGCCGGCTTCGGCAGCGCCTGACGGCCGCAGGCGTCATCGGGCAGCTCCGCGGCGTTCTCTGGTACCAGGGCGAGTCCGACAACGACAACGCGGCCGTGCACGTCAGCGGCTTCACATCACTCTTGCAGGACTGGCGCTCCGACTTCGGCACGACACCGAAGTACTACGTCTACCAAGTCCGTACGTCGCCCTGCGGGAACTCGACCAGCACGAGTCTCCGCGAGGCACAGCGTGAGATGGGTGACACGCTCGGCGTCACCGTGCTGTCGACCACAGGGCTGTCCGGCCACGACGGCTGCCACTACGCGTACGCCGGTGGATACCGCGACATGGGTGACCACACGTACGCCGTACTGGCCCGCGACCTGTACGGCGGACCGTCCGGCGTGGCTCCGCCGAACCCGCGCACTGTCACGGCCAGTGGCTCACAGCTCACGGTCCAGCTGCGATCAACCGATCCGCTCACCGTGGAGGAAGGTGTTGCCGCTGACTTCCGAGTGGACGGCGCTGCGGTCACAGTGACATCTGTCGCGTACCAGCCAGGCAAGCTGGTGCTGCAGCTGTCCGGTCCGCCAACCGGAGCGACTGCCCTCACCTATCAGGCTCATCTGCGTGCGGGCCCATGGATCACGAACGCCATCGGAACGGGTCTACTGACCTTCGCCCTGCCGATCAGCTGACCTCAGCGAAAGGGCGGCCGGTGCACCGGCCGCCCTTGGTCTGATGTCGACGTACCGTAGAAGGCATGTCAGTGACAGGGGGGCCGCCTTCCACCCACGAAGAGGAGGTGGAAGAGCGGGTCGGGCCGTACCGGCTGATCCGACGGCTCGGACAGGGTGGCATGGGTGTCGTCTACCTGGCCGAGGGACCCGAACACCAAGAGGTGGCGCTGAAGGTACTGCGCTCGCACGTGGCACACGACCCGATCGCACGGGCCCGGTTGCAGCGCGAAGCGACCACACTGCAGAAGGTGAACCACCCTGGCGTGGCAGGCATCCTCGACCACGACCTGGAGGGTGAGCGGCCGTACCTGGTGACACGCTTCGTTCCTGGTCGCCCGCTGGACGAACAGGTGGACGAGCGTGGACCGCTGACCCCGCGCAAGTGGCTCCCACTGGCCGGCTGCCTCGCCGAATCGCTCCAGGCGATCCACGCGGCTGGAGTGATCCACCGCGACCTCAAGCCCGGCAACGTGATGATGTGCAACGGCAAGCCGGTGATGATCGACTTCGGCATCGCCCAGGCCGCCGACGACCTGCGGCTCACTCAGACCGGTCTGGTGATCGGTACGCCGGGCTACCTGGCACCTGAGCTCATCGAAGGCGAGATGGTGTCGCAGTCCGCGGACTGGTGGGGCTGGGCGGCCACTGCTGCGTTCGCCGCGACCGGACGCCGGCCGTTCGGCAAGGGGCCGTTCGAGGCGGTCCTGGCCCGGGTGCACTCGGGACAGGCCGACCTGGAAGGGCTGGACCCGCGGCTGAAGTCACTGCTCGCCGCAGCGCTCTCACCGAACAAGGCCGACCGGCCGACACAGGAAGAGATCATGACCGGCCTCAGCCGGTACGCCGAGGGTCGCGACGCGCTCCCGCCACGTGAGGCTCAGACGGTGGCCGCCGTACCGCCGACCAAGTTGGTGACGCGGCTCATGCCGACGGAGGAGCCCGCGGTCGAGGAGCCGACAGGCCCGACGCCGACCGAGGTGGCGCAACTGGTTCCGCCGGTGATTCCGCCGCTGTCCGCGTTCACCCCGATCCGGGACAAGATCCGCGACGCTGCCGCGAAGAAGCCGGTGGCTGAGGCACCTCCGGCGCAGCCTTACGATCCGTATGCGCCCTATCAGAGTGCGCCGCCGTACCAGAGTGGTCCGCCGGTGCCCTACCAGCAGCCTGCTCAACCGGTGCCTGTCCAGCCGGCCCAAGCGGTCAAAGCTCCACCGACTGGTCGGCGTACTGCGATCATCGTCGGCTGCATGCTCGCGCTCACCGGCCTGGTCGCTCTGACTCCGGGCTTCGGCACAGTTGTGGCCATCCTGCTGCTGGTGCTCGCCCGGACGGTCGATCGCTCGAGTACGGCGCTCATGCGGCGCCGTCAGATCCGTGGCCGGTCCGGGAAGTCGGACGGCCTTGTCGCGCTGGCCGCCAGCCCGGTACAGCTCGCCACGGCAGCCCTGATCACGCTGCCGTGCCTGATCCTGCCGCTGCTCACGGCGGTTGTTGTCGGCGGCATCGTCACCGGCGTCGCCGCCTCGGCGTACGGGCTCGAGTGGGAGCCGCTGTCGGCCGTCGGCTTCGGTACGGCGGCGTTGACCGCCCTGTTCTGTTGCTGGTGGGGTCCTGGCGGCAGCTCACTGCGCCGCGGTGCGCACATCACGGCACGCAACACGTTCCGGGCGCACTGGTTCTCCGGCCTGATTGCCGTCGTACTGCTGGCGATCGGCGGCCTGACGTTCTACCTGGCCACGCAGGGCGAGGGCGCCGGCTGGGCGCGGAGCCCGATCCAGACGCCGAACATCGAACGTCCGACCCTCGGCGACCTGCGCAACGCCCCGTTCATCCGGGACCTCCCCATCATCGGCAACTGACGGGGAGGTCCTCGGCTCGTCTCAGAGCTGGACGATCTGGCTGCGCTCCGGACCCACGCCGATGGCGGAGATGCGGGCGCCGCTGAGCGACTCGACCGCGCGGACGTAGGTCTGCGCTTGTTTCGGCAGGTCGTCGAACGCGCGGCAGCCGGTGATGTCGTCGGACCAGCCGTCGAACTCCTCGTAGACCGGGACCGCGTGGTGGAAGTCGGTCTGGGTCATCGGCATCTCGTCGTGCCGGACGCCGTTCACGTCGTACGCGACGCACACCGGGATCCGCTCGCGACCGGTGAGGGTGTCGAGCTTGGTGAGGACGAAGTCGGAGACACCGTTCACGCGGGCGGCGTACCGGGCGATGACGGAGTCGTACCAGCCGCAGCGCCGCGGACGGCCCGTGGTGACGCCGAACTCGGCGCCCTGGGTCCGCAGCCATTCGCCGTCCGCGTCGAGCAGTTCGGTCGGGAACGGCCCCTCGCCGACGCGGGTGGTGTACGCCTTCACGACGGCCATCACGCGGTCGATCCGGGTCGGCGGGATGCCGGTGCCGGTGCAGGCGCCCGCGGAGATCGCGTTCGAGCTGGTGACGAACGGGTAGGTGCCGTGGTCGACGTCGAGCAGCGTGGCCTGACCGGCCTCCATCAGTACGGTCTTGCCGCCGTCGAGCGCCTTGTTCAGCAGCAGGCTCGTGTCGGCGACCATCGGCCGCAGGCGGTCGGCGTACGCGAGCAGCTCGTCGAGGACCTCGCGGATCTCGACGGCGCGCCGGTTGTACACCTTCACCAGCAGCTGGTTCTTCTGCTCCAGCGCACCGGTGACCTTCTGCTCGAGGATCTTCTCGTCGTACAGGTCCTGGATCCGGATCCCGATCCGGTTCATCTTGTCGGCGTACGTCGGACCGATGCCACGGCCCGTCGTACCGATCCGGCGGCTGCCGAGGAACCGCTCGGTGACCTTGTCGAGAGTCCGGTTGTACGGCGGGATCACGTGCGCGCTCGCACTGACCACCAGCCGGGATGTGTCCACTCCGCGCGCCTGCAGCGCGTCGAGCTCCTCGAACAGCACGCTGAGGTCGACCACGACCCCGTTGCCGATCACCGGGGTGACACCCGGTGTGAGGATGCCGCTCGGGAGCAGGTGCAGCGCGTACTTCTCGGACCCGATCACGACCGTGTGGCCGGCGTTGTTACCGCCGTTGAACTTCACCACGTAGTCGATGACCTCGCCCGTGTTGCCGAGCAGATCGGTCGCCTTGCCTTTGCCCTCATCGCCCCACTGGGCGCCGACGAGCACGATTGCGGGCATCTCAGCCCTCCTGTGCTTTGAAACGGTGAAGCCCGGAGACGTTCACCGGACATTCGTCCGGCAACGCATCCAGGCTCTTGCGACCAAAGCCTACCGGACCGGAGCTCACTCGTTACGGGCTTGTCCACAACCCTCCAGCGACCGTTTCAAGTCACTGTTTCATCAGGTGACGGGTTGCCATTTTCCGTGATCGCGTGCACACTCTTAGTCAGCGGCCCGCCGAAACTGCCGCAGGGGACGGTTCCGGCGGGCCGCTTCCTCTTTTCGGCTAGTCCAGGCCCTCGGGGTTGGAGGCCAGCCACTCCTTCACCCGCCGGTCCGCTTCCTCGCGCGAGACGTCCTCGACCTTCGTCAGGATCGCCCACCGGTGGCCGAACGGGTCGATGACCGTGCCGAACCGGTCGCCGGTCATGAACGTCTGCACCTCTTCGACCGGCTTCGCCCCGGCTGCGATTGCCTTCGCATACGTCGCGTCCACGTCCGGGACGTAGTGCACCAGCGAGGAGTGCACCCACTCGCCGTTCGGTGCCCGCAGCCCGATCTGCGGCATCTGGTCGCTCAGCTGCAGCATCGAGTTGCCGAACTTGAGCTCCGCCTGACCGACCCGCCCGTCCGGCATGTCCTGCCGGCTGATCACCTCGGCCCCGAAGACCGACTGGTAGAACTCGATCGCCTTCGGCCCGTCCGCGACGGCGAGGTACGGGGTCAGCGAGTGATAACCGTCGGGGATGGGGTTTACCGTGTTCGTCGTCATGACATCAAGTCAATCCGCTGACCGCCGGACGGTCTTGTAAGAAAGCGACAGCCCGCGTTGACCCAGCCAGCCGACAGCGAGAAGGGCATCCTGCATCCGCGCGAGCAGGCCCGCCATCGTTCGCTGAACCGGCTCGCGCCGGGGCCGGAGGCAGGGCGGTTCGTCGAGTGGTACTGGATCGTGGAGTGGGATCTCGACGAGCCGTACACGGCCGAGGTGCTGCCGTTCCCGGCGGTGAACGTGACGTTCGAGCAGCCGGGCGGCGCCTTCGTGAACGGCGTCTGCACGCGCAAGTTCGAGCGGGAGCTGCGCGGTCGCGGGCGTGCGTTCGGGGTGAAGTTCTGGGCCGGCGGCTTCGGCGCGATCACCGGTCTCGATGTCGGCTCGTTCCGCGACGAGGTGCTGCCGCTGACCGCAGTCTTCCCGGACGGCGATCGGCTCGCGGACCTGATGTTCGAGGCCGAGTCCGACGTACGGCGGCGCGCGGTGTTCGAGGCGTTCCTCCGCGATCACCTGGCGCCGCCCGATCCGTCGTACGAGCTGGTCCGGGAGATCGTGTCGACGATGGCGGCCGACCGCTCGGTGGCCCGCGTCGACGAGATCACCGAGCGTTTCGGCGTACCGATCCGCACACTGCAGCGGCTCTTCCGGCGGTACGTCGGGGTGGGTCCGAAGTGGGTGCTGCGGCGCTTTCGGCTGCACGACGGCGCGGAGCTGCTAGCCCAGGGCGAAGTCGCCGAGCTCGCGGAGCTGTCCGCATCCCTCGGCTACTTCGACCAGGCCCACTTCTCCAAGGAGTTCAAGCAGCAGATCGGACTGACGCCGGCCGAATACGCAGCCCGCGCCGCAGCCGAACGCCAGATCACCTACCGCTGAGCTTCACCATCACCGCCATCGCGGTTGCCATCAGGGCCGCTCCGAGTGCGACGGTGAAGCCGTGCTGCGGGCTGTGCCCGTCGACGACCCAGCCGGCGAACGCCGAGCCGAGCGCCATGCCCGCGGCGCCGCCCGAGTTCACCCAGGTGAAGGCCTGGGTCAGCACCGCGGATTCGACGGCCGACTCGGTCAGCACCGCCGACAGGGTCTGGAACGGCGCTATCGCCAGGCCGGGGAGCGTCAACGCGAAAGCTGCGGCCAGTGGGCTGTGCACCGCGATCAAGGGCAGACAGCTCACGGTCAGCCAGACGAAGGCGATGACGAACTGCGTCTCCGGAGCGATCCGCCAGCGCCTCGCGCCGTACAGGAGACCGGCGAACAGACTCACCAGGCTGGTGATGCTGTAGAGCGGCCCGGCGATGCCCGGCGTACCTCGTGCGACTGCGAACGCTGTGACCGAGACCTGCATGCTGCCGAAGAACAGGCCAATGCCGACGTTCGTGCCGACCAGGCCGACGAATCGCTTGTGCAGCAAGCGTTTGGGACTCTGATGATGACCTGGCGCGCTCGGCGGCGGCGCAGTACCTCGCTGCACTGCCAGGAGGAAGCCACCGGACAGCAGGAGACTCGTGGCGAGGACCGAACCTATGGCCGGGCTGCTGGACGAACTCACGATGCCGACCAGTCCAGGGCCGACCATGAAGGCGACGCCGACGCTGAACGCCTCCAAGGCGAACGCTGTGGACAGGAGCGGCGTGTTCCGGAGTGCGTGCGACCAACGGGCCCCAGTCTGCGCACTCAGTTGCGGTAGCGATCCACCGGCGAGGACGCCGGTCACGACGAGTGACCACAGGGAGGCGTGCGAGACCGTGAGGCCGATGAGCAACGCCATCGTCGTGGCGTGTGCCAGCAGTGTCACGGGCAACATCCGGGTCTGACCGAAACGGTCGATCAGCCGGGCGACCTGCGGTCCGGCGACCGCTTCGGCGACGGCGAAGCCGCCGGTGACGCTACCTGCCGCGGCGTACGAGCCGGTCGATCCGTGGACCAGCCAGACGATGCCGAGGCCGGTCATGGCGATCCCGATCCGCGCCGGGGCCGCTGCTAGGTAGAACTTCCACGCGCCCGGAGTACGCAGAACCGCTGCGTAGGTGTTGGTGGGCGTGTCGATCCGTCCGGTGAGAGCCGGCACGGTGAGACCTTCCGCTGCCCTGTTGGGGCGGGGACCCGACCGTGGGCGTCCAGCTTCGCCGGTCTGTCCGTCCGCCAAGAACCGTCCATGTTCGGCAGACAGTTTCCCTTCGAGAGGAAGGGGGGACGCTCACCGCCTGCCGGCACTGTCAACGGGCAGAAACCTCGATGGTTCAAGTTGACCGGAACATCATACCGTCCCGGAGCACGGGCACACTGCGACTCTCATCCACCTCGGCCGCGATCGCGACGTCCTCCGGATAGCCGTACTGCGTGAGTTCGCGACCGCCGGCGCACTCGTGCAGCAGCCGCGGGAGCTCACCCGCCGCCGCGTCGTACGCCGCAACTGCCGCCCGTGCTTCCGGGGAAAGGTTGTCACCCTGGAGCGCACTCAGGAACCCGCCGGCACCCCAGAGGTCCTCGACCGCGGGTCTGAGCGACCCGTCCTTCCATCGCTCGCCCGCGGCAATCGCCACGACCTTCGCCGTCGGCCGCTCGCTCAACTGCTTCGTCACCCACTCAGCAGCCGCGGCTCGGTTACGCAGCGACACCGCAACCACCACAGCACCGCTGTCACTCAACTGCTTCGCGATGGTCGATCCGTTGGGCGAGGGCAGCACCAACCTGGTGATTCCCGTCACTCGCCGCCTGATCGACACCGGCGAGAGGCTTACGTCGTCAGGACCGGCCGCGGACCGCCCGACCGCGAGCGTGGCGCCGTACTGCTCGGCGTACGCAACCGCCGTCTCGTCGCGCCATCGATACGGGTAGACGTCGATTCCGAGGTCGGCCGCGACGGTCACCGCTGTGGTGAACGACAGCACGTCGACGACCGCGACGATGTCGCCGGAAACGACCCCGGCGCCGACCGGCCCCCATTCGAACCCGATGCCGAATCCGGCCTGCGCGTAAGGGCTGGTCACCCGGCAGATCATTCCGCCGGGCGTCCAACCCCACAAGCAGGTTTCAGCGCAGAGCGTCGGCAGCAGCCGGCGACGAGTCGCGCAGGAACGTGGCGCAGCGCTCGGCCTCGTCCTTCTCGTCGATGAGCGCCGCGGCCTTGCCCAGCGCCGCCAGCGCGCGCAGGAATCCACGGTTCGGCTCGTGCTCCCACGGCACCGGCCCGTGGCCCTTCCAGCCGTTCCGGCGGAGCAGGTCGAGGGCCCGGTGGTAGCCGGTGCGCGCGTACGCGTACCCCTCGATCGTGCGCCCGTCCGCCAGCGCCCCCTCGGCGAGCACCGCCCAGGCCAGCGACGACGTCGGGTACTTGGCCGCGACGTCGGCCGGAGCGGCCCCGTCGGCGAGTTCCGCCGCGGCCGGGTCGACCGGTAGTAGTGTCTCGGGTGGACCTGAGAGCAGATTGTTCAATTCCATAAGCACATCTTCGCCGATCACGCAGCCGTACCGGCACGTGACCGTCTGGCGAAATCCGTTGACCGTTCACCCGGCGGCCACGGATGCTTGAGACCCTGCATCAACCGCCGTGGTTCCCAGCTACGGCCGGAAGGAGGCACCGGATGAGCGTCATAGTCCTGAACGCGTCGTACGAACCGCTGCACACCGTCTCGATCCAGCACGCCATCCGGATGCTGGTGCGGGAGGTCGCAGTCGTCGAAGAGTCGCACGGAGAGCGAACTATCGGCCCGTTTCCGGTTCCTCGAGTCCTCCGCCTGGTCCGGTACGTCGTGACCCACTGGCGTTACGCGGCCGGCCGGATGAAGTACAGCAAGCACGGCGTCCTGCGGCGGGACAAGTTCCGGTGCGCGTACTGCGGTCTCGAGAACGCCGACACCATGGACCACGTCCAACCCAGGTCCAGAGGCGGCCGCACCGAGTGGCTGAACGCTGTCGCCGCCCATGCCTCCTGCAACGAGCGGAAAGGCAACCGCACCCCGTCCGAGGCCGGCATGCCCCTCCTCTGGCAACCCTGGGTACCAACCCGCGCAGAGCTCGTCATAGACACATGACGGGCCTTTTTTATGCCCGCTTCCAGGCACCGGCTGCCCTCCGGGCGCACCCTCGAGATCACCACCGTCGCTGACCGCCCGGACCTCGCCCACGCCGACATCGACGTGGGCGACTGGCCGGCCTTCATGCGCCACAACCGCGTCTCCGAGGCCTACTTCGCCCAGACGGTCGAGACGTTCGCCGAGACCTGCCTGATCGCCACCTCGGACGGCAAACCCGTCGGCGATGCCCACGCCGTCCAACTCTCCGACGGCAACTTTCCCGCCGGAGGCTGGGAACAGTCGGTCGTTCGCGCCTTCACCGACGTCCGCCACGGCGTCCAGCCTGACACCGCCTGCGCCCTGAACATCAGCGTCGCCCGAAACTTCCAGGGCGAGGGCGTCGCTGCCCTCCTCCTCACCGCACTCCGCGAGGCAGCGGCTGGGCTCGGCCTCAACGCTCTCGATGCGCCAGTACGCCCGACGCACAAGCATCTCGAGCCCTCGGTCGCGATGGACGACTACGCCGTCCGCACCCGCCCCGACGGTCTCCCCCTCGACCCATGGCTGCGCACCCACGTACGCGCCGGCGGCCGAATCGCCGGCGTCGCACCGGCATCGTGGGTGATCGCGGGATCGCTGGCGGAATGGCGCTCCTGGACCAGGCTTCCGTTCGACCGCAGCGGTCCCGTCGAAGTACCGGGCGCGCTGGTTCCGGTGGAGTGTGACGTCGTCGCCGATCGCGCGGTGTACGTCGAGCCGAATGTCTGGGTGCGGCACGAGTTCTCCACAGGTTGAAAGTCGTGGGTCCGAGCGGGGTCGGATCGCGGCACGTTCTTGGGCATGAATCCTCAACTTGCCGTGATGGCGTCGATCCGGGGTGGTGTGTTCACCCGGGCCGATGCACGTGCCTCCGGTTACCACGACGCTGATATCGACTCCCTGCTGCAGTCCGGCTCCTGGCGACGGATCCGGCGCGGGAGCTATGCCGCTCACCGTTCACTCATGCTCGTCACCGACGAGGTGCTCTACCTGCGCCGGATCTACCAGGTCCTGCGCGCCAGCGGCTCCGGCGTGTTCGCCAGCCATCAGTCGGCCGCGGCTCTGCATGCCTTGCCTGTCTGGGGTCTCGACCTCACCCGCGTCCACGTCACCGCCTCGGACGGTCGCTCCGGCCGGCTACGCGGCGTCCACCGCCACATCCGCGACCCAGTGGGCCCGGGCGTCCAACTCTGGAACAGGCTGCGGATGGCCTCGCCCGCCCGGGCAATCGCCGAGGTGGCCGCGACCGCACCACCCGCGCCCGCGATTGTGCTCGCCGACGCCGCGATGTACGCCGGACTCGTCAACCGGCGCACGTTGAACCGTGCGGTCGCGACGCTCGACCACGGTGCCAGACGGGCCTCCAGAGTCCTCGACCAGCTCACCGGATCGGCCTCGATCGCCGAGTCCCGCCTGCGCGTCATCCTCGCCGACGCGGGTCTTCCCGCACCCAGCTCGTCACCACCACCCGATTCCGAAGCAGCTGATCCCGACGGATCCGCAGCCGAAGGTCTGTGGTTCCCCGACGAGCGCACCGTCGTCGAGTTCGAACCGCGTTTCCCCTTCTGGTGCGAGGAATTCGAGCCTTCCGCCGAGGAGCCGGTCCCCGAGCCGGCCGCCGCCGACCCCGACGGACCGCAACCCGTCGAGCACTGCTGGATCTCCTGGGCCGACCTCGCCGACCCACCGACCGTGGCCGACCGCATCCGTACCACGTTCACCCGAGCCGCCCGCCGCACCGGAGTCCGGCATTTCGACTTGGCTCGGATGTGACAGAAGGGCCCACCGCCCGATGGCGGTGAGCCCTTCGCAGACCCCCTACAGGAGGACCAGATGATGTCAGGCGTTCAGCGACGTGCCCGTCGAGCGAAGGTCCTCGCACGCCTCGGCGACGCGCTTCGCCATACCTTCCTCGGCCGCCTTGCCCCACGAGCGCGGGTCGTAGGCCTTCTTGTTGCCGACCTCGCCGTCGACCTTCAGCACGCCGTCGTAGTTGGCGAACATGTGACCCGCCGCCGGCCGGGTGAACGCGTACTGCGTGTCGGTGTCGACGTTCATCTTGATGACGCCGTTGTCGACCGCTGCCCGGATCTCCTCGAGCGTCGACCCGGATCCGCCGTGGAACACCAGGTCGAACGGGCGCTCCTTGCCGACCTTGGCGCCGACCGCCTCCTGGATCTCCGCGAGGATCTCCGGCCGCAGCTTGACCGCGCCCGGCTTGTAGACGCCGTGCACGTTGCCGAAGGTCAGCGCGGTCAGGTAACGGCCGTGGTCACCGGTGCCGAGCGCCTCGACCGTGGCCAGGCCGTCCTCGACGGTGGTGTACAGCTTCTCGTTGATCTCGTTGGCGACGCCGTCCTCCTCGCCCCCGACGACGCCGACCTCGATCTCCAGGACGACCTTCGCCGCGGCCGTCCGGGCCAGCAGTTCCTTGGCGATCTCCAGGTTCTCGGTCAGCGGCACCGCCGAGCCGTCCCACATGTGCGACTGGAACAGCGGGTTCTCGCCCCGGGCGACGCGCTCGGCGGAGATCGCCAGCAGCGGCCGGACGAAACCGTCGAGCTTGTCCTTCGGGCAGTGGTCGGTGTGCAGCGCGATGTTCACCGGGTAGTTCTTGGCCACCTCGTGCGCGTAGGCGGCCAGGGCGACCGAGCCGGTCACCATGTTCTTCACGGTGGAACCGGACAGGTAGTCGGCACCGCCGGTGGAGACCTGGACGATGCCGTCCGAGCCCGCCTCGGCGAAACCACGGATCGCGGCGATCAGCGTCTGCGAGGAGCTGACATTGATGGCCGGGTAGGCGAAGCGGTTCTGCTTGGCCTTGTCCAGCATCTCGGCGTAGACCTCAGGGGTTGCAATAGGCATGTCTCGCGGTACTCCTCACAACACAGTTCTCGGGGGTTCGGCTCCAGTATTGCCGCTGGGTGCTTCGTCGGATCCGGCGGCCCACCTGCCGAGCCGGCCCGGTGGCCGGGGAGCGAACGGCAGGGATGTAGACCAGTTGATGAACAGGACAGGTCCAGTTCGTTGCGGCCCGATGACGACCGCGCGTCGGACTCAGGCCGACCCGGTGCGCGGGCCGCGGGGGGTCAGGGCCATGTGCAGCCGGTAGCGGTCGGCGCGGTAGGCCGACCAGGACAGTTCGACGACCTTGCGGCCGGCGAAGGTGGTGCGCTCGAGGACCAGCAGGGGTGCCCGCCGGGCCACGCCGAGCACCCGGGCGACATGACCGTCGGCGTTGTCCGCCCGGACGGTCTGCTCACCGGAGGTGACGACGACGTCGTACTCACTGGCAAAGACGTCGTACAGAGTGCCGAGCTCGCGGCCGAGCAGGCCGGGGAAGAGCGCGGACGGGTAATAGCCGACCTCGTAGGCCATCGGCGACGCGTCGGCCGTGCGGAGCCGCTCGACCCGGATCACCTTGGTGCCCTTCGCGACCCGCAGGCCCTTCGCGGTCTCGTCGGAGGCCTCTATCTCGCTGGCCGACAGCACCACCGTCCCGGGCTCGAGCCCACGGGCCCGCATCTCCCGGGAGAACGAGGTCAGGTGCAGCTGCGAGTCGACCTGCGGACCGGTGACGAAGGTCCCCTTGCCGTGCACCCGTTCCAGGGCGCCGGACTCGACCAGGTCGCTGATCGCCTGCCGGACGGTCACCCGGGAGACGTTCAGCTTGTCCACCAGGGCCCGTTCGGAGGGGATCGGGTCCCCGGGATGCAGCTCGACGTCGATCAGCCGTTCCAGCACCGATCGGACCTGGGCCCGCTTCGTCGCCACCATGGAATCTCGATCCTCCAGACCTGGGCGGGTCTCGGGGGTGCCCCGGGACGCCGCTCACTGCTATCGTGCGCAGCATACCTGTTAAGACCAGATAGGACCAGTGATCGTAGTGGTGTCTGTCCCCGCCCAAGAGACCCGGATGGCGGCCGAGATCGCCGAGCAGCCGGCCGCGCTCGCCGCGACTTTCGAGCATGTCCTGCCGCTGCGGCACGACATCACCCGGCTGGCCGCCGGGCGCCGGAACGTGATCTTCGTGGCGCGCGGATCGTCCGACAACGCGGGCGTCTACGGCCGCTACCTGACCGAGATCCACGCCGGCCGGCAGGCGTCGCTGGCCGCTCCTTCGGTGGCCACGCTGTACGGCGCGAACCTGGACCTCTCGAACTCGCTGGTGGTCGCCGTCAGCCAGTCGGGCGCGACCCAGGAGATCGTCGACACGGCCGAGTGGGCGAAGCGGAACGGCGCGGCGATCGTCGGCATCACGAACGACGGCAACAGCCCGCTGGCCTCGACGGCGGACGTCGCCCTGATCACGCAGGCGGGCCAGGAACTCGCCGTACCGGCCACGAAGACGTACACGACGCAGCTGGCGGCGATCACGGTCGCCGTGGACGCGCTCGCGCCGCGGCCGGGGACGCTCGACGCCGACATCGCGCGAGTCCCGGACGCCGCGACCAAGATGCTGTCGGGGTCGGTCGAGGCGGCGGCGGACCTGTTGGCGGCGGCGCACGACGTGCTCGCGAGTGGTCGCGGACTGACGTTCGGCACGACGCTCGAGGTCGCACTGAAGCTCGAGGAGACCTGCCTGCAGCCGGTCCGCGGACTCTCGTACGCCGACCTGAAGCACGGCCCGATCGCGGTCGTCGACTCCGACCTGGTGACGATCCTGGTCGCGGCGGGCGAAGGCCCTGCGCTGGCCGGTATGACCGAGCTGGCCGGCATCGTCCGCGAGAAGGGCAGCAAGATCCTCGGCATCGGCGGCGACCCGACCTTCGCCTCCCGCTGCGACGTGAATCTGGCCGGCCCCGACCTCCCTGAGACGCTGGCGCCGCTCGCCCTGGTCATCCCGGCCCAACGCGCCATCGAGCTCCTGGCCCGCAAACTCGGCCTCGACCCCGACGCCCCCCGCGGCCTGCGCAAGGTCACCCAAACCGACTGAACAAAGTGCTCACTCGGTGAGCACTTTGGGTGGAATCGTGGTGGTCATCAACCGGGGCAACACCTGAGAGAGGACCACCACGATGTTGCGAGGGCTTGCGACTGTCAGCTTCTACGCGGGCGACGTGAAGGCGGCACGGACCTGGTACGAGGAGTTGCTGGGGATCGAGGCGTACTACGCCGTGCCGACCGCGGAGGAGCCGGCGTACGTCGAGTTCCGGTTCGGGGACTTCCAGTGCGAACTGGGAATCATCGACGCCAAGTACGCGACGCACCAGGTCGGGCCGGTGGCGGCCGGGGCGATCGTCAACTGGCACGTCGACGACCTGGAGGGCACGCTCGCGCGGCTGCTCGAGCTCGGGGCGACGCTCAACCAGGGAATCGTTGAGCGAGGCAACAACACGGGCTTCCGCACCGCGTCGGTCGTCGACCCGTTCGGCAATCTCGTCGGCATCATGAACAACCCGCACTACCTGCAGATTCTCGAAGAACTGAAGGCCTGAGGCTGTTCAGAAGTCGATCCGCAGGACAGCGCGGCGTTTGCCCGGCCGGCTCACCTCGACGAAGCCGGCGTCGGCGAACGTGCCGAGAGTGCCGACCGATCCGCCGTCGACGAAGTCCGGGTAGCCCTCCACGGCGCGGGCGCCGCGTTCACGGGCGAAGTCGGCGGCGGCTCGGGCGAGCGCACGACTGATGCCGCGGCGCCGATAGCCCACGCGGGTGACGAAGCAGGTCACGGCCCAAACAGTCCTGTCGGCCTTGTCCTCGTTGCGGCCCAGCCAAGGGACACGGTTGTCGCGGCGCAGCCTCGGGTGGTCGGCGCGCGAGGCGACGGCGCACCAGCCGACGGGCTCGCCGTCGAGATACGCGACCAGGCCGCTCGTGGTCTTGGCCTCGGGGTTTCCGCAGGCGGTCTGGTCGCGCAGCCGGGCGGCGAGCTCTTCGGGTCCTTCCGAGGCCCAGGACTCCTTGGGCAGCATCCGGAACCGTTGGCACGAGCAGCGTGCGGTGTCTCCGCTGGTACCGAAGATCGCCTTGAGATCCTCGGCGGTCGCCTGGTTCGCCGGGACGATCGTGAGTTGTTCCGCGGCGATCGGTTCTCGGGAGCCCGATGGGCGGGGCAGCCGTGGAGGTGCGGGGCGTTTCTCCCTCTCGGGCAGCGCGTCCAGCATGAGCCGGACATCCACGGTGTCGCCCGCGTCCAGTCCGTGCGGCTTGCGTACTGCGTCCTTCAGCGGGAGCAGGTAGCTGCCGTCCTTCGGGTACAGGGACGTCTTCCACTCGGTGCTGCCGATCCGGGCGCGGATCGGCAGCATTCCCCAGCCGTAGCTGGCAGCTGAGGCCACGGCTCGTAGCGCGTCGCCTTCCTCCTCCGGCACGGGGACGAAGAAGTACGGCGCTGGACCGCGCCACTCGATGACCTCGCCGCTGAACGACTGATGCATGGGTCAGATGCTAGGCCGGGTTCCGGACAGCCCGCTTCCGGATTCGGCACCGATTTCCGGTCGATCAGAAGTTGCCGCGGTGGGTCAGCGCCGTAGTGATCTGGGTGGCGGCTTGCTGAAGGTGCGGGAGGAATTCCTCGCAGAGGGACGTCGGGGTCGATCGGGAGGCGTGCGCGGAGACGTTGAGTGCGGCGATGACGCGGCCGCGGGAGTCGTGGATGGGGGCAGCGATGGAGCGGAGGCCGAGTTCGAGTTCCTGGTCGACAAGGGCGTAACCATCGGCGCGGGCCTGGGTGATGCTGGCGCGCAGGTCGCCCGGGGCCGTGATCGTGCGATCGGTGAGCGGCTCGGCCTGCAAGGTTTCGAGGTACGCCGTCAGCTCGTCGTCGGGCAACGCGGCCAGGAGAACACGGCCCATCGAGGTCGGGTACGCCGGCAGCCGGGCGCCGACTCCGAGCGCCACTGTCATGATCCGGCTGGTCGGCACGCGGGCGACGTACACGATGTCCGGGAGATCGAGGGTTGCGATCGAGCAGGACTCGCGGGTCTTGGCGCTCAGTTCCTCCATGAACGGGCCGGCAAGTTCGCCGAGGTCCAGGGAGGAGAGGTACGCCCAGCCGAGGGCGAGGACGCGCGGGGTGAGGGAGAAGCGGCGGTTGTCGCTGCGTACATAGCCGAGTTCCTCCAGCGTGAGCAGGATCCGGCGCGCTGTCGCGGGCGTGATGCCGACTGCGCGCGCCACCTCGCTGAGGGTCAACGACGGCGCCTCGGTGGAGAACGCGCGGATCACCGCGAGGCCTCGCTCCAGACCCTGCAGAAACGTGCCTGTAGACGCGTCACCCGGCATCGGCTAGCCTACTTTTCGTTGAAAGAAGAACTATTCGCTGAGCGAAATCCTAGCGGAGCTGCCGATGCCACGTCCAGTCGAGCCTGAGGCGGCGCTTGGCGCTGGGTTCGTGCACACCTTCCTGCCCGGGCGGGTGGTGTTCGGAGCCGGCGCGCTCGACCGGGTCGCGACCGAGGTCGAAGCCCTCGGGGTACGGCGGGTGCTCGTGATCGCGACGAACTCCGCGCGGGCTGCGGCTGACGTGGTCGAGGCTCAACTGGGTGACTTGTTCGCCGGCCGGATCGACGGCGTGGCACAGCACGTCCCCACCGAGGTGGCCGAGGACGCGCGGGCGAAGGCACGCGAGGCCGGAGCTGACGCGGTCGTCGCCATCGGTGGCGGCTCTGCAATCGGCCTCGCCAAAGCAATCGCCCTCACCACCGCCGCCCCACCCGCAAGCGAGGCGGTCGACGGGCGTGCGGTGGTGGTTGTTGCTGTGCCCACGACCTACGCAGGGTCTGAGATGACGCCGGTGTGGGGCGAGACGACAGATGGCCGTAAGAGCACCGGGACTGATGTGCGGGTGTTGCCTCGGGTGGTTGTTTACGACTCGGTGTTGAGCCGGGAGTTGCCGTTGAAGGTGACGGCGGCGAGTGTCGCGAATGCGATCGCGCATTGTGTGGAGGCGGTCTGGACACCGAAGGCCGATCCGATCACCGAGCTGACCGCGGTGGAAGGGCTGCGGGCGTTGAGCAACGGAATGCGGGACGTGTTGCGAGCGCCCGGCGACTTAGATGCTCGAAGCAACCTTCTGTACGGCGCCTGCTTGGCGGGCTCGGCATTGGCGACAGCTGGGACCGGCCTGCATCACAAGCTGTGCCATCTGCTGGGTGGCACCTACAACCTGCCGCACGCAGAGACGCATGCGGCGGTACTTCCTCAGGTTGCTCGCGTCAACGCTTCCTCAGTTCCACAAGCGAAAACACGGCTGGAAGCCGCACTGGGCACAACAGATCTGGCAGACGGACTGTTCGACCTGTTTCAGGCAGCGGGAGTGCCAACGAGTTTGCGGGAGCTGGGCTTGACCGAGGCGCAGGTCGCGGAAGCAACCGCGGCGTTCAAACCCACGGACAATCCGATCCCGGTGACGGAGGACCTGGTGCGGGAGATTCTCACCCGCGCCTGGTCCGGTACGCGACCTTGATGAGCGAGGAGACCGGATGGACCTGCAAGGCGATGATCTGACCGCGGCCGTAGTGGCCAGCTTCGGGGACAGTCCGAGCGACCGCTACCGGGAGGTGATGAGCGCCCTCGTGCGCCACCTGCACGCGTTCGCACGCGAGGTCGACCTCACCGAGGACGAGTACTTCACCGCGATCGACTTCCTGACCCGGACCGGTCAGATCTCGACCGGCACGCGACAGGAGTTCGTGCTGCTGGCCGACGTACTCGGGCTGTCGATGCTCACCGTCGGTCTGGGGAACCGGAAACCGCCCGAGGCCACGCAGTCCACGGTGTTCGGGCCGTTCTTCGTCGAGGGATCTCCCGAAGTACAGCTCGGCGGTGACATCTCGAACGGTGCCCCTGGACAGCCGTGCCTGGTGAGCGGGCGTGTCCTCAACATCAAGGGCGAGCCGATCCCGGGCGCGCTCGTCGAGACCTGGCAGGCCGACGAGGACGGGTTCTACGATGTACAGAAGGAGCTCGACGGTCCGCAGAACCGCGCCCATCTGACGACCGACGCCAACGGCCACTACCGGTTCTGGGCGGTCAAGCCGGTCGCCTATCCGATCCCCGACGACGGGCCGGTCGGCGAGCTGTTACGCGCCGGCGGTCGCGGTCCGATGCGCCCGGCGCACATCCACTTCATGGTCACGGCCCCTGGGTACAGCCGCCTGATCACGCACGTCTTCGCGGCAGGCGACGAATACCTCGACACCGACGCGGTGTTCGGCGTCAAGCAGTCACTCATCGCCGACTTCACCGAGCACCCGCCCGGCACCGAGGCCCCCGACGGCAGTACGCCGGACCAGCCCTTCTACACCGTCGACTACGACCTGGTGCTCGCCACCACCGAGGAGGCCCAGCAATGATCACCACAGACGTTCTTGTCGTCGGTAGTGGCCCGGCCGGTGGCGCCGCCTCCCTCTTCCTGTCCACGTACGGCGTCGACAACATCGTCCTCACCCGGTACGGATGGACCGCCAACACGCCCCGCGCGCACATCACCAACCAGCGCACGATCGAGCTGATGCGCGACGTAGGCATCGAGGACCAGGTGACCGACAAGGGCACCCCGCACGACCTGATGGGTCAGACCGCGTTCTGCACCAGCCTGGCCGGCGAGGAGATCGGCCGGATCCGCACCTGGGGCACACATCCACGCCGTCTGGCCGACTACACAGAGGCAAGTCCCTGTCTCCCCATGGATCTCCCCCAGACGCTGTTCGAGCCGATCCTGGTCAGTACGGCGGCCAGTCGCGGCGCGCGGCTCCGCTTCGACACGGAGTACGTGAGCTTGGAGCAGGACGACGACGGCGTCACCGCCACGGTGCGGGATCGGCTGAGTGACACGACGTACCAGATCCGCGCCAAATACCTGATCGGCGCCGACGGCGGGCGGAGCAAGGTTGCCCAGGACCTCGAGTTGCCGATGGCCGGTGCGATGGACATCGAGGGCTCGATGAACATCGTGTTCGAGGCCGACCTGAGCCGGTACGTCGCGCATCGCCCGAGCGTTCTGTACTGGGTACTGCAGCCCGGTGCGCAGATCGGCGGGATCGGCGCGGGCCTCGTCCGGATGGTCCGCCCGTGGAACGAATGGCTCGTCGTCTGGGGCTACGACATCAACCAGCCCGCACCGGTCGTCGACGAGGCGATGGCGACCGAGATCGTGCACAACCTGGTCGGCGACGACACGATCGACGTGAAGCTGAAGAGTACGTCGGTCTGGAGCGTCAACCACATGTACGCCGAGAAGATCTCCAAGGGCCGCGTGTTCTGCATGGGCGACGCGATCCACCGGCACCCGCCGAGCAACGGGCTCGGGTCGAACACCTCGATCCAGGACGCGTACAACCTGGCCTGGAAACTCGCTCTGGTCCTCAAGGGCCAGGCCGCGCCCGAGCTGCTGCAGAGCTACGACGCCGAGCGTGCCCCGATCGCGCGGCAGATCGTTGACCGCGCCAACAAGAGCCGCAACCAGTTCGGCCAGATCTTCCGGGCGCTCGGCATGACGCCGGACGCGCCGGCCGGGCGGACGATCGAGTCGCGCAAGGACGACACCCCGGAGGGCGCCGCGCAGCGCGAGGAGCTGCGGAAGGCGATCGAGCTGAAGGACTACGAGTTCAACGCGCACGGTGTCGAGCTCGGGCAGCGCTACCGCTCGTCTGCCGTGGTCGACGACGGTACGCCGGAGCCGCCGTACGAGCGGGATCACGAGCTGTACTACCACCCGACGACCTGGCCCGGGGCCCGGATCCCGCACTGCTGGCTGACGCGCGGATCGGACACGGTGAGCACCCTGGACGTGGTCGGGAAGGGCCGGTTCACTCTGCTCACCGGCATCGGCGGCGACGCGTGGGTGAAGGCGGCGCAGTCCGTGTCCGAGCAGCTCGGCGTACCGATCGAGCCGTTCGTGATCGGTCCGGGTCGTGAGCTGGACGACCTGTACGGCGACTGGGCGCGCGTGCGCGAGATCCCGGACGAGGGCTGTCTGCTCGTCCGGCCCGACGCGCACATCGCGTACCGCGCGTTCGACCAGCCCGACGATCCGACGCAAGCGCTCCGGCAGGCGGTCGATGCTGTATTAGGCCGCTGAAGAGGCAGCGTCCTCGCGGAGGATGCGGTCGAGGATCGCCGAGATCTCCGCGGTCTCGGCGTCCAGCAAGGTGATCAGCGCGACCCGCGAGGTCTCCGACCGCGCCTCCAGAGCCGCGGCGCTCAACGCGCGCACGGTGCCCAGCTCGTGTATCAGTTCGTCCCACAGAGTGTTCATCAGCAAACCCCCATGTGTCCCGTCACCAGATCCAGCGCGACGGGAAGCCTCACTTCTGTCTCACCGAGAACAACGGGCGCAAGTGGAGGAAGGTTACGGACCTGTCAACAATTCCCAGCTGTGGGCCGGGACGGGTGGCGTGTCCGCGAGCGGGAACCGCTGCTCCTGATCGGAGATGTTCAACAGCAGGAGGACCGACTCCTCACCGTGCGTGCTTCGCAGCGCGAGTGACTCGTTGGTGAGATGCTCGACAGTCGTCCGCGCCCGGGTCAGCCACGGATGCCGCCGCCGTACGCCGATGAGTTCCTGGTGCAGGCGGTATGTCGGCCGGCCGTACGCCGCCAACTCGCCGGGCGACCCCGGGAACGCCGGCCGGATCGCGTCGTCCCCGCCGGCGCGGTCCTCCTTGAGACCGCGGAACGCTTGCTCGTCGCCTGAGTAGACGCTCGGTACGCCGCCGACCGCAAACAGGATCGCCAGCGCATGGCCGAGATGGCGTTCGTCCTCGAGCCGGGTCGCGAGCCGTGTCACGTCGTGATTGCCGACGAACGTCTGCGGGACGAACGTGTCGAGCAGCGCGTTGTGCCGGCCGAGCGCGTACGAGAGCTCGTAGAAGTTGCGATCGTTGAGCGAACTCCAGATCGCCTTCCAGAGCTCGTACTGCGTGACGGAATCGAGCCCGCTCTTCTCGACGTACGCGGCGTAGTCGCCGTGGATCACCTCACCGAAGTACCAGGTGTCGCGGTCCCGCGGCAGCGCATCGCGCCAGAACTCGGGCGGTACGGCGTACGCCGCGTCCAGGCGCCACGCGTCGACACCGCGGTCGTTCCAGAACCGCACCACGTCACCGACGTACTGCGCGACCTCGGGGTTGCTGTGGTCGAGGGCCACGAGATGTTCATGACCCTCGAAGGTGTCGAGACCACCGCGGCGGAACCATTCCGGATGGGCGAAGGAACGGGCGACGTGGTTGAAGACGCCGTCGAGGGCGACTCTGAGGCCGCGGGAGTGCGCCTGGGCGATCAGGTGGTCGAAGTCGGCGTCGTCCCCGAGACGCGGGTCGATCCGGAAGTGGTCGACCGTGTCGTAGCCGTGCGTTTCGGAGGCGAAGACAGGTCCCAGGAGGATCCCGTTGCAGCCCAGGTCGATCGCGTAGTCGAGCCAGTTCTCCAGTTGCGGCAGGCGATGCACGACCGTCTGCTGGGCCGTCGCCTCAGCCGCAGTGAAGCCCAGCGGGTAGATCTGCCACCAGATCGCATGATCAGGCCACATGTCGCCTCCTCGGATAACGATCAGCTGTTCGGCGGCTGGGCGAAGGTGTGGCGGCGGATCCAGGCGTGCATCGCGATCGCGGCCGCCGCGCTGGCGTTGATGGAGCGGGTCGAACCGAACTGGGCGATGGAGAGCACGGCCGTGCAGATCTGGTGCGCGTCCTCGGTGAGCCCAGGCCCTTCCTGACCGAAGAGCAGGATGCACTCCCGGGGCAGGTCGTAGGTCTCCAACGACACCGAGCCCGGCAGATTGTCGATACCGATCACGGCCAGCGAGCGCTCGGCGGCGTACGACGCCAGGTTAGCGAGCTGCGGGTGGTGGCGTACGTGCTGGTAGCGGTCGGTGACCATCGCGCCGCGCCGGTTCCACTTCCGGTTGCCGACGATGTGGACCTCCGACGCGAGGAACGCGTTGGCGGTCCGGACGACCGAGCCGATGTTCAGGTCGTGCTGCCAGTTCTCGATCGCGACGTGGAACGGGTTGCGCTGCCGGTCCAGGTCCTCGACGATCGCCTCGAGCTTCCAGTACCGGTACTTGTCCACGACATTGCGCCGATCCCCGCCCGCGAGCAGCTCCGCGTCCAGCCGCGGATCGTCCGGCCAGTCGCCCTCCCAGGGCCCGACCCCGACCTCGCTCGGGCCCACCATGTCCGCTCCCCGGACGTCGCTGCTCAGCTCATGCACAGGTCGGGACGCTACCCTGTCCGCGTGCTTCCTCTTGTCGCGATGCTGATGCCGAACTGGATGGACCCTGAGTACCTCCTGCACTGGATGGGTAACTGGGCCCTCTGGGGCACGCTGCTGGTGGTGTTCATCGAGTGCGGGGTGCTGTTCCCGATCCTGCCCGGTGACTCACTGCTGTTCGCCGTCGGCCTGTTCATCGCGCAAGGCTCCATCGACGTACCGCTCTGGCTGGCCTGTGTGCTGCTGACCGTTGCCGCGTTCCTCGGCAACGTCTCCGGCTACTACATCGGCCGGGCCCTGGGTACGTCGTTGTTCCGCAATCCGAACGCCCGGTTCCTGAAACCGAAGTACATCGAGCAAACGCATGAATTCTTCGAGCGGTACGGTCCGCGCGCCCTCGTGATGGCGCGCTTCGTGCCGATCGTCCGGACGTTCATCACGATCGTGGCCGGCGCCGGGAAGATGGACCCGAAGAAGTTCTTCCTCTGGACCGGGGTCGGCGCGGTGATCTGGGCACCGGGCATCACGCTGCTCGGCCACGCGCTCGGCAACGTGCAGTTCATCCACGACCACCTCGAGTCCGCGCTGATCCTGCTGGTGCTGGTCTCGCTGATCCCGATGGTCGTCGAGTACTTCCTGGCCCGGCGTCGCAACCGCAACGGCAAGTCCGGCGACGCCCCGAAGCACGCGGCACCGAAGCACCCGGTGAGCAACGGTCAGTGACCGAACGGGAAGTGCGGCTCCGACCAGACCCAGTCGGTGCTGAGTAACGACAACTCGGCGGCCTCGACCGGTCCGGTCGGCAGCGGGCCGATCACCTGACCGGAGCCGAGTGAACAAGCCACCCGGATCCGATCTGCCGCCTGGTACCAGACCAGCGCCCCCCGTGGCGCTGCCCCTTCACGGAGCAGGGTGTGGTGGTCGAGCCACCGAACCGCGTCGGCCGCGTCGTGCCAGCCGCTGTCGTGCGCATAACCGAAAGCCATCCGCTGGAACTTCAGCGGCCAGTCCAGCCAGGCCGCCGATCCGACCCGCTCCAACTGCCAGTTGAGCGCCGCCTCGGTGTCCCGCGGGTTTGCCACCCGCGGGACGTTCCGGCGATCCACGACTACGTCCCCCCAGGCCATAGGTCCTCCCCGATCCCCCGTCCTCGGCCTACGTGCCGTGGCATGGTGAGAATGCTGCCGAACCCGAATACAGCCGCCGTACATTCGCGGCGTCAGCCGGCCGCGGCCCCGGCCTCGAACCCGGCGAGCCTTCGGCGGCATTCAGCAGCCGCTCCGTCGTTCCCGGCCTGCTGCCACACGCGTGCAGCGCGTTCGAGCGTACGACGGGCGTTGTCCAGGCTGCCTGTGGACAGGTAGAGCTCACCGAGGTGCTGCGCTGCCTCGCCCTCGACGCTGCGATCACCCAGCCGGTGACCGATATCGATCGCGTCCAGCAGGGTCTTGCGCGCCGCGGCCACCTCACCACGCTCCATCAGCGCCTGCCCGAGCAGCGCCCGGGTGTACGCCGCACAGTGGTCGTCACCCATCCCGTCGAAGATCGCCAGCGCCTTCCGCAGTTGGCGGACCGCCTCGTCGTGTCGCCCTTGATGTACGCGGAGCGCCGCGATACGTCGGCGTACCTTGGCCTCCCGGTGCGCGTCCGCCCGTCGTACGGCGATCAGGAACGCCTGGGCCAGGTACCGCCGGGCGGTGGCCAGGTCACCGCGGATCAGGTAGACGTTCGCGGCGGCGGTCCGCGCCAGGGCCTCGGCGTTCGCGTTGCCGTCCTCGACGAAGGCCTCGATCGCCTTCTCGTACTGCTCCAGGCCCTTCTCCCGCTCGCCGCGTTCCCGCAGCCAGGTACCAAGGCCGACGGCAGCGACACCCTCACCGAGCCGGTCGCCGACCTCCGCGAACACCTGCGCGGCCGCGTCGAAATGCCGGCGCGCGTTCTCCCAGTCGTCCTGGTACAGCGCGAGCTGGCCGAGGTTCCGGTGCATGATCGCCTCGCCACGCCGGTTGCCACACGCGATCGCGCTCTGCAGCCCCTGCTGGTGCGAGCCGTTCCAGTCGTCGAACCCGGCCCGCAGATCAAGGTACGGTCCCCAGGCCGCCGCGATGCGCCACGCGTGCTCGTGCAACCCGTTCTGCGCCGCGGCGCGGATGGCCGGCACGAACGTACTGCGCTCGCTGTCGAACCAAGCGATCGCATCGGTCTCGGTGAACGGCGACGGGTCCGGCGCCGTCAACGGCCCGGTGTGCTCCAGTACGCCGAAGTACTCGAAGGACAGCGCGTTGTTGGCGCGCCGGATCTTGTTGAGGATCGCGTCGACCACGGCCTCGACGTCGCGGACCGCCTGCGCCTTCTGCTCGTCGTCGCCGACGCCGAGCGCGTGCAACCGCAGGAGGTCGTGGACGCGGTAGCGCGCCGTACCGCGCTCGTCGACCGAGCTGATCCGGACCAGGTTGACCTCGATCAGCCGATCCAGACTCCGTCGTACGGCGGCCGGTGACGCGACCGCCTCGAGCGCACGCGCGGAGAAGACCCCGACCGCGAAGTGACCGATCAGCCGGTACAGCCGGGCTTCCTCGGGACTCAGCGCGCCGTAGCTCAGGTCCGCACTGGACCGTACGGCGAGCTCACCGATGCTCAGTTCGTCGAGCCGCGACGCCTCGTCCCGCAACCGCCGCGCCAGCTCACGGGCACTCAGATCGGGGCGCTGCGCCAGGCGGCTGCCGACGATCCGGATCGCCAGCGGCAGGTTCGCGCACGCCGCCAGGATCTCCTCGGCCTCGGGAGAGGACGGATCGATCCGGCCGGATCCAGCGACCGACGACAGCAGAAGGGCTGCCTCGCGGTCGTCGAACGTGTCGAGCGGCGTACTGTCCGCACCTGCCAGGTCCATGAGCCGGTTGCGACTCGTCACGACCACAGCCGACGCGCCGGTACCTGGCATCAGCGGAGTCACCTGACCTGCGGTCGCCACGTCGTCGAGGATGATCAGCACGCGGCGGCTGGCCAGCTCGGAGCGCAGCATCGCGGACCGCCGCTCGGGGTCGGTCGGGATCGCATAGTCGGGCAGGTTCAGGCTCAGCAGCAGATCGGTCAGTGCAGCGGCCGGGTCACGCGGGTGTGTCGCGCCGTGCATGTCCAGGTAGATCTGCCCGTCGGGGAAGTACTCCCGGACCAGGTGCCCGAGCCGAACGGCCAGCGAGGTCTTCCCGGTCCCGGGCGCACCGGAGATGACAGCGATCGGCGGCCGCACCGGGTCGCGGCCGCAGACCAGGTCGCGCAGCTGGTCCAGGAGCTCCTGCCGGCCGCTGAAGTCGGCCAGGTCCAGCGGGAGCTGGCTCGGCGGCCGCAGCGGATCGGTCAGCTCGGGCGCGGCCATCGGGCCGGGTTGCGCGGTCGGTCCCGGCCGGTCCGCCGTACGGTCCGCTGGGATGCCCGGGTTGGGCCAGTTCGCCGAGCGGCCGTTCTCGGCGCGAGCGCCGGCGGCCTCCAGTTCCGGACCGGGCTTGATGTCCAGGTCGTCGGCCAGCGTCTGCACTGCCTTCGCGTACGCCGCTCGCGCCTCGCCCACTCGCCCCGCGGCTACGAGTGCGTCGACGAGCCGCCGCCAGAGCTGCTCGTCGTACGGGTCCTCGGTGAGGCGTGCGCTCAGCAGTACGGCGGCGCCACTCACGTCGCCGTACTCGAGCCGCAGGTCCAGCAGGCCGTCGACGAGCCCACGGTGCTGCGCCTCCAGGCGGGCGATCGAGCCCTCCCATGCCGCGGGCATCGGCAGGTCCTCGAGCGGGCGGCCACGCCAGAGCGAGTACGCGCGGGACAGCACCTGCATGGCCTGCCGCCCGTCACCCTGGTCGCGCAGGTGGCCACCCTCGGCGAGCAGCGACTCGAAAAGGCTGGCGTCGAGCTCGTCGACACCGACCTCGATGCTGTAGCCGGCAGCTGAGGTGTCGATCGGCGCGGGCAGCCCGGCGTCCTGCAGCACGCCGCGGAGCGCGCGGACGTACGTCCGGATGTTCGCGGTCGCGGAACGCGGCGGGGTGTTCTCCCAGAGCGCGTCCGCGATCAGGTCCGTGGAGACGAACCGGTTCGGGTGCAGCAGCAGGGTTGCGAGCAACTGGCGCGGTTTGGCGGCCTTGAGCGGCTGTCCCGGGACGTGAACGAGTCGCAGAGGTCCGAGGATCCCGTACCTCAGACTGTCCACTCGCCCGACCTCTCCACTCTTGAACTGCCCCATCGTGGCATCCGGCTGTACGCGCCGGGAAGCCCGATGTACGCCGGATGTATCTCAATCCGGCACTGTTGACACAGGTACCGGGGGGAGGGCAGGCCCGGAGGTGGCGACTTGACCGCCGTCACACCGGGCCTGGCACTGGGAGTGAGTCCGGGATCGGGGGACCTGGATCACGGGGAACCGGTGCCTACTGGCCACCGGTGAATGGCGGCTGTCCGTCCTGTGGCGCGGGGGAACCCGCAGGCGGCCCGCCCACCGGTGGCTCTCCCTGGTACTGCCCCGGAGCAGGGTACTGACCCTGCCCCTGACCCGGCTGGCCCTGGTACGGCGGCTGCTGCGCGGGCTGCTGGTAACCGCCCGGAATCTGCTGCGGGTAGTTGCCCTGATCCCCTGGCATCTGCGGGTGGATCTGGCCCGACGACGGCGCACCCGGCTGCATCTGCGGCGGCGCCTGCTCGCCGGCGACCGAGCCGATGGTGCCGAACGAGACCTGCGGCACCGCACGGACCTGCTCGTCCTTGACCTCGAAGTAGCCGGCCTTCTCGAACTTGAAGCCGCCCGCGATCAGGTTCGACGGGAACGCCTCGATCCGGGTGTTGTAGTCGCCGACGTTCGCGTTGTAGAACCGGCGGCCGGCCGCGATCCGGTCCTCGGTGTCGGTCAGCTCGCGCTGCAGACCGAGGAAGTTCTGGTTCGACTGCAGCTGCGGGTACTGCTCGACCGAGATCATCATCTGACGCAGCGCGCCGGACAGCTGACCCTCCGCAGCGGCTCGCTGCTCCGGGTTGGAACCCTGCACGTTCACCGCCTGGGTGCGCAGCCGGGCGACCTCCTCGAACACGTGCCGCTCGTGCGCCGCGTACGCGCGCACGGTCTCGACCAGGTTCGGGATCAGGTCGTACCGGCGGTGCAGCTCGACGTCGATCTGCCGCCACGACTCCTGGATCAGGTTCCGCTGCTTGACGAACCGGTTGTACGACGTGATCAGCATGATCGCCAGAATGACGATCACCGCGACGATCGCGATGATGACCCAGACCATTTCCCAGCTCCCGAATAATTGGCAGTGCTGGGAGCGACTCTACGGGTAGGTGGGTCCGCCCGCGGGTGGCTGCTGTGGGTAGGCGGACGGCTGCTGCGGGTAAGCCGGCTGCGGCCCGCGGGGGTCGACGCCCGCGTAGTCGCGCCAGACGTACGGCGGGACGTTCAGCGCGACCTGTTCGAGCAGCGCGAGGCGGTTCAGCACCTCGTTCGGGTTGTGCGCGCCGTTGTCCCAGCCGACCAGCGAATTCCCCTCGAAGCGCCAGCCGATCTCGCCGCGGGCGAGCAGCAGCTCCATCATCCGCGGCGTCACCACCGCGTGCCCGAACCGTTCGTCGTCGGCCTTGACCCGGAACGCCCGGTTGAACTGATCGCTCTCGAACTGGATGTCGCGGAAACCGAACGCGTTGGCCACGGCGCCGCCGAAGATCCCCTCGTGCGTCACCTCGAGGTGCGGCAGCGCGCCCGGCAACTGCAGCACGACGACACCGAAGTTGTGGGTGGTGGTGCGCCGCTGACCTTTCCCGTTCGTGGTGTGGGTCTGGTAGCTGTAGTCGAAGGCAACCATCTGGTGGCCGTTGTACGGTCCGGACAGCACGTTCTTGACGCGCCAGTTGTCGCCGGTGCGGAACGGCGTACCGGCCCATTGACCGGCCAGCGAGTGGTTGGCCGGGACGTACGACCAGCCGTGCTGGGCAGCGAACCCGGCGAACATCTCTCGGCGCTTCTTCGCCCGGTAGTAGTTGAAGTAGACGAGGCCGACGCCGACGACGATCGCCAGCAGGATGTACAGAAGGGTGCTGCTCTGCATCAGCCGAGCCCCAGGTCCTCGAGTCCGAACACGGACCGGTACTCCAGGCCCTCCGCCTCGACCCGCTCCTGCGCGCCGGTCGACCGGTCCACGATCACCGCTACGGCGACCACCTCGGCCCCGGCCTCGCGCAACGCCTCGACCGCCGTGAGCACCGATCCCCCGGTCGTCGAGGTGTCCTCGACCGCGAGCACCCGGCGACCCTTCACGTCCGGACCCTCGATCCGCCGCTGCAGACCGTGCGTCTTCTCGGCCTTCCGTACGACGAACGCGTCGAGCGCCCGCCCTTCCTGGGCCGCCGCGTGCAGCATCGACATCGCGACCGGGTCCGCGCCGAGCGTCAGCCCGCCGACAGCGTCGTACTCCAGGTCCTTGGTCAGCTCGAGCATCGCCGGGCCGATCAACGGCGCAGCGGCCGCGTCGAGCGTGATCCGGCGCAGGTCGACGTAATAGTCGGCTTCCTTGCCCGAGGCCAGCGTCACCCGGCCGTGCACGATCGCCTTGCTCTTGACCTGCTCCAGCAGTCCGTCCCGGTCGTAGCTCATGAGCCTTGAGCTTAGATCACGGCCGGGGCGCTCCGACTTCTTGCTCACCTGGCTACTCCCCGCACACGGACGAGTATGCAGTTGACCTGTAAAGGCTGTGTACGACGTGTCGATGGACGGCGATGGTTGCCCGGGACGACGATGTGGGCATGAAGGCGCTCGTGAAGGCTGAGGCCAAGCCCGGTCTGTGGTTGCAGGAGGTCCCGGAGCCGAAGATCGAGGCCGACGAGGTCCTGATCAAGGTGCTCCGCACCGGGTTGTGCGGCACCGATCTGCACATCCAGAGCTGGGACCACTGGGCGCAGAAGAACGTGCCGGTGCCGATGGTGACCGGGCACGAGTTCTGCGGTGAGGTGGTCGAGGTCGGCGTCGGCGTCCGTGACGTCGCGGTCGGCGACCTGGTCAGCGGTGAGGGACACCTGGTCTGCGGCCGCTGCCGCAACTGCCGGGCCGGGCGCCGCCACCTGTGCATCAAGACGCGTGGCCTCGGCGTCCACGTGCCGGGCGCGTTCGCGGAGTACGTCGCTCTGCCGGCCATGAACGCCTGGGTTCACAAGGACGCGGTGGACCTCGACGTCGCCGCGATCTTCGACCCGTTCGGCAACGCCGTACACACCGCCTTGTCGTTCCCGCTCGTCGGCGAGGACGTGCTGATCACCGGGGCCGGCCCGATCGGGGTGATGGCCGCGGCGGTCGCGCTGCACGCCGGGGCGCGGAACGTCGTGATCACCGACCTGTCGGAGTACCGCCTGGACCTGGCGCGGAAGATCGGCGTGACCCGCGCGGTGAACGTCGCCGACGAGACGATCGCGCAGGCGCAGCAGAGCCTCGGGATGCGTGAGGGGTTCGACGTCGGGATGGAGATGTCCGGGCAGCCGGCCGCGCTCCGGGACATGCTCGCGAACATGACGCACGGCGGGAAGGTCGCGATGCTCGGCCTGCCGTCGGACGAGATCGCGATCGACTGGGGCACGGTGGTGCTCAACATGCTGACCATCAAGGGCATCTACGGCCGGGAGATGTTCGAGACCTGGTACTCGATGTCGGTGATGCTGGAGCGCGGACTGGACCTGACGCCGGTGATCACCCACAGGTTCGGGTACGGCGACTTCGAGCGGGCCTTCGACGTGGCGCGCCAGGGGCAGTGCGGCAAGGTGATCATGGACTGGACGGCTGAGACGCTGGAGGAGAAGCACTGATGTTCGGGCGGATGCGGGACGACCTGACGACGACGATCGGCGAGATCCGGGACGCCGGGCTCTACAAGTCCGAGCGGGTGATCACCTCACCCCAGCAGTCCTTGATCTCGGTTGCGTCAGGCAACGAAGTACTGAACTTCTGCGCGAACAACTACCTCGGCCTGGCCGACCACCCCGAGGTGATCGCCGCGGCCCGGGACGCCTTGGACCGCTGGGGTTTCGGGATGGCCTCGGTGCGCTTCATCTGCGGGACGCAAGCGATCCACAAGGACCTCGAAGGTGCCCTGAGCAACTTCCTCGGGACCGAGGACACGATCCTCTACAGCTCCTGCTTCGACGCGAACGGCGGCCTCTTCGAGACGCTGCTCGGTGCCGAGGACGCGATCATCTCCGACGAGCTGAACCACGCCAGCATCATCGACGGCGTCCGGCTCTCGAAGGCTCGCCGGTACCGCTACAAGAACCGGGACATGGCCGACCTCGAGGCCCAGCTGAAGGACGCCGCCGACGCGCGGTACCGGCTGATCGCCACCGACGGCGTGTTCTCGATGGACGGGTACGTCGCCCCGCTCGACGAGATCTGCGACCTGGCCGAGCGCTACGACGCCCTGGTGATGGTCGACGACTCGCACGCGGTCGGTTTCGTCGGACCGGACGGCGCCGGCACCCCGTCGCTGTTCGGCGTGAAGGACCGCGTCGACATCGTCACCGGAACGCTCGGCAAGGCCCTCGGCGGCGCGTCCGGCGGCTACGTGTCCGCCCGCCGCGAGATCGTCGAGCTGCTCCGCCAGCGCTCCCGCCCGTACCTGTTCTCGAACTCGCTGGCGCCGTCCGTCACCGCCGCCTCACTGAAGGCACTGGAGCTGATCGGCACCTCGAGCGACCTGCGCGACAAGCTCGCCGCCAACACCGCACTCTTCCGCACCAAGATGACCGCGGCGGGCTTCGACGTACTCCCCGGCGACCACCCGATCTCCCCCGTGATGATCGGCGACGCCGCCGAAGCCGGCCGCTTGGCCGACAAACTCCTCGACCTCGGCATCTACGTCATCGGCTTCTCGTACCCCGTCGTACCCCAGGGCAAGGCCCGCATCCGGGTCCAGCTGTCCGCAGCTCACTCCACCGAGGACGTGGAGCGCGCCGTCGCTGCGTTCGCCGAAGCTCGCGCCGCCCTGGCGGGATAGTTCGAGCCGGACGCCGCTAGGGTTGTCCGGTTCGCACTGGGTGAGGAGCTTTATGCGCCAGATGCTGGCCGTTGTCGGAGTACTGGGTTTGGCGTGCGTTGCCGGATGTGGGGCGGACGGCGGGCCGGTGGCCACGGCGCCGTCGCCGGCCTCCTCGAGTGCGCCGCCGGTGACACCTTCGGAGCCGGCTGGGGCGTACACGCCGCCGACGTCGGCGCGGAGCGTTCCCGTTGTGCGGACGACACCGACGATGCTGAGTCTTTCTGCTGCGGGCACGAAGTACCTGCAGATCACCCGGCCGTACAACGTCGCGCTCGAGCGGTTCGAGAAGGCGGCCAACGAGAACATGTCGCTGACGACCCTGCAGGCCAGGGCCAAGGCGGTGGCCGCGGCGAACCTCGCCGAGTACGGCGCACTGAGGTCGACCGTCTGGCCCGCCAAGGTCTCGACGCAGATCCGGGCACTGGCGAAGGCGGATGCCGCCGCCCGGCCACACTGGCTCCTGGCCGCCGCGGCCGACAGCAAGTCCGAGATGGCCGACCACGTCCAGCGCGCCTCAGCCGCCGGCGGCAAGTCCCCCTCCACCCAGATCCGCCAACTCCTGGGCCTCCCCAAGTACAACGAGAAGGACTACAGCTGACGTTGTCGGTGCTGTGCGCGAAGATGCGTGCATGGTGGTGATGAGTGGGCGGGCGGTTAATCGGGCGACGTTGGCTCGGCAGGTTTTGCTGGGGCGCGAAGCGGTGCCGGCGGTTGACGTGGTCGGCCGGCTGGTGGGGATGCAGGGGCAGGAGGCCAAGCATCCGTACGTCGGGTTGTGGTCGCGGATCGACCACTTCGCGGAGTCCGAGTTGGATGATGCGGTCCGGGAGCACGACGTCGTACGGGCAACGCTGTTTCGCGGGACGTTGCATCTGGTGACTGCGGCGGATTACCTGCGGTTCCGCGCGACCGTGGCGCCGGTGCTCGAAGCGGGATTGAAGGTTCTGGGGGAACGCGGCGCGGGGCTCGAGCCGGAGAAGGTCGTGGCCGCGGCGAAGAAGTTGCTGACCAAGGAGCCGTTGACGTTCACCGAGGTACGCGACGCGTTGCAGCAGCAGTTCCCGGACGTGAACGAGCGCGCGCTCGGGTTCTGCACGCGGATGCTGGTGCCGTTGGTGGTGTACCCGACAGACGTCCGCTGGTCCTGGACGGCGAACTCCAGGTTCACGCCGGCCGAGAAGTGGATCGGGAAGAAACTCCACCAGCGCTCGGAGACCAAGGAACTCATCACCCGCTACCTGCAGGCGTTCGGCCCCGCCACGCCGGCGGACTTCCAGACGTGGTCCGGTTTGCAGAAGGCGAAGCCGTTGTTCGACGAGCTCGAGCTCGAGACGTTCAAGGACGAGGCCGGCAAGACGCTGTACGACGTACCGGACGCGCCTCGCCCCGACCCGGACACGCCGGCGCCGGTGCGCTTCCTGCCGGAGTTCGACAACGTGCTGCTGTCGCACGCAAAACGGGAGCGGATCATCGCCGACGAACACAAGCCGGCCGTGTTCACGAAGAACCTCCGCGTCAAAGCGACGTACACCGTCGACGGCCTGGTCGCCGGGCTGTGGACGACCGAGAAGAAGCGCGGTGTGGCCACTCTCACGCTGACTCCGTTCGGCCGGACGCTGAAGAAGACACAGGCGGAGCTGGAGCGGGAAGGCGACGGGCTACTCCGGTTCCTGGAGCCCGATGCCAAGTCCTATGAAGTGGTTACTACCGGTTAATGAGGTTGTTGTCACACGTCGGATGACTGGGCCAGAAACCCTTCGCCGGGTGGAATGGGTAGATGAACACAGTCCCCTCCATCACTCTGGACAACGGCGTCGAGATCCCGCAGCTGGGCCTGGGGGTCTGGCAGGTCGAGGATGCGATCGTCACCGACGTCGTGGCCGCGGCGTTCGAGACCGGCTACCGGCACATCGACACCGCAGCGATCTACGGCAACGAGTCCGGCGTCGGCCGGGCGATCGCGGCGTCAGGTCTCCCGCGTGACGAACTGTTCATCACCACCAAGCTGTGGAACTCCGAGCAGGGGTACGACAGCACGCTGAAGGCCTTCGACGCGAGTCTGGAGAAGCTCGGCCTCGAGTACGTCGACCTGTACCTGATCCACTGGCAGTCGCTGCAGCGGGACCTGTACGTCGAGACCTGGAAGGCGTTCGAGCAGCTGTACGCCGACAAGCGGGTGCGTGCGATCGGCGTCTCGAACTTCCACGAGCCCGCGCTGCGGCGGATCTTCGAGGAGACCACGATCCGGCCCGCGGTGAACCAGATCGAACTGCACCCGGCGCTCCCGCAGGACGAGTTGCGCGCGTTCAACGCCGAGAACGACATCGTCACCGAGGCGTGGAGCCCGCTGGCGTCCGGCGAGCTGCTGGCGAACCCGGCGCTCGCCACGATCGGCGCGAAGTACGGCAAGTCGGCGGCCCAGGTGATGATCCGCTGGCACCTGCAGCTCGGCAACGTGGTGATCCCGAAGACGGTGACGCCGAGCCGGATCAAGGAGAACTTCGAGGTCTTCGACTTCCGGCTGGACAACGACGACATGGCCGCGATCGCGGACCTGGAGACCGGCGTCCGCACCGGCGGCGACCCGGACGTCTTCGGCTAGGTCCTGTCTGATGGATCACCAGACAGGACCTACACCAGTTCGAGGAAGCGCGTCAGGACGGGCGAGTGGTTGTCCGGGGACCAGGCTACGGAGAGTTGCCACGGTGGTAGGTCGTCGGACAACTCGCGGTAGACGACCGTGTCGGGGTTGGACGGCGGGGTCGGGCTGATCAGCAGCGAGATCCCGAGTCCGGCCGCGACCAGCGACACGATCGTCTGTACGTCGGCCGCCTCCTGCTCGATCCGCGGTGTGAATCCGGCATCCCGGCAGTACCCGACGATCGTGTCGTGCACCGCCGGGCCGCTCGGCCGCGCGTAGAACACGAACGGCTCCTCCGCGAGCTCGGCCAGCCGCAGCCGTTTCCGCCGAGCCAGCCGATGCCGGGCCGGCAACGCAACCACCAACGAGTCCTCGGCAACCACCCGCGACGTCAACTTGGGCGCGAGCTGTACGACGGCACTCGCACCCGCCGGCGTACTGGGCCGCAGCAGCCCGACGTCGATCCGCCCGTCCCGGAGCGCCTCGGTCTGCCGCAACGTCGTCCACGACTCCAGGTCCAGCACCACCTCGGGATACGCCTGCCGGAACGCACCCAGCAGCCGCGGCAACGTATCGAACGTTGCCGACTGCACGAATCGCAGCCGCAACGTCCCGAGCTCACCGCGCTGCGTCCGTTGCGCCGCGCGGACCGCCTCGTCCGACCGCCGCAGCAGGTCCTGCGCATCGGCGAGGAACGTCGCGCCCGCGGCCGTCAGCACGAACCGTCGCTTCACGCGAGCGAACAGCTCGACGCCGAGATCGTGTTCGAGTGCCGCGATCTGGCGACTCAGCGACGGCTGGGTCAGGTGCAGCCGCGTGGCCGCACGCCCGACGTTCATCTCCTCGGCCACCACCACGAACGACCTGAGCTGGCGCAGTTCCATACCCACATCATGCACCATGCACATCAACTCCGCCCAGAACTTTCATTGGACGTATCAAGGTCCGGTTCCTACTGTCGAAAGCAGAGGAAAGGAAAACCGATGTACGTCTTCCCGACAGAAGTCATCAAGAAGGTCCACAACGAAAACCGCTCGGCCTGGCCCAACGCCCCGGTCGTCCCGCACCGTCCGCCTCGCCGTCCGCTGCGCGGCTTGCTGCGGCCACTCCGAGCAGTACGCCGCAACGCCGGGACGCGTCCGGTCACCAACACGTGCCAACCCACGCCCTGTCTCAGAGACGTTGCGAGCTGACGCATGTACATCCCCTATACCGTGATCAAGTCGATTCACGAGCAGACCCACTCCGCCGCGTCGGATGCCCCGGTGCGCCCCTATGTCCCGAAACGCCACCCGATCCGTGACGCCGTACGCCGGTGGCGGGAGCGCCGTACGCCGGACCGTCCGGCCGTCGAACTGAACCTGCTCCCCGGCGAGCTCAATGACGACCTGTGCCAAGCTGAGCTTCGTGATCGAGGTACGACGCCTGCGGGTGTTGCGCGCGCTTGCTGACCACGGGACTGTGACCGCGGCCGCCGAGGTGCTGCATCTGACACCCTCGGCGGTCTCGCAGCAACTGGCGGCCCTGGAGTCCGAGGTAGGCCAGGAACTGCTCGAACGCCGCGGCCGCCGGGTCGCGATCACCTCGGCCGGCCGGCTGCTCCTCGCCCACGCCGACACCATCCTCGCCGAGGTCGAACGCGCCGAGGACGCGATGCGGCTGCACGCGAGCGGCGCGAACGGCGAGGTCCGCGTCGTCGCCTTCGCGACCGCGATCACCTTGCTGGTCGCACCGGCGCTGACCAGACTCCGCGAGACCAGCCCCGGCCTCTCCCTCGTCGTGCGCGATGCCGAGGGACACCAGGGCATCACCCATCTGCTCGACGGCGACGCCGACCTCGCGATCGCCGTCGAGCACCGCGGCTCCCCGCGGCACGACGACCAGCGCCTGGTCCGGATCCCGTTGTACGCCGAGCCCTTCGTGGCCGTCCTGCCGCCGACGCACCCGGGCGCGGACCACGACACGATCGAGCTGGGCATGCTCGCGGACGACGACTGGGTGATGACCGCACCGGGCAACCCGATCCGCGACGTCGTGCTGCTCGCGTGTGAGCAGGCCGGGTTCCAGCCGCGGATCGTCCACCAGTCCGACGATTTCCGCGCCGTCGCGGCACTGGTCGCGGCCGGTGGCGGCGTCTCGCTCGTCCCACGCCTCGCCGTACCCGAACCGACCCTCGCCCTGATCCGCCCACTCCCGGCCCCCGCGCCGACCCGCCGCGTCTACGCCGCCGTCCGCAACAGCCGAGCCGACCACCCCCTGATCACCGCAACCCTCACAGTCCTCACCGAGGTCGCCGAGAAGCTGTAGTCAGTTGGAGATGACTACGGTCTTCCGAACAACCGCCGCGTCGTCGATCGCGTTCAGCAGGTAGGTGGCGACGTCCGCGCGGGTCATGGTGAATCCGCCGCGAACGGTGCCTTCGGTGTTGCTGCGGAAGGTGCCTTTCGCAGCGGCGTTGGTCAGACGCGGTGGGCACGCGATCGTCCAGTCGAGGTCGCTCGCCCGGATCACCTCCTCCATCTGGCGGGCGTCGGCGAACGAGTCCCGGAGGATGCGTTGCAGGATCGGCTTCACGACGTACTTCGTGAACAGGTCGTCGCCACCGCTGTGGATGCCGGCCACACTCACCACGAGGAAGCGTCGTACGTCGGCATCGCTCATCGCGTGCAGGATGCTTCGCGCGCTGCTCGTCAGCACATCGCTCGGCCCCTTCGGCCGCGGACCGAGCGCGGACAGTACGGCGTCGTGGCCGGCCACGACCGGCGTGATCGACGCCGGGTCCATCACGTCGGCTGTCACCACTTCGGTCAGCCCGCCGGCAACACCGGCGCGCGCCGCGACCAGCCGGAGCTCCGGCAGCGGCACCTGGAGACTCGACCCCTCGCGTACGACGGCCGTGACCGCGTGCCCGGCCGCCACCGCCTGCTGCACCACTTCGGTCCCGATCCGTCCGGACGCCCCGAACACCACCAGCTTCATCGTCACCCCTCCAGGTTAGTAAACGCTCACTCACTATGGTTAGTAAACACTCACCAACCTGTCAAGGTAGAGTTCGGCGCGGACGAACGGGAGGACGGGATGGGGACCAGGGACGAGATCCTGGACGCGGCCGCGGAGGTGTTGCGGACGCAGGGGTTCGCGCGGGCGACCACCAAGTCGATCGCCCAGGTCGCCGGGTACTCCGAGGCCGCGCTCTACAAGCACTTCGCGGACAAGGCCGCGATCCTGCTCGCGGTCATGCACGAGCGGATGCCCGAACTCCCCGGCTCCTTGAAGGAACTGCTCGGCAACCCCGGCAGCGGAACGGTCCGCGGCAATCTGACCCAGCTGGCGCGCACCGCGATCGACTTCTACGTCGAGGGCTTTCCGATCCTGGTATCACTGTTCTCGTCGCGGGAGTTGCTCGCCGCGCACCGGCTTCGTCTGCAGGAGCTGAACGCCGGGCCACACAAGGCGCAGGAGGGCCTGATCCGCTACCTCCGCGCTGAGCAGAAGCTCGGGCGTGTACGGCGTACCGCTGATGCCGGCGCCGCGGCCGCGTTGTTGTTCGGGGCGTGCTTCCAGCGCGGGTTCGAGGTCAACTTCGCCGGGGTCACACCGTCCGGCGAGGAGCACGACAAGTACGCCGCCGCTCTCGTCAAGACTCTCTACGAGACCCTGCAGCCGACGAAGCCGGACGGCGGCCGTCCAGGCCCACGGTCGACACGCGCGCAATGAGCGCTCGGGGTGTGAAGCGCGCGGCGAGCATCAGGAGCTTGTAGCGGCGGCTCGGGATCGAGATCGCCTTGCCTCGCATCAGGTCCTTCCAGGCCGCGGCGACCAGCTCGTCCGCGTCCAGCCACATGAAGGACGGGATGAGCGTCTTGTCCATCCCCATCCGCTCGTGGAACTCGGTGTGCACGAACCCCGGGCACAAGGCCATCACTGCCACACCTTGCGCGTGCAGCCCGGTCGCCAACCCGGCGGAGAAGGTCGTCACCCACGCCTTGTGCGCGCTGTAGATGTTGCGCTGCAGGAACCCGGCCACCGAGGACACGTTGATCACCGCACCCGAGCCGCGCTCGATCATCGGAAGTACGGCGGCATGCGTGAGCCGCAGTACGACGCGGACCAGCAGATCGAGCTGCTTCTCCTCGACCTCGACCGGGTTCTCCCAGAACGGCTTCTTCTGGCCGAAGCCGGCGTTGTTCACCAGCAGTTCGATCGGCCCGGTCCGGAACCGCTCCTCGACGCGCGCCAGATCGGCCGCGTCGGTAAGGTCGGCGGCCAGCACCTCGCACTCGACGCCGTGCAGCCGCGTGATGTCGGCGGCGACCTCCTTGAGGCGCGCCTCGTCCCGCGACACCAGCACCAGGTCGTACCCCTCGAGCGCGAGCTTGTCCGCGAACGCCCGGCCGATCCCGGTCGCCGGCCCGGTGACGAGCGCAGTCGGCATCGTGCAGTCCTCCCGTCGGTGACGCCACCAGTGTGTCACCTACCCTGATCTGGTGCTGGCGGACATCGACACCTGGGTTCTGGATCTCGACAACACGTTGTATCCGGCCGAGACCGGACTGGCCGGCCAGATGAACGTGCGGATCCGGGCGTACCTGTCCAACCTGTTCGGCACCGACGAAGCCGAGGCCCTTCGGTTGCAGGCGCAGCTCGTCGCCGAGCACGGGACGACCCTGCGCGGCCTGATGAACACCCGGTCGATCGACCCCCACGACTACCTCGCGTGGGAGCACACGATCGACTACGCCGTACTGCGTCCCGATCCGGCGCTGGCGGAGGTTCTCCGCGGGTTGCCCGGGCGGCGGTACCTGTACACGAACGGCTCGGCGTACCACGCTGAGCAGGTGCTAGGTCGCCTCGGACTGAGCGAGTGCATCGACGGCGTCTTCGACATCCTCGCCGCCGACCTGATCCCGAAGCCGTACGACGAGAGCCTGGACGCGTTCCTGGCGTCGTTCGGGATCGACCCGGCTCGCGCCGCGATGTTCGACGATCTCGAGGTGAACCTGACCGGGCCGCACGAGCGCGGGATGACGACGGTCTGGGTGACCGGCGGGACGCCGTACGAGCGGCTCGGTGACCGGCGCTGGCGGGCGGCCGATCTGACCGGGTTCCTGCGAGCAAACATCTGATGAATTACCGGATTGGCTCGGTCGAGCAGGCTGCGCATGGGCAATGTGACCATGAGTGGTCTGAGGACTTACGCTTCGGAGGGAGGTGAGGGGATGGCTGCTACGGACAAGGCACTGGCCGGGTTGCGGCAGATGATCGCGTCCGGGGAACTCGGGCCGGGGGCGAAGTTTCCGCCGGAGCCCGAGTTGTGCGACCACTTGGGCGTGTCCCGGAGCTCGCTGCGGGAGGCCGTACGGTCGCTCGGCGCGCTCGGGGTGATCGAGTCCCGGCACGGGTCGGGCACGTACGTCTCCGCGCTGGACCCGGCCGCGATCATCGGCAGGTTCTCGCTGTCGGTCGAGCTGATCCCGCTCGAAGGAGTGCTCGAACTGCTGGAGGTACGCCGGGTGCTCGAGGCGCACGCCACCGCTGCCGCGGCGGCCCGCCAGGACCCGGAGCTCGCAGCGCACCTGAGCGAGGTCCTCGATCGGCTCGAGTCGACCACCGACGCGACCGAGATCCAGCACCTGGACGCCGAGTTCCACGGCCTGATCTGCGCGGCCGGCGGCAACCCGACCGTCACCGCGCTCACCGGCGTGATCCGCGGCCGCGGCGGCCACTACCGGATCTTCGAGCCCGGCGCCGACTTCGACGCGATCAAACAGACGAGCGACCGCGGCCACCGCGAGATCCTGGCCGCGATCACCACCCGCGACCCCGCGGCCGCCGCCACCGCCGCATCCGCCCACATCGCCCAGACCGAACTCTGGCTACGCGCCCTCCGACCCGTCCCGCAACCGGCGCTGCCATGAGGTGGACCTTGCGGCCCGCGACGGCGAACGACCTCGAGGATCTCGTCGAGCTCCGGGCCGTGGCCATGCGCCCGGACCTCGAACGCCTCGGGCGGTACGACGACCATCGCGTGCGGCAACGCCTGCGGGACGCCTACGCACCCGAGCACACCCGGATCATCGAGGTCGACGGCGAGTTCGCCGGGTCCATCAGCATGCGGCCGGCCAAGGACCGCCAGTGGCTCGAGCACTTCTACCTCGCCCCCCACCACCAGGGCCGCGGCGTCGGTTCCGCCGTACTGCGCGCTGTCCTGGACGAAGCCGGCGGCGCGACCGTCGCGCTGAACGTCCTGCAGGGCAGCCCGGCCCGGAAGCTGTACGAGCGCCACGGCTTCGTCACCGAGGCCGAGGATCCCGTCGACGTCTTCATGGTTCGGAAATTTCTCTGACCTGTCGAGATCTTGCGCGCCGATCGTCGGGTGCATAACCTCCAGACAATTCGTCCGGGAGGGGATCCGCCGATGTCCCGTTCGCACTTGATCGCGGTCGCCGTGTCGACCGCGCTGCTCGGTGCCGTGCTCACGTACCAACCAGCCGCCGCGAGCCCCGCGCCGCGCATCACCCGTGCGGGCCTCGATCCCGCCTTGGTGACCGGCCGCGGCGCCGACGTACCGTTCGTCGAGCAGGAGGCGGAGAACGCCGCCTTCACCGGCGAGCAACTCGGCCCGGGACGGGAGGCGTACACCCTCCCGGCCGAGGCCTCCGGGCGTACCGCCGTACGGCTGCAGCCCAAGCAGTACGTCGAATTCACGCTGACGCAGCCCGCGAACGCGTTCACGCTGCGGTACAGCATCCCGGACGCACCGGCCGGCGGTGGGATCACCGCGCCGCTCGACGTGAGCGTCAACGGGAAGCACCGCCAGACGATGACGCTGACATCACAGTACGCCTGGCTGTACGGCATGTATCCGTTCTCCAACGACCCGAACGTCGACCCGACCCCGGGCTGGTGGAAGCCCGAGCCGGATCCGGTCGCGAAGCCGTTCCGGCCGAACCACTTCTACGACGAGCAGCGAGTGATGCTCGATCGGACGTACCAGGCCGGCGCGCGCATTCGGTTCGCGGTACCAAACGCGACTGCGGCGGCGTGGACGGTGCTCGACGTCGCAGACTTCGAGCTGGTGAACGCCCCGATGAAGCAGCCGGCCCGGTCCCTCGACGTGCGGTTGTTCGGCGCCGATCCGACCGGGCGACGGGACGCCGCGCCCGCGATCGAGCGCACGATCGCGGCCGCGAGGCGGATCGGCTGGTCGGTGTTCATCCCGGCGGGCACGTTCCAGGTCAACCGGCACATCGTCGTCGACCGGGTGACGATCCGCGGCGCCGGCAACTGGTGGACGATCATCAAGGGCAGGGTCCTGCCGCTCGCGGAGCCTGCGCCGGACAAGTCGGTGCACAGCGCACCCGGCTTCTACGGCAAGTACGCCGCCGACGGCGGGAGCACCGGCGTACATCTGTCGGACTTCGCGATCGAGAGCGACGTCCGCGAACGCATCGACACCGACCAGGTGAACGGCATCGGCGGTGCGATCGGCGGCGGCTCCACGATCCAGAACCTGTACCTGCACCACACCAAGGTCGGCATCTGGCTCGACGGCCCGATGGACGGCCTGCTGATCCGCAACAACGTCATCACCGACGCCGTTGCCGACGGCATCAATCTGCACCTCGGCGTCTCGAACGTCAGGGCCACCAACAACTTCGTCCGGAACAGCGGCGACGACGGGCTGGCGATGTGGTCGGAGGCGAACCCGTCCGGTGTGGTCAATCACGACAACGTCTACGACCACAACACCGTGCAGACCCCGGTGCTCGCGAACAACATCGCGATCTACGGCGGTCGCGACAACGCGGTCACCGACAACCTGGTCGCCGATCCGATCCGCGAGGGCAGTACGTTGCACGCCGGCTCGCGCTTCAACGCGACCCCGTTCGAGGGCACGCTGAGGTTCGCCCGCAACACCACGGTCCGCGGCGGTCCGCGCGATCTCAACTGGAACATCGGCCTCGGCGCGATCTGGCTGTACGCGTTGCAGTCCACGATGTCGGCTCCCGTCGAGATCGTCGACAGCTCGTTCCTGGACTCGACGTACAACGCGATGATGTTCGTCGTCGACTGGCCGGTGAAGGACGACTACGCGATCACCGGCGTCGTCGTCCGCAACGCCCACGTCGACGGCACCGGGACCAACGTGGTGAACGCCCGGGTCGGCGGCTGGGCGACCTTCGAGAACGTCGACGCCCGCAACGTCGGCGCGCCGTTCGTCAACAACTGCGGCACGTTCCACTTCAACGGCCCGCCGGAGTTCGACGTACGCCTGCTCGCCGGCAACGACGGCGGCTGGACGAGCGCAACCTGGTGCGAGGATCGCCCCACCGTTGTCCCGCCACCGCCGCCGTCTCCGTGGAACTGACGGTTCCCCAGGCCATCACAATTAACCGATGCCGGCGCGCTCCGGCGTAGTTGCTTGCTGATTCGGCGATTGTGATGGCCTGGAGGTCCGGAAGGCGGCCGTGAGGACGATCGCGCCGAGGAGGACGATGGCCGCGGCGACGCCGGCCGCGGTGTGCATGGCGTGGACGAAGGCGTCGTTCGCGAGTTGTACCAGGTCGGGGCGGTGCAGCGCGCCGGCCGCGTGGCGGGTCGCCTCGGCCGACGTACCGATCGCCTCCTCGTTCGGCAGGCCGGTCAGCGCCGGCGCGATCTGGTGCTGGTACGTCGACGACACGACGGTCCCGAGTACGGCGACACCGAGCACACTGCCACCTGACGCAGGGCGTTGCTGACCGCGGATCCGGCCCCGATCCGATCCATCGGGAGCGTCGCCATCACGGCCGCGGTCGTCGGCGCGACGGTCATGCCGATCGCGAGCCCGGCGAGGCCGCCGATGATCCCGATCACCACGAGCGACGTGCTGACGTCGTACGTGAGGTTGAGCGCGAAGCACGCCGCGAGGGTGAGGACCGCCGTACCCGACACCTTGGCGACGCCGAGCCGTGCGGCCAGCCGGGCACCGAGCGGGGCGCCGACGATCACACCCATTGCCCCAGGCAACGACATCAGACCGGCGTCCAGGGCGCTCATACCGCGGGCGCCCTGGAGATAGAACGCGAGGTAGAAGCCCTGCCCGGTAATGGTGAGGAAGACCGCCGCCAGCGAGAGATTGCCGGCCGCGAAGCGGCGATTGCGGAACAGGCGCGGGTCGAAGCTCGGCTCCGGTTCACGCCACTCGGAGTAGAGGAAGCCGGCGAGCAGCACGAGACCGGCACCGATGCTTGCCCAGACCTGCCAGCGATCCCAGCCGCCCTGGTGACCGCCTTCGATCAGTCCGTACGAGAGGCCGAGCAGGCCGAGCGTGGACAGGCCGAGGCCGAGCGGGTCGAGCCGGCGGCGCTTCGGGCTGCGCGGGTTCGGGAGTACGACGGCGGCACCGATCAGGCCGAAGGCGACGATCGGCAGGTTGATCGTGAAGACCGACCCCCACCAGAAGTGATCGATCAGCACCCCGCCGAGCACCGGCCCGACGGCGACGCCGACACCGGCCGACGACGACCAGACCGCGATCGCACCGGCCCGGCGTTCCGGCGGGAAGGTCCAGCCGATGATCGCCATCGACGTGGGCATGATCAACGCGCCGCCGAGGCCCATGGTGGCGCGGGCGAGGATCAGGCCGACCGGGTCGGTGGCCCAGGCGGCCCAGGCGGAGGCGATGCCGAAGATCAGCAGGCCGAGCATCAGGATGGTTCGGTGGCCGTAGCGGTCGCCGAGGGCGCCGGCCAGGAACAGGGCGGTGGCGAACAACAGCGAGTAGATGCCGACGGCCCACTGCAGCTGGCCGGGCGTGGCGCCGAGGCCCGCCACGGGATCGGCGAGGCGTTCGAGAGCGATACCGAGGACGGTCGAGTCGATCCAGATCAGGACGGCCGAGACGACCAGGATCGCGAGTATGCGGCGCTGGTGGATTGGACCTTGCGGGGGGTCGATCACAGACACGAGGTCTCCTATAATTGACAGGACCCTGACGAGGTTTCCCATCGTCGTAGATTGACAGGTTCCTGTCAATCTCTTTTTCGGCAGAATGTGATGCATGGACCCCAATGACGAGACCGGCTGTGTGACGTTCCTGGTGCGGCACGCCTGGCTGAGCATGCGATCCGCGCTCGCGGTCGCGCTCGACGAGCACGGGCTGTCGGTCCAGCAGTACGGCACGTTGCTGTGCGTCCGCGAGGCGCCGGGACTCACCGTGGCCGAGGTCGGCCGCGTGGTCGGTACGACGCGGCAGTCCGCGAACGAGCTGATCACCGGGATGGAGCGGGCCGGCCTGGTCGAACGGCGGCCGAACCCGAAGGACCGCCGTACCCAGCAGGTGCACCTCACCCCCGGCGGCGAACGCCGGCTGGCCGAGGCGGCCCCGGCGATCCGCAAGGTCGAGAACGACCTCGAGGCCGCCTTCAGCCCGGCCGACCGCGCCACCGCGCGCGCCTGGCTTGCGCACATGGTCACGGCCGTCGAGGGTTGAGGGATGCGCGCACACGCTGAGCGGTTGAACGGCCTGGGTACGACGATCTTCGCGGAGATGTCCGCGCTGGCGCTGGCGACCGGGTCGGTGAACCTCGGCCAGGGCTTCCCGGACCGCGACGGGCCGGACTCGCTGCTCGAGGATGCGATCGCGGCGATCCGGGCCGGCGCGAACCAGTACGCGCCGGCTCGCGGGGTGCCCGCGCTGCGGCAGGCGATCGTCGACCACCAGAAGCGGTTCTACGACCTCTCGTACGACCCCGACACGCAGGTCCTGGTCACCACCGGCGCGACAGAGGCGATCGCGGCCGCGCTGCTGGCGTTCGTCGAGCCCGGCGACGAGGTGATCGCGCTGGAGCCGTACTACGACTCGTACGCGGCCGGCATCGCCTTCGCCGGCGGTCGGCGCGTACCCGTGACACTGCGCGCACCGTCGTACCGCCTGGACCTCGACGAAATGCGCGCCGCGGTCACGCCGCGGACGAAGGTCCTGCTGATCAACTCACCGCACAACCCGACCGGGACCGTCCTCGACGACGAAGAACTGCGCGGCATCCGCGACGTCGCCCTCGAACACGACCTGATCGTGATCACCGACGAGGTCTACGAACACCTGGTGTACGACGGGATCCACCGGCCGCTGGCGTCGTACGACGGGATGGCGGACCGGACCGTGTCGATCAGCAGCGCCGGGAAGACGTTCGCGGTCACCGGATGGAAGATCGGGTGGGTCACCGGGTCACCCGAGGTGGTGACGGCGGTCACCACCGCCAAACAGTTCCTCACCTTCACCTCCGGCGCCCCTTTCCAGCCGGCCGTCGCGAACGCTCTTGCCCTGGGCAACGACTACTACGACGCCCTGCGCGCCGACCTCCAGTCCCGCCGCGACCTCCTGTCCGACGGCCTGGCCGACCTCGGCTTCGAGGTCCACCGGCCCGCCGGCACCTACTTCGTCACCACCGACATCCGCCCCCTCGGCCACACCGACGGCATCGAATTCTGCCGGATGCTCCCCCAACGAGCCGGCGTTGTAGCCATCCCCCACCAGGTCTTCTACGACAACCCCGAACCAGGCCGCCCCTTGGTCCGCTGGGCCTTCTGCAAACAACCCGAGGTGCTACAGGAGGCCCTGGAGCGCTTGCAGAAGCTCAGGGGAGGAACTTCCTGAGCGTCTCGGGGTCGCGGGCGATGGCGGTGGTCCGGTCGTCGGCGGTGATGATGGGGCGTTGGATGAGGATGGGGTCGGCGACCATCGCGTCGATCCATTCGCTGCGGTGATCGGCGTCGCGGGGCAGGGCTTTGAGGGGCTTCGCGGCGGGTTCGTTGTGGCGGACGATGTCCCAGGGTTCGAGGTTGAGGCGGGTGAGGACGGCGGTCAGTTCTTCGGCGGTGGGCGGGTCGTCGAGGTAGCGCCGTACGGTGTAGTCGATGCCGGCCTCGTCGAACGCCGTGGTGGCGGCTCGGCATTTCGAGCAGGCGGGGTTGATCCAGATCTCCACAGGGTCTCCTGGAGTCAGCGGTGGTTGAACCAGAGTCTGGTGGGACGTTGGAGCATGAGGGTCAGCAAGGTGACGTGGATGGCCAGGCCTAGGAGGCTTGCTGGTAGGGCCATGACGCCGCCTGCGATGCCGAGGGCTGCTACGGCGATCAGGACGTAGCGCGACCAGGGGCGGCCTTTGCGGAGGTAGAGGGCGGGGACAAGGTAGACGACGGCGCAGACAAGCGCGGCCGCGACCGCGACCGGGGTGTTGCCACGGGACCCGGTAAGTACTTCGGAGATCTGGCCGCCTGCGGACGTCAGGGTGAGCGCCGCCAGCAGCAGGCACATCGCGCCCAGCCCGGCGGAGATGACCGCGGCGACCGTCACCTGCTTGGGCGTCGCCGCCTCATAGCTGTGCGTGTCCGGCACCGCACCGAACAGCCCGCTGTACGGTCCCGGCCCACCATCGACCGGCTCGTCGCCACGCTGCTCAGCCATCCGCTTCCTTCCACGACCCCCGCCCCGATCCTCCCAGATCACCAAAACCGATTCCTTTCGCACTCGCGGCCGGTCTATTCACCAAAGACCGGAAGGAGCAGCATGCGCAAGATCATCGCCTCGGCGCTGATGACGCTCGACGGAGTCGTAGAGGACCCTGGAGGCTACAGCGGTACGGCGTACGGCGGCTGGGCGCAACCGTACTTCGGTGAGGAGTCGGTGCGCCTGTCGATCGAGAAGCTGGCGACCTGCGACTACTTCCTGTGCGGGCGGCGTACCTACGAGATGTTCGCCGCCGCCTGGGGAAACGCCGACGGGCCGTACGCCGATCGCCTGCGGAGCCTGCCGAAACTCGTTGCCTCCAGCACCTTGACCGGGAAACTGACGTGGAACGCGACGCTGCTGGAAGGCGATGCGATCGCTGCTCTCCGGGAGATCAAGAAGGAGGACGGCGGCGACATCATGATGTACGGCAATCCGGCGCTCCTGCACAGCCTGCTGGAGCACGGGTTGGTCGACGAACTGGAGATCATGCTGCACCCGCTGGTGCTGGGCACGGGCCAGACACTGTTCGCGGAACGCACCGAACTGAAACTGGTGCGTCAGAAGACGCTGCAATCAGGCGTCCTGGTGTTGACCTACGAACCCGCATAGACGAATGGGGCCCGGTCAGAGTGACCGGGCCCCAACACGCCTAGATGGCGCGCCTGCGGAGGCGACTGGTGGCGCCGACGGCGACCCCGAAGACCGCCAGGCCGGCAAGAAGGCGGATCCAGCTGCGGTCGCCTTCACCGGTGGCCCCGGCCAGCTTGAGCGAGTACGCCGTTGCGCCGGTCGAACCCTCGGGAGCACCGAACGGCATCGACTCGGTCTTGGCGCGGTCGGCGGCGGCGGAGAGCAGGCTGTAGCGGCGGCCGAAGTCGCGTGCGGTGTCGGCGCCGTTCTTGGTCAGCACCTTCGCACCTTCCTTCGAGAGTCGGCCGGCGCCGTCAGGGATGGCGGGCGCTTGCTCGGCGGCGGTGGTGAGACCGTCCGCCAGCTTGCCCGAACCCTCGGCCGCGGAGCCGATGCCGGTCGCCAGGTCCTTGGAGCCCTGGGCCAGCTGGTCCGAGCCGGTCTTGGCCTGGCCGACGCCGTCGGCCAACTTGCCCGTACCGCCGGCCAGCAACCCGAGCCCGTTGCCGAGCTGCCCGGTGCCGTTCGCCAGCACGCCGGCGCCCGCTTTGAGCTTGCCAGTGCCGGTGGACAGCGCACCCGCACCCGTGTCGAGCTGGTCAGCTCCGTCCGACAGCTGGGTGAGGCCGGCCAGCAGCGTTTTACCACCTGCCTGGATCTGTCCGATGCCACCCTGCAGCCCGTTGACCCCACCACGCAGGGTCTTGTTGGCCGGCGTGTCCTTGGAGGTGCCGATGCCGCCCTGGACACTGGCAACCACGCCGGACACCAGCTGAGTCACGCCGGCATCCACCGCCGCGAGCCCCTGCACCAGACCAGGCTCCGAGTCCGGGCAGCCCGAGACCCGGTTGTCGAGCCCGCACTGCAGCTGCGCGATACCTGGTACGGCGCGCTGGGTCAGCCGACCCTTCAGATAAGCGAGAGCAGCCTGCAGTTCGGCGGAATCCGGCAGCGGCTTGTCCAGATCGGGCACCGGGTCACCCATCGAGCCCATCCGGGCGATCACCGAGTCGAGGATCATCTTCTTGACCGGATTGGTCTCCGGCCCGACGTTCAGCGCCCCGGCCGGCCCGTTCAGCTGCGCGGCAGCGGCGCCATAGCAAGCCTCGTCGTACGTTCCGGCCGGCTTGCCCTTGCTGACTGCGGTGAGCGCGTCCGCCGCACAGTGCACGCCACCGCGCATCTTGTCGATTCCCGGACCGGCGGCCGCGAGCTGCTTCTTCAGGCTCTCCAGTCCGCCGAGCAGCGTTCCCTCGGCTCCGACCGAGCCGATCCCCGCGCGGAGCTGCGCCACGCCGTCGTGCAGGGCTTTCGCTTTGACGGGCAGTTGGCCGATGCCGCCGTACATCTGACCGAGCCCGTCCTCGACGCTCTTCAGCCCGCCGCTGACCTGGTTCAGGCCGTCGATCAGGGCAGGAGCTTTGCCGGCGGCCTCCTCCAGGCCGGAGGCGAGTTTGCCGGTGCCGGTCTTCAGCCGCCCGGCACCTGCTGCGAGGTCCTTCGCGCCTTTCTGCAGCTCACCCGCGCCCTTGTCCAGCTTGTTCGCACCCTTGGCGGCCTCGCCGGTCTTCGTGCGTAGGAGAGATGCACCTGACTCGAGCTCACCCAGGCCGTCGGCCAGCCGCACCGCACCGCCGGAGAGCTTCGTGGCACCCGGAGCGGCCTGGTTGGCGAGGCCTTCGTTCAGGGTCTTCGCGCCGGCGTTCAACTGGAGCAGGCCGGTCAGCAGCTTCTGGGCGCCGTCCCGCAGCCGGATCAGGTTCGAGTCGAGCGTCGTACCGCCCTCGACCAGGTCGGCGCCCTTCTCCGCGCCGCTCTGGTAGCCGGACACCGCGGTCTTGAACGACGGGCTTTCCAGCGGGCTGACCGGCAACGCGGTCAGCTCGGCCTCGGGGACGATCGCGTCCCTGACCTCCGCCGCCCAGCCGAACTCCGCGGTCGCGGCACCGACGGGCGGGAACAGCGTCGCGGTGAAGCTCAGCTTCGTACCGCCCTTGCCGTCGCCGGCCTTGTTCGCCTCGGCCGAGGTGACATCAGCGAATTCGGGCGGCAGCACCGTCGTCAGCTGACCGACCATCGGAATGACGACGTCGGCCTCCTCGACGACCTGCTTGCCGTACCCATCGGTGATCGTCACCGACTCCGTCTTGGCCGAGGTGTTCTCCACGACGTAGTGCGCCTCCAGCCGACCCTTCTTGCCGACGACGTCACTGGGCTTGGACAGCTTCTTGCCGTTCAGGGTGTAGGTGACGGCGACCTTGATCGGCAGCTTCTTCTTGTCGAAGTCGCTGACGGTACGAATCCGCTGCTCGCCGTCCACCGACAGGTCGACAGCCATCTTGCCGTCTTTGACCGAGAAGCCGCCGAAGCTGTCCAGGTTGCGCAGGCTGTCGGTCGAGACCGGGTTGGCGAGCTTCACCTTTCCGGTGCCGGCAAAGGCGAGTTGCTCGTAGATGCGGGCGCCTTTGACCTTGCCGCTGGGATCGAGTCTGGCCTGAACAGTCTCGGTGTTGGTGACCGTGACAGGTCCGGCGGAGAGTGCGCTCGAGGTGGCCAGTGCCTGGGACGTCGACAGGACGAAAGCGGAGGGGACGGCGATGGCGACAGCCAGTCCCCGGGTGATGCGTCGGGCGGTCACGCACGGTCTCCTTCGGTCGAGGCAAGCTCACGGGTGTCGTCGGCGGGAACCCAGGTGTCTTCTTCGGCAGGCTCGTCGGGTGGAACCTCGGAACGCTCAGCGGCCGGCGCCGGTCGCGGCCGCTGGAGCGAGGTCGTCAGGAACCCGATCCCGGCCGCCAGCAGTACGCCGGTGGCCGCCGACGGCGACTGGGCGAGGAAGGCCGGGCTGTCCGCGGTATAGGTCTCCTCGTACACGGCGACCATCGCGGCCGCACCGAGCAGCAACGTCCACAACGGGATCCGGTCGGCCGAGCCGGCCGTGAACGCCACGCACACGGCCATCACGGCGACGGCCGCGACGGCCCGGCCGGAGGCCGAGTCCGGCAGATAGAGCGCCCGTACGGCGAATCCGAGCCAGGCGACGAACAGCCCGATCAAGAAGCCGGCCGCGCGCATCGCCGGGGTGCGGTCGTGCACCAGCCCCACCACACCGCCCAGTGCCCCGCCGACCAGTGCTATGTGCTGCGTATCCAGACCGAGGGCTTCCCCGACCAGACACAACAGACCCGCGATGACGGCCAGCAGTGCACCGGATAACAGGGTGCTGCGCTGCATTGAGTCCTCCACTCACTGTGGGACTCCGGGGACCCCCCGCCGGAAAATCCAAGTTTCAGGTACTTGAACTACTGTTCAGTACCTTGCTGACGGACGTTCCTACCAAGCAGTAACCACTGGTTTCAAGAGCGGAGAGATACCGACTGCCAACTGCTGGAAGTTCAAGTGTTTGAAGGCATTCGGGGCCAATGCAAAAGCCGGGCCGGTCAGGGAGACCGGCCCGGCTCGAGCAGTGATCGTCAGGCAGCGACGTCCAGCGCGTCCTTCGACTCGTTGAGGGTGACCTTGACGGTTTCGCCGTCGCGGATGGTGCCGTTGAGGAGGCCGCGGGCGAGTTCGTCGCCGATCGCGGACTGGACCAGGCGGCGAAGCGGGCGGGCGCCGTACACCGGGTCGTACCCGGTCAGCGCCAGCCACTCCATCGCGCCCTCGTCGACGTCCAGCGTGATCCGCCGATCGGTCAGCCGCCGCTGCAGTGCGGCGATCTGCAGGCCGACGATCTTCGTCAGCTCCTCGGTCCCGAGCGCGTCGAACAGCACGATCTCGTCCAGCCGGTTGATGAACTCCGGCTTGAACGACTGCCGCACGACGGCCATCACCTGGTCGCGCTTGGCCTTGTCGTCGAGCGTCAGATCGGCCAGGTACGCCGAACCCAGGTTGCTGGTGAGGATCAGGATCACGTTCCGGAAGTCGACCGTACGACCCTGGCCGTCGGTCAGCCGGCCGTCGTCCAGCACCTGCAGCAGGATGTCGAAGACCTCGGGGTGCGCCTTCTCCACCTCGTCGAGCAGGATCACCGAGTACGGCCGGCGGCGTACGGCCTCGGTCAGCTGGCCACCCTCCTCGTACCCGACGTACCCGGGCGGTGCTCCGACCAGCCGCGCGACGCTGTGCTTCTCGCCGTACTCCGACATGTCGATCCGGACCATCGCCCGCTCGTCGTCGAACAGGAAGTCCGCGAGCGCCTTCGCCAGCTCGGTCTTACCCACACCGGTCGGGCCGAGGAACAGGAACGAACCGGTCGGCCGGTCCGGGTCGGAGATGCCCGCTCGCGCCCGCCGTACGGCGTCGCTCACGGCCTTGACCGCCTCGCGCTGACCGATCAGCCGGTGCCCGAGCTCGTCCTCCATCCGGAGCAGCTTGCCGGTCTCGCCCTCGAGCAGCCGGCCGGTCGGGATGCCGGTCCACATCGCGATCACCTCGGCGATCTCGGTCGGGCCGACCTCCTCGTTGACCATCGCTTCGGGGCCTTCGGCGACCTCTTCCTCGGCGTCGGCCTCCTCGAGCTCCTTGGTCAGCTGCGGAATCTCGCCGTACAGCAGCCGGGACGCGGTCTCCAGGTCCCCGTCGCGCTGGGCGCGCTCGGCCTGGCCGCGCAGCTCGTCGATGCGCTCCTTGATCTCGCCGACCCGGTTCAGGCCGGTCTTCTCGCGCTCCCAGCGGGCCTCCAGCGCGCGCAGCTCCTCCTCGCGGTCGGCGAGGTCGGCGCGCAGCCGCTCCAGCCGTTCCTGCGACGAGGCGTCGTCCTCGCGGGACAGCGCGAGCTCCTCCATCTTCAGCCGGTCGACGGTACGGCGCAGCGAGTCGATCTCGACCGGGGACGAGTCGATCTCCATCCGCAGCCGGGACGCGGCCTCGTCGACCAGGTCGATCGCCTTGTCGGGCAGCTGCCGACCGGAGATGTACCGGTTCGACAGCGTCGCCGCGGCGACCAGCGCGGAGTCGGAGATCGCGACCTTGTGGTGCGCCTCGTAGCGCTCCTTCAGGCCACGCAGGATGGCGATCGAGTCCTCGACGGACGGCTCGCCGACGAACACCTGCTGGAAGCGGCGCTCCAGCGCGGGGTCCTTCTCGATCCGCGTCCGGTACTCGTCCAGGGTGGTCGCACCGATCATCCGCAGCTCACCGCGCGCCAGCATCGGCTTCAGCATGTTGCCGGCGTCCATCGCGCCCTCGCCGGACGCACCGGCGCCGACGACGGTGTGCAACTCGTCGATGAACGTGATGATCTGACCGTCGGACTCCTTGATCTCGGTCAGCACGGCCTTCAGCCGCTCCTCGAACTCACCGCGGTACTTCGCACCCGCGACCATCGCGCCGAGGTCCAGGCTGATCAGCCGGCGGCCACGCAGCGACTCGGGCACGTCACCGGCCACGATCCGCTGGGCCAGCCCTTCGACGACGGCGGTCTTGCCGACGCCGGGCTCACCGATCAGGACCGGGTTGTTCTTGGTACGGCGGGACAGCACCTGGACGACGCGCCGGATCTCGGTGTCCCGGCCGATGACCGGGTCGAGCTTGCCGTCCTTCGCGCCCTGTGTCAGGTCGACGCCGTACTTCTCCAGGCTCTTGGTGGTGCCCTCGGCCTCCGGCGAGGTGATCCGGCGGTTGCCGCGCATCTCGTCGAACGCCTTCAGCAACGCGTCCGGCGTCACGCCGAGCGCGCTCTGCGCGGCTCCCTCGACGGTCGCGAGCGCGATCAGCAGGTGCTCGGTGGAGACGTACTCGTCCCCGAGCCCGAGGGCCCGCTGCTCCGCCTGGTTCAGCACGTCACCTGTCTTCGGCGACAGGCTCGGCGCCTGCACACTGCCACCGCTCGCCTTCGGGAGCCGGCTCAGCTGCTCGGCGGTCTTCCGGCGTACGGCGTCCACGTCCCCGCCGGCCGCTTCGAGCAGGCCGATCGTGGTGCCCTCGGGCTGCGCGAGCAATCCGGACAGCAGGTGAATCGGTTCCACGGTCGGGTTGCCCGCCGCGGAGGTCTGACGGATCGCGACCGACAGGGTTTCCCGGGCCAGCGTCGTCAACCGCTGAACGTCCATCTGGTTTCCAGCCTTTCAGTTCCAGCAACAACAGTCACTGAGTACAACTTATCCAAACTTGAGTCCATTCCACTCAACTCTGGAAAATCCCAGGGACAAGTCAGGGTCCCGGGGCATGCCTGAGGGGTGGCACCGGTGCGGCGCCACCCCTCGCAGACAGGATCAGGCGGTGAACTCCGAGGCGCGGATCCGGTACACCTGCAGATTCAGGTTGTAGTACTTGTCGGTCTCGCCGACCCATTCCATGCCGAGCCGTCGCGCGGTGGCGATCGCGCGCTTGTTGGCCGGTCGCGCGACGGCGAACAGTTCGTCGACCTCGCCGTCGCCGAACGCCCAGCCCATCAACGCGCGGCTGGCCTCGGTCGCGTACCCGAAACCCCAGGCGCTCGGCCGCAACTGCCAGCCGATCTCGAGATCCTCCTCGTACGGCGGGAGCAGACGGATCAGCAACGCGCCGACGACCTCACCGTCGTCCCGGCGCGTGATCGCCCAGCGGCCCGCGGGTACGACGAAGTTGGGCTGGGCCTCGATCCAGGACTGCAGGATCAGCCGCATGGTCGCGGCATCCGGCACCTTGTCGATGGCCGGTGACAGCCAGGGCGCCACGTCGGCGGAGCCAAAGATCTCCAGCGCGGCGTCGGCGTCGTCTTCCTCCCAGTCCCGGATCAGCAGCCGGTCGGTCTCCAGCTTCAGGTTCACCTCGCCAGCGTACGCGCCGGGACACAACAGAAAGCGAACCGCAGGGCGGTCCTGGAACGGACCACCCTGCGGTGGCCGAAGGGCGCTGGGGGGATAGCGCACCTTCGACTTGCGGAGGCGTCGTGGGGGAACGACGGCCTCCACCGAACCGGAGGCCCCGAGGGGGATCAGAACACTCCGGTGCTAGGAGATGTACGGCGGAGGATCAGCGAGGACCGAGTTCCAGGGGCTGGGTGCGGATCCATCGCGTCGTGGTCTGCTGCCGGCCCATGGCGATCACGTCGCCGGCGGGACCGGCCGAGAAGACCCGGCTGGCGGCGGGGCGCCGGGAGGCGCCGACACCGCGCTGGACTTCGGCCAGCAGCTGGTTGACCCGCTGACGCAGGTCCTCCACCTCTGACTGTAGCGCGAGAATGTGCCGGATTCCCGCGAGGTTGACGCCCTCTTCCTGGGACAGGTGCTGCACGTAGCGCAGCCGCGCCACGTCGTACGCCGAGTACCGCCGGCCGCGGCCGGACGCCCGGCTCGGCACTACCAGGCCGAGCCGGTCGTACTGGCGCAACGTCTGCGGATGCATGCCGGCCAGCTGGGCCGCCACCGAGATCACGTAGATCGGGGTGCGGTCGTCCCAGGTCGGCACCTGGCTGAACGGGATGCCCATCACGAACTCCCGAACAACCCGGCCCGCAGATCAGGCTGATCCGACGCGGAGTTGAACTCCTGCAGCTTCTCTTTCTGCTCGTCGGTCAGCTCGTGCGGGACCTGCACTTCGAGCGTGAGCATCAGGTCGCCCTTGGTCCCGTCCCGCCGGACCGAACCCTTACCGCGGACGCGCAGCTTGCTCCCGTTCGCCGTACCTGCTGGGATCCGGACTGTGACGGGCAGGCCGTCCAGGGTCGGAACCTTGATCTCGGCACCCAGCGCCGCCTCGGTGAAGCTCACCGGGACGCTCAACGTCAGGTGCTCGCCCTGCCGGCCGAAGATCCGGTGCGGCTTGACGTGCACGGTGACGTACAGGTCGCCCGCGGGGCCACCCCGTTCGCCGGCCGCGCCCTTGCCCTTCAGCCGGATCCGCTGACCGTCCTGCACGCCCGCGGGGATGCGGACCTGCATGGTCTTGCTCGACTGGCCGCGGCCGGAGCCGTGGCAGGTCTCGCACGGCTGGTCGACGACCAGACCGCGACCCTTGCACTCGGTGCACGGCTCGGTCATCGCGAACACACCGCCCTGCACCGAGGTCTGCATGCCCGTGCCTTCGCACTTCAGGCAGACCTTCGGCACCGTGCCATACTTCGCACCGGTCCCGCGACATGTCGGGCACGGGGCGTCGCTGGTCATCCGGAGCCCGACCGTGACACCGTTCACGGCCTCGGCGAACTCGATCGTCGCCTCGGTCTCGATGTCCTGGCCGCGCCGCGGACGGGCCGTGGTGGTGGTCGTGGTCCGGCCGCCACCGCCGAACATGCCGCCCAGGATGTCGCCGAGCCCGCTGCCGCCGCCTTGGCCGCCGCGGTTGAACAGGTCACCGACGTTGAAGTCGAAGCCCCCGCCCTGACCGCTGCCGCTCGGCATCCGGAAGCCGCCGCTGCCGAACAGCCGGCGTGCCTCGTCGTACTCCTTGCGCTTCTTCGGGTCGCCGACGACGTCGTACGCCTCGGAGACCTCCTTGAACTTGGCCTCCGCCTTGGTGTCCCCGGCGTTGGAGTCCGGGTGGTACTGCCGGGCGAGCTTGCGGTAGGCCTTCTTGATCTCGTCGGCCTCGGCGGTCTTGGAGACGCCGAGAACCTTGTAGAAGTCCTTCTCGATCCAGTCCTTCGTACTCATCTGGCGCCTCCCCTCCCGTCGTACCGATTACTCCGCGGACTCGTCCGCGGCCTTGTCGTCATCAGTGCTCTCCACCGGCGCGTCGGCCTTCGCAGGCTCGCCCGGTAGTTGTTCGGTCGGCTCCGACACGGCCACGCGCGCCGCCCGCAGGATCCGCTCACCGTGGCGGTAGCCCGGCTGCATGATCATCGTCGCGGTCGGGCCGTCGACCTCGTCGGAGTAGTTGTGCAGCAAGGCCTCGTGGATCCGCGGGTCGAAGGGGTCGCCCTTCTCGCCGAACTTCACCAGGCCGAGCTTCTCGGTGACCCGCTCCAGCGACTCGGCGACGGCCTTGAACGCGCCCTCGAGCTCGCCGGCTTCGCGGGCCCGGCCGACGTCGTCCAGGATCCCGAGCAGCTCGGAGAGCACCGTGCCGATCACCAGCTCGCGGGACGCTTCCCGCTCCCGGTCCACGCGGCGCTTGTAGTTCACGTACTCGGCCTGCAGTCGCTGCAGGTCCGCCGTACGCTCCGCGAGCGCCTCGGTCAGCAGGGCCTCCTGAGCGGACGGACCGATCAGGTCGGACGGGTCCCGGGGCGGCTGTCCGCTCGGGGCCTCCGCCGCGGGAGCCGCGGACTGCTCCGCAGGCTCCCGCAGCTTGCCGGTTTCCGGGTCGATCCGGCGCTTGTCGCGGATGACGGGCTCGCCGTCACCGAACTCGCTGCCAGTCGGTCGATCCGTCACTTGTCCTCCGTCTTGTCCTGCGGCCGGTCCTCGTCCACGATCTCGGCGTCGACGACGTCGTCGTCGTTGCTGCTGCCGCCGGTCGTGTCCTCGGAGGTGGCGCCGTCGTCGGTGGAACCGCCGGCGGCCTGGGCGTTCGCGTACATCGCGGCGCCCATCTTCTGGCTGGACTGGGCGAGCTTCTCCGAGGCGGCCTTGACCGCGTCGGCGTCGTCACCCTCGAGGGCCTTCTTCAGCTCGGCAACGGCGTCCTTGACCTCGGTCTTGACGTCGTCCGGAACCTTGTCCTCGTTCTCCTGCAGGAACTTCTCGGTCTGGTAGACGAGGCTCTCCGCCTGGTTGCGGTTCTCCACCGCCTCGCGGCGCTTGCGGTCCTCCTCGGCGTACTGCTCGGCGTCGCGGACCATCTGGTCGATGTCGGTCTTCGGCAGCGCGGAGCCACCCGTGACCGTCATCCGCTGCTCCTTGCCGGTGGCCAGGTCCTTGGCGTTCACGTGCACGATGCCGTTCGCGTCGATGTCGAAGGTGACCTCGATCTGCGGCACGTTCCGCGGCGCCGGCGGCAGGCCGGTCAGCTCGAAGTTGCCGAGCGACTTGTTGTCGCGGGCCATCTCGCGCTCGCCCTGGTAGACCTGGATCATCACCGACGGCTGGTTGTCCTCGGCCGTGGTGAAGATCTCCGAGCCCTTGGTCGGGATCGTGGTGTTGCGCTCGATGATCTTGGTGAACACGCCGCCCTTGGTCTCGATACCGAGGCTCAGCGGGGTCACGTCGAGCAGCAGGACGTCCTTGACCTCACCCTTCAGCACACCGGCCTGCAGGGAGGCGCCGACCGCGACGACCTCGTCCGGGTTCACGCCCTTGTTCGGGTCCTTGCCGCCGGTGAGCTCCTTGACCAGGTCCGCAACCGCGGGCATCCGGGTCGAACCACCGACCAGGATGACGTGGTCGATCTTCGACACGTCGATGCCGGCGTCCTTGATGACGGCCTTGAACGGAGCGCGGGCGCGCTCGAGCAGGTCGTTGGTCATCTTCTGGAACTCTGCCCGGGAGAGCTTCTCCTCCAGGTGCAGCGGGCCGGACTCGGTCAGGCTCAAGTACGGCAGGTGGATCGTGGTCTCGGCCGCGGCGGACAGCTCGATCTTCGCCTTCTCGGCAGCCTCGGTGAGGCGCTGCATGGCCATCTTGTCGCCGGACAGGTCGGTGCCGTTCTTGTTCTTGAACTGGGTCACCAGCCACTGGACGATCCGGTTGTCCCAGTCGTCACCACCGAGGTGGTTGTCACCGCTGGTCGCCTTCACCTCGAAGACACCGTCGCCGATCTCCAGCAGCGAGACGTCGAACGTGCCGCCGCCGAGGTCGAAGACCAGGATGGTCTGCTCGGTGCCCTTGTCCAGGCCGTAGGCGAGCGCGGCCGCGGTCGGCTCGTTGACGATCCGGTGCACCTTCAGGCCCGCGATCTCGCCGGCCTCCTTGGTCGCCTGGCGCTGCGCGTCGGAGAAGTACGCCGGCACGGTGATGACCGCGTCGGTGACCTGCTCCCCGAGGTACGCCTCGGCGTCCCGCTTCAGCTTCTGCAGCACGAAAGCGCTGATCTGCTGCGGCGTGAACTTCTTGCCGTCGATGTCGACGTTCCAGCTCTCGCCCATGTGACGCTTGACGGAGCGGATGGTGCGGTCGACGTTCGTGGTGGCCTGGCGCTTCGCCACCTCGCCGACCAGGACCTCGCCGTTCTTGGCGAAGGCCACCACCGAGGGCGTCGTGCGCGCTCCCTCGGCGTTGGGGATGACGGTGGGCTCGCCACCTTCCAGTACGGCGATGACGGAGTTCGTCGTACCGAGATCGATTCCGACCGCGCGGGCCATGCTTTACCTCCACACTGAGTGAGTCCGGGGGACGACCCCCGTAACCCCCGGAAACTTGAGTGATGCAGACTCAATGTTGCCGTTCGTCCGCCTCGGATTCAAATCCGTGACTGAACAAACTTGAGTTCACTGGACTCAACATTGCACGACGGTCAGGTCATTCCCAAGGGCAGCCCCCGATTTCGGGGTTCCGGCCAGGGTGCGGCCAGGGTCACCCCTCCCGATGCAAACGTTTACCGTGCGATCCTGCTCAGTGTGAAACTCCGCCCGATGACCGCAGCCGACCTCGGCGCGGTCCTCGCGCTGAACGGCACCGCGGAAGGTCTTGTCGAACCCCTCAACCCCGACCGCCTGGACTGGCTCCGGCTGATCGCCGCCCACGCCGTCGTCGTCGACCTGGACGGCGTCCCCGCCGGGTTCGTGCTCACGTTCACCCCGGGCTCGGCGTACGACGGGCTGGCGTTCGAGGCGTTCACCCGGACGTACGCCGACCGCTTCCTGCTCGTCGAGCGGATCGTGATCGCCACCGAGCACCGGCGTACCGGCATAGCGACCCAGGTCTACCGCGCCATCGAACGAGCCGCCAAACCCTTCGACCGCACCGTCGCCTCCGTCCCCACCGACACCCCAGCCCTCGCCTTCCACAAGACCCGCGGCTACGAAGAGGTCGCCAAACAACACCACCCCAACGGGAGCACCACCATCCTCGTCTCGAAGGAACTCTCGGACTAGGGCGGCGCCCGTGGGTGGTTCATGTGGCTGGGGCGGACCGCTGCCACTCACTAAGTCGCCGGCATGCGCTTCTCGCACGCGGAGTCGAGCGTGAGCGGCCGGAAGGCAGCCTGCTTACTGAGTGGTGGCGGTCCGCCTGTGGACAACGCCCGCCCCGGTCCGCGAAAACTCCCCATCATGAACTCATGGCAGACGTGGTCGAGGTGATCGGTAGGCGCGGCGGGTCGGCAACGTTCGGTGACCTGCGCGCGGTCGTGTCCGCGCGCGCCATCCGCAACGCGCTCACGTCAGGTGTGATCAACCGCGTGGCGAAGGGTGTCTACGCGGTGCCGGCCGCACCACCGGCGCTCATCGCGGCTCGAAGCCACGGCGGTGTCGTCTCGCATCTCAGCGCAGCGCAGCACTGGGGTCTCGGGGTGATCACCCCGCCCGTTCGGCCGCACGTCACCTTGCCTCCGGGCCGAGTCCGGCGACGCACCGGCCTGCCCTGCACACTGCACTGGGCTGATGTTCCCGCGCTGGACGATGTCACCACCCCACTCCGGACCGTCCTGGACTGCCTTCGCATCGTGCCGCTGGCCGAAGGGCTCGCGATCGCGGACTCGGCCTTACGCACGGGCTGTGTCGAGCACGACCTGCTCCTCGACGCGGCGGCTCGGCTGCGAGGGCCACACCGTCGGCGCATCCAGCACGCCGTCGGACTCGCGGACGGTCGAGCCGAATCAGTTCTGGAGTCGGTTCTGCGCGCCTTGTTGATCGAGCGGGGAATCGAAGGCTTCGTACCTCAGCTGGTTGTGCGGGACGCGGAATTCTCGGCTCGCCTCGACCTGGGCAACACCGAGCTTCTCCTCGGTCTGGAGGCGGACGGGTTCGCGTTCCACGGGAGCCGGCGGGCGCTGGTGAAGGACTGTCGTCGGCAGGCGAACCTGACGGTCCGTGGCTGGCGAGTACTTCGTTTCAGCTGGGAGGACATCATGTACGACCCTGACTGGGTGGTCGCCACGATCGAGCGGGCTGCCGGACTTCCGCCACTCAGTAAGCGCCTACTGCGCGCCGCCTGACTCGACGAGTGAGCGTGCGGCGGTCACGCAGCTGGAGGTTGCTGAGTGGGGGCGGTCCGGCCCTACACCAGTCGTCCGCCGATGAACGTTTGCGTGACGAGGGGGACCGCCGGGCGGTAGGCGAGGTGTAGGTAGGAGGGGGCGTCCAGGACGGCTAGGTCGGCTTGGGTGCCGGGGGTTAGGTGGCCCAGGTCGGGGCGGCGGAGGGAAGCGGCTCCGCCGGCGGTGGCGGACCAGAGGGCTTCGGCCGGGGTCATGTGCATTTCGCGGACTGCGAGTGCGATGCAGAACGGCATGGAGGACGAGTAGCCGGAGCCGGGGTTGCAGTCGGTGGCGAGGGCAACGGTGACGCCGGCGTCGAGGAGGCGGCGGGCGTTCGGGTACGGCGACCTTGTCGAGAACTCGATCGCGGGCAGGAGTCCGGCGACGACTCCAGTGGACGCGAGCGCGTCGACGTCGGCATCGGTGAGATAGGTGCAGTGATCGGCCGACGCGGCGCCGACCTCGGCGGCGAGTTGGACACCAGGCCCCTCGCCGAGTTGGTTGGCGTGCACTCGCGCCTGCAGGCCGCGCGCGATCCCGGCCTGGAGGATCGCCCGTCCTTGGTCCGCGTCGAACGCGCCACGCTCCACGAAAACGTCGATCCACTTCGAGTGCTTGGCCGCCGCGTCGAGCATCGGCCCGGTCACGAGCGACACATAGCCCGCCGCGTCGTCGGCGTAGTCGGCCGGTACGACGTGCGCGCCGAGGTACGTCGTCTCGTCGGTGAACTGCCGCGCGATCTGCAGCCCCCGCGCCTCGTCCGCGACCGTCAGCCCGTACCCGGACTTGATCTCGACAGTCGTCGTCCCCTGGCGGCGCATCTCCGCGACCAGCCGGGACACGTTCGCGGTCAACTGTTCGTCGGTGGCCTCGCGGGTCGCCGCCACCGTGGTGCGGATGCCGCCGGCGGAGTACGGCGTACCGGTCATGCGGGCCGCGAACTCCTCGGCCCGATCGCCCGCGAACACCAGGTGGGAGTGCGAGTCGACGAACCCCGGGATCACCGCTCGCCCGCCGAGGTCGATCGCACTGTCGGCCGCCGGCGCCTCGCGCCGCGAGCCGACCCACGCCACCGTGCTGCCGTCGATCACGAGCGCCGCGTCGTGAAGCTCGCCGAGCAACCCGCCATGGGCGGGGTCGTTGGTCACCAACGACCCGATACCGGTCAGCAGCAGCGAGCTCACGAGGTCACCGCCGCGATCGAGGTGGACAGCGCGGACGGTACGTCGATCGCCGAATGCTTGCCCGCAGCAACCACCCGCCGGCCGGAGACAACGACGTCGGTGACGTCCGCGGCCGTTGCGGCGAATACTGCGGTCTCCACAGTGCCACCGGTCCCCGCCGTACGGGCGCTGTCGAGGCGGATCGCGACGAGGTCGGCGCGGGCACCGGGCGCGATCACCCCCGCGTCCTCGAAGCCGATCGAGCGGTGGCCGTCGACCGTTGCCGCCTTCAGGAGCTCCGCCGCGGACCAGTGCCCGCGCTCCTGCGACGCCAACCGCTCGTCCAGCTCGACGGCGCGCATCTCCTCAAACAAGTCGATCACAGCGTGACTGTCCGAGCCCAGCGTCAACGGCGACCCCGCATCCCGCAGCTGCACCGACGGACCGATCCCGTCCGCGAGATCGCGCTCGGTGGTCGGGCAGAAGCACGAGTACGTCGCGGAGCTCCCGAGCAGCCCGATGTCGACCGAGGTCAGATGCGTCGCATGCACCGCACTGGTCCGCCCGGACAGGAAACCGGCCTCGTCGAGCGCCTGCGTCGGGGTCCGGCCGTACGCCGCGAGGCAGGCCTCGTTCTCGGCGACCTGCTCGGACAGGTGGATGTGAAGCGGTACGTCGGGAAACGCCGAGGCGACCGCGCCGAGCTGATCCTGCGGAACGCCGCGCACCGAATGCGCGGCCGCACCGATCACGACATCGTCCGCACCAGCGACACCATGCGCACCGGCGAGCTGCGCGACCCGGGAGGCCCACGCGGTGGCGTCGCCGTCGCTGAAGCGTTGCTGGACCTCGTTCAGCGGCTGGTCGAACCCTCCGGCGAGGTAGCAGGTGTCGAGCAGCGCGATCCGGAGGCCGGCATCACGGGCCGCCGCGATCAGCGCCGTACCCATGGCGTTCGCGTCGTCGTACCGACTGCCGCCGGGCGCGTGATGCAGGTAGTGGAATTCGCCGACCGCGGTGATCCCGGCGAGCAGCATCTCGGCGTACACGGCCTTCGCGAGCTCGTAGTACGTGTCGGGGGTGAGCGCAGCGGCGACGGCGTACATCTGCTCGCGCCAGGTCCAGAACGTGCCGCGCTCGGTCTGCGTGCGGCCGCGGAGCGCGCGGTGGAACGCGTGACTGTGGCAGTTCGCGAGCCCGGGCACGACGAGGCCGTTCAGCACCTGGGCGTCGCCGGGGTCGACGCCGGATTCCACCGAGGCGAAGCGACCGTCGACCACAGACACCAGAACTCGCCCGGTGAGACCGTCGGGGAGGAGAGCGGTCTCGCACCAGTACGACGTCACTTCGCAAGGTCCTTCAGTACGGCGGCCAGCGCTTCGACGCCGGCCAGGCAGTCGTCCATCTCGGCGTACTCGGCCGGCGAATGCGAGATGCCCGTCGGGTTGCGGACGAACAGCATCGCGGTCGGGATCCCGGCATCCGAGAACACGCCCGCGTCGTGCCCCGCGCCGGTCGGCAGCACCGGTGCGCCGTCGAGCACGTTCACCAACCGGTCCCGCAGCCCGGCCGGGAAGTCGACGATCGGCGACACCGACTCCGGTGTCACCTCGAGCGTCGTGCCGTCCCGCTCGGCCCGTTCCGTGGCCTGCTTGGTGATTGCTGCGAGCAACGATTCGAGGGTGGCGGTGTCGGCGGCCCGGGCGTCGAGCCAGGCGGTGACCTGGGACGGTACGGCGTTCGTCCCGTTGGGCTCCACCGAGAGCCGGCCGAACGTCGCGCGGGCGCCGGCGAGCCGGGCCTGTTTGTTGGCGGCGAGGGCGGTCATCGCGTACGTGAGCATCGGGTCGTGCCGGTCCTCCATCAGCGTGGTGCCGGCGTGGTTGGCCTCACCGCCGAACGTGAACCGGAACCGCCCGTGCGGCCAGATCGAGCTGGCCACGCCCACCGGCGCGGTCAGACCGCGCCCCTGCTCCACGTGCAACTCGACGAACGTCCCCATCCGTCGCAGCAGCGGCGACGGGCCGACTGCGGCGGGGTCGAGGCCGGCCTTCTCCAAGGCCTCCCCCAGCCCGACGCCGACCCGATCCTTCAATTGCAGCGCCTTCTCGGCGGGCAACACCCCGGCCGCGACCCGGGACCCCAGACAGGGCATCCCGAATCGCGCCCCTTCTTCTTCTACGAATGCCCCGATACCGATCGGAACCCCGGGCTCGAATCCCTCGGCCCGCAACTGATCCACAGCCGCAAGCGCCGACACGACACCGAGCGGCCCGTCGAACGCTCCGCCGTCGATCACGGAGTCGAGATGGCTACCGGTGACCACCCCAGGTCCGTCCGAGGCGCCCCACCACGCGATGAGATTGCCGATGCCGTCGGATTCGACGGTCAGGCCGCGGGCGGCGCACTGGTCCAGGAACCAGTGCGTCGCCTCGCGTTCGGTGGGAGACCAGCCGCCGCGGGTGTAGCCGCCGGTGTCGGGGCTACGGCCGATGGCGGACTCGTCCGCCCAGAGGGATTCGAAGCTCAAGACAGACTCACGACAGGGGGTTCTTCGACAGCCAGTCCTTGGCGACCGCGTCCGCGCTCTCCTTGCCGACGTCGATCCGCTTGACCAGGTCGGTCAGTGCGTCCGTGGTGAGCTTGGCGTCCACCGCGTTGAGCGTCGCGCTGACGTCGTCGGACTTGTGGTCGGTCCGGATCAGCGGAACGATGTTGTTCGGCGGCAGGATCTTCTCCGGGTCGTCGAGCTGCACCAGGCCCTGGTCCTTGATGACCGACTGGGTGGTGAACAGGTTCGTCACCTGGACCTGGTTGTCCAGCAGCGCCTTGATGCTCAGCGGACCACCCGCGTCCAGCGTCTTGTACTCCTTGAACTCGACGCCGTACTTCTCCTTCAGGCCCTTCAGACCGGCCGACCGGACCTTGAACTCCGAGCTACCGCCCGCGACCAGGTTCTTGCCCTTGAGGTCGCCCAGCGACTTCAGGCTGTACTTGTCCGCGGTCGCCTTGGTGACCACGATCGTGTCCTCGTCGGTGGCCGGCGACTTGTCCAGCACCTCGAGCCCGGAGGGCAGCGCCTTCTTCAGCGCGTCGTACGCCTTGTCGGGGTCGGTCTCGGTGGAGTTCTTGTCGAAGTACGCCAGCGCGGCGCCGGTGTACTCCGGCACCAGGTCGACGGACCCGTCCTTGATCGCGGCCATGTAGGTCTCGCGGTTGCCGATGTTCGGCTTCTTCTTCACCTCGATGCCCTTGGCCGCCAGCGCCTGGCCGTAGATCTCCGCCAGCAGCTGGCTCTCGGAGAAGTCGGCCGAGCCGACGGTGATGCTCGAAACCTTGGACGGTGCGGGCGAGGACCCCGCGTCCTTGTCGCCGAGTTGGTCGCCCCCACCCCCACAGCCGGCCAGGCCGAGCACCGCCATCCCGGCGATCGCAGTACGGATGAGTGTGGATCTCAACACGAGAGCCTCCAGTGTTCTCGTTCAGCCATCGGCCGGTGCCGATGGATGGTGCAGCAAGTTCATCAGGTACAACCGACAGTTCAGCCGATTTTCAGCCCGGGCGACACGGTGATCCGGCCGATCAGCGCGAACACCGCGTCGAGCAGCAGGGCGAGCAGCGCCACCAGCAGGGCACCGGTGAACATCTGCGGGAAGTCGCGGAGCTTCAGCCCGTCGACCACGTAGCGGCCCAGACCACCGAGCGACACCAGCGCGGCGATCGTCGCGGTGGACACGATCTGCAGGGTCGCGCTCCGGACGCCGGAGATGATCAACGGCAGCCCGATCGGGATCTCCACCTTGGTGAGGATCTCGCGGCCCGTCATCCCCATCCCCCGCGCGGCGTCGATCGTGGCCGGATCGACACCCGACAGACCGGCGTACGTCGAGGCCAGGATCGGCGGGATGCCCAGCGCGACCAGCGCGATCAGCACCGGCAGGAAGCCGATCTGATCGGTCAGCAGCACCGCGATCATCAGCAGGCCGAGGCTCGGCAGGGCGCGGGCGGCGTTGCCCAGGTTGATGGCCAGGAACGCGCCGCGCCGCGTGTGCCCGATCCGCAGACCGATCGGCAGGGCGATCACGACGGACAGGCCGAGCGCGGCGAACGTGTACCAGAGGTGCTGGACGATCCGCGCCCAGATCCCCTCGTTGCCGGACCAGTTGAACGGGTCGGTCAGGTATTCCCACATGTCACGCCACCTCCGCCACGGGCGTCGCGACCCGCGCCCAAGGAGTCAGGATCCGCTGCAAGGTGACCAGGATGACGTCCGCGATCAGCGCCAGGGCCAGCGACAGCACCACCCCGACCACGACCGGGGTGAGGAAGTCCTTCTGGAAGCCCAGCGTGAACAGCTCCCCCAGCCCGCCGATGCCGATCACCGCGCCGACGCTCACCATCGAGATGTTCGCGACGGTGACGACCCGCAGACCGGTGAAGATCACCGGTACGGCGATCGGCAGATCCACCGCGACCACCCGGTGCAAGGCGCCGTACCCGACCGCGATCGCCGACTGCCGGACGTCGGGCGGCACGGAGCGGAGTCCGTCGATCACGTTGCGGATCAGCAGGGACACCGTATAGATGGTCAGCGCCACGATGATGTTGACCGTGGACAGCACCTTGGTGCCGAGCACCGCCGGGATCACGATGAACAACGCGATCGACGGCAACGAGTACAGGATGCCGCCGAACGCGATCAGCGGGTTCGCCAACCAGGCGTAGCGCGTTGCGACGTACCCCAACGGCACCGAGATGATCAGCCCGAGGATGACCGGAAGGATCGCCAGATAGAGGTGCTCGCGCAACTGTTCCCAGATCAGTCCGAGGTTGTCGCCGATCCAGCTCATGAGCGCAAGGCTTCCGCGACCGTGGATTGGTCGATGACGCCGACGGCCTTGCCGTCGTCGTCGACGCAGACTCCGCAGCCCGTCGGTGAGGTGAGTACGGCGTCCAACGCCGCGCGCAGGGAATCACCGCGCTTGAAGACGGCGCCCAGCGGCAGCAGCTCCTCGGACCCGTTGCGCCATCCGACCGGTACGCCGTCCTGCAACGCCAGCTCGTCCGGCAACGGCTTCACCGGCAGCTCGTCGGGGTGTACGAACGTAAGAGCCCGGTAACCCCGGTCCTGCCCGACGAACCCGCGGACGAAGTCGTCGGCCGGATTGGCAAGCAGCTCGGCCGGCGGCGCGAACTGGGCGAGCTTGCCGCCGACCCGCAGTACGGCGACGTTGTCCCCGAGCTTGATCGCCTCGTCGATGTCGTGGGTGACGAACACGATCGTCTTGCCGATGTCGCGCTGCAGCCGGAGCAGCTCCTCCTGCAGCTGGTGGCGGACGATCGGGTCGACCGCGCTGAACGGCTCGTCCATCAGCATGATCGCCGGATCGGCCGCCAGCGCGCGGGCGACGCCGACTCGTTGCTGCTGGCCCCCGGACAGCTGGGCCGGGTACCGCTCGGCCAGCTTGACGTCGAGGCCGACGCGTTCGAGCAGCTCCATCGCCGTACCGTGCGCCTTGCGCTTGTCCCAGCCGATCAGCTTCGGCACGGTGGCGACGTTCTCCACGACCGTCTTGTGCGGGAACAGGCCGGCGTTCTGGATCACGTACCCGATCCCGCGGCGCAGTGTCACGGCGTCGTGGGAGTTGATGTCGTCGCCGTCGATCGAGATGGTCCCGCTGGTCCGCTCGATCGTGCGGTTGATCATCCGCAGCGACGTGGTCTTGCCGCAGCCGGACGGGCCGACGAACACGGTGATCTGGTTGCTCGGGATCCGCAGGGACAGTTTGTCCACGGCGACGGTGCCGTCCGGATACCGCTTGGTGACGTCCTCGAACTCGATCATGGCGCCCCTTCGCGCTCGTCGTCGGTCGCCCGATCGACCCTAGCGGACCGGGCGATCTATTCCACGTGATCGCACAGTTTCCCGGTCCGTGAGAAAGTGCACCGTAGCAGTACAGATTGCCGCGGTCGCACTCCGCAGTCAGGACTCCCGCATCGGGATCCTGACACCCTTCTGGTCAGCAACTTCCACCGCCTTGTCGTAGCCCGCGTCGACGTGGCGGATCACACCCATCGCCGGGTCGTTGGTGAGCACCCGCTCCAGCTTCTGCCGGGCGAGGTCGGTGCCGTCGGCAACCGACACCTGGCCGGCGTGGATGGACCGGCCGATGCCGACGCCGCCGCCGTGGTGGATCGACACCCAGGACGCGCCACTGGCCACGTTCACCATCGCGTTCAGCAACGGCCAGTCCGCGATCGCGTCCGAGCCGTCCAGCATGCCTTCGGTCTCCCGGTACGGCGAGGCCACGCTGCCGGTGTCCAGGTGGTCGCGGCCGATCACGATGGGCGCCTCGAGTTCACCGGAGGCCACCATCTCGTTGAACCGCAGCCCGGCCTTGTCCCGCTCGCCCTGGCCGAGCCAGCAGATCCTTGCCGGCAGCCCCTGGAACGCGACCCGCTCGCCGGCCATTTTGATCCACCGGCCGAGGTGCTCGTTGTCCGGGAACAGGTCCAGGATCGCCTGGTCCGTCTTCGCGATGTCCGCCGGGTTGCCGGACAGCGCCGCCCACCGGAACGGGCCCTTTCCTTCACAGAACAACGGCCGGATGTACGCCGGCACGAATCCGGGGAACTCGAACGCGCGGCTGTAACCCGCCTTCCGCGCCTCGTCCCGGATCGAGTTGCCGTAGTCGAACACCTCGGCGCCCGCGTCCTGGAACCCGACCATCGCCGCGACGTGCCGCGCCATCGAGGCCTGCGCGCGCTCGGTGAACCCGGCCGGGTCCTTCTCCCGCGCGGTCGCCCAGTCCTCGAAGTCGATGCCGACCGGCAGGTACATCAACGGGTCGTGCGCCGAGGTCTGGTCGGTGACGATGTCGATCGGCGCCCCGAGCTCGAGCAGTTCGGGCACGATCACCGCGGCGTTGCCGAGGACACCGATCGACAGCGGCCGGCGCGCCCTCTTGGCCTCCTCCGCCAGGCGCAACGCCTCGTCCAGGGAAGACGCCCGTACGTCGAGGTAGCGGTGCTCGATGCGCCGGTCGATCCGCGTGGAGTCGACGTCGATGCAGATCGCGACGCCGTCGTTCATGGTGACCGCCAGCGGCTGCGCGCCACCCATGCCGCCGAGGCCGGCGGTCAGCGTGACGGTGCCGGCCAGCGAGCCGCCGAACTTCTTGTCCGCGACCGCGCCGAACGTCTCGTACGTGCCCTGCAGGATGCCCTGCGTGCCGATGTAGATCCACGACCCGGCCGTCATCTGGCCGTACATCGTGAGCCCCATCGCCTCGAGCTTGCGGAACTCCTCCCAGGTGGCCCAGTCGCCGACCAGGTTCGAGTTCGCGATCAGCACCCGCGGAGCCCACTCGTGGGTCTGCATCACGCCGACCGGGCGTCCGGACTGGACGAGCATCGTCTCGTCGTTCTTGAGCGTGGTCAGGGTGCGCACCATCGCGTCGAACGAGTTCCAGTCGCGGGCGGCCTTGCCGGAACCGCCGTACACGACGAGTTCGTCAGGGTGCTCCGCGACCTCGGGGTCGAGGTTGTTCTGCAGCATCCGCAGCGCGGCTTCCTGCTGCCAGCCGCGGGCGGTCAGGGTGGTTCCGCGAGGCGCGCGTACGGGACGGGGTCCGGACATGGGTGATCCAGCCTTTCTAGGAGAGCGGGCCGGTGACGGCCTCGGCGGCGGTGACATAGGTGCCGTCAGCAACAAGCTGGACGGAGTGCTCGATCTCGGGAGCGAGGTGCCGGTCGGTGCCCGGGCCCTCGACGTACTCCCGCAGGGCGGCCCGGACGGCGGCGGTGGCCGGCGCCGGCTCCAGCGGCGCGCGCAGGTCGAGCGCCCGCGCGGCCGTGAGGATCTCGATCGCCAGCACCCGCTGCAGGCCGTCGACGGACTTGCGCAGCTTGCGCGCGGCGGACCAGCCCATCGAGACGTGGTCCTCCTGCATCGCGCTGCTCGGGATCGAGTCGACACTGGCGGGTACGGCGAGGCGCTTGAGTTCGGAGACGATAGCGGCCTGGGTGTACTGCGCGATCATGTGGCCGCTGTCCACGCCCGGATCATCGGCCAGGAACGCGTTCAGGCCGTGGTTGCGGGCGACGTCCAGGAAACGGTCGGTACGTCGTTCGCTGATGCTGGCGAGGTCCGCGACGGCGATCGCGAGGAAGTCGAGCACGTACCCGACCGGTGCGCCGTGGAAGTTACCGTTGGACTCGACGCGACCGTCCGGCAGCACGACCGGGTTGTCGATCGCGGCGGCGAGCTCGCGGCCTGCGACGCTCGCGGCGTGCGCGGCGGTGTCGCGGGCGGCGCCGTGGACCTGGGGCGAACAGCGGAGGGAGTAGGCGTCCTGCACCCGGTTGCAGTCCGGGCCGCGGTGGCTGGCGACGATTGCGCTGTCCTTGAGGATCGCGCGCAGATTGGCGGCGGACGCGGCCTGGCCGGGGTGCGGACGCAGAGCCTGCAGGTCCTCGGCGAACACCCGGTCGGTCCCGAGCTGGGCCTCGACGCTCATCGCCGCGGCGAGGTCGGCGGACTTGAAGAGCCGGTCGAGATCGGCGAGCGCGAGGAGCAGCATGCCGAGCATGCCGTCGGTCCCGTTGATCAGCGCGAGGCCTTCCTTCTCGGCCAGGACGACCGGCGTGAGGCCGTGCTGCTGGAGCGCCTCGCCGGCGTCGAGAAGGTTGCCGTCGGCATCGCGGACCTTGCCTTCGCCCAGGATCGCGAGGGCGACATGGGACAGCGGGGCGAGGTCGCCCGAGCATCCGAGGCTGCCGTATTCATGGACCACCGGCGTCAGGTGCGCGTTGAGCAGACCGGCGTACGCCTGGGCCGTCTCGACCTTCACCCCGGTGCGGCCGGTGGCGAGGGTCGACAGCCGGAGCAGGGCCAGCGCCCGGACGACCTCGGTCTCCACCTCGGGGCCGGAGCCGGCCGCGTGCGAGCGGATCAGGCTGCGCTGCAGCTGCGCCCGGAGGTCCGGCGCGATGTGCCGCGTGGCGAGCGCGCCGAACCCGGTCGAGACCCCGTAGTGCGGGGTGTCCGCGTGGGCCAGCGCCTCGATCGCGGCGCGCGACTTCGCGATCTCCTCGAGGGCCTGGTCGTCGATCCGTACCTGCGCGCCGTACCGTGCGACCGCGACCACCTCGGCCGGGGTCAGCGGTCCGGCGCCGACATCCACTGTGTGTTCCACCCGAACATTGCACCGCGCCGGATCGCTCCTGGACAGCAGCGCCGTACCACTATCCGTCTCGGATCTGAGACAGCCGTCGCGACCCTCGGTAGCCGTAGAGTCCTGCCATGGTGTTCGAGGTCCGGACGGGGCGTCCGGAGGATGCGGTGGGGATCGCCCAGGTCTGGGCCGCGGCGGTGCCACATCTGGTGAAGACCGCGGGGGCGATCGAGCTGCAGTTGAGGCACGGTCGCAGCCAGGAGGTGCTGATCGCCGTCGACGGACGGGACGTCGTCGGGTACGCGAACATCTACCTGCCGCCGGCGGATGCCGAGGCGCCGCGGGTGCGGGTCACGATCCAGGTGCCGCCGGAGTACCGCGGGCGCGGGATCGGGAGTGCGTTGACGACCAGGGTCACGCAGCGGTGCGCGGAGCTCGGCGCCGGGCGGTTGCTGGTGGTCGTGGGTGACGACCCCGACTCGCAGGCCTTCGCGACGAAGCGCGGGTTCACGATCGGGCGGCGGATGTCGCACTCCGCCGCCGACCTGACCGCGGCGCGCGAGCCGCTCGCCCCGCCGGAGGGCCTGCGGGTGGCGACGTACGACGAACTGGATCCGAAGCAGTTGTACGACGCCGAGGTCCAGGTGCGTGACGACGACCCGAGCGGGCTGTCGGGCGGACCGGCGTACGAGGAATGGGTCCGTACGTCGTGGTCGAACCCGGACAACCGGTACGACCTGAGCATCGCCGTATTGGACGGGGACCGGGCGCTGTCGTTCGTGACCACGACCGCGGATCCGGACCGGAAGCTGATCTGGTCGAACCTGACCGGGACGATCCCCTCGGCGCGTGGCCGCGGGCTGGCGAAGGTGGTGAAGTCCGTGGCGCTCGCCCGGTCCCGGGATGCCGGGTTCACGGTCGCGTCGACCGGGAACGACGCGGCGAACGAGCCGATGCTCGCGGTGAACCGGTGGCTCGGATACCAGGAGACCGGGGGCGCCTGGACCGCGGAGAAGGCCCTGTGAAGCGGCTCGCGATCTCACTGACGTTCTTCCTGGTGCTGGCGCTCGTCATCGGATACGTGCTGTCCGGGCCGTCGTTCATGGACTGGGGCGTGGCGGGCGGGCTGTTCGCGGTCGCGGTCGCCGGTGAGTGCTTCCGGTTCTGGCTGCGGAAGAGCCGCGCGAAGAAACGCCAAACGACCGGGATCTGAGGCGGGGCGGAGTTACAGTGCGGTTGTGAGCGGCAACGTTCCCGCTTCGACCCGAACCCTGCGGGTCCTGACGTTCCTGGCCACGCAGCCCGGTCCCGTACCGATGGAGCGCATCGCGTCCGCGGTCGGGTTGCCGCGCTCGTCGACGTACCACTTGCTGCGGGCAATGATCGACGAGGGGTTCGTCGTGCATCTGCCCGAGGAGAAGCGGTACGGGCTCGGGGTGGCGGCCTTCGAGATCGGGTCCGCGTACCTGCGGCACGATCCGCTCGAGCGGTTGGCCCGCCCGTTGCTCGCGCAGTTGGTGCACGAGGTGGGGCAGACGGCGCATCTCGGCGTACTGCATGGTCGGGAGCTGGTGTATCTGCTGAAGGAGCAGCCGCCGCGACCTGTCACGTTGGTGACGGATGTCGGCGTACGGCTGCCTGCGACGCTCACTGCGTCAGGTCGCGCACTGCTGGCCGAGTTGCCGCCGGCTCAGGTACGGGCGTTGTTCCCGACGCCGGAGTCCTTCGTACGGCGTACCGATCTGGGACCGCAGACGCTGAGCCAACTGCGCCGCCTCCTCGCCGACGAGAAACGCCAGGGTTTCGCCGTCGAGGACTCCTTCATCACCCCCGGCGTCGCCTCGGTCGCCAGCGCCGCCGTCGACCACGCCGGCCACCCGGTAGCCGCCATCAGCGTCACCTTCCGCACCGACGCGGTCCCCGCCACCGACCGCCCCCACCTGGCCCACAAAATCCGCCAAGCCGCCAAAGCCCTGACCCGCCGCCTCCACGGCTGAACCTGCCACCGACTGGCGGGTTGTTTGATGGCTGGCCTGTTGTAGCGGGTCAGCGGTGACAAGCCGCCAGCCGGCGGGCTACCAGGAGTGATGGCCGCTTAGCGCTCTTCGCGGAAGTCGGTGTGGTGGCGGAGTTTGGGGTCGTACTTGCGGATCACGAGGCGGTCGGGATTGTTCCGGCGGTTCTTGCGGGTTACATAGGTGAAGCCGGTACCCGCCGTACTGCGGAGCTTGACGATGGGGCGGAGGTCGTTGCGCTTGGCCATGCTGTCCTTTCACTGACCGGGGACCCATAGGGTATTTTGTATTGGTTATCGTTTTCAACAAGACAGGAGCGCAGATGATTCCGGTGACCTTGCTGACGGGGCTCGACGACGGGTTCCGCGGCGCCGTCGCGGGGAATCTGCTGGCCGCCGCCCCGCGGGGCGTCCTGGTGGAGTACGACGTGAGCGCCCTGAGCACCGGCTCCGTCGTACGGATCGCCCGCACCGCCACCGGCGTGATCGACCGTGAGGTGATCACGATGGACCACCCGTGCGTGTCCTGTGCGATGCGCGGATCGCTCCTCCAGCTGCTGGCGAGCATCGCCGCTGTCGAGCGGTACGACGTCGCGATCGTCAACGTCCCCACCGCCGGCGACACGCACGCGATCGCGACCGAGATCGACCGCGACACCGACCTCCGCGTCGACGCGGTCATCACCACCGTCGACACGACGACCGCTACCGCCGACCTGACCGGCGAAGAGCTGGTCCGGGAACGCGCCATCCCGACCGCTGCGGAGGACGGCCGCGCGATCGCCGAGATCGTCGTACGGCAGCTCGAGTACGCCGACGCAGCCGTCCTCACCACCGACGAGGAGAACACCCGCGCGCTGATCCAGGCGATCAACCCGAGACTCCTGGTCAAGACCAGTCCGGCCGGCCTGCTCGGCGTACGGCTGCATGTTCCCGGCGCCGCCGTCGAGCCCGGCTCGATCGCGGCGCCATTGGAGGGCCGGACCTTCGTTTGGCAGTCCGCCCGGCCGTTCCACCCCGAGCGGCTGTACGACGCCCTCGAGGACCTGGTCGCCGGCACGGCCCGCGGCCGCGGCACGCTCTGGATCGCGACCCAGCACCGCAACCGGCTCAGCTGGGACAGCTTCGGCACGAACGTGTCGATCGGCGTCCTCGGTCCCTGGCTGGCCGACCTCCCCGCCGATCGCTGGGCCGGCGTCGGGCAGCAGCACCAGGCGCGGTCGGCCCTCGAGTGGCACCCCGAGTACGGCGACCGTGCGTCGTACCTCTCACTGACCGGTGCCGACCTGGACGTCCGGGAATTACAGGAGCGCCTCGACGGTTGTGTCCTGCGTGCGGACGAAGCGGTCCACCCCCTGACCGATCCGTTCGCTCCCTACTTGGAAGGAAGTACCGCAGCATGAAGAAGGACATTCACCCCGACTACCGCCGGGTCGTCTTCCGGGACAAGTCCGGCGACTTCAGCTTCCTCACCGGTTCGACCCGCGAGAGCAACGAGACCATCGAGTGGCACGACGGGAACACCTACCCGGTCGTCGACGTCGAGATCTCGTCCGCGAGCCACCCGTTCTACACGGGCCAGCAGCGCGTCATGGACACCCAGGGCCGCGTGGAGAAGTTCCGCAAGCGCTACGGCCAGAAGTAACCCGCCGTACCCCAACGGCCCGCTCGATCTCCGAGCGGGCCGTTCGCATGCCCACCCGATGCCAACTTTGAGAAGCCACCAACCGTTCTGAGCCCGCGACGATGATCGGTGGCTTCTCAAAGATGGGTTGTCTCGGGTTCGAGACGGGAAGACGGCGGGGGTAGTGGGAGTTCGGGGGTGGGGCGGATCACACTGTGCGCATGGAGCCGGTTGAGCTGACGGGCGCGGGGCTGTCGCCGTTGGAGGCGGTGGCGCTCGGGCAACGGCGTACGGCGGTGCGGTTGAGCGACGACGCCCGGAAGCGGATGTACGAGTCGGCGCAGGTGGTCGCCGAGGTCGCGGGGCGCCGGCCGGTGTACGGGCGGACCACGGGTGTCGGGGCGAACCGGGACGTGCTGACGTCCGACCCGGAGCACGGCGCGCGGTTGCTCGGATCGCATTCCACCACCGGTACGACGTCGTACCCGAAGGACGTCGTACGGCTCGGGCTCCTGATCCGGGTCAACCAGCTCGCGGCGGGTGGGTCCGGGCTCGACCCGGCGGTGGCCGACGCGATCGTTGGCCTGCTCAACGACGACGACCTGCCCGACCTGCACCGCGGCGGTGCGATCGGCACCGGAGACCTCGGCCCGCTCGCCGAACTCGGGCTCGCGCTCGGCGACGTCATCGACGGCACCAGCGCCCTCCCGCTGCTCTCCAGCAACGCGCTCACGCTCGCGGAGTGCTGCCTCGCGTACGTCGAGGCCGCCACGCTGATCAACGTCGTACCGCTGGTCGGCGCTCTCTCCCACGTCGCGCTCCGCGGCAACGCCGAGGTGTACGACGTCCGCGTCCATGAGGCCCGCCCGCAGCCGGGTCAGATCCGGGTCGCGCGCCGGATGCGTGAACTGCTCGAAGGGCTCCCGCTGAAACCGGCCCGGGTCCAGGATCCCTTCGGATTGCGGGCTTTCGCCCAGGTCCTCGGCCCGGCCGTCGACCATGCCGATGCCCTGGGCAACAGCGTGCGGATCGACATCAACGCGGCGGCGGAGAATCCGCTGGTGGCCGGCGACACCGTGCTGCACAACGGCAACTGGCACGCGATGCCGATCGCCATCGCCCTCGACTCGCTCCGGCTCAGCCTGCACAGTGTCGCCACCCTGTCGACGACCCGGGTGGCGAACCTCGTCGACCCGGAGTACACCGGCCTCAGCGCGTTCCTTGCCAGCGGTGCGGAGGCGAGCTCGGGCGTGATGATGATCGAGTACGTCGCCCACGACGCCCTCGCCGCGGTTCGCTCGGCCGCGCAACCCGCGACTCTCGGTACGGCGACACTGTCCCGCGGCGCCGAGTTGCACGCCAGCTTCGCGCCGCAAGCCGCCGTACTGACCAAGCAACTCCTCGACGCACTCCGCGAGGTCCTCGCCAGCGAACTCGTCACCGCCGTCCGCGCGATCCGTCTGGCCGGCCTGACCCCGGACGATCTCGCCCCGGCACCCGCCGCCCCGTGGCTGACCGACGCCCTCGCAGCCCTGCCGGACGATCTGGCCGACCGATCCCTCCGGGAAGACCTGGAGATCGCCCGCGGCCTCCTCACCCAATGGGGCGACCGCCAGGTCGAACACCCCGCCGAGTCCGGCTAGAGGCGGTTGTACGCCTTCAGGGTGCGGAGGGCGGCGATGGTGACGATGCCGCGGTACTCGAGGGTGGCGGCGGGTCCCGGCGGTTCCCAGGTGATGGCCCAGCCGCCGTCGTCCTGCTGATCCTCCACCAGGCGGTCCAGGTGGGCGTCGAGCTGGGCGTCGGTGAAGAGCGGGCGCCAGAAGCTGTCCGGAGTCGGCGCGAACTGCAGCGGAGTCACGCCGTACGTCGGATCCGCGGCGTCGGCACGGTAATGCGCGAGCTTCGGGAGCCACTCGCGGACGCGGTCGAAGTCGACGTCACCGGTGTGCTCCAGGAACTCGAGCGCCTCGTGCATTCCGTGAGCGTCCTCCGGGAACCCGTTCGCCAGCTGGGCGGCGCACCAAACGGCGGCCCGGTCACGCCACGGGTGCTCGATGTCGAGCTTGTGCAGCCGGCCGACCAGGCCCGCGGTGGGGTTGATGTCGGGTTGGTAGGTCCATTCGGTGATGTGCTCGGCGCGCGGATAGCCCTCCACCGCCGGCCCGCACAACGGCACAGCGCCATCGGCCGTCGCGGTCTGGTCGAGCCAGTCAGCCGCTCGCCGAATCATCTCCTCGTCCCGGGCTCCCGCCGCGAGCATCGTGTCGAACGCGACCTCGACGTCCAGCGGCAGGCTGTCCGGACAACGCTTGTCCGGCTCCAGCCCGTGCCCGAACCCGCCGTCAGCGTTCTGGAACCCGCGGAGCGCGTCGACCACCCCCTGCGGATCAGCCCCCTCGAAAACCGCCGCGAAGAGCCGCCGCTCGAGCACCCGAGCATCCCGCCGTACAAAGTCCCGACCTGCCGTGAAGATGTCCATACCCGTACCCTTACCCATCCCCACCGACAGGTCTTGAACGAATCGGACACCTCGTCACGGCTCGAAGCGGTAGCCCATTCCTGGTTCGGTGAGGAGATGTTTGGGGCGGGCGGGGTCGGGTTCCAGTTTGCGGCGGAGCTGGCCCATGTAGAAGCGGAGGTTGCCGCCGGCGGTCTCGTAGCCGGGGCCCCAGACCTCGGTGAGGAGCTGGCGCTGGGACATCAGCTTGCCGGGGTTGCGGACGAGAACCTCCAGGAGGTGCCACTCGGTCGGTGTGAGGCGGATGTCCTCGCCGTTCTCCAGGGTGACGCGCTTCGCGGCCAGGTCGACGACGGCGCCGCCGACGGTCACGACCGGCTGGTCCTGGGCTACGTTGCTTCGGCGGAGTACGGCGCGCATCCGGGCCAGCAGCTCGTCGATCCCGAACGGCTTCGTCACGTAGTCGTCCGCGCCGGCGTCCAGCGCCTCGACCTTGTCGGTCTGGTCGGTCCGCCCCGACAGCACCAGGATCGGCGCGTCGGTCCAGCCACGCAGTCCGCGGATCACGTCCACGCCGTCGAAGTCCGGCAGCCCGAGGTCGAGGATCACCAGCTCCGGCGGATGCTGCGCGGCGACCTTCAACGCCGACGTACCGGTGCCGGCCAGATGCACTTCGTACCCCCGCGCCTTCAGGTTGATCTGCAACGCCCGCACGATCTGCGGCTCGTCGTCAACCACCAGAACCCTCGTCACGAGGCGCCTTCCTGTTGGGATCGTTCGCGGGTGCCGGGTACGGGGACGTCGGTGGGGCGCACTGTCGCGGCCGGGATCGCGACCACCATGGTCAGTCCACCACCTGGAGTGTCCTCGGGCTGCAACGTGCCGTGCATCGCCTCGGCGAGTCCTCGGGCCAGTGCCAGCCCGAGCCCGACGCCGACGGTGTTGTCCGTGTCGCCGAGTCGCTGGAACGGCGCGAACACCCGGTCCCGTTCCTCGCGCGGGATCCCCGGTCCGCGGTCGATCACGCGGATCTCCACGGTGTCGCCGAGCGCGCTCCCGGTGACCAGCGGTGCCCGTCCGGCCGGCGAGTAGCGGATCGCGTTCGCCAGGATGTTCGCCACCACGCGCTCCAGCAGCGCCGGATCCGCCTCGACCAACGGCAGGGTGTCCGGGACGTCGACCGTCACCCGATCGGCGTCGTCGCCCAGCTCGGCCAGTACGCCGGGGAGGATCTCGTCGAGCGCCATCGGACGCGTGAAGACCGGGAGTACGCCGGCTTGCAGGCGACTGAGGTCGAGCAGGTTGTCCACGAGCCGCGACAACCGGTCGAGCGACTCGTCCGCGGTCTCCAGCAGCTCGGCCCGCTCAGACTCGCTCCACTCCACATCATCGCTGCGCAGCGAAGTCACCGACGCCTTCGCCGACGCCAGCGGCGATCTCAGGTCATGGCCGACAGCGCGAAGCAACGCCGTACGCAGCTTGTCGGCCTCCGCGAGCGGCTTCGCCTCGGCGGCCGCCTCGCTCAACCGAGCCCGATCGACCAGCGCCGCCGCATGCGCCGCGAACGCCCCGACCAGTCGCCGCTCGTCCGCCTCCAGCCGATGCCCCTGCAGCACCAGCACCAGATCGTCGCGGGCCGGGATCTCCGCGTCGGCCTCCTCCGGCCGGGTGCAGGTCAGCGTCCCGGCCGAGGCGACCGGTCGCCAGACCTCGGTCAGCTCGTCGTCGTCCACGCGCTCCATCAGGCAGGCTCCGGTCATCCCGAACGCCTCGCGGACCCGCTCGAGCAGGGCGGGCAGCGCCGTCTCGCCACGCAGTACCGATCCGGCCAACGTCGCTAGCGTCTCCGATTCCGCGGCCGCCCGGGCGGCTTGTCTGGTACGTCGTGCCGCGCGGTCGACGACCGTACTGACCATGGCCGCGACCAGGACGAAGATCAGCAACGCCAGCGCGTTGTTCAGCTCGGCGATCGTGAACGTCCGCTTCGGCGGGGTGAAGAACCAATTCAGCACCAGCGACCCGGCGATCGCGGTCACCATCGCCGGCCACATGCCGCCGACCAGCGCCACCACTACGACAGCGAACAGGAACGCCAGCACGTTGCTGGTCAGATTGAGCGTGTCACCGCCCAACCCCAGGACCAGCGCAAGCACCGGCGGCAGGAGAACCGCCAGCACGAAGCCCTGAACCTTCCGTTTCCGGGACAGACTGCCCCGGAGCCTGGGCAATCTGCCGCGACCCATCAGCGAATGCGTGACGAGGTGTACGTCGATGTCGCCGGAGTCGCGGATCGTCGTCGACCCGATGCCCGGGCCGGTGAGCAACGTCGACAGCCGGCTCCGGCGCGAGCCGCCGAGGACGAGCTGCGTGGCGTTCTCCGCCCGCGCGAAGGTCAGTAGCGCGGTGGGGATGTCGTCGCCGACCACCTGGTGGTAGGTGCCGCCAAGCTGCTCGACCAGGTTCCGCTGCTCGGCGAGCTTGCTCGGGTTCGCGCCGGTCAGCCCGTCGGACCGCGCGACATGGACCGCGAGCAGATCGCCGCCGGACGACCGCGCCGCGATCCGCGCGGCACGCCGGATCAGCGTCTCGCCCTCGGGACCGCCGGTCAGCGCGACCACCACGCGCTCCCGGGCCTCCCAGGTGGAGTCGATGTCGTGCTCTGCCCGGTACTGCTGCAGACCAGCGTCTACCCGGTCGGCGAGCCAGAGCAGTGCGAGCTCCCGCAGTGCGGACAGGTTCCCGACCCGGAAATAGTTGCCCAGAGCAGCGTCGATCTTGTCGGCGGCATACACGTTCCCGTGCGCCATCCGGCGGCGGAGCGCCTCCGGTGTCATGTCGACGAGCTCGATCTGGTCCGCAGCCCGCACCACCCGGTCCGGGACCGTCTCCTGCTGCGGTACGCCGGTGATCTTCTCGACCACGTCGTTGATCGACTCGAGGTGCTGGATGTTCAGCGTCGAGATCACGTCGATCCCGGCGTTCAGCAGCTCGTCGATGTCCTGCCAGCGCTTCTCGTGCCGGCTGCCCGGCACATTGGTGTGCGCCATCTCGTCGATCAGCACGACGTCCGGCCGCCGGGCCAGGACCGCGTCGAGGTCCATCTCGGTGAAGCTGGCGCCGCGGTAGTCGACGATCCGCCGTGGCACCGTCTCCAGGCCGTCGAGCATCTCGCCGGTGTACTTGCGGCCGTGGGTCTCCACGAAACCGACCGCGACGTCGGTTCCCCGGTCGCGCCGGCGGCGGCCCTCGCCCAGCATCTTGTAGGTCTTCCCAACGCCGGGCGCGGCCCCCAGATAGATCCGCAGATGCCCGCGGCCGCTCTTGCTCATACCCTCATGCTCTCAGCTCAGCCCAGCGCAGCCATTGCGGCGTTGAGCTTGACCACGTTCACCCTGGGCTCGCCGAGGAAGCCCAGGACCCGACCCTCCGTGCTGTCCTTCACCAGCTTTTGGACCAGCTCGACCCGCAGGCCCCGCTCACGGGCGACCCGGTTGACCTGCAGAGCGGCGTACGCCGGGCTGATGTTCGGATCGAGACCGCTGCCGCTGGCCGTGACCGCGTCGGGCGGGACTTGGGACGGGGCGACGCCTTCCAGCGCCGCGACCGCCTTGCGCCGCTCGTCGATCGCGGCGAGCAGGTCGGCGTTGTTCGGCCCGAGGTTCGAGCCCCCGCTGGCCTTCGCGTCGTAGTCGCTCGCGGACGGGCGGGTCTGGAACCACTTCGGGTCGGCGACCATGATCGCCTTGCCGTCGGAGTCCAACCTGCCGCTGTCCATCGTGTACGCCTGGCCGATCAGATCGGACGCGACCTCCTTGCCGTTCACCTTGATGATCGACCCGTTCGCGTTGCCGTGGAACAGCGCCTGGGCGACTCCGGTCATCACCAGCGGGTAGACGATCCCGAGGACCGCCGTGAAGACGAGCAGCGCCCTGAGCGCCACTCCGAGCTGCCGGACCGAGCCGGGCAGATTGCTTGCCATCAACAACTACCTTTCAGCGCAATCCTGGGATCAGTGAGATCACCAGGTCCAGGAGCTTGATTCCGACGAACGGGGTGATGAGACCACCGACGCCGTACACCAGCAGGTTCCGGCGCAGCATTGCCGAGGCCGACGACGGCTTGTAGCGGACGCCCCGCAGCGCGAGCGGCACGAGCGCGACGATGACAAGGGCGTTGAACACGATGGCGGACACGATCGCCGACTCCGGCGAGTGCAGCCCCATGATGTTCAGCTTGTCCAGACCCGGGTACGCCGCCGCGAACAACGCCGGCAGAATCGCGAAGTACTTCGCCACGTCGTTCGCGATCGAGAACGTGGTCAGCGATCCGCGGGTGATGAGCAACTGCTTGCCGATCTCGACGATCTCGATCAGCTTGGTCGGGTTGGAGTCGAGGTCGACCATGTTGCCGGCCTCTTTCGCGGCCGACGTACCACTGTTCATCGCCACGCCGACATCGGCCTGCGCCAGGGCCGGAGCGTCGTTGGTACCGTCACCTGTCATCGCGACCAGGCGGCCGCCCTCCTGCTCCTGCTTGATCAGCGCCATCTTGTCCTCGGGCGTCGCCTCGGCCAGGAAGTCGTCGACCCCGGCCTCCTCCGCGATCGCCTTCGCGGTCAGCGCGTTGTCGCCGGTGATCATCACGGTCCGGATGCCCATCGCGCGCATCTGGTCGAACCGCTCCCGCATCCCCGCCTTGACCACGTCCTTGAGATGGATCACGCCGAGCGCCCGCGCCGTACCATCGATGCTCTCGGCAACAACCAGGGGTGTGCCGCCGGAAGCCGAGATCCCGTCGACGATCTCGCCGAGCCGCGCGTCCGTCGTACCGCCGTGCTCACGGATCCACGCGTTCACCGCACCCGCGGCGCCCTTGCGGACCTGCCGGTTGTCGACGTCCACGCCACTCATCCGGGTCTGCGCCGTGAACTCCACGAACGTTGCGTGCGGCAACTCCCCGGTGTGCCGCTCACGCAGCCCGTAGCCGGTCTTCGCCAGTACGACGATCGACCGGCCCTCCGGCGTCTCGTCGGCGAGGCTGGACAGCTGCGCCGCATCGGCCAGCTCGGTGTCGCTGACGCCTTGGACCGGGATGAACTCGGACGCCTGCCGGTTGCCCAGCGTGATCGTTCCGGTCTTGTCCAGGAGCAAGGTGTTCACGTCGCCGGCCGCCTCGACGGCGCGGCCGGACATCGCCAGCACATTGCGCTGCACCAGGCGGTCCATTCCCGCGATGCCGATCGCGGACAGCAGCGCGCCGATCGTGGTCGGGATCAGGCAGACCAGCAGGGCCACCAGGATCACCAGACTCAGGTTCGTGTGCGCGTAGGCGGCGAACGTCGGCAGGGTGGCCGTCGCGATCAGGAACACGATCGTCAGGCTCGCCAGCAGGATGTTCAGGGCGATCTCGTTCGGGGTCTTCTGCCGCGAGGCGCCCTCGACCAGCGCGATCATCCGGTCGATGAAGCTCTCACCGGGCTTCGTGGTGATCTTCACGACGATCCGGTCGGACAGCACCTTCGTACCGCCGGTGACCGCACTGCGGTCGCCACCGGACTCGCGGATGACCGGAGCCGACTCCCCGGTGATCGCTGACTCGTCGACACTCGCGACGCCCTCGACGACGTCACCGTCGCCGGGGATGATCTGGCCGGCCTCTACGACGACAAGGTCGCCGAGCCTCAACTGGGTGGCCGGAACCTCTTCCTCGTCGCCGCTTGCGGTCAGCCGGCGCGCGGTGGTCTCGGTCTTGGCACGGCGCAGCGTCTCGGCCTGGGCCTTGCCCCGGCCTTCGGCGACGGCCTCCGCGAGATTCGCGAAGATCACCGTCAGCCAGAGCCAGACCACGATCCACCAGACGAACACGCTGGAGTCGGTGAAGGCCAGGATCGTCGATCCGGCAGCGCCCACCTCGACCACGAACATGACCGGGTTCTTCCACATCACCCGCGGATCGAGCTTCCGAAGCGCGTCCGGCAGCGACGTGAGCAACATCTTCGGCTTGAACGTGGTCACAGTCCCTCCGCGAGGGGTCCGAGAGTCAGTGCGGGGAAGTAGGTCAGGCCGGTCACGATCAGGACGACACCGACGAGCATCGTGACGAACAGGGCCTTGTGGGTGGGCAGCGTGCCCTGGGTCACCGGGACCGGGTGCTGCCGCGCGAGCGAGCCGGCCAGGGCAAGCGCGAACACGATCGGCACGAACCGGCCGAGGAGCATCACCAGCCCGAGAGCGGTGTTGTAGAACGGGGTGTTCGCGCTGATACCGGCGAACGCGCTCCCGTTGTTGTTGCCGGCCGACGTGAAGGCGTACAGCACCTCCGAGAAGCCGTGCGGGCTGTCGGTGTTGAGGATCGAGGCGCGCGCCGTCGCCAGGCCCATCGCGATCGAGGTCCCGACGAGGACCAGGGTCGGCGTGGTCAGGATGTAGAGCGACACCAGCTTCATCTCGCGCGCGGTGATCTTCTTCTTCAGGTATTCCGGCGTACGGCCGACCATCAGGCCCGCGACGAAGACCGCGAGCACGGCCAGGATCAACATGCCGTACAACCCGGTCCCGGTACCGCCGGGCGTCACTTCGCCGAGCATCATGTGGAACAGCGCCGTACCGCCGCCGAGTGGGGTGAACGAGTCGTGCATCGAGTTGACCGCACCGGTCGACGTACCCGTCGTGGAAACCGCGAAAAGGGCCGACGCCCACTCGCCGAACCGTGTCTCCTTGCCCTCCATCGCGGCCCCGGCGGCTTGGGTCGCGGAACCCGCGCCCTGGACCTCGAAGAGCGTCGCGAGGACGACGAAGGCCGACCAGATGGTCGCCATCACGCCGAGGATCGCGTACCCCTGCCGCCTGTCCTTCACCATCAGGCCGAAGGTCCGGGTCAGGCAGACCGGGATGACCAGCAGCAGGAAGATCTCGAACAGGTTCGACAACGGGTTCGGATTCTCGAACGGGTGGGCGGAGTTGGCGTTGTAGTAGCCACCGCCGTTGGTGCCCAGTTCCTTGATGACCTCCTGGCTGGCGACGGTGCCGCCCGGGAGAGTCTGCGTCTGGCCGACCACCGAGGTGATCTCGTGACCGCCGGAGAAGTTCTGTACGACGCCCATCGCAACCAGCGCCACGGTCCCGAGCACAGCGATCGGCAGCAGTACTCGCAGTACGGTCCGGGTCAGGTCGACCCAGAAGTTGCCGAGCCGGTTCGTCGTCGACCGGGAGAAGCCGCGGATCAGGGCGATCGCGACCACGATGCCGACGGCCGCCGACAGGAAGTTCTGCACCGCGAGACCGGCGAACTGGACCAAATGGCCCATGACCGCCTCGGGCACGTAACTCTGCCAGTTCGTGTTCGACACGAACGACGCGGCGGTGTTGAAGGCCAGCCCCGACTCCACGTTCGGTAGCCCGAGCGAGAGCGGCAGCCAGTGCTGCAACCGCTGGAGCAGGTACAGCAGGACGACGCTGAGCGCGGAGAACGCGATCAGCGAACGGGCATAGACTGCCCAGGTCTGATCGGCCTTCGAGTCGACGCCGAGGAGTTTGTACGTCGCGCGCTCGATCCGCAGGTCGTTGTCGGACGTGTAGACCCGAGCCAGGTACCCGCCGAACGGGCGGTACACGGCCGCCAGGCACGCGAGGAGAAGGCCGACCTGCAACAAGCCGGCCGCAGTGTCGGACATCAGAACCTCTCGGGAAAGACCAGGGCGGCGATCAGATAGAGGACCAGAGCAGCGGCCACGACCAGGCCGGCGATGTTCTCCGCGTTCATGCCTTCACTGCACACCGCTTGCTGCCCCGTCAGGAGGGTTCTCGCAGGGCTCTCACACCCGCCGACGCAGCTCTCACAGGCTTCTCACATACTTACGCCTGGCATTCCCACCGACAGATGAGGGAAGTACACGTACGTGACTGAACTGGACACCACCGCCCCCGCCGAGCAGTTCTTCTCCGCGGAGACCCGGACCGCCCTCGCCGAAGCGAGCCGCAAGCTCGCCGAACGGCTCCAGGCGCACACCGACGCCCTGCTCGCGATGACGGGCGACGAGGATCACACCACGCTGTTCGAGCACAACGCGGCGCTCGAAGGCGTGGTCGAGGACTGGAACGACGCGGTCTTCGAGCACACCGGTACGTCGCCGTTGCTGCTGGACGACGCAGTCGACGACGAGGAGGACGAAGAGGCCGAGCAGGACCAGGTGATCAGCGTGGTGTCGCGGTTCGACCTGCGCGTGTTCGACCTCGACGCGCTGCTCGAGGCCGGACGCGCCGCGCAGGAGCGGCACCCGGCCGAACTGGACGAGTCCGGCGACCGCGAGCCGGTCGACTCCGCCGAGCAGGCGATCTACGAGATCAGCCGTGAGGTCGGCGAGGCGTGGTTCGAGCTGCCCGGTATCGAGATGGTGGCCGGCGCCCGCGCGTACGTCGTACCCGAGCCGCCCTTCGAGCCGCTCGACGCGGACGCCGAGGATGTCGTCACCGAACTCATCGCCCCGAACGGCGTCGCCACCCACGCCGAGACCTGGGCCTAGACGAGCAACTCCCCGTCCAGCACCGTGACCGCCTGGCCCTTCAGGTAGACGCGGTCGCCGGCCGGCACGACCTGGACGACACCGCCTCGGGCGGACGCCTGGTAACCCACCAGCTCGTCCCGCCCGAGGCGCTCGGCCCAGTACGGCGCGAGGCTCGTGTGTGCGCTCCCCGTCACCGGATCCTCCGGGATCCCGCTCGCCGGCGCGAAGAACCGCGAGACGAAGTCGTACGTCGTACCCTGCGCCGTCACGATCACGCCGCGAAGATTCTCCCGCTGCGTGATCGCGGCGATCGCGTCGTAGTCCGGCGCTACCGCGCGCACCGTCGCCTCGTCGCGGACGACGACCAGCAGGTCACGGAGTTCGCCGGTGACATAGACCTCCGCCGGCTCCACCGCCAGCGCGTCGCCGAGCCCGTCCGGAACCGGAACCTCGATCGGCCGGTTGAGCGGAAAGTCCAGAGTGATCCCGTCGTCCGCAACGTCGGCCACCAGCACCCCGCTCAGCGTCGCGAACGACGCCTTCCCGGACACCTTTCCGTCCGCCGCGAGTACATGGGCAGTCGCCAGTGTCGCGTGCCCGCAGAGCACCACTTCCTTCGTCGGTGTGAACCACCGCAGGTCCCACTCGGCCTCGGCGCCCGCCGACGGCCGGACGAACGCGGTCTCCGCGTGCTTCATCTCGGCTGCCACGGCTCGCATCCAGCCCTCGTCCGGCCAGTCACCGGCTTCGAGCACACAGACGCCCGCCGGATTCCCGGTGAAGGCTCGGTCAGCGAACGCATCAACCACGCGGATCCTCATGCCTCGACGCTAACCACTGCGCCGGTCCGCGTTCCATAACCACTTTCCGTCCGAGTGGCCATTGAACCGCTCCGCGGAACGGGCCGTATCGAGGGTGTCCCGCATCCCGACCGACAGGAAAGTGACATGTCGTTCCGCTCGAAGGGCCGTCCACTCGCAGTTGCGACCGCACTCGTCGGCAGCCTTGCCCTGGTCGCTCCGGCGACCGCCGACGCACACGGTTCGTCGCAAGCCCTCGCCGTACAGCAGGTCAATCTGGTTTCCGACGAGCCCGGGAAGGCCGTGCTCCAGGATCCGGATCTGGTGAATCCGTGGGGGCTGTCGCTGGGCGCGACGACCCCGCTGTGGGTCTCGAACCAAGGTACGTCGACGTCCACGCTGTACTCGTCCGCGCCGGGTTCGGCCACCGTGACGAAGGTTCCGACCGTCCGCGTCACGGTGCCGCTGCCGACCGGGCAGGTGTCCAACGCGAGCACCTCGTTCGTGGTCAGCAACGCGACCGCGAGCGCCCCGGCCCGGTTCATCTTCGCGACCCTGACCGGGCAGATCGCGGCCTGGAACCCGACGATCAACCCGCTGCTCGGGCCGGCCGACATCAAGGCGACCACGCCAGGCGCCGTCTACACCGGGCTGGCGATCGCCGCGACGCCGGACCGGTTGTTCGCGGCCGACTTCGCCCGCGGGCGGATCGACGTGTTCGACGGGGCGTTCCAGCCGGTGCAGCTACCGTGGTGGTCGTTCCGGGACTTCTCACTGCCTCGCGGCTACGCGCCGTACAACGTGCAGACGCTGGGCGGGCGGATCTTCGTCACCTACGCCAAGCCGGACCCCAAGACCGGCCGCGCGACTCGCGGACAAGGCCTCGGCTTCGTCGACGAGTTCACGACCGACGGCAAGCTGGTCACCCGGGTCGCGTCGCGCAGCACGCTGAACGCCCCGTGGGCTCTCGCTCTCGCCCCTGCCGCCTGGGGGGCGCCGGCCGGCACGCTCCTGGTCGGCAACTTCGGCGACGGGCGGATCAACATTCTCGAACCCAGGTCCCACAACCGCTTCAAGCTCACCGGCCAGGTCCGCGCCACCACCGGCGAACCTCTCGCCGTCGAAGGCCTCTGGGCCCTCATCCCGGGCACACCCACCACAGGCGGCACCGATGTCCTCTGGTTCTCCGCCGGCCCCGCCAACGAAACCCACGGCCTCCTCGGCCAACTCCGCAAACCGTAACTTCTCACCGGAGTTGGGGAGGGTTTCGTGCCGTTCCGGGTACAAAACCCTCCCCAACCCGGGCCGTCTCGGGGTCAGTCGATGGGGCGGAGCTCGTCGGCGTACGAGACGGAGACCCGGCGGAGTACGCCGTCCTTGACCGAGTACTGGCCCATGCGCCACAGGGGCGGGCTGTAGGCGTGGACGGTGACGCTGCCCTTGTCGAGGCCGGTGAGGCGGTGGATGTGGTCGGGGCCGAAGCCGTAGACGTCACCCGCCTCCACCTCGGTCTCGATCGACTCGGTACCGATCGCGAGATTGTGCTCGACAAGCTTGCCGCGGGCAACGGCCACCGCGCCGGACGAGACGTCGTGATCGTGCCAGCCGGTGTCGTTCACGGGCGTCCAGCAGATCAGCCAGACGTCGACGTTCGCGTCCCGGTGGAGTGAAGCGAAGACCCGCTCCTCGTCGCTGTACGCGACCTGGTCCTCCCACAGGTGCGGCTGCGCCGCGATCGACGCGGCCAGCTCGGACAGCTCCGCGGGTGTCAGGTCGCGGCCCGGAAGGTCGTCCAGCGACAGACAGTTGTTGAGCTCCACGAGCCGGCTGGCCTGGCGCGCCGGGACGTTGGGTACGTCGATTGGCTGAGCAGTCATTGCACTCCCCTCTCAGGAGTAGCTGTACCGGTGCCGAACAGCAGCCGGTGTGGATTGTCGTGGCGGATCACCGCGGTCGCGGCGTCGCCCTGGCGGAGTTCGATGCTGTCGGCGTACGGCCGGTCGGTGCCGTGGACGACCTGGTCGATGCCGAGTACCCGCGCGACTGCGTCGATCCCTTGCGGGCCGTAGCTCGACGTGTCGACGTACAGGTTCGGGTCGATGGTGCCGAGCCGGCCGCCGCGCGCGGTCAGCCGCTCGTGGTGCACGGGCGCAAGACCGGCGGCAGCAACGAAGCACAGGCGAAGATCAGGGTACGAGCGTCGCCCGCCGAAGGCATGCCACGCCCACCAGGCCGCCTGCAACTGTGTCGTGTAGTCGACGACCGGCGCCCACCACCCCGGCGCATCGGTCGGTCGCGCCGTACCGGGGTGCACCAGGATCGGCCTGCCCGCCCACTCGGCGACCCGCAGCAACTCCGCCTGCGCCTCCCAGCCGGCGGGTTCAGCAAGCACATGAGCCGGCAGTTGCAGACCTAGGAATCCCTTGTTCAGAAGGGATTCCAGCCCGGCAACATCAGGATCGAGCAGATCAACGGAAGCCCACGCGCGGAACGGCTTCGGGAACTCCGCCGCCCCGTCGTGCCAGGCGGCGAGCAGCTCCGCGTCCCCGAGTTCCTCGACGCCGAGCGGACTCGACAGCGACACCGCGGCCAGCGTCGTACCGGAGTCCTCCTCCAGCGCGACCCGCTTGCCGAGCTCGTGCGCCGCCGGATCCACGTCGTACGGCGCTTCGCACGTGGTGTGCAGCGTCCAGCCGTCGAGGTACGGCGGCTCGCGGCGGGCCCGGAGCCGGTCGACGAACGCTTCCGGCCAGAGATGCTGATGGACGTCGATCATCGGCCCCTCCCCTCGCCTGTTTGATCAAATTGAAGCGCTTCAGGATGATTAGAGTGAAGCGCTTCAAAGGGCGGTCTGTCAAGTTTCTGTCCACGGCGACGGCTAGGGTCATGGACATGTCCGGAACCAGCCGGAGGCCGACCCTCAAGGACATCGCCGCCGAGACCGGGCTCTCGATGGCCGCCGTGTCGTACGCGCTGCGCGGTCTGCACGGCACGCCCGAGACCCGGCAGCGGGTCCAGGACGCCGCCGACCGCCTCGGCTACCAGGCCGATCCGGTCGCTCGCGCGCTCGCCTCCGGCCGCAGCGGCTCCATCGGCGTGCTCTGTGCCTCGCTCGAGGATCTCTGGCAGCAACGCGTCGCGGCCGCGCTCGGCCGCGAACTCCTGGCCCCGGACCGGAACGCCTGGATCATCGACTCGGCCGGCGACGCCGACCGCCAACTCGAGCTCGCCCAGCACCTGGTCGACCACCGCGCCGACGCGATCGTGGTGATCCCGATCGACCCGGCCGCGAAGGGCTGGGCCAAGATCGCCCAGCAGGCGCCGGTGATCGCGATCGGCGACGCGCTGCCCGGCGCGAAGGCGAAGTCCGAGGTGATCCTCGACAACGAGTCCGGCGTGAGTACGGCGCTGCGTCGCCTGTCGGACGCCGGCCACCGCGACATCGCCGTACTGAGTCCGACCCGCCGCCTCGAAGTCGAGCGCTCCGCCGAGGAGATCGCGCAGCGGGTGGCCACCGATCTCGGCCTGAAGATCCGCCTGCTGCAATGCCCGCACGACCTGGCCGGCGCGACCGCCGTCGCCCGGACGCTGCTCTCCGGCACCGCGCGCCCGACCGGCATCCTCGCGCTGGCCGACTCGATGGCCTTCGGGGTGTACGCCGCCGGCCGAGAGCTCGGCCTGCGCATCCCGGACGACCTGTCGCTGCTCGGGTACGACGACCAGCCGATGTCCCAGCTGCTCACGCCGCCGCTCTCGACCTTCCACTGGCCGCTCGACGACCTGGTCAGCCACGTCGTCTCCCGCGTCACGTCCGCCGTCGACACCAACCGCCGGGTCCGCCGGACCACGCTCACCCCGACCCTGATCGAACGCGGCTCGGTCGCCGCCCCGCCCAGCAAGTAGGCGAAGCGGCGGCTGATACGCGACAGGTTCCACGCGCTCGAAACTAGACTAATCCACTGTACTTACTGCCCCTTGTCCATGATCCGGACGTCGGCGTGCGCCTCGGTCCTCGCGGCCGCCCAGCCTGCTGTGGTGCACTGGAGGCAATTGGTGGATCGCCGGGGGGGTGATCATGACAGACGGCCTTGTCGGGAGGGACCGAGAGCTCGCCACCCTGTCGGCCTGCCTCGACGCCGCTGGGACGGGCCGGCCACAGCTCGTCATCTGTCGCGGCGAGCCCGGCGTCGGCAAGACCCGACTGGCCCGGGAGTTGGTGGCGCGCGCCCGCGAGGAAGGGTTCCTGACCGGTTTCGGTGCAGCACTCGAGGCCTCCGGGGCTCCGCCGTACTGGTGCTGGTGGCAGGCACTGCGCGAAATCGACGAGGTCGTCGGTCTGGAGGAGCTGGCGCGGGAACGCGGCCTGCAGGCCCAGCTGTCGGGTCTGCGCGACACCGGCCGTCCCCAGCTGGGGACGACTCCTGAAGACCGGTTCCGGCTCTTCGACGGCATCGCGCGGCTGATACGGGAGGTGGCCCGGCGGTCGTCTCTGTTGCTGGTGCTCGATGACATGCACTGGGCCGACGAGGCCAGCCTTCGACTGCTCCAGCACGTGGTGAAAGCGCTGCAGGACGAGCGGCTGCTGCTGCTGGTCAATTCGCGCCGACAGGCAGGAGGCCAGGAGATCGACGTCCTTGGCACCCTGCTGAGCGAGCCGGCGGCCACAGACCTGGCACTCGGCGGACTGGACTGTACGGCGGTGCGCCGGCGCCTCGTCGGGATCACCAGACGGGCCGTCGACGATGCCCTGGTCGAGCGGGTCCGTGCCTCGACCGGCGGCAACCCGTTCTTTGTGGGGGAGGTAGGCCGCGCGCTTGCTGCCGGACCGGATCCGGGTCGGGTACCGGTGACCACCGCGTTGCGGGCGGCGATCGCCGAGCGCCTGCGCAGCCTGGCACCCGCCGCAGCGGAGGTGGTCCGGGCAGCGGCCGTCCTGGGTGCGGAGGTGTCGGTTCCGGAACTCGCCAGACTGGCCGACGCCGACCCGACAGAGGTTGTGCGGCTGCTCGGTGAGGCACAGGACGCCGCGCTGCTCCAGCCTGCGGACGACGCCGGGCGGTGGCGATTCGACCACGCGATCGTGCGGGACGCCGTGCTCGACGCGCTACCGATGCGGACGCGCGGCGCGCTCCACCGGGCGGCGGCCGAAGCACTGGAAGCACGCGTGGGCGCGAGCCCTGGTGCCCACGTGGGCGACATCGCCCACCATCGCGCCGAGGCGGCGGTCGTCGGGGACGACCGCCTGGTCGCCGCAGTTTGGCTCGAACGCGCCGCCGTGCGGGCGATGGGCCAGCTGGCGTTCGAGGACGCGGCGCTGCTGCTGCGTCGTGCACTCGCCCTGGCGGAGGCCGAGCTGGCGCCCGTCGACCGGGTTCGTCTGCTACTGCTGGTCGGGCGCGCCGACCACCTTGCGGGGAACCTCGCCGGGCGGCTCCAGGCCTGCCTGGACGCCGCGGACGTCGCCCGCGAGCTCGGGCGGGCAGACCTCCTGGCCGAGGCGGCGCTCGTCATGGAGGTGACTGCGAGCGCGCCGGGCTTCGAAGTCGTAACCCGGAGGCTGTGCAAGGAGGCCCTGGCCGCGCTCGGCTCGGAGCCCACGTCGATGCGGGCGCGGCTCCTCGCCCGGGTGGTGGACACCCACATGTTCGGCAGCGACCTCGAGAGGGTCGCCCCCGAGAGCGACGAAGCGCTCGCCATCGCGACGGCCTGCGACGACGCGGCGGCGCTGGGTGCGGCGATGGCGGCCCGCCGGATCGTCTGCGCCGGCCCCGGCGGACTGGCGGAGCGGGAGATCCTGGCCGCGCGGATGCTCGAGCTGGCTGCGCGGGACGGCGACCCGCCCACCGAGCTGGCGGCTCGCCTGTGGCAGATCGATGCGTCGAGCGAGCGCGGCGACCTCCAGCGGGTGGCAGACGAGGTCGACGCCCTGGCCCGGTGCGCCTCATCGCTCGGCTGGCTCACCGCCCGCTTCGAGGTAGCGAGGTGCCGTGCGGTCCTGGCGCAGGCGCAGGGCCGGTACGCCGACGCGGTGCGGCTCGAGGACACGGCCTACGAACTCATGAAGGCGCGGGGCCTGGCGTCGACCCTCGTACTCAGGTCGGGACTGCTGCCCGTGGTCGGCCGCCACGTCGGACCGGAGCGGCGGTCGATGGACGCCAGCGCGATGATGTCGGGCGACCCGGAGGTCCTGCGTCGCTTCGGGCTGATTGCCCACGTGGCCGCCGCGCACGCCCACGCGACGGCGGGCGAGCTCGGAGAGGCAGAACGGCTCTATCGCGCGTCGGGTTCGGTCGAGTCCTGGCGTCCGCCGCCGCACGTGGTGCTGCTCGTCGACGCTTTCGGTATCGCGGTGTCGGACGTTCTCGGCGACGCCGGAGACCTGTCCTACTTGCGCGATCGTCTCGCCGCCCATCGCGGCCACCATGTCGTGAGTGGCATTGCCCAGATCTGCTACTTCGGACCGGTCGAGCTGTGGCTCGGCGTGGCCGCGCACCGGCTCGGACTCTTGGACGAGGCCGTAGCCGACCTCGAGCAGGCCGATGCCCACTGTGCGCGCGCCGGCGCCGCAGGCTTCCGGGTGGAGGCCCAGATCCGCCTCGCCGCCGTGCTGGCCGACCGGCGCGGTCACGGCGACCTGACCCGGGCGGGTGTCCTACTCGGTGTGGCGGCTCCGACAGCGCGCCGGCTCGGTATGACGCCGTACGTCGCGACTGCCGCGGCGGTCCAGGCCGAGGTGGACCGGCTCGCCGGCGTCGTCGCACTGTCGCCGCGAGAGACCGAGGTGGCACGGCTGGTGGCGGAAGGGCTGACCAACCGCGAAATCGCGGCGCGCCTGGTGCTTTCGGAGCGCACCGTCGAGCAGCACGTGCGGAGCGTGCTGGCCAAGCTGGGGCTGACCAACCGTGCGCAGGTGGCCGCCTGGGCCGCGCATCGGGTTGCGTACCACGCCTGAGTGGATCCACGGATCCCGCGGACGGGAAGGTGCCCCTACGGTGCGGTCATGACCACCGACACCGCTTCCGCTGCCACGCCCGTCCACGAGACCGTACGGTCCCTGATCAACGCCGCCATACCGGCGCGTTGCCTGCACCTGGTCGCCGAGCTCGGGGTGGCCGACCAGGTCGAAGGCGAGATCGACGTCGCCGCGCTGGCCGAGCGTTGCGCGGTGGATCCCGACTCTCTCGACCGTGTGCTCAGGCTGCTGGTCAGCTACGGCGTCTTCACGCGCCGCGGGTCGACGTACAGCCATAACGACGCCTCCGCGCTGCTCCGCTCCGACCACCCCAGGTCGATGCGCGCCTTCGCGCAGATGATGGGCCTGCCGGTCTTCGACCAGACCTTCGCCCGGCTCACTCACACGCTCGCGACCGGCGCGCCGGCGATCGAGAGCGTCTCCCCGGGCGGCCTGTGGACCTATCTGCGGTCCAATCCGGAAGCGGCCGAGACCTTCAACCGGGCCATGGAGGCGAAGGCGCAGGCCGATATCGGCGCCGTGGTGTCCGCCTACGACTTCCAGCCGTTCGCCACGGTCGCGGACATCGGAGGCGGACGCGGTCACCTGCTACGGGCCGTCCTCGAGGCGGCTCCGGGTGCGCGGGGCATTCTGTTCGAGCTGCCCGGAGTGGTGGACTCGTTGCCGGAGCCCGGCCCGGGCCTCGGCTACCACCGCGGCGACTTCTTCGTGGACCCCTTGCCGCGTGCCGACTGCTACGTACTGATGGAAATCATCCACGACTGGGACGACGCCGAGGCGACCGCGATCCTGCGCGCGATCCGCAGCGCGGCCTCGCCCGGCGCGACCGTGCTGATCGTCGAGGGCATCCGCGACGACGACGTCGACGACCCCCGCGCGGCCACCCTCGACGTGATCATGCTGGCGCTCACCGGCGGCCGGGAGCGTACGCCGGCGCAACTCGGCGCACTCCTCGGCGACGCCGGGTTCCGCACCACCACCGTCATCGACACCCCGAGCGCCATGCGGGTGCTCGAGGCCGTGGCGATCTGACGACACCTACCGACTCGAGGAGGAGTCATGGCCACCGAATCTGCGACCGGTGTCCGCCTGGTGCCACCGCCCCCACGCTGGGTGCTGCGGACGATGAACCACGTGATGCGGCCGCTGCTCGCCTCACCGCTCGGCAGGCGAATGGACGGCGTCATGTTGCTGGAGTTCCAGGGCCGGCGCTCGGGCCGTACCATCCGGGTCCCCGTCAACCTGAACCGCGTGGACGGAGTCTTCATGGCCTTCACCGAGGCGCCGTGGCGGCACAATTTCATGCCTCGCACGCCCGTAACCGTGACCTACCGAGGCCGGGCGCACCACACCCACGGCACGCTGGTGCGCCTCACCCCGGACGAGATGGGTGCGGCCGTCCGCAAGTCGCTGGACAGCGGTGGCTCGGCGCAGCGGATGGGGATCCGCAGTCCGAAGGGGCACGAGCCGACCGCCGCAGAGCTCGCCGCACTAGCTCCGGCCCTGGGCAGGTGCGCAATCCGCCTCGAGCTGGAGCCCGCGGCCCTCGAGGAATGACCGGCAAAGGCTCCTGACGACATGGCCGTGACAAGCGGCCTCGCCTAATGCCCGAGATCGCGGCGGCCGGCGCTCAGCCGCGTACCCACCCGCATGCCCGCGCCAGCCAACCGACACACGAGCAGATATCCCCGCGCGTTCTGGGTTCTCCCCTCCTACACCAGCAGAGAACCCATCACAGCAGGAGATATCCCCTCGCGTGAGCTACCCCGTGGCGGTGGGTGCACGGTGCGGGTCGGTGGGCGGTGCTGGTGGGTTCGTAGGGCGGGTGGGTCGGTGGATACGTAGGGCGGGTGGGTCGGTGGATGCGCAGGGCGGGTGGGTCGGTGGATGCGCAGTGCGGTGGGTTGGCGGGGTTGGTAGCGAGCGGGGTGGAGGGGGAATGCCGGAAGGCCGGTCGAGCTGGTGCTCGGCCGGCCTTCTCGGGGGAGGTACTGCGTTGTTGCGGGGGTGCTGGGTTACTTGGTGCCGAAGACCTGGAGTTCGGTCATGTCGGTGAAGCTGCAGCCGCTGGTGGTGCTGCCGGGGCAGGTGGTGGAGAAGTCCGGGACCTGCGGGCTGAGCATCCAGAAGCGGACGTACTGGACGCCGGTCGCGTTGCCGCTCGGGGTGAGCAGGTTGTACTTGCCCTGGTTGGCGGTGGTGAAGGTACCCTCCTGAGCGGTCGCCCAGGTGGTGCCGTCGGCCGAGGTCTCGATCTTGTACTGGCCGGTCGACGCCGTGCCCGAGTCACCGCAGGTGGCCGACGGGTCGACGTTGAAGGAGCTGATGTTGACCTTCTCCGGCAGCTTGATGTCGACGTGCTTCGGGACCATCGTGCCCGTCGGCGTGCCGTTGTTGTCGCCGGTGGTGCTGCCCCAGCCGGTGCCCTGCGCGTTGTCGATCGCACCGCCCGGGCCGCAACCGAAGTCGCTGTAGTCCGGACCGTTGAAGCCGACGACAGACCCGCCGCCGGAGGAGGCGGCCCAGTTGCGGCGCGGTACGAAGTTCGCCTGAGCGCCGGCGCTGACCTTGACGGGCTGGACGAGCAGCTCGTAGCCCGGAGCGGAGACGACGACCTTCGGGTAGGTACCCGGCGCAACGCCGGTGATCGTGTACTTGCCGGTCGCGTCGGTCGAGCCCGCGTAGTCACCGGCGTAGCCGGACGAGTGACCGCCGACGTACACGAGCGCGCCGGCCACCGGGGCACCGGTGTCCTTGTCCTTCACGGTGCCGGTCAGCGAGGTGGTCGCACCTGTCGGCGGCTTGTGGAAGTCCTCCGCCGGGTAGGCGTCGCCGCCGTCGACGACACCGGCGTACCAGCCCATGCCGCGGTTGGCGAACACGGTCCAGATGATGTCCGCGTTCTTGCCGCCGCTGGCGACCAGATCGGCCTGGACGATCGCGTTGCGCATGTCGAGCATCGTCGGGTCGGCCGGCGACAGCTCCATCGCGCGGGTGATGATGCTCATCGCGTAGGCGCGACCGAACCGCTCACGCAGGTCCCACAGGGTCTGGGCCCAGACCTCGCCGGACGAGTGCACCTCCGGCCCGCGGGATCCGATGGTCGGGAAGTCGCCGTACGTGTAGCCGCCCTTGGCACCGTTCGCCTTGACGCAGTTCGGGCTCACGGCCTTCACGCGGCAGTCGATCGCCTGGGTGCGGAACAGCTCGCCGTGCGCGACGTACTTGCCCTCGAGGACCTCACCCGCAGCGGTGGTGTCCTTCTCCAGGCCGTGCGAGACCAGGTAGTCCATCGCGTAGAAGTCGCTCCACGCCTCGCCCATCGAGCCGCCCTGGATGCTGTTCAGGGTCGAGTTGCCGGTGGCGTCGACGACCAGGCGGTTCGACAGACCGTGTGTGTACTCGTGGTAGAGGATGCTGGCGTCGTTGGCGCCGCTGGCCGGGACCCACGGCTCCTGCGCGTCGGACTTGCCCGGCGAGTGCCACAGGTACATCTGCATGGTCGGCGAGGTGCCGTCCGGCGGCGTCGACATGTTCGCGTTGTCGTCGTGGTTGGCGTCGGGTCCGCCGTCCGCACCGGTGGCGGCGCCGTCGAGGGCGTTCAGGTGCACCGGGTCGCCGCCCGCGGCGTCGAACGAGCCGGCCGCCGGGGTGAAGCTGATCGGCGCCTTCGCCAGCCAGTCGTGGAAGTTGCTGGCCAGGTAGAACGCGTTGGTGACGTCCTGGTTCAGGTTCGTCTTCCAGGAGTCCGGCTTCGCCGGGTCCCAGGTGCAGATGAACGAGGCCGAGCAGAACGAGGACGCGTTCTGGAAGGTGGTCAGCTTGTACTCGGCGCCGGTCTTGGTGCCGGGCACCTTGACCGTCTCGCCGGCGTTCGGCTGGTTGTCGTCGTTGACGTCCGCGAAGGCGGCGACCGACGTACCTTCAAGGAGGGTCTTGGCGTTCTTCGGCAGCCATTTGTTGTAGATCAGGTTCTCGACCCGCTGCGTGCCGCCCTTCGCGGCGCCCGGGTAGTTGTCCTGCACGAGGGCGTCGCCGTTGCCCTCGCTGACCAGGTCCTTGCGGTACAGCGTGGCACCGGTCTGGGCGTCGACGACGTGGCTGTAGATCTTGGTGCCACCGGAGTTGGTGTAGGTCAACCAGCCCTTGCGGAGCCCGTCGGCGGTGTGGAACCACACCTGCTTGGCGGTGTCGCCGTTGCTCCACTTGGTGTTCACGCCGGACGTGGTCGCGGTCGCGGACTTCGTCGTACCACCGGCGTCCTGGATCGCGGCGCTGCGGGCGCCCGCGGCGGTGACCTTCGGCGACGCGGCGGCGGACCGGCTCTGCGCGGCGGTGGCGAGGCCGGAGACCGGCGAGCCCATGACCGAGATCAGCTGGCCGTGCTTGGTGACGTTGGCCTTCAGGCCGTTGCCGAACACCTCGACGCCGTCGACGACCTGCGACCAGAAGATGTGGTGGGTACCGAGATCGTCGACGTAGTCCTTGCGCAGCTTCAGCGTGCCGAGGTCGGCGTCGGACAGCTTGAAGATCTCCGGGTGCGCCTTCACATAGCCGAGGGCAACGTCCGTGGCCTTCTTCGCGCTCTTACCGGTGAGGAAGCCGTTGAGCTTGGTGACCTGGGCCGGCGTGCCGGTGTTCGGGTCGACCTCGACGACACCCTGGGTGCCGAGCGAGTCGCGGAACTTCTTCGCGGCGGCCGTCTCCTTGCCCTCGACCTTCGCGGCGCGGGCATAGGTGGTGCGGGCGTTCGGCGTACGGGCGTCGTAGTTGCCCTTGCGGTCCTTGGCTGCACTCTGTTCGGTCTGCGCGGGTTTCTTGCCCTCGGCACCGGAGTTCTGAGCAGCGTCCGCGCCACCGCCGGCCGTCATGGCCAGCACGGTGGCAGCCGCGGAGACGGCTGAGACTGCTAAGAGCCCCCGCCCTCTGCGTGATGTTGTCACAGCGAATCTCCATCAAGTTTCGTGTTCGCGGGTCGCCCTCCACGACCCGTCCCCGGGGGCCGACCTTAAGCCTGCCGAAGGGTCCGGGGAAGAGAAATCACCGGAATGTCGCGGAGTCGAGGGTTGTCCTTCGTGCTCGGAACAGTACCGTTAGTGACCGGAAGGTTGCACGTAGCGACAGACCGGTCACTAACGGTGTCTCAAAGGGGTCAGAACGCCGCGGCGCCGTTCGGCGTACCGAGGCCGGTCGGACCGTCCCAACCAGTGCGGGCGTTGCACCACTGGGTTGTCGGGCAGGTGCCGTTGCTGCCACTCGTCACGTCGAACAGCGAGCCCGGGTGGGCGTACGGCAACGCGTTGGCGTACCCGGCGGTGTTGCCCGACAGCGCGTAGACCGCCGCGATGATCGGCGCGGCCTCACTCGTACCGCCGAACTGCGCCCAGGTCGACGCTGTCTTGCTCGTCGGGTAGTAGATCGCCATGCCGCCCTTGGACGGGTCGGCCGCCGCGGACACGTCGGCCATCGCACGCTTCGAGCAACCGGTGTCGAACGACGACGCGGCGCTCAGAGCCGTGTTGTACGTCGAGCAGCCCGAGCCGGCGCCGTCCCAGACGCTCTCGCTCCAACCGCGAGTGTTGCTAGCAGCAACCAACGACGTACCGCCGACAGCAGTCGTGTACGACGAGGACGCCGGGTAACTACCGCCCTGGTAACCGTTGTCACCGGTGGAGGCGGTGACCGCGATACCCGGGTGGTTGTAGTAACTGCCGTACGTCGCGTCGGACGCGTCGCCACCGCCGTAACTGTTGGAGATGGCAACGACTCCCGGCTGCTTGGACGCCGTCACGACCGCGGCGCCGAGGTCGGCGAAGCTCGCCGAGTTCGCCTGGACGACGACGATCTTCGCGTCCGGCGCGGCCGCCGACACCGCGTCGACGTCGAGCGCCTGCTCACCGGCCCAGCCGACGTTGAACCGCGGAAGTGTCGTCCCGCCGCTCTGGTTGATGATTTTCAGGCAGCCGTTGGCCGTCGTACATGCCGACAGGCCGAACTGTGAGCGATAGACGCCGAGGTCGCGCTCCAGGTTCGGGTAACCGTAGGCGTCGACGATCGCGACCGTCCGGCCGCCGGCGCTGAGACCGTTCAGCTTGTACGCGTCGCGCAGGCCGGTCGGGGTGAGACCGGTCGCCGGTGGTGCGGTGGACGCGGGCGCGACACCCTTGTCGTTCACCAGCTTGACCGCCATGCAGGCCGCGGTGTGCGCGGCCGTAGCTGCCGAGCAGACCTTGGCGGCATGCTTCCCGGCCGTGTAGGGGGTGGGCGCCGCGACGGCTCCCGATGCGCTCGACACCGCTGTGGTCAGTCCGACGACGGCAAGTGCGCCGGCACTCAGGGCGGAGACGAGAATCCGTTGCCTCAACTGGACTCCTCGAGGTTGGGGCAGGCCTCCGCGGATGGTCCCGTCGGGCCGGTGGGCGGAGGCCGGCTTGATTTGGGGGTGATCGCATCGTGCGTCCGCCGGAGCACCGGAAGCCAGCGATCGGACCGCTGACAAATGTCATGGGTGACCCCGTGACAACCGCCCCGGCTGGACCGGAATTCTCGCGTGATCGCGGCGTCACGAGGGGGCGCGGGCCGATGAAGGTTTCCCCCTGAGTTTCCGGAGCGCCGACTCTTGACACGGTTTCAGCTCTCGGGACTATGCTGCCGGAATCTCTGAGAAATCGATTTCCCTCGCTGGAGGTTTCGTCATGGACCAAGCCCTGCTCAGCAGACGACGTTTCCTCCAGGCCAGTGGCGGTACGGCGCTCGCCGCATCGCTGGCCGCCTGCGGAGGCGGGGGTAGTGGGGGCGGTGCATCCACCAAGGAGCTGTCGTTCGTCTACATGGGCACGGCCGAGCAGCAGGCGACCTGGAACAAGCTGTTCGCGAAGTTCACCGAGCAGCACCCGGAGATCAAGCTCAAGGCCGAGGGCATCCCACTGTCGAACTGGGGCGACTTCTTCAACAAGCTCTCCACCCGGATCGCCGGCGGCCAGGTGCCGGATGTCATCCAGATCGCCACCGAGGGCCAGCGGCTGTTCGCGTCCAAAGGCCTGCTCGCGCCGCTCGACGACTACATCAAGAAGGACCAGTCGACGATCGACGAGTACTACGGCGACATGGACCCGAACCTGATCGAGTGGGACAAGAAGTATGCGTCCACCGACGGCAAGACGTACTACCTGCCGGGCGAGTTCAACACGATGTGCATGTGGTACTCGAAGGACCTGTTCGCGAAGGCCGGCGTACCCGAGCCGACCGCGAAATGGACGTGGGACGACTTCCGGCACGCGTGCGAGCAGATCAAGACCAAGACCGGCGCCTTCGGGTACGCCGCCGACTCGGCGTACTTCGCGGCGATCATGCCGTGGCTGCTCACCAACGGGACCAGCAGTTTCTCCGAGGACTGGTCGACGCCGACGTACGACGACCCTCGCGTGATCGAGGCCGCTGAATTCAACCGAAAGCTGGTTGCGGACAAGTTGTCGCCGCCGCCCGGCGGCACGTTCGACGCGTTCACCGCGGCCGCGCAGGGCAAGCTCGCGATGTTCGGCGGTGGCCGCTGGCCGATCATCAGCATCCGGAACCTGAAGGCGACGGCGAAGATGGGCATCGTGCCCTGGCCTGTGAAGGTGCAGCAGGGCTCGCCGGTCGGCTGGAACGGGTACCCGATCCTGAAGGCGTCGAAGAAGAAGGACGACGCCTGGACGTTCATCAAGTTCCTGATCTCGAAGGAAGGCTCGTCGACGTTCGCCCAGCTCGGCGGCACCATCGTCCCGGCGCGGAAGTCGATCGCGAACAGCCAGTCGTTCCTCACCGACGCGCCGAAGGGTACGGAGTACCTCTACCAGGCGCTCAGCTACGCGACCCCGATCCCGTCGCCGGACAAGGGCGCCGCCGTACAGAAGGCGATCGAGGACGGCTGGAAGCAGGTGCTGACCGGCAACGCCGCACCGGCCGACGCACTCGGCAAGGCCCAGACCACGCTGGAGGAATTGGTCTGAAACCCCAACGTCGTGACTGGCTGCCGGGCTACTTGTTCATCAGCCCAGCCATCCTGCTCTTCGTCGTCTTCGTCGCCGGGCCTCTGGTCGCCGCCTTCGCGCTCAGCTTGTTCCACTGGGATTTGCTGAGTACGCCGGAATTCGCGGGCCTGGACAACTTCAGGCAACTCGTCACCGACGGCGCCACCGTGCGCGCCGTGATCAACACCTTCGTCTTCGCGCTCGCGTCGGTGGTCACCCATATCGGGATCGGGATGCTGCTCGCGCTCGGCGTACACCGGACGATGACGCGCGGAACGAAGTACTTCGTCAGAACCGCCTATTTCTTCCCGTTCCTGGTGTCCTGGGCCGCGGTCGCGCTGATCTGGAAGTACGTCCTGGATCCGGCGTTCGGGCTGGCGAACTACTACCTCTCGGCGACGACGAACTGGCTCGCCTCGCCGACGCTCGCGTTGCCGACGCTGATCGTGGTCGACTGGTGGCACACGATCGGGTACACGTTCATCATCCTGCTGGCCGGGCTGCAGACCGTGCCGGCGCAGCTGCACGAGGCGGCGCGGGTGGACGGCGCGAACGCGTGGTGGCGGTTCTGGAGCGTGACGCTGCCGGTGATGTCGCCGACGATCTTCTTCGCGACCGTGATCACATTCATCGGCGCGTTCCAGATCTTCGACCCGATGGTGATCATGACCCAGGGCGGCCCGGACGGGGCGACCCGGAGCATCGTGCAGTACACCTACGAAAAGGGCTTCCAGTCCTTCGAGGTCGGGTACGCCGCGGCGCTGTCGCTCGTCCTGTTCGTCGTGATCATGGTCGTCACCGGCCTGCAGTTCCGCCTGAGCCGGAGGTGGGTGCACCAGTGAGGGGCAAGCTGCTCGACCTCGTGCTGGTGCTCGGCGGGGTGGTGATGATCACGCCGCTGGTGTGGCTGGTCGTGAACGCGTTGTCGGAGCCGATCGACGCGTTCCAGTTGCCGCCGCGGTGGATTCCGCGACCGCCGACGCTGCAGAACTTCCAGCAGGTGCCGGACCTGATCCCGTTCGCTCAGATGGCATGGAACAGTCTGCAGATCGCGGTGATCACGACGGCCGGCGCATTGCTGACGAGCGCGCTGGCGGCGTACGCGTTCAACCGGCTGCGGTTCCCGGGGCGGGACCAGATCTTCTCGGTTCTGCTGGCAGCGCTGGTTGTTCCGGTGCAGCTGACCGTCGTCCCGATCTTCATCATGATGCGCTGGTTGCATCTGGTGGACACGACGGTGGCGATCTGGTTGCCCGCGTTGGTGAACGTGTTCGGGATCTTCTTCCTGCGGCAGTACATCTCGTCGATCCCGCGGGAGCTGGACGAGGCGGCGATCATGGACGGCGCCGGGCATTTCTGGATCCTGTTCCGGGTGATTCTGCCGCTCGCGCGACCGGGGCTCACGGCACTCGGGATCTTCGTCTTCGAGGCGTCCTGGAACAACTTCTTCTGGCCGTACATCTTCCTGTCGTCGCCGGAGAAGATGACGCTTCCCGTGGGGCTGGTGTCGTTGCAGGGAGCGGTCGGCGGCGGTCCGGCCGTCGTACTGTTCGCCGCGATCACCCTGGTGGTGCTACCGATCCTCGTCCTGTTCCTGATCTTCCAGCGCTCGTTCATCGCCTCCATCGCGTCCACAGGCTTGCGCGCATGACCAACCACCCCGGCGCCACGCACGACCATCTCCCGACCGCGCTCAAGGCGCTCTGGCACGAGCTCCCTCTGCTGGCCACGGCCGGAGCCCTCGTCTGCGCAGCCTCGGCCGTTGTAGTACTACTCAGTCCAGGGCTGTCACCACTCAGCGTTCTCCTAGCCGCATTCGCCATCGCCCCGGTTTGGGCAGCCGTCGTCGCCACCATGGATGCAGTAGTCCGAGAAGACCGCGGCGGCGTACCCTTGCTGCTGAAGAACCTCCGCAGGCACGCACTAGCCGGGCTGGAGGTGGGTGTGGTTCCGGCAGTAGTGATCGCGCTCGCTCTACTGAACTGGCAGCTGTACGCCGGACCGCTCTACGCCCTCCCCCTGGCAGTCAGCGGCTGTGCCGGCGTGCTGCTACTACTGGCCTCCTGCTACGCGTTCAGCCTGCGTATCACCTCAGGACTGCGCGGCAAGACACTCTGGTTCACCGCACTCCATCTGGTCGCCCGCGCTCCGCTGGTCCCACTCGGCGTACTCGCACTCGTTTTCGTCGCCCTGCTCCTCGGGACCTCGGTTACCGCCTCACTACTCTTGCTCGCCCCCGGTCCGGTGGCGTTGTTCGCCTCTGCCGGCACCTGGACTTCTTATGGGACGGAGAAACATGCACTACACCGGTGAGAACCTTCGACACTTCGCACTGCCGTTGGGAGGTCTCGGCACCGGCACCGTCGCGCTGGCCGGCAACGGTGCGCTGCGGCAATGGCAGCTGCACAACATCGGCAACCACGAAGGACATGTGCCGGACAGCTTCTTCGCGATCCGCCTCTCCCGGATCGAGCCGCCGCTCGACGAGATCCGCCTCCTCCAAGGCCTGCCGCTGGACCCCACCGACACCCCGCTGGTCACCGATGACGTCGTACCGGCTGGCGAGCAACGACTGCACGAGGTCATCCCGTCGATCGGTACGACGAAGGTGACCGCTACCTATCCCCGCGCCCGTGTGGTGTACGAGACGGAGCTGCCGATCGAGATCAGCCTGGACGTGTTCAACCCGTTGGTGCCGTCGGACGCGGCCGCCAGCTCGCAGCCTGTCGTCGGGTTCACGTTCACGCTGCACAACCCGGGTGACATCGCCATCCACGGCAAGCTCGCAAGCGCGCTCCAGAACTCGGTCGGCTGGGACGGCGTCACCCCGGTCGACGGCGTGTCCTGCAGCCTGTACGGCGGCAACACGAACCGCACCCGCCGCGGCGCCGGCTGGACCTCGCTCGTCCTCGAAAACACCACGCTTCCTCTCGATCACCACGGTTCCGGGCAGCTGGTACTCGCGACCGACTCTGACGCGTTCACTCACCCGCAATGGTCCCGTCCGGACGAATTCGTTGCCTTCCTCAACGGCCCCGTACACCAGGCGAGCGGTGCCAGCGCTCCGGGCACCACCTGGAACGGCGGCCTGGCGGTGCCGTTCAACCTCCGACCAGGTGAGACCGCCACGGTCCGGTTCGTGATCGCGTGGCACTTCCCGAACCGATATGTCGACTTCAACCAGTTCGGACCGCACCCGGAGTACGGTCACACCCGCTTCTGGCTCGGCAACGCGTACACCCGTCGTACGCCGGACGCCGTCGCCGCGGCCGACCACTTCATCGAGCACTGGTCCGAACTGGAAACACTGACGACCGCCTGGACGGAGGCGTTCGAGGAGAGCAGCCTGCCCGGCGAGGCCGGTGCACGGCTAGCAGCGCTAGCGGCCGACGTACGGAGTCCAACCGTCTTCCAGACCGCGGACGGCGACGTACTCGGATTCGAAGGCGTCCTCGGCGCGTCCACCGCGATGTGGGGCGGCCGGTACGGCGGCTCGTGTCCGCTCAACTGCACGCACGTGTGGAACTACGAGCAGACGCTGTCGCGCCTCTTCCCGGCGCTGGAGCAGAACATGCGCGACACGGAGTACAACGTCATGCAGGCGCCGGAGGGGTACATCCCGCACCGGGTCCGCGCACCGCTCTACGTGAAGCAACTGTGGGACGTGGTGATCGGTGGACCGGAAGAGCCGGCCCTGGACGGGATGCTGGGCGCGGTACTCAAGACATATAGAGAGGTACGGCAGGGCGCCGGTCTGGACTGGTTGGGTCGACGTTGGCCTCAGGTGGTGCGCCTACTCGACCACATCCACGGCAAGTGGCTGCGGGACGGCGTACTGCGTGGCATCCAGCCCAGTACGCACGACATCGACCTGTGCGGTGTCAACTCGTTCATGGGCACGCTGTGGCTCGCGGCACTGCGTGCGGCGGAGGAGATGGCGCTATTGCTCGGTGAGGACGCCAAGGAGTACCGCAGCCTGTTCGACATGGGCAGCACGGCGTACGACGAACTGCTCTTCACAGGCGAGTACTACCGGCAGATCCTGGACCCGGACGAGACCCGTGACTTCCAGTGGGGTGACGGCTGCCTGGCCGACCAGCTGATCGGGCAGTGGTGGGCGCACCAGCTGGACCTCGGTTACCTGCTCCCGGAGGACCACGTGCGTACGGCGCTGCGCAACGTCGTACGGCACAACCTGCGGACCGGTTTCCGCGACTTCGACCACCCCTACCGCGTCTTCGCCGACGGCGACGACACCGGACTCCTCATGTGCACCTGGCCACGCGGCGGCCGCCCCGACATCCCCACGCGGTACTGCGACGAGGTCTGGACCGGCTCGGAGTACCAGGTCGCCGCCCACTGCCTCTACGAAGGCCTCACCGCCGAGGGCTTGTCCATCCTGCAAGGCCTCTGGACCAGGTACGACGGAACCCGCCGCAACCCGTTCAACCCGATCGAGTGCGGCGACCACTACATCCGCAACGCCGCGGGCTGGTCCGTCCTCGAAGCCCTCACCGGCTACCGCCACAACGCGATCACCAAGACCATCACCTTCGCGCCCCTCCCCCCGGCCCGATCAGGCAACACCTGGCGCTTCCCCTTCACCACCAACACCGGCTGGGCCATCGCCACCCACGACGGCACCACCCTCACCATCACCTGCAAAGCCGGCCATCTCGACCTCCGAGCCATCACGGTCGACGGCACCACCTACTCGATCGACGCCCCGATCCACCCCGGAAAACCCTTCGTGATCGCAACAACCTGACACCTACCGTCGAGGCATGGACCTCGTCGAGCGAGCGCACGCGTTGCAGGCCGAGGCCCGGGAGCTCTACCACCTCCTGGACCTCGGCACCGCGTTCCCGTGGGAGCCGGTGCTGATCGGGAGCGCCCTCTCCGGCCTGATGGTCGACCGCGACCTAGACGTCATGTTCGACGCACCGAAAGCGACGAGCACCACCATCCTCAGCGGTCTGATCACCCTGGCCGGCCGGGTGGAGTTGCGCAGCGTCGACTTCCGAGACGAGCGAGCGGACCGCCGCCCCACACCAGCAATCACCGACGAACGCTTCTACGCGGTGCTGCACACCGACGACTGGAAGATCGACCTGACCTTCTGGCTGCACGTGGTGGAGCGGCCGCATGTGGCTGATGCACTGCGGTTGAAGGGAGCGAGCGATGGGCAGCGGCGGCGGATTCTGGAGTTGAAGGATGCCGATGCCGACAGGGACAGTTCGGCGATCTACGCCGCCGTTCTCGGGAAATAGAAGAGTGCCGGCCGTCCGGCAACGCCACCGGACGGGCGGCACTCGATCAGGGGAGTCCTAGTTCGGCGGACTCTTTGTCGGTGAAGAGGCGGGAGCGGATCAGGAAGCGGACGCCCTCGGGGGCCTCCACCGAGAAGCCGCTGCCTCGGCCTTTCACCACGTCGACGGTGAGTTGGGTGTGCTTCCAGTACTCGTACTGGTTCGCAGACATCCAGAAGCCGATCGGATCGTCTACCCCGTCGACGAGCAGATCGCCGAGATGCACGTCCGCCGACCCCGTGATGAATTCCCCGTCCGGGTAACACATCGGCGAGCTGCCGTCGCAGCAGCCACCGGATTGGTGGAACATCAGCGGACCGTGCATCCCGGTGAGGCGGCGCAGCCACTCCGCCGCCTCGTCTGTCAACAACACCTTCTCGACCGTCATGAGCTCAGAAGAACCCGAGCTTCGAAGGGCTGTAGCTGACCAGCAGGTTCTTGGTCTGCTGGTAGTGGTCGAGCATCATCTTGTGGTTCTCCCGGCCGATGCCGGAGTTCTTGTACCCGCCGAACGCCGCGTGCGCCGGGTAGGCGTGGTAGTTGTTCGTCCAGACCCGCCCGGCCTGGATCTCCCGGCCGGCCCGGTACGCCGTGTTGATGTCCCGCGACCAGACGCCCGCCCCGAGTCCGTACAGCGTGTCGTTGGCGATCTTCATCGCGTCGGCGTAGTCGTCGAACTTGGTCACCGCGACGACCGGGCCGAAGATCTCCTCCTGGAAGATCCGCATCTTGTTGTCGCCCTCGAAGACCGTCGGCTGGATGTAGTACCCGCCGGCCAGGTCGCCTTCCAGTTCCGCGCGAGCTCCACCGGTCACGACCCGGGCGCCCTCGGCGCGACCGATGTCGAGGTAGGCGAGGATCTTCTCGTACTGGTCGTTGCTGGCCTGCGCGCCCATCATCGTGTCGGTGTCGAGCGGGTTGCCGAGTTTGATCGCCTGCGTCCGGGCCACCGCGTCGCCCAGGAACGATTCGTAGATCGACGACTGGATCAGCGCCCGTGACGGGCAGGTGCAGACCTCGCCCTGGTTCAGCGCGAACATCGTGAAGCCCTCGAGCGCCTTGTCGTAGAAGTCGTCCCGGGACGACGCGACGTCGGCGAAGAACACGTTCGGGCTCTTGCCGCCGAGCTCGAGGGTCACCGGGATGATGTTCTCGGACGCGTACTGCATGATCAGCCGCCCGGTCGTGGTCTCACCAGTGAACGCGACCTTGGCGACTCTGTTGCTCGAGGCAAGCGGTTTGCCGGCCTCGACGCCGAATCCGTTGACGACGTTGAGTACGCCGGGCGGCAGCAGGTCGTGGATCAGTTCGAGCAGCACGTGGATCGAGGCCGGGGTCTGCTCGGCCGGCTTGAGTACGACGGCATTGCCGGCCGCGAGCGCGGGCGCCAGCTTCCAGACCGCCATCAGGATCGGGAAATTCCACGGGATGATCTGCGCGACCACGCCGAGCGGCTCGTGGAAGTGGTACGCGATCGTGTCGTCGTCGATCACCGACACCGAGCCCTCCTGGGCCCGCAGCGCGCCGGCGAAGTACCGGAAGTGGTCGATGGCCAGCGGCAGGTCGGCGGCCAGCGTCTCGCGGACGGCCTTGCCGTTGTCCCAGGACTCGGCGACCGCGAGCAGTTCGAGGTTGGCCTCGATCCGGTCGGCGATCTTGTTCAGGATGTTGGCGCGCTCGGCCGGTGACGTCCGCCCCCAGCCCGGCGCGGCACCATGGGCGGCGTCGAGGGCACGCTCGACGTCGTCCGCCGTACCGCGAGCGATCTCGGTGAAGGTCTCCCCCGTGACGGGAGTTGGGTTCTCGAAGTACCCGCCCTTGACCGGCGGCACCCACTCCCCGCCGATGTAGTGGTCGTAGCGCGACTTGAACGTGACCGGGCTGCCATCCTGCCCAGGAGCTGCGAAGATCGTCATTGGTTCTCCTTCGGATACCCGACGTTGAACCGAAGGTAGGAGAATGAACGTTGCACCGACGTTGCAGCGCGGAGTGAGGCGGCATGGACGCATCGGATCAGGCCCGCCGGTTGAGCGAGTTGTACGACGAGGTTCTCGGCGGCGGCCGGGCAACAGCCGACCCGCGCCCGCTCGTCGCCGCCTCCTGGGAGCGCTCTCTGGCGGCCGCGGTCGATCCCGAGCTCGACGCGCCGCCGGTGATCGTCGACCCGGACGTGGTCGCGGCGCTCCGCGAGAACCACCCGCTGCAGGCCGTCCTCCCGGTGCTCCGGCAGACGCTGACCACGATCGCCGACGAGGCGTCGCACATCATGATCATCACCGACGCCCAGGGGACGATCCTGTGGCGCGAGGGATCGTCGGAGGTGAAACGCCAGGCCGACCGGATCGCACTGTCCGAGGGCGCGGTCTGGTCGGAGGAGAAGATCGGGACCAACGGCATGGGTACGTCGCTCGCCGTCGGCCAACCGGTCCAGATCCACTCGGCCGAGCACCTGGTCCGCCGGATCCACGAATGGACCTGCGCCGCCGCGCCGGTCCACGATCCCGACACCGGCAAGCTGCTCGGCGCGGTCGACGTCTCCGGACCGCTGCGCACGGTCCACCCCGCCATGTCGCCCTGGTGACCGCGGCGGCTCAGCTCGCCGAAGGACAGCTGCGGGTCCGGATGGCCGCCGCCGACGAGATGCTTCGCGCCCGCAACATGCGGCACCTGATGGCGCTCGGCGATGCGCCGGGGGCCTTGCTGACCCCGACCGGCCGCGTGCTCGCCGTCCAGCCGCTCGAATGGTTGCCCGACCGCCTCGTCGTACCGGACGGCGCCGACCGCATCGACCTCGGCGACGGCCGGGAAGGTCTGCTGGAGCGCCTGGACGAGGGCTTCCTGCTCCGCATGCCCGGTACGCCGGTACGCCGTACGCGACCGTCGTTGCGGTTGAAGCTGCTCGGCTCGGGACAGCCGATCGCGGTCGTCGACGGCCGCGAGATCGCGCTGACATTGCGGCGCGCCGAGGTACTCGCACTGTTGTTACTGCAGCCGACCGGGCTCACGGCCGACCAGTTGATGCTCCAGTTGTACGGCGACGAGGGCAACCCGACGACGGTCCGCGCCGAGATGCACCGGCTGCGGAACCTGCTCGGCGGCGGAGTCCTCGACACCAAGCCGTACCGCATCATCGCGGACGTCACCGGCGACGTGACCGAAGTACAGGCCGCGCTGCGCCGCGGCGATCTGCCGAAGGCCCTCGAGCTGTACGCCGGTCCGCTGCTCGCCCGCTCGGACGCCCCGGCACTGCGCTCCGAACGTGACGAACTCGACGCCACCCTGCGCCGCGCCGTCCTGGACGCTGCCGACGCGGACATGCTCTGGCAGTTCGCGCAGACGCCGGTCGGCGCCGAGGACCTCGAAATCTTCGAGGCCCTCGAGGCCCGTCTGCCCGTGGACGACCCGCGCCGCCCGGCGATCGCTGCCCGCCTCGCGCGGCTCGTCGACTGAGCGGACGCCCACCACTCGGCAACCTGTGCCGCAAGGCGCCCGACGCGGTCCGGCGAGCGTGCGCCGGCGGGCACGCCGCCGTTTGGTGAGTGGCTGAGGTCCGCCTTCACTCGCGGCCGACGAGGATCCACATGTAGTCGCGGTTCTTGGTCGGGAACGTGGCGGTCTTGTTGCTGACTTCCTTGGTCTTCTTGCAGTCGCTGGTGGTGTACTTCCAGCGCACCACCTGGACCCGCCACGACTGCTTGAGCTGATGCAGACGGCGTACCTTGTTGGCCGGCACCTCGGCGGTGTACGACCAACTGTCGGTGATCGCGTGGGACTTGCCGACCGTCTTGGAGTACTTGTTCTGGATCTCGGCGATCACCAGCGGGATGCTGACCCCGAGGTCACCGGACCAGGACGAGTTCGACTCCGAGGTAGCGGTCTTCTGGTAGGTGATCCGGCCCGGCCCCTCCATCCAGTCGCTGTAGAGGTTCGTGCCGACGTACACCTCGTGCCCGCCGCGGGTGTACCAGTTGACGGTGTTCGTGTCGCACTTCTTGGCCACGGCCGGTGCCGCGCTCGCCGCGGCCGGCACCACCAGACCGGTCGCGATCAGTACTCCAGCAGCGATTCCCCGACGAAGACGCATGGTTCTCTCCCACCGAAACCGATTGACAGATACTGCGGTTGCAGTGGTTAGAAACTTACGCATTGGTCCACCACGAGCACAACGAACCTTCTGTAACGCTGTGTGTCGGTTTGGTGACAGCGGAATTGGCGGCGTGACGAGCCCTACACAGACATGACTGACGGGTAACCGACCAATAACATCGCTGGTATGCAGATCCTCGCCATCGTCGTCTCGCTCGCGGTGACACTGGTCGCCGTCGCGCTGTTCGGCAAGACGATCGGGCACATCGTGTCCGTGATCAAGCTCGGTCAGCCGGTCTCCCGGACCGATGAGCCGGGCAAGCGGACCGTCACCCTGGTCAAGGAGTCCCTCGGCCACACCCGGATGCTGCAGTGGAGCCACATCGGGGTGATGCACTGGTTCGTCGCGTTCGGGTTCATCGGGCTGTTCCTCAGCCTGGTGACGGCGTTCGGCCAGCTCTTCGACCCGCACTGGGCACTGCCGATCATCGGGCACTGGTTCGTGTTCGAGTGGGTCAGTGAGGCGCTCAGCTGGACCGGCCTGCTGTCGATCATCGGTCTGATCGCGATCCGGTTGCGCAACCTGCCGCGTCGCTCGGGCGGCGAGGAGGGCCGGTACTCGCGGTTCTACGGATCGGTGTCCTGGCAGGCCTACTACGTCGAGTACACGATCCTCGGCGTACTGATCTGCATCCTGTTGCTGCGCGGTCTCGAGTACCAACTCGGAGCAGGCGACAAGTTCCACTTCCCGATGACGTTCTTCCTGGGCAGCGGACTGTTCGGCGGGCTGAGCGAGCACGGTCTGGAGAACGCGGTCTACCTGGTCGCGATGGTCAAGATCCTGATCTCGTTCGCGTGGATGATCACGATCTCGCTGAACGCGACGATGGGCGTGGCCTGGCACCGGTTCACCGCCTGGCCGAACATCTGGTTCAAGCGCAAGGCCGACGGCGGTACGGCGCTCGGCGCGCTGCAGCCGATCTCGGTCAACGGCGCCCCGATCGACTTCGAGAACATCGACGAGCTGGACGAGGACGCGGCGCTCGGTGTCGGCAAGGTCGAGGACTTCACCTGGAAGGGCCTGCTCGACTTCACCACCTGCACCGAGTGCGGGCGGTGCCAGTCGCAGTGCCCGGCGTGGAACACCGACAAGCCGTTGTCGCCCAAGCTGATCATGATGAACCTGCGCGAGCACGCATACGCCAAGGCGCCGTACCTGCTGGCCGCCGATGACGACGCCCGCAAGTCGCTGCCGGAGCTGGTGCTCGCCGAGCAGGACAAGCCCTTGGTCGGGCCCGCGGACGTCGCGGTCATCGACGAGGACGCGCTGTGGGCGTGTACGTCGTGCGGTGCGTGCGTGCAGCAGTGCCCGGTCGACATCGAGCACGTCGACGCGATCATGGACATGCGCCGGTACCAGGTGCTGATCGAGTCGTCGTTCCCGTCCGAGCTCAACGGGCTGTTCAAGGGTCTGGAGAACAAGGGCAACCCGTGGAACATGAACCCGTCCGGCCGGATGGACTGGGCCAAGGACCTGCCGTTCGAGGTCAAGCAGGTCGGTTCGGACGTCGAGTCGCTGGACGAGGTCGAGTACCTGTTCTGGGTCGGCTGCGCCGGTGCGTTCGAGGACCGCGCCAAGAAGACCACGCAGGCAGTGGCCGAGCTGTTGAACATCGCCGGCGTTTCGTTCGCCGTACTCGGTGACGGCGAGACCTGCACCGGTGACCCGGCGCGCCGGTCCGGCAACGAGTTCGTGTTCCAGCAGTTGGCGATGCAGAACGCGGAGGTCTTCAAGGAGACGAACGTCAAGAAGGTCGTCTCGACCTGTGCGCACTGCTTCAACACATTGAAGAACGAGTACTCACAGTTGGGCGTCGAGCTCGACGTCATCCACCACACGCAGTTGCTGAACCGGCTGGTCCGCGACGGCAAGCTGACCCCGGTCGCGCCGGCCGACAGCTCGCTCAACGGGCAGAAGATCACGTACCACGACCCGTGCTACCTCGGCCGCCACAACCAGGTGTACGACGCCCCGCGCGAGCTGCTCGACATCATCCCGGGCGCGGAGTACGCCGAGATGCCGCGGAACCAGACCAAGTCGTTCTGCTGCGGCGCCGGCGGCGCGCGGATGTGGATGGAGGAGAAGCTCGGCACCCGGATCAACCTGAACCGGACCACCGAGGCGGTCGAGACCGGTGCGGACAAGATCGCCACCGGCTGCCCGTTCTGCCGGGTGATGCTGTCCGACGGCCTCACCGCCAAGCAGGCGGACGGATCGGCCCGCGAGTCCGTCGAGGTCCAGGACGTGGCCCAGCTCCTGCTCGCTTCCGTAAAGCGTGGGGAAAGCTGACCTGCAACTAGCTGCAAAACACTTCCTCCCCGGGTGGTCCAGACCATAAGATCCACCGTCTGCATCATCTGGGGAGGAAACGCATCATGAAGTTCCGCGCCGCCGTGGCCACCGCGGCCGCCGTACCGCTCGTCCTCGGCCTCGCCGCTTGCGGTGGAGAGCCCAAGGCCACCGGCTACAAGCCGACGACTCCGGCCACCACAACGGCCGCACCCAAGCCGGCCGCCACCAGCACGTCCGCACCGGCCAAGCCGGCAACGGTCGCCCATCTGAACCGCGTGACGTTCGTCCCGGCGATGACGACGGCGGTCAGCAAGCAGAAGGCCTGGCACACGGTCGGCACGGTCACCGCCAACGGCTCGCCCCTGATGACGATGGACGGCGTCCAGACCACGAACCCGGTCGCCATGTCCATGGAGATGTCCGGTGCGGCGTTCCAGGGCAAGACCGCGAAGATCGTCGTGATCGGGAAGACCGCCTACCTCTCGATCCCCGGGCTGACGCCGGCCGGGAAGTACAAGAAGGTCGCGTCCGGTCTGAACGACCAGCTGACCGAGCTGATCGAAGGCGGCGACCCGACCAAGATCTACAAGTCCTTCGACAAGAGCATGGTCGACGCCAAGTTCGTCCGCACCGAGACGATCGGCGGGCAGCAGCTCGACCGGTACGCCGTGACGGTGAACACCGCGAAGGCGCTGGCCCTCCAGGGCAAGAAGGTCCCGGCCGGCCTGCCGAAGACGCTGACCTACTCGATGTGGCTGGACAAGTCCCACCTGGTCCGGCGGATGACCTTCGACCTCAGCGGTGTGTCGATGGTGATGACCATGTCCGACTACAACAAGCCGGTGAACATCACCGCGCCGCCGGCGAGCAAGATCGTGAAATAGGCCGGAATCGGTCATTTTCCCACCCTGTTGTGTGAACTTCTCGTAATCTCCCGTTACGGATGTGATCACCTCAGGATGATCGGGTGGGTGGGTGCCGATGCCGACTACACGACGCAACTTCCTTACCGTCAGCGGAGCAGCGGCGGCGCTCGCGCTGAGCGGCAGTCTTCCGGAGATCAAGACGGCCGCAGCGGGCTGGACCGGCCGGGTGGACCGGCGGGATCCGTTCACGCTCGGTGTCGCGTCCGGCGATCCGTTGCCGGACGCGGTGGTGATCTGGACCCGGCTGGCCCCCGATCCACTCGCGCCGTTCGGCGGGATGGATCGGCGGCCGGTCGAGGTGCAGTGGCAGGTCGCGGAGGACGAGGAGTTCCGCCGGATCGTCCGCTCCGGCACGGCCAGGACCGGGCCCGAAGCGAGTCACTCGGTGCACGTCGACGTACGCGGTCTGCGGCCCTGGCGGCACTACTGGTACCGCTTCCGCGTGAACGGGCAGCTCAGCCCGGTCGGTCGGACCAGGACCGCACCGGCGTACGACGCTGTCGTTCCTGAGCTGTCGCTGGCGTTCGCGTCCTGCCAGGCATGGTGGGAGGGCTGGTACACGGCGTACGCCGACATGGCGAAGCGCGACCACGACGTGGTGTTCTTCCTCGGCGACTACATCTACGAGTTCGGGATCGACCGCGGCATCCGGCCGCATTCGAACGAGCCGTACATCACCCAGCAGACCGTGACACTGGACGAGTACCGGCGGCGGTATGCGGCGTACAAGCTGGATCCGGATCTGCAGAGCGCGCACGCGAAGGCGCCGTGGATCGTGACGCTCGACGACCACGAGGTGGTCGACAACTGGGCCGACGAGGCGCATCCGAGTGCGCCGCCCGCCCAGTTCCGGGTACGCCGGGCCAACGCGTTCCGCGCGTACTGGGAACACATGCCGCTGCGGCTCGCGCAACTGCCGAAGGGGCCGGACATGCAGCTGTACCGACGGTTCAGATACGGGCGGCTGGCAGAGTTCAGCGTGCTCGACACGCGCCAGTACCGGTCGGACCAGGCGTATGGCGACGGCACGAAGGCGCCGGGGCCGGAGACGAAGGACCCGGCGCGCACGATCACCGGTGACGCTCAGGAGAAGTGGCTGCTCGACGGGTGGGCCGCGTCGCAGACGCGCTGGAACGTGCTGGCGCACCAGACCGCGATCGCCCGGCTGGACACGAAGGACGGGCCGGAGGTGCTGGTCCCGATGGACACCTGGGACGGGTACGAGGCATCGCGGAACCGGATCCTCGGCGGCGCGGTACAACGCAAGGTTCGCAACCTGGTCTCGATCGCGGGCGACCTGCACCGCAGCGTGGCGTCGGACCTGAAGCTCGACTTCAACGATCCGGCATCGGCGACGGTCGGAGCCGAGTTCGTCGGTACGTCGATCACGTCCGGGATCGACGGTCAGGACCTCGACGCCGGCGGCGCGACCTTGCTGCGGGAGAACCCGCACATGAAGTTCGGCAACTTCCAGCGCGGGTACGTCAGCTGCTCCATCACGCCGCAGCGATGGATCTCCGACTACCGAGTCGTCGACAAGGTGTCCGTCCAGGGCGGCACCGTGAGCACTCGGGCCAAACTCCTCGTGGAGGACGGCCGCCCCGGCATCGCGGAGGTGCAGAAATGAGGATCCCCCGACAGACCGTCGTCGCGGCCGGCACGCTGCTGGCGGCCGCCGTGCTCGGCTCCAGTTCGATGCCTGCGGCAACCCCCGACGTGGCGGCAACCTCCGACGTGGCGGTGAGCGTCGCTCCGGAGCAGCTGAGCGTGGTCGGACTCCCGTGCTTGCCCAGCACCCTCAACCTGACGATGACCAACACCGGCAGCCAGGACCGGTACGCCGACCTGACGCTCGAGCCGACCGGTCCGCTGCAACTGTCCCGCACGCTCTTCTCCTCGTGGCTGCCCGCGGTCGATCCCGACCAGCCCGTGTCCGCGCCGGTCGAGATCCGGGTCCCGCGCGAGACCAAGCCCGGCAGCTATCAGATCGGCGTCGAGGTCGACCGGTCGCGGGTCACGGTCCCGGTGACGGTCGAACCGCTGCCGTCGAAGGGTCCCGGTGACAACCTCGCGCTCGGCGAGCAGGCGACGGCGTCCTCCACCCACGGCAACTTCACCCTCTGCGGCGCCGTCGACGGCGACAAGGACCCAGAACACTGGGACACCCTGACCGGCTGGAACGACGGCACCCGCGCGGTCTTCCCCGACACGTACGACGTCGCACTGTCGGCCCCCGCCACCGTGAACCGGGTAGAGCTCTACACGCTCGACTCAGCGAAGTACCCGGCACGGCTCAACGGCCTACGCGACTGGGACATTCAGGCCAAGGTCGGAGGCGTATGGCAGACCGTCACACAGGTCCGCGGCAACACCCTGGGCCACGTCACATCGACCTTCGACCCGGTCCAGGCGGAAGCTGTACGTGTCCTCTGCCTCGACGGCAACGACCACACCTACTCCCGCATCGTCGAACTCGAGGTCTACGGAACCTAGGTCAACCATTTGAACTATGCCTGGTTCAGAAGAAGTCGCGCTCGCCTTCGATCTGGGCTCACCGGACGGCGACCTCATCCACGTCCGACGCGGCGACGCGGATGCTTGGCGGCTGAACACCTCAACCGGGAGCTATTTCGTCAAGGGGTACTTGGCTGCCGCGGATGTGCACCAACTGGAACTCGCGATGGCGTTCGAGCGTCAGGCGCTCGCGTCCGGCGTGGACATGCCAGAGCCGATCGCGCCGACCAATCCTCTTCTTGGCTGGGTGACCCGCATCGAGGATCGGCTGTTCCGCGTCTACCGATGGATCGAGCACCGAACACCCGAGCCCGACATCTCGGCCTGGCTCGGCGGGACGATGGCGAAGGTCCATGAACTGCAGCCACTCGGTCGGGCCGGCTTGCCTCGGTGGTGGCGGCAACCGGTGCAGCCGCCGGGGACCTGGGAGGGCTGGTTCGCCAAGGCCCGACAACGCGACGCCTCATGGGCAGCTCTGCAAGCGGACAGCCTTCCGCACATCCTCGCGGTCACAGCGCGCATCGCCGAACTCTGCGACGACGTACCGGACCTCGTAACGACGCATGGCGACTTCAAGACCCACAACATCGTCACGTCTCCATCCGGTCCAGTATTAGTGGACTGGGACAGTGTCCGGACCGACAGTGCAGCCCTTGAGGCAGGTCGGTCGGCGTACATCTTCGGAGACGGCGAACCCGAGCAGATCAAGAGAATCCTCACCGCGTACGTCGCAGCAGGCGGCGATCTCGGATGGGCCGGCGCGGATCTCTTCCTCAGTGTGGCGAGAAATGTCGTCCAGGTGCTCGGCGAGCAGATCCGCGTCTCACTCGGGGAGACCACTGCAGTCCGATGGATGGGCGACCACACGGCGATCGAGAACGCCATCGGCAACACTCTGCGGGACCTTCCCGGCAAACTCGACCAACTGCACCGAGCAACGCAAACGATCGATTTACTCTGAGTTGTCCAGCAGACCGAAGTGGCGCAGCGTGCGCTCAGCCACCTCCTGCGGCTCGAGCGCGCTGGTGTCGATGACCAATTCGTCCAGATCCGCGGCGTCGAGGCGCGCGGCGATCTCGTCACAGCGCTCCAGGTGCCATTCCAACGCCGACCTCTGACTCGCGGTGTACCGGCCGCGCAGCCGTTTCCTGGTGATGTCGGCGTTCGCGGTGAGACGAACCATACGAAGAGGGCTCTCGACCGCGGCCTCGTAGCGCTCTCGATCGGCCGCGGTACTGATCACCCCACACATGACCAACTGACGCGGCCCAACCGACCGATAGGACTTCCAGACCGCGGCAATGTTGTTTGCCTCGATCAGAGCATTGTCCTGCTCAGCAGGCGGCCACGACCGATGGAACCAGTCGACATCCATCAGACTGAACGGCCGACCGGCATCCGCGAGCAGATCCCCGACATGCTCGAGCGCAGCCGACTTCCCAACACCGAACCCACCGTTCAAAAAGATCGCGTAACCGGACGGCGGCACAGCGCATCCTCCCTGGAACGACAAAACCCGCAGGTCGCAAACACACCGCTGACCTGCGGGTTACCGATGGAGCGGGTGACGGGAATCGAACCCGCACTGTCAGCTTGGGAAGCTGATGTTCTGCCATTGAACTACACCCGCGCGGCCGATCTCCCGGCAGCGGTGAAGAGCATAGCCGATGCGCCAAGGGGCCGGCATCACGGGTCCGGCGCGCCGCGCGACTGCGACGCCGTACCGGGACTGGGAACACCCGGCGGGGACTTGGGACAGGTCATTGCCTGTCTCCTGTCCCCAGCACATGTCCCCGGGTCTTGTCCGAGGTCCCGGGTGGCGGGGTGGTTGTTGCCGGGTCAGGAGGGTTGGTGTGTAGAAGGTGCCCGATGCATCGAAAAGAGGGGGTGGGCGGTTTGCATCGGGGGTTCTTGGGCAGTTTTTCACAAAGGGCACGTTCAGGACTGGGCAGGTTCGTCATCTTCTGGCAGATTAGAACGCGTTGCCGGGGGCAACATTCGACGCAACGTGAGGATGCGGTCCTCGCCGGGACCGGACAAGATGGTTGCGGGGCAACTGGATGAAGGGGTGAACGGTGGCAACAGACACAACTGACGCGGTGGACAACCTGGAGAAGGAACTCGTCACGTTGGCACGGCGGCTGCGCGGTCTGCAGCGGACGCTGTCCGACGAGGCGCATCCGGACCTGGAGCCGGCGCAGTACGCGTTGCTGAACCACGTGGAGGAGCTGGCGCCGGTGCGGATGGCCGACCTGGTGGCAGCGCTCGAGGTGGACAAGGGACCGGTCAGCCGGGCCTGCGCGCGACTCGAGGAGGAGGGCCTGCTGAAGCGGGCCGCCGACAAGTCGGACGCGCGCGCGACCCTGCTGACGCTGACCGCGGCCGGCAAGCGCAAGCTGACGGCGGCCCGGAAGAAGCGGCACAAGGTGATCGAGGACCTGCTCAAGGACTGGTCGCCGGCGCAGGTGAAGACCTTCGCCAGCCAGGTGTCGAAGTTCAACAAGCTGGCCAACTGAAAATAGTTGCCTCAGGCCCACGGTCTGGTGGTGTGCTCCCGCCGGGGAGCTGAGGGCTCCGGACGACTCACCACCAGGCACGGGAACGGGCCCGACCGGCAACTCGAGCTGTGCGGACGAGCGGCACGCTGCTAACGTGCGACCGTGCTGCTCTCCGACCGCGACATCTTGGCCGAGCTCGACGCGAAGCGGGTCCAGCTGGATCCGTTCGAAGCTGCGATGGTGCAGCCGTCGAGTGTCGACGTACGGCTGGACCGGTTCTTCCGGGTCTTCGAGAACCACAAGTATCCGCATATCGACCCGGCCGAGGAACAGCCCGATCTGACCCGGCTGGTCGAGCCCGAAGGCGGCGAGCCGTTCATCCTGCATCCCGGTGAGTTCGTCCTGGGATCGACGTACGAGCTCGTCACGCTGCCCGACGACGTCGCCGCCCGGCTCGAGGGCAAGTCGTCGCTGGGCCGTCTGGGCCTGCTGACCCACTCCACCGCCGGCTTCATCGACCCGGGCTTCTCCGGCCATGTGACGCTCGAGCTCTCGAACGTCGCGACACTGCCGATCAAGCTCTGGCCCGGCATGAAGATCGGCCAGCTCTGCTTCTTCCGGCTGTCCTCCCCCGCCGAGTACCCGTACGGCTCGTCGAAGTACGGCTCCCGTTACCAGGGCCAGCGCGGCCCGACCCCGTCGCGCTCGTTCAAGAACTTCCACCGGACCGACATCTGACAAACGAAAGGGCCCCGGAAAACCGGGGCCCTTCTCGCTGACGTCAGGCGGTCGGCTTCAGGAAGATGAACACGGATTCGAGCTCGACTGTGCTCATGCCGTCACCGTTCGGCAACTGCCCGTAGACACCGCCGTACGGCGACACGGCCGACGGCGACAGCATCTTGCCGTCGAACAGACCCATGTCGCCGTTCCCGGGAGACTCGTTGCCCGTCGGAGAGTCGCTGCCGGACGGCGTGTCACTGGACGTGGGCGTGTCACCGGAGGACGGGGTTTCGCTCGAGCCCGGGCTGGACGAGGACGACGCGCTCGGCAGGTCCTCACCGGTCTTCGCGTCCATCAGCACCGGCTGTGCCTCAGTCTGCGCGTAGACGACACCATGGAAGGCCGCGGTCACCCGAGGTACGACACGGCCGCCGGAGTCGTTCGTGTAACCCCACGTCTTCTTGCCGGTCGCGTCGTCGAACCCGACGATCTCCACGGCACCGCCCTGGACCGTCCTGCTCGTGCAGACGACCGAGGTCGCCTGGTCCGCGAGGCACTCGACCTCGACGTTCGAGTCCGACGGGGCCGCGGGCACGGTCTGCGTGACGGCACCGGTCGAGAGGTCGATCACGAAGAGGGCCTGGCCCTTGGTGCCGCTGACGTACGACGAGTCCTTGTATCCGTAGAAGTACGCGTGCCCGGCACTGGTGGCCAGCGGCTTGAGGGAGGCCTGCTTGAGCGGGACCTGCTTCGTGACCTTCCCGCTCGCGCCGTCGACGAGCAGCACCGTGCCGTCCGCGGAACCCTCGTCCGCCGCGCCCTTCGAGCCCGCGACCACTCCGTCGTGCACGGCGGCCGGGTTCATCCCCGGCACGACCGTGGACTTCTGCGTCTTGGGATCCGCGTACACCGTCTGGTACTTCGACACGCTGCCGGACAGGCTCACGCCGACGGCGATCTGACCGGTCTCCGGGTCGTAGGCCGCGCCCGCGATGCTCGGGGTGCCGGGCGCGGTGTCGCCGGTGCCCTCCAGCGTGCTCACCTTCGCGGACACCTCGGCGATCTTCTGGCCGGACGCCACGTCGACCCAGTGGACGACCACCAGCCCGGTCGGCTTCTGCGTCCCGCTGCCCTTGTCGGACTCGGCGTACGCGACCAGGGCGACGTCCTTGCCGTCGACCTTGACCGCCGCCGGCTTCGTCGCGTCACTGACCTTGGTGGTCTCGGCCTCCGCGGACTTGACCGTCCAGGTCTTGTTCGGGTCGGCGACGTCGTGGCCGGTGAGGCCGGTCCAGCGCCCGATCAGCGCGACCTGGCCGGCCATGCCCGTCTGGGCCTTCGCCTCCGAGAACGGGTTCGCCTTGTCCTTGATCACCGGGTACGCCGCCGCGGCGGTGAAGGCCTTGGGCGGGTCGAACGACGGGGCAGCCGGGGCGGACGGTGTGGCCGAGGTGGTGGACTCGCCGCTTTTGTTCTCGGAGCCCGAGTCGGACTTCTTGTCGTTGCCGCCGCAACCGGCTACCAGGATCAGGGCTGCGGTGACAGCTGTGGTTGCCACCATCGGACGCAACATCGTTGGTTTCTCTCCCATGTCGACCGAGAATGATCGACTGAACGCTAGCAGTGTCCGCGGGTCCGCCCGGCGGTTATCCACAGGCATTGCACGAACCTGCAGCGCTACCGGCGGACCGTCGGTCCCGCGCCGAGGAGTCCGAGCCTTTCGAGTACGGCGCAGATCGCGGCGGCCGGGCCGTTCAGCGGTAGGCCGTTCAGCGGTACGCCGTTCATCGGACGATCGAGAGCCCGGTCCCGCGATGGCGGGGCTGCGGCTCGGTCAGGCGGCGGGACGCGGGCTCCAGCCGGTCGGCGATCCTGCGCAACAAGTGCGCCACCCGCGTGCGCAGCGTGGTGCGCGGCCTGCCGTTGCGCCCTATCGCCCGTGCTTCGATTCTCCGCAACTGGTCCTCGACGCGGTAGCGGGCAACTTCCTGCTGCTCGGTCATCATGATGGTGCTCCCCTCGCGTAATCCCCGTGCTGTGGTTTCAGAGTGGTTTCAGGCAGTGCTTCGCCCAGGTCCCGCCCCCAGTGGCGGGACCTTGTGCGGTGGTGGGTGGGTCAGACCTTGACGACGGTGATGTCGCCGGAGACGGTGCGGGCGCGCAGCATCAGGGCGCGGTCCCCTTCGGCCGGCTTCTGGCCGGGCTCGAGATCGCACCGGATCCGTCCGGTGACCGTCTTCAGGTCCAGGTACGTCGGAAGTCCGTCCGGGACCCCGATCTGTACGTCGCCGCGGGCCGTCTCGGCCTGGACGCTCGGCCCGTCGGCGATCTCGACCTTGACGTCGCCGGAGCCGGAGGTGGCGACCGAGTGGTCGCGGATCCGCTCGATGGTGATGTCACCCGAGCCGACCTTGACGGAGGTGGGACCGGCCGCGTCGCCGATCGTGACGTCGCCGGAGCCGGTGCTCAGGCCGAGCGCGTCGCCGGCCTCCTCGATGTCGATCGAGCCCGAGCCGGTGCCGGCCCGGACCGCGCCGGCGGCCGACTCGACCTTGACGTCACCACTGCCGGTGTTGACGCCGAGCTCGTTCTCGACCCGGGTCAGCCGGACGTCGCCGGAGCCGGTCGCGAGCCGCGCCGAACCGAGCGGGACGTCCGCGGTGATGTCACCGGAGCCGGTCTTGACCCGGGCGTCGAGCACCGCGGAGGTGGCGATCCGGACCTGGATCTCCGGCCCCCGGCGGACGTTGCGCGGCCCCTCGACGATCAGCTCGCCGTCCACGACCTCGACGACGACGTCCTCCTCGGGCCCGCTGTCGACCTCGACGGTGACCGCGGTGCCCTCGCCGTCGGCGTTGGCGCCGATCTCGACCAGGCCGGAGCCGATGTCGATCCGGATCCGCTCGATCCGGTCGTTCTCGTCGTCGATGATCTGCTGGCTGAAGCCGCCCATCACTCCGCCCATCCCGTCAGTCGCTGGCCCGGCCCGTGTCCGCCACGGCGGCGTTCCTTGTCCTCGCGTCGCCGGTCCTTGTCGTCCCGGCGGCGGTCCCGGTCGTCACGACGCCGATCGCGCTCCCAGCGGCCGCGGTCCTGGCCGAAGACGCCTTCCTCGCCGAACGGGCCGTTCGGGCCGAACACGCCGTTCGGGCCGAAGACCCCGTCGGGGCCGAGCGGTCCGTTCGGACCCAGCGGGCCCTCCGGACCGAACACCGGGCCACGCGGCGGGCGCGGCGGCCGGGGTGGGCGCGGGCCGCCGCGGCGGCGCTCGCTGAGCGCGGTCATCACGGTGCGCATCAGCCACGCGTTCGAGGAGATGCCCTCGGCGTTGGCGGCCTCGTCGACCTTGTTCTTGATCGACATCGGCAGCCGCAGCGTGATCCGCGCGGTCGGCTCGTCGGCGTCGAACACGAACTGGTCGCCGGCCTCGGCGTCGGTCTCGTCGTCGATGTCTTCGTCGGTCTCGTCCGGACCGGTCAGCTGGCTGGGCGCCGGCGTGACCACGAACTCCGGGCGGCCGCCGGCCATCCGGAGCTCGACCGAACCCGGGGACAGCTCACGGCTGATCTCCCCGGCGGCGTCGGACAGGGCTGAGATGAGGGCCAGGCGGCCCGCGTCATCCAGCGTTGCCCCGAGGCGCTGTGCCACGGAGCGAGTTTGCTCGTCGGCCAGGGCGGTGGCGTTCTCAACGCTCCGCCGGACCGACTCGAGGTAATGGTCAAGTTCCATGACAGCAAGCATGACGTCATCGTGACGTCACTGTCAACCCCTTCTGATGTCATGATGGCGGCAAGGGCAGAATTTCGTGCAGTCACCGATAGGAGGACCATGTCTAGAGGAGTACTGATCACCGGTGCGTCGAGGGGTGTCGGCGCGGCTGCCGCGCGGGCGTTCGCGGACGCTGGCGACCGGGTCGTGCTGCATTGCCGGGGCGCCGTCGATCGCGCCGAGGAGGTCCGCGCCGGACTTCCCGGCGAGGGCCACGCGGTGATCGCCGCGGATCTCGGCAATGCGGCCGCAATCCCTTCCCTGGTTGCGGAATCGGCCGCCGAGCTCGGGCGGATCGACGTACTGGTGAACAACGCCGCGATGTTCGTCGACGAGCCGGTTGCGGGCTCCCGCCGGGTCGGTCACCCGCTGGCGGAGACGTCGTACGAGGAATGGGTCGCGACCTGGCGTCGTACCCTCGCCGTCAATCTCGAGGGCGCGGCGCACGTGACCTGGTGCGTGGCGCGGCAGATGCTCGACAAGGAGCCCGCGCACGGCGTACGGCGGGGCGCGATCGTCAACGTCGGCTCGCGTGGCGCCTACCGCGGTGAGCCCGACGTCCCGGCGTACGGCGCCTCGAAGGCCGGACTGCACTCGCTCGGGCAGTCGTTGGCGGCGTCGTTGGCGCCACATGACATCACCGTGACGTCAATCGCGCCCGGTTTCATCGCGACCGACATGACCGAGACGTTCCTCGCGGGTCCCGGCGGCGACGCGATCCGGGCACAGAGCCCGTTCGGCCGGGTCGCGACCGCCGAGGAGGTCGGGAACGCGATCTACTGGCTCGCCTCAGCCGAGGCGAACTGGGCGAGCGGCGCGGTCCTCGACTTCAACGGCGCGTCGTACCTGCACTGAACAGACCGCCACCAGGAACACCGTCACTCCTGAGATAGGGGGCGATCATCAGGTCGAGCTGCTCGGTCAGGAACTCGGACAGCGAGCCCCAGCCGTTCACCGCCCAGACCTGGAGCGCGCCGTTGAAACAGACGAGGGTCTGCCGAGCCAGCGCCGGTACGTCGGTGTCCTCGCGGAGCTCACCGACTTCCACCGCAGCCCGGTAGAACGTCTCGCAGCTGTCGACGATCGCCGCGGAGTGCGCCAGCGCGTGCTGCCGGAACTCCGGATCCGCGACGTCGAGCTGGACGAACCCGAGACCGTTGCCGAGCTCCTCGCGGCGCTTGATGTGCGCGACCGCCGAGAGTGCGAAGTCGCGCAGCGTCGCGAGCGGGGAGGTGTTGCGGGCGGCGGCCTCCTCGGCCCCGAGCTTGACCATCAGTGGCGACCGCGCCGCGGACGCGAGCAGCAGACCGCGCTTGGAACCGAACCGCTGCATCAGCGTCGGCGGCGCCAGACCGACCCGGGAACCGACCGCCGCGAGGGTCAGTTTCACCGGGCCGAGCTCCGCCAGCACCTGGCGAGTGGCGTCCAGGATCGCGTCGTCGCTCACCAGCCGCGGCCGGGCCATGTCAACGCCTCCTGGTTTATGAATGGCCATTCGTTAATACACGGAATCGTAACAGATCCTTGTTGGCTCAGTTATTCAGTGACAACGGGTGAGCTTCCGGACACCTGGAGAGGGGTCCGGACCAGTGCACCCGCCGTCCGGTGCACCCGTCCGTGGGCCGGGCTCGTCGGACAACGGGAGCCTCTTCATGCGTTTCGCCCGCATCACCTTGGGTCTGCTGCTGGCACTTTCAGGCCTGCTCGCCGCCATCGCCGGGGCCGTCGCGGCCTTCTGGCTCGTCGGCCCGGACAACACGATCTCGACACCTCGCCGCGAGCTCGCCAGTACGGGTCTCGCGGTCGTCACCGCCCCGTCCCTCCTCGACCGGCACGGCCCGACACTGCGCGTGAGCGCGTCGGGCGACAAGCCGCTGTTCATCGGCGTCGGACAGGACCTGGACGTGCGCGACTACCTCGCGGGGACCGCGCACACCCGGCTGATCCAGTTCGAGCCGCCGGCCACGTTCGGCACGCAGGAGCTGCGCGGCGGCACCAAGAAGCTGACGCCGCCCGGCGAGCTGGACTGGTGGGTCGCGCAGTCGGCGCCGGGCTCGCAGGCCGTCAATTGGCCGATGCAGGACGGGCTGTACGACGTGGTAGTGATGAACGCGGACGGTACGCCGGCGGTCGGCGCGCAGGTCTCGTTCGGGATCGAGGTGCACCGCCTGTTCGGCATCTGCCTGCTGGTCCTCGGGGCCGGCATCGTGGTGCTCGCGCTCGGCCTGGCCTTGGTACTGCGCCGCCGCTCGGTGGTGAAGGAGATCTCGGACACGACCGAGATCCCGGTCATCACGAACACCCGGATCCCGGTCCTGGTGACGACGGCCCCGGTCCAGCGCGAAGAGGAGGAGAACGCTCCGGCGTATCGCGTCTCCCCCTTCGCCCCCGATCGAGTCAGCCCGTTCGCCCCGGTCGCCGCGAAGAAGGAGCAGGCGGTGAACGAGACGGCACCGGCCGCAGCCGCCGCGGCTCCGGCACAGGTCAGCCCGGCTCCGGCTCCAGCTCCGGTGAAGGCGCCCGTGCGGCAGGTGCCTGTGCGGCCGGCGCCGGTTCGGCCGGCGGCTGCTGTGCCGGCGGCACCGATGTTCATGTCGCCTGCCGCGATCGCGCGGGCCAAGTCGCCCGCGCTCATCGGGGCGGGCGCCTCCCAGCGGTACGACGAGCCTGCGCAGACGACGTACGCCGAACCTGTCGATGAGCCCACCGAGATCGTTGCGGAGGAGACCGTTCCGTTGGCGGCCTCGCCGGAGTTCGTGAAAAGCGACGAGGCTGTGCGGCGTACGGCGGCGTTGCTGGCCAGCGGCGCGATGTTGCTGACGGCAACCAGCTGCGGGCTGATGCCGCCGAAGAACACGATGACGGCGGCGGACTCCCGCCCGGCCGTCACGCTCGCCGACGCGCAGGCCGTCGTCCAGCGGTACAACCAGCTGAACAACCAGGCGAACAAGACCCGCGACGGGAAGCTGGCCGCGACGATCGAGGGCAACCCGACCCTCGCGCAGACCCAGGCGGGCTTCCTGATCGGCCGGAAGCTCGACGCCGCGGGCAAGGACGTGTCGAAGCCGTTCAGCTACACCGACCCGGAGATCGGCGCGCCGCAGTTCGCCTCGTACCCGATGCGGTTCGTGGTCAGCTCCGGCGTCTCGGACGCGCCCGGGAACCGTCAGCTCGGCGTCTGGCAGCGGGAGAGCGCCGGGAGCCCGTGGCTGCTGACGCACTCGGTCTACCCGCCGAAGGCCGTGGAACTGCCGTCCGTCGACGGGCTGCGTACCCCGGACGCGGACGACCTGAGCAAGCTCCAGGGCCGGCCCGAGGCAGTCGCGAAGGACCTCGCGGCGTACCTCACCGGCGGCAAGAACGCGCCGCAGTCGCGCCTCTTCACGCCGACGCCCGGCCTGACCAAGATGCTCGACCTGCGCGCGAAGTCCAAGGCCGCCGACACCGCGGAGCCGTACATCGCCGACGTCACCGACACGTTCGCGCCGTCCGCTGTCCCGCTGACGTTCATCACGGAGTCCGGCGACGCGCTGGTGTTCCTGTCACTCACCGAGCGGTACCTGCAACGCGTCGAGCCGGGCTCGAACGCCTACTGGACCAGCGGCGAGGCCACCGCGTTCAGCAGCATGGTCAAGTACACCCAGACCCTGCACCAGGACTACCTGCACCAGGTCGCCGTTGTGATCCCGGCCAAGTCAACCGGCGACGCGGTACAGGTCCTCTCAATAGACCCTCAACTAGTAGGCGCCGGCGGCGCCTGACGGGACAGCAGCCACCGCCACCGTGGCTGCTCCGTCACCACACATCCAGCCGCGAGCACGCTGACGACGAGTGCGTCAGCAGTCGGCCAGGCAAACCAGGCGGCCACCACTGCGGCGACCAACTGCGGAAGCACCAGCAGGACAGTGACGAAGCCGGGGACCGGTACGACGACGTGCGGCTTGTCACCCCGGGTCTGGAAGACCGTCGGCAGGCCGATCAGGACGACGACCGAGACGATCGCGAGCAGGACGGAGTGCGGAGCGATCGCCCACGGTGTTCCGACCCACGCGATCAGCTCGGTCGCGAACCGCAGTACAGAGGCGAGACGGCTGTCGGGCGCCGTGCGAGTGGTCACGAGCAGAACGATCTCATGTCTTACTGAGCAGTCAGCGGTTGTCGCAGGATAGTTCCGACTGATTGACTTCGCTGGTTAGGTTTTCCCATCCGCCCGGGAGTACCAGTGGATCTCACCCGCCGTCGTCTGCTGTCCTTTGTCCCTGCGACCGCGTTGCTGACTGCGGTCAACCCGGCTCCGGCCGCGCGCGCCGGCAGGGCTGCGGTGAACGCCGACCCCAGCCAGCTACTGGCCAACGCGATCGCGATCTACGCCGGTACGGCGGAGTCGAACGCGCGCCCCGAGGTCGCCGCGAAGGTCACCGCGATGGACAACACCGCCCGTACCTGGCTGACCGCACTCGACCGCGCCGGCAGCGGCGAGCTGTTCGCGGGCCTCCCACTCGGGACCAGCGATCCGAACCTGAGCTCGTCGTACCAGCACCTCTACGAGATCGCCCTCGCCTACCGGCGACCGGGACCGGCCTCGGACCTGCAGGGCAACGAGCAGGTCCGCGCGCGGATCGCGGAGAAACTCGTCTGGCTGCACGACAACTACTACGGCGACCAGTCGAAGGGGTACTACGGCAACTGGTTCACCTGGGAGATCGGCATCTCGACGTATGTGTCGAAGACGCTCGCCCTGATCGACGCCCCGGCCGACCTGATCACGCGGTACGTCGCCTCGATGGACGCGTACCTGCGCAACGGCAAGGACGGCGACGTCGACCTCGACTCGCGCTTCCACACCGGCGCGAACCTCGTCGACATCACCGCGAACCGGGTCCTTCAGGGCGCTCTCCTGAACGACGACGCGCGGGTCCGGAAGGCGTTGCAGGACCAGTTCACGGTGTTCGCGACCGTCGACCCGTACACCCTGCAGCACGGCGTCACCGACGGGTACTACGCGGACGGCTCGTTCGTCCAGCACGCATCGGTCGCCTACACGGGCTCGTACGGAAAAGGCCTGCTCAGCAGGGTCGTGCAGACCATCAAGGTGCTCGCCGGGACGGAGTACGCGCAGAGCGACGACCTGGTCGGCGTGGTGCAGGGCTGGGTCGAGCACGGGTTCGCGCCGCTGATCTTCGAGGGCTGGATGATGGAGATCGTCAAGGGCCGCGCGGTGTCCCGGACGGCGACCGGGTACGACGACGTCGCGGTCGTCGTCGAGGCGATCGTCGACCTCGCTGACTACGCGACGGGAGCGGATTCCCAGCGGTTGAAGGCCTTCGCGAAGTTCACAGCACGGCCGACGATCAACGTGAATTCCTTCGTCTCACCAGTGAGCATCGGGCGGTTCGCGGACATCAAGAACGATCCTGCGATCGTCCCGGCCGATCTCAACCCGGCCGCGGGTACGACGGCGTTCAACGCCATGGACCGGACGGTGCATCGCAGGCCCGGATATGCGTTCGCGCTGGCGCGGAACTCGTCGCGGATCAGCAAGTACGAGTACATGAGTGGCGAGAACCTGATGCCGTGGTTCCAGGGCGACGGCGCGCACTACCTGTACCTCGCCGGTCAGGATCAGACGCAGTCCTTCGGCGTCGACTACTTCACCACGGTGTCGCCGTACGCGCTGGGCGGCGTGACGGCGCCGGTCGAGACGCGCAAGTCGATCCCGGAACTGTACGGGACGGCGTACTACGACAACCCGCCGACTTTCACCCCGTCGTCGGAGGCCCAGAACACCTACGTCTACTTCCCGGTCGGGACGAATGAATACTCCGGTGGCGCGACGCTCGATGCGTACGGCGCGGTCGGCTGGGTGCAGTCGGACGACTTCGCGTACGCGTCGCGGGCGAGCCTGCCGGACGACTTCGTGGTCTACCAGAACGCATCCGCGACCAAGTCGTGGTTCCTGCTCGACGACGAGATCGTCGTACTCGCAGCCGGTGTCGGCGACGCGACCCGCGCGGTGACGACCACCCTCGACACCCGCATCGCCGGCGCCGCCGATCCCGTGACGATCACCGGCGTACGACGTGACGGTCAGACCTGGACCGGCACCGGGGAACCGCGGTGGCTTCGCTACGCCAACGGCGCCGTGTCCGTCGGCTACTACTTCCTTCAGCCGACCGAACTGTCGGCAGATCTCCGGACAGTCACCCGGAGCCGCCGGGAGGTGCGGACCTCCAATCCGGATACCGCGGTCACCAAGCAGGTCTTCGCGCTCACCGTCGCCCAACCGGCCGGCACGAAGCGCGCACTCGCCTACGCATTGGTGCCCAACGCAACGGATTCCGCCTTGAAGTCGTATCAGCACGGCCGGATCGCGACGCTCTCGAACACCGTGAAAATGCAGGCGATCCAGCACCTCGGTCTGCGCCTCACCGCCGTCAACACGTTTACTCCCGGTCCCCACAACCTTCCGGGATTGAGCATCGACGGTCCGGCTTCACTGCTCATCCGCCGACAGTCCTCGAGCGTGCAGGTCGCCGTCTCCGATCCGACGACGCAGCGCGACAGCGTCACGGTCAACCTGCGGGCGCAGTACCTCAGGCCCGCGGCACCGGTCGACGGGGTTCAGGTGACGCGCACGGCCACCGGGACGCGACTGACGTTCACCACGCGGCAGACCTACGGGCGGAGCCTCGCGATCAAGCTTCTTCCAGCTTGGTGATCAGCGTCTGCAGCGTGCTGAGCGTCGTACGGAGGTCGTCGACGTCGACGGCCTTGGCGAGTTCGGTGGTCCACGGGCCCTGAGCAAGTGAGATCTGCCGGATCGCCCAGTAGCCCGCCTCGGTGCAGGCGAGGAGCTTCGCGCGGCGGTGCGCCGGGTTGGGCCGGTACTCCGCGAGACCACGTTCGACCAGCAGGTCCGCGATCCGTTGCACGGCTTGTCTACTGACACCCATGATCCGGCCCGCGTCGGCGACCGACCGCGGCTCGTCGAGGACGCCGCCGAGCACCTGCCACCAGGCCGCCGTGATCCCGCCGTTCGCCGCCAAGCCTTGCGCGGCTTCCATCAGCCGCGCGTTCAGCCGGAAGGTGGCGAGGACGACATCCGTCAACACCACACCACCTTCGGACCGCTTCCCGACCTCCGGCCACTCCTCTCGGGGCGGGACGGCCGCCGCGCGCTCGGCCGCTCCCGCTTGATCCTTCGCCGTCATCCGACCAGCGTTGCGTACGCCGCCGGGTCGGCGCGGTGGAACACGCCCTCGTACGCCTCGCGCTTCGGCTCGTCCGCGAGTTCGAGCCGCTCCATGACGGCCCGCGCGAACTGCACCGGCGAGTCCGGTCCCGCCGTGATCAGGTCCTGGTCGACGACCGCGCGGGCATCGACGTACTGCTCCGAACCCTGGTACCCGGTCGCCTGCAGGTACTCCTTGGCCGCACTCGTGTGCTTCCGCTCGTCGAGCAGCCCCGCCCGAGCCAGACCGGCCGTCGCGCCACAGATCGCCGCAACCGGTACGCCGGCATCGAGGAACTGCCCCGCCAACTTCGCGAACGCCTCACCACCACCAACATCCCACTGCCCCGACCCGGCGAGCACGAGCAGATCTCCCGCGTCGGGCGTCACGTCCGCGATCGTCACGTCCGGCACGACCCGCATCCCACCCATGGTCACCACCGACTCCAACGTCTCGCCCACCGTCACCACGTTCCACGGCACCCCGGTGAACCGCCCAGTCCGCAGCTCCACCACCAAATGCCCGATCTCCCAGTCCGCCAACGTCTCGTACACCGCCACATATGCTGTTCTCATAGACAATATGCTGTCATAACGACAACATGTTGTCAATGGCTCGCGGGGGCGTCGACGGTCAGTCCGGCGATTCGGGCCGCGTCGGCCAGGCGCTTGTCGTAGGTGACGAACGACGTGAGCGGCTGGACGCGCAACGCGGTCGCGAGATGGATGGCGTCCAGGCTCCGCACCGTCGCCGGCCGCACGGTCTGCGCAAGGATCCGGGCACCGGCATCCAGCTCGAGGAGGTCGATCAGGTCGAGCACGCGGGGCAGCCGCGAGACCGCCTCCGGAACATGCCGCGCGAGGGCGCGGAACGACTCGATCTCCGCGAGCACCGAACTCACCCACCCCACCTCCGCCCGCTCATCGAGCCACTGACGCAGGGCGTGCGACTCGGACTCGGCATGTACCAGTTTCACGATCGCGGCCGAATCGAGGTAGATCATCAGCGCTCGCCGTCCCGCTCCCGGGAGAGCTCGGCACCGACGTCGATCCCGTCCGGATCACCGATGTGCATCCGCAGTACTTCGCGACGCATCGCCGCCGCCCGCTCGCGGCGGACCGCGGCTTCGAGGACGGCCCGCCTGATGACCGCCGACCGCGAGCTGCCGTCGCGTGTCAGCACGTCCAGCGCATGCTCGGTCTCCGCGTCGGTGCGAATCGTGATGGTGTCAGCCATGACACCAATTGTAAGACGAATCGTCTTACAAGGCCACGAGGCGGTCGGATGGTTTGAGTTTGAGGAGGATCAGGCCGGCTAGGGCTGTTGTGGTGGCGGTGAGGGTTAGGGATTGGTGGATGGGAAGGGTGGCCAGGAGGTTCGTCGAGGCGATCAGGGGGACGGTTTGGGCCAGGGAGAGGAGGGATTGGAGGCGGGTCAGGTGGGATCGTGGTGTGCTGCGGACGAAGAGGGGAGCTAGGTGTGAGGTGAACAGGCCGATGCCTACGCCTTGTGTGAGGGTTGCGCCGATGGCGGCTGGGACCGAAGGGGCTAGGGCTAGGCCGGCGATTCCGAGTGCGGCGAGTAGGCAGCCGAGGCCGCCGGTCAGTTCGGCTCGGGTGAAGGTGCCGAAGCGTGCGACGAGGACTGTGACCAGCAGTCCGCCGGCGACGTTGCCCGCCACCACGAAGCCTGCCTGCTTGGCTTCCCAGCCGTTTGAGCGGGCGAGTAGCGGGACGCAGAGGGACGTGACCGGTAGTACGAAGGCTGCGACCAGCGCGACGACCGCGAGGATCATCCGTAGTACGGGATCGCGGACAGCCACGCGGAGTCCGTCCACCGCGTCGCGGACCACCGAGGGGCGGTCGCGCTGCGGTGTCACGTCGTACGGCGGTCTGAGCATCAGGAGGACCGCGAACTGGACGGCGAACGTCAGGCCGTCGAGGGTGAGTGCCCCGACCAGCCCGACCGTCGCGACGAGGAGACCGCTGATCGGTCCGCCGGCGAGGGTGATGAGCTGGGTGGCCGACGTACGCAACGCCATTGCCTTGGGCAACTGATCGTCGGGTACGAACAGCCGCGGGAGTACGCCGGCGGCCGGTAGTGCGAAGGCATCGACGGTGCCGACGACGACCGATGTGGCCAGCAGCAGCCCGGCCGAGACTCCGCGGATCCCGACAGCGACGGCCAGCAGGAAGCAGCACGAGCCGACGATCGCGGTGCAGGCGAGCAGCAGGCGGCGTGGACCGATGCGGTCACCGAGTACGCCGCCGAGCAGGAGGAGTACGGCGCGGGGCAGGGTGAACCCCGTCAGCACCAGCGCGGCGACTCGCGAGCCGATGCCCGTCGCGGCCCAGCCGAGCGCGAAGAACAGCGCGGTGTCGCCGAGAACCGAGAGTGTCGAACCTGCCAGCCAGCCGTAGTAGGACCGGTTCACCCGTCCAGCCGGACGGGCATGACGAGGGTGGTGAACGTGCCCTGGTCGGCCGACCGTACGACGACCGGTCGCGCCGGCTCACAGATCTCGAGCAGCACGTCCGGCCCGACACTCGCCTCGAGCGCGGCCGCCAGCAGGCTTGCGGTGAACCCGATCCGCACCGAACCGGTCCCGATCGCATCGAGCTTCACCTCGTCGCCGATCCGCAGACTCTGCTGATCGATGTCTAAGGCAACGACGTCGCGGCCCGCCAGCACGTCCAGCAAACGCAGGCGATCGACCACTACACGGCACGCCGGCGGCGTCAGGCCGTCGAGGATCTGACCGTACGCCGGATACTCCGCATCAACCGTTTGCAGTTCACGCGACTCCTCCCCTCGCACCAGCGTCAGACCGCCGTTCACCTCTACCCGTACGACGTCCCCCGCCGCAGCCCACCTACTTACCTGAGCCAGCTCGTCGGCGCGTACCAGCAACCGCGCCGCCACCCCGCCGAACTCCACCGGCCGCACGGTCCGCACCGCCAGCCGATACCGATCCGTCGCAACAAACGTAACCTCGTCCGGCCCCAGTTCAATCAGCACACAGCTCAACACCAGCCCCAGGTCCTCCTCCCCCGGTGGGGCTGCGGTGGGGGTTACTTGGCGGATGGCGCTGGCTAGTTCGGGGCCGCCTAGGAGGGCGGTGGTTTTTTGGGAGAGGAGGTTGGTGAGGAGGCGGGTTGCGGCTGTGCGGGTGGCGGTGGATTTCGCTTCCAGGGTGCGGAGGTGGGCGCGGACCAGGTCGGCGACCTCCGACGGAGAAGCGTCCAGGGCGAGGCGGACGTCGGGCAGTGGGAGGTCGATCTCGCGGAGGTCGCGGAGTAACCGGGCCCGCGGTTGTTGCGACTTGTCGTAGTACCGGTAGCCGTTCGTCGCGTCGACCTCGGCGGGTGGGAGCAGACCGCAGTCGTCGTAGAACCGCAGCGCACTCGGCGCCAGTCCCACCAGCCGTGCGAACTCACTGATCGTCAGCCTCATGGGCCCGACCTTCATCCCTGCACCAACTCGAAGGTCAACTCCGGAACCGGCCCCACAGGCTCAGGGTCTTGCCGAAGCGTTCCCCGCGGATCCAGTCCAGGATGCTCCTCGCGACCCGCTCCGGCGAGACGTCCCCGCGCACCGAGCGCGGTACGAGCTTACGGATCTCGGCCGCATCCGCGATCGCCTCGTCGATCTGGGACTCCGGCCAGCCACGTCGCGCCAGCCGCTTCCGCCGTACCGCGTCCGGACAGTCCAGGTGCAGCCACCGGCCCTCGGGCAGCTCGGCCGGCTGCGCCGGGGACAGCAGCAGAACCGGTATGCCGGAGCGCCGGATCAGCTCGGTGATCCGCAGCCACAGCGCGTTGTACGCCGGCCAGATCGGCGCCGCCATCGGACTCGCGATGTCCAGCCCGAGCAGCCGGCCGTCGTCGTCCAGCAGCTCGTCCATGTCCATCACGACCAGGTTCCCAGGATTCAGCCGCACGAGCTCCGGCACGACCGTCGACTTCCCCGACCCAGGTGCCCCAGTCACCACGAACAATCTCGTCACAGGACTAGTGTGCGGTCACTCGAGCAGGAGGCGCATGGGTGGTCGTGCCTCGCCTGAGATGGTCGGTAGTCCGCTCAGACCGGGGGTGACCGAGCCGAGGACGCTCGAGTGTCCGGCGCCGGTGCAGCTCGGGACCGTTCCGCCGAGGCCGTGGACGGTGAGGTAGCCGAGTACGGCGAATGCGTACGCCTCCTTCGCCGCCGACGGCATCCCCAGCTCGTCGGTGGTCCGGACCGGAACGTCCAACTCGTCCGCCAGCAGATGCATCAGCGCCGGGTTCCGGATCCCGCCACCCGACGCCACCACCTCGGTCCCGCCGTACCGCCGTACGGCGTCGGCCACGGTTCGCGCCGTCAGCGTGGTCACTGTCGCGACCAGGTCCTCTGCCGGGATCACCGGCAGTCCCTCCATCGCCTGGGCCAGGTACGCGAGGTTGAACAGCTCCTTCCCTGTCGACTTCGGCGCCGGCCGCGCGTAGTACGGCTCGGCCAGCAACCGCGCGAGCAACTCGTCATGCACCTGCCCGCGCGTCGCCATCACCCCGTCCGCGTCGAACGGCTGCCCGGTCAGCTCCGTCACGACCGCATCGATCAGCGCATTCGCCGGACCGGTGTCGAAGGCAACCGGTTCGTCCTGGACGACGGTGATGTTCGCGATCCCGCCGAGATTCAGCGCCACGGGTACGCCGGGCCGCCCGCGCAACCACAGCACGTCGAGAATGCTGACCAGCGGCGCCCCTTGCCCACCCGCCGCGACGTCCCGCGCTCGCAGGTCCGACACCACCGGTACGCCGGTCGCCTCCGCGATCCAGGCCGGCTGCCCGAGCTGCAGCGTTCCGCGCACCGATCCGTTGTCGACCCAGTGGAAGACCGTCTGCCCGTGCGACACGATCAGGTCCGCGTACCCACCGCAGAGCTGCTCGACCGCCTGCCCCGCCACCGCCGCGAACGACTGCCCGATCCCGGTGTCGAGCTTGCACACCTGCTCGACCGAGGTGGACGCCGGCGGCAACGACGCCGCAACGGCCGCTCGCAGCTCGTCCGGATACGGCTGACTCAACATCCCCAACGGCGTCAGCACCAACTCGTCGCCGTCCAGCCGCAGGTCCGCGGCAGCGGCGTCGATCGCGTCGTACGACGTCCCGGACATCAATCCGATGACTCGCATGTCAGTCCCGCAGCTCCCGTCGGTAGTCGTCACCTCGCAGTGTGAGCAATGCGATCACACTGACGGCACAGGTGACCACCACGTACCAGGCCGGAATGTCGACGTTCTTCGTCCGCTTGATCAACTCGGTGATGATCAGCCCGGCCGATCCCGAGAAGACCGCGTTGGACAGCGAGTACGCCAACCCGAGCCCGGTGTAGCGCGCCCGGGTCGGGAACATCTCCGCGAGCATCGCCGGACCCGGGCCCGCCATCAGCCCCACGACGAGCCCGGCCACGAACACCGCGAGCCCCTTGGCGGCGTTGCCCGACTCCTTGTCCTGCAGCAGGTTCATCAAGGGGAACGCCAGTACGACGACCAGCGCCGCGCCGGCCACCATCACCGGCCGCCGCCCGATCCGGTCACTCAACCACCCGGCCGGCAGGATCGAGACCGCGAACCCGGTGTTCGCGAGCACGGTCGCGACCAAGGCCTGCTGGAACGTCGCGTGCAGGGTCGCCTGCAGGTACGACGGCATCACCACAAGGAACGTGTATCCGGCCGCGGACCAGCCCATCAGCCGGCCGATGCCGAGCGCGATCGCCTTGGCCACCTCACCGGCCGGGGCAGGGCGCGGCTCCTCCTGGACCCGTGCGAAGCTCGGCGTCTCGTCCAGTTTGAGCCGCAGCCACAGCGCGACCAGGCCGAGCGGCAGCGCCACCAGGAACGGCACCCGCCAGCCCCAGTCCGACAATGCTTCCTTGCTCAACGTGGTCGCGAGAATCGCCGCGAGTCCGGCTCCCGCGAGCAGGCCGAGTGCGACCGTGAACGACTGCCAGGCGCCGTACAGGCCGCGCTTGGTCCGGGGCGCGAACTCGGTCATGATCGACACGGCGCCGCCGAACTCACCACCCGCCGACAGTCCTTGCAACGCCCGCACCAGCGTCAGCAACCACGGTGCGGCAGCGCCGACACTCGCGTAGGTGGGCAGCAGGCCGATCAGCGTGGTCGACAGCGTCATCAGCAGCAGCACCAGGATCAGCGTCGGCCGCCGCCCGATCCGGTCACCGACCCGGCCGAAGACCGCGGCGCCGATCGGCCGGAAGAAGAACGCCAGCGCGAACGAGGCGTACGTCTTGATCAAGCTCTCCGCGTCGCTGGTCGCCGTACTGCTGAAGAAGTTCGCCGCGATCACGGTGGCGAAGAAGCCGTAGGCACCGAACTCGTACCACTCGACGAAGTTACCGACCGTCCCGGCGACCAGTGACCGCCTGGTGCGCGCCGTCGTGGCCTGGTCAACAGTGCTCATCGGGTCCTCCTCCAGAAAAGGCCCCCGTAAGTTTCTCCCGCCCCTCCGACTCATCTTCGTGCATAACTTCCCAGGTAGGCGAGCCCGGAGGCAACCTTCCGCGCGCCGCCGGTGTCATTCTCGGTGACAGGCCGACTGACCGAGGAGGGGCGGATGGTCACCCGGGGAGACGATTTCGACGACTTCGTCCGCGGCAGCGCGACCCGGCTGCTGCGCACCGCCGTACTGCTGACCGGCGACCGGGCGGCGGCCGAGGATCTCGTCCAGGAGACGTACGAGCGGATCTACGTCCGCTGGCGGCGGATCCACAGCGCTCCTGAGGCCTATGCGCACAAGACCCTTGCCAACCTGACCGCCAACCGCTGGCGCAGCCGGGGACGCAAACCCGAGGTCGCCCTGGCCGACCATGACCGTGCCACCCCGGACGGTTCCGACAACTTCGCCATCCGCGACCAGTTGCTGGCCGCACTGCAGGAGCTGCCGCCGCGGCAGCGCGCCGTCATCGTCCTGCGGTACTACGAGGACCTGACCGAGGCGCAAACCGCCGACGTACTGGGCTGTTCGGTCGGCACGGTCAAGAGCCAGGCCTCGCGAGCCCTCGACCGGCTCCGGCTGATCACTGAACCCACCATCCTGGAGGGACTCCGATGACTGATCTCAAGCAGCGCTTGATCGACATCGTCGAGGACGTCGAAGCGCCGTCCGACCTGCTCGACCGCACCCGCCTCGGCGGCACCCGTCGCGTCCGCCGGCGCCGATTCGCCACCCTGACCGGCACCACCTTCGCCGTAGCCGCGCTCGTCGGCGGCGCGGTCGTCGTCCCGGGGCTGCTCGGCGGCCGCACGAACGACCAGCCGGCCGCCAGCCCCGCGCCGGTCACGCCGGCCGCCGATGATCCGTACAAGTCGTTGATGCAAGGACTGACCCGGGGCGATCTCGCCGGCGACAAGGCCTACCTCGACAAGGTGCTCGCTACCTGGCGCGGTTCCAGCAGCGGTTTGTTTTCCGTCCGCGACTCCGCCGTCACCGGCGCGCTGCGCGGCGACCCGAAGGTCTACTGGGCGGGGAACACCCCGGCCGGCCGGATCGCGATCGTGGCGCAACACTACGAGGTGCATCCTCGGGGCAACGTCAAGCTGGCCATGGAGGGGGTCTACACCCTCGTCGCCTTCGTTGCCGATGACCACAAAGGAAATCCGTCGGTGCCGGTGGTGCTGTACCCGCTGCCGGCCGGCGGCCGCCTGCCCAGCCACGTGGCATCGAAGGGCGGTACGAATGTGCTCGTCACGGCCGACGTCGGCCAGCCGGCCGGCTGGTCCGCGGGTGCCGACGCGAAGGGCCGGCACCAGTACACCCCATTGCATTTCAAAGATGGCGTCAGCGTGCTGGTCCTGCCGGCATCCGTTGACCCCGCCAAGCTCAGCGTCCTGCCGCTGCAGCCCCGGTAGCCCGACCTCTTGACACCGGGTATTCGCCGATCGATGATCGGTGTCGCTATACCGGTTTATCTCTCGTCGCCGTCTGGGTGTTCGGCCAGGCGGCGACGGCCACTTAACCGATATAGCGATACCGCCCATCGTTTGACGAGGAGTCGATCAGCTCATGAAGCGAAGGACCCTGTTGTCAGCTCTGGCCGTCGGGACCGCCGCGGCCGCCACCGGTGCCGCGCTGCCCGCCGAGGCCGCCGACAAGCGCCGCCCGCGCGCGAAGACCGGACCGGTCACCGTCGCGTACATCGAGGTCAACGACCACAGCATGCTGAACGCGGGCAAGTACACGCTCGCGAACGGCGGCGCGCAGGTGATCGACGTCGCGGTGATCTTCGCGGCGAACATCAACTACGACGGCACGAAGGCGTACCTGTCCTTCAACCAGCAGGTCCAGAGCGTGCTGGACAACGTCGCCACGCAGGTCCGGCCGCTGCAGCAGAAGGGCATCAAGGTCCTGCTCTCGATCCTCGGCAACCACCAGGGCGCCGGCTTCGCGAACTTCCCGGACCAGGCGTCCGCCGAGGCCTTCGCCCAGGAACTCGCGGACGCGGTCAACCAGTACGGCCTGGACGGCATCGACTTCGACGACGAGTACGCCGAGTACGGCAACAACGGCACCGGCCAGCCGAACGACTTCTCGTTCGTCTACCTGGTCCAGGCGCTCCGCGCGAAGCTTCCGAACAAGCTCATCACGCTCTACGACATCGGCCCGGCCGCGGACCGGCTCACCTACAACGGCCAGAGCATCGTCGACACCTTCGACTACGGCTGGAACCCGTACTACGGCACCTGGGGCGTCCCGTCCGCACCGAGCGCCAAGTCGCGCGTGTCCCCCGCCGCCGTGTCGTACACCGCCACCAGCTCCTCGACCGCCGCAAGCCTCGCGCAACGCACGGTCAGCGAGGGGTACGGCGTCTTCCTCACGTACAACCTCACCGAGTCCGACACGTCGTCGTACATGAGCGCCTTCACGCAGAAGCTGTACGGCAGCGCGACGGTTTACAAGCCTTAGAAACAACAACGGGATGGTCGGCCAACCGAGCCGGCGATCCCGGTCAGTACTCCCAGCCCGGTTGCCAGTTGACGCCGTCGGCAACCAACTGTTCCATCGGGGCGCGGCTGCCCACGAGGTGCTCGAGGGACCAGCGGTTCGCCGAGTGGGCCACCACGAGCACCACCTGGTCCTCGTACCATCGCTCGACGTCAGCGAGGAACGAGCGCGTCAGTTCGAGTACGTCGTCGTACGACTGGCCACCGGGAAACGGCGTACCGACGCGCTCGACCCGCGGCTCGAGCGCGTCTCGCGGCGCGCCGTTCAGCTCGCCGTAGTCGCACTCGCGCAGCCGCCAGTCCTGGAAGTGCGACACGGTGAGCCCGGACAGCTCGACGGTCTGCACGGCGCGCCGCAGATCCGAGCTGAACACCACATCGACCTCTCGCCGGCGCTCGCCGAGTTCCCGCGCCTGCTCGCGGCCCGCGGCCGACAGTTCACCCGGCAACCAACCGGTCGCGATCCCGCGTTCGTTGTCGACCGTGGTCGCGTGCGTCTCGTAGATCAACTTCATACCTCACAGTCAATCTCCCTTTGCCCTCATTACCGGCGGGTATATACTTAAGTTACTGGCGAGTAAAGTTGGGGAGTGTCTGTGACTCACTACAAGTCGAATCTGCGGGACATCGAGTTCAACCTGCTCGAGGTGCTGGGCCGGGGCGACGTGCTCGGTCAGGGCCCGTACGCCGATATGGACGTCGACACCGCCCGCGAGGTGCTCGCGGAGATCGACCGGCTGGCCAAGCACGAGCTGGCCGAGTCCTTCGCGGAGGCCGACCGGAACCCGCCGGTCTTCGACCCGGAGGCCCATGAGGTCCGGATGCCGGAGGCGTTCAAGAAGAGCTACCACGCCTACATGGACGCCGAGTGGTTCAAGCTCGAACTGCCGGCCGAGCTGGGCGGTCAGCCGACTCCGCCGTCGCTGCGCTGGGCCGCCGCCGAGCTGGTCCTGGGCGCCAACCCGCCGGTGCACATGTACGCCGCCGGCCCGAACTTCGCGCACGTGCTCTGGCGCAACGGGACCGAGCGGGACAAGAAGATCGCGCACCACATCATCGAGCGCGGCTGGGGCGCCACCATGGTGCTGACCGAGCCGGACGCCGGCTCCGACGTCGGCGCCGGGCGGACCAAGGCCACACTGCAGGACGACGGCTCCTGGCACATCGAGGGCGTCAAGCGGTTCATCACCTCGGGCGAGCACGACATGACCGAGAACATCGTCCACCTGGTGCTGGCCCGTCCGCAGGGCGTCGAGGGCGTCGGCGGTCCGGGCACGAAGGGCCTGAGCCTGTTCGTGGTCCCGAAGCACCACTTCGACCTGGAGACCGGTGAGCTGACCGGTGAGCGCAACGGCGCCTTCGTGACGAACGTCGAGAAGAAGATGGGCATCAAGGTCTCCACGACCTGCGAGGTCACGTTCGGCGACGGTGTTCCCGCGAAGGGCTGGCTGCTCGGCGAGGTGCACGACGGCATCGCGCAGATGTTCCAGGTGATCGAGTACGCGCGGATGATGGTCGGCACCAAGGCGATCGCGACCCTGTCGACGGGCTACCTGAACGCGCTCGAGTACGCCAAGGAGCGGGTCCAGGGCGCCGACATGACGAACCCGGCCAAGGACGCGCCGCGGGTCACGATCACCCATCACCCCGACGTACGGCGTTCGTTGCTGACGCAGAAGGCGTACGCCGAGGCGCTGCGGGCGCTCGTGCTGTTCACGGCGACGTACCAGGACCGGGCCGAGCAGGCGCGGTACGCCGGTGAGCACGACACGCTGGCCGAGGGCGTCAACGACCTGCTGCTGCCGCTGGTGAAGGGCTACGGCTCGGAGAAGTCCTGGACGCTGCTCGGCACCGAGTCGCTGCAGACGTTCGGCGGCTCCGGCTTCCTGCAGGACTACCCGATCGAGCAGTACGTGCGGGACGCGAAGATCGACACGCTCTACGAGGGCACGACCGCCATCCAGGGTCAGGATCTGTTCTTCCGCAAGATCATCAAGGACCAGGGCAAGGCGCTCGGCCACCTCGCCGAGCAGGTGCAGGCGTTCGTCGCCTCCGAGGCCGGCAACGGACGGCTGAAGGAAGAGCGCGGGCTGCTCGCGAAGGGCCTCGAGGACACCCAGAAGATCCTGGGCATCATGGGGCAGGCCCTCATGGCCGCCAACCCGCAGGCGGAGAACGGCGACCCGCGGAACGTCTACAAGGTCGGCCTGAACACCTCCCGGCTGCTGTTCGTCCTCGGCGACGTGGTCTGCTCGTGGCTGATGCTCCGGCAGGCCGAGGTCGCACTGGAGAAGCTGGGCGGCGAGCTGTCCCCGGCCGACCAGGACTTCTACACCGGCAAGGTCGCGGCGGCACAGTGGTTCGTGCGCTCGACGATGCCGTCGGTCCGCGCCGAGCGGGTCAAGGCCGAACTCACCGACCTCGAGGTGATGGACCTTCCTGAGTCCGCCTTCTGATCCCGTTCTCCTCCGGCTCGGCCACTTGCGCGGGTCGAGCCGGAGGTTCGGGGCCCAGGGCAAGGATGCCCAGAGCAAGAGTGCCCAGGGCAAGGATGCTCAGGACAAACTCGGGGCATGAAATCGGCTGATCTGCCCCAGGTTGCCCCACGATCTACCCTGTTGCGGAGCGTGCTGGTGTAGCAACGTTTCTGCCCTGAAACACCGTGACCCTGGCTTGGTCTCCCCTGTCCGAGCCAGGGTCGCGCCCAACTCACCTGGGTGGAACCAGTCGATGTGTGCTTGCGTCCGTGTGGATGTGTCGAAGCTCGGTCGTCGTACGCTGTGCGCGATGCCCGTTCGATTCCTCACCGCCCTGCTCGCGGCAGTCGCGTTCCTCCCCGCCCTACCGGCGCGTGCCGAGACGCCTGAGCCGCCCGACCGGATCGCCGCCGCCTGGCGAACCGATCACCTGTCCGTCGACCCGCGGCTGGCGATCCCCGCCACCGAGCTGGACCGGATCCGCAGCGCGATGCGCACCGCGGGCCTTCCGGTGTACGTCGCCCTCGTGCCGCGCACGCCGTACCTGGCGAAGAACAGACTCGACTGGCCGACCCTGTTGCACGCGCGGGTCGGTGAACCCGGCCTGTACCTGGTCGCGCTCGCGGACGACAACTACTGGTCGACGAGCGCGGAGCTGTACCGGCAGGGCGGGCTCCGGGGACGCGACCTGACCAGCGTGCGGGCCGAGGACAAGCAGCGCCTCGACCTCCTCACTGATCGTCCGGCGCCACAGATCGTCCGCACGATCCAGCATGCGTCGACGGCGTACGACGGTCGCGCGCTGCCGGCTGTCCCTGCCGCCGATCTGGAGCCGGAGCGCCCGCATCGCGGCCTCTCGGTGACCGACAAGTCGGACCGGGCTGCATACGTCGGCCTAGGTGTCGGCGGATTCCTCGGGCTCGTGCTGACGCTGGTGATCGCACTGCGGCGGCGTAGCGGGCCGAAGAGTTCCGGGACCAGTAAGCGTGCGGTCGAGCCGCGGAACGTACGGCTCAAGGCGGACGGCAAGATCAAGCAGGCCGAGCGGGCCCTCGGGCGCCTGGACCGGCGTCGCAACAAGACGACCAAACTGCTGGATCAGCGCGACGACGCGTACCGCCGGCTCGACGCGGCGCGGACGCTGCGCGCGGACCAGCCGGAGGACGTCCTCGCGTCGGCCGGCGCGCTCGTGCTCGCCCGGCAGGCCGAGCGGATCGCCTCCGGCGCGGCCCTCCAGCCACCGTGCTTCTTCGACCCGACGCACAACCCCGGAACGGTGAAGGTCGACTGGTCGGACGAGGTCGAAGTACCTGCCTGCCAGCAGTGCGCCAGCGTCGTACGCCGAGGTGATACGCCGCGCGGTCTGCTGGTGCCGGCCAAGTCCGGGCTGCTCGGTGGCGACCGCAAGGGGGTGCCGTACTGGACGCTCGACCCGGAGGACAGCCCGATGGTCGCGACCGGCTTCGGCGCGCTCTCCGACGACCTGGCCGACCGCATCACCGGCCGGAAGGAGGATGTCCGATGAGACGACTCGTCCTCTTGCTGACGGCAACAGTTGTGCTGCTGACGGGGACTGCGTCGGCGGCGACTCCGACCGATCCCCGGATCACCGCCGCGGTCGCGGCCTGGGCGCAGGAGAACCTGTACGTCGACCCGGACTTCACGTCGATCGCGGACCGCGAGGCGACGCTGCAGGTGATCTCGAACGCGAAGGTGCCCGTTTTCGTGGCCGTCGTACCGAGCGGCGAATGGTTCCCGGAGAAGGGCGACACCACGCTGCTCGCCGGCCGGTTGGCAGCCGCGAACGGCAAGCCGGGCGTGTACGTCGTGATGGACGGCGACCGGTCGTACGGCGTCGCGCACCAACTCGGTGCGTATGTGCCGACGTGGACCTACGCGGACGGGGACGAGGCGCTGAGCAAGCAACTCTCGGAGTACCTCGACGGCCTGCGGGAGTCGACGTACAGCACGCCGAAGCCGGCCCGGACCGCGCCGCTGCCGCTCGAGCCGGAGGATTCGGCACCGGTGGAGAAGTTCACCGTCGGCAAGGCGATCGGGAACGGCCTCGGCGGTACCGTGCTCGGCCTGATGGGCGGCGGTCTCCTCGGCGGAATCGTGTTGATCGTGGCGGCGCTGGCCCGCCCACGACGAAAGGGACGCGCGTGAAGGCCCGTTTTCTCCTCACCTGCCTCGCGGCGGCGTTGACGCTGCTCGTCGCGGCTCCGGCCGAGGCCGGTACTGCGCGGACCCCGGCGGAGCGGGCGCAAGAGATCGCGACCGCGTTGAAGAAGGACCCGGTCTACGTCGACCCGGCGTACAAGACGGCGCTGCCCGCGAAGCTGCTGGACGACCTGCGGACGAAGGCGAAGGCCCTCGGGTACCCGGTCTACACCGTCGTCCTGCCGCTGACCCCGAGCGACGAGTTCCAGGGCGAGGAGAGTACGGCGCTCACCCTGGTGATGGACGCGCTCCGGCAGCCGGGGCTGTACGTCGTGGTGGACGGCGGCAGCCGCTTCCCGTGGTACGAGGCGCGCGACGTCTCACAGGTCAGCGAGGAGAAGCTGGAGGCGGCGCGGACGCGCGCGCTGGCCGACACGGGGTACGACGCCGGGCCGACCGAGGTGCTGACCCGGATGTACGAGCTGCTCGCCCAACCGGGTATCCCGAAGACCTCGAACCGACCGCAGTCGGGTCGGCCGTCACGGGGCATCTCGGACCCAGGCGGTCACGGGTGGATCGTCGCGCTGTCGATCGTCGGCGGTCTCGTCGTCCTGGTCGGTCTCGGTCTGCTGATCGGGCGCAGCCGGGGTTCGGGGTCCAAGACGTTCCGGATCCCGCCGCACGTGGCCGCGACGGTGGCGGCCGAGCGGCGCCGGCGCCTGACCCAGGAGACGAACGCCGAGCTCACCAGGCTCGGCTCGGAGCTGGCCGCGCTCCCGACCGCCGAAGGCGCAGGTCTTGTCCACCAGCAGGCCGCGCTCGACGACCACGCCGCCGCGTCGAAGGTGCTCGACACGTCGCCCGACCTCGTCGACCTGGTCGGCGCGATGGTGCTGCTCGACAAGGCACGGCGGGAGTACGACGCCGCAGTCGCGGTCGCAGCCGACCGGAAGGTGGACGCCGTACCGGATCTGTGCGCTTTCAACCCGCTGCACGGTCGCTCGTCCGGTCGGCCGACCAAGGTGGAGTCGGACGGCACCACGCTCACGCTGCCGCTGTGCAACGAGTGCCGGCAGGCGCTCAAGCGTCGCTCGGCGCCGGCGTCGCTGCCCGGGGAGGACGGGCCGTACTGGTACGAGGACTCGGTCTGGGCGCGGACCTTCTTCGGCACCACCGGCGACGATCTGGCCGCGGCTGTCTCCCGGGGCGAGCTGCGTCGGTGAGGGTACTTCCCTGAGAGCGGTTCAGGGGCGCGTCGGGGGATCTGCCGGATCCTGGGGCCCGGCTCCGGAGCCTACTGTCGTTGCGACAACGTGGGTGGGCTCGAGAAGAGGCGGACGATGGCGGAGAACAAGCAGCTCGGCGTGATCCTGCTGGTGGCGGCGGCCGGGCTGGCGTTCTGGCAGTTCGGGGATCGGGACTCCGACGACACGCACAAGATCACCACCGTCCAGCTCGCCGCGGGCCACGCCGACATCACGATCAACGTGTCCGACGACGACCAGGCCGGCGTGCGGGAGAAGCGCAAGTTCTGGTTCTGGAAGCACGGCGACGCGTACTCGGTGAAGGACGGCGTACTCAAGCTGGACGGCGACTGCGGCTGGCAGTGCACCGCCGACTTCGAGGTGACCGTGCCGCGCGGCACCAAGGTCACCGGCGAGAACGGCAGCGGTGATATCGAGATCACCGGCGTGGCCGGGGTCGACGCGAAGTCCAACTCGGGCAAGGTCGAGCTCCGCGAGGTGAAGGGCGACGTCAACCTCGATGTCACCTCCGGCAACGTGTCCGTGCAGGACCTGACCGGGAAACTCGACGTCAAGGCCAACTCCGGCGATATCGAGGCCAAGGACCTGAGTGGCGGCACGGTGAACGTCGAGACCACGTCCGGCGACATCGAGCTCGACCTCTCCGAGGCCGGCGACATCCGCGCCAAGGGCACCAGCGGGGACATCGAGATCAGCGCACCGAGCGGCGGCTACAAGGTCACCACCGAGACCAAGCACGGCGAGGTCGAGGACAGCCTCGGCAGCAACACGACCGCCGGCCACACTCTGACCGCTACCACCACCTCAGGCGATATCGAACTCCACAGCCACTGATGAAGGACTACTCCTTCAGGTCGCGGTGGTGTTCCTCGACGACGCGGTATTCCTCTTCGACGGCTGGGTCGATAGCGGTGGTCTCCACCCGCCGGCGGCGGTTGGTGATGTAGAAGGAAAGCAGGATGCCGGCCAGGCCCGCCAGGAGCAGGATGTAGCCGACGACCTGCAGGTTCACGGCGTCCCAGCTGTCGCGGACGGCGAACGCGAAAATGCCGCCGACCACCATCAAAAAGATCCCCACACCGATACTCATCCGGGCCTCCCAGCGAGTCCTTGGACCTACACCTTCGACGGTACCCCTTCGGCAAACAAGTTACTTACCGCCGGACAGAACGAGTTCGACGCGGTTCGGGCCGTCGGGGGTGATGTGGACGGGGACGCCCCAGTCCTGGCGGTGCATATGGCAGGCGGGGAACTCCACCTCGGCGGAGTCGTCGCACGAGGCGGCCTGGACGGCCACGTGGAGGACCCCGGAGCCGGCGTGCGGGTCGACGACGAGACGACGTACGAGATCGGTGGAGTCGCCCGCCCCCGCACGGAGCAGGTTGTCCGGAGTGGAGGAGACCAGAAGCCGGGTGGACGGGCCGTAGCGGTCGTCCAGCTTCTGTCCCGGCGGCGGGTTGAAGACGACCTCGAGCGTGACCTCTCCAGCAGCGAGATCCATCGGCGGACGCTGCGACCGCGTGCTGAACTCGTCGGCCGTCGCGGAAGCCCCGAGCGGGATCCGGGTCAGGCGGTGCGCGGCGGACTCGACGACGAGCAACTCGTTGCCCACGACAACAGCTCCGCTCGGCTCGGCCAGCCCGGTGGCCATTGTGTCGACGGTCTCGGTCCGCGGGTCGTACCGCCGTACGGCGCCGTTGTAGGTGTCGGCGATCGCGACGGATCCGTCCGGGAGGATCGTCACGCCGAGCGGATGCTGCAGCAACGCCTCACTCGCCTTGCCGTCGCGCAGCCCGAAGTCGAAGAGCCCGGTGCCGACAGCAGTGTGTACCTCGGCGTCGATCCATCGCAGCGCCGAGATCTCCGAATCAGCCAGCCACAGCCGATCGCCGTCCGCCGCGAGCCCGCTCGTCTGCGCGAACCACGCTTCGCCGAGCGGCCCGTCCTTCAGCCCCTCGTTGGTCGTACCTGCCGCGACCGCGGTCTCTCCGGTGAACGGATCGAACGTCCACAGCTGGTGTACGCCGGCCATCGCGATCCACACCTTGTCGCCCCACCAAGCGACATCCCATGGCGAGCTCAGTACGTCGGTCCCGTCGCCGTCCATCCATTGCTTGCCGGTGCCGACCAACGTCGTCACCTGGCCGTCGGCGAGCGACACGCCGCGCAGCGCGTGATTGACGGTGTCCGCGACCACGACGTCGTACCCGACCTTCTCGGCCACGTCGGACGGCAGCACCACCAGACCGTTCGGCTCGGAGAAGCTCGCCTCACCGGCGGCTCCGTCGGCGAAACCACGATGGCCCGATCCGATCCGGCGTACGACGGTGGTCGCGTCGGCGGCGAGCTCGACGATGCTGTGGTTACCGGCGTCCGCGACCAGGAACCCGTTGTCCACCGCAACGACCTTCGCCGGGAAGCGGAGGTCGGACGGCTCGGGTGTCGGAGCGACGTACGGCGACCGGCCGCGGGTCAGGGTCCCTGCCTCTTCGTGCTGCACGATCAGCTCGGCCAGCAGGGCGTCCAGGGCATGCTCGTGGCCTTCACCGGAGTACTGCGCGACGACGTACCCGTTCGGATCCACCAGGACCAGCGTCGGCCAGGCGCGTGCCGTGTAGTTCTGCCAGGTGATCAGCTCCGGGTCGTCGAGCACCGGATGCCCCACCTCGTACCGCTCGACAGCGGCTCGGACCGCAGCTTCCTCCCCTTCGTGCGCGAATTTCGGGGAGTGCACCCCGACAATCACCAGCGCGTCGCCGTACTTCTCCTCCAACGGCCGCAACTCGTCCAGAACATGCAGACAGTTGATGCAGCAGAACGTCCAAAAATCCAGCAACAGAAAGCGTCCACGGAAGTCCGCGAGCGACAACTCCCGCCCACCCGTGTTCAACCACCCACGACCCTTGAGCTCCGGCGCGCGCACATGCATGTCCCCATTGTCCGCCGCGGCTCAACAGCAGCCGCCACAGGCCCGGCGGATGAGATCAGCGCGGCAGGATCAGGGTGTCGGTCAGGAGTTTTGCGGTTTTGCGGAGGGTTGCCGGGGAGGACGAGAGGTCGGTGGCGAGGGTGTAGGGGGTGAGGGTTTCGCCGGGGCCTACCAGGCGGTGGCGGTGCGCGAGGAGCCAGACGATGGCTCGGGGCCAGGTGGAGAGGCGGGCCTTGGCCAGGAGGTCGGGGGCGTCGCGGACCAGGCGTTCGGCAATGTCGAAGGCGTCCGGCGCGTACGCCGTACCGAGGGTTTCACCGGCCATCAGCCAGGCGTGCGGCGCGAGGACCGAGAGCGTCGCGGCTTGGTGATTGTCCAGGCCGCGGAGGTCGGGCTGAGGCGGGGACCCGAGGCCGGCGAGGGCTCGGTAAGCGTCTTCCAGGTCGTTGGTCGCGTCGTCGAGGAAGACCCGCTCGCCAGGCTTCGAGCCGACCGGGTCGATCATCGCGGCGGCTTCCAGGGCCGGTTGCCAGACGTCGACGGCGTCGATCGCCTCGTCGACCGTGTCCAGCGGCAGGTGGGTCCGATCGCCGGCGAACTCGAGCCAGGCCTTCACCACCACCGGGACCGCGTCGAAATAGGTGCTGTCAGCAAGCACCTTGCGCGGCAGCCAGTGCGCGAGGAAGAGCTCGACCAGTACGCCGCTGACGCGCAGCGGACCGCCGACGGTGTGGTCGACCGCGTGATCGATCCACAGCCGGGCGATGTCCGCGGCGTCGTCGGGCAGGCCAACGGCGTACCGTGAATCGAGGAACTCCTCGACCAGCTGTTCGCGCTGTCGCGGAGTCATGAGCGGGCGGATCGGCGGCCGGACCGGGCGCTCCGGCATCTGGGTCAGCCGGTTCACCAGCAGGCCGGTGAAGAACTCGAAGTCCTCGCTCACCGGCGGATCGTCGTAGTCGCGGGTCTCGCCGAGCGCGTGCAGGATGATGCCGGCGGCGATCGGCGGCCGCACGGTCCGGATGGTCACCCGGCCGCCGCGCTCGTACGCCTCCAGGACGCGGTCCACCGGCGGGCCGACGAACACGTCCTTGATGATCGCGCCGAGATTGTTGTCGATGAACACCACCACAGTGTGCGGATGCTGCTCGTCGTCGTAGTCGAGCACGACGCTCAGCCCGTCACCGGTGATGTCCTCGGACACGATCGCGCTGGTCAGCCGGAAGCCGGCGATCCGCGTCACCCATTCCGGTACTTCGTCCTGTGTCCGCAACCGGGAAACATGCGCCCGCTGCAGCGGCAGTCGCCCGGCCGGGCCGACGGTCCGGGCCAGGCTCGTCAGCAGGACGAAAGACTCGAGATCACGGCGCTCGCCGAGCACCCGCGCCGCGTCGGCCCAGAAGAACCGCTCCACCTCGCCGATCTCGTCCGGGAGCCCGGCCGGCCACAGCTGGTCGGCGAGCATCGCCGCCGAACGCGCCACCGACGCCTCGGCGATCACCGGATGCAGAGCGGCCGGAACCGCGGCCATGTCGAGGGCAAGCGTTTCCAGCAAGGTCTCCAGCACGGCGACGCTCGGCGTGGTGTCGACATCCACAGCCACCGCCGGCGCGGGCGACTCGCCCGGGTCGGAGCCGACGAGCCGCAGATGGCTGCGCCGTCCGTCCCGTCCACTCGGAGACTTGGTCACCTCCGTGAGATTACCGTCCGCACCCCCTCCCCCGCAGTCCTGTCAGCGCGCCCTGTGGACAACTCCGCCGTACATCCATGAGCACCCACCAACCGTTTCGCGGGTGGAAATGCGGTTGGTGGGTGCTCGAAGACGGCCGGCTTCAGCCCTTGAGGGCGCCGGCCATCAGGCCGCCGATGAACCAGCGGCCCAGGAGGATGTAGACGAGCAGCGTCGGGAACGACGTGATCAGCGCGCCCGCCATACTCGCCGCGTAGTCGACCTTCTGGCCGCCGGACAATGCCGCCAGGCCCAAGGTCACGGGCCCGTTGTTCTGCTGGGTCAGGAACAACGCGAACAGGAAGTCGTTCCAGACCGAGGTGAACTGCCAGATCAGCGTCACCACGAACCCGGAGATCGAGATCGGCAGAATGATCCGCGCGTACGTCTGGATCAGGCCGGCCCCGTCCACCCGGGCCGACTCGATGATCTCGTTCGGAACGATGGTGGCGTAGTAGTTGCGGAAGATCAGCGTGCAGATCGGGATGCCGTAGATGCAGTGAGCGACGATCAGGGTCGGCACGCCCCGGGTGATGTCCAGCTCGGTGAACGTCGTCCGCAGCGGCAGCATCACCGCCTGGTAGGGGATGAACATCCCGAACAGGATGAACGCGAACACGATGTTCGCGCCCGGGAACCGCCAGCGGGCCAGCACGAACCCGTTCGCGGACCCGATCACCGACGAGATGATCGCGGCCGGGATCGCCAGCGACAGCGACCGGATCATGTACGGCTGCAGCACGTCCCAGGCCTTGCGCCACGGCTCCAGCGTCCATTCCTTCGGCAGGTTCCACTGCGAGGCCGCGGTGGTGTCGCCGGACGTCTTGAAGCTGGTGATCAGTACGACGTACACCGGGGTCAGCACGAACAACAGGAACAGCAGCAGCAGGATGTAACGCACGGTCCTGCTGCGCCGGGTCGTTCCTTCGCCGAGCCTGCTGCTCGGCGGCTTCCGGCTGATCGCCGCCGCTGCCTTGCCGGTCGCGGCCTGCGCCTCGACGGCGGTCATCGCTCCTCCTCGTGCCGGACGGTCAACGCGAGGTACGGGATGACGAGTACGGCGACGACCGCGAGCATCACGATCGCGATCGCGGCCGCCTTGGCCTGGTCACTGCGCAACAAGGTGTTCCACATCAGGATGGCCGGCACCTCGGTGCGGAACTGGTTCGGCCCGGTGATCGCGTAGATCAGGTCGAACAGCTTCAGCGAGATGTGCCCGAGGATGATGAGAGCCGACAGCGCGATCGGCGACAGCTGCGGGAACAACACGTGCCGGTACAGCTTGAACTCCGACGCGCCGTCCACCCGGGCCGCCTCACGCAGCTCCGGCGGAATTCCGCGGAAGCCGGCCAGGAACAGCGCCATGATGTATCCGGACATCTGCCAGACCGCGGGCAACGCGATCGACATCATCGTCGTCCATCTACTTCCCCCGGTCCACCACGGATTCTCCAGGAAGTTCAGATGGAGAATCGCGAACAGCCGGTTCAGCCCCCGCGCGTCGTCGCCCTGGGACGGGTTCAGCAACCAGCCCCAGACGACGCCCGAGGCGATCATCGAGATCGCCATCGGGAACAGGAAGACCGACCGGAAGATCGACTCGCCGGGCACGCCCTTTTCGAGCAGCAAGGCCCAGATCAGACCGAAGATCAGCGTGCCCACGATGAACGCCACCGTGAGCACGCCGAGGTTCTTCAGCGAGTTGAGGAACCGGTCCTCGGTGAACAGGTGCCCGTAGTTCTCGAACCCGACGTAGTCCGCCGGGCCCTTGCGAGCCGTGTGCCGGTTCGTCAGCGAGGTGTTGAAGGACCATGCGATCAGCCCGTAGACGAAGTACCCGAGCAGCAGCACCGTCGGCAGCAGCACCAGGGCGCCAGGGCCCCACGTGCGAATTCTTCCGTGCACCTCTCAGTCCTCCAACGAGCATACGGTCCGCAACGCTGCGCTGAATTTTCTTGGCTGCATCAGCTCGTCTTCATCGCAGTACCAAGGGCTTTCTGCAGCTTCGCGACGTCCTGACTGCCGCTGAACTGGCTGAGCGCCGACAGGATGTCGTTGTTCTGGCCGGCCGTGCACGCGGCACCGTGGGCGCAGGACGGGACGATCGTGTCCTTCTTCCAGTCCGCCATCGCGGTCTGCTGGTACTTCGGGTAGTCGGCCGGGTCGGCGTCCGAACGCGCCGGGATCGAGCCCTTCTTGGTGTTGAACGCCTTCTGGCCCTCGGCCGAGCCGACGACCTTCAGCCAGCACTTCGCACCGTCGGGGTCCGCACCGTTGGTCGGCAGCGTGAACGAGTCCGCGAGGAACTGGAACGAGTCGCCCGTACCCGGGGCCGGCCAGTAGGTGTACGCCGTCTCCGGAACCTTGTTGGCCAGCTGCTGCGCGGCGACCCAGTCACCCATCAGGGTGTATCCGGCCTTGCCGGCGTTCACGTAGCCGAGCGAGTCCGACCAGTCGATCGCCTCGCGGTCGGCGTTGCTGAACGACAGCAGCGTCTTGTACTTGTTCAGCGCCGCGGTCACATCGGCGCCGGCCCAGTCAGTCTTGCCGTCCCAGAGACCTTTGAACTTGTCCGGACCGAGCTCGGCCAGCAGAGTCGTCTCCACCAGCATCTCCTGGGCGAAGCCCTTGGAGAGCCCCAGCGGCGCGGCCACACCGGCGGCCTTCAGCTTGGTCAGATCGGCGATCCACGCGTCCACGCTGGCCGGAGCCTTGGTGGCGTCGATGTTCGCCTTCTTCAGGACCGTCGGGTTCGTCCAGACCACGTTCGCCCGGTGGATGTTGGCGGGGATCGAGTAGATCTTGCCGTCGACGGTCAGATTGTCGATCAGGTTCTGCGGGAAAGCCTTGTCCAGTCCGTAGTCCTTGTACAGCTGGCTGACGTCGTCGACCTGGCCGGCGTTGATGTAGTCCTTCAGCTCCGCACCTGCGTGCGCCTGGAACGTCGACGGCGGCTTGCCCGCCTGCAGGTCGTTGGCCAGCACCTGCTTGGCGTTCGCGCCGGCACCGCCGGCCACCGCCGAGTTGACGAACTTGTAGTCCTTGCACTCCGTGCCGAACACGGACACCAGGCCGTCCAGCCCGGCCTTCTCACCACCGTCTGCCCACCAGGTGAAGACAGTGACGTCCTTGCTCGCGGAGGAGTCTCCGCCACCGCTGTCGTCGCTGTTTCCGCAGGCGCTCACCGCGAGAAGACCCGCCGCACCCACCAGCGCCAGGGTCTTGCTCAGACCACCACGCATGATTTTCACTCTCCGATCAATAGATGGAGCCGCCTGTGACAACGATGCCCCCTTGACGGTGCAACTCTGGGACGGCGCGCAGCGGGTGTCAACGTTCCGCGCAGGCGCGTTGCGCAGCCGTGACCCCGCGCACCTTGACAGTGTGAGAGCGCGCACATTCCGGGTTCGATCGACCCCTGCGCGCATCCGAAGTGCGCAAAACGTCAGGGTCTGAGCAGCACCTAGATCGTCGCGTAGCGTCCGCGGCGGTGCACCAGCGCGGGTACGTCGTCGGCGGCGAGCTCCACGTGCGCGATCTCCAGTTGCACCTGGAGCGCCCAGCCGATCTCGGGCGGGTCGGGGTCGACGAGGGTGCAGCCGGCCCAGGTGCTGACGCCGGCCGGCGCCGGGCCCCAGGCGGTATCCGTCCAGTCGATCATCCGGAACGGTCCGCCCGGAGCGGGTGCGATGTACCCGAAGGCGTCGGCCAGTTGGCGGTGCGGTTCGCCGAGCAGCGACACCACCGCGGTCCTTGCCTCGCGCAACGTTTCCCACAGGTCCGAGTCCGGGTCGAGCAGGCCGATCACGTACCCGGGCTCGCCGTCGGCCACCAGCATCGACGACACCGTGAGCCCGGCCCGCTTCCCGTCGTACGCCGTCGTCCACAGCCCGACCGGCGACGGGAGCCGCCCCCGCAACCGCCGAACCGGACTCCGCTCGGACTCAGGCGGCAGGAACGGATGGTCACCGTGAATGGTCATGGGGCCTCCCGTCCTGGACTGAGGAGTGGAGGGAGCGAAGCGACCGGAGCGACGAGGGAAGGACGGGAGTTAAAGCCCCATGACCCGCCGCGCCGGAGGCGTGGCATGTGTGCTGTCACCGGGCCACGGTAACTCGTTTCGGGAGGGTGAAGGTTTCGATGGGCTCCAGGCTCAGGCCGCTGGAGCCGTGGACCGTCTTGACCGCGCCGTTGGCGTCGAACGTGAAGCGGTACGACTCGCCGTACGAGCCGTAGCCGTTGCCGCCGGTGACGCGGAGTGTGTCGCCGTCCGCCTCGAGCGGCTGCGGTTCGTCAGCCGGGTTCGGGCTGGACGGGTCGGTCGCGTAGAGGCGGCCGCCGATGACGACGAAGTCCGTGACGCCCCAGAGGTTCGCGAAGCGGCCGGTGAAGCGGTGGAGGTCGCCTGCGCCGCGATCCTTCGACTCGGCGAGGTCGAGGAGCCTGAAGAGACCCTCCGCGAACTGCGACGCGGGCCCGTCGATCGCGTTGGTCAGCACCGAGACGACGATCCGGTGCTCGGGGTCGACGAGGGTCCTGGTGATGTGGCCCGGATACCCGCCGCCGTGGCCGAACACCTCCCGGTCGCCGACCTTGCTCACCGCCAGGCCGAGGCCGTACCGCGCCTTCTCGTCCGCCCCGGTCGTCCACAGCGGGTGCTGCATCTCGCGCTTGGACTTGTCCGAGAGCAGCCGGTCGTCGCCGGGCAGGTGCGCGGAGAAGTACGTGACCAAGTCGCGCGCGTTACCGAAGAACCCGGTCGCCGAGGCCAGCGCACGGGTGTCGACATGCTCGATCGGGACGCGCGTGTCGGCGTACGTCAGCGCGCTGTACCCGGCGGCGTACTCGGTCAGCCGGGCCGGATCCAGCTCCGGGCCGAGACCCGACAGCCCGAGCTTGTCCACGATCGCGGTCTGGACATAGGAGTTGTACGGCGTACCGCTCGCCGCCTCGACGACGAGTCCGAGCAGGCCGTAGCCGATGTTCGAGTACTTGAAGCGCTCGTTCTCCGCGATCACGGCCGACGACTCGTCCCGCAGTACCTCGAGCAACTGGTCACGGTCCGGGAAGGCTGTGGACAACTGCCACCAGCTCGCGTCCAGGCTGTCCCGGGTCACGCCTCCGGCGTGCGCGAGCAGCTCACGGACGGTCCGCTCGCCGACCGGCGTACCGACGATCTCGGTGACGTGCTGCGACACCTTGTCGTCCAGCCGCAGCCGGCCCTGCTCGACCAGCTGGAAGATGGCGGTGCCGGTGAACGTCTTCGAGTGCGACGCGATCCGGAACAGGTGCTGGTCGGTCAGCGGTACGTCGTTCTCCACGTCCGCCAGCCCGTACGACGCCGAGAACGCGATCGAGTCCTCGACGTACACCGCGACCTGGACGCCCGGCACCCGCTGGTACCGCTGGTTGAACGCCAGCCAGCTGTCGTAGTAGGCGAGTGCCTCGGTCACGCTTTGTGTCACGGCGGTTCTCCTGGCGGATCGGCGGATGGAGATTTCTGTCAGGCCTTCCGCATCAGGGTCCGCTCAACGACGCCAGGGCAGCAACTTGAGCGCCGCGAGTCCTTTCCAATCCTGTCCATTCCTGCCGAAACGAATCGACCCGCTACCCAGCGTGGCGGCGGGACTGGATGACCCGGAAGCGGCTCGCGACATAGGCGCCGTCGGTGTACATCGCGTTGGCCGCGGGGTTCGCCCCGGTGCCGTGGAAGTCGCTGAACGCGGCCGACTGGTTCACGAACACCTGGCCGGTCAGGTTCTCCGACAGCGCGACGCCCGCGTCGAGGGCCGCGTCCCGGGCCTCGTCCAAGACCTTGGAGTCGGTCGAGTAGATCCCGGCGGTCATCGCGCCGCCCTCGGCGACGGTCTTCCGGAACAGGTCGATCGATTGCGCGGTGTCGGCGGTCTTGACCAGGAACGAGACCGGCCCGAAGCACTCGCGCCCGTACACCTCGGCGTCGTCCGCGCCGACCGCCACGAGCAACGGCGTACGGACCACCGCGTCCGGGAACGCCGGGTGCTGGATCGCGCGGGACTCCAGCACCACCTCGCCGTACTCCGGGGCGAGGTCGAGGCGGCTGATCACGGCCTGGTTCACGATGCCGCCGAGGATCTCGACCGCGCGGGCGTCGTCGCCGAGCAGTCTGCCGATCGCCGTCGCGAGCGCGGCGCCGACCTCCTCGAAGGACTTGTGGCCCTCGTCGGTCTCGATCCCGCCGGCCGGGACGAACAGGTTCTGGGTGGTGGTGCACATCTGGCCGGAGTAGAGGGAGAGCGTGAAAGCCAGGTTGCCGGTCAGTGCCTTGAAGGAGTCGGTGGAGTCGATGACGACCGCGTTCACGCCGGCCTTCTCGGTGAAGACGGTCGCCTGGGTCGCGTTCTGCTCCAGCCACTCGCCGAACTCGCTGCCGCCGGTGAAGTCGATCAGCTTCACCTCGGGCCGGGTCGCCAGCGGCTTGGCCAGGCCGTCACCTGCGCGCTCAGTGGCGAGGGTGACCAGGTTCGGGTCGAAACCGGCCTCGGCGAGCACCTCCCGGCAGACGTCGACGGTGATCGCCAACGGCAGCACGGCCAGCGGGTGCGGCTTGACGACGACCGCGTTGCCGGTGACCAGCGAGGCGAACAGGCCGGGCCAGGAGTTCCAGGTCGGGAACGTGTTGCAGCCGATCACCAGCGCGACGCCGCGGCCGGTGACGGTGAACGTCTTCTCCATCCGGATCGGATCGCCCTTGGCCGGCTTCTCCCAGGTCGCGGTCGCGGGATAGCGGTTCATCTCCTCGTGCGCGTACGCGACCGCCTCGAGCGCCCGGTCGAGCGCGTGCGCGCCGCCGGCCTGGAAGGCCATCACGAACGCCTGACCGCTGGTGTGCTGAACGGCGTTGGCGAGCTCGAAGATCCGCTTGTGCAGCCGCTCGAGAATCTCCAGGGCGACCCCGGTCCGCCCGTCGATCCCGGCCCGGCGCCAGTCCGCGAGGCCCTGCTGCGCCGCGGTCAGCAGCTCGTCCAGACCCTCCTCGACGACCCGCGGGTACGAGACGTCCATCGCGATCCCGTACGGCGACTGCTCGGTGACGACAGTGCCGCGCGATCCGGGGATCTCGAGCGCGTACGTCGTACCCAGATGAGCTTCGAAGGCCGCCTTACCGTCGGCCGCCGCGGTCTCGCCGTACACCCGGGGGCTCGGTGACTCCGGGAACGCGGAGTGGTAGCCGCGGTCGTGGATCGCCTTCAGCGCACCGTTGAGGCGCTCGCGGTGGGAGGAGAGCAGGTCGGTGGTCATGAGGGCGATGTTACAGTCGTTGACGCGATTCGTACTAGGGTGTCACAAGCCTCTTCTCGATTGGGCAACGGATGGACGACTTGGCGGCCCGCGTGGCGGCGGCGATGTGGGCGGAGGACACCGCCAGCGCCGGGCTGGGGATGCGGCTGGTGGCGGTCGGCGAGGGTACGGCGCGACTCGAGATGCCGGTGCGCGAGGACATGGTCAACGGGCACGGGATCGCGCATGGTGGATTCGTGTTCTGTCTGGCCGACTCGGCGTTCGCGTTCGCCTGCAACTCGCGCAACCAGGTGACGGTCGCGCAGGCCTGCGACATCGTGTTCGTCGCCCCGGCACGCCGTGGCGATCTGCTGGTCGCCGAGGCCCGGGAGCGGACGTCGTACGGCCGGAACGCGATCTACGACATCACGGTCACCCGCGACGACGAGGTGATCGCCGAGTTCCGCGGCCGCAGCCGCCAACTGTCCGGAACCATCGTTACGGAGGAATCATGACTCGCGAGGCGTTTCTGGTCGATGGTGTCCGCACCCCGATCGGGCGGTACGGCGGTGCGCTCGCCCTGGTCCGTCCGGACGACCTCGCCGCGCACGCGATCTCGTCGCTGCTGAACCGGACCGCGCTGGACCCGGCCCGGATCGACGACGTGATCCTCGGCTGCGCGAACCAGGCCGGCGAGGACAACCGGAACGTCGCGCGGATGGCGGTGCTGCTCGCCGGTCTGCCGGACTCGGTCCCGGGGACGACCATCAACCGGCTCTGTGGATCGGGCCTGGATGCGGTCGCCTACGCCGCCCGGTCGATCATTGCCGGGGACAACGACATCGTGGTGGCCGGCGGCGTCGAGTCGATGTCGCGGGCGCCGTTCGTGATGCCGAAGGCAACGACCGCGTTCTCCCGGCAGGCGGAGGTCTTCGACACCACGATCGGGTGGCGGTTCGTCAATCCGGTGCTGAAGGAGCAGTACGGGATCGACTCGATGCCGGAGACGGCCGAGAACGTCGCCGCGGACTTCTCGATCTCTCGCGAGGATCAGGACCTGTTCGCGTTGCGCTCGCAGCAGCGGGCCGCCAAGGCGCAGGCCAACGGACGACTTTCCGAAGAGATCGTTGCGGTCGACGTACCGGGTAAGCGCGGGGCGGTGACCGTCGTTGATGCTGACGAGCACCCGCGTGAGACCTCGCTCGAAGCGCTCGCCGGCTTGAAGACTCCGTTCCGATCGCCTGGGACGGTGACGGCGGGGAACGCGTCGGGGGTGAACGACGGGGCGGCGGCCTTGCTCGTGATGAGCGGTGAGGCTGTGGAGCAGTACGGCGTGACACCGTTGGCCCGGGTCGTGGGGACGGCCGCTGCCGGCGTACCGCCTCGGATCATGGGGATCGGACCGGCGCCCGCGACGCGGAAGCTGCTCGACCGCACCGGGGTCGCGTTGTCCGACATCGACGTGATCGAGTTGAACGAGGCATTCGCGTCCCAGTCGCTCGCCGTACTGCGGGAGCTCGGCCTGCCCGACGACGCCGAGCACGTCAATCCGAACGGCGGCGCCATCGCCCTCGGCCACCCGCTGGGGATGTCCGGCGCCCGCCTCGCGCTCACCGCGGCCCTGGAGCTCCGCCACCGCGACGCCCGGTACGCGCTGGCCACCATGTGCATCGGCGTCGGCCAGGGCATCGCGACCCTGCTCGCCCGTCCCTAGGGAGTCCTTATGCTCGGTGACGCCTGTCCTTCGGAGTTGCGTGATGCCGGCGAGCAGTTGTCGGTCGACGAGCTGCGGGCCCGGCAGCTGTCGTTGCTGCAGGCAACCGTACGGCGGGCCTACGAGAACGTCCCGCACTACCGGGCCGCGTTGGACGCGGTCGGGTTCAAGCCCGGCGACCTTGCTGATCTGAGCGATCTGAGCCGGTTGCCGTTCACGGCGAAGAAGCACCTGCGCGACAACTACCCGTTCGGGATGTTCGCGGTACCCAGGACTCAAGTCGTGCGTGTGCATGCTTCGTCCGGGACTACCGGCCGGCCGACGGTGGTCGGGTATACGCGGCGGGATCTCGACAACTGGGCGGACCTGATGGCGCGATCGATCCGCGCGGCCGGCGGGCGCGCGGGGGACGTCTGCCATGTCGCCTACGGATACGGCCTGTTCACCGGCGGACTCGGTGCGCACTACGGGGCCGAGCGGCTCGGGTGCACCGTCGTACCGGTCTCCGGCGGGATGACCGAACGCCAGGTGGACCTGATCCGCGACTTCGGCGCCCGCATCATCATGGTCACGCCGTCGTACTTCCTCGCGATCGTCGACGAGATGGAGGCCCGCGGCCTCGATCCGCGGGACACGTCGCTGCGGATCGGGATCTTCGGCGCCGAACCGTGGACCGAGCAGATGCGCACCGAGGTCGAGGAACGCACCGGCATCCATGCCGTCGACATCTACGGACTGTCCGAGGTGATGGGACCCGGCGTCGCGCAGGAGTGCGTGGAGACGAAGGACGGCCTGCACATCTGGGAGGACCACTTCTATCCGGAGATCATCGATCCGGTCACCGGCGACGTACTTCCCGACGGCTCCGAAGGCGAACTGGTCTTCACCACGCTGACCAAGGAAGCCTTCCCGGTACTGCGCTACCGCACCAGGGATCTGACCCGGTTGCTGCCGGGAACGGCCCGCCCCGGCCTGCGCCGCATGGAGAAGATCACCGGCCGCACCGACGACATGATGATCGTCCGCGGCGTCAACGTCTTCCCCACCCAGATCGAAGAACAGATCCTCCTGGTCGAAGGCCTCACCCCGCACTACCTCTGCGTCCTCACCCGCCCTCACCGCCTCGACGAACTGACAGTCCAGGTCGAAGCCGCCCCCGACCTGGCGGACCGCACAGCCGCGGCGACCACGTTGTCCCGCCGCATCAAGGACCGGGTAGGCGTCACCGCCACCGTCGAGGTCCTCGACCCCCACGCCCTGGAACGCTCCCTCGGCAAGGCCAAACACATCAAGGACAACCGCTAACGACAGGAGGTAGTCGCCTGCTGCGCCCGCGCCGCCGCCCGGCTGAGGCGGGAGTGATCGAGCGGGGCCGACTACTTCCTGTCCTTAGCTCAGAGCAGGGGCTCGGCTTGGGATTCCAGGGTGCGGGTTTTGTGGAAGGCGGGTGGGCGAATGTGCGGGCGGACCAGGGCTTCGACCTCGAAGTCCTCGAGGTTGAACTTGGTGGCGATTTCTCGGTAGGGCGCGCCCGTGCGGACCTGCGCGATGACGTCTTCGACCTGGACGTTGTCGACCATCGGACGGCCGTAGGAGCGTTCGGGGTTCACGATCACGTCGATGTCGTGGTAGATCACCAGCCGCAGCGTTGCGGCGTACCCGTCGTCGGACCAGCCGATCGCGGCCGAGCCGCGGCGCAGGACGCCGGGGAAGCCGCCCTGGCTGTCACGGATCCGTTCCCAGCCCTGTTCCCGGCCCTCGGCGGCGATCTCGACCAGCAGGTCGCGGCCGTCGTGCGCGAGTCCCGACCAGGCCAGCGGATAGCGCCGGCCGGCCCTCGACCGTAGGGCGATGGCGGCTTCGCCGATAGCGTGCAAGGACAGCCCGGTACGACGCAGGTGCCGGAGCATGTGCGTCTCGACCAGGCCGGCGAAGGTGATCGTCGGCTCGCCGCGACTCCCGCTGCTCGCCTCCAGCGCTCCCGACCGCAACCAGTCCCCGAGCGTCGTAGCCGGCAGCCCAAGATGCAGCGCGGCCTCAGCACGCGTGTACAAGGGCAGGTCGAACCGTGGATCCACGTCTCACCTCTCAGCGAAGGCGGTCGCCGACCAAACGAGCATGCCACCCCACCAGCCCACCAGGGACTCGAGGGCGGTAACCCGGTTACGCGCGGGCCGAGGGGTGGATAGGATGTCCGGGATCTGGCACGGGGTAGCGACAAGAGGTGTGATGAGGGAACCCTCCGTACGCCGTTATTCCGGGCGGTCAGTCGAGGAGTGGAAGGCCGCGCGCCGGGAACGGCTACTGGCTGCCGCGCTCGAACTCTTCGGGACCGAAGGCTATCCGGCGACATCCGTGGAACGCCTGTGCACACAGGCGAAAGTGTCCACGCGGCACTTCTACCACGAGTTCCAGAACAAGGAAGCGGTGCTCCTCGCGGTGCACGCGCAGGTGATCGAGCTGGCGGTCGGGACCACCGGGGACGCGCTCCGCCGGACCGCCGACCGGCCGGTGCGGGAGCGGATCGCCGCGGCGGTCGACTCGTACCTGCGCACCATCATGGCCGACCTCCGGCGGGCCCGGATCTCGTTCGTCGAGGTGGTCGGCACCAGCCCGGCGGTCGAGGAGCAGCGGATCGCGTTCCGGGAGCTGCTGATCCGCAACGTCCAGGCCCTCGGCGACTCCGCGGTCGAGCGCGGTGAGATCAAGCGCAAGGACTTCCGGTTCCTCGCGCTGGCGTTCTTCGGCGCGGTGAACACCGTCGTCTACGACTGGATGCTCGCCGACCCCCGCCCACCGGAGCAGAACGTCCAGCAGTCCCTCCGCGACCTCGCCGTCCAACTGATCACGGCTTAGTCAGTGGTATAGCGCGTCGTTAGTCCGTGGTGTAGCGCTTTCGGAGTTCGGCGACGGCGTCGGCGCGAGTCAGGGCCGCGCCTTCGCCGTACGCCGTCTCGTAGGTTTCGTTGCCCAGGGCATCGCGCAGCCGGTCGACGAGGCGCTGTACGTCGGCGTCCGGGATCGCCCGCGTGCCCTTGATCGCGGCGGCGAGACCGAGCGTCCGGGCGGCCGCCGACAGCTCGGCGGTGTTGGTGCCGGCGGCCAGCACGAGCGCGTCCGTCGACGCCTCGACGACGGCTGCCGCGACCGGCATGTCCTCGGTGCTGAGCGCCAGGCCGACCGCTTCCCGGCCGCGCCGCTGCGCTTCCTCGACGTCGCCGGCGGACGCATAGATCCGGCTCAGCTGCGAGAGGACCATCGACTGTCCATGCGGCGCCACGCGCTCCGCCGCGAGATCGAGCCTCGAGTAGGCCAGCTCCGCGAGCTCCTTGGCCTCGTCGAAGTTGCCGGCGCGGTGTGCCAGTCGCGCCAGTCCGATGTACGCCATCGTCTGGCCGCCCTGGGACCCGGTCTCCTCGGACAGCCGGATGGCACGCTCCAGATCGGCGCGGGCGCCGTCGTGGTCACCGAGCTCGATGCGGCTCATCGCGCTGCCGCCGAGCAGTTGCGCGACGCCGTCTGTCGTACCGAGCTCCTCGACCAGCCGGAGTGCCTCGAGCAGTGACTCCAGGGCTTTGTCGTGCTCCGCGTGACTGGCCTGGTAGCCGGCGAGTCCGCGCAGCGCCATCGACGAACCGAAGCGGTCGCCGAGCTCGCGGAAGCCGTCGAGCGCGATCGTCAGGGTGGCCGCCATCTCGTCGACCTCGCCTTCGTTCTCGCGGAACATGGCGCTCGTCATCAGGCCCATGTTCCGGATCCAGGGATCCGGGTGCCGGGCCGCGGCCTCGAGCTCGGCGAAGCAGGCCGCCTTGTCCCGCCGGATCGCCGCCCACATCGCATTGGTGAACAGGCCGATCCCGGAGTCGACGAGGATCCGGTGCCGCCGGGTCATCCAGCGGACCGTGGCGAGTCCACGGATCATCTGCTGGAACGACGTTGACGGTTCCCGCTCGGTGGACATCCGGCCGAGCGCGAGCAGGTACAGCGCCTCGGCCTTGTCCAGCGGAACGCTCTTGCCCGGTACCGCGAGGGCGGCCTGCATCCAGCTCACCGCTTCGGCAGGGCGGCCGCTCATCGTCCAGTACTCCCCCAGGACGGCGACCATCTGGACGGCGACTCGCGCCGACCCGACGTCGATCGCCGTCCGGAGCGCGTCGATCAGGTTCTCGTTGTCGGCGGTCAGCCGGGCGATCCACTCGATCTGCTCACCGGTCCGCAGCTTCGGCCGCGCCCTGCGCAGCATGCGGCTGAAGTACATCGTGTGCGCGTGCCTGAACCGCTCGTACTCACCCGAGGCCTTCAGCTGTTCGGCGCCGTACGCACGGACCGTCTCCAGCATCCGGTAGCGCACGGACCTCTCGTCGGCCGCCGCTTCGACGAGTGACTTGTCCACAAGGGATGCGAGCACGCCGAGCACGGACTCGGCAGGGATGCTCTCGTCGCTGCAGATCTGCTCGGCCGCATCGAGTGTTGCACCGCCTGAGAACAGGGAGAGTCGCCGAGCGACAGCCTGCTCGTCCGGGTCCAGCAGGTCCCAGCTCCACTCCACGACCGCTCGCAGCGTCTGGTGGCGCGGCAGTGCGGTCCGGGAACCGCTCGTGAGCAGCCGGAACCGGTCCGCGAGCCGGTCCACGATCTGCGGCGGGTTGAGCGCCCGCAGCCGAGCTGCCGCGAGCTCGATCGCCAGGGGCATCCCGTCGAGCCGCCTGCAGATCTCGGCGACCGCCTCCCGGTTGGCGTCGGTCAGCTGGAAGTCAGGACGTACTGCGCGGGCGCGGTCGACGAACAGCTGCATCGCCGGGTACTCGTCGGTGATCGAGTCCTCTGGGGGAAGGCCGAGCGGACCGACTGGATGCAGGTGCTCACCGGGGATGCTCAGCGGCTCGCGGCTGGTGGTCAGGACCCGGAGTCGCGGGCACGACGCCAGCAGGGAGTCGACCATGCCGGCGACCTCTTGGACGAGGTGCTCGCAGTTGTCGAGGACGAGCAGGATCCGGCGATCGCCGATGACCTCGACAAGTCGCAGGGTCGCGGCCCGGCTCGTCGGAACGTGTTTCGGCCCGAAGGGTGTCGACGGCAGGTCGACGTACTCGCTGGCGCCGAGCGTAGACAGGACCGCAGGCGCCACATCGGCTGCGTCACCGAGTGGTGCGAGCTCTACGAACCAGATGCCGTCACCCGACTGACCTACCAGCGTCCTACCGGTCTCCGTGGCCAGTCTGGTCTTGCCGGCACCACCTGGTCCGACCATGGTCACCAGACGGGTCCCGTTGCTCAGCAGACGCGTCAGCTCCGCCACGTCCTCGCGGCGACCGACAAAGCTCGTCATCGGCGCGCGCAGGTTGCTACGGGGCGCTGCCGGCGCTGGTACGGGGGCTGTCTTCGCAGTCGGGTCTACTGCGTCACCACGCAGTACCGAGACATGCAGGTCGCGCAGGCGGGTGCCGGGGTCGGCTCCTAGCTCGTCAGCCAGTGTGGTCCGGATACGTTCGTACGCCGCCAACGCTTCCGCCTGGCGGCCGTCGGCGTACAGGGAGCGGATGAGGAGCTCGTGCACGCGCTCACGGAGCGGGTGGGTAACGGCGAGCTGCTCGAGGTCGGTGATCAGGTCGCGGGCGTGACCGCAGCTGACGGCTGCCTCGGCCTGATCCTCTGCGGCGGCGAGACGCAGCTCGGCCAGCCGGTCCGCCTCGACCGCGGCGAACGGGAGGTCGCGCAGGTCGGTGAGAGCATCGCCGCGCCACAGCTTCTCGGCCTGGGTGAGGAGCGTGTGCGCCTGCTCCGGCTCGGACGTGAGGAGCGCACGCCCCCGCCGTACCAGCTCTTCGAACTGGAGGGCGTCGACGCAGTCCGGGCCGATCGTCAGCGTGTAGCCCGCCGGACCGGACTGGACGGAGATGCTCGACTCGGTGGCCGGCAGACTCGCCCGCAGCCGGGACACGAGCGACTGCAGAGCGTTCGCACTCGGGGCTTCACTACCCCACAACCCGTCGACCAGGGTCTCGACGCTGACCGGCCTGCCCGCGCTCAACGCCAGGCGCGCGAGCAACCCGCGCAGGCGGACGCCGCGGATGTCGAGCGGAGTCCCATCGGCCGCCCACATCGCGAGAGGCCCAAGCACCGCTATGCGCACCCCACCAGCCTCGCACATCCGCCCGACCAAACACCCGTGCCTTTTGTCATTCCGGAGCTTAAGGTCGGGAGCCGTGACTGAAATCGCCGCGCAGACACAGGTCGCGCTCTCCCGCATCGTCGCCGAACGTCAAGCCAAGGGCCGGGTTCCCGGGGTGGTGGGCGCCGTCGCCCGCGCCGGGTCGCTCGCCTGGTCGACCGGGGTCGGGTCCGCCGACCTGGACGATCCCGGCGTACCGCCGACCGCGGACTCGCAGTTCCTGATCGCGTCGCAGAGCAAGACGCTGACCGCCGTGACGATCATGGCGTTGCGTGACGAGGGCAAGCTCAGCCTCGACGACCCGATCGAGAAGCTGATCGGTGACAGCAAGCACGAGGGCATCACCGTCCGGCAGATGCTCAGCCACGCCAGCGGGATGCAGCGCGAGCCGGTCGGTGACGTGTGGGACCTGATGAAGTTCCCGTCCCGCGAGGAACTGGTGCCGGGCTGGAACGCCGCAGAGCGGATCGGCAAACCGCACCACCGTTTCCACTACTCGAACCTGGTGTTCTCACTGCTCGGCGAGATCGTCGCGCGGATCGACGGGCGGTCCTGGTACGACGCGGTGAAGGCGCGGATCCTGGACCCGCTCGAGATGCGGCGTACGACGGTCGGGATGGACGGCGGCCCCGCGCAGACCGGGTACTACGTGCCGCCGTGGTCCGACGTACCGGTGCGGGAGCCGCTGCTCGACATCGGCGCGATGGACGCGTGCGGCGGGCTCGCGTCGACCGCGGAGGACCTGGCGAAGTGGGCGATGTTCATTGCGAACCCGGTCGACGAGGTGCTGTCGAAGGACACGCTGGACGAGATGTGCCAGGTGCAGATCATGGCCGACGTGGACCGTTGGCAGCTCGCGTTCGGGCTCGGGTTCATGCTGCTGCGCCGCGGCGACCGGCTGTTCGTCGGCCACGACGGCGGTATGCCCGGCCACATCACGTCGACCTTCGTCGACCGCTCGTCCGGTACGGCGGGGATCGCGCTGTTCGGCGCCACGTCGTCGCCGGCGCCCAGCGCGCTGGCCACCGACCTGATCATCAAGGTCCTCGAGGACGACCCGCTCCCGCCGGAGCCCTGGGTTCCGGGCACCGAGGTCCCCGCCGAACTCGCCGGCGTCCTCGGCACCTGGTTCACCGAAGGCTCCCCGTTCGTGTTCTCGGTGAAGAACGGCGTACTCGAGGCCAAGTCCCCGGCCGCCGCCGAGTACCAGTCCCCCGCGGTCTTCGAACGCCTCTCCGAAGACACCTACCGCACCGTCTCCGGCCGCGAAACCGGCGAACTCCTCCGCATCACCCGCGACCCCTCCGGCACCCCCGCAAAGTTGCACTGGGCAACCTACCTCTGCACCCGCCAACCCCTGGCCTTCGCCGACATCATTCCGCGCTAGACGACGCAGAAGTCGTTGCCTTCGGGGTCCTGCATCCACAGGTGGTCGAGGGTGGTGGAGTTTTCCATGGGGATCTCGCGGACGAGGGTGGCGCCGGCTTCGATGAGGGTTTCGGCGGTGGCGCGGATGCGTTGTTCGCGCAGGTGCTGGGGGACGGCGCGGCCGCCTGCTACCTGGAGGTCCAGGTGCAGGCGGTTCTTGACGGTGCGGGGCTCGGGGACCTTGAGGAACGAGATGCTCGGCAGAACGCCGTTCAGGTCCGAGATCGAGGCGCCGTCGTTCCACTCGTCCTTGGGGACGTTCAGATCGGTGAGCCAGTCCTCCCAGGTGTCCCAGCCTTGCGGCGGATCCGCCTCCGTGTAGCCGAGCGCCGTACACCAGAAGCGCGCGACGAGGGCCGGATCCGCGCAGTCGATGGTGAGCGTCCAGTTGGTCGTCATACCGGCCACTGTGCCGCTCACCACCGACAATTTCCTCAGGTACGGCGGCGGTAGGCGCGGATCGCCAAGGGCGCGAAGACCGCGACCAGACCGACCATCCAGGCCAGCGTGATCAAGAGCGGCTTCTGGAGTGCACCGCCGCCCATCAGGGCGCGCTCGGTGTCGACCAGGTACGTGATCGGGCTGACCTTGGTGAAGGCCTGCAGGAAACCGGGCAGCGTGCTGGTCGGGACGAAGATGTTGCTGCCGAAGGTCAGCGGGAACATCACCAGGAAGGCGATGCCCTGCACGCCTTGGGCGGTCTTCATGACCAGGCCCAGCCAGACCCAGATCCAGCACATCGACAGCGCGAACAGCAGCACGATCAGCATGCCCAGGAGGCCGTTGCCGACCCCGTTGTCGAAGCGGAAACCGAGCACGAACCCGCTCGTCATCAGGATCACGATCGACAGCGAGTAGCGGACCGCGTCTCCGAGGACGGCACCGATCAGCGGCGAGACCCGGGCGATCGGCAGGCTGCGGAACCGGTCGAAGACGCCCTTGGCGAAGTCGTCGTTCAGACCGACCCCGGTGCCCATCGTCGCGAACACCACGGTCTGCACGAGCAGGCCGGGCAGCAACTGCGGCAGGTAGCCGCGCCAGCCGCCGCCCCCGGCGATCGCGCCTCCGAAGACGAACAGGAACAGCGCCAGAAAGATGATCGGCTGGAACGTCACGTCCGCCAGGGCTTCCGGGTTCTGCCGGATCCGGACGATGTTCCGCCAGGCGAGTGTCAGGCTCTGCTGTACCCAGGCGAACGGCCGCGAGCGGTGGCCCAGGTGCGCAGCAGGTTCAAGGGTTGCGGTGCTCATCGGCTCGCTCCTTCCAGGACGCCGTCGGACTTCTTTTCTTCGGCGGTGTGCCCGGTCAGCGCCAGGAACACCTCGTCCAGGCTGGGCAGCCGCAGCGACAGCTCGGTCACCGCGATCCCTGCCTCGTCCAGCCGCCGTACGACGACCGGCATCGACGAACCGTCACTGACCGGAACGCTGACGAGGGTGTTCACCACGTCGACGTTCGGACGTGACCCGGTCGACTCGGCGACGATCGCGGCGACCCGCTCGAGGTGGGCCGGCTCGGCCGGCCGGACGTCCAGCGACTGCTTGCCCGCCTGCGCCTTGAGCTCGGCGGGCCGCCCGTTCGCGACCACGGAGCCCTTGTCGAACACCACGATCGAGTCGGCCAGCGCGTCGGCCTCTTCCAGGTACTGCGTGGTGAGCAGGACCGTGGTGCCGTCGAGCACCAGGTTGCGGACCGTTTCCCAGACGCCGTTGCGGGCATGCGGGTCGAGTCCGGTCGTGGGCTCGTCGAGGTACAGGATGCTCGGGTTGCCGACCAGGCTCGAGGCGAGGTCGAGGCGGCGACGCATACCGCCGGAGTACGTCTTCGCGGTCCGGTCACCGGCGTCGACCAGCTCGAACCGCTCCAGCAGCTCGTCCGCCTTGGCGCGGGCCTGCGGTCGCGAGTAGCCGAGCAGGCGGCCGATCATGATCAGGTTGCGGCGGCCGGACATGTCCTCGTCGACAGAGGCGTACTGCCCGGTCAGCCCGATGATGCTGCGGACCTTGCCCGCCTCCCGTACGACGTCGTACCCGCCGACGGTGGCCTGGCCGCTGTCCGGCCGGAGCAGCGTGCCGAGGATGCGGACCGCGGTCGTCTTGCCGGCGCCGTTCGGGCCGAGGACTCCGAGGACCGTGCCGGTGGGCACGCTCAGGTCGACGCCGGCAAGCGCGGTCGTACTGCCATATTTCTTGACCAGACCGACCGCCTCGATGGCGACCTGGTTCGTTGTGGTCATCGGTTCCTCCCAGCTTTCGCACTTCACTGGGACTACCGTGCCGCGGAGGCCTGGCACCGCTCTGGCACTCGGCTGTCAGGCCGTGACAGCGCGCTGGTATCAGCCCTTGAGCGGGACGATCTCGTTGGCGAGCAGGGCCTGGTAGGCCTCGGGGTTGTACCGTGCCAGGTTGCCGCGGGCCTTCCGCCGGTACTTGAGGATCTGCCGGGTGCCGATCGCCCACAGCACGTACTGGAACGCCAGCGCGAACTTGAAGTCGTCGATCGCCTGCGGTGCACCACCTGACGACGCGTCGAGCAGTACGCCGACCATGCCGATGCAGATCAGGGTGGCGATGAACCCGCCGGTGTTGACCATTCCGTTGGCCGCACCGAACCGCGTTGTGGGGTTGAACGTCCGCGCGTAGTCCAGACCGAGCATCGAGCCCGGTCCGCCGGCCGCCTGTACGACGATGAGCGCGAGGAGCACCGGCAGCGGCGCACGACCCGGCCAAAGCAGTACGACGGTCCACATCACGACCGAGCCCGCGATCACCGCCAGCACGATCCACGAGCGGTAGAACGGGAACTTGGCGGCGTACCGCCCGACCAGCGGGCCGTAGCAGAGCCCAGCCAGCACAGGAATGATCAGCATGGCCGCAGCGGTCGTCGGAGCGAGTCCCTGGCCCTGTACGAGGAACGGGTAGCCCCAGAGCAGTCCGAACGTGCTCCCGGAGAAGCTGGTGGTGAAGTGGGTCCACAGACCGAGTCGCGTACCCGGCTCCTGCCAGGCACGGCGCAGGTTCTTCTTGACCTCGCGCAGCGGCTGCTTGGCCCGGCGGAGCGGTTCGTCGTACGGCGTGTCCTTGATGAGGAACAGGACGAGTAGACCGGCCAGGAGGCTCAGCACGCTCGCACTGGCGAACGTGGTCGTCCAGCCGAAGGCGTGGAAGGCAGCGGCCATCGGCACGGTCGACATGATCGCTCCGAGACCTCCGAGCATTCCTGTCGCCTGCGACATCACAGGCTGCCGTAGCGCGGGGAACCAGGACATGACCACGCGCAGCACGCTGATGAAGACCAGTGCGTCGCCGACACCCAGTACGGCGCGTGCGGCGAGCGCAGCGGGGTACGAGTCGACCAGGCTGAAGGCCGACTGCGCTACGAACAGCAGTCCGGACGCGGTGATCAGGAGGCGCTTGGAGCCGTACCTGTCGAGTAGTACGCCGACTGGGACCTGCATGGCGGCGTACACCGTCAGCTGTACGACGGTGAAGCTCGCTAGAGCGGATGCGGAGATGTCGAAGCGTTCTGCGGCCTGGAGGCCGGCCACGCTCATCGAGCCGCGGTGCAGCACGGTCACGAGGTACGTCAGGACAGCAGTGGCCCACACCGCCCAGGCTCGCCGTCCGCCCAGGGGGAAGAGGAGTTCGGTCACCGAGTGCCCCGCAGATCGCTCGCGGCTTCGGCAATGTGGGCGATGACGAGCTCACGGAAGCGCTTGACGCTGTTGGCGCCGAGCGCGTCGATCATCTCCTGGTGCGCGGTGATGGACTTGTCCATCCGCACCGGCTGGACCTCGATCCCGGGCACGCCCATCCGGACCTGACGGTCCCGCAGGCTGTTGTAGAGCTTCGCCAGGATTTGGTTGCCCGCGGCATCGACGATGGCCTCGTGGAAGGCCCGATCGGCCTCCAGGAAGCTCTTCGCGTCACCGGCGTTGCGGTGCGCGCGCATCTCGTCGACGCGCTCGGTCAGCGTCTCGATCAGCCGCTTGCGCCGCGGCCAGACCTTGGCGGCCGCGTGCGTCTCGATCAACTCGCGGGCCTCGAGGACGTCGTCGATCTCCTGCGGCAGCACCGGCAGGACGAGCGCGCCGCGCTTCGGGTACAGCTTGACGAGGCCGGACTCCTCGAGGCGGAGCAGCGCCTCGCGTACCGGCGTACGGGAAACACCGACCGCGGTCGCCAGCTCACCCTCGGTGACCAGCTCGCCGCCGGGATAGACGCGGTCCAGGATCGCGGCCTTCACGTACGCATACACGCGCTCGGCCGCGGGGATCTTCTCCACCCCCGGCGCCGCCTCGACGACCACGCGAGCGATCTCCGCGGTCTCGTCACCCAAGATCAACGCATCCGGCGCCTGCGCCGGCTCCCCGCCTACCACTGAACTCCCACCCATACGGCTCGTATCTCTGTTGTATCTATCTTACACACAACCTAATCCACCGCTGAGGCCGGGTATTCCCCAACTTGTCCACGAGTTATCCACAGGCCGATCCACAGGATGTGGGGAACCAGACAGGACCTCACCGTGATGCAGGGTTTCCCCTGCGTTGTGGATGAAGGACTCCGTCTGTGGCGAATCCGTCCTAAGGTCTCGGCATACCGGGCCCGTCCGCCCGGTCAGCCCTGAGGAGGCATCTTGTCCCGAACGTCTCGCCCCCGCCGACTGGCGGCCGGCCTCTCCGCCATCGCCCTGGCGTGTGTGTCGCTGGGTGCCGCGACCACGGCGCAAGCCGACCCGGCTCCCGGCCCGCTGATGAACTACGTGGTGAACACGAAGGCCACGCCCGGTCACGTCCGGAAGACCGAGGATGCGGTAAAAGCGGCCGGCGGAACCGTCCTGGTCTCGTACCGGCAGCTCGGCGTGGTGATCGCGCAGTCGACGAACCCCGACTTCAAGACCGACGTCCGCGTTTCGCGTGACGTGCAGTCGGTCGGCGCCACCCGGACCGCCGCGGTCAGCGAAGGCCCCGGCGGGCTGAACTCGAACGACCTCGCCGACGCGACCCCGGTCGCCGACCCGCGCGAGGGCGAGCAGTGGGACATGGTCCAGATCAAGGCGGACCAGGCGCACGCGGTGACCGACGGCTCCCGGAACGTGCTGGTCGGCATCAACGACAGCGGCGTCGACGACACCCACCCCGACCTCGCGCCGAACTTCGACGCGGCGGACTCGGTCAGCTGCGTGAACAACGGCGTACCGGACACCACCACGGGCGCCTGGCGGCCGACGACCAGCGCGCACGGCACGCACGTGGCCGGCACGGTCGCCGCGGCCCGGAACGGCGTCGGGATCGTCGGAGTCGCACCCGGCGTACGGATCGCGTCCGTCAAGGTCGTGAACGACGCCGGCTTCATCTACCCGGAGTACTCGATCTGCGGGATCGTGTGGGCCGCCCAGCACCGGATGGCCATCACGAACCACAGCTACTTCATCGACCCGTACGAGTTCTGGTGCAACGACAACGGGGACCAGGGCGCGGTGCAGGAAGCCGTACGGCGCGCGTACGCGTGGGCGACCGACCAGGGCACCCTCTCGGTCGCGGCCGCGGGTAACTCGAACTACGACCTGTCCAACAAGACCACGGACGCCAACAGCCCGAACGACTCGACCGCCGTCACGCGGACGATCAACAACGACTGCCTCGACATGCCCACCGAACTGCCAGGCGTCATCACCGTCGCCAGCACCACGCAGGCGCGCGTGAAGAGCAGCTTCTCCAACTTCGGCCTGAACAAGATCGACGTCGCCGCCCCCGGCAGCTCGATCCTGTCCACAGTCCCCGGCGGCTACGCCAAGTTCAGCGGTACGTCGATGGCGTCGCCGCACGTCACCGGCATCGCGGCCCTGATGAAGTCCACCCACCCGTGGTGGGGCCCACGCGACATCGAGCGCGCCCTCCACCAGGAAGCGGACGACACCGCCTGCCCCACCACCCCCGACCCCCGCTGCACCGGCACCACCGCCAACAACGCCTTCTACGGCGAAGGCATCGCCGACGCCCTGGACGCCGTAACCCCCTGAACCGAGCGGGGGTCCCCCGCCCGGGACCCCCGCTCACAACACCGTGGTTGCCCGGGAACTGTGGTTTGCCCAGGCAATGTGGTTTCCGGGAACCGTGGTCAGCCCACCCGGTGCTACGCACGGCTCCTCCGTCGCAGCGCTACGCGCCGCCCACCCACTCTCCGGCTTAGCGCCGGAGTTGCGGGCTACCGCCCGCCAAACCCGCACCTTCTGATCCGTAGGAGCCCGCGCACAGTGATCTCTCCGCTCGCGAGACAGCGCGGATGGCGGCATGAGGGTGCGTTTCGTCTATCCGGCGGCCCGCGATTCGGGATCATGGGCTCGTGACAGTCAACGATGCCGACGCGCGGGCCGCCTTTCATCGGAAGGTGCACGCGCTTGAAGGGCTTCGGATCCACGCAGTGGACTATTGGGACATCCACAACTACGGTCCCGAGCCGGCCCGGTGGGATTACGGCGACTGGCATCACGCCGTCATGGGTGTGCAACTTTCTACGGACGCCGGCCCCGTGACCGTCACATGGACCAGCACCTTCTACGCCTACGGCGTCGAGGTCTTCGCTGAACCCATCGAACGCCATCTTGTTCTGGGAGAGGACGGGCCGGAACGAATCGGCCCCGATGGAATATCCCGTTGGACAGGCATCCTGGACACCCCTGTACTGCGGACGACGACATCGTGGGAGCGGATCGAACTCGGTCCAGCCACCTTGGCGAGCGGCGAGGTGGTCGAGCCTGCTCGTGTCGTCGAGATTCCTACTGCTCTGCGCCTGGACTTCAGCGCCGGTCCTGTCTGGTTCGCGCCCGCGAGCCCGCAATATCCGTCGATGGAACGTGCGTTCACGGCGGGCGACGAGATCATGATCGTCTTCTCGGCCGCGAAGATGCGCGACATGGGCTACGACGATCCGAGCTTCGTGGCCTGAACGCGGCTACTTGTCGACGCCTGGGATCAGGAACGAACCACGGAGGCGATGTCCCTAGCCGTCGGCGACGTGGTTCATGGCTGGCACGAGCGAAGGCGCCTAGAGCCAGGGTGGGTTGTATCGGGCCACGTAGGCGCGGGCGCGTTCTGTCGGATCTGCCCAGTACTGGTGCGGTTGTCGATGGACGTGCTTTTCACAGAACTCCCGAAGGTCAGTTCTGATCGTCTCCACCTCACGGACGGGGAGGCCCTCGAAGTCGCTGTTGGCCTGCAGGAGTTCGGACTCGAGGTTCCAACCCGACGCATCGAACACCCACGTGCCCCACCTCGCGTACACATGAAGTGGATGCTCGAAATCACCCAAGTACAGCGCCGCCAGGTCGATCCCCTGATCGGGATAGAAATCCCTGCACGCCCAAGCCAGCACGTGGCATGCCCCACTCGAGAAGAACGCCTGATCCGTTCGTTCCCAGGAGACTCGTTGATCTGCCCGCTCGATCGCGGTCCGCCGGAACACCCCAGACGCCGTCACTGCCACGGGTCGATGCTAGCCAAGCGGTCGTCCTTGACGATGTCTTGGTTGACGCGCGTTCGGGAGAGGCGGCACGATATGTCGCGGCGCGGCCTGCGCCTAACCTTCGTTGATCGTCCCCAGCGCGGTCTGTTGTGAAGGCAAAGGGACCTTGGTCTCGGGTCGTTGTCGCTGGTCCTACCGTCTCGGACGTGGTTGCTGGGGAAGCCGTGTGCCGGGGCACGGAGGACGAAGTGACGAACAGCAAGCAATCCCTTCGCATCGCGGTCGCTCAGACGACTGCCACCGCGGACATCCGCCACAACGGCGGCACGGTACGGCGGCTGATGCGCGATGCCGCGAGTGAGCGAGCTCGGTTGGTGCAGTTCCCCGAAGGTTTCCTGTCCGGATACGCCAAGGAACAGATCCAGGACTGGGGCGACGTCGACTGGCCGGCGGTCCGCGACGAACTCGAGCAGATCGCCGTACTGGCCGCCGAGCTGGGCATCTGGGTCGTACTGGGATCAGCGCACCCGCTGACTCCACCGCATCGGCCGCACAACAGCCTGTACGTGATCTCGGACGAGGGGAAGGTCGTCGATCGCTACGACAAGCGGTTCTGCTCGCACACCGAGATCACGAGCTTCTACAGTCCCGGGTTCGACCCGGTTGTCTTCGAGGTCGACGGGTTCCGGTTCGGGTGCGCGATCTGTATCGAGATCAATTTCCCCGACCTGTTCTCGCAGTACCGCGAACTCGGCGTCGACTGCCTGCTGCTGTCGGCCTATCCCGTCGACGAGGTCTTCGAGGCCAAGGCGCGCGCCCACGCCTCGATCAACACGTACTGGGTCGCCATGGCGTTGCCCTCGCAGACAGCGCACCTGATGAACTCCGGCGTGATCGGTCCGGACGGTCGCTACCTCGCGCAGGTCGACGGCGGTGAAGGCGTGGTGTACGCCGACCTGACCCGGCCCGACTTCGACATGTGGTTCGAGAAGGCCCGACCATGGCGCGACAGTGCGATGCACGGTCAGATCTACCGCAGCCAGCGGGTGGACGATCCACGAAGCACCGACCGCACCTGTCTGTAAAACCCGGCCGTCGTCGAGTCGTGGCGATTGGCTCCGACCCCGATCGCCGAGTCGTGGATCGAGGCTCGAATCTTCAGCCAATTCCCACGACTCGGCGGGCGAGGAGCGGTTAGCCGGTGGTGATCAACACGATGCCGGCGACTACTACGGCTGCGGCGGTGGCTCGTTTGGGGCCGAAGCGTTCGTGGAAGAAGATTGCGCCGATGATGGCGCCGAAGATGATGCTGGTTTCGCGGAGGGCGGCGATCGCGGCCAGGGTGCCGCGGGTCTGGGCCCAGAGGACCAGTCCGTACGCGGCCATCGAGACGACGCCGCCCGCCAGCCCGGAGAGGATCGCGGGGCGGGGCAGGTTGAACGCCTGCCGGCCGCGCCAGAACAGAACCGCCAACGGCACCGCGAACCCTTGCAGCATGAACACCCAGCCCATGTACGTCGCCACCGGCATCTTGTGTACGGCGACCCCGTCGACGACCGTGTACGACGCGATCATCAGCCCCGTCCCGATCGCCGCGAACAACGCCGGGACCTGACCGCGCCCCGGGCGGCCGATGAACACGAGCGCGATCAGGCCGGCCGACACGAGCAGTACGCCGGCCAACTCGAGTACGGCCAGGGTCTGGTGCAGTACGACGATGGACACCACGGCCACGACCCATGGCGACATACCGCGGGCCAACGGGTACATCTGGCTGAACTGACCCAGCTGGTACGACGCCAGCAGCCCACCGAGATACGCGAGGTGCAGCAACGCGGACGCGATGATGTACCACCACGTCCCGGCGGGCGGCAGCCCCATCACCAGCACCGCGACGAGCCCGATCACCCCCGCCGCAAGCTCGAACAACGCCAACCCAGCGACCCGATCCGGTGCCCCATGGGCCATCGCGTTCCACGTTGCATGCAGAACCGCCGCCCCAAGCACCACCAAGATCACCAGCACCGCACCACCCTCTCACCGTCCCGCCGACACAGTCAGGCGGATTAGGCTCGGTGTGATCTGCAGCTCGACAGGATGTGTCACCCGGCCGGGTAGTGCACCTGAGCGTGAATGCGTCCGTGCGTACAGCGTCTCGCCGGTGCACTACCTGTCGAGCTTGCAGCACTCGGCCGCGAAGAGCCGGTCGCCACGAGCGGGCAACCCTCATCATGGTCTGGTGGAGACCTCGCCTACGGAGCGCTTGTACGACGCGGCCGCCCGTTGCTCCGCGGACCCGTACTGGGCCAACTCCACCCGCCTGATCGAGACCGCAACCCATGCCCTCACAGACGGCCTCGACTCCCCCGGACTGCGAGAACTCGCCGCCGCGTCGCAGTCGGACCGGATCAGAAAACTTCGCCGGCTCCTGCTCGACGCGCTCGACGAACTCTCGGTCCCGCGCCCCGAAGCGTCGCCCGGTCAGCACATCGGCGGTACGAGGTACGCCCGCCTTCCCACCGACACGCTGCGCCTCGAAATCACGCCGAGCGAGGTGCTGATCCACGTCAACGACCTGGAGATCACCGAGGCGGGCGCCGGAATGGGCATGCACCCGTTCAACCTCTTCGTCCCCACCAACCAGCTCGTTGCGACCACCGAGCCGCGCCACGTCGTGGTCGCTCGCTGCACCTGCGGCGAATCGGGTTGCGGCTCGACCGAGGCCCGGATCACGCGTTTGGGCATGGCCGTCCATTGGGATTGGTACGTCGACCCGCCGCTGGGTCACGGGGTGTCCTTCGACGCCGCGCAGTACGACGCCGAAGTCGAACGGATCGGCAACGACCGGAGCTGGCAGCGGCCGGCGGACACCGCGGCGCGGTTGGTGATCGAGGCGGTCGATCGCGAGCGCTTCATCCCAGCAGGTATGGAGCTCAGCTGGGCGGCGGTCGATCATCAGGACCCGCGGAAGTTCCTGGTAGCGCTGTTCGTGAAAGACGAGCAGTTCCAGGTCTTCCTGCGGTTCCCGATCGGCGATCAAGCGCCCGAGCGGCTGGCAGACGACGTACTGCGAACGCTCCACCAACCGCCGCGAAGCTGGCGTGCCGCCTTCCACTCGATGACAGTGGGTCGGCGCGAGCGGCCGTCCATGGCGGGCCGGCGCTGGCGTTCAGAGGATCCCTGGGGATAGCAGGCCCGGGCGGATGCACCCGGGCCTGCCGGCGGTCAGAACATCAGGGCGCGGGCCGGGTCCTCGAGGATGCCGGCGACGTCGGCGAGGAAGGTGGAGCCCTTCTCGCCGTCGATGAGGCGGTGGTCGAAGGACAGCGCGAGCGTGGTGATCCAGCGCGGGACGATCTCGTCGTCCACCACCCACGGCTGCTTGCGGACCGCGCCGAAGGCGAGGATCGCGGCCTCGCCCGGATTGATGATCGGCGTACCGGCGTCGACGCCGAACACGCCGACGTTGGTGATCGTGAACGATCCACCGGCCTGGTCCGCCGGCTGGGTCTTGCCCTCGCGGGCGGTGGCGACCAGGTCGTTCAGCGCCCGGCACAGGTCGGGCAGGGTGAGCGAGTCGGCGCCCTTGATGTTCGGGACGATCAGCCCGCGCGGGGTGGCCGCGGCGATGCCGAGGTTGACCGCGCCCTTGTAGACGATCTCCTGCGCCTGCTCGTCCCAGGCCGCGTTGATGATCGGCGTACGCCGGGCCGCCAGCGTGACCGCCTTCGCGACGATCAGCAACGGCGAGACGCGCAGATCCTTGAACGCCCTGTCGGACTTCAGCCGCTCGACCAGTTCCATGGTGGCGCTGACGTCGACGGTGATCCACTCGGTCACATGCGGCGCGGTGAACGCACTGGCAACCATCGCCTGCGCCATCGCCTTCTGCACACCCTTGACCGGGACGCGGGTGTCTTCGCGGCCGCTGACAACCGGAGCAGGCTCGTACGCCGGAACGTCCGCAACCGCAGGCGCCGCCGCGTAACCCTCGACGTCGGCCCGTGTGATCACTCCACCTGGGCCGGTCGCCGGCACCACAGCCAGATCGATCCCCAGATCCTTGGCGAGCTTCCGCACCGGCGGCTTCGCCAACACGTGAACAGACCCGTTGCCCCCAGCAACCGGCGCCGGAGCGGGGACCGCCGCCGGTGCGGGCGGGGCAACCGGGGCAGCCGCGGGAACCGGAGCTACCGGGGCAGCCGCGGGCACCGCAGCTACCGCGGCAGCCGGAGTCGGGCCGGCGGAGGCTGCGGGCTTGCGTTGGCGGCGTTTGGCGTCGGTGGTCTTCGGCCCGTAGCCGACCAGGACCGCGGTGCGGCCGCCGGTCTCCTCGGGCTCCGGGATCGTCGGAACCATGTCGTCGGCGAGGGCTTCGGCGGACTCGGTCTGCACCGAGATGATCGGCGTACCGACCGGGACCGTCTCGCCCTCCGGCACGAGCAACTCGGTGACCACGCCGGCGAACGGAACCGGGAGCTCGACCAGCGACTTCGAGGTCTCGATCTCGACGACGGTGTCGTTGAGCTTGACCGTGTCGCCGGGCTTGACCTTCCAGCTGACGATCTCGGCCTCGACGAGTCCTTCGCCGACGTCGGGGAGGCGGAACTGCTGGATGCCCATCAGTACCCCATCACCTTGTCGACGCCGTCCAGCACCCGGTCGAGGTCCGGAAGGTAGTCGTCCTCCATCCGCGACGGCGGGTACGGGGTGTCGTATCCGGTGATACGCAGCACCGGTGCCTCGAGGTGGTAGAAGCACTCCTCGGTCACCCGCGCCGCGATCTCCGACCCCGGACCGAACGAGTACGGCGCCTCGTGCACGACAACCGCACGCCGCGTCTTCTTGACGGAGGCGAAGATCGTCGCCAGGTCGAACGGCGCGATCGTCCGCAGGTCGATGACCTCCAGGTTGCGGCCGTCCTCGACCGCGGCCTCGGCCGCCTGCAGACAGGTCTTCACCATCGGGCCGTAGCAGAGCAGCGTCGCGTCGGTGCCCTCCCGGAGCACCTTCGCCTTGTGCAGCGGCATCGGCGGCACGGACTCGTCCAGCTCGGCCTTCTCGTGGTACCGGCGCTTCGGCTCGAAGAACACGATCGGGTCGTCGGACGTGATCGCCTGCTGGATCATCCAGTACGCGTCGACCGGGTCGCCGCAGGAGATCACCTTGAGGCCCGGCACGTGCGCGAACAGCGTCTCCGGCGACTCCGAGTGGTGCTCGACCGCGCCGATACCGCCGCCGTACGGGATCCGGATGACGATCGGCATGGTGATCTTGCCCATCGACCGGTAGTGCATCTTCGCGACCTGGTTGATGATCTGGTCGTACGCCGGGAACACGAAGCCGTCGAACTGGATCTCGCAGACCGGCCGGTACCCGCGCAGCGCGAGGCCGACCGCGGTGCCGATGATCCCGGACTCGGCGAGCGGGGTGTCGATCACCCGATCCTCGCCGAAGTCCTTCTGCAGTCCTTCGGTGACCCGGAACACGCCGCCGAGCTTGCCGATGTCCTCGCCCATCACGACGACCTTCGGGTCCTTCTCCATCGAGGCCCGGAGTCCGGCGTTGATGGCCTTGCCGAGAGTGATCTTGGTCATCGCTCAGCCCTCGCCTTCGAACGAAGCGGCGTACGCAATGAACTGGTCCCGCTGCTCGGCCAGTTGCGGCGTCTCCTCGACGTACACGTTCTGGAAGAAGTCGGTGAGCACCGGGTCCGGCAGCGCGAGGCAGCCGGCCCGCAGTTCGGCGGCGATCTTGTTCCCCTCGGCCTCGACCTCGTCGAAGAAGTCGTGGTCGACGGCGGCGTGCCGGCTCAGGTACGCGTGTACGCGCTCGATCGGGTCCTTGAGCTTCCAGTGCTCGAGGTCCTCGTTGAGCCGGTACTTCGTCGGGTCGTCGGACGTGGTGTGCGCGCCCATCCGGTACGTGTACGCCTCGATCAGCGTCGGGCCACTGCCCTCGCGGGCCCGCTTCAGGGCCTGCTGGGTGACGGCGTACGTCGCGAGTACGTCGTTGCCGTCGACGCGGACTCCGGGGAAGCCGAAGCCGGCGGCGCGCTGGTACAGCGGGATCCGGGTCTGCCGGTCGATCGGCTCCGAGATCGCCCACTGGTTGTTCTGGCAGAAGAAGACCACCGGCGCGTTGAACACCGAGGCCCAGATGAACGCCTCGTTGACGTCACCCTGGCTGCTGGCGCCGTCGCCGAAGTAGGCGATCGTGGCCTCGCCGTTCTCGGCGTCACCGATCGCGTGGTCGCGCTGCTGGCCCATCGCGTACCCGGTCGCGTGCAGCGTCTGCGCGCCGATCACGATCGTGTAGAGGTGGAAGTTGTTGTCCTTCGGGTCCCAGGCACCCTGGTCGACGCCGCGGAACAGGCCGAGCAGGTTCAGCGGGTTGACCCCCTGACAGAACGCGACACCGTGCTCGCGGTACGTCGGGAAGACCATGTCCTTCTTGTTCAGAGCCCGGCCGGAGCCGATCTGCGCGGCCTCCTGGCCGAGCAGCGACGCCCACAGCCCGAGCTCACCCTGGCGTTGCAGGGCGGTCGCCTCGGTGTCGATCCGGCGGACCAGGACCATGTCCCGGTAGAAGCCCTTGATCGTCTCGTCGTCCAGGTCGAACGTGTAGTCCGGATGCTCGACGCGCTCGCCTTCGGGCGTCAGGAGCTGGACGAACTCGACCTCCTCGGAGGCCTGGGGCGGACTGACCGGCGCCTTGTGGGGCGCGAACACTTCCGGGGCAGGGCCCGGCACCGACTCACTCACATGCACTCCTCGGGTTCGAGCGCGGGATCGCCGCGACCGCAACGTTGCACGGGGCCGGCCCGGTGCGCCGGATGAGGCTTTCGCAGGCTGGTCCGCGTGATTCCAGGGGTTGATGCACTGCTGGCAGTGGACCTCCTCACTGGTCTCACTCCCATCTTGCCGGACACCGTACCGACGAGGTGCCTGATTCGCTAACTGTCTGGACTCCGGCGGGTACGGCGGTACCGAAATCGGTCCTCCGGTGAGACACCAGTCCATCCACTGGTCCTATCGGCACGCTCATATTACAGAGATCTGGCATCTCGACATCAAGTGTCACAAATGGGTCTCGACGTACGCCGAACTGGCGGGAATCCGTGGATCGGTGGCCGGATACCGCCTTGCGGGGAGCCGTCGCGAGCCATAGCGTAAGCATCGTTCTTGCAAAACACCCCTGACACCCTTTCCGAGGAGGTTCCGATGGCCGCGTCCGCTCCCGCCGAAGTGGTCGAGTCCGGTTCCCGGACGGCCTCCGGCGCGATGATCTGGACCGCCCTCGCCGTCGTGTACGTCGTGTGGGGTTCGACGTACCTGGCGATCCGGGTCGTGGTGGAGGCGGACATCCCGCCGATGCTCGGGATGGCCACCCGCTTCCTCACCGCCGCGTTGCTGATGGCCGCCGGCCTGGCTGTTAAGTCGGGCTGGCAGCGGCTGCGGATCACCCGCCGCGAGGCCATCGGCGCGGCCACGGTCGGGGTCCTGCTCCTTGCCTTCGGCAACGGGGCGGTGGCGATCGCGGAGCAGACGGTGCCGTCCGGGCTGGCCGCGTTGCTGGTCGCCGCGATCCCGTTGTGGCTGATGCTGCTGCGCGTCGGCGGCGGCGAGCGGCCGCGGGCGATGACGTGGGTCGGCGTACTGATCGGGTTCGGCGGCGCGGCGCTGCTCGCGTTGTCAGGTGGTAACACGAGCGCGAAGCCGCTGTCGGTGGCGATCCTGGTGGTCGGCACGATCTGCTGGGCGACCGGCTCGCGGTACGCGCCGCAGCTCGGGCTGCCGCGGGATCCCCTGGTGACAGCGCTCTACGAAATGGTCTTCGGCGGTACGGCGATGGTGCTGCTCGGCGTACTGCGAGGAGAGCCGGGGCGACTGCACCTGGACCGGATCCAGGGATCCGGGTGGATCGCACTCGCGTACCTGGTGGTGTTCGGGTCGCTGCTCGCATACACGGCGTACTCGTATCTGCTGGCGAACGCGCCGATCTCGCTGGTGGGCACCTACGCGTACGTGAATCCGGCGGTCGCGGTGTTCCTCGGCTGGCTGATCCTGAGCGAGAGCCTGACCTGGCAGATCCTGCTCGGCGGCGCGGTGATCATCGTCGGCGTTGCGCTCGTGGTCACCTCGGAGCGCCGGCGCTCGTAGCGCCCGTACGAAAAGGAAAGACCCGGGCCCAAGGGACCCGGGTCTCCCACCGCTGCCGATGCGCGCGGCAGCGGGTCTGGCTGCCGGTCGCGCCGTGCCCCGAAAAACACGGCACGAATCTCCGGCAATGGTTCCAACATATTCCGACGAATCGTGCTATTGCCAATTCGGCAGCCACCGAGCCCACCGAAACAATCTTCCGATTCGCCGGGCTTCCGTCACCCGCGCTGACTCAACGACGTACCGGGAGCTCGGTTACGGGACCTTCCGTATCAACTTCCACTCACTACCGTCACCGGCAAGTTGCCTGGTCAGCACGAGGTTTGCTGCTCCGTCAGGGAACTCATCACCGGACTACTATGCATGTCCGTACCCGGAAAATAGTTGACGAAAAAGTTTGTAACCGCCTGTGCCAGGTGTCGTTAGCACTAAGACGAATCCGTCAAAACCCGAAAGGAAACCTGGCATAATGCAGGTAACTCGTAAGATCGTCGCCGCTGCAGCGGTGGCGACTGTCGCCACCCTCGGTCTGGCCACCGTCGTGAGCGCCAACGTTCTCGACGACGCCCAGCAGAAGGCTCAGGTCACCGGCCTGGCCGACGCGGTCTCCTCGGCCAGCAAGGGCTACGACGGCGGCCACGCCCGCTGGTGGGGCATGCACAAGGACGGCTCGCTGGTCGCCATCGACCGCAACGACCTCGGCGCGTTCCAGGCCTGCCACAACCTCGGTGCCGGCACCGGCATCGGCGGCACCGTGCCGGCCAACGACATCACCGGCATCATCGGCTGGGGCAACGACGGCAACAGCGTGACCGCCGTCAAGACCTGCGAGCAGGAGAACGAGCAGAACCGTAAGTGGTACAAGGCCGACGGCAACGGTGTCGTGTCCGTGTCCGACAACAAGGTCGGTCCGTGGCAGGTCTGCCACAACCAGGTCGACATCACGGGCATCGGCGGCACTGTCCCGCTGTCGAACCCGACCGGCATCCTGGGCCTGGACAACGACGGCAACTCCGTCGACTCGCTCAAGACCTGCGAGCAGAGCAACGAGCAGAACAACTGACCCTCCCTGGTCAGTGATGCGGGACCCGAACCAGTCACCTCGGTGGATTGACTGATTCGGAGCAACACAAGCGGCGCCGGGAGCAAGCCTCACTCCTCCCGGCGCCGCTCCTTTGTGCCTGGCCTCAGAGGGTTCGGAGGTCTGTGCAGGTGCCGTTGGGGAGATCCCGGTGCAGGAGGGACCAGATGCCGGTGGCTGCTGCCTCGGGGGTGGTGAGGGAGCCGGTGGCTTTGAGGGTGTGGAAGCGAGCTACGGCGGGGAAGTCTGCTTCGGGGGTGGATCGGATTTCGGATTGCATGGCGGTGTCTACTACGCCCGGGGCTACGGCGAGGATTCGGCAGCCGTCGGTGGGTTGTTCCTGACCTACGGTGCGGACCCAGTGCTCTACGGCGGCCTTGCCGGCGTTGTACGACGACCAGCCGGAGTACGCCGTTGTTGCGGCACCGGAGGAGAGCATCACCAGATGGCGCTCGCACGTGAGGTGCGCGGACGCCCGGAGGAACGCGGCCCCGAGGACCTGGGGCGCTGCGGAGTTCAGCAGGACCGCTCGGGTGTAGTCGTCGGGATCTGCTCCAGCCGCTGGGCCGATCGGGGTGATCGTGCCGGCGTTGTGGATGAAGACGACGCGGTCACCGTCGTACGTCGACAGCTCGTCCGTGAAGTGCTCCGCGACGCGGGACCAGTCGGCGGGATCCGCGAGGTCCGCCTTGAAGTGTTCCGGCGTACCGCCGCGGCGTGAGATGTCCACGACGCGGGCATCCCGGAACGGCACCGTCGCGGCGAGCGCCGCGCCGATCCCGGCCGAAGCACCCGAGATCCAAACGAGAGCGCTCACCGGCAGGAACCCCGTCCGCCGACGGTCACTGGCGCCAGGTGCGGGCGACGTTCAGGAACAGGTCGTTGGCCTCGCGTTCGCCGATCGTGACGCGGACGCCTTCGCCGGGGAACGGGCGGACCGAGACACCTTCGGCCTGGACAGCCTCGGCGAACCGGACGGTGTCCTCGCCGAGCTCGAGCCAGACGAAGTTCGTCTGCGACTCCGGGACGTCCCAGCCGGCGGCCTGGAGCGCGGAGACGACCCGCTGACGCTCCTCGACCAGGGCGTCGACCCGCTCCAACAGCTCCTCCTCGACGCCGAGGGACGCGATCGCCGCCGCCTGGGCCACGTAGCTGACGCCGAACGGGAGCGCGCACTTCCGGATCGCCCCGACGACGGCCGGGTGACCGATCGCGTACCCGACCCGGAACCCGGCCAGCCCGTACGCCTTCGAGAACGTCCGCAGGACCAGCACGTTCGGCCGGTCACGGTACAGCTCGACCCCGTCCACGACGTCGGTCTCCCGGACGAACTCGCGGTACGCCTCGTCGATCACGACCAGCACGTTCGACGGTACGGCGTCGAGGAACGCGAGCAGCTCGTCGCGTCGTACCACCGGGCCGGTCGGGTTGTTCGGCGTACAGACCAGCACGACCTTGGTGCGGTCGGTGATCGCGGCCTCCATCGCCTTGAAGTCGTGGCGGGCCTCGGCGGTCAGCGGCACCTTGACCGACGTCGCGCCGGTCAGCTGGACCGCGATCGGGTACGCCTCGAACGAGCGCCATGCGTAGACGACCTCGTCGCCCTCGGCGACTGTCGCCTGCAGCAAGTGGTACAGCAGCGCGACCGACCCGGTCCCGACCGCGAGGTCGCTCACCGGTACGCCGAACCGGTCCGACAGCGCCTCGAGCAGGTCGACGGCACCCATGTCCGGGTACCGGTTCATCTGCGCGGCGGCCTCGGTCGCGGCGGCCAGCACACCCGGAAGCGGCGGGTACGGGTTCTCGTTGCTGGACAGTTTGTACGTCGGGCGACCGTCGGAGCGCTCCGGCGGACGACCCGGCTTGTAAGCCGCGACATCGTCCAGGCAGGCGCGAAAGCGAACCTCGTTGTCAGGGGTCATGCCCGCAGGTTAGTCCTTACCCGCACCCCGGAACCACCCTCCGGAAAGCGACGTACAGCACGCCGTTTGACTCCGGAAACCTCGAGCCTCAGACTGACTGATTGTCGGACAATCAGGGGATCTGGCAAGATCCGAAACGTCGTCAGGAGGGGTTCATGGGGCAGCCGCTGGAGTGGGGTCGTCGCTATCTGATGGTCCGGCCGGACCACTTCCGGATCGACTACGTGATCAACCCGTACATGTCGACACACGACCAGCCGGACCCGGCACTGACGCTCAAGCAGTGGGAGTCGCTGCGGCAGGCGATCGTGGACGCCGGCGGCGAGGTCGAGGTCCTCGCGCAGCGGGCCGACTCGCCGGACATGGTGTACGCGATGAACCTCGGACTGGCCACCGCGGACGGCCGCGCGATGCTCTCGCACATGCGGTTCGAGCCGCGCCGCAAGGAGTCGCTGAGCGCGGCCGACTGGTTCACCGAGGCCGGTTTCCGGCTCGACCGGACCGGCAGTGAGGGCGTCGGGCCGCACTTCGAGTCCGGGGATGCGTTCGTGTTCGGCGACAGCCTGGTCGTCGGGTACGGGCCGCGGACCGAGGAAGCGGCACTCAAGCACCTCGCGACCGAGTGGAACATCCGGGTCCGCGGGCTGCGCATCGCCCACGAGGGCATGTACCACCTCGACCTGCCGTTCTGCCCGGTGGACAGCACGCACGCGATGATCTACCCGTCGGCGTTCGACGCCGCGAGCCAGGCGGAACTGTCCGGGATCGTCCCGGACCCGATCGTGCTCACCGACGAGGAGGCGTTCGCGTTCAGCGCGAACTCGATCGTGGTCGGCGAGACGATCATCATGCCGGCCTGCTCGCCGCGGCTGCACGACGTCTTCACGGGTCTCGGACTGCGCGTCGTCGTCCTGGACCTGTCGGAGTTCCACAAGGGCGGCGGCTCGATCCGGTGCCTGACGAACCCGCTGGACTTTCCGCTGTCCCGGATCGGCACGCCGGGCGGGGAGGTCGTCCTCCCCGCCTGACCTGCGCGGCGCCTACTTGCCGGTGGTCCAGATGATGTCGAGGGTGTCGATGTCCCAGCCGTAGCCCTTGATCCACTGGAGGGCCTTCGTCCTGCCCTGGGGCCCGAAGACCTCGATGACGATCGAGATCGCCTCCGGGTTCGTCGGGTCGCTCTTGGACTTGGTGTACGTCGCCTGAAAGCCGTCGCCGACGTACGGGAGCTGGCTGAGGATCGGGTACTTCTGCTTGAGGCGGGCCTGGACCTCGTCGTACCTCCGGCCGGCCTCGGCCTCGGCCTCACGCTGCTGCTCGGGGTTGTTCTTGGCCCACTCCCGGCCCTCGGCGCTGTTGGCGTAGAGGAACATCTTGTAGCTCAGCCGGTCGCTGCCCGAGGTGAAGGTCTGGGTGTAGCTCTGGAAGCCGCGCCGCGAACCCTCCAGGGTGTGCGTGCCTGCCTTGATCTTGACCTCGCCGTTCGCCGGGATCTCGTGGCCGTCCAGCTTCAGGGTCAGGTCGTTCGGGATCGACTGCACGGTCAGCGTCGTCTCCGATCCGCCGCCGCGGAACAGCACGACGCCGCCGATCACGATCAGGACGACCGCCAGCACGACCACGACGACCATGAAGGGCCGCCGGTTCTCATCCAGCATCCGCTGCTCCCGTCCTTGCTCAGCTCGCCGGTTTCGGCGCGTTCTTCAGCCGGTAGACCGTGAAGTTGCCCGAACCGCCGCCGACGTCGTACAGGTGGCCTGCCTCCGGTACGTGACCGTGGAGGGAGGCGGAGGCCGCGTTGTAACCGCCGCCCTCCTTACCCCACGGACCGACGAAGAGGTAGGTGTGACCGGGCCCGTTCAGGATGTCACCCGGCTTCATGCCGCCCGGAGGCTCCCCGTGCCACCAGTCGTACTTCCCGGAGCTCTCCAGATACGTCCGCTGAACGTCGGTTCCGACGTTCGGGTAGTCCTTGTCGGCGCCGCTCATGTGCATCACCGTCGCGACGAAGCGGCCGCAGTCGCTGTAGGGGTCGATGCCGCTGGAGCCGTCGTTGAACTTCTCCATCGCATCGACGTACTCCTTCTTCGCGATGCTCGCGTCGACGCCGTCGTGACCGTCCTCGGGCCAGGCCAGGTTCTTCGCGACCTCGGCGATGTTGCCGCTGCCTTCGCCGCACCCGCCGGTACCGGCGGTCTGCGCGTCCCCGCCCGACGCCGGCGCCGAACCGGCGAACTGGTCGAAAACGTGCCGCGCGTTCGCCTTGCGCTCGGCGTACGTCGGATGGTTCGGGTTCTCGTGTCCGCCGAACCGCTCGAACTTGTCGCCGAACTCGTACGCAGCCTGCTCGACCGTTGTCGCCGACTTGATGGCGCGCCCGGCCGCCCCTTCCCCGAGGGGTCCGTCGCCGTTGAGCTGCTTGATCAGGAATTCCAGCTGGTAGCCCAGGGAGGCGATCTGCTCGTCCTGGACCCCGGCGTCGCGGGACGGGTTGATCATCTTGCCGGCCGGTGTCCACTGCACGATGCCCCAGCCGAGCGGGGAGTTCACCACTTTGTCCGGCGGGGTGACGACGCCCGGCGCCGTGTTCTGCAGCCGAGCCGGCTCCACGCTGGACTCGGCGATCATGTTGCCGACGATGCCCGCAGCCTGCTCCTTGGAGTAGCCGTTCTGGACGAAGAAGTTGAAGGCCTTCTGCTGGTTGTTGGCCCCGGAGAGGTTGCCGTCGACGCAGCTGCAGCCGCCACCGCCCTTCGAGGTGTCGAGCTCGAACGGGTTCTCCTCCGGCTTCGGGACGATGGACCACTTGTTGTTGTTCTCCTGGTCGGCCCACATCTCCCAGTGCACATGCGCCCCGGCGACACCGATCGGGGCGCCGTTGGCGTCGGTGCCCTCGCTGCCGATGCCGGCGGTGCCGATCGGGTCGCCCCGCTTGACGTCGGCGTCCTTGCTGACGGTGATGGTCTTCAGGAACTTGTACCGCGTCTCGACGCTCTCCAGGCGGATCCGGACCTCGTTCCCCGAGGCCATGACGACCTTGCCGTCCTGGGAGGCGTAGACCTTGTCGTCCTCCTTCACCTGGAAGTCGTAGCCCTGGTGAAAGATGGTCCAGTCCCCGTCGATCTGGTGCCGATCCGTCGGCCAGCCCATCAGGCTCTGGTCCTGACTGTGCTGCGCGCACTGCGCTTCGGCCGAGTCCAGCCCGCTCAGAACGCCGAGCAGCATCAGCAGGACGATGATCAACGGCAGCAACAGCACCAGCCCGACCGCACCGAGGAGCTGAAGCGGACTGATCTTTCCCACGCTCTGCTCCTCGCTGGTTCAAGTGGCTTCCCGCGCTGGGCCCGCGGGCAGTGGCGCCACCAGGGAAATGCTGCCCGAAAACCGGGTCATCTGCCGGAAGTTATCCACAGGCCGCCCGTCCGGGCCGGGTCGGGCGCGACAACGGACCGGGTCTGGACGAGAATCACACCATGTACGAACGGCTGCGGGTGGACCGCTCGACCACGGTGGACCGGGTGGTCGACGCGCTGCGCGCCGCCCTGTTCGCCGGTGATCTGGAGCCGGGTACGCCGCTGCGTGAGCAGCCGCTCGCCGAGGCGCTCGGGGTGGCCCGGAGCACCATCCGCGAGGCGATGACGATGCTGGTCACCGAGGGCCTCGCGGTCCGCGAGCCGAACAAGGGCGTCAGCGTGGCGATCCTGCACCCCGACGCGGTGGCCGACATCTGCCGAGCCCGGTTCGTGCTCGAGTCCGCCGGGATCCGGGCCTGGTACGACGCCGACGAGACGGCCCGGGAGCGGGTCCGGGAGGCGATGCGGGTGTTCGCCGCGACCGCCAGGGACGGTGCCGACCCGGAGGCCCTGACCGAGACCCATCTGGCCATCCACCGCAGCCTGGTGGCGCTCACCGGCAGTGAACGCTTGATCGCGACCGCCGACTCGATCACCGGCGAGGCGCGGCTCGCGCTGGCCCGGGTGGACGCGCTGCGGCAGGACGCGCGCCAGCAGGTCGCCTCCCACCGCAAACTCGTCCGGTTGCTCGAGCGGGGCGAGCTCGACGAGTGCGTCGAAGAGCTCCGCCGTCACCTCGCCGGCGCCGAGGAGTCCCTCCTCGAGGCCATCGCGATGCCGCCGGCTTGAGCGGTCCCGCTGCGTCTCAGACCAGTCCGTCCGCCGTCACGTCGTACGTCTTCGAGCCGACCCGGAGGCCGGTCAGGCGGGCGTTCGGGTCGAGTGCGGCGACCTGTGGGCTCGCGGTCACGGTGCCGTCCAGTGCGACCTCGATGCCGAAGACGCCCTCCAGGACCAGGCTGACCCAGGCGCCGGACGACGAGCAGGACCAGTCGATCAGGTACGGGAACTGCGGCGGCGATTTCCGCGCTCCCCCCGCCATCGGCGGCTGTGCCTCCTCGACGAAGTGCGCCTGACCGCACGGGCCCTGGTTCGCGGACTTGGCCAGACCCGGAAGCCAGTCCAGCAGTACGTCGCCGCGCCCGAGCGCGAACAGTGCGCGACCGGCGTCGGCCGGCCACGCCGGGTACGCGCCGTTACACTGGTGGTCCGGCCGCACGCTGAACGCGGCATCCGCGTCGTACGGCGACAGCGCGCGCATCCATGTGGGCGTCTGGAGCTCCCGCTGGAAGAACGACACCATCTCGGCGCGCTGCGACTCGGACAGGTCGTCCGGGATCGTCGTACCGACGATGTTGAAGTCGTAGCAGTGCCGGACCGGGACAAGCTTGCCGTCCGGCTGCCGCGCGTGCCAGAAGCCCTTGCCCTCGACGTACAGCTCGTTGACGTGGCCTGCCTGCGCGGACGCCTCCTTGCGAAGCAGAGCAGCACGGTCTGCGTCACCGGAGCGGTCTGCGATCTCAGCCGCTACCCGCATGCACCACACGTTGGCGGCGTTGAAGCTGGCCACCTCGTGCACATAGCTGCTCACGCACTCCAGCAGGTTGTCGATGCCGCCGTAGTCGGCCAGCGCATGTTCACCGCGCAGTCCGCGCCACGCGGTCGCCCAGTCGTGCACATGCTCCCCGACCGGCTTCGGGCCAACGGAAACGTCCAGGAACGCCGAGTCCCCGGTGAAGCGCACGTAGTCGCGCACCAGCCGGGTCATGGCGAAGTCGTTCACGGAGTACCAGTAGCCGACCGGTCCGCCGGTCAGCCACTCGGTGCCGAAGTGTTTGTGCGTGTCCAGGTCGATCCAGTGCTCGATGTGCTTTCGCATCGGCTCCGGGTCCAGCAGCGCATGCGTCAGCGAGGACAGGCTGTAGTCCCAGATGAACGTCGTGGTCTGCCAGTACCGCGGCATCAACGTGTCGTACGTCCGCCCGATCACACTGGCCGGGTTGTCCCTCCGGAACCAGATGACACCCAGCACACCCCACCAGTACAGCTTCCGCAGCGCCTCGTTCGACGTCTCCAGTACAGGCAACGAACCGCTGAACCCGTCGCTGTGAGGGTCGAACGCGTCGGCGAGCGCCACGTCCCACATGCTCTCCGCGACCGCGATCACGGAGGGTACGTCGGCCACGCAGACATCGAAGTGCTCCGTCGCCTCCTCCAGTGTCCCCGCCAGCACATGCACGTAGGACAGCCGCCCGCGCCCCGACTCGTCCAGCACGACCGTTGCCTCGAGCATCGCCCTGTCCACAGTGCTGGGCACATCGAGACCCTGCACGCTCACGGCCGATCCGGACTCGCCGGTGCCGACAACCCGATTGTCCACAACCTGCAGCGTGTTGGGCTCGGACGGCGGTTCCGGGCGCAACCAGCCCGTCGGCGAGCGCGTCGCAGTACTGGCCAGCGCGAGTCCCAGTCGGACGGACCGTCCCGGTAGTCCCGACACTTCGAGTTGGACGACGACGGCTGGTCTGCCCGGAGCGCAGGCGGTGGTCGTGCGGAGGTCAAGGCCGTCGACGGTGGTGGAGCGGACGACGCAGTCCGGCCGCCACACCACCTCCACGGTCCCGCCGTACGAGCGCGCCAGGCGTCCGTCGACGTACAGCTGCCCGGTGATGGTGTCGCCGTGCGAGTACGGCGGGAAGTTGACGCTCCTGATCGCCACGACGTCGTGGTCGACCTGCGCCGTGCCCAGGAAGTTCGTCAGCCCGGGCGGGTTGAACATGTCGTCGTAGGTGTGGACAAGAACGTCGCTCGCCAGATCGGCAGAACGCGGAATCGTCATGACGGGTCGGCCCAATCGGTGTTCGGGAGCAGGGGGTACCAGTCCGGGCGGGCCGGATCGCGGTCGTAGGGGTACGAGCCGAGTTCGCGGAACAGTTCGGCGTACTCGGCCAGCTTGTCGCGGTCCAGCTCGACGCCCAGGCCGGGTGCGTCGGGGACCGCGATCGCGCCGTCGGCGTACGGAAGCTTGCCGCCGGCAATGATGTCGTCACACAGGTGGTGGTAGTGCGCGTCCGCGGCGAACGACAGGTTCGGTACGACGGCACCGAGGTGCAGCATCGTCGCGAGCTGGATGCCGAGCTCGCCCGACGAGTGCACCGCGACCCCGAGCTGGAACGTCTCGCAGACACCGGCCGCCTTGATGCACGGCCGGATGCCGCCCCAGAACGTCGTGTCCAGCAGGATCACGTCGACCGCGGGGTCGCGGACGTTGGCGGCGAGCTGCTCGAAGTTCACCACGACGGTGTTCGTCGCGAGCGGGATCGGGGTCTTCTCGCGGACCCGGCGCATCCCGTTCAGGCCCCAGGTCGGGTCCTCGAGGTAGTCGTTGTCGAGGTCCTCGATCCCGCGGGCGAACCGGATCGCCTCCTCGACACTGAACGCGCCGTTCGGGTCGAACCGCAGGCGGTGGCCCGGGAACGCCTCGGCCAGCGCACGGAAGCATTCGCGTTCGTAATCCGGCGGGAACACGCCGCCCTTCAGCTTGTGCACGCTGAACCCGTGCTGGTCGACCAGCTCGCGGGCGTGCGCTACGAGCTGTTCCGCCGTACGGATCTCGCCCGTCCCGTCCTCGGCGGGATGCCGGAAGAACAGGTAGCTGGCGAAGGGCACGTGCGAGCGCACCTTCCCGCCCAGCAACGCGTGCACGGGCACGCCGAGCTCCCGGCCCTGCAGGTCCAGGCAGGCGAACTCGATGGCGGCCAGCAATTGGGTGCGATTGTTGTAGAGGCTGGCGGTTGGATTGGCGAGCATCCAGCGCAGCGCCTCGGTGCGCGCCGGGTCGTGACCAAGGAGATACGGTTTGAGCCCGGTGACCGCGGCCTCGGCGCTCTGCCCGCCGCCGCCCATCTCGCCGAGTCCGATCAGCCCGTTGTCGGCCTCGACCTCCACGACAGTCCGCACGAAACGTCCCCAGTGCGCTCCGTTGCTGTGCCGCAGCGGTGCCTCCAACGGCATCGTCACCGTGGTCGCGCGTACGTCGACGATTCTCATGCTTCCCCCACCCCGTCGCCCCAGTCAGGCTTCACTTCGCGTCCTCCGGCAGTACGACGGCCAGCCCGGCGGTCAGCCCACCGTCGACCTTCACGTCCGCTCCGGTCACGAACGACGCGGCCGGGGAGGACAGGAAGTAGATGACCTCGGCAACCTCTTCCGGTGTCGCGACCCGCCCGAGCGGGTGCGAGCGGCCCCATTCGGCGACCACCTCGTCCGTCGTCCGGTCGCCGGCGAACTGTGCTGCCGACGTACGCAACATCGGCGTGTCCACCGACCCCGGGCAGACCGCGTTCACGCGAATCCCGTCCGGAGCGTGATCCACCGCCATCGCCCGTACGAGGCTGAGCAAGGCGCCCTTGCCCATCGAGTACGCCGCGACACCCGTCTGCGCCGCATACGCCTGCACGGACGACACCACCACGACACTCCCGCCCCGCGACATCCGTGGGACGAACGCCTGGCACGCGAAGAACACGCCGCCGACGTTCACCGCCATCACCTCGTCGTAGACCGACGACGGCGTGTCGACAACCGTCCCGTACCGCTGGATCCCGGCGGCGCATACGAGCGCGTCCACCGCGCCGAGCTCGTCCGCAGCGGCCGCGAGAGCCTCACGGTCGGAGACATCCACAACCACGCCTGTCACCTGATCACCCAGGGCTAACAGTGCTTCCGCGTCCCGGTCCAGGGCGATCACCCGGTCTCCGGCGGCGACGAAGCGTTCGACTGCACCCCGTCCGATGCCAGCGGCACCGCCGGTCACGACGACTGTGCGGCTACTCATATGTGTCCTCTCAGAACTGGCCCAGGGCGAGGCCCCGGGAGAAGAAGCGTTGGGCGGCGAGGAAGAGGATGACCGTGGGCAGCGAGACGAGCAGGCCACCTGCCAGGACGGTCGGGAGCGAGGCCCCGCCGTACGTACTCTGCAGGCCGGTGAGGGCCGGCATGATCGGCCGGACCGAGTCCGACTGGCTCAGGGTCAGGCCGAGCAGCAGGTCGTTCCAGACGAACGTCGCCTGCAGGATGAAGATCGCCGCCAGCGCCGACCCCGCCATCGGCAGGTAGATGCTGCGGAAGATCCGGAACAGCCCGCCGCCGTCGACCACCGCGGCCTCGAACACGCTGCGCGCGATCCCGGTGAAGAAGTTCCGCATCACGAATGCCGAGAACGGCACGCTGATCGCGGTGTAGACGATGATCATCCCGATCCGGGTGTCGTACAGCCCGGAGTTCGCGTACCCGGAGAACAACGGCATCAGGATCATCTGCAGCGGGAAGATCGTCCCGCCGAAGATGAACACGAACCACAGGAAGCCGCGCTTCAACCGCAGTACGACGATCGCGTACCCGGCCGCAGAGCCGATCAGCACCGCGACCACCGGCGCGATCACGCTGTACATCGTGGTCGCCACCAACGTGTCCCCGAGCGCCGCCTTGCTCCACGCGTCACCGAAGTTCGCGAACAACGAGAACCCCGCCGGCTTCCACACCGTCTTCGCGTCGTACCCGTCGACGGACTTGGACGCGTTCACGACCAGGAGATAGATCGGCGCGAGCCAGATCAGCCCGAGTACGACGAGGATTGCGGTCTTAACCCTGCTCACGCGCGTCCCCCAACTGGTAACGGAGGTAGAGAATCGAGGCGGCGAAGGTGACCAGGCTCAGGAAAAGCGCGATCGCCGCACCCTGTCCGTAGTCGTTCAGCACGAACGTCTCCTTGTACATGGACAGTGCCAGCGTCTCGGACGACGTACCCGGGCCGCCTTGCGTCATCACCCACACCACGTCGAACGTCTTCAGGCTGCCGACGATCGAGAGTCCGATGACCACGGTGGTGATCGGGCGGAGCTGCGGCCACAGGTGGTGGCGGAACAGGCTGAAGCCCTCCGCGCCGTCCAGCCTCGCAGCCTCCAGCGGCTCAGCCGGGATCGACTGCAGTCCGACCACGAACAGCAGCGCGTTCACACCCGCTGCCTGCCAGGTGACCGCGACGATCATCATCAGCGTGTTGCCAGGACCTGCCTGCAGCCAGCCGGTGTGGGCACCCGGGAACCCGAAGAACCCGAGTGCCTGACCAAGTGCGCCGTCCGGCTGCAGTACGAAGCCCCAGATGACTCCAACGGCCACACCGGAGATCGCGTACGGCAGCAGGAACGGCAGCCGCAACCACGTGCCCCACTTGTGCCCGTAGGTCAGTACGGCGATCAGTAGGCCGAGCGCCACGGGCAGTGTCACCATGCCGACCACCCACAGCAGCGTGTTGACCAACGCCCCGATCAGATCGGGGTCACTGAACATCGCCTTGTAGTTGGCCAGCCCGGACCACACCGGTGACGCCAGCCCGTCGTAGTCGGTGAAGCTGACGTACGTCGTCCACAGGAACGGCAGGTACAACAGGAGTGCTACGACCGCTACAGCTGGTAGGCCGAACAGGGGCGCCTTACGCGCCCCCGTCCGGTCAAGGGCCTGATTGCTCACTTCTGCTTGGCCCAGTACGCGTCCGCCTCGGCCTGGATCTTCTGCAGACCCGGCATCGGGTCACCCGGCTTGGTCACGAACGCGCCGAACACCTCCAGCGCCTTGTTCGCAACCGGCACGGGCGTCGCCTCGAACCACCGGTTGATCAGCCGGTACCCGTCGCCGCCGACGTCCTTGTTCAGCTTCGACAGCGCCGGGTCCTTGACCTCGGCCTTCGGGTTGAACGACAGGTCGCCGCGGGAGTTCGCCCAGGCGGTCTGCGCCTGCGGCGTGACCCACCAGTCGGTCCACTTCTTCACCGTCGACGCGTGCTCGCCGGCCGCCGCCGAGCAGACCGGGCCGGTCTCGAAGATCATCGAGGTCTTGGGCAGGTCCGGGTTCACGTTCGGGATCACGAAGAAGTCGTAGTCGGTGCCGGCCTTCATCTTCAGCGTGTTCAGGTTGCCGCTGAACCAGGTACCGAAGTTGATCATCGCGACGTCGCCGTTCTTCAGCTGCGCCTGCGGCTCGGTCTTCGCGCCCGGGTCGCTGAAGTAGCCGGCGTCGATCATCTTCTTCCACTCGTTCATCACCTCGACCACACCCGGATCGGTGTACTTCGCCTTACCGGCGGCGAGCGCGTCGTACAGGTCCGGGTCCTTGCCGGCCAGCAGCGTCTCGAACCAGACGAACGAGAACAGGATGTTGGTCTGGTAGAACGGCTTCACGCCGGCCGCCTTCACCTTGTCCGCCACCTGGGTCAGCTCGGCCCAGGTCGTCGGGGTCTGGGTGATGCCGGCCTTCTTGAAGACGGCCTTGTTGTAGTACATCACCCAGTAGCCGGCGTTCAGCGGGACGCAGTACTGCTTGTCGCCGTACGTGAAGTACTGCTTGAGCTGCTCGGGGATGTTGCCATCAGCAACTGCCTTGGTCCACTGGTCGGTGGTCTCGGCAACGAGCTTCTGGTCCACCAGGTCCTGAAGTTCCTTGCCGGTGTGCCAGGTGAACAGGTCGGCCTTCTCCTTGGTCCGGAACGAGGAGCGGATGAACGCGGTGTACGTGTTCGAGTCGGAGTACCCGACCGGCTCCATGCCGACGCCGATGTCCTTCTTGCTGGCCGCCCCGACCTGGGTGAACGCGTCCTTCCAGCCGCCCTTGTCGTTGTAGAACTTCAGCGAGTCGACCGGCTTGTCCTCACCCTTGGCCGGCCCTGCGGTCCCGCCACCGCCGCCTCCACAGGCAGAGAGTGCGAGCGCGCCGGCGATCACCAGGGCAGCCAGCGCCTTGCGGTTGGTGTTGCGTTGCATGTGATGCGTCCTTCCAGCTCAGGGATGCTGAAGTCGTTCGTTGATGACGGCCAGGACGCCGTCCAGGTGCTCTCGGGTGAGCAGTTCGGCCAGGTCTGCGTCGCCGGACCGTACGGCGTCGTAGATCGCGCGATGCTCGTCCAGGTCGGCCTGCCGGTCGCCGTGGATGTGCAGGATCTCCAGCTGCTCGCGGGCGTTCACGACCGTGACCGACTCGACCACCTCGGCCAGCGTCGCGTTCCCGGAGGCCTGTGCCAGTGAGCGGTGGAAGTCCATGTTCACTTCGGCCAGTTGCGCATGGTCGCCGGAAGCGATCAGCTCGGCCGCCGCATCGAGGTCCTTGGCCATCTGCTCCAGCGCAGCCTCCGCACGCGTCTGGGCCGCCAGTGCGGCAACAGGTGGCTCGATGAGGGCACGTGCCTGCAGGAGCTCCACCAACCGGTCCGGACTGGGTGCCAGCGCCAGGGGGTTGGCCAGGACCAGCCGGCCGACGTTCGGACCGACGTACACACCAGAGCCGTGCCGGAGCTCGACAGCTCCGGTTGCCTCCAGTCGGCGCAGGGCCTCCCGCACAGTCGGTACGGCGACCTTGAACCGCTCCGCCAGCGACCGCACGGCCTCGAACTGATCACCCGGCGCCAACTTGCGCTCCGCGATCAGGGCGAGCATGGACGTCGCCAGGTCGTCCAGCAGACTCCGCCGTACGACGCCTCCCGTGGTGCTCACTTGGCCGCTGCCAGCGTGACCGAGACGAACCGCGGTCGGTAGATGCCCACGTCGCCGTACAGCTCGTCGCTGACCAGGCTGTTGACGTTGTAGCTCACCAGGAGCGATGTGCCGCGCCGCAGGTCCGGGTGGTCGTGGGAGTTGTAGGTGATGATGTTCCCGCCCGTCTCGGGGGTCTGGTACAGCTCGACCGGCTTCACCCACGGACCGGTCGGCGAGCAGGAGAAGTACCCGAGGACGCGCTTGCTGAACAGCTCGTTGGTGTCGTGCGTGACCAGCAGGTAGCCGTCGCTCCAGCGGGTCACACTGTGCTCGTTGGCGACCCCCTGGAGCACCCGGGCGGAGGCGGTCTCGTCACTGGACCAGCCCGAGCCGGTCCAGTACTCCCAAGGCTTCGCGGTCAGGTCGTCACCACGCACCCGGGCGACGTGCTGGTACTTCGCTGCGCCCAGGTCCTCGACGCCGTAGACGTACGTGTACCCGTGGTCGCGCAGCAGCCAGCCGGACCACTGCACGTTCGCACCCGACGGAATCGGAGTGAGGCTCTTCAGCTTGAACGTGGTGCTGTCGAACCGCGCCAGGTAGTTGCTGGCCCAGCGCCAGTCCCACTGACCTGTCCCTGTCTTCTCGAAGCGCAGCGCGACCACGTCGAGGTCACGGCCGGCATGGCTGGTCTGCGCTGCCCCGAACCAGTACCAGCCGTTGGACGGCGGCGGCACGAGTGCCGTCGGGTTGGTCGCCGTACCGCCCGTGACCGTCGTCAGCTTCGTGCCCTGCTGGATCACGAACGAGTTGTTGATGAACGGAGCAGTGGTCGGACGGGAGCCGTCCGGGTTCACCGGGCCGAGGAACGTGTCGGAGAAGACCCACGCCGTACGTCCACCGGGGAGCGGGACGGAGTAGGTGCTGTCCGCACCTGTCCAGCCTTTCCCGGTGTTGCTGTAGGCGTTGAGCAACCCCTCAGGGGCGGCATGTGGAGTCGCCTGCGCGGTCCAGTTCGTCTGGACAGCACCGCAGGTGGACGACGGACTCGCAGCGGCCGGGACAGCCAGGCCTGCGGCCGTGAGTGACAGTGCGACGAGAGCAAGCAATGGACGGGGCATGAAAATGATCAGATCACTTGGTCATTTTCGCTGTCAACACCTCCACCAGTTCTTCTTTCGAAGGCAGAGGGGATCAGGGTCCGATCAGGGTGTGTACCGAGCGTGGTGTCACCCGTCGGATGGGAGGATCGACGGCATGAAGAACTTGATCATCAGGTTGCTGGTCAACGCGGTCGCGTTGGCGGCGGCGAGCTGGATCGTCTCCGGAATCACCCTGCAGGGCGCGACCACCGGCAAGCGCGTGCTGACGCTGCTGATCGTGGCCGCGATCTTCGGTGTCGTGAACGCGATCGTGAAGCCCGTGGTGAAGGTGCTGTCCTTCCCGCTGCTGATCCTCACCCTGGGTCTGCTGACCTTCGTGATCAACGCGGCGATGCTGCTGCTGACGTCCTGGATCACCGGCAAGCTCGACGTCCAGTTCCACGTCGACGGCTTCTGGTCCGCGCTCTTCGGCGCCCTGATCATCAGCGTCGTCGGCATGATCCTCAACGCCGTCCTGCCGGAGAAGGCCGAAGTGCACTAGTGCGCGTCGAGATCGTTTGCACCGGGAACATCTGCCGGTCGCCGATGGGCGAGGTGGTGCTGCGCGCCAAGCTCGCCGATGCCGGTCTCGACGACGTCGAGGTGACCAGCTCGGGCACCGGCGGCTGGCACGTCGGCGACCGGATGGACCCGCGCGCGGCGGCCGCCCTCCGGCGCCGCGGGTACGACGGCAGCGCGCATCGGGCCCGCCAGTTCGAGCGCGCCGGGGACCCGGATCTGATCCTCGCGATGGACTCGAGCCACCTCGACACGCTCACCCGGTACGGCGCCGCGGCGCAGTTGTTCGCCCGCGACGACGTACCCGATCCGTACTACGGCGAGGACAACGGCTTCGACGACGTCCTCGCCCAGATCGAGAAGGCGGCCGACCAGTGGGTCGACCGCCTCCGCAACAAGTCCTAAGCCTGACCGATCTCCGACTTCAGGGTGACGAACCAGTCGGCGGTCGGGTCGAACTCCTTGCCGCCGGCGATCCGCGGGAACTCGATCGCGCGCAGTTCGTCGCCGCGCTCCTCGTCGTGGCCGACGACGCCGGACTCACCGCGCAGCGCCGCGTCGACCGCGTAGTCGGTGCACTCCTTGATCAGCGCGAGGTCGCGGTCGTTGGCCGCGGCAGAGCGGCTGAAGTACCCGCTCTTCTGCACCATCGTCTTCTCCGCACCGATCCGCTCGGCGAACTGCTTCGCGAACCAGGCGCCCGGGTTGATGGTGTCCAGCTTGACGTGCCCGAACGGGTCCCGGCCGACCTCTTCGCCACGGGCCTCCATCTCCGCCACGATCGACGGTACGCCGGCACCCTCGGACAGGAAGATGTTGACGCAGTCCTCCTCGTCCATCACCTTCCGCAGCCGCTCCGCCTCGGCATCCAGGTCGATCGTTGCCTCCGGCACGTACACGGCGTGCACCGACCAACCGGCCTTCTCCAGGCCGATCCCAGGATTCCACTCCTGCTCGTCGACCCACTGCTGGTACGCCTGCGCCGTTGCCGCGGTCAACCAGCCGCAGTTCCTCCCCATCACCTCGTGGACGATCAGCATCCGCGGGTTCGAGGTGTGCTCGGCAATGATGTTGCGGGCGAACAGCGCGCCCTGCTCGGCGGCGGTCCACGCACCCAGGCTCTGCCGGATCGGGATCACGTCGTTGTCGATGGTCTTCGGCAGACCGACCACGGTCAGGTCGTAGTCGTGCTCGTGCAGGTACGCCGCGAGGTCGGCGGCCGTGGTGTTGGTGTCGTCACCGCCGATGGTGTGCAGTACGTCGACGCCGTCCGCGACGAGCCGCTCGGCCGCGACCTGGAGGGCGTTCTGCCCGTCCTGGATCAGGCCGCGCTTGACCAGGTCGGCGGTGTTGGTCAGCTTCACCCGGCTGTTGCCGATCGGGCTGCCGCCGAACTTGTGCAGCACGGACGCGTTCTCCCGCACCTCCGGCGTCACGGTCCGGAACCGGCCGCTGAGCAGGCCGTGGTACCCGTTCAGGTAGGCGATGATCTCCACGTCGGGCGCCACCTCGGTGTAGCGCTCGATCAGCCCGCCGACGGCGGACGACAGGCAGGGCGCGAGCCCGCCGGCGGTGAGCAGGGCAACTCGGCGGACAGACTTGTCGGCAGCCATGGTCCAGGTCCTTCCGGATACGTCGCTGAAATCGCCACCAGACTAGTGATGCAGACCACTCTCAGCGGTGGTTGGGGTTCAGTCTGCGGACAGCGGCACGCTGCGTGGCGGCACCGGCGTGGAGACCACGAACGAACTGGTCGTCTGCCCGTGCACCTGGAACCTGTCCAGCACGCTTTCGAGCGCGGGGATCTCGGCTACCTGGACGCGGATCAGGAAACAGTCCTCGCCGGAGATCCGATGACACTCGACGACCTCCGGGGTGCGCTCGGCCAGCGCGACGATCTTCGGGATCTGCCCCGGCCCGGGCCGCAGCCGCACCCAGGCGGCGACCGGACGGCCGAGCGCGGCCGGATCGATGTCGACGCGGTACCCGCGGATCACGCCGGACTCCTCCAGGCGCGCGACCCGCTCGCGCACCGTCGGCGTCGAAACCCCCAGCCGGCGGGCAAGCTCCGTGGTCCGTAGCCGGGGGTCGGCTGTGAGCTCGTTCAGGATCCGGATGTTGAGCTCATCCAGGATCTGACTTCTCGTTTCGGTAAGCAAGACCGCCCTCCTAGGCTCCGATCCGTTATGGATCCTCGCACATCTCGTTCCTACTCTAGTGAGGGTGACAACCCTTACCGAAGCTCCGCCGCGCGCCGGTCGTCTCGCCGCGGGCGCCGCCGCCGTCACGGTCGTGCTGTGGGCGTCGTCGTTCGTCGCCATCCGCCACGTCGGCACCGAGATCTCCGCCGGTGCCCTGTCGCTGGCCCGGCTCGGGCTCGGCAGCATCTTCCTCGGCGCCCTCCTGCTGAAGCGGCCACGGCCTTCCGTACGTCGTTGGCCGACGAAGCGCGACTGGCTGCCGCTGATCGCGTGCGGCGTGCTCTGGTTCGGCGTCTACAACCTGGCGCTCAACGAGGCCGAGCGGCGGCTCGACGCAGGTACGGCTGCCATGCTCGTGCACATCGCCCCGCTGCTGATCGCCGTACTCGCCGGAGTCGGTCTCGGTGAGGGCTTCCCGCGGCAGCTGGTGATAGGCGGCTTGGTCGCGTTCGCCGGCATCGTCGTGATCGGTACGTCGACCTCCAGCGGCCGCGCCGAGACGTGGGGCGTCGTGCTCTGCGTCGTCGCCGCGATCTCGTACGCCGTCGGCGTGGTCACCCAGAAACCGCTCCTGAGCCGTCTGCCTGCTGCAGAGGTCACCTGGCTCGCCTGCACGATCGGAGCGGTCGTCTGCCTGCCGTTCGCGCCCACACTGGTCGAAGAGGTCCGCTCCGCCGACGCGGCGACCATCTGGTGGATCGTCTACCTGGCAGCATTCCCGACTGCGCTCGGGTTCACCACGTGGGCCTTCGCGCTCCGGCGTACGAGTGCTGGACGGATGGGAGTCACCGTGTATGCGGTGCCGGTGGTCGCGATCGTGCTGGGTTGGCTGCTGCTCGGTGAGACTCCGACGGTGCTGGCGTTGGCCGGTGGCGCGCTGTGCCTGGCCGGGGTCGCTATCTCGCGGAGAAGGACTTCATGAAGTTCGGTGTGTTCGTTCCACAGGGCTGGCGGATGGATCTGGTCGAGCTGGACGACCCGGTCGAGCAGTGGGAGGCCATGACCGCTGTAGCCAAGGCAGCCGACGCAGGTCCGTGGGACTCGATCTGGCTCTTCGACCACTTCCACACCGTCCCCGAGCCCGCCCGCGAGACTGTCTTCGAGATGTGGACGACCACGGCCGCCCTGGCGCGTGACACGTCGCGGGTGAACCTGGGCCAACTGGTCGGCTGCAACGGGTACCGCAACCCGGCCCTGTTCGCCAAGATGGCCGCCACCGTCGACGTCGCCAGCCATGGCCGCATGTACGCCGGAATCGGTGCAGGCTGGTCGGAACACGAGTGGAAGGCGTACGGCTACCCGTGGACGAGCCAGAAGGAGCGGATGGGCTCGTTCGTCGAGTCTGTCGAGCTGGTGCATCGGTTGTGGACCGAGGACGACGTGGTGTTCCAGGGGCAGTACCACTCGGTCGACAAGCCGTACGTCGTCCCGCGGCGCAAACCCAAGCTCTGGATCGGCGGCGGGGGCGAACGCGTCACATTGCGACTAGTTGCAAAGTACGGCGACGCCTGCAACTTCGGCACCGGCCGGGTCGAGGTGATCGAGCAGAAGCTGGCGATCCTCCGGAAGCACTGCGAGGAGGTCGGCCGCGACTACGACGAGATCATCAAGTCGACCAGTCTGAACGTCTTCCCGATCGAAGCGGGTGCCGATCCCGTGACTGCGACGGCCAGGGCACGTGGTCGGTACAGCCTGCAGGAGTTCCTGGAGATCGGCTCCGGCGGCACCTCCCACGTCCTGGCGGAGATGGTGACGACGAAACAACTGACGGAACATGTCGAGCGGCTGGCGGCGGCGGGGATCGACTACGTGATCTCCTACATCCCCGGCGTTGCTTACGACCACGAGCCGCTGCAGCGGTTCGCGGAGGACGTCGTACCGCAGTTCAGCTGAGTGACCGCAGGTGCTGGTGGATCCCGCCGTACACGGTCGCTCCCGGCAGGAGGCGCTTCGGGATCTTGGTGACAACGCTGTAGTTGACGTCCACGACGTTGGCCAGTGGGACCTCGCTGACCTGACTCAGCAACTGGTACGCGTCCAGCTTGTCGAGTCCGTAGAGATCACCGAGCCAGTGGACCATGTCCACCTGCCCGGCCCGCCACGCGTCTTCGAGCGGCCGGCCCGACCCGACCACGGCCAGGTACTCGTCGTTCTCGATCCGGGGCCAGACCGGGCCGGCCGTCTTCAGCAGCTCGACGATCATCACGACGTTCATCGCGCCCTCGACGGCGGTCCCGCACGACTCGCCCTCGCCCTGGCGGTAGTGACCGTCGCCGACCGAGAACAGCGCGCCGTCGACGTTGACCTTGAGGTAACAGGTCGCACCCGCGCGCATCTCGGGCGTGTCCATGTTGCCGCCGAACATCTCCGGCACAAGCGCCGAGCGCGCCTCGCCCGCGGCCGGCGCGACGCCGACCGTTCCGAGCATCGGCTCCAGCGGCAGCGCGATCTCCAGCTCACTGGCCTGCGCCTGGAAACCGACGGTCTGCTTGTCCGAGTCGACCTCGTAGATCCAGGTCCGCTCCGGCAGCGGGTCCTGCAGCGTCGCCGTCCGATCGGTGCTGGTCAGGCCGCCGAAGTACGGGATCGTGGCGGAGACGCCCCAGCTCCGGGCGGGCGTGAGCTCGACGAGGTGCAGCACCAACGTGTCTCCCGGCTCGGCGCCTTCGACGTAGAAAGGCCCCGTCTGCGGATTCACGAACGGCATCTGCAGCGAGGCGCCGGCGAGGTCCGTCGTACTGCGCAGGCGGCCGCAGTACGCGTCCTCGGTCCACAACCGGAGCATGGTCCCGGGCTTGATCCGGCGGACGGGCGGCACGCCGCCGAAGGTCCAGGCATAGTCGTCGGGTTCTGGGGTGAATTCGAGGACGTCCACGTCAGGCAACTTAAGGTGTCCGGTAGGGCTTGTGCGAGGGATCAGCGGGTTCTCAGGCGATTCTCACAGAAGCGACCTAGTCTCGGTGACGGAACTTCGAGCGAAGCGGGGCAGACGATGCGGGTACTGGTGGTGGACGACGACCGGGCGGTCCGGGACTCGTTGCGCCGTTCGCTGGAGTTCAACGACTTCGAGGTCGTGACCGCGTCCGACGGTGCCGAGGCGCTCGCGGTGATCGGCAACGTCGAGCCGGACGTCGTGGTGATGGACGTGATGATGCCGCGGCTGGACGGACTGGAGACCACCAAGGCCTTGCGGGCCGCGGGCAACAATGTGCCGATCCTGGTGCTCACCGCGCGGGACGCGGTCGCGGACCGGGTCGACGGCCTGGACGCCGGCGGCGACGACTACCTGACCAAGCCCTTCGCGCTCGAGGAGCTGCTGGCCCGGCTGCGCGCGCTGCTGCGCCGCAGCAGCACCCCGGGCGACGGCGGCCAGCGCGGCGAGGTGCTGCAGTACGCCGACCTCGTGGTCGACGTCGACGCGCACGAGGTGCATCGCGGGGACGTGGCGATCCAGCTCACCCGGACCGAGTTCTCCCTGCTCGAGCTGCTGATCCGCAACCCCCGCCGCGTGCTGGAGCGCGCGGTCATCCTGGACGCGGTCTGGGGCTACGACTTCCCCACCACCGCCAACTCGCTCGAGGTCTACGTCGGCTACCTGCGCCGCAAGACCGAGGTGAACGGCCTGCCTCGCCTGATCCACACCGTCCGCGGTATCGGGTACGTGCTGAGGGACACCCCGCCGTGAGTGAGCAACGCCCCGAGCAGTTCCCGTCGTACGCCGACCGTCCGCAGCAACCGCAACAACAGCCGCAACCGCCGACGCAGTCCCGGCCGCCCGTTGCCAGTAGCAACGGCAATCGTGTCGCGGCGACCGCTGCCCGGACCCAGACGTGGTGGAACGAGACGCTCCACAAGCTCACGCTGCATGCCCGCGTGACGTTGCTCGCGGCGGTCGCGGTCGGCCTCGCGGTGGCGATCGTCAGCATCGCGGCGTACGTCACCGTGCGCCAGCAGATGTACCAGAACCTCGACAACAGCCTCACCCAGCGTGCTGCCCAGGCCGCGAAGAAAGGCGTCCTGACCGATCTCACGATCCTGCAGGGTGTGCCGTCGGACGCTCTCGGCCTGAGTGACATCCGTGTCGGCGTGATCAGCGCCGAAGGGCAGCAGTTCGGGCCGCCGAACAGCCTGCTGCCGCCGATGGGCCAGGACGAACTCCAGGTAGCGCGCGCCCAGGGGAACGAGGTCAGCCTGCGGACCGTCGGCGTACGCAACGTCGGCTCGCATTTCCGCGTGGTCGCCGTCAGCGCGAGCTACTGCCCGCAGGGCCTGAGCCAGGCCTGTCGGGCGGAACCGGAGAACTACCTCCAGCCCGGGGCTCTGGTCGTCGGGCAGTCGTTGGGGCCGATCGATCAGACGCTGCACAACCTCGGCATCGTGCTGTGGGCGTTCGGGCTGATCGGCGTGATCGGGGCAGCGCTCGCGGGTAACGCGGTAGCGCGGTCCGGTCTGCGGCCGTTGGCGCGGCTGACCGGAGCGGCGGAGCACGTCGCGCGGACCGAGGACCTGAAGCCGATCCCGGTGACCGGGACCGACGAGATCTCCCGGCTGGCGATGGCGTTCAACGCGATGCTCGGCGCGCTCGCGCAGTCCCGCGACCGGCAGCGCCGGCTCGTCGGCGACGCGGGCCACGAGCTGCGTACGCCGCTGACCAGCGTCCGCACGAACCTGGATCTGCTCGCCCAGGCGGACAAGCGCGGCGGCCTCCGGCCAGAGGACAGGCAGCAACTACTGGACGACGTACGGGCGCAGATGGACGAGCTGACGCAGCTGATCGGCGACCTGACCGAGCTGGCCCGCGACACCCCGCAGGTGCGGAACGCGGAGCTGATCGAGCTGTCCAACCTGGTCGAGGACGCCGTCATCAAGGTACGGCGACGCGCGCCCGGACTGGAGTGGCACGTCCAGCTCACGCCCTTCCCGGTCTGGGGTGACGAGCGGCTGCTCGGGCGCGCGGTCACGAACCTGCTCGACAACGCGGCGAAGTACAGCGTTCCTGAAGGTACGGAGCAGCGCAGCGACGGACAGCCCGTCGGCCACGTGACGGTCCGGCTGCTGGACGGCGTACTGACGGTGACCGACTCCGGACCCGGGATCGCCGAGGCGGATCTGCCGCACGTGTTCGACCGGTTCTACCGCTCCAGCGAGGCCCGTAGCCGTCCTGGATCGGGCCTGGGCCTGGCGATCGTGAAGCACGCCGCGGAGCAGCACGGCGGCATGATCTACGCTCGCAACGTGCCCGGAGCCGGCGCGCAGTTCACCCTGTGGCTGCCGCACGCGGCGACACAGACCCGTTAGGACCCGGCAAGCCCGCGGACGGGGGCTCGAGTCAGCTTTCCTCGTCCGATGCGCTGAGCTCGGCGTTGATCCGCATCGCCTCGGCCAGTTGGTCCTCCAAGATGATGATCCGGCAGGCGGCGTCCAGCGAGGTCCCGTTGTCGACCAGCTCGCGAGCGCGGGCGGCCAGCCGGAGCTGGTAGCGGGAGTAGCGGCGATGTCCGCCCTCGGAACGCTGGGGGGTGATCAGCTTCGCCTCGTCCAGGCTGCGCAGGAATCCAGGCGTGGCACCGAGCAGCTCGGCGGCCCGTCCCATCGTGTAGGCGGGGAAGTCCTCGTCGTCGAGGTTGGCCGTTGGTGTTTCAGGGTTTTCTGACATCGTTTGCTCCGCTGGCTGGCCTGGGGTCATCGCACCTCCGTGTCGAGGGCCCCGGTGCCGAAGCACCGGGGCCCTGGGTTTGGATTTTCACCATCTACTGACTCTCGAGTCAGCCTCTACTTCCGCGGTCCGCCGTGCAGGCCGGACGTCGCTGGGATCGCACAATGCGTAACCGAGAACCACCTTCCAATCACGATGGGACTGCGGTACCCGCCCGGCGAAACACAGCCACGGCGGGCGATCCTGATGATGTAGATCCACTCCTCTTCTTCAGTGTTCCGACTTCTTGTTGCACCGGCCGAGTACTGCGACTTACCACTTCACTCTTGCTGGTACTGCGACTGCGTACTGCGGTTACTGCACTACTTGACTGCGAACTACAGGTACTGCACTGAATTACAGGTACTGAACTACAGGTACTGCACTACGAACTCGTCGGCCGGGTCCTGCTGATACTGCTCGTACTGCTGGGCGGTCGTTGGCCGCCCGCGTCAGCTTCTCTTGTTCTCTCGTGGCAACAGAAGAGACTTTAGCCAGTCGATCGGCGAATGTCTACCCTGGCCAGCACAGTATTTTGTCAGCGGCGAGTTAAGAGTCGTTCCGGCAGCGCTTCCCTCTTCAGAGGATCTTCATGGAGTTCTTCGGTCACTCCGAGGGGATCTTCAGGGCCCTCTCAGGTCCGGCCGACAAAGTACGTGCCATGACCGAGAACCAGCCGCAGCAGCCGCAGAACCAGCCCGGCCAGAACGCACAGGGACCGCAGGGGCCGGAGCGGACGCAGCAGTTGCCGATGTACGGGCAGCATCAGCAGCAGCAGCACGCACCGCAAGGTGGGCAGCCGCGGCTGGACTCGGGGCCGCAAGGGCAGCGGCCGGGACAGTACCCCTCAGGTGGGAGTACTTATCCGCAGTTCGGGGCGCCGGGGACGCATCAGGGGACGTCTCCGGGCCCGAACTGGCCCATCGGACCGCAGCCGGCCACCGCCACCGCGGTGAAGCCGAAGCGCCGGGGCGGACTGGCCGCAGTGGCGCTGACCGCGCTGCTGGTCGGCGCCGCGAGCGGCGTCGGCGGCGCAGCCGTCTACTCGGCAACCAATGACCACACCACGAACACCCCGTCGGTGACCTCCCCTCTGAACGGCAGCCAGGCGGCTCCCGTGTCGGCGCCGGACGGCTCGGTGCAGAGCGCCGCCGCGAAGGTGCTGCCGAGCGTGGTGAAGATCGCGGTCGCGACCTCGCAAGGCGAGGCGACCGGGTCCGGCATCGTGATCAGCAAGGACGGCCTGATCGTCACCAACAACCACGTGGTCTCCGGGGCCGGTCAGGGCGCGAAGCTCAGTGTGATCCTGAACGACGGCCGCACTGTCAGCGCCACGATCAAGGGCACCGACCCGCTCACGGACCTCGCGGTGATCCACGCCGACGCGACCGACCTGACCCCGGCGACCCTCGGCCAGAGCGGAAAGCTCGCGGTCGGGCAGGGCGTGGTGGCGATCGGCTCGCCGTTCGGCCTGGAGGCGACCGTGACCAGCGGCATCGTCTCGGCGCTGAACCGCCCGGTGACCTCGGGCGACGAGCAGCAGGACAGTACGACGGTCTTCCCAGCAGTTCAGACGGACGCCGCGATCAATCCGGGGAACTCCGGCGGCGCCCTCATCGACCTCGCCGGCCAGGTGGTCGGTATCAACAGCGCGATCAAGACCGCCGGCGGATCGGGACAATCCGAAGGCGGGAACATCGGCCTGGGGTTCGCGATCCCGATCGACCAGGCCAAGCCGATCATCGACGAGCTGGTGGCCAAGGGCAAGGCCACTCATGCGCGGCTCGGTGTGACGGTCGGCGACGCGCAGTCCTCCGACGGGCTCACGAACGGAGCACGCCTCGGCGAGGTTACGCCCGGCGGTGCGGCGGACAAGGCCGGTCTGCAGTCAGGTGACGTGGTCACCGCTGTGGACGGTAAGGCGATCGCGTCAGGGGACGCGTTGGTCGCCGCGGTCCGTTCGCACCGCCCGGGCGATCAGGTGACCCTCACCGTCACCCGCAACGGCAAGCCCCAGTCGATCAAAGCCACCCTCGGCTCCGACAACGGGAACCCGACGGGCTGACCGGACGTCTCACCAGTAGACCGGACTGCGCCGCCCACCGAGCGGCGCAGTCCGTTTTCGTCACCCGGACAGGACCTAAGGTTCCGGGTATGAATCTGCGCGACAAACGACCGCCGATCGTGGCCGACGAGCGAACCCAGTTGGTCGGGTGGCTGGACCTGCAGCGGATGCTGGTACGGCGGAAGCTCGAAAAACTGCGGCCTGAGGACGAACATCGCGCGGTGCTCCCGAAGTCGCCGTTGATGACGCCTGCCGGGCTCGTGTCGCACATGCGGTGGACCGAGCACTGCTGGTTCAACGTGATCTTCCTGGGCGAGCCGGAGGGGACCAACCCACAGTTCCGGAAGGAACCGGAAAGCGCAGACATGCGGGTGGACGGCGTACCACTGGCGCAGCTGCTGGACGAGTTCGATGCGCAGTACGCGCAGTCGAACGAGATCACCGCGGCCCACTCGCTCGACGAGGTCGGGAAGGACCCGGACTACCAGCCGTCTTTGCGCTGGATCCTCATCCACATGGTCGAGGAGACCGCGCGGCATGTCGGGCACCTGGACGCGATGCGCGAACTGCTCGACGGCGAGACCGGGTATTACTAGAACCTGTGGAGATCCATCGGGCGGACGAGCGGTTCCGGACGGCCAGCGAGTGGCTGGACTCGCGGCACTCGTTCTCGTTCGGACCGCATTACGACCCGGCGAATGTCGGGTTCGGCTTCCTGCTCGCCCACAACGACGAGACGGTTGCCCCCGGCACCGGGTTTGAGCAGCATCCGCATCAGGATCTGGAGATTGTGACCTGGGTACTGCGCGGCGCGCTGGCGCACCAGGATTCGCAGGGGAACAGCGGGGTGGTGTATCCGGGGCTGGCGCAGCGGATGAGTGCGGGGTCCGGGATCCAGCACTCGGAGTGGAACGACGGCGGCGAACCGGTGCACTACGTGCAGATGTGGGTCCGGCCCGAGGCGTTGGATCTGCCGCCGTCGTACGAGCAGGCGGAGTTGGATCTGACGACCGGTGAGCTGATCCCGGTCGCATCGGGACTGGCCAAACATGCTTCGAGTACGGCGATCCGTCTCAACCAGCCCCAGGCCGGGATGTCGGTCGCCCGGCTCACGCCGGCGCAGACGGTCGAGCTGCCGGCAGCGCCGTACCTGCATCTGTTCGTGGCGACGGGTACGGCCGAGCTCGAGGGCGCCGGTGAGCTGAGGACCGGGGACGCCGTGCGGCTGACGGACTCAGGCGGGCGTCTCACCGCCGGCCCGGACGGTGCCGAGTTGCTGGTCTGGGAGATGTACTAGTCGGTCTGCTCGCTCATCGTCCAGACGTGGCGCAGGGACTGGCCGGCCACGCCCTCCGGGTTCTCGGCGAAGCCCTCGACGAACTGGCTCATGTGCTGCTGCCAGCGCTGGTCGGTCGGGTCGTTGCGCAGGTACGCGACCGCGGCCTCGAAGTCGTCGGTCACCACCAGGTGGAAGAGGTCGCGGCCGCTGCGCCAGATCGACCAGTCGCTGATCCCGGCGGTGTGCATCGCGGTGATCAGCTCGGGCCAGACGCGAGCGTGCTCGAGCTCGTAGGCCTCTTCGGTACCGGGAATCAGGCGGCTGTGCAGAGCAAGGCGGGTCACAAAGGAGCAGAATACGCCTGGCGGCGCGCCGCTGGAACGCGGTTCCAGAATCCGGGTCCGCCGATTCGCGCAGCGTCTCGCTCCCGATTCACCCACCCTCTGACGCCAACTCCCGAGCGGGTGCGCGCGTCGTACTTGGGTGGGTTGAGTAGTTTCGCCCTCGTGGTCGGGTAACCACACGCCGAAGACTGTGCCCCGGTGTCCATCCGTCGTCGTGCGAGAGTTGGGATTGTGAAGCGAACCACTGCGATCGTCTGCCTGAGTACTCTGCTGATCACCGCTGGTTGTTCGGACAGCAAGTCCGGCGGCGGTGGGAAGTCCGGGAGCGACGAGCAGCAGGCGTCCGGCGCCGTCATCAAGCAGTTCGCCGACGCCTGGGTGAAGGCGTGGGCGCCGAACGGGAAGCCGGACGCGGCCGGGGCGCTGACCGACAACCCGACGGTGTTCGCGAAGCGGCTCGACGACGTCGACACCGCGCTGGTCGCGAGCACCGTGACCGTCACCCCGCAGGGCGATCCGAAGTGCACCGACGGCAACTGCACCCAGGAACTGGCCGTCGAGGCGCAGTTGCGCGGTATCGGCGCGATGAAGTGGACCAGTACGGCGACCGCGGTGAAGACCGGCGACGCGTGGAAAGTGAAAGCGTCGGGCGACACGATCTACCCCGGTCTCGGCGACAGCAACTACCTGAAGCGGGTCCGCACGCTGCCGGCCCGGGCCTCGATCCTGGACCGCAACGGTGTCGCCCTGACCGCGAACCGGCCGGTCGTGATCGTCGGCGTTGCCGCGGGCACCAAGGCGACGGCAGCGACGTACGCCGCGTTCACGAAATACCTCGACGTCGACGGCGCGAAGCTCGCCGCACGGGCGAAGGCCGCGCCGGCCGGGCAGTTCGTGGACGCGATCACGATCCGGGCCGAGGAGTGGGAGGCGCTCCGGCCGACGATGAGCAAGCTGCCCGGGGTGCTGACCATGGGCGGCACACAGTCGCTGCCGCCGACCTCGACGTTCGCCCGGTCACTGCTCGGCACCATGAAGACCGCGACCGACGAGACCCTGAAGAACGCGGGCCCGACCGCGTCGGCACAGGACCAGGTCGGCACGACCGGCCTGCAGTACGCGTTCCAGCAGCAGCTCGCCGGTACGCCGGGCGGCACGGTCGCGCTGCGGGACGGCAAGACCAAGCTGACGATCAAGACCGTCTTCAGCCAGAAGGGCACCGCCGGCAAGCCGGTGAAGACCACCCTCGACACGAACATGCAGAAGGCCGCCGAGGCCGCGCTGGCGACCAGCAAGCTGCCGGCCTCACTGGTCGCCGTCCAGGCGTCGACTGGACAGATCCTCGCCGCGGCGAACGGGCCGCAGGTGGCCAGCTACAACCGCGCCTTCCAGGGCCGGTACGCACCGGGCTCGACGTTCAAGATCGTCACCTCGGCGGCGCTCCTGGGCAGTGGGCTGACCGCCGCGACACCGCTGCCGTGCACGAACACGATCAACGTGTTCGGCAAGACGTTCAAGAACTACGACGCGCTGAAGGCGTACGGCAACGGCACGATGCAGCAGGCGTTCAATCAGTCCTGCAACACCGCGTTCATCTCCCAGCACGCGCGGCTGCCGAAGGACGGGATGACGAAGGCCGCGGCGATGTTCGGCATCGGGCGGGACCTCAACCTGTCGATCTCGGCGTACGGCGGCCAGGTGCCGGCGCCCAAGGACGACGTCGAGGAGGCCGCGTCGATGATCGGCCAGGGCACGGTCACCGCGAGCCCGCTGGCGATCGCACTGGTCGCCGCGACGGTCGACCACGGTACGGCGATGAAGCCGGTGCTCGTACCGGGCAAGGACGCCGCCGGTGCGGCTGCCTCCCCGTTGCCCGCGGCAACTGTCGCGGCGCTGCGGACGTTCATGCGCACCACGGTCACCGGCGGTACGGCGAAGGTGCTGGCCGGCAACGGAGCGGTCGCTGCCAAGACAGGTACCGCCGAGGTCGTCGCGAACGGCAAGGTGACCACCAACGCGTGGATGGCCGGCTACCGCGGTGACGTGGCGTTCGCGGTCATCGTGGAAGGCGGCGAGTCCGGCTCGCACACCGCCGGCCCGATCCTGAAGACCTTCCTCGGCAGCTTCAGATGAGGACTTCCTGAGAGTTCGCTGAGAGCGCGCCGTCACGGGAAAATCGTCACTTAGGGTTGCCGGATGGAGAGCTTGGTTTGCCCTAAGTGCCGCGGCGCGATGCGGACGTACGAGCGCAGCGGGATCACCGTCGACCAGTGCGGTGACTGCCGCGGGATCTTCCTCGACCGGGGTGAGCTGGAGCGGCTCGTCGACGCCGAGGCGCGGTTCAACACACCGCAGCAGTCGCAGCAGCCTCGGTACGAGGAGAAGAAGCGGTACGACGACGACCGGCGCTACGACAACGACCGGCGCGACAACGACCGGCGGTACGACCCGCGGTACGGGAACCAGTACCCGCACAAGAAGAAAAAGAAGTCGTTCCTGGAGGAGCTCTTCGACTAGCGGGCTCTTCGACTAGCGGGCGACGATCGTGCCCTGGGCGATCGCGCACAGGGCCGACGTACCGGCGTCGTCGAGCGTGGTGAGTTCGCAGGTGCACGTCGCCTGCCGCCTGCTCGAATACGCGACCTTCGCCACGGCCCGGAGCAGCACGCCCCGGGCCGGGCGGAGGTAGCTGATCGTGAAGCCACCGGTCAGCACCTCGGGGCCGAGCGCTGTACCGCCGGCGAACGTGAGGGCGTTGTCGGCCGCGTAGCTGAGTACGCCGCCGTGCAGGAAACCGTTCTGCTGCAGGAGATCCGGCCGGATGTCGAGCTCGAGCGTCGCGCCACCGTCCCCGAACGCGGTCACCCGGGCCCCGACCAGCACACTGAACGGCTGGGCCGCCAACAACTTCTGAGCCACCTCTAACGTCAAGTCCACCACCCGCCGCACGATATGCCAGTTGATGCCGGACACCGGGTGCGGGCGGGTTTATGGTCGTGGTCGTGACGACGCCACCGGTGATCCTCCGCCCGATAACCGACAGCGAGTACCCGAGCTGGATGGAGCGCGCCGCCGCCTCGTTCGCGGCCGGAGTCGGGCCTGCCCGCGGGCTGACCCCGGACGAAGCGCTCGCGCTCGCCTACGAGCAGACCGAGCAGCTGCTGCCGGAGGGACCGGCCACCGACCGGCAACTGATCTGGATCGCGGTCGTGGACGACGAGCCGGTCGGCAGCCTCTGGATCAGCACCAAGTCGAAGGTGCCGTTCATCTACGGCATCGAGGTGGACCACGCGCACCGCGGCAAAGGCTACGGCCGGGCGATCATGCTGGCCGGCGAGGAGGAGTGCCGGCGGCTCGGCCACACCCAGCTGGACCTGAACGTCTTCGGCGACAACACCACCGCGATCGCCCTGTACGACTCGCTCGGCTACACCGTCATCTCGCAGCAGATGCGCAAGGACCTCTGAAACAGGGTGGACGGCGCTTTCCGTCGCGTCATACCGTGGTCGGTGGCAGCCGCACGTCGGAAGGACCCACAGGGAGCGATGTCGACACGCCGTCGAGATAAGGGTTGATATCCGTTCAACCCCCGCGGTCGGACCGGACCGCGTAGCCGGGACGGACCACAGGGTCCGCCTGGCCGATCTCACTTGGCGTGAGCGGCCTGCGCTCTGCGCGTTTGCGCGTGGACGCTGCCCGGTCCTGACACTCTCTCGAAAGCGGTGCTTTCACGTGACGCCTGTTCACGACCTGCCGCCGGTCATCGCGGCACAAGACCTGACCAAGACCTACACCTTCCACCAGCAGCGCGCCGGACTCGGCGGCGCACTGAAGAGCCTGGTGAAACGCAAGTACGAGACCCGGCTCGCCGTCGATCGGGTCACCTTCTCCATCGGCCGTGGCGAGGTCGTCGGACTGCTCGGCCCGAACGGCGCCGGCAAGACGACCACGCTGAAGATGCTGTCCGGCCTGCTCTACACCACGTCCGGCGACCTGCAGGTGCTCGGCCACACGCCGTCGGACCGCAAGCACGACTACCTGCGCCGGATCGCACTCGTCATGGGCCAGAAAACCATGCTGTGGTGGGACGTTCCGGCGATGGAGAGTCTCCTGCTGCACAAGGACATGTACGGCCTGTCCACCGCGGAGTTCGATCGGAACGTCGCCGAACTCGCCGAGCTGCTCGAGGTCGAGCACCTGCTGAACGTGCAGGTCCGCAAGACCTCGCTCGGGGAACGCATGAAGCTCGAACTGATGGCGGCCCTCGTCCACGGCCCGGAGATCCTGTTCCTGGACGAGCCGACGATCGGTCTCGACGTCGTCGCGAAGGCCCGGGTCCGGTCGTTCCTCGCCGACGTCAACCGGCTCCGCGGTACGACGATCCTGATCACCAGCCACGACATGGACGACATCGAGGCGCTCTGCTCGCGGGTGATGATCATCGACCACGGCCGGCTGCAGTTCGACGGCGGTCTGGACGACCTCGTCCGTACGGCGCAACCACGCAAGCTCGTGCGCGCGACGTACGCGAGTCCGGTCGAGACCGACCGGCTGACCGGGCTGAAGGGCGTGAGCGCGGTCGAGGTGTCCGGGCCGACGGTGAAGCTCGAGGCGGATCGGGAGCGCGCCGGATCCGTGATGGAGCAGCTGACGCGGCTGGGTCCGCTGGTCGACCTCGACGTGGCGGACGCCGATATCGAGGACATCATGCGCGACCTGTTCCTGCGCCGCAGCACACTCGGGGAGGGGTCGTGAACACACTCGTCCGCAACCTCCGCGTCGTACGGCGGATGACGGCGGCCGACATCGCGCAGCAGTCGGTGTACCGCGGCGCGTGGATCATCTTCATGCTGGCGAACATCTGCATGCCGATCATCTCGTTGCTGATCTGGCGGACGGCGCTCGCGAGCGGGGCCCAGTTGCCGGTCGACGAGCGGTACATCACGACGTACTTCGTGCTGCTCGGAGTCGTCACGATGGCGACGTCGTCCTGGATGGCCGGGTTCCTCGCCCAGGACATCCGGATGGGAAAGCTGTCCAGCTGGATGATCCGGCCGGCGTCGTTGCTGACCGGGTTCGTCGCGAACAACCTGTCGGAGAAGTTCCTGAAGCTGTTCGCGCTGGTGCCGATGATCGGCATCGTGTGGTGGATCTTCCGCGACTCGATGAACATCCCGGCCGGCCCGGGCCGCTGGGCGCTGTTCGCGATCAGCATCCTGCTCGGGGCGATGCTGGTGTTCATCATCGACATCCTGATCGCGTCGCTCGCGTTCTGGATGGACGACGTGAGCGCACTCGTCCAGGCCCGCGTGATCATCGCGAGCGTGCTGTCCGGTGCCGTCGTACCGCTGGCGCTGATGCCGGAGTGGTCGCGGGGGTTCGTCGACCACCAGCCGTTCCGCTACACGGTGTCGTTCCCGGTCGAGATCGTCGCGGGTGAGCTGACCGGCCGCGAACTCCTTGCAGGGCTGGGATTCCAGCTCGGGTACGTCGTGGTGTTCGCGGCGATCGCCCGACTCGTGTGGTCCGCGGGGATCCGCGCGTACTCGGCGGTGGGCGCATGAGCTGTATTGAATGCGCGCCTCCGGCGCGCGGGTCATGGGGCTGTGACTCCCGGTCTTCCCTCGTCGCTATGGTCGCTTCGCTCCCGCCGCTCCTCAGTCCAGACCGGGAGGCCCCATGAGCCCGCTCGATCGGACCTGGTGGCACAAGCAGTGGCGGCATCTGCGGTTGTGGCGGCGGTTCTTCGCGCAGGCAGTGGTTCGGGAAACTCATTTCCGTGCGCATTTCCTGACCACGCTGCTCGTCGGGCTCGTGCAGCTCGGGCTGGGGATCGTGCCGACGTTGCTGCTGTTCGGGTTCACGTCCGAGGTGGGCGGATGGTCGCGGGCGGAGGTGATCGCGCTGGTCGGTGTGTTCCAGATCGTCACCGGGCTGATGGCGACGTTCGTGGCGCCGAACCTGAACCGGATGACGACGTACCTGACCGAGGGTGAGCTGGACGGCGTCCTGCTGCGGCCGGTGTCGAGCCAGTTCTACCTGACACTGCGGTGGATCAACGTCGCGGAGCTCACGAACGTCGCCAGCGGCATCGCCGTCCTGGTGATCGGGCTGGTGCAGGCCGACCTCGGCCCTGGAGCGGGTCAGATCGTGCAGGCCGTCGTACTCGTCGGCTCCGGGTTGGTGCTGCTCACCGCGGTGTGGTCGGCGATGTCGTTCCTGGCGTTCTGGCTGCAGTCGGTGAACCCGATCGGGTTCGTGTTCCTGAACCTGATGGAGGCGGGGCGGTACCCGCTGGTGTTCTTCCCGGTCGCGGTGCGGACGTTCCTGACGTTCGCGTTCCCGGTCGCGTTCGCGACGACGTTCCCGGTGCGCGCGCTGGCGGGCGATCTCGGCTGGGGAACGGTGGCAGTCGGCGTCGGGTTCGCGGTGGTGGCGATGCTGCTGGTGCGGTTGCTGTGGCGGCGCGGGCTGCTGACGTACTCCAGCGCGTCCAGCTGATGTGGTTACCTGTCAGCTATGAGCTGGTGGCTCCTGCACGTGGACATGGATCAGTTCATCGCGGCCGTCGAGATCCGGCGGCGGCCTGAGCTCCGTGGGCTGCCTGTCGTGGTGGGCGGGTCCGGCGACCCGACCCAACCACGGCAGGTGGTCGCCACCGCGTCGTACGAGGCACGGGAGTACGGCGTGCATTCCGGGATGCCGGTGCGGGCGGCGTACAAGAAATGCCCGGACGCCGTTTTCCTTCCGTCGGACCCGGCGGCGTACGACGCGGCGTCGGCCGAGGTGATGGACACGCTGCGGTCCTTCCCGGTCGTCGTCGAGGTCTGGGGCTGGGACGAGTGCTTCGTCGGCGCGGAGACCGACGACCCGGAAGCGCTGGCTCTTGAGCTGCGAGCCGCGGTTGCCGATCGGACCGGGTTGACCTGCGCGGTCGGCATCGGCGACAACAAGACGCGCGCCAAACTCGCGACCGGATTCGCCAAGGAGAAACGCTCGCACGCCGAACCCTTCGAGGGCGCCGGCCCGGCCACCGGGATCTACCGCCTCACCGCGGCCAACTGGCGCGAGGTGATGGACCACCGCCCCGTCCGCGACCTCTGGGGCATCGGCCCCCGGATGGAACGCAACCTCAGCGAGCTGGGGGTGCAGACGGTCGCCGAGCTCGCCGCGGCCGACCTGGACGTCCTGAAGAAACGCTTCGGTCCCAAGATGGGCACCTGGTACGCCGCCCTGGGCCGCGGCCTCGGCGACACCGAGGTCACCGACGTACCCCGCGAACCGGTCTCCCGCAGCCACGAGGAAACCTTCCCCGAAGACCTCGCCGACCGCCCGGCCGTGGAACGCGAACTCCGCCGCATCGCCCTCGAGGTCACCCGCGAGGTCGTAGCCGAAGGCCGCACCATCCAACGCGTCTCGGTCAAGGTCCGCTTCATCAACTTCTACACCCCCATCAAGAGCCGCAAACTCAAGACCCCCACCCAAGACCCCGAGGTCATAGCCACCACAGCCCTCGCCATCCTCGAAAAGTTCACCCTCAACCGCCCCATCCGCCTCCTCGGCGTCCGCGTCGAGTTCGTCCCGCCGACGCCTGAACGAGCCGCTATATAACTTTATTCTAGTAAAGTTATATAGTGGCCAGTGTGAACCAACCCGGAGATCTTCAGCTCGCGGTCGGGTGGGAGCCGTCCGAATGGGACGCGGGCGACATCCCGATGTCTCGTCGTGAGCGGGCGGAGTCGACGGGGTCCTATCTGGCGTCCGTCCCGCCTGGGATCTCGGACCTGGATTTCGACATCCCTTCGGAGGTTGCCGCCGGAGCGGAGGACGCGCTGGTAGAGATCTCCCGCTTCGACGCCGAGCTCGCCGCGTCGCTCCCGCGAGCCGATGGCGAGCTCGCGCCGCTCGCCGTCGTCCTGCTGCGCACCGAGTCGGCGTCCTCCTCGCAGATCGAAGGTGTCACCGCGGGAGCGAAAGCGCTGGCCATCGCCACCCTGAACGAGTCCTCGGGTCAGAACGCCCGGATGGTCGCTGCCAACGTCGAGGCCATGCAGAAGGCGATCGATCTGGCCGATGACCTCAGCACCGACTCGATCCTCGCCGCTCACCGGGTACTGATGCACGACCAGGCCTATGCCCATCCCGGGCGGCTCCGAGACGGTCAGGTCTGGATCGGGGGCGGGCCGACCCCACACACTGCGACGTTCGTCCCGCCCCGGCACGAGCGGGTGCCGGCGTTGATGGACGACCTGGTCGCGTTCTGCCGGCGGACCGACCTCCCGGTCCTCACCCAGGTCTCGATCGCACATGCCCAGTTCGAGACGATCCATCCGTTCAACGACGGGAACGGCCGCACCGGCCGGACTCTCGTCCACGCGATGCTGCGCCGGTCCGGCGTGACCAGGCGGCTGACCGTCCCAGTCTCAGCCGGCCTGCTCACCGACACCGATGCGTACTTCGCGGCGCTCGGCTCGTACCGAGACGGCGACCCCGTCCCGATCATCACGCAGTTCGGCCGAGCGTCGTTCGCTGCCGTCGGCAACGGCCGCCGGCTGGTCAGCGACCTCACCGAAATCTACGCCGACTGGCAGCAAGTCCTCCCGTCACGGAAGGGCTCGGCTGCCCGTCGCCTCCTGCCGCACCTCCTCAGCCAACCGGCCGTCACAATCGCGCACGTCCAGCAGCATCTGGACGTGTCACAGCCGGCCGCGCAGCGCGCCGTCGATCAGCTTGTGGAAGCAGAGATTCTGAAGCAGATCTCGACGGGGAAGCGCGACCGGGCATGGATCGCACGCGAGGTGATCACCGTGCTGGACGACTTCGCAGCGCGCTCCGGGCGCCGCGGCTGATCTCGCCGCTCAGCTGAGTTGGGTGAGGATCTCGGCCATCGTGGCGTAGCTTTCGCGGACGGCTTTGGGGTTGTTGAGGCGGTGGCGTTCGAGGCGGAGTGCGGCTAGGTGGCGGGCCTCGTAGAGGCTTGCTCGCCAGAGGGCGGCCGGGGTTCGGTTCAAGGCGCCGTACGAGTCCCAGAAGGATTCCCGTTCGTCGTGCTTCGCCTGGGCCATGCGGATGGTCCAGTCCGCGGCGGGGTCGCCGAACTCGGTTCGGTCGAAGTCGAGTACGCCGGAGATCAGCGGTTCGGATGCGGTCGCGTCGAGGAGGCAGTTCACCGTCCACAGGTCGCCCGTCAGCAGCCGCGGCTCGCGTACTTCGTCCAGCGTCGCGCGCTCCTGTGCAGCCAGCTCGGCAGCCTTTCGTACGTCGGTGCCGTCGAGACCCGCTTGCTCCAGGTCGTCGGCGATCTGCGTGAAGGATGCGGTCACTGCCTCACTCCAGGACGCGTACGACGGGCCGGCCACGCGGCCGAAGTGCGGTCCGCGTACGTCGTGCACGGTTCGGGCGATCGCGCCGAGTTGGCGGAAGAACGTCGTACGGCCGGATCGTGGATAGCGGCCGAGTTGCTCCGGTGCTGGAATACCTGCCAGGCAGGTCTGGATCATCCAGTCCCGGTCCACGATGTCGTGAGACCAGTCGACCGCCAGGACCTGTGGCATCAAAGGCGCCATCGCCGCGAGCCAAGGAACGGTCGCGTATTCGTTCCGCATCAGGTGCAGCTCGGACCCGAACTGCACTGCCTCTTGCGGTGCCGCCCGTAGGATCACCGGGTCGTTCCTCCCGGCCACGTCCACCCGGTAGACGCTGTTGTAGCCGCCGTACCCCAGCTCAACAGCCCTCACCGCGCGAGAACCGAACGCCCGCCGGCAGATCGCCTCGATCTCCCCCGCCGTCAGCCCACGCTGAAACGCCCCCGCTTCCCGCGCAACGCCTTGGAGCTCCATCTCCCGCCTTCCGAGTAGTGAGCGGGAGCTACAGGTTGTACGTGCGGGTGGCGGTGGTGGTGAAGATTGCCTCGTGTTCGGTGGGTGACAGGTTGGTGGTGAGGGTTTCGGCGGTTTCTACTACTTCGGCGTAGGACGCGGCGAGGAGGCAGACGGGCCAGTCGGAGCCGAACATGACTCGGTCCGGGCCGAAGGCGTTCAGGACGACGTCGGCGTACGGCTGGAGGTCGGCGGGTTTCCAAGTGGTCCAGGGGGCTTCGGTGACCATGCCGGAGAGTTTGCAGGTGACGTTGGGGAGGGCGGCAAGCTCGCGGAGTTGGGTCGCCCACGGCTCGAGAGGCTCGCCGACGGCCGGCTTCGAGATGTGGTCGACGACGAAGGTGAGCTGCGGGAGGTTGCGGGCGGTCTGGATCGCGGCCGGGAGATGCGGTGTCTTGGTGAGCAGGTCGTACACCAGACCGGCGTCGGCGACGGCGGACAGCCCGCGCTGAACGTCGGGGCGCAGGAGCCAGTCGACGTCCGGCTCGTCGTGTACCTGGTGCCGGATGCCCTTCAAATACGAGCCGTCCGGGCGCGCGATCAACCCGTCCAGAGCGGTCGCGACGTCATCGGCCGTGAGGTCGACCCACCCGACCACACCCGCGACCAGGTCGTTGCCAGCAGCAACCTCCAGGAACTCGACGGTCTCGTCGACGACGCCAACGGTCTGCACCAGGACCGTGGAGGTGACGTCGGCGGCCGCGGCCAACGGCGCGAGGTCGTCGATCGAGAAGGTGCGCCGGATCGGGTCCAGCTCCGGGCCGACCATCCAGGACTGCTCCCGGACGCTCAGATCCCAGATGTGGTGATGGGCGTCGACTCTGCTCATGCTGGTGTGGTCCCTTCACTCAGGCAACGCGCCGGTCGTCGATGGCATCAGCATTCCAGTCGATCCCCAGACCGGGTACGTCGGGCGCGACCGCGCGCCCGTCGACGACGGTCATCTCGGACCGGGTGATCGCCCGCAACTGTGGGATGTGCTCGACGTACCGCCCATTGGGTACGGCGGCCGTGAGGCTGACATGCAGTTCCATCAGGAAATGCGGGCACACCTCGAGGTTGAACGTCTCGGCCAGATGCGCCACCTTCAGCCACGGAGTGATCCCGCCGACCCGCGCCACGTCCACCTGGACGATCCCGGCCCCGCCTGCGGCGACGTACTCCCGGAACTGCGAGACGGAGTACAGCGACTCCCCCACGGCGATCGGGATCGACGTGGACGCCGCCAGGTGCACGTGCCCCGTCAGATCGTCGGCCGGCAACGGCTCCTCGAACCAGGACAGGTCCACCGCCTCGAACGCGGCTGCACGCCGGCGAGCCTCGGGGTACGTCATCGACTGGTTGGCGTCGACCATGATGTCCAGCCCGGGCCCGACCGCGTCTCGAACCGCCCGCAGTCGCTCCAGGTCCTCGTGCACCCGCGGCTTCCCGACCTTGAGCTTCACACCGGGCCAGCCGGCCTTCTGTGACGCCAGCGCACCGGCGACCAGCTCGTCCGTTGACAGGTGCAACCAGCCGCCCTCGGTGTCGTACAACGGCACCTGTTGCCGGTAGCCACCGGCCAGTCGCCACAGCGGCTCCCCGGCACGCAGACACCGCAGGTCCCACAGCGCGGTGTCTACCGCAGCCAGAGCGAGGGAAGTGATCGCACCGACAGTCGTGGCATGCGTGGACCAGAACAGGTCGGACCAGATCGCCTCCACGTTGCGGGCGTCCGCACCGACGAGTCGCGGCAGCAGGTGGTCCCGCAGCAATGCGAGCACGGCTGTGCCACCGGTGCCGATCGTGTACGAGTACCCGAGCCCGGTCAGCCCGTCGGATGTCGACAAGGAGACGAAGATCGTCTCCTGCTTCAGGAAGGCCTGGACGGCGTCGGTGCGGACCGTCTCGACCTCCAGGTCGACCAGGTACGCCTCGGCCCGGACGATCGCAGAGCTCACCGATTTCCTCCAAGATCCTATAGGATATTGCGTACCTGATGCTCCCGCTTCACACTGGACCCGTCAAGACGGACTGCGAGTCGGGCAGAATGAGCCTCTTCGGGCGGAGCACAGTGCGGGAGGAGCGGGCGACAGTGACGGATGCGCACGTAGGCCTGGCGGGGCAACTCGCCCGCCTGCCGCAGCGACAGGTGCTGAGTGACGACGTCTACGAGACGGTCAAGGGCCTGATCATGGACAGCGTGGTGGAGCCGGGCACCCGGTTGAACATCGACGCGCTGACCCGTGAGCTGGGCATTTCGCAGACTCCGATCCGGGAGTCGCTGGCCCGGCTGGAGTCCGACGGCCTGGTGATCAAGGAGCCGTTGCGCGGGTACCGCGTGTCGTCCCGGCTGACCCGTGAGGAGTTCGACGACCTCTTCGAGTACCGCCTGCACATCGAGCCGTGGGCGGCCGGGCGCGCTGCCGAGCGGGCGGGCGCCGACGACCTGGCCCGGCTCAAGGCGGAGATGCTCAGCTACACCGACGTACCGGATCGTCCGTCGTACGAGAGCTATCGGGCGATGGCCGCGCACGACCAGCGGTTCCACGACCTGGTGCTGGAGCTGGCCGGCAACGAGACCGCGCGGCTGTCCTTCCAGCGGACACACTGCCACCTGCACCTGTTCCGGCTGTACTACGGTGGCGGCATCGCGACGAAGGCGTTGCGAGAGCACAAGGCAGTGGTGACCGCCGTCCGGAAGGGCAATCCGGAGGAGGCGGCCGCGGCGATGCGGTCGCACATCGAGGCCTCCCGCGCCCGGCTGCGGCCCATGTTCGACAAGACTGATCCGTCCTAGGGAGACATTTGTGGAACTGCTGCGCCTCGGCGCGGTCGGCGAGGAGCGCCCGTACGTGCGCGCGGCCGACGGCACCGTTCACGACCTGAGCCCGCTCACCGCAGACATCGACGGGGCGTTCCTCGCCGCCGACGGCATCGCCCGGACCCGCGCGGCGCTCGAGGCCGGCGAGCTGCCGGTCGCCGACATCGAGGGCCTGCGGGTCGGCGCGCCGATCGCCCGGCCGGGCGCCGTGGTCTGCATCGGCCAGAACTATGCGGCGCACGCCGCCGAGTCGGGCGCCGAGCCGCCGAAGCAGCCGATCGTCTTCTTCAAGCACCCGAACACCGTCGTCGGCGCGTACGACGAGGTACTGGTGCCGCGCGGCTCCGCGAAGACCGACTGGGAGGTCGAGCTCGCGGTCGTCATCGGCAAGCAGGCACGGTACGTCGAAACCGACGAGGACGCGCTCGCCTGCATCGCCGGGTACGCCGTCTCGAACGACGTGTCCGAGCGCGCGTTCCAGATCGAGGTCTCCGGCGGCCAGTGGTCGAAGGGGAAGTGCTGCGAGACGTTCAACCCGCTCGGGCCTTCGCTGGTTCCGGCGGACGAGGTCGACCCGACAAACCTGAACCTGCGCTCGTGGGTGAACGGCGAGCCGCGGCAGGACTCGAACACGCAGGACATGATCTTCTCGGTGGCGGCGCTGATCCGCGACCTCTCGCAGTACATGGTGCTGAGCCCCGGCGACATCGTGAACACCGGCACGCCGGAGGGCGTCGCGCTGTCCGGCCGGTTCCCGTACCTGTCACCCGGCGACACGATGGAACTCGAGATCGAGGGCCTCGGCCGCCAGAAGCAGACCCTCGGCAAAGCCTGAAGTCCCCGGCCGACTCTAGGGTCGGCCGGGTGACCGACTATCTCGCCGACATCAGCACCTCGTACGACACCGTCGCGCCGTCGTACGCCGAACTCGTCGTGACCGGCGCCGACTGGGAAGACAACGCCTTCGACCTGCTCACCGAGCTCCTGCCCGGCGACTCCAGGGCCGTGCTGGATGTCGGATGCGGGCCGGGGCGGACCACCGGTCTGCTGGCGGCGCGCGAGCTGCAGGTCGTCGGGATCGACCTGTCGCCCGGGATGATCGAGGTGGCCCGTCGCGACCACCCGGAGCTCGACTTCCGCGTCGGCTCGATGACGGCGCTCGACCTACCGGACGACTCGGTCGCCGGCGTCGTGTCGTGGTGGTCGATCATCCACCTTCCCCGCGACGTCGTTCCGCAGGCGTTCGCCGAGTTCCACCGCGTCCTCACGCCAGGTGGCGTCCTGCTGATGGGCTTCCACGTCGGCGAGGAATCGACCCACAAGACATCCGGGTACGGCGGCCATCCGATGAACATCTACGTCCACCGCTGGACCGCGTCCGCCCTCACCGAGATCGCAGTCGCCGCAGGCTTCACGCCGTACCTGGACCGCCCGGAAATTCCCGAGGACCGGCTGTTCTTCCGGAAGTAGCCTCTGCCCATGACTTCTCGCGTGCGTACCGTGACGTTCGATGCCCACGACCCCTACGAGATCGCCGGCTTCTGGCTGCAGGTCCTGAAGGCCGAGCGTCCCGACGACGACCACCCCGGCGACCCGTACGCCTCGGTCCCGGCCGACGGCCTCACCGTGCTCTTCGAACAGAACAACGACGAGAAGGTCGTGAAGAACCGCGGCCACCTGGACCTCGAACCCGACGGCCCCCGCGACGAGGAAGTCGCCTGGCTCCTCACCCTCGGCGCGACCATCGCCCACGACCACCGCAACCCGGACGGCACCGGCTGGGTCACGATGCAGGACCCCGAAGGCAACGAATTCTGTGTCCTCCGCAGCGCATCCGAACGAGCCGCGACCAGCTGACCGGGCTACTCCGGGATCGCGGGGGTTTCGCCGGAGAGGGTGAGGCGCCATTCGTTGTCCCAGGCGTGGACGGTGACCTGGAAGCCGTCGCGTTCGGCGCCGGCCCGGTGGTGGCCGTTCTCGACGGGCGCGACGGTGGTTCGCCAGCCGCGGCTGGTCAGGGCCGCGACGGCGGCGGCGAGTTCGCCGGCCGGGTCGGTGACGGACGGGTCGCCGTTCTCGACGGTGATCGAGCAGATCGTGTCCGGACCGCTGCCGTCGGACAGTACGGCGGGGTTCACCGGGCCCACGTCGTGGGTGACCACGCCTTCGTAGCCGGGTACGGCGGCTGCCGCGACCGCGAGCAGCTCCGCGCGGAGGAGGTCGCGGGCCTCGGTCAACGTCATCGTTCGGGTCCTTCCTGTGTGCGTGCGCGCCGGCCGCCGTCGAGGACGGTCTTCCTCGACGGCGTCGAGGCGACCGTACGCAGCGCCGCGAGTCCGTCGTACGCCTTGGAGATCGGTACCGCCGCCTTCGACTGGCCGAGCGTACGCAACGGCCCGGCCCAGGACGCGCCGAGCAGGCGGGTCTCCTCCTCGGGTGTGGTCCGGGCGGCCAGCGTCACCGCGTCCAGATCACCACGGACGATCCGGCCGACGTTGATCATCGACTCACTGTTCTTGTCGAAGTAGCTCACGTGCCCGGTGATCTGGACCTGCGCGTTGTCGGTCTCGATCCGTACGACGTCGGGAAACGAGGCGGGATCCGGCCCGTGCTGTTCGGCGTACGACACGTAGTCCCCGCGCGACCGCGCCACCGCGAAGAGCTCGGCGCCGGGCGGTGTCATCTGCGCCGCAGAGGTGATGCTCGGGTCGACACCGGGACTGCCGGTCAACAGGTACCGGTGAGCGCGAGCCCCCTCGAGCATCGCCCGCGCGACGACCTGGGCACCGTAACTGTTCCCGATCAGCGTGACCTTGGCGTCCGGCGCTCTGACCACCGCGAGCCCTTCCTGGAACCGGCACAGCAACGGCGCAGCCGCACGGGAACTCTCGGTGGACCTTCCCTCGGTCAACCCGAGAGGCGCGTGATACCCGAGCCACACCACCATCGCCGTACCCGGACCAGCTTCCTCACCGATCTCCTTCGCCCGCACCGACTGAGAACGCACGCGTTCCAGGTCGTTGTTCATCCCCGGCACCAGTACGGCGATGTTGCGGGCCGTCCTGAGATCGCCCTGGACCTCGATCATCCGCCCCTGCCCCTCCGGGTCGACGAGCAGGAACTGCCGGGGTACGTCGACCGCGACACGGTTCCCGTCCGCGTCGACGTCGAGGCGTTTGCCGGCCGGCTGCAGCATCGCGGTGAGCGTCGCCAGCCGCCGGCGCTGCGCAAGCGTCGCGTCCCGGCTCTCGACCAGCGCGTGCAGTCGCTGGTGCGCGGCCACCAGGATCAGGTGGTTCGCGCGGTACCGGAGCTCGGGCGGCGCACCTTCCAGCGGTCCGACCTGCTCAGGCCGACTCTCCGCCAGCGCCCTCGCCGTCTCGGCGGGCAGCGACCCGAAGAACGCGTCCACCTCCGCGACCGCCCGGTCGTGCGGCAGGTCCCGCACCCGCAGGATCAGCGCATCGAGGTCCTCGGACATCCCTCACCTCACGAGACACTGGGACAAACGCTTGCCGGTGCATCGTAGGCGACGGTGAAGGTCCTCCTAGAGATCGTCGACGTACGGAGTCTGGCCGGTGAGGGTCAGGCGCCAGTCGGTGGTTCGGGCGGTGACGGTGAGGTCGTAGCCCTGGCGGCGGGCGGTCAGTTCGTGGCGGCCCTCGCTGGGCTCGGAGATGGTGACCTTCCAGCCGCGGGACTCGAGGGTCTCGGCGGCGAAGCCGATCTGGGCCTCCGGGTCGGGCGTCGTGGTGGGGTCGCCGGTCTCGACGGTGATCGTGCAGACCGACTCCGGACCGCTCTCGTCGGACAGGGCGCCCTGGTCGACAGGGCCGACGTCCTGGGTCACCGTCGGTGTCTGGTCGGGCACGACGGTCGCCGCCACCGCGAGGAGTTCCGAGCGGAGGTGGTTGCGGGCTTCGGTCAAGGTCACGCTTCCGTGATACACCGTGCAGCCAAGCCTCGCGAGGACACGCCGCGTTTCGGTGTCAAGAAACGACGGGAGTCTCCCCGGCGAACGTTATCCGCCAGTCCGCCGACCACGCGTGGACGGCGACCTCGAACCCGTCGCGGGTCGCTGCGACCCGATAATGACCGCTCTCCGGAGGTACGACGTCAGCAGTCCAGCCGCGGGCGCGGAACGCCGCGGCCGCAGCGTCGACCGCAGCCGCCGGGTCCGGGGACCGCGGGTCGCCGGTCTCGACGGTCACCCTGCAGACGGTGGCCGTCCCGCGCCCGTCGAACAGTACGCCGGGATTCACCGGCCCCGGGTCGTGCGTCACAACCGGCCGCTGATCAGGTACGACGGCTTCCGCCACCGCCAGCAACTCGCTCCGCAGGAACTCCCGATCGCCCGTCATCGCTGCCGCCCTTCCCAGCCCCGTCCCGCACCGTTCGTCGTCCGCCCCGCCGCAGCCTGCCCGGCGGCGGCTCCGGCCGACTCCTTCGACGGTTTGGTGAGGGCCACAACACCGTCGTACACCTTGGACGCCGCCCCGGCGGCGGCGTTCAGCGCGCCACCCCACGACGTACCGAGGAAGAGCTTGGTCTCGGCGGACCGGCTGGTGTTCGTGGTCGTGATGGACGTCAGGTCGCCCCGGACCACCCGCCCGATGTTGCGCAGCGACTCACTGTTCGGCCGGTAGTACTCGTTGTGCCAGTGCACCGACACCGGGTCGTCGCCGGCCCGCGGATCGGTGGTCGCCATCCGGATCGCGTCCGAGAAGGTCGCCGGATCCGGTCCGTGCCACTCGGTGTACGAGACGTAGTCTCCCGGGGCGCGCTCGGTGTACAGCCTGGTCGGCGGCTGGACGAAGTCGGCGGCCTCGTCGACGTACTTCGCGATTCCCGGCGAGCCCGTCATCACCAGCCGCTTCGGCCGGGCGCCCGCCATCACCGCTTGCGCGGCCACGTCGGTTCCGTACGAATGCGCGACCAGAGTGACATCGGCATCCTCGGCCTTCAGTTCGTCGACCTCGTTCATGAACTCCGCGAGCCGCGGGCCGGCCGCGACCGCCGCGTCCTTGCTCGCGGCCTGCACCAGGCTCTGCGGTGAGTCGTAGTCGAGCCACACGACAACGGCCGTACCCGGTCCGGCCTCCTGCTTGATCAGGTCACCGCGGTCCGACTGCCCGCGGAACGTGTCCAGGCTGTTCCCCATCCCGGGCACCAGCACCGCGATGTTCTTCGCCGCCTGGAGATCACCGAGGACCTCGACCGCACGGCCCTGCCCCTCGGGATCGACCTCGAGGAACTGTCGCAGCCGTTGGACCTCGACGACGTTGCCGTCGGCATCCACGTCGGTGACGGTGACCGGGGTGAGCAGCTCCTTGACGGTGTCCAGCCGCTTCTGCTGATCGTCACTCGCCGTACCGGCGTCGACGGCGGCCTGCAGCCGGTCCCGAGCCGCGACGAGCACGGCATGGTTGGCACGGAACCGTTCGGCAAGCTGGTCGGACTCGGTCATCGTGACTCCCCGTGACAGCCGGTCACCTGGGCGTGCAACCGGGCCAACCGCAGTTTGTCAGGCCTAAGGGGTGAAGGCCAGTGACCAGTTGCCGGAGTGGTACGAGAGGTTGACCGTGGCCAATGGGCGTACGTCGACGTGCCGCAGCGACTCCGCGGGCGCGTCGACGACGTACAGGACGATCGCGCGGACGATCGCCGGATGAACGACCGCCAGCGCGGAACCGTGCTCCCGCGCGGCGAGATCGCCCAACCAATCGGCAACCCGGGCGAGCACGTCGTTCTCGGTCTCGCCACCGGGCGTGGCGGTGTGCGGCCGCTCGAGCCATGCCGGGGTGCGCGATGGCTCGGACGCGAGTAGCTCTTCCAGCTCGCGCCCGGTCCACTCGCCGTACTCACGATCCCGCAGCGCCGGCTCCACCACCGGGTCGTGCCCGAGTACGGCGGCCGTGCGTACGGCGGCCTGCTCCGGCCCGGCGTACACGGCATCGGCAGACAATTTCAGCTCGCGCGCCGCCTCGAGACTCGCCGGATCCGGCTCGGCGTCCCCACCGAGTACGAGTCCGCGCAACGTGGGTGTCAGGGCGTGCGCAAGCACTGTGAGAGCCGTCAAGCGGCAGCCACCTTCGATCGGATCGGCCGGCGGTCCACCGCGACCGCATACCCGAATCCGAGCAGGAGCCACAGCGTCGCCTGCGTACCGAGCGAGGCGAACCGGAACTGCCACAGCAGCGTAGCGGGGAACGTCTCCGGAACCTCGTTGATCCGCGGCAGAATCAGGTACGCCGTCACCACGGTGACGACCAGCCCGACGACACCGCCCGCGAGCCGGGCGACCTCGCCGTACCGCGCGGCCCACCGGGACAGCGCGACACCGGCCCAGACGGCGAGCAGGCCGATCACCAGCGTCAGGAGATAGGTGACCGTACGGCGGGTGATCGTGTCCGGATCACCGACCGCGGGCGGGTTCGGCGGGTACTTGAGGAACGGGACCAGCACGATGCCGACGAACCCCGCCGCGGCGAGTCCGAGCGCGGCGTACGCGTCGTTCCCCGTCCGGAGCTTGCGGCGGAGCAGCGTGAATGCGACCGCGAACAGCCCGCCGAGCGCAACGCCGTACAGGCTGGTGGCAAGGAACAGGCCGGCCCGCTGGCCGTCCCGGCTGACGAGCGGGTCCTCGTGGTGGTCTTCTTCATGAGCGTGAGTGTGCGCGTGACCGCCGGACTCTTCGATAGCGATCGCCGCGTCGACACGCGACTCGCCCACCGCATAGGCGAACGTTCCGGCCAGCAGGCCGGCGAAGAGTCCGACGATCAGTCCGCGCACCAGGAGCGATCCGAAGGTGCGCATGTCGTTAGTGACAGGGAACGCCGAGAAGGTGGCGACCGTCGTGCATCAGCTCGTGCAGGTACATCCCGGACCGGGACACCGCACCCCGGTCGAACCCGACCAGATACGCGAGCAGGAGCATCACGCCGACGCTGAGCAGCGCGGCGGCGAGAAGCTTGGAAGAGAGCGCCGGTACGGCGACCGACTGGGCAGGAACTGCCATCTGAACTGAACCTCCTGGGGAAGTGCGCGTCCCCTTAGAAAGGCTGCGAGTGCCCGAGCGTCCTGACTTACGAGCCGAAACTCGATCACAGTGGCGCGGCCGCGCCGGCTTCTCACCGGCTTCCCTCATGGCACCGCAGGTTGACCCTCGAACCGTAGGGGCCACCCCACCCCCCGGTCAACGCACCACGGCGCGCCGGTGACCTATCCCACCCACACCTCGCCGGCGCGGAGGTGGTGTGGACGGGGCGGTGGTGTGGGCAGAGGGGGTAATGGCCAGGGAGGCCGTGGGCAGCAGGTGGGATGTGGACGGGAGGTGGGATGTGGACCCTCTTCCCGGCCCCGCACCTGCTCCGACCACCGAGTCGTGTCGTTTGGCTCCCGACCCCTGCGCCGAGTCGTGGATCGTGGTCGTTTTTTCGCCCGTTTCGCCGCCGATTTCCACGACTCGGCGGCGCACCGCGCCAAGCGGGGGTGGGTAGCGCGCAGGGGCGTTGCGCTGAGGAGCCTCGCGACGAAGCAAGCTCCTGCGCGTCGCGCAATTGGGCTGACCACATCCGCCCGTCGCGCTTACCCTGGACGACATGCCGTCCGCTCATCACTTGCTTGCGTTTGCGATTACTGCGTTCATCATCATCGTTGTGCCAGGGCCCAGTGTGCTGTTCATTGTCGGGCGGGCGCTGGCGGTTGGGCGGAGGGAAGCTGTGCTGACGATGGTGGGGAACACGCTCGGGGCCGCGATTCTGCTGGGGGCGGTGTCGCTCGGGCTCGGGACGTTGATCGCGGCGAGTGCGATCGCGTTGACCGTGGTGAAGCTCGCGGGCGCGGCGTACCTGATCTTTCTCGGGGTGCAGGCGTTTCGCTCGCGGAAGTCGCTGGTCGAGGCGATGCGCGGTACGGCGAAGCCGAGTACTACCCGGCGGACCATCCGCCAGGGATTCCTGGTGGGGGTGACGAATGCGAAGACGGCGGTGTTCTTCGCTGCTGTGCTGCCGCAGTTCGTCGACAAGGGGGCCGGCGCGCCGGCGTGGGCGCAGATCTTGGTGCTCGGGCTGATCTTCATCTTGATCGCGCTCTGCTCGGACAGCGTGTGGGCGTTCGTTGCCGGCACAGCGCGCGAGTGGTTCGCTCGCTCACCGCGCCGGCTCGAGCTCGTCGGCGGCACCGGCGGCCTGATGATCATCGGCCTCGGCGCCAGCATCGCGGTCACCGGCTCTAAGGAGTAAGTGCGTCTCCTGTGTGCCCCATGTATGGCGAACTGCGGCCGTGAGACAGGTTCTGGTGGGCTCGCACCGGGTATTCCTTGTCCGCAGCGCCCACAGGATGTCTCTTCCTCCAACACCCGACCGACCGCGGGCACGTGCGGACGCATTCCTCCGAAACTGCATCTCGACAGTACGTATACGTCTACTACCCGCCACCGCACACCGGGCGGCGGGCCGGATTCCCGGGCAGTGGACGTATACGTACTGTCGACCTGCACAAAATCCAGTTCCAACACGCGCTGCAAGTACTTAGGCGGTAGCGGTACGGCGGCCTGCTGGTACGCCGAGGAGTGCGAGGAAGGCCGGCAGACCGAAGGCGACTAGGTACGCCAGTACGGCGGAGTGCGGTTCCATCGCGGCGAACAGTGATCCGCCGATCGCGAGGATCGTTGCGGTCGACAACGAGTCGCTGAGCTGCAAGGCGGAGCTGTTGGCGCCTTGTTCGTCGCGTTCGGAGTACTCCAGGACCAGCACGGACAGGGTCGGGAACACGGTCCCCATGCCCAGACCGGTCAGGCTCCAACCGAGGATGCCCACCAGCACCGGCACGTCCGGGTTGAGCGTCAGTGCCGCGGTGACGATGCCGACCAGGATCGCGAGCATGCCGAACTGCAGAAAGACCGCGTGCGAGAACGGCTGGTTCGGGCGGCCGCGGTACCACGACGCGGCGGACCAGCTCAGTGCGCTGACCGTCAGTACGAGACCGGCGAGCGCCGGCGACAGGCCGCGTTCCCGGGTGAGCATCAACGGCAGGAACACCTCGGCGCCGAACCCGGACGCCGCCACCAGCCCGCGCAGCGCGATCACCGACGGCAGCCCACGCCCGAACGCGAACGTCCCTGACGGCAACAGCCGCGGGCCGAACGCGATCACCCCGGCCAGACCGATCACGAGCAGCACGATCTGTACGACGCCACGCTGCTGCCCGCCGTAGTGCAGCAGCCCGACACCAACCGCGGCCGCGACTGCCCACAGCGCCCGCTTGTCCCACAGCTTCCCCGGACGTACGTCGTACGCGCTCCCGCGAGCCAGGCCGGGACGCATCACCAGGGCGGCCGGGATCGCGATCGCCGGTACGGCGAGGAACACGAGCCGCCAGCTGGAGTGTTCGACGATCAGGCCGGCGATCGCGGGACCGACGAGGGACGGCACGACCCAGCCGGTCGCGAACGCGGCGAAGATCCGGGGCCTCAGACGGGCCGGGTACAGCTGACCCACGACGACGTACAGCGCGACCGTGAGCAGGCCGGAGCCGAAGCCTTGGATGATGCGGCCCGCTACGAGGATCTCCATCGACGGCGCCAGGCCCGCGATCAACAGCCCGGCCAGGAACCACGCCGTACCGTGCCAGAGCGGACGGGTCGGGCCCTTCAGGTCGCTCCAGGTGCCGGAGACAACCATCGCGACCACACCGGAGGCGAGCGGGCCGCCGAACGCGAGCGCGTACAGGTTCAGGCCGTCAAGTGCCTGCGCAACGGTCGGCATCGCGGTCGCGACGGCCAGGGACTCGAACGCGACCAGGGTGATCAGCGCGACCATCCCGATGGTCAGTGCGCGGTACTGCGGTGAAAGGACGCCGCCTGTCTCAACAGTTGGCTCAGCAGCGATGGTCATGCCGAGAAGCCTCAGGCCTCAAGTGCACTTCAAGTCAACTAGAGAATCGCGGCGAGAACGAGTGCGGCGATCGGCGGCACTGCCTGGGTGGCGGCGGCACGGAGCATGCGACGGTCGGAGGCGAGGAGCACGACGCCCGCGCCGGCCATGCACGCGCACGCGAAGAGCGCGATCGCGTGGCCCTTGTCGCCGCCCCAGATCAGCCCGCCGAGCGCACCGATCGCCAGGAACAGGTTGTAGAAGCCCTGGTTGAACGCCCACGGCCGAGCGGTCTCGACCTCGGTGTCCTTCACCAGGAACCGCCGGTAGGTGCTCGGCTTGCGGAACAGCACGCTCTCCATGGCGAACACGACCACATGGAACACACCCGCGACACCCACGAAGATCTGCGCGATCACGCTCATGCCCGGAAGGTACCGCTACGCCCGCCAATCCGTGGCGAAGGCGCGCGCCGGGTTGTTCCGGAACACGGCGTCGGCGATGTCCGCACCGAAGTACCGCGTGATCCGCGGCCTGAGGTGCGTCAGCAGGTACGGCATCCCCGGACCCTCGCCGGTCGCGGCCCGGGCGCGGGCCGTCGTGGTGTCGCCGCCGAGCAGCAGGCGGTCCGCGTACCCCGCGTCGATCAGCGCCGCGAGGCAATCGGTCAGCCGTGGATCGGTCGCGTTGTTGGCCCGCGACGGTCCGTCGAACGCCAGCCACGCACCTCGCTGCGCCAGCTCGAGATGTACCCGATGGTCGGGAAACCGGTTGAGATGCCCGAGGATCACAGCGGCCGGGTGTACGTCGAGTTGGTCGACGAGCAGATCGAGTACGGCGTCTGCGGCGGAACCGAGCTCGTGGTGGACGGCGATCGGCGCGTTGGTCGCGTGATGGGCCTCAGCCGCTGCCCGCATCACCAGCTCGGCATGTCCGTCGAGGACGTGGAACCCGCCGGCCACCTTGATCAGCCCGGCGCGGACCGAAGTGTCGCCGATGCCTGTCGTCAGCTCGCGGACGAAGATCTCGGCCAGCTGGTCCTGCACCTTGTCGACGTACCCGTCCGGGTAGTGTTCGCGCCGGTGCAGGCCGGTCGCGGCGACGATCGAAACGCCTGTGCTGGTTGAGATTCCGGGCAGAAGACCAGCTTGCCGGTTCAGTCCGTGCGGAGTCCATTGCACGATCGCCTGACCGCCCGCATCCGCAAACGCCCGTACCTCGGCAACCGCTGCTGCCTCGTCGTCCAGCTCCTGTCCAGGCAACACAGCCGAACGGAAGAACAGATGGTCGTGCGAGTCGGTCACGCCGAGCGCTTCCGGCACGAGATCGTTCAGGACCGTACGGATCCGCATCAGAACCTCTCTGTCAGGCCACGGCACCAGCAATGGAAACCGTAACCCGGCAAGTGGCTCGAAGATGCCGTCGGGTCAACCGCGGAGGGCAGTCAGTACGGCGAGAACCCGGCGGTTCACGTCGGCCGAGGGTTCCAGTTGGAGCTTGCGGAACAGGTGTGCGCAGGTTGCCTCGACGGTGCGCTCGCTGATGTGGAGCTCGCCGGCGATGGCCGAGTTGGACCGTCCCTCCGCCATCAGCGCCAGGATGTCTCGCTCCCGACTCGTGAGCTGGGTCAGGGGCGAGTCCGGGCGCCTTCGCCGCATCAGCCGCGACACGATCGTCGGGTCGAGGACGCATTCGCCGTCGGCGACCCGGCGGAGTGCATCCACGAGTACGGCGATGTCGGACACCCGCTCCTTGAGCAGATAGCCGACACCGCCGGGTTGATCGGCGAGAAGCCGGGATGCGTACCGGCTCTCGACGTACTGGCTCAGCACGACCACCGCCGTGTCCGGGTAGCGCTCTCGGATCCGGCGAGCAGCCACCAACCCTTCGTCGGTGTGCGTCGGCGGCATCCGGATGTCCACGATCGCCGCATCCGGTGTGCCGAGTGCGACCAGGCGGAGCAGTTCGTCGGCATCAGCGGCCTCGCCGATGACGTCGATGCCGGCGTCACCGAGCAGCCGCGCGAGGCCCGAACGGATCAGCATGACATCGTCCGCGATCACGACTCGCACGGGATCACCGCCGTCACGACGTAGCCGCCGGCCTCGGGATCAGACCAGGTGACCTCTCCCCCGACCGCACCGACCCGATCGCCGACCGTCGTGAGATCCGGTGTCCGGATGGTCGCGGACTCCGTCTCCACCCTGACGATCAGCGACTCCGCGACCTGGCGGACCGCGATCCGGCAACGGGTGGCGACAGAAGGTTGTACGACGCTACCTACCGCGGCAGCGACGGTCGCATAAGCAGCCATCGCCACCTCCGTCGTCAGCGCGTCAGTGACCTGCATCGTGAGCTCCGCCGGTACGTCGGACTCCGCCACGAGCTCGACCAGAGCCTGCTCGAGACCCTCGTCGGCGAGCACGCTCGGAAACACACCGTGCGCCAGCCGACGCAACTGGCTGAGAGCGTCACCGACCTTGTTCTCCACCCTCTCGATCCTGCTGCGCGTGTCCTGGTCGGCGTCGGCGCGGGCAATGCGCAACTGGAGACCTACGCCGACCAGCCGTTGCTGCGCGCCGTCGTGCAGGTCGCGCTCGATCCGCCGGCGTTCGCCGTCCGATGCGGCGACGACCCGGCGCTGTGACGCGCGTACCTCTGCCAGCCGCGCTCGAGCGACCGTTGACAACTGTGCGTTGTGAAGCGCCAACCGGGTGACCGGGGACAGACCCGCGAGGATCTCCGCCGGGTCCACGGTACGGGCGACGACGAGCCGAACGGTCGGCTCGTCACCGTCGGTCAGAACGACCGTTCGGTCCGGTTCAGGCGGATCCACGACGGCAGCACCGGCCGGGTCGAGCCACCGCTCCTCACCGGGCACAGCGAACTGGACATCGACGACGGCTCCACGCCGTACGGACACTGCCGACAGGCCGGCCACCACCCTGTCGACGGCCGCGCGGGTCCGCAGAACACGAAGGTGCAGCAGGCACACCGCTGCTCCGACAGCGGCGACGGCCAACGGCTCCAGCGGGAGTCTGACGGCTGACGGCGTGATGGTCTCGAAGGTCAGCCACCGTACGACGGCCAGCCCTCCGAGCGCCATCAGTGCAGCCAGCACTGCGCCGCTCACCAACCAATACGAACGGGACCTGAGAGTCGCGGCGACCGCGACTCCACCGATCACAGCAATGCTGACGATTGCCGCCGTGGTGATCGCCATCGTGGCGCGGGTCCCGACCAGCTCGCCGAGGAGTGGCGAGAGGTTGGCACAGGTCTGGGCGCAGCCCGGATCGGCAAATGGGTCATAAGCCAGCACGTGTACGCCGGCAGCAATGACAGCGATCCCGGCGATGACGATCACGAGCCGGTCCGCTCGTGGCTCTCCTCGGGCCGGCCAGAGTAGTGCCGTCGCGGCGATCGCGGCCACGGCCAGCGGTCTCGTTGCGAGAGTAGCGCCGCGCAAGGAGTCCGGCAGCCACTCCTGAGAAGCCCACAGCGGCAGGACCGCCGCAACTCCGGCCAGCGCGAGCGCTGCTGAGGCGCGGCTGCTGTGCGACCGTGCGGCCCAGGCCCCTGCGACGGATACCGCGGCGGCCACGGCGACGACCAGCACGTACCAGGCCGGCAGCCGCTGAACCGTGGCTGCGTTCGGGTTCGCGAACGCGAACGGCAGCACGCAGAGCACCACGACCGCGGCCGACAGCACCGTCACGGACACGGCCATACCTGCACTGCGCACCGCTACCACCGGACCTGCCCCCACCACCACGGTCACGCTTCCCATTGTGCGCTTGTGAAGTCACAGTTGGGTGCAGTGGTAGCCACACTCGATCCGCGTGCCAACACGGTCGGCAGAAGACAGCGCCACTCGTAGCGTCCGGAGTACTGGACGTTACTCACCGTCCAATCTTCTGGACGTAGGGGGAGAAACCATGAACGTACTGCGCAGACGCGGTCTCAGCTACGGCCTCGTCGGCATCATGCTGATGGCACCGCTCGGCTGTAGTGGTACGAAGGCAGTCGACAAGGCCGGTGGGGACAGCGCCGTACTGACGCTCGCCACCATCGACGACGTGAACGACAACGGTCAGTCGTTCGGCCCGCAGGCCTTCGTCGACAACCTCCGCACGGTGTCCGGCGGCAAGCTGAAGGTCGAGATCAGGAAGAACTACGGCGAAGGCGACGCAAAGGCTGAATCCGCCATCGTGAAGGCGATCGCGGCCGGCGAGATCGACGGTGGCTGGCCGTCGACGCGAGCCTTCGCGGGAGCCGGGATCAACAGCCTGAAGGCCGTCGAGGCGCCGATGACCATCACCAACTACGCCGCGGAGAAGCAGTTGGTGACTGCGCCGGTCGCCAAGTCTCTGCTCGCCAGTCTTGACAGCACCGGTGTGGTCGGCCTCGGACTGGCCGTCGGGCCACTTCGCCGGCCGTTCGCCGCGAAGAAACCGCTGCTCGGACCGGCTGACTGGACAGGCACGCGGTTCCGGACCTACAACTCGCCCGTGCAGGAAGATGCCATCCGGGCGCTGGGCGGTACGCCGGTGAACTTCGGGTTGGAGTGGGGCGGCGAGGTCAAGGCCGGTCGTCTTCACGGCGCCGAGTTCGACGTTCCGCAGTACGCCAGGTACGACACCGTTCTCGCCCTCCAGGTCACCGCCAATGTCGTGCTCTGGCCGAAGGTCTTCGTCCTGAGCTTCAGCCGGCAACGGTTCGAGGCCCTGACCGAGCAGCAGCGAAGCTGGATCCGGGATGCGGCGGAACGAGCGACGAAGGCGTCTGTCGAGGCCACCTACGAGGAGTCGACCAGCGCCGGCGAGATGTGTAGCGACGGCATCCGTTTCATCACCGCCACACCAGGTGAGGTCGCCGGCCTCCGCAGGAAACTGCAGCCTGTACTCGACGGGCTTGCGGCCGACCCGAAGAGCGGGCCGATGCTGAAGGACATCCAGGCCATCGCGACGGCCAATCCCCTGGCTGATGTCCCGCACGTGCCAGAAGCCTGTCGGCAGACGGGTAAGGAAGCTCCTGCCACCAAGATCCCTCAAGAGGTCTCCGCGCTGCCGAACGGTGTCTACCGGGTGGAAATCACCCTCGAGGACGTGCACGCAGCAGGTCTGGACAACTCGGACGGAACTTCGGGGACGTGGACTCTGACGGTGCGGAACGGGACGTTCGAGAGCCGCTGCCGGCCCATCGGCGACCCAAGCGATGACTGCGGTGGCACCATCACCGACGGTGTGCTCGGCGCAGGAGATCTCCGCGGCACCGGTCACCAGGTCTGGCTCGTGCCCAAGGGAAAGGACCACCCGGTCCGGTTCACCTGGGCAGTCGACGGCAACACTCTCGTTTTCAGCGAGTCGTCCGCCTCAAAGGGGGCGGAGATGATCCTCGAGCCGTGGCAGAAGATCGGTTAGCCGGCCGGCGCGGACACGGGACGGTGGCAGTCACCGTCGTACCGACTCCGGGTGGACTCTCCACCCGGAGCCGGCCGTCGAGTACGGCCAGTCGGTCGGACAGTCCGGTCAGTCCCGACCCCGAAGCGTCGGCACCACCGCGCCCGTCGTCTGTGACGGCGGCCTCCAGCAGATCGCCGTACCGGCGTACGTCGATCTTGATCCGGCCGGCGTCGGCGTGCTTGGCCGCGTTGGCCAATGCCTCTGAACAGACGTAGAACAACGCGGTCTCGGTGTCGGCGTCACCGGCGGAGTCGCCGCTGTAGCTGATCACCACCTCGGCCGGAGCTCGTGCCACGAGGATCTCGAGGGCATCGCGCAGCCTTCCCTCCCCCAGCGTCGCCGGTGGAATGCCTGCCACCAGGTCGCCGATCTCCGCGATCGCGGTTGCGAGTTCCGCTGCCACAATGTCCAGGGCAGTTGCTGTCCCGACGCGTACGTCGGCGAGTTCAGCCTGGGCGTCCCTCAAGAGGGCTGCCACGTTCTGCCCCAGCTCTTCCGCCACGTCCTCCCGTTGGCGGTCCGCGGCTGCGACGACGCGCGCACGCGCCGCCTCCAGCTCGCTCAGTCGCGAGAGCTGTTCGTCCTGCAGCCGGATGTTGGTCACCGCCAGCCGCACGGCCGTCTCGACCGCCCGGGCAGTCAGCGGATCCTCGAGCGCCGTCGACCGATGCGCGACGACAGCCACCGGTACGTCCGCCTCGCTCACCATGAGCAGCTGCCGGTCTGCCTGCCCACCGGCGAAGTCTTGCCAGCGGTGCACTCGGAGGCTCAGATCGCCGAGCGCCTCGCCGAGTACGGAGGCGAAACCGTCAAGTCCGGCCAACGGTCGACTGACCAGGACCGCGTCGGCGAGCCGTCGCCGTACACGTAGCGCCGACCAGTACGCGACGGGGAAGGTCACAGCGACGAGTCCGAGGACGACTTGGTAGTCAAGAAGAGCGAGCGCCGGATCGAACGATTCCCGGCTCCGGGCGATCGACCAACTGACGCCAAGTGTCGCTGCCACCGCGCCGGCTGCCGTCACGGGATACCACCGAGCGCTCGGCAGGCGCATCGCGGCGCCGACGGCGACCAGAACGAAGAGCAGAGCCACTGGTTGCGGGACGAGGCCGAGAGCAACCACTCCCGCGAATGCGGTCGCCAGCCAGGCGAATCGGCCGCGGATCACGCCGGTTGGAAACATCACCAACGCCACCGCAAGCACCGCCTGATGCAGCGGAAGGGCCTGCACGAACACAGATCCGAGCAGCCAAGCACCACCTACGGCGGCAACCATGACTCGCTGACGAGCCGGCCCGGTGGGCAAGGCCCCGCCAATGATGAAGGCGACACCGACAGCGACGTCCACCGCCGTCCGCCACCCGTCGGCCTGCGATGCCAGGTCTGCCCGCACGGCCAGCATCACCAGCCCACCAGTTGCGACCACCCAGGCCGCGAGCCTGACCATGCCTCCGACTGTCGCCCGGCCGGCTTCCAACAGCAAGAGCAAGGCCCAGTCGGGGTGACTGGGCCTTGCAGTGGGTCAGCGGCCTCGGCGGGAGGTGCCGGCGCGCGAGCCTGCGGAGAACGCAGCGGCTCCGGCGGGACGAGCCGCCGATCCCGGAGTGCTCGTGCTGTAGCTCTTCGGGCCGCCCGAGCCGGCGCGGGACTTGGAGCGACCGGAGCTCCGCGAGCCACCGGCCGCACGAGTCGCCTGGCCGGAACCCGTCTGGCTTGACCGCTTGCCAGTCGCCTGCTGAGCGGGGCCCGAAGCGCGCCGGCGGCGATTGCCTCGACCCGATCCGCTACCGCCCGAGCTTGCGACGCGGTCCTGCTGGACCGGCCTGGAGGTCGGCTCGACGAAGGATCGTTCGCCCGGAGCCAACTCGGCGAGCAGCGGGTGGTCGGCGTTGAGCTTGGTGACCGTGGCAGCGATGCCGGCCTTGCGGGTCAGGTCGCGGACGTCGCGAACCTGGTCGTCGGTCATCAGGGTGACAACGGTGCCCTCGGCGCCGGCGCGGGCGGTGCGGCCCGAGCGGTGCAGGTACGCCTTGTGCTCGATCGGCGGATCAGCGTGGATCACCAGCGTCACGTTGTCGACGTGGATGCCACGGGCCGCGATGTCGGTGGCGACCAGCGTCTTCGCCGTACCGTCGGAGAAGGCTTCCAGGTTGCGCGTGCGGGCGCCCTGGGACAGGTTGCCGTGCAGCTCGACCGCTGGGACGCCCTGGGCGATCAGCTTCTTGGTGAGCGACTTGGCGCCGTACTTCGTCCTGGTGAACACGAGCGAGCGACCCGGCGCGGCGGTCAGGTCGACGAGGACCGGGAGCCGGGTGTCGGGCTGGACGTGCAGGACGTGGTGCGTCATCTGGGAGACCGGCGAACGGGCCGAGTCGACGCTGTGCGTGACCGGGTCGGTCATGAAGCGCCGTACGAGAACGTCCACGCCGGCGTCCAGCGTGGCGGAGAACAGCAGCCGCTGCGCCGTGGCGGGCGTTGCTTCGAGAATCCGGCGTACGGCGGGCAGGAACCCGAGGTCGGCCATGTGGTCTGCCTCGTCGAGCACGGTGATCTCGACGGCGCCGAGCTTCGCGTGACCGGCCTGGACGTGGTCCTCGAGCCGGCCGGGGCAGGCGACGACGATGTCGGTGCCCTTGCGCAGGCCGGTGATCTGCGGGCCGTGACCGACACCGCCGAAGATCGTCATCGAGCGCAGGCCGAGTGCGTCGGCGAGCGGCGTGATCGAGGCCTGGATCTGCGTCGCGAGCTCGCGGGTCGGAGCGAGGATCAGCGCGCGCGGATGGTTGGGACGGCGCTTGGTGCCGCCGGCCGCGAGCCGCGCGAGAACCGGCAGCACGAACGCGTAGGTCTTGCCCGACCCGGTCCGTCCGCGGCCGAGGACATCCTTGCCGGCCAGCGAATCCGGCAACGTGGCCGCCTGGATCGGGAACGGGTTCGACACGCCGGCGGCGGCCAGCGTGGCCACCAGCCGATCGGGTACGCCGAGCTCCGCGAAGCTGCGGTTGTCGGGGGCAACCGTTTCGGTCACCTCGTCATCGTTGCTGACGGCAACTTCGAGCTGCGGCTCGGTGGCAGGGGACTGCTGGTTGCGTCCGGCACCGGAACGGCGCCGGCGCCGCGGCCGTGACTGCCCGGCGGGCTTGCCGGACCGGGAGGCGGATTGGTTGGACGTGGTTGTAGACGTGAGGCGGCCAGCCGCCATAGTGGTACTCCAAAAATTCGGGGGGTCGTCCTGCCCGGCGCGGCCGTCGGGCCGCGGCGCGTGGTGGTCGACTGCTGGCGCACGGTAGTTGCGCTCACCGGCCCGAGGCAGAACTGGGCGGGCCGTCGGCATCAGTCTACGGCACGACAGGGCCGTTCCTCACGGGACGCTCGTCACACGGGTAGGTTCTGCACGTGACGGAACAGTTTCGGGTCGACCCTCCGACGGTCGCCGACGAGCGGGTACTGCTGCAGGGATTCCTCGACTACCACCGCGGAACGCTGCTGTGGAAACTCTCCGGACTCACGGGCGAGCAGCTCGTCGAGCGCGCCGTGGAGCCGTCCAGCATGTCGTTGATCGGGCTCGTCCGGCACCTGAGCGAGGTCGAGAAGTACTGGTTCCATCGCGCGCTGGCCGGCCACGACTCGCCGCCGAAGCACTGGTCCGCCGAGTACCCGGACGGTGACTTCGACCTCGCCGATCCCGCCGCGGCCGAGCAGGATCTCGCCGAGTTCCGCGAGATCGTCAAGACCTCGGACGCCCTGGCCGCGAAGTACGCGCTGGACGACACGTTCCTCCGCCCCGGCTACGAACCGCCGTACTCGCTCCGCTACCTCTACCTCCACATGATCGAGGAGTACGCCCGCCACAACGGCCACGCCGACCTGCTCCGCGAACGCATCGACGGCGCGACCGGCGAATAACTACGGCTTGATCGAGTTGATCAGGCCGACGATGTCGTTGGTGACGCCTCGGACGCCCGGGATGCGAGTGAGGCGGAGCAGGCGGTCCACCAGCGGGACGGCCCGGTCGATCAGGGCACGGCTTCGGCGGACGTCCTCGGACTGGTCGTGGACCCAGAACAGGACCACGCCCATCTGGAGGAGCCAGAGCAGTTCGGGCAGCTCGGCCTTGAGGTCGGCGGCCAGCTTCAGGTCGGAACCGTCGACGACCCGCCGGAAGACCTCGACACTCGCGTCCCGCGCCGGACGGGATTCCTCACTGAACGGCGACAACGGGCTCCGCGGATCGGCCGCCGTCTTGAACAACGTGCCGGCGAACTCGTGGTACGGCGCGGACACGTCCAGCCAGGTCCGCAGTACGCCGGCCAACCGCGGCACGAACGCCTTCTCGGTCGCGAGAATCGGCTCGACCGCCTCGCGGTGCTGATCCTGCAGCAGGTCGTAGTACGCCTGCATGAGGTGATCCTTGGAACCGTAGTAGTAGTACGCGTTCCCCACCGACACGCCCGCCTCGTTGGCGATCGCGCGCATCGTGGTCTTCCCGTACCCCTGCTCCCGGAACAACCGCAACGCCGTCGACAGGATCAGCTCACGCGTCTGCTCACCCTTCGCGGTCGCACTGTCCGTCACACCCGTCAGCGTAATCACCTCCACTCAACCGCCGCAGCCCCGCCGCGGCCTGAACGATCGCCCGCGCCACCGGCCGCATCGCCGGGCTCGCCAGCCGTACGGCGGTGTGCCTGTGCTCCCCCGTGGCCCACAGACACACGATCCAGGCGCGATCGCCGACGTACACGGACCCGTCGTCCGCGACCACGGTCACGTCCCGCAGCGTCGCGTCATGATCCAGCGCGGGGTAGAGCGTCCGCGCATCCGTCGACCCCGCCGCGACGAACCGCAGACGCACCACCCCGCCGTACCCGTCCGGCGCCGGGTGCTGTGCCGCCAGCCAGTCCTTGAAGCGGCGGCACATTCCGCAGTGGGCGTCGTACAGAACCGTCACCTCACGCACGACCGGGCGGCCTTCAATAGCCGTACCGCGCGGCCTGCTCGGTCATCGTGATCGGCTGGATGTTGTCGTTCGGCGGCACCGGCGGCCGGGTCACGCTGTCGAGCCGGCTGCGGGTCCGGATCTTGTTGAAGATCCACACGTTCGTCAGGTGCACGACCCCGAGCACCAGCATCACGATCCCGAGCTTCACGCTGAGCTGCTCGAACACCCCGCTTGCGTCCACCACCTTGCTCCCGCTGCGCAGGAACAGCGTCACGAACCCGAGGTTGATCAGGTAGAACCCGACCACCAGCAACCGGTTCACCGCGTCGGCGAACTCGGCGTTCCCGTGGAACACGTCGACCAGGAAGATCCGCCCGTTCCGGCTCAGCGTCCGCGCCACCCAGATCGTCAGCGGCACGGCGATCAGCAGGTAGACCAGGTACGTCGTGACTGTCATGTCCATCATCGTCCCCACTTCTTGAACACGTTCAACTCTTCCGGTCCTGACCGTACGCCGCTCTTTTGAACATGTTCAAGTCGATCGGCACGTGATCTGGATCTCCCCTGGGCCACAATGGCGACCATGACGACCTGGGTCTTCGAAGGAACCGTCCTTCCCTCCGGCGACACCGCCCGCCTGTCCTTCGGCCAGGACTCGTCGAGCGAGCGGCTTCCCGGGCAGTACGCCGTACCGGGCCTGGTCGACTCGCACTGCCACCTGACGCTGGCGACCGGTCCGAACGGGCCGGTCCTGCGTGGCGCGGACCTCGCCGCCGAGCGCCTCGCGGAACTCGCCGAAGCCGGAGTGAGCGCTGTCCGTGACGTCGGCGGCAACCGCGAGATCACCCTCGAACTCGCCCGGACCGCGGACCCCGACCGTCCGCTCGTCCTCGCGGCCGGACGGTTCCTCGCCCCGAACGGCCGGTACTTCCCGGACGCGTACGAGCCGGTCGCCCCGGAGGACCTGCTCACCGCGGTCGAGGCCGAGATCGCCGACGGCGCCACCTGGCTGAAACTGGTCGGCGACTTCCCCGAGGTCGGCCCGGACGGACCGATCCGCGGCAGCAAGGTCAGCCCGTCGTACGACATCGAGGTGGTCGAGGCGATGGTCGAGCTGGCCCACGCGCGCAACGTCCGCGTCGCGGCACACGTCAATACCGACTACGTCGGCGAGCTGATCGGGGTCGGTATCGACTCGGTCGAGCACGGTACGGCGCTCACCGAGAACGACCTGCAGGCGCTCGGCGCGAGGGGCGGTGCGTGGACACCGACGCTCTGTGCCTCCGTCAGCCCGAGCCCGGACGAGACCCCGGAGCGCAAGGCCAGGCGTGAAGAACGGTCGGCGTACCTCGCCTCGATCCTCCCGCTCGCCGAGCGGTGCGGCGTCCATGTGCTCACCGGATCCGACGTGGTCGGCACCGTCGCCGCCGAGATCGACCAGCTCGTCCGGCACGGGCTGACCGTGGAGCAGGCGATCACCGCGGCCTCGACCGGAGCGCAGGACTTCCTCGGGCTGAGCGGCGCCGGCAACCTCGTCACGTACGACGCGGATCCGCGCGAGCATCCCGACGTACTGGCGACTCCGGCGGCGGTCGTCCTCAACCATCGGCGGGTCTCGTGAAGGAGAAGGATCTCGACCGCTGGGTCGACAGGTACCGGAAGGCGTGGGAGAGCAACGATCCCAAGGACATCGCGGCGCTCTGGACCGAGGATGCCGCCTGGTACCGGCGGCCGGACGAGCCGCCGGTGGCCGGCCGGGACGCGATCGTGGCGGCTTGGCTCGAGTTTGCCGACGCGCCCGGCGAGACGACGTTCGAGTACGAGGTGCTCGGGTTCGGCGACGGTGTCGCGTTCGTCCGCGGCTGGACGACGTACCTGACCAATCCGCCGGGCGAGTTCAGCAACCTCTGGGTGATCCGGCTGGAGAAGGATCGCGCCTACGAGTTCACCGAATGGTGGATGGAAAAGCCGCGCTGAGCTAGTCTGCCGGTAGGCGCTTCAGGGTGCCACCGGTCCGCGGGAAGGGCTCAGCCCACCTGGACGATCGCTGTGGTGTGGCACCAGTTCACCTCCTTTCTCGCCTGACGATGCGGACGGCAGGCTCGTAGAGAGGAGGTCGGCGATGCCGACCCGAAATCTTCCGAACGACCCGCACCTCGATCACCTGCGCGGTCAGGCCAAGACCCTGCTCAAAGGCGTCCGCGCCGGTGAGAGCGCAGCGCTCGCACTGGCCGCGGAGTTCCATCCGGTGAAGACACTGGCGGACGCACAGCTGGTGATCGCGCGCAGCTACGGATTCCCCAGCTGGCCGCGGATCGTGCGGCACCTCGAGCTCGTCGACCGCTACAGCCGCTCACCCCACCGGCAGTCCGTCGGCGGTCCGCTCGATACACCCGAACAACGGGCCGACGAGTTCCTCCGCCTCGCGACCTTGCACTACGGACAGGACGATCCAGCTCGTCAACAGTCCGCGCGCAAGCTCCTGGAGCGTTACCCGGAGATTGCCCAGAGCAACATCTACACCCAGGTGGTGGCCGGAGATCTGAACGGCGTACGGGCGAACCTCGCGCAGGCGAGCACCGAAGGCGGACCGTACCGCTGGGAACCGCTCCTCTACCTCACGTACAACCGCCTGGACGCACCGAACCAGCTCGAGATCGCCCGCCTCCTGCTCGAGAACGGCGCCGATCCGAACGCCGGCTACCTCTGGCAGGGCATGCCGTCACCGTTCACCGCGCTCACCGGCGTCTTCGGCCGCGGCGAAGGCGATCAGCCACCGCATGCGCATCGCGTCGAGCTCGCACGACTCCTCCTCGACGCCGGCGCCGACCCGAACGACAGCCAGACGATGTACAACTGCGGTCCCGGCTGTCCCCCGCCGTACGACGACGTGCATCTGGAACTCCTGCTGGAGTACGGATTGGGCCGCGGCGACGGCGGCCCCTGGCACGAACGGATGACGACCGCGCACCCGACCCCGCAGCAACTGCTCGAGGACGAGCTGGTCTTCGCGTCCTGGGCGGGCCTGCTGCACAGGGCCGAGCTGGTACTTGCCCAAGGCACCGATCCGGAGGGCGTCGGGACCAGACACCCGGTGTTCGGCGGCCATCGCCCGTACGAGCTGGCCGCCGTACAAGGGCACACCGAGATCGCCGAACTGCTCCGCGCCCGAGGTGCCGCGCCGCTGGACGAGATCCATGAGGTGTACGCCGCGGCGATGCGCGGTGAGACGCCCGACGTCGACGCCGACCTGGCCGCGCGGGCGGTCGCCCGCACCCCGCACCTGCCTGTTCGCGCCGCCGAGGTCGGGCGGGCGGTGGCGATGGAACCTTTGCAACGACTCGGGTACGACCTGAGCCGGATCTCGGGCGGTGCGGCGCCGATCCACCGCGCCGCACTCAACGGTCATCTGGAGACAGTCAAGAAACTGATCGAACTCGGCGCCGACCCGGACGTACGCGACCCCAACTACAACGCGAACGCACTGGGCTGGGCCGAGCACAATCACCAGCAAACGGTGATCGACTACCTCAAGGGCTCACCGCAAGGAACAGGAACGCACTGAACACCGCGAGGTGAACGGCGCCCTGCAGCAAGGTCGCCCGGCCCGTAGAGAGCGTGAACATGCCGGTCACGACCGTCAGCGCGAACAGCACCAACTCCTTGCCGCCCAGCCCGAGAATGAGCGGTCCATCGAGCCAGATGGAGGCGACCGCGATCGCGGGGATGGTCAGCCCGATGCTGGCGAGCGCTGAGCCGAGCGCCAGGTTGACGCTGGTCTGGAGACGGTTCCGCAGTGCCGCGCGCACTGCGGCAACCGTCTCCGGCAGCAAAACGAGCAGCGCGATCACGACACCGACGACGGCCAGCGGCGCACCGGCCGACTCCACCGCGGACTCGAGCTTCGGTGACACGGTCTTCGCGAGCCCGACCACCGAGATCAGGCACGCGAACAGCAGCCCGAGGCTCAGCAGCGCGGTCTTCCCGCTCGGCGCGGCCGCGTGATGGTCCTCGTCCTCGTCGACGTCACCGTCCGGGGCGACCGGCAGGAAGTAGTCCCGGTGCCGGATCGTCTGGATGAACACGAACACGCCGTACATCACCAGCGACGTCACCCCCGCGAACGCCAGCTGCGCCGAGCTGAACCGCGGCCCCTCCGCGCTCGTGGTGAACGTCGGCAGCACCAAACTCAGCGTGACCAGCGCGGTCGTCACCGAGAGTGCGGAGTACGACGCCTGCACCCGGAACTCCTGCACGCGGTGCCGCAGCGAGCCGACGACGAGCGCCAGCCCGAGGATCCCGTTGCAGGTGATCATCACCGCGGCGAACACGGTGTCGCGGGCCAGCGACGCGGCCTTGTCGCCACCCGACGCCATCAGCGTGACGATCAACGCGACCTCGATGATCGTCACGGCGAGCGCCAGAATCAGCGTGCCGAACGGTTCACCGACGCGGTGCGCGACGACCTCCGCATGGTGCACGGCGGCGATCACCGCGGCACCTAGCCCCAGACAGACCAGGATCAGCAGGACCGCGCCCAGGTCGCGGTGCCAGGTCCCGAGCAGGACGACGAAGGCGAGCGGCGGGACGGCCAGCGTCCAGCGCGGCAGCCCTTGGATCACGGAGTTTGTCATCCTCAGACAGCCTATCGGGAATCCCCTTGGCATCCGGCGGGTCACGAGTGATGCTTCTCCCACGATGACTGTTGAAATCAGGGAAGCGACCGCTGACGACTGGCCGGCTATCTGGCCGTTCTTCCACGAGATCGTCACCGCCCGCGAGACGTACACGTACGACCCGGACCTCACCGAGGAGCAGGCCCGCGAACTCTGGATGTCGCCGTCCAGCTCGCCGCTCGCGCGGACCACCGTCGCGGTCGATGCCGACGGCACCGTTCTCGGCAGCGCGAACATGTACCCGAACCGTCCCGGTCCCGGCTCGCACGTGGCCAGCGCGAGCTTCATGGTCGACCGGAAGGCCCGCGGCCGGGGCGTCGGCCGCCTGCTCTGCGAGGACATGATCGCGTGGGCCGGCCGCTCCGGGTTCCGCTCGATCCAGTTCAACGCGGTCGTCGAGACCAACGAACCCGCCGTACGTCTGTGGCAGTCCCTCGGATTCCGCATCGCCGGCACCGTCCCTGGAGCCTTCGACCACCCGACGCTCGGGTACGTCGGCCTGCACGTGATGTACCGCCCGCTGCCATGAGTCGGGCCCGCCGGATGTGGAAGGCCCTGGAGCCGTACCACGCGATCACGTACTTCTCGCCCGAGACACGGAAGGCGACCGACGCGCTCGGACTGAAGGGCGGCTGGATGAGCTACTTCGGCTGCCGCGCCGCGCCTCTCGGCCCGGTCGGTCCGGAGATCGTGGCCGCGGTGTTCTACAACTTCCACCCGGCGATGGTCGCGCGATCACTCCCGGATGCGTGGACCTACGCCACCCCGGCTCAGCTCCTCGAGGCTCGCCTGACGGCCGTGGACAACGCCGTACGTCGGCTGTTCCCGGAATCTGATTTCGGGCAGGCAGCTTTCGGGCGGGCGGCCGAGCTGGGTCGGCGTGCGGCGGAGCTCGCACCGGTTGCGGGGCGACCGATCGCGGCGGCCAACGCGGCGTTGGAGTGGCCGGACGAGCCGCACCTGGTGCTCTGGCAGGCGACCACGATTCTGCGGGAGTCGCGGGGTGACGGGCATGTCGCGGCGCTTGTCGCTGCCGACCTCACCCCGTGCCAGGCGCTGGTGACACTGTCCGCGGCGGGTGGACCATCGAAGGAGATCTTCCAGCTCAACCGTCGGTGGAGCGATGAGGAATGGTCGGCCGCCGCAGACGACCTGCGAAGTCGTGGCCTGCTGGACGCCGACGGAAGGCTCACCGAGCGCGGGCGCGCGGTGCGGCAGCAGGTGGAGGACACCACGGACTCGTTGGCTGATCAGGGGTGGCGAGCACTCGGCGACGAGCTGACCGCCGAGTTGCACGATCTCGTTCGTCCGCTGAGCGCCGTACTGATGTCCGACGGCCTGATCCCGGCCGACAATCCGATGGCTATGCGCTGGGACTGACCCGAAGGCCGGCCTCGGCTGCACGTCGCACCGCGGCCGTGAGTGCGTCGAGGACGTCGGACTCGAGCTTCCAGTGCTGCCAGTACAGCGGTACGTCGATGTACTTGCCCGGGGCAACTTCCACCAGACGGCCCGCGGCGAGCTCGGGTCCGGCGACCTGATCCTCGATCATCCCCCAACCGAGCCCGATCCGGACCGCTTCGTGGAACGGCGCCGACGCCGGGATCGCGTGCGACGGCGGATCCAGCTTCCGCCGGGTCACCTTGCGGACCAGCCGGTGCTGCAGCACGTCCTTCTCGTTGAACACCACCATCGGGGCCTCGGCGAGCGCCTCCGGCAGCGGCTTCCCGGCCAGCCAGCGTTCGGCGTACTCCGGGGTGGCCAGCGGCAGGTACCGCATCTTCCCGAGGCGTACGACGCGGCAGCCCTGGACCGGTCGCGGGTCCGCGGTCACCGCCGCCAGGACCGTGCCGTTGCGGAGGTACTCCGCCGAGTGTTCCTCGTCCTCCTGATGGACCAGGAACCGGGCGTGATGGGTCCGGGACAGATCGAGCATCGCGGGCAGGAACCAGTTGTTGAGCGAGTCCGCGTTCACCGCGATCGGGATCCGCTGTGCGTCGACCGTGCCGCGGACGGCGGCGATCGCCTCCAGTTCGAGCAGCGAGACCTGGCGAGCGAGCCGGAGCAGGGCAGCACCGGCCGCGGTCGCGCGAGCGGGCTTGCCGCGCATCACCACGACCTGACCGAGTCGGCTCTCCAACGCCTTGATCCGTTGACTGACCGCGGACGGCGTGACGCGCAGCCGCCGGGCAGCGGCGTCGAAGCTGCCTTCGTCGAGGACCGCCACGAACGTCTCGAGCTGCACGGAGTCGAACTGCATGATGAAGCAATCCTAATGGTGCGTGAGAATCTTTAGCTGGTTTGAAGCGGGTCGGCTGCATACCGTCGAAGACATGCCCCTCCTCGCCGGTTTCGCCACCGCACTGTCGCTGATCGTGGCGATCGGCGCCCAGAACGTGTTCGTCCTCCGCCAAGGCCTGCGGCGCGAGCACGTCCTCCCCGTGGTCCTGACCTGCGCGCTGTCCGACGCGCTCCTGATCTCCAGCGGCATCCTCGGCCTCGGCGCACTCCTGACCCGCAGCCAACTGGCCCTCGACATCGCCAAGTTCGGCGGCGCCGCCTTCCTCTACGCGTACGCGTTCCTCGCCGCGAAACGCGCCTTCAACCCCGGCTCGATGACAGCCGCCGACCACGCCCCGGCCGCCCTGCGCAGCGTCGTACTCGCCTGCCTGGGCTTCACCTACCTCAACCCCCACGTCTACCTCGACACCGTCGTACTCCTGGGCTCGCTGGCAAACCAACGAGGCACCGACGGCCGCTGGCTCTACGGCCTGGGAGCCGTCACCGCCAGCTTCACCTGGTTCTTCTCCCTGGGCTTCTTCTCCCGCAAACTAGCCACCCTCTTCGCCCGCCCGCGAGCCTGGCAATTCCTCGACTCATCCATAGCCCTCCTCATGACCACCCTCGCCACCTGGATGCTCCTCACCTGATATCCACAGACCGCGGCTATGGGCGCTACCCCGCACGCCTTCCGAATGGGAGGGTGTTGACCCGTGGACGTGACGGTGTTGTGCGATGCGGTGGCTTTGTTTCCGGAGGGGGTTGCCGGCGCGTTGCCTGGGTGGGGTTTGGAGGAGGCGGCGTGGACTCGGCGGGTGATGGCGGGGAATGTTCGTGGGGATGGGTGGTTGCTGCATTTTCATAGCTATTTGGCGGTGTCTGAGTCGGGTGTGGTGTTGGTGGATGCGGGGGTTGGGCCGACTGGTGGGGAGGCGGCTGAGTGGTTGGGGGTTGCGGGGCGGTTGCCTCAGTTGATGGGGCAGGTGGGGGTGGAGGCAGCGGATGTGGATGCGGTCGTCTTGACGCACGTGCATCTGGATCATGTGGGGTGGGCGTCCGACGGGGCGCGGCCGGGGTTTCCTCGGGCGGAGTACGTCGTACAGCGGGATGAGCTGGAGCATGTGCGCGGTGGGTCGACGTACTCGAAGCGGATTCGGCCGATCGAGGACGCGGGGCAGTTGCGGGTGGTCGACGGGGAGGTCGTGCTGCGCGGGATGCGGTTGGTGCCGACGCCGGGGCACACACCTGGGCATCAGTCGGTGGTGACTGAGCGGGCGATCCTCGGTGGCGATGTGCTGGTGCACCCGGCGCAGGCACGCTGGCCGGAGCTGACGTACGTGTACGAGCGCGACCCCGCCGTCGCCGTCACCTCACGCCGCGACCTCCTTGCGCTGGCAGCCGCAACCGGAGTCCCTATCGCAGCAGCGCACCCACACGCCCCACTGTCGGTCGAGACCGCGCAAGCCCCGTCGCCAGAGACCGGGCTGCCCATGGACGCCGCCCGGGGCGCGGTATCGGTGGGTGCCGTCGTGGTGGGGTCGGACGGCGACGAGGTGTGCGCGCCGTACCGGCTTTAGCGGTAGCCGGTGGTGTCGGCGGGTTTGCCGGCGTGTTCGACCTCGACGATGTAGCGCCAGGCGTCGGGGCGGGAGCCGTCGAGGTCGGTGAAGTCGTAGACCTTGGCCAGTTCGCCGCTCGACGTGGACTTGCCGTTCCAGCGTCGTACGTCGGGGTCCGCCGCGAGCGCCGCCACCGCGCGGCCGACGTACGACGGGCTTTCGGAGATCGCGAAGTGCGGGATCCGTTCGGTCGCGTCCCGCCAGTTGTCCTCGCGGACACCGAACCCTTCGAGCATCGCCTCGGACCGCAACCACCCGGGCGTGAGCAGTACGGCGGTCGCGTCGTACTTGTCCAACTCGTGCGCCAACGCGAACGCGATCCGCCCGACCGCGCCCTTCGCGACGTCGTAGAAGAACGAGACGCGGTAGTTGTCGGCGTTGAACTCGTTCGTGCCGTCGGTCATCTCGATCACCAGCCCACCGGGTGACTTGATCAGCAACGGCAACGCGTAGTGGCTCGTGATCACGTGCGTGTTCACGCCCAACTGCAGCAGCCGCAGACCGCCCTCGAGATCGCTCTCCCACACCGTCTTGTCCCACTCGGGCTCACCGTGCTGACCCCAGATGTCGTTCACCAGGATGTGCAGCGCCCCCTGCTCGCGCTCGATCCGCTCGACCAGCGCACGGACCTGTTCCGGATCCAGATGATCAACGGGTACGGCGATGCCGTGGCCGCCGGCCTTGTCGACCAGCTCCGCTGTCTCCTCGATCGTCTCGGGCCGATTCATCTCGGACCGCCGGTCCCGCGTGCTGCGCCCGGTCACGTACACGGTCGCGCCCGCCGCGCCGAGCTCGACCGCGATTCCGCGTCCTGCTGCCCGGGTCGCACCGGCGACCAGCGCCACCTTCCCCGCCAACGGCTGCATGCCGCCTCCTTATCCATACGTTGTATGATTATGTACCATACGTCGTATGGTTAATGTCGGCAAGCGCTCCGGGCGACCCCGTGCCGGGGAGGAGCGGCTGAGCCGGGACGCGATCCTGACCGCCGCGCTCGGGATCGTCGACGACGAGGGCATCGACGCGCTGACCATGCGACGGCTGGCGGCCACGCTGAAGGTCAACCCGATGTCGCTGTACCACCACCTGCCGAACAAGGCCGCCGTCCTCGCCGGTCTCGCGGAGCTTGTGTTCGCCGGCCTGGAACTCCCCGACCCGGGCGACTCCGTTCCGTGGGACGAGCAGCTCAAGCAGGCGGCCCGCGCCTACCGCGACGGCCTCCGCCAGCACCCGAACCTCGCGCTGCAGGTGCTGTCGGACACGTCCGCGGTGTCGGACGTCGTCGTAGTCACGATGGAGCCGTTCTACCGGGCCCTCGACCGGGCCGGCCTCGGACCGCGCCAGATCTTCGAGGCCGCGAACACCCTGATCGACTTCATCCACGGCTTCAGCCTCGGCGAGGCGTCGGTGCGCGCGGAAACCTTCGAGCTCGCCCCCGACCTGCTCACCCGGGTCCGCGCACTCCCCGCACACAAGGCCCCGACCCTGACCCGGATCGTCAACGACCTCGGCGCGGACGGCCTCGCCTACGACTTCGACAGCGGCTTCGAGTCCGGGCTGTCCACGCTGACCACCGGCATCTCGGCGACGGCTCGCCGGCGGTAGCGCGAGATCGCGACCCCACCGACACACAGCACGCCGCCGGCGTAAGCGAGCGGCACCGGGCTCTCACCAAGCAGCAGCCACCCGAGGAAGATCGTGATCGGCGGGACGAGGTACGTCATCGCGCCCATCCGGCCCGCCGTCGTCCGAGCCAACGCGTAAGCCCATGTAGTGAACGCGATCGCGGTCGGAAACGCGCCGAGGAACACTACCCACCAGACCGTGACCGGACGCGCATCGGCCGCCTCACGTAGCAGCGTCGGCCCGAACGGCAAGCAGGCGACGGCACCGATCAGGCACGACAACCAGGTCACCTCCAGCGCGGGCAGGCGAGCCAGCAACGGCTTCTGCGACACGACACCGATCGCGTACGCCGCCGCGGCCACCAGGCACAGCGCCACGCCCCAGGTATCCGCGCCGCCGTGCGACGAGGACAGAGCGATCACCACCACCCCGGCGAACGCGACGACGCTGCCGATCACCAACTGGCGCGGGAACCCTTCGCCCAGCAAGATCCCGGCCAGCAAGGCGATCAGCAACGGTCCGATGTTGACGAGCATCGCCGTTGTCCCGGCGTCGAGGTGTCGCTCGGCCTCGTTCAGCGCCACGTTGTACACCCCGAACCACAGCAGTCCGCACGCCAGCAGAAGCTTCCAGTCCGCCCGCGCCGGCCAGCGCCGCGGCCGGGTGAACACGAAGAACCCCAGCAGCACACTGCCGACCAGGAGCCGGCCGAGCGTCAGCGCACCCGCCGAGATGTCCTGACCGACATGGCGGATCGCGACGAACGCCGAAGCCCACAACACAACCGTCACCGCGGCCGCTCCGCCGGCGAGCACACCCTGTTTCCTCATACCTTTAGAACGCCCTCATTGGTCATGATGTGAGGCTAGGTATCGGACGCTTCGGCGCTCACCGAACTACGCGGTGACGGCAGCGCGAACGGTACGACGAACGCCGTCAGCAGCACCGGGATCGTCAACGCCGCCACGAGGACCGACATCGTGAACCACACCGATCCGAGCGCGAACCCGCCGTACACCGCGATCGCGGACACCTCGGCGAACAGCCCGGACACCGATGTCACGGTCGCCCGCGCCGGTCCGGTGATCGCGTCCTGCAGGCGCGACTCGGACACCACGATCACCAGTTGCATGAGTCCGTACCCGAGCGCGATCGGCAGGAATCCCCAGGCCGACCGGCTCAGCGATCCGGTCGCGATCAGTACCGCGGTCGCCCCGAGCGCCGCCGCGAAGACTGCTGCAGGCCACTTGTACGCCGGTCCCGCGAGCGCACTGCCGAGCGCCTGCGCCGCAACTGTTCCTGCGATCAGCAACGGGATCACGCTCGTCGCCGCGCCGGTCTCCCGGGCGAGCAACGGGAAGTACTCGTCGAACGCGAGAAAGCCGCCGAGCAACGCGACCAACGCAACGGACCGCCGGACCAACCGACTCGTCAGCACCTCCGCCACGCCTGACCTCAGCATGTGGAGATAGTTGCCGAACGCCGCGCGTGCACCCGGCTCGTCCGACTCCCGGGCCTCCTCGACCGGTCGCGCCTCAGGCAACGACCACGCGACGCCCGCCTGCACGACACAGCTCAGCACGCTGACCACGCCGGCCAACGCGTATCCGCCGAGGTTGAACAGCGGAGTCGCGAGCGCGGTCGCGGCCAGGTTCATCACGAACGACGCGGATCGCGCGCGACCGAGGAGCGTCGGGTAGTGCTCGGTGCGATCCCGCGCGGCGAGTTCGTCGTACACGAACGCCTCGTAGGTCCCGGAGATCAGCGCCGACGACGTACCCCACAGGACGAAGCCCAGCGCGAATCCGGCGAACGACGGGAGCATGATCCACGCGGCGTACCCGACGCCGCTGAGCAGCGCGCCGAGGATCAGCAGCTTGCGCCGTGAGTACGCGTCCGCCCAGGCGCCGGACGGCACCTCGAGAACGAACCCGGTAGCCGACCAGATGACGAACAGCGTCGAGATCTGGGCAGGAGACAGCCCGTGATCGGCGAACAGCAACTGGTACAGCGGGTAGAGCGGGATGAAGTCCTGCAACGCCTCGAAGGCGACGATGCGGACCGACAGCACTCGGTCAGAGGGTCAGGGGTGCGGGCGCGGAAGTGTCATGTGACGACGATACGGCATAAATCAGGCGCGGATCAGGGGAATTATCGGACAGAGTAGAGCGATGGGAGAGGTCAGCGAACGATTCTGGGCGAAGCTGCCGGACGGTACCCGCGACGCCCTCGTGGATGGGTTGAGCCAGTCGGAGTTGCAGTCCGTCCTGCTGGACGTGACGCGGCGGCGCGCGGCCAAGGTGACGCCGGCGCGGCTCCTGCAGCGCTGGCAGCAGGACCGGTTCGTCCAGCCGTCGACCATCGATCCGCGGGAGCTGGTGCAGACGCAGCAACGCTTGTGGGCGCTGCTCCCGGAGAAGTTCGACGGCGTGCAGCTGTCTCCGGTCACGCCGCTGGGTACGTGTTCGGCGATCGCGACGATCAATCAGCACCAGGTGGTCAGCACGATCCGCGGTACCGAGGTCGCCAGCGATCCGACCAACGAGCTGGCGATCGAGGCCGCCGTACGACGTCGCGCCGGGCAGGAGCGCGTACACCTGGCGGCCTGTCAGCGGGTGGTGCGCGCGCAGCCGTTCGACGGTCCGGGGATGTCCGCGCACTTCGAGCTGTTCGTGCTCGTCTCGAGCGCGCGGGACACCGGGTCGTGCCGGACGGAGGCAGAGTTGCTGATCGACCACCTGAACTTCTGGCACGCCGTACTCGGCGACAAGGCCGAACTCACGTTCACCGCGTTCACCGAGTCGGCGCTGCGCGACCGGATCGAGGACACGGTCCGCCCTGCGCTCGGTGTCGCGTTCACCGAGGACACCGAGCGGACCAAGAGCGCGGGCTACTACGCCGGCACCGGTCTCGGCATCGACCGCGGCGGCGAAGGGCTGGGCGACGGCGGCTTCACCACGTGGACCGCGGACCTGCTCGGCGACGCCAAGGAACGCTGTCTGACGTCCTGCATCTCGACCGAGCGACTGACCGTCATCGGAGCTTGAGCAGGCCCGCGTCCGTCGGGCGGAAACCGCACGCATCCTCGTAGAAGGCTTTGAGGTGCGGCTCGTAATCGACGTGCAGCCACTCGCACCCGGCCTTGCGGGCCTCCTCGGCCGCGGTCAGCACGAGTTGTTTGCCGATCCCCTGCCGCCCGTGGTCCGGATGTACGGCGGTGTCCAGTACAAACGCGTGGGCACCGCCGTCCCAACACACCTGCACAAAGCCAACCAGTCGATCGTTGCTAAAGGCCCCCACCCAGGTCAGCGCCCACCGCTCCAACCGCTCCGCCCACGGCTGCACCTCCAGCTCCCCCTCGAACGCAGCAGCGTGCAACGCCGACAACTCCGGATCATCCACCGCAAAACGCACGACGTACCTCACAGCATCACCGCCGCAGCTTCGAGGCGAGCGTTCCACTCTCCACCCTCACCATCGGGCAGATCGGACATGCTCAGATACCCCTGCACCATCACCGACGGCAGCACCACGTCCAGCCCGTCGACGTCGCCGTACGCCGTCAACGCTTCCGGCCACCGTGCCGGTTCGACGGACGACACCAGGAACCACGCGAGATCCAGTACGCCGGGCGCCGCCGACACGTCCTCCCAGTCGAGCAACGCCACTTGCCGGTCGGGACCGGTTCGCATGTTCTGCGCCGACGCGTCGCCGTGGGCCAACGTCAGTTCCCCTGCCCGCGCCACGTCCGCCTCGGCCTGCAGCACTCGCCCGACCAAGTGCTCGCCGTACGCACGCACCGGCGCGGACAGGTCGGACCGCGCCGCCAAGGTCGGCCACGTGCGGTCGTAGAGCTCGGCGACCAGTACGTCGCCGGCACCGGGCGATCGCAGCCATGCCCACTCGCTGTGCGCGCGTCCCCGCCAGCGGTCGTGGAGTGCGCGGAGCGCTCGTGCTCCGGCGGCCGGCTCGGCGCCCGGGGTCCAGTCGGAGAGGTCCTCCAGGACCAGCAGCGTCCCGTCCGGGCCGGACTCCGCCTGGTAGCACTCTGGCACGCGGATGCCTATTACGGGCGCGATGTCGCGGTAGAAGCGGACCTCGGACTCGAACATTTGCAGGGCAGCGGGGATCGAGCCCGGCGCGGCGGGCGCGCGGCGCTTCACGTGGTTCGGCACCAGGTCAGGCTAGGTACATCGGCCGTCTGGCGTGACTGATTTTCTAGGCGACGAGGGCGTACGCCGTGGGGACGGAGGAGTACGCGCGGGGGCCGGACGGGATGCGGCGGGAGGCGGGGTCCTCGACGCGGATCGCGGCGGTCTGGAGACGGATCGGCAGCGTGGACCGGACCGCGGTGGTCAGATCGAACTGCACCTCGGCGAGCAGGTCGGACAGCTCCAGATCGAGCGCCCGGCAGATCGCGGCGAGGATCTCCGAGGACGGCTCCTTGCGGCCGCGCTCGATCTCGGACAGGTACGGCACCGACACCTGGGCCAGCTCGGCGAGCTCACGCAGGGTGATGCCCCGCTCGCGCCGCAGCCGGCGGAAAACGCTTCCGATCACCTGGCGTAGCAACACGTCTGGCCCTCCTCGCCTCCGGATCTCCTGTACCGAGTGTGCCACCCCTCGAAGGTCCACCGCCCCGAATCTGCCCTGAGCAGATTCCCCACACCGTTCTGCCCTGCGCAGAATCCAACTTTGAGAAGCCACCAACCACTTTCGCGGCCGAACCATGGTTGGTGGCTTCTCAAAGTCCGGGGAGTCAGGCGTGGGTGAGGGCTTGGGCGAGGTCGGCGGTGAGGTCTTCGGGGTCTTCCAGGCCGAGGCTCAGGCGGAGCAGGGCGTCGGTCGGTTTGGCCTCCGACGCGACCAGGCGGTGGGTCAGGGCGGCGGGGTGCTGGATGAGGGTGTCGACTCCGCCCAGTGAGACGGCGTGGGTGATGAGCTTGAGGCCGCTCGCCACCCGGGACGCCGCTTCGTAGCCGCCGCTGAGCGTGAACGCGAGCACCGCGCCCGGCCCCGCCTGCTGCCGGCCGATCAGCCCGGCCGGATCGGTCAGGCCCGGGTAGTGGACCCGCTCGACGGTCGGCTGCGCGGACAGCCAGTCCGCGACCTTGATGGCGGTCGCCTGCTGCGCCCGTACTCGAACAGGCAGCGTCTGCAGTCCCCGGTGCAGTTCGTACGCCGCCAACGGGTGCAGCAGGCCACCTGTCACAGCGCGGATCTGCCGAAGCCGGCCGACCCACTCCACGCCGGCCGCGACGACGCCACCCATCACGTCGCCATGACCGCCGAGGTACTTGGTTGCCGAGTGCAACACCAGGCTCGCCCCGTGCCGAGCCGGTTGCTGCAGGACCGGCGTCGCGAAGGTGTTGTCGACCAGGACCGGTACGTCACCGGCCGCGGTGGCGACGTACGCGATGTCGACGAGGTCGACGGTCGGGTTCGCCGGGGTCTCGACGATCACCAGGCCGGTGTCCGGGCGGATCGCTCCGGCGACCTCACTCGGCTCGGCGTACGTGACAGTTGTCCCCAGGAGGCCTGTGGACAACAGGTGGTCGGTGCCGCCGTACAGGGGTCGTACGGCGACCACGTGTGGACGGCCTGCTGCGACGGTGGCGAGCAGGCACGCGGTGAGCGCGGCCATGCCGGACCCGAAGGCGACCGCGCCGTCACAGTGTTCGAGCTCCGCGAGCGCGTCTTCGAAGCGCGCGACCGTCGGGTTCCACAGGCGCTGGTAGACCAGGCTCCCGCCGTCAGGCCCGCGACCCTGCGCGAGTTCGTCGTACGACGCTCCGCCGGTGTGGACGTCGGGGAGCGGATAGGTGGTGGACAGGTCGATCGGCGGGACGTGGACGCCGAGGGCGGCCAGGTCGTCGCGGCCGGCGTGTACGGACCGGGTGTCCAGCTGCATCGTCACTGCCTCCTCCACCTGTGGACAAGTGAGGAGACTGTGGAATCTTCTGCGAGGTTGACGCAATAGTTCCGAAGAAAATTCGTCCACAGGGTCATCCACACGCTGTGGATTCTGTGGATGAGCTCTACAGTGGGGGTATGCCGAAGGATCGTCGGAGCCCGGGACCGGCTCCGCGGGCTGCGCCTGGGACTGGGCCTGGGACTGGGCCTGAAGGGCTCGACGAAGTGGACCGGACGCTGGTCAACCTGCTGACGGCGGACGGCCGGATGCCGAACAACGCGCTCGCCGAGGCAGCCGGCATCGCGCCGTCGACGTGCCTGACCCGGGTGCGGTCACTCCGCGAGCGCGGGGTGATCCGCGGCTTCCACGCCGACGTGGACCTGGCCGCGCTGGGTCAGCCGCTGCAGGCGCTGATCGCGATCCGGATCGGTGCGCACTCCCGCGACGAGATCGACCGCTTCCGCACGAACGTCCCCCGGCTCCCCGGGGTGCTGTCGCTGTTCCACGTCAGCGGCGCGAACGACTACCTGCTGCACGTCTCCGCGGCGACACCGGACGCGCTCCGGGAGTTCGTGCTCGACCACCTGACCGCCGATCCAGCGGTCAGCCACGCGGAAACGAGCCTCATCTTCGAACACGTCCGCGGGACACCGGACGCGCACCACTCACCAAAGTCGCGGACGCCGGCAAGCTGACGCTCGAGCGACCGGGGGAATCGGTCGTTCGCGCGGGTTGGGGAGTGCTACAGGTCCGCGGTCAGCGCGACTTGAGGCCCCAGGCTTCGGCGAGCAGCTGGAACGAGCGGCGGCGTTCCGCCGGGTTGTGAATATTCGTGGTGATGATCAGTTCGTCGGCGCCGGCGGATTCGGCGCGGTGACGTAGGTCGGCGGCTACCTGGTCAGGGGTGCCGACGGAGACGAGGCCCGCCCACTCCTCCACGGCTGCAACCTCCGCGTCGGACCACGGGTAGGCCTCTGCCTCCTCGGGCGACGGCAGCGGTCCCGGGCGGCCGGAGCGGAGGCGGAGCATGGAGAGCGCGTTGGCGCGAGCGAGCTGCTGCGCACGTTCTTCGGTCTCGGCGACGATCGCGGCGAGTGCGAGGATCGCGTGCGGCCCGCCGTCATGCTCGAGGCGCTGGAAGTTCGTCTTGTACGCCGAGATGACGCCGGCCGGATCGAGTGTCCCGAAGTGGCCGGCGTACGCGAATCCGGTCCCGAGCGCGGCGGCCGCCTGACCGCCGTACGTGCTGGATCCGAGGATCCATACCGGCGGCAGCGGTACGTCGTCCGGTTGCGCGCTGATCGGCTCGAACGGATGCCCCGCCGGGAACCCTTCGGCGTATGCACGGAGCTCGGCGTACTGCTCGGTGAAGTCGTCGGCCCCGAGCGCCTCGCGGCTACGGCGCAACGCGAGCGCCGTGCGCTGGTCGGTGCCCGGTGCGCGACCGAGGCCGAGGTCGATGCGGTCCGGGTACAGCCCGCCGAGGACCCGGAACGTCTCGGCGACCTTGAGCGGGGAGTGGTTCGGCAGCATGATGCCGCCAGATCCGACCCGGATCGTCGAGGTCGCGGCGGCCACCGCGGCGATCATCACCTCGGGGCTGGTGCTGACGACGCTCGGGATGTTGTGGTGCTCCGCGAGCCAGAACCGGTGATACCCGGCGGCCTCGGCGGTGCGGGCCAGTTCCAGCGTCTCGTGCAGCGCCTCCGACGGCCGCGTACCCGTCGGCACCGGCGAGAGATCGAGCACGGACAGGGGCATCGGTTCGGCGGTCACGTTGAAGTGCCAACCACCACCTGCGACAACCTATTCCGGGTACGGCGTGTCCGCGCGGGCGTCGCGAAGGGAGCGGGCCCACCAGGCGAGTTGGTGGAGGAGGGCGGTCGCGGCCGCGGTGGTCGTGGGGTCGGCCGGCTCTCCGTCGATGAAGTCCTCTTCGCGGAAGCCGAGGCTGTCGCGGATCGTCACCGCGTGCAGTTCGCCGAAGACGAGCCGGAGCTGCTCGGCCGCACGCAGTCCACCCGACCGTCCGCCGTACACCACGAACCCCACCGGCTTCGCGTACCAAGGCCGGCGTACGGCGTCGATCGCGGTCTTCACGTCCCCCGGGTAGGCGTGGTTGTACTCCGCCGTGACGATCATCACCGCGTCCGCGTCCTCGATCCGCCCCGGCAACTCGGTGAGCGGCACCGTGCTCAGGTCGATCAGGTCGAGCTTGAACTCGTCCGCGCGCTCGACCTCCCGCGCGAACCACCGCGTGACCGCCGTCCCGAACCGCCCGGCGTCGAGATTGCGCGTCAGCACGACGAGCCGGAGCGGATGAACTGTCACAACCAGCGACGCTAATACCTCAACAAGACTTGAGGTCAAACCGTCTCATCTGGAGGCCGGTACCGGTGCGGACCGTAACCCCTCGATCGCCAGTCCCGCAACCACCAACGTCACCGCCCCGAGCGGCCATCGCACCGGCGCGATCAGGAACGCGCCGAACATCATGAGCATTCCGGCGCAGGCCGCGGCCGCAAAGATCGCCACGCCGAACCCGGACCGCCTGCGACCGTTCAGCAAACCCAGCGCGATCAGCGCGACGATCACCACGAACGCCGTCGGGAAGACGCTGAAGATCGCCACGTAGCCGTGCGGATCACACGTCGGGGCGTCGCAGGGTATCGACAGCATCGTCACGGGCTGCAGGATCGCCGCGACGGCGATCACCAGCATCCCGACCCCGTTAGCAGGCCAGAGCCAAGGCTTCGTCTTCACTCGACACGCGCCCGCTCGTCGACCGGCTGCTGGTCGGGCAACTGCGGGTCGGGTGGTGCGGCGGGTGGGGTGCTGGTTTCGAGGTTGGTCTGGGCGGCGTTCATGAGTGAAGTCTGGTCCCCCAGGACGCCGACGGTCTGCCAGGCCGTGGTCACCGCGGCGAGTTGCGGCGACTCGTCGCCGAACAGGTCCCGCGCCGCGGCCTCGGTCGCGGCCGCGAAGTCCTTGAAGCCGGCCGACGCTGCGAGCTTCCCCGACGTCAGTGTCGAGTACCAGATCTTGCCGGCGTCGTCGTACGCGTTCCCCCCGAGCTCGGTCGCGACCAGATAGAACGCCCGGTTCGGGATGCCCGAGTTGATGTGTACGCCGCCGTTGTCGTCGGCAGTGTCGACGTACCCGGACATGTCGGCCGGCTGCGGATCCTTTCCCAGCCGCGGATCGTCGTACGCCATCCCGGGCGCCTTCATCGACCGCAGCGCGACGCCCTGCACACCGGGCAGGAACAGTCCCGCCCCGATCAGCCAGTCGGCGTCCGCGGCACTCTGACCGAGCGCGTACTGCTTCGCGAGCGACCCGAAGACGTCCGAGGTGCTCTCGTTCAGCGCGCCCGACTGGCCGTCGTAGGCGAGGTTCGCCGTGAACTGCGTGACGCCGTGGGTCAACTCGTGGCCGGTGACATCGATCGCCGACGTGAAGTTCCCGAAGATCTCGCCGTCCCCGTCGCCGAACACCATCTGCGCGCCGTCCCAGAACGCGTTCGCGTACCCACGGTCGTAGTGCACCGTCGACGTGAGCACCAGGCCGGCGCCGTCGATCGAGTCGCGCCCGAAGCACTCCTTGAACAACGTCCAGGTGGCGCCGGTGCCGTCGTACGCCTGGTTCGTCGCTTGATCCTGGACGGGGACGTCGCCCTCGGACCGAATCAGCGTGCCCGGCAGATCGGTCCCGTTCTCGGCGTCGTACACCTTGCGCTGCCGGCCGCCGCCCTCCGCCGCGGCCATGCGCTCCCGACCGGCTGCGGGCCGCGTTCGCAGTACGGCGTCGTGCTGCAGCGACTGCCTGATCCGGGCACGAACGCTGGGGTCACCCGCGGATCGCTCGAGTTGCTCGAGGAGGTACGGCGGGACGATGGCGTGGAACACCACTACAGGAAAACCCGGGCACCGGATAAACTCAAGGATTTGTGGCTGCCGCCGGGAGAATTCCACAAATGCGGCTTGAAACCAACGGCACGGATTTTAACACAAGGGACAGGAATTGCCGAATCCAGTCGACACCGAACAGGCCAACCTGATCACGTTCTACGCTGCGCTGGACGCGGAGCGAGAGCGCACCGACGCACGCGCCGACGAGGAGCAGCTGGTCCAGACCCGCAACGCCCAGGCGCTGCACCAGCGCGACGGCCGGATCCGTGACCTCAAGCTCCGGCAGGCCCGGCTCAACGCCGCCGAGGAAGGCCTGTACTTCGGCCGCCTGGACACCGCCGACGGCGAGATCCTGCACCTCGGCCGCATCGGTCTGCACGACGCGGACTATGAACCCCTGCTGGTGGACTGGCGTGCTCCAGCAGCTCGGCCCTTCTACATCGCGACCGCGGTGGCCAATCACGACGTCGTCCGCCGCCGGCACATCCAGACCCGGCTACGGCGCGTGGTCGACGTCCAGGACGAGCAGCTCGACCTCGGGCGGGACGCGGCGGACGCGTCCAAGCCCGGCACCGGCGTGATCGGCGAGGCCGTGCTGATGAAGGCGCTGGAGGCTCGCCGGACCGGTCAGATGGAGTCGATCGTGCAGACGATCCAGGCCGATCAGGACCGGATCATCCGCTCCGAACTGCCCGGAATCCTGGTCGTCCAAGGCGGTCCCGGCACCGGTAAGACGGCAATCGCACTGCACCGGGCGGCATTTCTGTTGTACACGCATCGTGAGCAACTGGAAAAGCGCGGAATTCTCGTTGTCGGACCGAATGCGGCGTTCCTGCGATTCATCGGCCAGGTGCTCCCGTCACTCGGTGAGGAGGGCGTCCGGCTCGTCACGATCGCCGAACTGTTCCCCGGCGTGAACGCGACCCGCCCCGAGTCACCGGAGAGTGCCGAGGTGAAGGGCCGGACGGTGATGGCCGACGTGATCGCGAAGGCGGTCGCCGATCGGCAATGGCTCCCGGAGCGCCCGGTCCACGTGACCGTCGAACGCACCGAGCTCACACTCGACCCTTCCGTGTGCGCGACAGTCCACGCACGGGTCCGCAACCGCAACCTCACCCACAACCAGGCGCGCCCCTTTGTCCTCAACGAGATCACGGACCACCTCACCCATCAGTACGCCGAGCTGATCGGCACCGATCCGCTCGACGGGGAGCAGTTGCTCGACGAGTACGACCTCGCCGAACTGCGCAGCGAGGTGCTCGCCGAGCCCGCTGTACAGGCGCTGCTCGAGCAGCTCTGGCCGTTGCTCAGTCCACAGCGGCTCTTGGAGGATCTGTACGGCGACGAGGATCGGCTCGCGTCCGCGGCGCCGCAGTTGTCCGCGCTGGATCGCGAACACCTGTTGCGGTACGGCGACGACTGGAGTCAGTCCGACGTACCGCTGCTGGACGAGGCGGCGGAGTTGCTCGGTGACGACGGGTCCGAGGCGGCGCGGGAGCGGGCCGCGCGGGCGCGCGCGATCGCTTATGCACAAGGTGCTCTGGACGTGCTCGCCGGTTCGGGGTCGACCGACTTCGACGAGGACGACGAGGCGGAAATCCTTACCGCCAAGGACATTCTCGACGCCGAGGCGTTCGCCGAGCGGTTCGAGGCGGAGGACGATCGGACGCTCGCCGATCGCGCCGCCGCGGATCGGCGGTGGACGTACGGTCATGTGATCGTCGACGAGGCGCAGGAGCTGTCGCCGATGGCGTGGCGGGCGATCGCTCGGCGATGCCCGCTGCGGTCGATGACGGTGGTCGGCGACGTGGCGCAGACGAGCTCGATCGGCGGCGGTACGTCGTGGGCGTCCGCACTCGGTGAGACGTTCGGCGATCGCTGGCGGCTGGCGGAGCTGACGTTGAACTACCGCACGCCGGCCGAGGTGATGGAGCTGGCGCACGCAGTACTGCGCGAGGTCGACCCGTCGGCGCGGGCGCCGCAATCGGTCCGCTCCACGGGCGTGAAACCGTGGCACGTCGACGTACCGGCGGCCGAACAGGCCTTGTACGTCTACAAGATGGCGGCGGAGGAGACGGCGTACGGCGAGGTCGGCGTGATCACATCCCGCAGCCGGCTCGAGCTGATCCAGGAGGCCGTCGACGGCCTGACCGGCGTCACGGTCCTCACCGCCCGCGAAGCCAAGGGCCTCGAGTTCGACTCCGTCCTGGTCGTCGATCCGGACGGCATCGTCATCGAGTCCCCCCGCGGTCTCCGCGACCTCTACGTCTCCCTGACCCGCTGCACCCAACGCCTGGGAGTGGTCGGCGAGCTACCCGACGTACTCGAGGATTCGTCCGCCTGGGAAGTTCGCCGCTGACGGCTGTTCGGCACCGTCTCGCGGGCCTACCGTCGAGAGATGAAGAAGCCGCTGAGATGTCGGCTCCACTTGCACCTGTGGAAGACCGAGCACAACGAGGAAGGTCAGCGCTACCAGCGCTGTCTCGGCTGCGGGACGACCCGCGACAAGCTCACGCTGAACGATTTCAGCGGGACCTAGCGGTCAGCGCAGCACTTCTGTCGGTGCTGGAGTTCGAAGGGGGACGAGGAGCCCGGGCCATAGACAACGGAGAGTGACCGGGCTTGAATGGCTGGCGGGGGGAATCATGAATGGAGAACCATCTACACGCACGCATTGTCACCCGCGGAACGAGCGCGGTAACGCGACGCTGGCAGCGCTGGGAGGGGTGGCGGTCGGCGTCATCCTGGTGCTGCTGACCTGGCTCGTGGTGCTGATGACGAAGGACGATCCGGCGCCACGGGCGGCAGACACCTCGCCGCCGACAGAGGTCGCGACCTCGGCGCCGGTGTCGGTGATCACGAAGACCGTCGTGCCGAAGCCCACGGTGAAGGGGACGTCGAACCCGGCGCCGGCAGGTGGAGATGTGCGGTCGTTGCCGTCCGGGTTGTTCTGTCGCGATCTGAAGGCCAAGGGATACGGCTACGTCGCGGCGGTGGACTACTGGCGGCTGCACGGGCAGCCGAATCAGATGGATGCCGACCGCAACGGAATTCCGTGCGAGACCGTATATCCGCGCAGCGACGTCGCGGCGTACTGGAACGGGCGCGAGATCAGTGGTGTCGTGTTCTGGTCGGCGGGGTTGTACTGCCGGGACCTCGTTGCGCGAGGTGCGTCGTACTCCGAGGCCGTTCGGTACTGGTGGTACTACGGGATGCCGGACCGAATGGATGCGGACAGGAACGGCATACCGTGCGAAACGGTGTACTCCGCGGCGACCGTCAACGCATTCTGGTTCCTGTGACGCGACGGGCTTGGGTTGCTTTCCTGCTGGCAGTGGTGATCGTCGGCGGCGGCGGGTGGTTCGGATTGTCGGCGGCCGGCGTCTTCGACCGGGCGCAACCCACCGCCGTATCGAGCACGCCTCGAGCTACACCACCACAAACGACCCCACCGACCACAGGTGTGTCACAGCCGAGTGTGCGGCCTCAGTCCAGCAAGCCGGTGCAGTCGAGGGCACCGGCCGTTACGACCGCTCCACCGCGCGCTTCCGCCGTACGGCGGTATGTGTTTCCTGTTGGTGGGTGTCGGGCGGATGCTTCGCAGAGCCATCATGACTACCCGGCGTCGGACATCTTTGCGCACGTCGGGTGTCTGTTTGTCGCGCCGGTTGACGGACGGGTCGACGAGGTGACGCGGATCGACTCGTGGGATGCGAAGACCAATCGGGGTGCTGACCGGGGTGGGCTGTCGGTTTCGGTGGTGGGGGCGGATGGCGTTCGGTACTACGGCTCACACCTTTCGGCGATCCAGCCCGGAATCGCGCCAGGTGTGCAGGTGCGGGCAGGGCAACCTCTTGGACGGACAGGGAAGACGGGGAGCGCCCAAGGGACACCACCACACCTGCATTTCGGCATCAGCTGGCCGACGGCGCCCAACATGTGGTGGGTCCGGCGTGGAGCGGTGGCACCGCAGCGGTTCCTGAACAGCTGGCATGACGGCGGTCAGTTGTCCCCCGCGGCGTTGGTCGCGGCAAGCCACCGGGCGTACGGCGCAGACCACGGCTGCCGCTCGTACTGCTGACTCAGCGCGCGCGGCCCTCGCGGAGGGCGGCGATCGACTTCTCGATCCGGCGGGTGCGGGTGGCCTCGGTTTTGGCGGAGGTCACCTGGAGGGTGTGCCACTGGCGGTTGCTGTAGCTGAGCGTGTCCCAGAACGCTTTGGCCTCCGGGTCGGCGGCGAGGGCCGTTGCCAGCGGTTCGGGGATCTCGAGTTCGCGTGGAGCGGTGTCGAGTTCGACGTCGACCTCGAGTACGTCGCCAGGCGTGACGCCGGCCTCGGTACGGCGGTCCGCGCTGAATCCGAGCAGGTACCGCCCGCCCATCCGCGCGATCGACGTACGGAAGGTGTACCCGTTGACCGTCACGCTCACCTTCGGCCGACCGCCACCACCGAGCGACTCCACGACCGTGTCGGGCACCTCGAAGCCGGCGGTGTTCTTGCCTGTGGACAGCAGTTCGGCAGTGAACTTCATCTGTTCATCATGCGGGCCGCGCAGGTCATGTCGAGAGTCGGCCGGCTGTTCCGACGTACCGGCGTCAGTGTCAGGCGGAGAGGAAAGATCGTGATTCTCAACAGCATGTTGCTCGGTAGTGCCGACGCGGAGCGGTTGAAGGCGTGGTACCGGGACGGGTTCCGGGCGGAGGTCGACGGGTACGGCAACCTGGACCTCGGCGGGTTCGGTCTGGTGATCGAGCAGCGCGACGACGTCGCGGCCAAGAACTCCGAACCGGGGCGGCACATCGTGAACTTCGCCGTGGACGACATCGAGGCGGCGGCCGCGCACCTGCGGACGCTCGACGTCGACTGGCTGGTGCACCCGGAGGACCGCGGGATCGGCTGGTTCGCGACGGTGATCGACCCGGACGGCAATTACGTGCAGCTCATCCAGATGAAACCGGAGTACTACGCGCAAAAGTGAAAAACGTTCGCACCGGAGCTGGGGGATCCGGTGCGAACGGGGTTTTTTCGTCAGGCGCATTACAGGGGAGAAATTGGCGGCAAGCGAGGGGCAGAACGCCCGCACTCGCTTGCCGCCGCGTGCCCTTGGAAGAGCACTGCACCGGTTCCTTTGGTTGGTCGAGGTGAGGCGACTCGACCTGGCGACGTTCCGCGTGGGTTGTCTGGTGAGGTACGGAACGCGAAAGGTACCGGACGTTTTCTCAGCGGGGAGCTACGTCCCACATGCGCTCGCCGGGCAGGGGGTCGGGGAGCTTGTCGACGTCCGGCATCGGGTCGTTCGTGACCCGGAGACCGGCGAATCGGCGGCTCATGGCGTCTGCGTACCGCTCGGCCAACGCCGGCTCGGCGTTGTAGTCGGCGATCACGTGCTCACCGAACCAGACACGCACGCGACGACGCGAAATGGTCTGAGTGGCGGTGGCGGTTGTCACTGGTCCTCCTGGCTGATACTTCGAGGGTGGACGGCCTGGAAAACGCGGGCGAGCGCGGTGCCGGTGCGCCGTGTTGTGTTCACCGTCACGTCACTTCCAACGGAGGACGCAGAGCCGAGGTCACGCCCGGATTCAGATTTTCTGGCCGCCCGCCAAAACTTTTCGGACCCGCCAGGACTCCATTCTTTCGCCACTTTGTTCGATTACTCGAACGGGCCGCGCACGGAGACGCCGCCGTCCAGCACGAGCTGCTGTCCGGTGATGTACGACGCCGCGTCGGAAGCCAGGTAGACCACTGCCCCGGCCACCTCTTCGGAACGCCCGAACCGGCCGGCCGGGATCTCCTCGACGACCTCGGCGGCGACATTCCCCTTTGCCACAGCTGTCGCGATCGCTCCGGCAGCGGCGACGTTCATCCGGATCCCGTCCCGCGCATACTCGGCCGCGACCGTGCGGGCCAGGCTGAGCAGGCCGGCCTTCATCACGCCGTACGCCGCCTGCTCGGGCGCGGCCATGAACCCGGTGACGGATCCGACGCTCACGATCGCGCCGCCGGTGCCCTGGTCGAGGAAGACGCGGAGCGCGGCCCGGACCGCGCGGGCGACGTACCGGAGGTTGACCTCGTAGATCGTGTCCCAGTCCTCGTCGGCCATCTCGTGCAACTTCACCGCGGGCACGAACGCGACCTGCCCGCCGACGACGGTGACGAGTACGTCGAGTCCGCCGAGCTTCTCGACCGCGCCCGCGACCATCGCCTCGACATCGGTCGCCGAGCGGACGTCACCGGAGATCGGGTACGCCGTACCGCCGGCTGCCCGCACGGCGTCGGCGGCTTCCGCGGCACGTTGCGGATCGAGGTCCGCGACCATCACCGCGGCCCCTTCGTTGCCGAAGGCTTCAGTAGTCGCCCGCCCGATCCCGCCCCCGCCGCCACCGATCACCAGCACTCGTTTCCGCATGGCGGGAGCGTAGATCAGGGAGGTCGTGAGATTCACAGGGATTCCTCAGGAAAGACACGCCGAAGCTGTCGGAACGGCTCCGTACGCTGGGACACGTGACCATCGAAGACGCTGGTATCAGGCCGCTCACCAACGGATCCACGGACAGTGGATCCGAGGATCAGCCGGTCGTGGCGAACGGCCTCGTGGTACCCGAACGGATCATCGGCGGCGTCGTACCGTCACCCGTGCGGCCTGGTCCGACGGGGATCGCGGCCGTCCAGACCGAGCACCTGATCAGTGACGTCGGCGACGCGCTCCGGCTGCTCGACGCGGTGGAACGCGTGCGTGGTCACGCGCACCCGCTGATCCTGGGTCTGCAGGAAGCGATCGGCCTCAAGATGCCTGCCGCGCTGGTGCTGAGCGCGATCGCGAACGGCCGCACGTCGGCGGACGAGGTCGCGCAGCAGGTCGGCATCACGCCCGGCGAGGCGGAGCTGGCGATCGCCGACCTGGAAGCGCTCGGCATGGTCCGGACCGCGCCCGAGTTGGTCGTCACGTCGATGGGTCAGGCCCGCCTCTCCCAGCTCGACGGCCTCACCGTCCGGGTCCTCGACGTCATCACCGGCATCCTCGGACCGACCGACGCCGCCCACCTGGTCCGCCTCCTGCACACGGTCGCCGACGGCCTCGAGTCCGCCTCGGTAGCCGCTGCCGTAAACCCAACCCTCCCCCAGGCCCTCCACAACTGACCCGACGGTGTCGAGAACGGGTTGACGGTCTCGACGTAGCTGGTGTCAAGTGAATTGGGAGGCATCAGATGTTGAAGGACAGCAAGGCGTTCAGTGGGTTTTCGGTGGATGACCTGTCGCGGGCGAAGGAGTTCTACGGCGAGACGCTGGGGATCGAGGTCGCCGAGGAGAACGGGTTGTTGCACCTGCGGACCGGTGGTGGGAACACGGTTCTCGTCTATCCGAAGGACAATCACGTGCCGGCGGAGTACACCGTGCTCAACTTCCCCGTCGACGATATCGAGGCGACGGTGCGGGAGATGACCGCGCGGGGGATCGTGTTCGAGAGGTACGTCGACGAGCAGGACGAGCTCGGGATCAATCGCGGTCCGGGGCCATTGATCGCCTGGTTCAAGGATCCGGCGGGGAACGTGCTGTCGATCATTCAGGAGTGAGGGATCGGGTCGTCGTACTGCCCTAGGCGGCCTTGGTAGCCGGCGCCGTTCAGGTACGGCCAGGCGTACGCGGTGCAGCCGTGCAGGCCGAGGGTCTGCTGTTGCATGACCGGTGCCGGTTGACGGGGGCCCGGGCACAGCTCGTGGCCGCGCCCGAGCCGGTGACCGGTCTCGTGGTTGACCATGTACTGCCGGTACGTCGTCAGCGCGGCGGCGTAATTCCGTACGCCGTGCGCCCACCGCGCCACGTTCAGCACGACCCGGTTCCCGATCCGGCAACTCGTGTATCGATCCCTCGGCCCGCAGAGGAGATCCCGCGTCTGGGGCGTGACCAGCAGCAAGGTGAAATCGGGGACCGTGCCCGGTCCGACCTGCTGGAACCGCCACAGCCCGTGCGACGCCCACCCCTGAGCCCCGCCGTACGTCGCCCGCACGAACCGCGCGAAACCGGCGCGGTCGATACCGGTGATCCCGCCCTCGATCGCGATCTGGAACCGCATCAGCTTCCCCGCCCGCCCGATCACCGCAGGATCCCCGGGCAGTACGGCGTACGACCGTGTCCCTGCCAGCGGGTACGAGATCGCCTCCGGAGGTCGCTGCGAAACCACAGACCGCGCCTGCGGCTGCACGGGCTCCGACTTGGCGGGCTGGACAGGCTGGTCCGACTGGACCGACACCGGTACGACGCTACGGCCCGGGTACCCGTGCCGGCCGGATGGGCCGGCAGGAAACAGCACCCAGGCGGCGACCACGACGGCGATCGCGACGACAACGGTCCAGCGGCGCATCCGGTGAGCTCCTCCCAGCACCCTCGGGGCGGGCGTGTTCCGACTCCTTCCTGCCAACTGTGCCCCGAAATCCTTCTCCGTCCACGGGTGGAGACCGGATTTCCATCTGCCGCTTTCTGATACACCTGCGTAGTTTCGATCGAAGAAGCACACCTGTATCAAATAAGGAGCCTTCGATGAGACGCTGGACCGCAGGCATCGCGACCCTGCTGACCGTCATCACTCCGTTGACGGCGTGGACCACGGCGCCGGCACCGCGGCTGACCGCCGACGTGAACCGCGACGGACTGCTGACCCCCGCCGACGACCTGGCAAAGTCGGCCTGGACCGATGCCCGCGGCGCGATCTTCCTGCCCAACCTGGACGACGACGAGCACCGTTGCACGGTTGCCCCGGCGGACCTCGACGCACCCGGCCGTGCGATCGACGACAAGCTCGCCGCCTGCAACGATGCCGCCGACGACCGCCTCAACGGCCACCGCGACGCCGCGGATCTGGCACCGCTCACAATCGATGCCCAACGCAATCTTTCGGACCACGCAACCGGCACCGTCACGATCTCCCCGGCGGACAAGGGCCGCGTCTTCGCCAACGGCCGCCCGGTCAGCACGCTCACCGCGACGGACCTGCAACGCGGCGTCCGGCTGCAGCTCGAAGGCCGCGACATCGTCCGCAACCCCAAGCGATGGGACGGGCAGATCACCGTGACCGTGTCCGTCACCGACCGCGGCCGCACCGGCACCGACGTGGTCCGGATGCGCGTCGCCCCGCTCATGCTGCAGAACGATCTCTCGCGCGCACAAACCGTCCTGGCCGGCCGGCCCGCCAAAGGCCAGGGTTGGTGGGGCGGCACCCCGCCGTACCAGGACGGCGTACCCGGCGACTGGCAGCAGTTCGCCAAGACATTGCGTCAGGCAACCAAAGTTCAGTTCGTGAAAGGTACGCCGAAAGGCTGGAAGGACATGTGGTTGCAGGATACGTTCGAGCCGGCGACCGTGAGCATGCCGACCGTCGGCGGCCCGCACACGATGCGCATCCTGATCCGCTCCGGCAACGTCTGGGAGGTCCCCGGCGCCGACACACCACGTCCAGCCGGACGGCTCCTCTACCGCGACCTGCGCGGACCCGACATCGGCGTCGTCCAGGAGCTCGCCGACAAGGCCTCCCCCGGTCTCGACGACCTGCTGAACATGGGCGGCAACCTCGAGTCCCTCCCGCCGTACGCCGGATTTCCGCACGGGCGGATCGTTTACGGGTCGGGCGAGCGGCACCCCGATCCCGGGTTCATCACGATGGTGACGAGCCAGGGGTACCAGCCGCCGGTCGTGATCGACACGTCCTGGCTGATGGTCGGGCACGCGGACGAGACCACGCACGTGGTCCGCGCTAACAACGCCCGCGGCTGGACGCTCGCAGTCGCCGACCCTCGACTCGCCGCACACCTGTTGCGCGACGTGCAACGCCAAGGTGGCGGCGGTCAGCGACTGTTCGCGGACACCAACTCCAGACACAAGCCGACGGTCGACGAAGTGCTCGGCACCAAACTGCAAGACAACGAGGCGGCAGCCAAGCGCATCGACACCAGCTCGAGATCCTGTTGAAGGCGACCGGTCTCCGCGAAGACGAACTGGTCCGGCTGCCGGTGTTCTTCACCAATGTGCCCGGCTACGGGTTGCTCAAGGCAATGACTCCGGGCTTGGTGAACGGGCTCTCGATCACCGATCACCAGTTCGCGGCACCCGATCCGCATGGGCCGCGGCTGCACGGCCGGGACGTTTTCCGGCAGGCGACCGAGCGGGCCCTCGCGCGTAACGGCGTACGCGTGCACTGGGTCGAGGACTTCTTCTGGGCGCACCTCGGCGGCGGTGAGTTGCACTGCGCAACCAACGCGCTCCGCGACACCGGCGGCGCTACGCCCTGGTGGTCCGGAAACGCAGCGTCGGGTACTTCGACTCGGTGAAGCCGAGCCCACGGTAGAGGTCGATGCCGTAGTCGGTCGCGTGCAACTCGACCTGGCCGACGCCGGTCTCGTCCCGGAACCAGTCCATCACCGCGACCACGCACGCCCGCGCGAGACCGCGCCGCCGGAAGTCCGGTTCGGTGCTGACGTTGAACAGATGGCCGCGAAGAGTGGTCAGGTCGTTCGGGCCCGGCGCGTGCACGTACACGTTGCCGGCCGCTCCCGCCACCACGCCGGCGCTCGGGTCGTCGACGACGTACGCCGCGAACGTGTCCGGCGACGCCAACTGTCCGGCGAACCACTCGAGCGCGGTCGTCCGCCACGGGGCGTCCGGTCCGCCGATGTCGTTGCCCATCGCTGCGAGCATCAATCCGCGTAAGTGGACCAGCGACTCCGCATCATCCGGTTTGGCTCGGCGTACCTGAATGTCGGTCACTTGGCCGATCATGCCAACTTTTTGCCGACTCGGTGAATCGAAGAGGGCATGGCCCCGAGCAGAGCGACGCGCGCGAACCGCGCGCGTCGGCCGAGTCCACGCCGACGATCCGCCTTCGCCGCACTGACGATCGCCGTCCTCGGCGTACTGCTCCCCGGTACGGCGTACGTCGTCGCTCGCCGGACCAAACTCGGTTCGACGCTGATCGTGCTGAGCCTCGCGCTGTACGGCGGCGCGGCGTACGTCGGGCTGCGGAAACGGGACGCGGTGATCTCGTGGGCGCTGAATCCGGCGTTCCTGAACTGGATGATCGTCGGCCTGGCCGCGATCGCACTCGTGTGGATCGTCGTCCTGGTCACGTCGTACAAGATGCTCCGGCCGCTGACCGTCGGACCGGGATCCCGGCTGCTCGGGGCGCTGGTGATCGGCGTGATCTGCTTCGCGATGACGGTGAGCACGGCGACCGGCGCGCAGACGTTGATGGCACAGCGGAACCTGGTGACGAAGGTCTTCGGGGGCGATGAGTCGAAGAGCCAGACGCGGCCGACGATCACCCCGAAGAAGGACATCTGGCAGCAGCTGCCGCGGCTGAACATCCTGCTGCTCGGCGCGGACGACGGCGAGGGTCGCGGCGGGACGCGGACCGACACGGTCATGGTCGCGAGCATCGACACCAAGACCGGGAACACCTCGCTGATCTCGCTGACCCGGAACTTCATGCGGATGCCGTTCCCGGAGGATTCCCCGCTGCACAAGATCTATCCGACCGGGTTCTGGGACCCGAACGGCCCGCAGGAGCAGTCAGAGTTCTACCTGGACGCCATGTACCGCAACATCCCGAGGCTACATCCCGGCATCCTCGGCCCCTCGGACAACGAGGGCGCGGACATCCTCAAGGTGTCCGTCGGCGAGGCCCTGGGGCTGCGGATCCACTACTACGTGCAGATCAACCTGGCCGGGTTCGCGCAGCTGGTCGAGGCGCTCGGGGGGATCACGGTGAACATCAACTACCCGGTCCCGGTCGGCGGCAACGACGACAAGAAGATCCCGCCGAGCCGGTACCTCGCGCCGGGTCCGAACCGGAAGCTGAACGGCACCGACGCGCTGTGGTTCGCGCGCGGCCGGTACAAGGTCCCGACCGCGGACCTCGCGCGTCAGGCCCGGCAGCGCTGCACGATCAAGGCGATCGTCGAGCGCGCCACCCCGCAGAACGTGCTGACGAACTACGACGCGATCGCGAAGGCCGGCGAGCAGCTGATCCGCACCGACATCCCGCGGAACCAGCTGGGCGCGTTCGCCACGCTGGGAGCGCGGGTGAAGACGGCGAAGATCACCAACGTCGACCTCGACAAGAAGAAGAACTTCCCGACCGGCCGCAACCCGAACTACGCCGGGATGCGCGAGATCGTGGCGCAAGCCCTCAACCCGGTCCGTCGTACGACGACCGTGCCGCGCAAGACCACCACGGCGCCGCCGTCCACCGCGGCCCAGCCGAAGGCCACCCCGAAGCCCGCCGCGGACGACCTGACGTCCGCCTGCGCCTACAACCCAGGCATGCCCCGTTAGGCGCAGCGGACGTCGAGTTCTACTCTCGGGTTCCGGTCAGGATGCAGAACTCGTTGCCGTCCAGGTCAGCCATCGGGATCGCGTCCGCGCCCTCCTGGCCGATGTCCAGCCGGGTCGCGCCGAGCCCGATCAGCCGCTCGACCTCGGCGTCGACGTCCCCGTCGGCCGGGACGGTGAGGTCCCAGTGCAGCCGGTTCTTCGGTGCCTTCGGGCTGACCGGCCCGCCGCCCCACGCGACCTTCGGTCCGCCTGACGGCGCCTGGATCGCGGTCTCCTCGTCCTGGTCCCAGACCAGCGGCCAGTCGACCGCCTTGCTCCAGAAGTACCCGACCGCCCGGGTGCCGTCCGAGGCCAGCTCACCGAGGAACGCGGTGTCCGCGAGGAACTTGTTCCCCGCCTCGATCACACAGAACTCGTTGCCTTCCGGATCAGCGAGGACGATATGTTCTTCCTCCGGCTTCTGCCCGACGTCGAGGTGCCGGCCGCCGAGCTCGAGCGCCCGCGCCACCGTCTCCTGCTGCTGCTCAGGCGTTTGGCTGGTCAGGTGGAGGTGGATCTGATTCGGGCGATCCTTCTCGACGTCACTGTGCAAGAACCGCAGCCGGAAACTGGTGTCGGCGTCGGGCAGCAACTCGTTCCCGTCGGCCTGCTCCCACCCGAGCAGGCCCGCCCAGAACCGCGCCAGCCCAGCGGGATCCTTCGCGTCGATCGACAGCGCATAGAGGTTGATACTCATCGAATCTCCCAATCGGCCGGGGATTGTCACCGTAGGGCGGTGCCGATCGGTGCCGCAAAGCATTTAGCGGACCGACGCCGCGGCGATCCGCGCGTGCTGATCGGCCTGGTCCCGGGACATCGGCTGCCTCAGGAGGACCACCTGGTGATAGAGCGGCGCGGTCGCGGTGAGCAGGAGCTGATGGGGATCGGTGCCGCTCGAGATCTCGCCGCGTGCGACAGCTCGGCTGACGACCAGCGCGGTGCGCTCGTAGCGGTCCTCCCAGAAGCGGGTGAGTGCGTCGGCGGCATCCGTCGTACGGAAGGAGGCCGCGATCACCGCCTGGGTGATGGACGGCCGGGCGGTGAGTGCAGCGTGGATCTCGCGGTTGACGGCAACCAGATCTCCTTCGAGCGAACCCGTGTCGGCCGGCTCCCACGAGTCGTCGGCACCTGCCTCGAGCAGATCGACCAGGAGGCCGGGGACCGTCTTCCAGCGCCGGTACAGGGTCGTCCGGTGTACGCCGGAACGCGCGGCGACCGCGTCGATCGTGAGCCCGTCGTACCCGTGCTCGGCCAGCTCGGTCTCCACCGCCGCGAGCACGTCCGAGCGCACGCGGGCCGTCCGTCCTCCTGGCCTACTTGCGCGAACCTCAGCGATCATGACATCATCCTAACGCAACGTCCGTCGCATTTAGGGAGTAGCCAGTGATCCTCTGACCCGCCGTTCGCCAACCACGAACCCGCGAGAGGTCAGGAGGATCCTCATGTCTACTCAGCTGTCCCTGCACGACGTCACCAAGTCCTATGACCACCGCCTGGTGCTCGACCAGGTCACCTGCGCCTTCCCGCCCGGGCAGGTCAGCGGCCTGATCGGCGAGAACGGCTCCGGCAAGTCGACGCTGCTGCGGATCCTGGCCGGTCTCGAACCGGCCACGGACGGCACGGTGAACGCTACCGGGAGCATCGGCTTCCTGGCGCAGGACAACCCGTTGCCGCTCGACCTCGACGTACAGGCGCTGGCCGATCATGCGCTCGCCGACCTGCGCCGGATCGAGGCGCGGATGCGTTCGCTGGAAGGATTGCTTGCCGAGGGACACACCGACGTTCTGGATGAGTACGGCGAGCTCCAGACGGTGTTCGAGATCCGCGACGGGTACGACGCCGACGCACGGTTCGCCCGTGCGACGTACGGGCTCGGGCTGTCCACGCTGCCGGGCGATCGCCGGTTGTCCGAGCTGTCCGGCGGCGAGTTGGCGCGGCTGCACCTGGCCGCCGTACTGGCGTCGTCCCCGGAGGTCCTGCTGCTCGACGAGCCGACGAACCACCTGGACGTGTCGGCCGCCACCTGGTTGGAGGACCACCTGCGATCCCGGCGCGGTACGACGGTTGTCGTCTCGCACGACCGCGCCTTCCTCGAGCGGGTCGCTTCGACACTGTTCGAGGTCGACGGCGACACGCACCGGGTCACGCGGTACGGCAACGGCTTCCAGGGCTACCTGCACGAGAAGGCAGCCGAGCGAGCGCGACTCGAGCAGGCCCGGCAGCAGTGGGAGGACGAGGTCGCGGAGATGCGCGTGCTCGTCCGGACCACCGCCGACCGGGTCGCGTACGGGCGACCGATGAAGGACAACAACAAGGTGGCGTACGACCGGGCGACCGGTCGCGTCAACGAGGCTGAGCGGAGCAAGATCCGCAACGCCAAGGAGCGCCTGCGCCGCCTGGAGGAAGACCCGCCGCCGGTGCCGGCGAAGCCGCTCCGGTTCAAGGCGTCGATCCGCACGACCGGCGCTCCGGCCGGGGTGGATGCGGTGGGCGTCGCAGTCACGGATCGGCTCCTGGCGACGTCCCTCGACGTACCCGCTGGTGGTCGCGTACTGATCACCGGACCGAACGGCGCCGGCAAGTCGACCCTCCTCGACGTTCTCGCCGGTGCACTCCAGCCGGACTCGGGGTACGTCGATCGCCACGGACGGATCGGCTACCTGCAGCAGGACGTGGTCGAGGCGCGCCCGGACGAAACGTTGCGCGAGGCACTCGCACGACATCCCGGCGCGGCGGCTCTGGGGCTGTTCCGTCAGGAGCAGTTGCAGACCCGGGTCGGTGCGTTGTCGACCGGGCAACGCCGACGGCTCGCGTTGGCACGAGTGCTGACCACGCCGTACGACGTACTGCTGCTCGACGAGCCGACGAACCACCTGTCCCTCGTGCTGGTGGAGGAACTGGAGGCGGCGCTCGACCGGTACGCCGGCGCACTCGTCGTTGTCAGCCACGACCGCCGCTTCATCTCCCGCTGGCGCGGCACCATCGTTGATCTCGAGGAGAACACCTATGTCAGTCGATGAGTTCACGGTCGACGGCGCGCCGTACGGCGTGGTCGCGGCGGGCGGTGAGGTGTGGACGACGCTCGTCCACACCGGCCGCGTCGCGACCGTCTCGGGGCGCGTGTTCGACCTCGACGCACCCGGGTCCCGCCCGAGCGTGATCGTCGACGGTCCCGACGACGCCGTCTGGTTCACCCGCAACGGCGACGACCGGATCGGCCGGATCGGGTACGACGGGGCGGTGTCGGCGATCGAGCTCACGGGCGCGCCGTACGGACTGTGCGTCGGCCCCGACGGCGCCTTGTGGTGCACGTTGATGAGCATCGACGCGATCGGGCGGATCACGGTGGACGGCGAGGTGTCGACGTACCCGATCGGCACGGCGGGCGCGTTCCCGGGGATGATCACGACGTACGCGGGCGATCTGTGGTTCACGCTCAACCAGACCAACGCGATCGGCCGGATGACCACCGGCGGCGAGGTCACCACCTATCCCCTGCCGACGCCCGCCGCGGGTCCGGTCGGTATCAGCGCGGGGCCGGACGGCGTCTGGTTCACCGAACTGCTCGCGAGCCAGGCGGGCCGGATCAGCGTCGACGGGTCCGTCTCGGAATTCGCGCTTCCGATCGATTCGAAGCCGCATGCCGCGGCGGCGACACCTGATGGTGGTTGCTGGCTCACTCTGTGGGCGGCGGCCGCACTGGTCCACATCGATGCCAAGGGCAACATCACTGAACAGGTCGCGTTCACTGAAGGCGCCGAACCGCACGGTCTGTACGCCGACACCTCGGTGTGGGTCGCGCTGGAGAAGGGTTCCGTGGCTCACATCCAACCGCGCGGGTGAGGAGGTTCACTCGGTGGAGGGAGGACGCGAGGGCCCGTCCGGGAGCACAGTGGTGATGTGAGCACGGACGTGCAGGTACGGGGGCCGCGGGTTCGTGATGTGATCGCGGTGGGCCGCCCGGCGTTCTGGGTCGTGTCGATCGTGCCTTACTACACGGGGATTCTGCTTGCGACGCATCGGCTGATCCCGCCGTTCGGGGAGTGGCCGCGGCTGATCGTCGGGGCGGTCGTGATGGGGCCGCTGGTTTGGCTGGCAGTGCTGGCGGTCAACGACGCGTACGACCTGCCGAGCGATCGGCTCAACCCGCGGAAGGCCAAGTCGCCGCTGCTCGACGGGCGGATCACGCTGCGAGCGGCGAAGCGGCTGGCGTTCGCGGCGGCCGTGGCGGCGATCGGACTGAGCCTGCATGTCGGGATCGTGTTCGCGCTGGGCGTCCTGCTCGCCGTACTCCTGGGCTACGCGTACTCCGTCCCACCGGTGCGGTTGAAGACCCGCGCCGGCTTCGACGTCGCGGTGAACGCCCTTGCCCTCGGCGCCTTCGGCCCGCTGGCCGGCTGGGCCGCGATCAACCCGGACCTGAGCGACTTCCCTTGGCTGATGGGCCTGCAGGGAACCCTCGCCGCGATCGGCCTCTACCTTCCCACCACGCTCGCCGACCTCGAGGCAGACCGCGCCGCCGGCTACCAGACCATCGCAGTCCGCTTCGGCCCCCGCACGACGTACCTGATCGGGTACGCCGCCTGGATCGCAGCCGCCGCCCTGTCGGTAATCCTCGCCGCCACCAACACCATCATTCCCCGCGCCATGCTGTCCCTCGAGCTGGTGATGGTCCCCGTCCTCATCGCCGCCTACCGCAAACTCATTGGCCCGGGTCAGTCCTTCAAGGGCATCATCGTTCTCGCCTCCCTGTTCCTCTTCCCCTGTGGAACGTTCGCCCTCACCTACACCGGAGTCCTGTAGATGTATCCGGACATCGAGCCCTACGACCACGGCCTGCTCGACGTCGGCGACGGACACCACATCTACTGGGAGACCTGCGGCGACCCCGCGGGCAAGCCCGCGCTCGTCGTCCACGGCGGGCCGGGTTCCGGCGCCGGCGCCTCGTGGCGCAGGTACTTCGATCCCACCAGGTACAAGGTGGTTCTCGTCGACCAGCGGAACTGCGGCCGCAGTACGCCGGACGCCGCCGAGCCGACCGTGGACCTGAGCACCAACACCACCGCGCACCTGATCGCAGATTCCGGGACGGCGTACCGGAAGGCCAACGGGACGGGGATCTGGCGCTCGCGTACAGCTGTCTTCTGCACGACCCCGACCCGGCCGTCCGCGAGCAGGCCGCACGTTACTGGTGCGACTGGGAGGACACTCACGTCCGCACACATCCGGGCTGGCGACCGGACGCCGCGTACGACGATCCCGTCTTTCGGCTGCGGTTCGCGCGACTCGTGACGCACTACTGGGCGCACGCGGCCTGGCTGGAAGAGGACGTTCTCGTGCGGGAAGCGGGGAAGCTGGCCGGGATCCCGGGGGTGCTGATCCACGGCAGGCTCGACATCAGCGGCCCGCCTGACATCGCCTGGCGGATGGCTCAAACCTGGCCAGGCGCGGAGCTGCACCTCGTAGAGCAAGAGTCACGGAGCCGGCGGCCGGCGCACCACGGAGCTGATCCTCGCCGCACTGGACCACTTCGCATTACGGAGCTGACCGGATCGGACGGGCATGCACGTGCACGTGCACGGTGGGCAAAGATTTGATCACTGATCTTTACAGCGATGAAACGTTCATGAACTCTTGGGTCCCATGACTCTGACCCGCCCGGAGCTCGAGACCGATTACGCCCTCAGCCGGTCCGACATCGCACACTTCAGGCAGCACGGGTTCGTGAAGCTGAAGAACGTGCTCAGTGCGGAGACGATCGCGGAGTACGAGCCGGAGATCACCGACAAGGTGATCGAGCTCAACACGCAGGAACAGCCGCTGGACGAGCGCGACACCTACGGCAAGGCGTTCCTGCAGGTCACGAACCTCTGGCAGGACAGCGAGCGGGTACTGGAGTTCGTCTCGTCGCCGCGGCTCGCGCGGATCGCGGCGCAGCTGCTCGGCGTGCAGTCGGTGCGGCTGTACCACGACCAGGCGCTCTACAAGGAGTCCGGCGGCGGAGTCACCCCGTGGCACGCGGACCAGTACTACTGGCCGTTCGCGACCGATCGGTGCGTGACGATCTGGGTCCCGCTGCAGGAGACCCCGATGGAGATGGGGCCGCTGTCGTTCGCGGCCGGCAGTCACACGTTCGAGCACGGGCGGGACCTGCCGATCAGCGACGAGTCGGAGCGCGTGCTGCAGGAAGCGCTGGCCGAGCAGAACTTCCCGGAGATCTCCGAGCCGTACGAGCTCGGCGAGGTCAGCTACCACCTCGGCTGGACCTTCCATCACGCGCCGCCGAACACCACCGACATCCCGCGCCGGGTAATGACGGTGATCTACGTCGACGCAGCGATGACGATCTCGCAGCCGTCGAACGCGAACCAGGTGGTCGATCTGGCCAGCTGGATGCCCGGCAATCAACCCGGCGACACCATCTCCTCGCCGCTCAACCCGATCCTCTACTGAGCGATCCCGCTCCGTCGCCGGCGACAGAGCGCGCGTTCTGTACCTATTGGTATGTACGATGCTGCCATGAACTCATCGATCAGCCGGGTAGTCGTCCTGGATCAGCACCTGCCGGAGGCGCTCCCGGTGCAGCGCGTCGAGGTCCGCCGGATCACGATCGACCCGCACACCGCGCTCGGCGCCCACGTCCACAACGGCCCCGTGTTCGGCAACATCGTGTCGGGGTCGGCGATCTACCAGCAGTCCGAGGACACCGAGCCGCAGGTCCTCCACCCCGGCGACGTGTTCTACGAGCCCGCCGTCGAACGAATCGCACGCTTCGACACCGAGGAAGAGGGCGTCACCTTCCTCGCCTACTTCCCACTGACGGCCGGCCAGGACGCGACACTCGACCTGGTCTAGAGAGTCCGTTTCTGCGGATAGATCGTTTCGCCACGGGCCAGCTGCTCGACGTACAGCGCGATCCGCTTGGCTCGGGTTTCGGGGCGTTTTGCGTCGTTCACCCGGAAGACGACAGCGAACCGATTGGCTTTGGTCAGGATCTCGAACATGGCCTGCGCCGTCGGTTCCGCGGCCAGTGCGGCCGCGAGATCGTCCGGGATCTCGAGCGCGCCGGACCCGCCGTAGGCGTCGTCCCAACGGCCGTCGGCCTTCGCGCGTTCGACCTCGGCGCGTCCGGCCGCGCGCATCCGCCCTTCCTGTTCGAGCCGCGCGATCAGGCCGACGTTCCGTTTCGACCACATGCTCCGCGCGCGACGCGGCGTGTACCGCTGCACGAACGTCTGCTCGTTGCGCCCCCGCCGTTGCCCGTCGATCCACCCGTGACACAGGGCTTCCTCGAGCGCTTCGTCGTACGTCAGGCTCGTCGGCGTCGTCACGTTCTTCTTCGCGAGCACGAGCCAGACGCCGTCCGAATCCTGGTGATGCTCGTGCAGCCAACTCCGCCAGGCGGCAGCATCCACGACGATCAGTTCTGCGGTCATGAGGCAGCCTCCCGATAGCGCGCGGCCAACTGCGTCGCCGCATCCTTCAACTCTTGAGGACCAACAAACTCCAGATCGCAGTCGAACATCCCGAACGTCGCGGCCAGACCCGTCCACGACCATCCGCTGAGCGCGAGCCGGCAACTCGTCGGCGTGAGCTCCTCGACGACGGCACCGTGGCCGGCCCATTGCGCGATGTCCGACGCCTTCGCCTGCAGGATCGCCTCTCCACGGCAGGGGTTGCGGTCCTGTCCGCGGAACTTGCTGGAGATGTACGTCGCCACGTCGGGCGCCGGCAGTTCACGCGGCGCGAACCGCGGCCCGGTCGGCGTCTTCGGCGTCATCCGATCCACCCGGAACGTCCGCCAGTCGTTGCGATCCAGGTCCCAGCCGACGAGGTACCACCGCCCGCCCCACGTCACCAGGTGATGCGGCTCCACCTTCCGCGGCGGCACCCATTCCTCGGTGCCGGCACCGGGTGAGGCGTAGTCGAACCGCAGTACTTCGTTCGCGCGCACCGCGGTCCCGATCGCGATCAACTGTTCCGAGTCGACCGTCGTACGGCGGCTCGCGTAGCGGTCGACCGTGGTCACCTGCAGGGCGTCGACCCGTTGCCGCAACCGCGCCGGCATCACCTGACGAACCGTGGCCAGCGCCCGCAGCGCGCCCTCTTCGATCCCGGTGACCGTGGTCGTCGCGGTCTGCAGTGCGACCGCGACCGCGATCGCCTGATCGTCGTCGAACAGCAGCGGTGGCAGATCCGCCCCCGCATCCAGGCGGTAACCGCCGTCGGGTCCCTTGGTCGCGCGCACGGGATACCCGAGGTCGCGCAGCCGGTCCACGTCCCGGCGGACGGTTCGCGGGCTGACTTCCAGGCGTTCGGCCAGCAGCTGCCCGGGCCAGTCGCGGCGGGCCTGAAGCAAGGAGAGCAGCGCGAGCAGTCGGGCTGAGGTCTCGGACATGACTTCAGATTGCCATGAGTAGCGGCCAGAACCTGTCCTCTTTCCCTGGAAATGTCTGCCGTAGAGACCCTGACCGAAGGAGAGATCGTGATCAGCACCCGAGCGCTCACCCGGGACTTCGTGGTGAGCCGTACCGAGACCGTGCACGCGGTCCGCGGCATCAGCCTGGACGTCGAACCCGGTGAACTGGTCGCCGTCCTCGGCCCGAACGGCGCCGGCAAGACGACCACACTGCGCATGCTCACCACCTTGATCACGCCGACCTCAGGCACCGCGACGGTCGCCGGGTACGACGTGACCACACAACCCAGCCAGGTCCGGCGCCGGATCGGGTACGTCGGGCAGGGCAACGGCGCCGGTCACTCGCAACGGGTCGGCGACGAACTCGTCGGGCAGGGCGTGATCTACGGACTCGACCGCCGTACCGCCAAGCTGCGGGCCGGCGAACTGCTCGAAGCCCTGGAACTGAAGGACCTGGCGCGGCGCAAGGTGTCGGAGCTGTCGGGCGGGCAGCGCCGGCGGCTCGACGTCGCGATGGGTCTGGTGCACGCGCCGTCGCTGCTGTTCCTGGACGAACCGTCGACCGGCCTCGACCCGCAGAACCGGGCGAACCTGTGGGACCACATCCTGCGGATGCGCGAGCAGTACGCGATGACGATCATGCTCACCACGCACTACCTGGACGAGGCCGACTCGATGGCCGAGCGCGTGGTCGTGGTGGATCACGGCGAGGTGATCGCCGACGACACGGCCGACGGCCTGAAGGCCAAGCTGGCCGGTGACCGGCTCGCGGTGACCGTTGCTCCTGGCAGCATCGCGCGGTTGAGTGAGCTGGCCGAGAAGTTGCCCGGAGCCCGCGAAGTGATTGCCGTCGGCGACGAGGTGAGCGTTCGGGTCGCGGACGGCCCGGCGGCTCTTCCCGAACTGGTCGCGGCTGCCCAGCGCGACGGCGTACCGATCGCGGCGGCGCAGGTGCACCGCCCGACCCTCGACGACGTGTTCCTCAACCTCACCGGGCGCAGCCTGCGTGAAGACTCGAACGGAAAGGCAGCCTGATGACCACCCTGACCCTGTCCGCAACCTCCACCACGACCGCAGCCCAGCCCTCGCGGAACCTGCTCCGCGACATCCGGATCGTGATGGCGCGAGAACTCAAGCCGGTACTGCGCGACCCGTTCAGCCTGCTGTTCGGGATGATCCAGCCGCTGGTGTTCCTCGCCCTGTTCGGGCCGCTGCTGTCCGGCTCGATGGGCGCCGCGTTCGGCGACGGCGTGTGGCAGTGGTTCGTCCCGTCGATCCTGGTGATGACCACGCTGTTCGGTACGTCGACCACCGGGGCGAACCTGCTGTCCGAGTTCCAGACCGGTGCGCACGAGCGGATGCTGGTCACGCCGTTGTCCCGCTCCTCACTCCTGATCGGCCGGGCGCTGAAGGAGATGGTGCCGCTGTTCGGGCAAGCGGTGGTCGTGATCGCGGTGATGACGCCGTTCGCGTTCGACCTGCACCTCGGCGGCGCGCTGATCGGGCTTGCACTGCTAGCGGTGTTCGGAGTCGGGCTTGGCTCGTTCAGCTACGCGCTGGCGATCGCGGTACGCAAGCAGGACTGGATGTTCTGGGTGGTGCAGCAGACGTTCCTGTTCCCGTTGATGATCCTGTCCGGGATGCTGCTGCCGCTCGAGACCGGTCCCGGCTGGATGCGCGCCGCCTCGAAGTTCAACCCGTTGTCGTACGTCGTCGACGCGGAGCGGACTCTGTTCTCGGGCGACGTAGTGTCCAGTGCGGTGCTCTGGGGATGGGCCGCGGCGATCGTGACCGCGGCGTTCGGGCTGACCGTCGGCATCCGCGCGATGCTGCGCTCGGCCGATTGACCCAAATGCGTCACTGTCCCCGCTGGGCCGTCCCCCACGATGGAATTCACCTACGGTAGCGCTCAGATCACCCACCGCCCCCAAAGGAGATCTGATGAGGCCCCGCCCCGCCTTGTTCGCCGTACTGACTTCTCTGGCCGCCGCCGCGCTCGCCGCCTCGAGCGCGGTGGCGGCGCCGTTTCCGCAAACCGACACCGAGAAGCGTGTGGTGGCTGCGACCGATACTGACGGCGACTCGTTGCCCGACACCTGGGAGACGAACGGGTACGACGCGAACGGCGACGGCGTCGTCGACGTGGACCTGCCCGGGATGGGCGCGAACCCGAAGAAGAAGGACCTGTTCGTCGAGATGGACTACATGGCCGGCCGACTCACCACCACGGCGGGCCTCGACCGGATCGTCCAGGTGTTCGCGTCCGCCCCGGTCAGCAACCCGGATGGCAGCACGGGGGTCAAGATCCATCTCGACGCCGGCTCGGCCCGCGGTACGGCGTACAACCTCGGCGGTGGCAACGAGGTCGCGTACGACGCCGACCTGAACCCGTCGGCGACCCAGACGAACGCGATCAAGGCGGCCAACTTCGCGTCGGCGCGCAAGGCCGTCTTCCATTACATGATCTGGGGCGACAGCTACGACGGCGGCTGCAGCAGCGGCCAGGCGTTCAACATCCCGAACGACACGTTCATCGTGACGGTCGGCCCGAAGTGCAAGTGGAACGCGACCGACGACATCAACGTGGGCACGTTCATCCACGAGCTCGGCCACAACATCGGCCTGAAGCACGGCGGCACCGACAACCTGAACTACAAGCCGAATTACCTGAGCGTGATGAACTACTCGTTCCAGCTCGGCGGCGTGCTCAAGGCCGACGGCACGAAGTATTGGGGCTACTCGAGCGTCCAGCCGACCTCGATCAACGAGGCCCGGCCGGACGAGAGGGTCGGCCTCGGCAGCCTGGGCGCCGGGTACCGGACGAGCTGGAAGTGCCCGAACGGCTCGACCCGGACGACGGCCGGCGCCGCGAACCAGCCGATCGACTGGAACTGCGACGGCGACACCACCGACACCACGACCGCCGCCGACATCAACGGCGACAAGACCACGTCGATCCTGATCGCCCAGAACAACTGGGCCAACCTCGTCTTCGGCGGCGGCGCGGTCGGCGGAGGCACCCAACTCCAGTCCAAGACCCCCGCCACGGAACTCCAGGAACTCACCCACAACGAGTGGACCGAGATGCAAAACCGCTGACCGCCCGCCGGTGGTGTGGGAGGCGGACGGCCAGCACTCATCAATTGAGGTCTGCGCGGGCGGCTGAGCGTGTGGCCGCCTGTGATTTCGCAGTTGTGTAGTGCTGGGCGTCCGCACCTACCCAGCCCAGACCCCGGTCGCCGCGGTCTCGCGGGCCCAGTCGGTGAAGTCGCGGGGTGCGCGGCCGAGTACCTGCTCGACGCCGTCGGAGACGTACTCGGAGCGGTGGTTGCGGATGACGGTGAACAGGTCGCGGACGGCGGTGGCATCTTCGGGTGTGAGGCCTTGCTCGGTCAGTTCCGCGACGTGGGCCTCGGGGTCGAGGTCGACGTACTTGATCGGGCGGCCGGTTGCGGTGGTGAGCTCGTCGGCGATCTCAGTCATTGTGAGGGTGCGTGGGCCGGAGATCGCGAGCGTCTGGCCGACGTACGACTCGTCGAGCAGGGCGGTGGTCATCACGTCGCCGACGTCGTCGGTGTCGATCCACGCCTCGCCGCCATCGCCGGCGGACAGCCGGATCTCCCCGGCCAGCACGTGGTAGCGCAGGAAGTCTTCGCTGAAACCCTGCGCGAACCAGGCCGGCTGCACGATCGTCCAGTCCAGGCCGCTGGCGCGCACCACGTTCTCGAGGTCGAGCTGCCCGTCGTACACGGCGAAGTCGCGCCCCGGGCTACCCACGCCACGACCCGACAGCAGGACCACTCGCCGCAGCCCGTCGGCCTGCTCGACGAACTTGCCGGCCTGCGCGAGTCCGGTCGGCCCGACCGGCGGCGCGAGGTACGCCGTGTGGGTGCCGCGGATCGCGTCCGCCCAGGTGCTCTCGTCGTACCAGTCGAACCGTCGCTCGCTGGAGCGGGACGCGAGCCGGTACGGGACGCCCCGCGCGTCGAGCTGCGCCGCGACGCGACGGCCGGTCTTGCCTTTGCCACTGAGGATGAGAATCGGGTTCATGGCTCCAGTCCACCGGAGTGCGGTGAGACAAACCATGGCCGTACGCCGCAATTCCATGTTCGGAACGCTCAACCTGACGTAGGCTCGGCGCATGGACGTGCTCGACGAACTGCTGGCCGGGACCCGCGCGCAGGACGGGGTGTTCAACCTGACGATCCTGGATCTGCCCTGGGCGCTGGAGATCCGCGACGAGGCGCCGCTGGCGCTCGCGATCCTGATCCGCGGATCCGGCTGGATAACCCGCGAGGGCCTCGAGCCGCAGCGGATGGAGCAGGGCGACGTCGCGATCGTCACCGGCCCGGAGCCGTACGTCGTCAGCGACAGCCTGACCACCGCGCCACAGTTGCGGATCCACCCCGGCGGCATCTGCGAACCGTTGCCCGGGGCACCGGCCGACTACTCCGCCCGGCTCGGCGTGCGAACGTACGGCGCTCGCAAGTCGGGTGAAGTGATGGTTGCCAGCGGCACCTACCAGGTAGCGGGCGATGTCAACCGGAGGCTCGTGACAGCACTCCCGCCGGTGCTGGTCGTACCGGCGGCCGAGGTGGCGGGGTCGGTGATGGACATGATCACCAGCGAGATCCAGCGCAACGCGCCCGGTCAGCAGAGCGTGCTGGACCGGTGGCTAGACCTGGCGCTGATCACCACGCTGCGGGCGTGGTTCGCCCGGCCGGACTCGCACGCACCGGGGTGGTACCAGGCGCAGACCGATCCGGTCGCGGGTACGGCGTTGCGCCTGCTGCACGAGGATCCGGCGTACCCGTGGAACGTCACCGAGCTCGCGGATCGGGTCGGGATCTCGCGCGCGTCGTTGGCCCGGCGATTCAGCGCGGTCGTCGGTGAGGCGCCGATGAGCTACCTGACCGGCTGGCGGATCACGCTCGCCGCGGATCAGCTGCGGTCGACCCGGGACACCGTCGAGACGATCGCCCGGCGGGTCGGGTACGCGAACGCCTTCGCGTTGAGCGTTGCGTTCAAGCGGGTGCGTGGTGTGACGCCTACCGCGCATCGCCGGGCGGCGTGAAAGCTTCAACCGACGGGTTCAACGATACGATTGAGGCTCATGGGTCATGAAGAAATCCCGCTGAGCCTTGACGAGCTGCGACAGCTGAGCCTGTGGACGGCCGACTGCGCGGAGCAGGCGTTGCCGCTGTTCGAAGCGGCGGCACCGGGCGATCGGCGGGCGCGGGACGCGATCGAGGCGGTCCGCGAGTTCGGTGCCGGAGGCAAGCGAACGAAGGCGATCCGGACCGCCGCCTGGGCAGCACTCAAGGCAGCCGGTGAGTTGAACGCAGCCGGTCGCCGGCGGACGGCAGACGATCCCGCAGCGGAGGCGCAGGCAGTGGAGGCGCGGGCGGCGGAGGCAGCTGCGCGGGCGGCGGTCGGCGCCGCTGGTTCGGCGTACCTGCATCCGTTCGCGGCGGCCACTCAGGTGAAGCACATCGTCGCGGCGGCGCAGTATGCGGCGTACGCGCGGGAGCTGGCGACCGGCGATCCGGGGGCGGCCGATGCGGTCGTCCGGTGGGCGGTCGAACGCGTCCCACCCACGGTCCGCGAGGTTCTCGCGCGCTACCCCGACGGCGCACCCGGCCGCACCCGGCTCGGCGAACTGCACCGCCGAATCGAGGCTGAGCTCAGGCGACCGTCGACTTCATGAACGCGAGCGCCTGCGGCCACGCGAGCCGGAACGCGTCCGCGTTGACGTCCTTGTCGTGCCGCGACTTGTCCGAGAACCCGTGGTCCGCACCGGGGAAGTACTGCGCGAACGTCGCGCCGGCGGTCCGGGCCTGCAACACGGTCTGCAACGTCTCGAAGTCCGCATTGGGTACGGCGGCGTCCGCGCTCGGGTAGCTCACCAGCACCGGCGCCGTGACCCCGGCGGCCTCCGCAATCGCGTCGTACGTGTGATGCGGTGGCCGGTTCGACGGCACGGTCGGGTGGAAGGCGACGACGTTCGCCACCCGCTGGTCGCGGGCCCCGAGCAGGAAGGCGAACCGTCCGCCGAGGCACCATCCGATGACGCCGACCTTGCTGCACCCGAGATCGTCGAACAGGTAGTCCAGCAACGCGCCCTGCTCGGCGAGCGCGGCGTCGTCGTCCATCTCCCGCAGCATCCCGCTGAGCTCTTCCCGGGTGGCGTTGTCGGTGCTGCGCCCCTTGAACGGGTCCCACGCCAGCGCGGTGATCCCTTCCCCGGCCAGCTCGTCGGCCCACTCCCGGATCTGCTCACCGATCCCGGTGATCATCGGGAGCAGCAACATCCCGGCCCGCCCGACCCGCGCGAGATAAGCGTCCTGCTCCCCAACCGTCACAGTCACACCCATGCGGGAGATCTTATGGTCAGCTGACGCCGACCGTCTGGTGGTCCACCTCGATGACGCCGATGACGCGTTCCACGTCGCGGCCGTAGGGCCGGCCGATGTACTTCTGGGCGATCTGGTCGACGAGCTCCCAGCCCGCGTCACCGTCGATCCACTCGACGACGCGACCGCGGACGACGACCGGCTCGTACGGGTTGTCGACCGGCGCGAGGGATACCGCGACGCGCGGGTCGCGCTGGAGGTTGCGCGCCTTCTGCGAGGTCGGGCCGGTCAGGAAGATGATCTTGTCGTCGAGCGAGCTCACCCACAGCGGGATGGAGTGCGGCGACCCGTCCGGCAGGACGGTGGCCAGGTGGGCGATGGAGGTGCTCTCGACGGCGTTGCGTACGGCGGGCTTCAACATGACTCTGCTCCTTCAGCAAACGATGCGGGTGAGGTTTCAGCGGACGATTTCGTAGTGCAGGTGGGTGACGCCGGGCGCGGGTACGGCCTCGATCAGGTTCAGGCGGACGTGCTCCGGAAGCTCCTGGAAGAACGGCCGGCCGCCGCCGAGCAGGACCGGCACCTGATGCAGCACGAGCTCGTCGACGAGGCCCGCCTGGAGTGCCGCGGTCACGACCCCGCCACCCATCAGACCCACATCCTTCCCACCGGCGAGCTCACGCGCCGCGGCGATCGCGTCCTCGATGGTGCCGGCGAGAGTCTGCCGTTCGCTGATCTCCGGCACCGGACCGTGACTGACGACCACCAAAGGAGCCTTCGGGTGCGGGCTGCCGCCGCCGAAGTGGCCCGAGTCGTCGTACGTCTTGTGCCCGGCGACCATGGCCCCGACCCGGCCGGCGAGCGCGTCGAAGATCCGTGCGCTCGGTGCGCTGAGCTTGAAGCCGTCGAACACCTGGCTCGGGGTGTCGCCGTCGAAGTACCAGTCGAACAGCATCGGCGCGTCGCCGAGGCCGTGATCCGGACCGGAGCCGCGTCCGGTGATGTATCCGTCGACCGAGACGGCGAGGGCGCAGACCACCTTGCTCATCGTGTTCACCTTCCCTTGGGGTTCCTTGAAGGAACGCTAACACGATAGAGTTCCTTGAGGGAACCCCAAACGCTAGACTGGTGTCATGCAGCGAACGAACTTCAGTGAGATGGCGTGCTCGATCGCGCGCACGTTGGACGTGATCGGCGAGCCGTGGTCGCCGTTGATCCTCCGCGACATCTGGGTCGGGTTCTCCCGGTTCGAGCAGCTCCAGGCGGACCTCGGGATCTCCCGCAAGGTGCTCACCGAGCGGCTGAACCACCTGGTCGACCGGGGCGTGCTGGAGCGCCGGCCGTACGACAATCGGCCGCGGTACGAGTACGTTCTGACCGACCGCGGCCGCGAGCTGCTCGACGTCCTGATGGTGATGGTTGCCTGGGGCGACAAATGGCTGGCAGGCCAGGCCGGGCCGCCGGTCCTCTACCGGCACCACGCCTGCGGGGAGATCAGCCACGTCGACCTCGCCTGCGCCCACTGTGGCAAACCGATGCACGCCGACGACATCGACATCCTCCCCGGCCCGGGCGCAGCGGCCTAGCGGCCGTTCCTAGCTACAGTACGGGCGGAACACCTCGAGATCGCTGTCCACACGGGCGATCCGGTCGAAGCCCCAGGTCTCCACGCCGGGTCGATCGACCTCTGACATCACCCGTGCGGACATGTCCCGCAGACCTCGGGCAAGGAGCGCGAACTCGAGATGGTCGACGTCCAGGTCGTCAGCGCCGTACTCGTCGAGGAACTCCGCCAGCCGGTCACCGTCGGCTCCGACCCACACGTCGTACTCACGGGGCCCGATCACGGCGTTCTCCCAGTCGAGGATCGCCGCCACCTCACCGTGGTCGTCGATCAAGACGTTCAACCCGTGAAGGTCCGTGTGACACAGGACGTCGCGCACCGGCTTGAGTCGTGTTCGTACGTCGTCCAGCCGCGCGATCGCCGCAGCCACCACGTCCGCCCGGTCCGCGATCCACGGGTGCTGCAGGTGCTGCCCCAAGGTCCTGATGTGGGGTTCGCTGACGTCCGCGGGCGGCAATGTCACCTGCAGCGGAGCCTCATGGATCTGCCGCAACGCCCGGGCCACCGCACGCCGGTCGTTCCAGGTCGCCGTACGCCCTTCGACATAAGGGAAAACTGCGACGTTGTTCGCGGACAGCTCACCCTGCAGCGTCCGCAACGGCTCGACGACCGGCAGCCCGAGAGCGTGCAACTCCGCCAACTGCGACAACCCCGACGGCTCTTCGCCTTCCTTCCACACCTTCACGAACCACCGGCCGTCCGCCACCCAGCCATCGGTGGCGAACCCACCCGCGTGCGGCTCCAACGAGGAGACAGTCAGTCCGTAGTCGCGTTCAAGGTCCACACGCCATCACATCATCTGCGCTGCGCGGCCAGCATCCGGATTACGGCAGCGTTCACCAGGACCAGGATCAGCGCCGAGAAGAGCAGCAGCGCGACCTGGGCCGGGAGGAGCGCGATGCCCAGGCCGATCGCGAGCACCGGGATCGCAAGTCCGGCGTACGCGATCAGGAAGAGGGCGGCCAGGACCTCGCCGCGTGAGGACGGGTCCGCGAGCGAAGCGGCCGTTGCGACTGCGCCGCGGAAGACGAGGCCTACGCCGGCGCCGGCGACGATGCCGCCGATGACGAACAGGTACAGGTTCGGGAGGAGACCGCCGACCGCCACGCCCACCAGCCCGACGGACATCGCGACCAACCCGAGGCGGAGCTGAGCCGGGCGGGAGAGGCGGACGAAGACGGCCTGGCTCGCGGCACCCGCGATGAAGACGGCGAAGGTGACGACCCCGGCGAGCAGGCGAGATGTGTGGTGCAGGACGCCGGCCAGGAACGTCGGCGCCAGCGACGTGAACAGACCGAAGATCGCGAAAGCTGCGAAGGCGCCGATCGCGGACGCGAAGAAGAGCGGACGGGCGGACGAGGGCAGCGCCACCCGCTGCGGCCGGTACGCCGGACGCTCCTCCAACCGCTCCACGGTCTCGGGCACCAGCGCGATCCCCACCGCGCTGATCAGCAGCAGCACCAGGAAGATCTCGTACGGGCGCTCCAGCGGCGACGACACGTACTGCGCCAGCAGTCCACCCACGAGCGGACCGAACGCCAGCCCGCCGAGGTTGACCATGCTCGAGATCAGCGCGGACCGGCTCGGGTCCTCACCGGGACGCGCGACCTGCCGCAGCTCGGACAGATGGGCGGTCGCGGTCGCCGTCAGTACGCCGACGCCCACCCCACAGATGAACCGAGCCACAAGCAGCCCGGGAACCTCCGGCCAGATCAGGAAGATCGCCGCCGACAACGCCTCCGCGAGTACGGCGAGCAACGCGACCCGCCGCCGCCCGAGCCAGTCGCTGACATGCCCCGCCAGGTACAGCGACGCCATCACCCCGACCGCGTAACTGGCGAAGATCACCGTGATCACGTACGTCGGGAAGCCGTCGCGCTGCTGGTAGATCGCATAGAGCGGAGTCGGGATCGTCGAGAAGGCCATCGTGGTGAGGAAGGTCGCCGCGATCACCCAGAATCCAGGGGCATGAGCGAACCGGATCCGTACGCCGGCCCGCGAAGACGTCATGGTGGACATGTTTCCAGCGTGCCGCGCTCCATCTATCGAGTCCAACGAAAGTTCTTGCACGCTCTTATCGCCAGAACCGATAATTGAGTCTGTGGACAGTCGCCAGCTGGAGTACTTCGTCGCCGTCGCCGAAGAACTGAGTTTCACCCGCGCAGCGCACCGGCTGTTCACGGTGCAGTCCACGGTCTCGGCCGCCGTACGCGCCCTCGAGACCGATCTGAAGACGACCCTGTTCGATCGCTCGACCCGGCGCGTCGTGCTGTCGGCGGCCGGTCAGGCGTTGCTGCCCGAGGCGAAGGCCGCACTGGAGGCGTTGGACCGCGCGCGGGCAGCGGTCGAGGAGGCGTCGTCGGGGTTGCGCGGCAGCATCCGGATCGGAACGCTGGCGCGGCTCAGCCTGGTGAACATGGCCGAGCTGCTCGGGGCGTTCCACCGCAAGTACCCGTTGGTCGAGGTGCAGGTCGCAACCTCGCCGACCGGATCCACCGGCCTCGCGGACGACGTACGGCACGGTCGTCTGGACATCGCGTTGCTCGGGCTGCCGCGTCCGGAGTTGTCCGGCCTCGAGGTCCGCGACATCGCCACGGTTCCGTTCGTGGCGCTGGTCCCGTCGTCGCATCCGCTCGCCGAGCGCACCGGCATCGGACTCGACGAGCTGGCCGCCGAGCGGTTCGTGGACATGCCGGCGGGATTCGGGAACCGGAAGATGGTCGACCGGGCCTTCGACACGATCGGGACGCCCCGGCGGATCCAGGTCGAGGTACCGGAACTGACCACGATCCCGGACTACGTTCGGGCCGGTCTCGGCGTCGGCGTCGTACCGGATCTCGAACTGGCCGAGGAGCCTGGCGTCGCCAAGCTGGCGATCACCGGCGCGGAGCTCACCTGGACGTTGTCCGTGGTGACGATCGCCGGACGGCGACCGAGCAGGGCGGTGAGCGCCCTGCTCGATCTGATCGGCGAATCGACCCGGCTGGAAGGTCCGTACTTCTAGGCGGCCCAGATCTTCCAGTCGGACAGTTCGTTGAAGCGGCGGAGGGCGGCGACCCCGCTGAGCCAGCCGAGCCAGGCGGCGTACGGCGGGTTTGACTCGTCGAACCCGCTCATCACGAAGGTGAGCCGGGTCTTCCCGTCGGACTCGGCGAGCTCCCAGGTGCTGATTCCGGCCGGACCCCAGTCCATCGACATCGTCCGGCCCTCGACCAGGTCGACGATCTCCACGCCCGGGCCGGCGTCGAACCCGCCCATCGCGAACCGGCCGCCCTTCCGGAGGTCGATCTCGACCGGGTACCCGAACCAGGCCGACGCCTTGTCGGAATCGGTCAGCGACGAGTACACCTCGGCGACCGGTGCGTCGATCAGCGCCTCGCCCTCGAAGATCGGTGAGGTGAAGTCCGGCCTGGTGGTGAGCTCGCGACCCTCGAGATGGTCGACGAGGTTCGCGAGCGCCAGCGACCAGAAGGTCTGCAGTACGCCGCGGATGTTCGCGCCGCTGATCGCGTCCGCGAAGTCGAACCCGGTCTGCGACAGCTTGACCACCGTCGCCTCGTCACCGTCGGGCGCCAGCGTGATCTCGGTGGTGGTCTCCTCGCCGCCGAGTGTCCACGCCAGCGTCAGCGTGCTCCCGTCGTACCCGAGGACCCGCTGGTGCGGCGCGTCACCCTCGGGGATGTAGCGGCCCCAGAACTCGAACGTGCCGGGCAGGTCGACGGTCGAGTGCTCGCCGAGCCAGAGATTCAGGGCCTTCGGATCGGTCAGCGCCTGCCGGACTTCGTCGATGCCGGCCTTGGCGCGCGCTTGCAGGACAAGTGGTTCAGTCATTGCTTCGGTCTCCCTTGGGGTAGCAGGCCACCGCGAGCTTGAAGGCGTCGCCCTCACTGCCGCCGTAGCGCTCGAAGAGGTCCTGCAGCGTGCCGCGCAGGTCCTCGAAGAACTCCCGCCGCCGGTCCGGTGGGACCCGGATCTCACCGGACACCCCGATGGACGGCAGCTCCGGAGCCGACCTGTCCAACGCGGCGATGTCGGTCTGGACCTCTTCCATCAGGTCCAGCACGTAGCCGAGGCTCAGCTCGTCGCGGGTCCGGCGGAGTCCGCCGATCCGGCCGACGAGCGTCGGGGACAGCCAGTACGAACGGGCTGTCGCCTGGTAGATGCCCTCGCGGATCCCGCGCACCTTGCGCTCGTCCACCTGGGTCACCAGTCCCGCCTCGACGAGGCGCTTCACGTGGTAGTAGACGCGCTGCGGAGTCTGGCCGAGCTGCTCGGCCACCTCGCCGCAGGTCGCCGGCTCGGCCAGCCGGCGCAGCACCTCGATCCGTTGCGGCTTGAACAGGGCCTCGGCCTGCTCGAGCTGTTCCAGGTGCATCACGTCTCTCATCACACAAAGAATTTTGTACGTAAAAAAGTTCTTTGTCAATCACGAGATTTACATCACTCGGGAATGTAAATGGGCCGGCGTTCGTTGTCAGAAGTGCTTGGTGATGCGTCACCGAGCAGACACCCAAGACCTGGGAGCCTTTGCTACGGATCGTCCGGCACGTTCCTGCCGGCGAAGGAAAGGAAGCGCGACATGGCAACTGTCTCGTTCAAGGGAGCCACCCGGGTCTACCCGGGCACCGACATCGCCGCGGTCGACAAGCTCGACCTGGACATCGAGGACGGCGAGTTCATGGTGCTCGTCGGGCCGTCCGGGTCCGGGAAGTCGACGGCGCTGCGGATGCTGGCCGGGCTCGAAGAGGTGAACGAGGGAGCGATCTTCATCGGCGACCGGGACGTGACCAACGCCCCGCCGAAGGAACGCGACATCGCGATGGTGTTCCAGAACTACGCGCTGTACCCGCACATGTCGGTGGCCGACAACATGGGCTTCGCCCTGAAGATGCAGGGCATCCACAAGGACGAGCGCGCCCAGCGCGTGCAGGAGGCCGCGAAGTTGCTCGGTCTGGAGGAGTACCTCGACCGCAAGCCGAAGGCCCTGTCCGGCGGTCAGCGCCAGCGCGTCGCGATGGGCCGCGCGATCGTCCGGAACCCGCAGGTGTTCCTGATGGACGAACCGCTGTCGAACCTCGACGCCAAGCTGCGCGTCCAGACCCGCACCCAGATCGCTGAGCTGCAGCATCGGCTCGGTGTCACGACCGTGTACGTCACCCACGACCAGGTCGAGGCCATGACGATGGGCGACCGGGTGGCCGTCCTGCGCGATGGCGTGTTGCAGCAGGTCGACACGCCGTTGAACCTGTACGACAGGCCGCGGAACAAGTTCGTCGCGGGCTTCATCGGCTCGCCGGCCATGAACCTGATCGAGGCCGAGATCGTCGAGGGCGGCGCGAAGATCGGCGACTACGTCGTACCGATCGCACGTGATGTGCTGGCCAAGGCCGGTGACGACAAGACGCTGACGCTGGGTATCCGGCCCGAGGCGTTCCACCTCGCCGACGAAGGGCTGCCGGTGAAGGTCGCGGTGATCGAGGAGCTCGGATCGGACGCGTTCCTGTACGGCACCGCGGAACACACCGACGAGAAGCAGCAGATCATCGCCCGGATCGGCACCCGGCTGCACAACGACAAGGGCACCCTCGTCCATCTGGCCCCGGACGCCGACAAGTTGCACCTGTTCTCCACCTCGACAGAGGAGCGCCTCGTCGTTTGATCCCCTCCCTCCTGCTTCCGGCTTGTAGTTTTGACCTTGTGGGTCATTGGGAGAAGGACGCACCAGGTGTGATGGAGCTGCCGTCGGGTCGGCTCGTGCGCGGACGCGGTCTGCGGCACGGCCCGGCGGCAGACCCGTTTCCGACGTACGGCGTGTATCTGCTCGGCAAGGAACCGCCGCCGGACGTGCCGTGGGAGACGCACTGGATCAAGTGGCCGGACTTCCGGCTGCCCGTGGATCGCCCGCAGGCGTTGGCGACCTTTCGCGAGGCGTTGGAGCGGACCGGGACCGGACGGGTCGAGTTCGCGTGCGGCGGTGGGCGGACCGGGACGGCGCTCGCGTGTCTCGCCGTACTGGACGGGCTGCCTGCGGATCAGGCCGTCGACTACGTACGTCGGGGTTACGACAAGCGCGCGGTGGAGACGCCGTGGCAGAAGCGGTACGTGCTAAATCTGTTGACCCGGAGTTGAGGGATCGCGTTGGGTCGAGCTGTGACGATCGAGCGGAGCAATCCCGACGGACTGCATGCGACGCCTGGGTATCACCACGTGACGCGGGTGCAGGCGGACACCTTGGTCTACCTGGCCGGGCAGTGCCCGTTGCAGGCCTCCGGGGAGTTGGCCGCGGGCGGTCTCGAAGGGCAGACCGCGCAGGTGATCGCGAACATCCTCACCGCACTGAAGTCGGCGGGCGCCACGCCGGAAAACGTCGTACGCACGGTGATCTACGTGGCCAGCTCGGACCGCGACGAATTGGGCGCGGTGTGGGCCCAGCTCAACGAGTCGCCCCTCGCCCCGGCCTTCACGACCGCGAGCACGCTGCTCGGCGTCGCCCAACTCGGCTTCACCGGCCAACTCGTCGAGATCGACGTGACGGCGGCCCTGTGATCGTTCCCGCCGAGGTTGTCGACTACGACCCGCGGTGGCCGCTCTGGTTCGCGGAGATCAGCGCGCGCCTGACGCCGTACCTCGCCGAGCTCCCCCACGTCTGCGAGCACGTCGGCAGCACCGCCGTACCCGGTCTGGCGGCGAAGCCGATCATCGACGTCGACATCGTCGTCCCTTCTCCCTCGTTCGTACCGGCGGCGATCTCAGGCTTGAAGGCAGCCGGCTACCGCCACGAGGGCGACCAAGGGATCCCCGGCCGGGAGGCGTTCGCGCTGCCGGCGGACGCGGTCCATTACCACCATCTGTACGTCGTTGTTGAGGGCAACAAAGCTCATCGGGACCACGTCGTGCTGCGTGATCATCTGCGCGCGGACGCGGCCGATCGCGAGCGGTACGCGGCCCGCAAACGCGAGCTGGCGCACCTGCTCACCACCGACCGCACCGCGTATGTCGACGGCAAAGGCGCGTTGGTCGAGGAGCTGATCGCTAGAGCTGGTGGTTCGGCTGCAGACGACGGGTCGGGTCGTAGCGGCGCCTGAGCGCGACGAGCCGCTCGTAGTCGTCGTACGCCTCGGCCACCTCTTCGTCGCTGAGCTTCGCGAAGGTGAAGTTGAGGGCCCGGCCAACGGTTGATGAGGCCCACGGATCGAGCACGTCCCGGCCCGCGTCACCCTTGCCCGGGGTGAGGACGGTCAGCGAGTACGCCGCATCGCGGTGACCGACCGCGTTCGGGATCTCCGGCTGCCGGGCGAGCGCGCCGCCGAGGTGCCGGATGGCGATCACATACATCCGCGATGCACCCGGACCGGCGAGCTCTGGCAGTGTCTCGAGCGCATCGAGGTCCTTCAGCAGCACGTTGAGGGAGGTGTAGCTGTCGGGGCGCTCCGGCTCCGCGAAGATCTGCCCCGAGTCGACGTAGGGCAGCTCCCCCACGGTGTCGAGGACCGGCTTGCCGATCGCCCGGAGCGGTTCGATCAGCTCCTCGCCACGGTCGCCGAGGATCGCGAGCTGCACCTGCCCGACATACTTGCCGCGCAACGGCGCCGGCACCTGCGGGATGTTCGGCATCGGCAGGATCGCGATCGCCGATGTGACCTCATCCGGCACGGACCTGGTCCACTCCCGCCACACCTCGGGCACCGTCGGGTGCTCGGCGAGATCGAAGTACAGGCTGCCGCCGAACAGCGTCGGTACGTCGAAGAGGTCGATCTCGATCCCCGTCACGACACCGAAGTTCCCGCCACCGCCCCGCAGCGCCCAGAACAGATCCGGGTCCTCCTCGGCGTTGCGCCGTACGCCGTCCGCGGTCACGACCTCGATCCGGCGAACATGGTCCGCGGCGTACCCGAACCGTCGCGCCATCAGCCCGAGCCCACCGCCCAGCGTGTACGAGATCGCGCCGACGCCGGGTGCACTGCCGGAAAGCGGCGCGAGACCGTACGGCGCGGTTGCGTCGAGCACGTCCCGCCAGGTCGCGCCTGCCTGGACCCACGCCGTCTTGCGCTCCGCGTCGACCGTCACGCCGTTGAACGCACTGGTCGCGATCAGCACGCCACCGTCGATCCCCTGCGTCAGACCGTGCCCGGCCGCCTGGACGGCGATGCGCAGGTCGTGGTCGATCGCGTACCGCACCGCCTCCTCGATCTGGGCCGTGCTCGTCACCGGAAAGATGGTCGCGGGCCGGTGCGGGTCTCGCCGCTGGAACCCGAGCCGCGCCTCGTCGTACCCCTTACTAGTCGTCGTCAACATCATGTAGATCACGCTAGATGGTCTTGCGGACACATCTTGTCCTCAAGGCATGATTTCTGCGTGAGTGCTCGCAAGGAGATGCCCGGTCGGATGCTGCGGCTGCTGTCGCTGCTGCAGAGCCGGCGCGAGTGGTCCGGCCACGAGCTCGCCGACCGGCTCGGCGTCACCGAGCGCACGGTACGGCGGGACGTCGAACGGCTCCGGTCCCTCGACTACCCGGTGACCGGCACGACCGGCACCGCGGGCGGGTACCGGCTCGGCTCCGGTACGCATCTGCCACCGCTACAGCTGGACGACGACGAGGCGATCGCCGTCGCGCTCGGACTGGTCGGCGCGGCCGGTGGCGGAGTGAGCGGGATGGCGGAGAGCTCCATGAGCGCCCTGGCCAAGCTGGAGCAGGTGCTGCCCGCGCGTCTCCGTCCCCAGCTCGCGGCAGTGGGCTCGGCAGCGGAGGCGATCCCGCGACCCGGCGTACCGCAGGTCGATCCGGACGCTCTCGCCGTACTCGCACGCTGCTGCCGCAACCACGAGATCGTTGCCTTCGACTACCACGGCCGGCAGCGCGGTACGACGCGACGCCGGGTGGAGCCGCATCAGCTGCTGACGTTGTCGTGGCGGTGGTACCTGCTCGCGTTCGACCCCGGACGCGACGACTGGCGGATCTTCCGCGTCGACCGGATCACTTCCGTGAGTCCTGCGTTGCACCGCTTCACGCCACGGGTGCTGGACGGGCCCTCCTACCTGCTGGAGTCGTTCGTGTCGGCGCAGTACGAGCACACGGTCGTCTTGACGGTCGAGGCGTCGTCGGTCGACGTGACCTCGACCTTCGAAGGCGTCGTCCGCGGCATCGTCGAACCGCTCAGCCCTTCGTCGTGCAAGGTCCGCTTCAGCGCGGACTCCCCCGCGATGCTGCTGACACAGGTAGCCGCGATCGCTCACCTAGGTTCCTTCACCGTCGACCAGGCGACCCCGGAAACCGCCGCACTCATCACCGAGGCCGGCGAACGCCTCACACAAGCGTTCGCCGGGTTGCGTTAGGCAACAATCAGGCCGATGCCGAGGGTCAGTACGCCGATCGCGAGGGACATCGCGCCGAGCCAGAGGATCCACAGGAACTGGTTCGGCGCGGTGCGGTCCTTGCCGGCGGACGAGGCGAAGAAGCCGCCGGACATCAGAATCGCGGCGACCGGGATCCCGAGCCGGCCGACCCACAACCAGAAGCCGGTCAGACCGGTCTGGTCGACGTACAGCAGTCCGACCAGACTGAAGATCACGAGTACGCCGGCATGCGCGTGACCGGCCCGTGCGAACGATTTCTGGAACCCGGTCATCGGGACCTGGCCGCGGACGATCTTGGTCATGAAGTACCCGCCGAACTCGATCGTCACGACGGTGAGCAGGATGACGCCGGCGATGACGCGGGATGCGTCGGTCATGCGTAGACCTCTTCTTTGACAGGCGCGGTTGCGCGGGACGTGCGCGCTACCCAGAGGGCAACGGCGAGGTACAGGATCTGTTCGGGGATGCGCTGCCAGAGCGGGGTCGCCTCGCCGCCCGCGAACGGGATGTGTGCGACCGCCGCGTGGATGTTGGCCGGCAGCAGTCCGACGAAGAGTGCGGCCAACGCGTAGCCGGCGAGCATCCGGGTCGCGGAGATCACCAGGCCGGCGGCACCGAGCAGTTCGAGTACGCCGGTGAGGTAGACGAGCGCGTCGGCGTACGGCAGGAACGGCGGGACCATCCGCACCATGTCGGCGTGGTTGGGCATCACCGTCACGCTCGCCGGGACGAAGTGTGCGCTCGCGGTCAGCACCAGCATGACCGCCATCGCGTATGCGGCGGCGACCGGCCAGGTCGTGAACCGCCGGACGCCGAGGGCACCCAGCGCCCGGAAGCCGACGGTGCCCAGGATCAGTACGAGCGGGATCATCCGACTCGCCTCCTTATGGATAGTTCAGGTATCCGCTTATGGATACTGATACTATCCATCACAGACAACAGGAAGGCAAGCGATGCGAATCGGGGAACTCAGCAAGGCCACCGACGTCCCGGTGCCGACCATCAAGTACTACCTGCGCGAAGGCCTGCTACCTGCCGGCGAACTCAGTAGCCCGAATCAGGCGTCGTACGGCGACACCCACGTCCGCCGGCTCCGCCTGATCCGCGCACTGATCGAACTCGCCCAGGCTCCGGTCGCCACGGTGAAGGAGATCCTCGAGTCGCTCGACGCCGACGCCGAGCCCCTGCACGAACAGATCGGCCGCGCCCACCGCGCACTCACGCCGACCCGCCGCCTGTCCGCGACCGACGACGCCCGCGCCGCCGCGACCACTCAGGTCACCGACCTCATCGCCGACCGCGGCTGGTCCATCGACCCCGAGGCGCCCGCGCTCGCCACACTTATCGACACCGTCGCCGCACTCCGCACCCTCGGCCAGGACAACCTCGTCGCCCACCTCGACACCTACGCCGACGCGGTCGAACGCTTCACCCAGTTCGAGATCGATGCCGTCACCGCGAACCCGACCCGCGACCAGCTCGCCGAATCGGTGGTCATCGGCACCATCCTCGGCGAAACCCTGATCGCCTCGCTTCGGCTGCTCGCCCAGGAGTCCATCTCCGCGGACCGCTGGAAGAACCGCTAGTAGTCGCCGAGGAGTCCCGGGAGGAGCTTCGTCATCACCTTGTGCAGAGCACGGCGGTCGGTCTCGGTCAGCGGGTCGAAGACCAGTTGGCGAACTCGTTCGACATGTCCTGGTGCGGCCTTCACGAGCTCGGCGTGCCCCTCTGACGTGAGGATCGCATTGGTGAAGCGGCCGTCGTCCGGGTCGGGTTCACGCCGTACCAGGCCGCGATTTTCCAGACGGCGAATGAGGTGGGACAGCCGGGAGAGCTCGGAGTTGGTCAGGATCGCGAGCTGACTCATCCGCATCGTGTGATCGGGCTGATCCGAGAGGCCGGCCAGGACGTAGTACTCCAGGAAGCTCAGGTTGGAATCGCGCTGCAACTGCTCGCCGAGCGCACCCGTGAGCAGCGACATGACGAACTGCAGCGTCCTCCAGGTCTCCAGCTCGTCGGGCGTCAGCCAGCGAGGCTCGGCCGCCTCCCGCGCCGCTTCGGTCCCCATGGCTGCAGCATAGCCACCGGCGTAGTGACTTGAATGTTCATGTATCGTGATCGGTGACATGAATATTCAAGTCAACCCCTCTGAAGGAGTCGTCGCCATGAGCGACCTGAAGATCGCGATCATCCTCGGCAGCACCCGCCCCGGGCGGAACGGAAAGGCGGTGGCCGACTGGGTCCTGTCCCAGGCCCAGCCCCGGACCGGCGCCACCTACGAGTTGATCGACCTCGTCGACTACCCGCTGCCCCACCTGGACGAGGCCGTGCCGCCGTCGGCCGGGCAGTACGCCGGCGAGCACACGAAGGCGTGGGCCGAGAAGATCGCGGCGTACGACGGGTTCGTGTTCGTCACGCCGGAGTACAACCACTCCACGTCCGGCGTACTGAAGAACGCGATCGACTACCTGTACGCCGAGTGGAACAACAAGGCCGCCGGCTTCGTGTCCTACGGCTCCCTCGGCGGGGCGCGGGCGATCGAGCATCTGCGCGCCATCAGCGCGGAGCTCCAGATCGCCGACGTACGTCAGCAGCTGTCGTTCTCGCTCTTCACCGACTTCGAGAACTTCTCCCAATTCCGCCCCGGCCCGCAGTACGCCGACCAGGCAACCATCCTGTTCGACCAGCTCGAGTCATGGTCAGCCGCCCTCAAGCAACTCCGCGTCGGCCAACCGGTCGCCGCATAACCATCGCCGTCCGGGTCACTCACCCGTCGTGCGCCATGTCCACGAACCGTGAGTAGTGCCCCTGGAAGGCAACCACCACATCCGCAGTCGGCCCGTTCCGGTGCTTGGCAACAATAAAGTCCGCCTCCCCGGGCCGGGTCGACTCACGCTCGTACGCATCCTCCCGATGCAACAGAATGACAACATCGGCATCCTGCTCAAGGCTGTTATGTAAGGAGATTCCATTAGCCACGAAGTTGTGGGTGCCTAGGACTGTTGCGTCGTACACCTCTTGGTCGCCGAGGCTCTCGACGGACGTGATGGTGTCCCAGAAAATGTCGTTGGTCGCGAGGACCTCGAGATCGGCGTCTTCGAGGATGTCTGCGACCTGACGCAAGCGCGCACGGGTCGGGGCTCCGGCGAACAGTCGACTGCCGCTTCCCCGCTGCCCCAGCATCATTGCCAACTCTCGTTTGGTGACAGCGCGCTCGTGCATGACCGCTTTGACTTGTTCCCAGACCTCAACCGGCACGGTGTCCAGCTTCGGCGCGGCGACAACCGGCCGGAGGTTCGTCCGGACGAACCGACAAGCCTCGCCACGTTGCCCGTGGACGCCGATCTCGTCGAGGAAGCGCAACTGATTCCCGGCGCCGTAGATGTACAGGTGATACGAGTCGCGGTAGCCCGTCTTCTTTGCAGCCGCGATGCGGGTAAAGATGTTGAACCGGAGCAGGAGGCGTGCGAGGTCGTCGACCATCCGGCGACTGGTCGATGCGTAGTAGATCTGGCCACCGTTGATCTCTGGCCGCCAGCGGACCGATCCGTCGGTGGCCCAGAGGTGGCGGATGAAGTGCGCCACCTGTTCCTTCGGGAGGCCGAACACCCCGTCAGGCACGAACTTCTCGTGGCTGCGCAAGCCGAACAGGCCGAGGCCGTCCAGCCAGGCTGCGATCGGGTTCCGTTTGCCGCGGGCCAGCCGGTACGGCGCCGGCAGGCGAAGCGTGGTGACCTGGGCGGCGGCGTACTCGTCGCGGACCGCGGTGATGCCGAAGCGCCGGTGTGCCGCCGCAGCGACCGCGGTCAGGTTGGCCTCGTCGATGCTCGCGTACCGGATCGGCTGCCGCTTCACGAACGAGCCGTCGCCCAGCAAGTGAGCAAGCAGCGTGATCTCGTCCTCGTCCCACGGCTTGACGTCGAGTGGAGCCGGAACGTGCCGGAGCGAACCCACACGAGCGCCCGGCGTCAGCTCCCCCAGTGGTTTCCATCCGTTGTACGTCAGGAACGGGTGGTTCGCAGTGGCCTCGATCTCCCGACCGGACGCCAGCTTTACCCGGAACACCTCCTTCACCCCACTCGGGAAGGCGTGCGTCAACGTGCGCGGCACCAGCTTCAGCCGGTCGTCGAGCGACCAGACCGGGATGTCCCGCGCGTCCGTGGCGAGCAGCTCACCGAGCGAGATCTCCGCGCCGGTATCGGCCCTCATCAGCCGGGTGTCCGCCGTCAGGCAACCCGATTCGCGGAGGTCGGAGGCCATGGGGCGTTTGTCGGAGCGTTGTTCGGAGCCTCGGTTGAGCTGGCAGATGGCGACTACGGGGAGCTCGAGCTCCTTGGCGAGGAGCTTGATGGAGCGGGAGAACTCGGAGACTTCCAGCTGGCGGGACTCGACCTTCTTGCCGGACGTCATCAGCTGGAGGTAGTCGATGACGATCAGTTTGAGGTCGTGGCGCTGTTTGAGGCGGCGGGCCTTGGCGCGGATCTCCATCATCGTCAGGTTCGGCGAGTCGTCGATGAACAGCGGGGCCTCGGAGACCTCGCCCATCTTGCGGGCCAGGCGGGCCCAGTCCTCGTCGGTCATCTTGCCGTTGCGCATGTGGTGCAGCGGGACCTTCGCCTCCGCCGACAGCAGTCGCATGGTGATCTCGTTGCGGCTCATCTCCAGCGAGAAGATGCACGAGGTCAGGCCGTGCTTGATGGACGCCGACCGGGCGAAGTCCAGACCCAGCGTCGAGTTGTGGGTCGGGATCATCGTCTTGCCGGCCAGGTACAGGTGGTCGGGGTTGTCGACCTCGACGCAGCGCACCGGCACGCTGTCGACCGGGTCGACCCACTCGAGCCGCCGCTCGCCCTCGCCGTGCAGCGCGGCCGGGAAGCCGTGCCCGGTGATCTGCCGCGGCGCCGACCCGGGGATCGGCGGTGTCAGCCCGGGACTCGCCGACATCGCCGTGTACAGGTCGGCGGTCGTGCAGACCACCGGGCGGCCGCCGTCCTCGACGCGCCACTGGTGCTCGGCGTCGGCGACGATCGTGCTGCCGTCGGAGAACGACAGCCGGAAGCACGGCCGGTCCACCATCACCTCGGTCGCCGCGACGACCGTGGTCGGCAGCCCGTCGGCGTCCAGCAGCTGGTCGCCGACCGCGACCTCGGCCATCGTGGTCCAGCCGGCCGGCGTCGGCAGCGGGGTGTCGAGCGCGAGCGCCTTCCCCATCGCGGGACGGGCGGCGACGATGATCATCTGGCCGGGGTGCAGGCCGTTGGTCAGCTCGTCCAGGTCGGTGAACCCGGTCGGTACGCCGACCATCGCGTCACCGCGGGAGTCGATCGCCTCGATCTCGTCGAGGGCGCCCTCCATGATGTCCTTCAGCGGCGCGTAGTCCTCGGCGGTCCGCTTCTCGGTGACGGAGTAGATCTCGGCCTGGGCCTCGTCGACGACGTCGTCGACCTCGCCCTCGCCGGCGTACCCGAGCTGGACGATCTTGGTGCCGGCCTCGACCAGGCGGCGCAGGATCGCCTTCTCCCGGACGATGTGCGCGTAGTAGCTGGCGTTGGCCGCGAGCGGGACGGACGCGACCAGGGTGTGCACGTACGGCGCGCCGCCGATCCGGGTCATCTCGCCGCGCTTGTTGAGCTCGGCCGCGACCGTGATCGCGTCGGCCGGCTCACCCCGTGCGTACAGGTCGGTGATCGCGTCGAAGACGGCCTCGTGCGCCGGGCGGTAGAAGTCCGTGCTGCGCAGATTCTCGATCACGTCGGCGATCGCATCCTTGCTCAGCATCATCGCGCCGAGCACACACTGCTCGGCCGCGAGATCCTGGGGAGGGGTGCGGTCGAAGCCCATCTCCGGACGCCGCTCTTCGTGGCCGCCGTCCTGGCCCCCGCGGAACTCCGCCACGCTCACTTCGTCCGACCTCCTCGTCCGCCCGCTGCCCAGCCACCGCCGGCCGGTTTCGAACACCTGCTCGAATCCTAGCCAAGCCCACCGACAGTTTTCGGCGACAGGCCTCGCGACCGTACGCCGGTCGCGTCACCAAAGGCCACTCGGTCGTCCACACCCCCTGTGGACGAATCGTGGATAACCCCCGGAAGGGGTGTGCACAGGTTGGGCACAACCCTGTGGATATCTGGGGACAAGAACCCACAACAGCCCCGTGACCTGCGGTTTCTCTAGTTCACAACTGTGGAGAAGAAAAAGTCTGAGACCAATTTCCGACGCGCCCGCGAGTCGTGGGTAACCTCGCTCCGGTGAGACGTCGACAGTGGGTGGGCGAACAGGACCGGGAGATCCTCCGGCTGGCCGTCCCGGCGTTCTTCGCCCTGGTGTCCGAGCCGCTGATGCTGCTCGCGGACTCCGCGATCGTCGGTCACCTGGGCACCCCGCAACTCGCCGCGCTCGGCGTCGCCGGCACCATCCTGCAGACCCTCGTCGGTATCTGCGTCTTCCTCGCGTACGGCACCACGTCCGCGGTCGCCCGCCGGATCGGCGCCGGCGACCACAAGGGCGCCCTTGCCCAGGGCATCGACGGACTCTGGCTGGCGTTGCTGCTGGGCGTCGTACTCGCGCTCCTCGGACTGGCCCTCGCGCCGCAGGCCATCGCGGCGTTCGACCCGTCGCCGGAGGTGGCCGACCACGCGGTGACGTACCTGCGGATCTCCTGCTTCGGCATCCCGTCGATGCTGCTCCTGCTCGCCGCCACCGGCGTACTGCGGGGGCTGCAGGACACGAAGACCCCGATGGTCGTCGCGATCACCGCCAACCTCGCCAACATCGGGCTGAACGTCCTGCTCGTGTACGGCCTTCGTCTGGACATCGCGGGCTCCGCCCTGGGTACGGCGCTCGCACAGACCGGTGCCGGTGTCGCGCTGGTCGTGGTGGTGGTCCGTGGCGCCCGCCGCGACGGCGCCAAGCTCCGCCCCGATCGCCCCGGAATCCTGGCCTCCGCGCAGATGGGCGTACCGCTCGTGATCCGGACGCTGACGCTGCGCGCGGCGATCGTCCTGCTCACGTTCGTCGCCACGGCCCTCGGTACGACGTCGGTCGCGGCTCACCAGGTCGCCTTCACGCTGTGGTCGTTCCTCGCGCTCGCCCTGGACGCCATCGCGATCGCCGCGCAGGCGCTCACCGGCCGCGCGCTGGGCGCCGGCGACGTCGCGGGGACGCGCGCGATCACCCGCCGGATGATGTGGTGGGGCCTGTTCTCCGGGCTGATCGGCGGCCTCGCGCTCTGGGGCCTGCGCGACGTCTACGTCCCGTGGTTCACCAGCGACCCCGAGGTACGTCGTACGCTCGCCGCCATCCTGATCGTTTCCGCGTTGTGGCAGCCGATCAACGGAGTCGTGTTCGTGCTGGACGGCGTACTCATCGGCGCCGGAGACGGACGGTACCTCGCAGCGGCCGGCATCGTCGCGCTCGTGCTGTACGTCCCGCTCGCGCTGGCGGTGCTCTGGCTCGGCGGCGGGATCGTGGCGCTGTGGTGGGCGTTCGGCGGGTACATGCTGCTGCGATTCCTCACTTTGACCACGCGTGAGCGGCGCGACGCGTGGCTGGTCACGGGAGCTACCCGCTGACCCTGCGGTGCGGCATCGTGGAACAGAAGGAAAGGAGCGGCATGCCCGACACCGACGACGACCAGTCCGTCGAGCTCGAACCCGACCAGCGGGAGCAGGGCGACGACGACACCGAGGCCGCGCGTGAGCGGAAGGCCGCCCAGGCACGAGCAGAGGCCGACAGGCACCCGACCCACGATCTGGCGGAGGAAGCCGAACGCCGGGACGAGGCGGACGAGCAGGCCCGCCAGGAAGAAGACGCGGAGGCGCGCGCGGAAGAGCTCGACGAGCGTGCTGCCAAGGAGCAGCAGGAGCTCACGGAGCGGCGCAGCCGCGAGGAGCTCCTCGATGCCACCGCGGAGACCTCTCGGGCGTTCCAGCTCGCGTACGCCGACGAGGAGGCCCGCGACCGGTACCGGCAGTACGCCACGAACGACGTACAGCGGGGTGTCAGCGACCGGGCCCACGGCCGGCACGAGCTGGACGAGGCGGCAGCGCACCGCGACGAGGTCGGATCGGCAGGGCTGGTCGCGGAAGGCCGCCGGTACCAGAACGCCGCCACCATCGAGGAACGTAAGGCCGTCAGCGACGACAGGATCTCCCGGGAGTACGACGCCTCCGCGCGGGAGCACCGCCGCGAGGCGCAGCCGAACCCGAGCGAGGCCGTCCGCAAGGCACCGGAGGAGGCGCCGGAAGCTCAGCTACCCCAGGCGCGCCGCCACGTCCGCGGTCCCGGCCGGGTCCGGACAAAGCAGGGCAAGGTCGTGAAGCCGAACCGGGCGAGCGAGCCGGACCTGGAGATCTAGCTCGGCTTCGTCGGCTGCAGCTTCTGCGTGTGGATGATCAGTAGGTTCGCTGCAACCACCACGACGTACCCGACGGCGAGCAGCGGGTGCCCCAGGCTCCACAGGGCGGCACCCGCCAGGCCGAAGACGAGAACCTTCACGATCCACCGCGCCGAAGCCCCGCGCGCCGCGGTCGGCGCCGCGAACATTCCCCAGACGATCGCGGCCACCACCGGTAAGCCGATGACGAGTAGCCACCGCGCGAGCGTCGCATCAGCGGTGTTCCAGCCCCACCAGCCGAAGATGCCCAGGGCAACCACCTCGACGACGAAGGCGACCAGCAGGTTGGCGCCCTTCCACATCTCAGATGCCGCGGATGTTCGGCTGCCGCTGGTCGAAGAACAGGCCGGCCGGCGGCTCCTGCACCGGGAGCGGCGGGATCGGGTAGTCGGTGTGCTGGTTGTTCCGGCAGGCGGCGAACGGGCCGTCCGGGTCCAGCAGCGACATCATGTGCGGGTCCGCGTGGTCGCGCCACCAGACCGACATCCCGGTCGCCGGGTCCAGTCGCAGGTGCTCCCAGGCACGCCAGATCGAGTCCAGCCGACTCAAAGCCTCCGCGTGCCGGTACCACTCGGGGCACCAGATGAACTGCTGCCCGAGCCGACGCGTGTAGAGGTAGATGAGCCGGTCTTCCACGAACGCCGCGACGTGCGGGTAGAACAGCTCCTGCTCACCATCCACCGCGGTTGTCTCCCTCGTTCTGCTCCCAGACCGGTCGCTCCGGTCCGCGCTGCGGAGGCGCCTGGATACTCGAAGCCACCCACGGGTTGTTGCTGACCGGAACGTTCATTGCCGCTCCCGGATCGTACTTCGCCAGCGACGCCTTCACGGCACCGGCGTCCGGCCGGGTGAACCACGGCACCGTCTTCACCAGCGTGGCCGGGATCCCGGACGGGAACACGACCGCGCGGCCGGGCGGCATCGAGGCGAGGTCGGAGACCTCCATGATGTTGTGCCGCTGGACCTGCTGGCTGGTGCCGCGCTTGCCCTCGTTGTACGACACCGAGCTCGAGCTGATGTCGTAGTCACCGATCATCTTGCTCAGGTTCTCGAGGAAGGACGCGTCGGCCGCGCCACCGCCGTACACCCGGATGTTGGCCGAGCCCCAGAGCTTCTGCATGCCGTGGTCGCCCCAGCACTCCTGGCCCTGCGCCCAGGACTGCAGGATCGTCATCAGCACGATGCCGCGGGAACCGAAGTGCGAGTACAGGTCGGGGAGGTTCTTCCACCGGCACACGTTGGCGGCCTCGTCGAGTACGCCGACCAGCGGGCTGGGCATCCGGCCCATCGGGCAGCCGCGGGCGTACTGCTCGGCGGCCTCCACGACGGCGACCGTCAGCGCGGTGACCAGCGGACCCGCCGTACCCGCGCCTTCCTTCGACAGGCTGTACAGCGTGCCGCCCTGACGGACGAACTCGTGCGGGTTGAACTGCGGCCGGTTGTCGTTCGGGCCGTTCGGGATGACCCAGCGGGTCACCTTGCGGTTGACCAGGAACTGGGCGCTCTGCTGCGCAGTGCCGTAGACACCGGCGCGCTGCTTGTCGGGCGCATTGATCACACCGGACAGGGCGTCCGCGGACAGTTGCAGACCCGGGGTGTTGCGCAGGATCCGCTCCGGCTCGTCGTTCCGCTGGTCGGCCAGCCAGCTGTAGACCTGGGTGATCGGCCGCTTGGCAACGGCGGCCGCGAGCAGCAGACCGGCCAGCAGGTCCGTACCGGCGGCGTCGAAGAACGCGTCGGTCTGGGCACCGACCTGACGCTGCGAGGCGACGAAGTGCTCGGCCAGCTCCCGCGCCTTGGTCTCGTCGGTGATGTAGGTCAGCGGGTTCCACCACCAGTTCGGCGGCTCCTCGCAGACCTCCTGCGGGTCGAACACCCACAGCGGGCCCTTCTCCGAACGCGGTCCGCGGGTGGCGTCGACGATGTCCCGCTTGTTCGACGTGGCGACGACGCAGCCGGGCGCGTCCAGGATCGCCGGCACGGCGCGCGAGGTGGTCTTACCGGTTCGGGGACCCCAGATGTCGACGTGCATGTCTTCCCAGTTGCCGAAGACCTCCAGGTTGTCCCGGACGGTCCGGCCGATCAGGATGCCCGGACCCGCGTGCCCGGCGCCGAGCTGGTTCGCCTTCTCCTGCGCGCCTTCGCGGGTCAGCTTGTAGATCTCGGACCGCTTCGACATCAGTTGCGCCTGCCGGTCGACCCGGCCGATCGAGCGCTCCCGGTTCCGGAAGAACATCCACCCGCCGCCGACCAGGCCGAGCAGCACCACGATCTCCACGACCAGGATGCCGGTGGCCGCGCCGGACCACTCCAGGTTTCCCTTCGACAGGTCGACGATCGCGTCGAACGGGTTCCCGGGCGTCCGTGAGCCGTTGATCGCGGACGCGACCTTCAGCGCGCCCCACATCGAGAAGACCACCAGCGCGACCGCGCCGATGATCGCAAAGATCAGGACGGCCTCGGGTGAGATCCCACCCGGGCCGGTGCTCTTCCTGCCCTGCGCCATGACTCGTCAGCTCCCCACGCGCGTGGTCGGGTCGGGCGGTGGCAGCAGCATCGGATCGTCCAGGCTGTACTCACCGACGACCTGCTCGGTGCCGTCCGGCGCGACCTCGATCTTCTGTGGCTTCCCGTCGTTGCCGGTGGTCCACAGCTTGTTGGTGTCGTTGATCTCGCGCTCGACCGACGTGAGGCCGACGTGCACCGGGATGCCCGGGCGCCCACCGACCTTGATCAGGAAGTTTCCGCGGCCGGGAGGTGCGGCCTCCTTGCCGGTGGCCGGGTCCCACGCGGGCGGGTCCTGCCAGCCGACGAGCATGTTCTGCTCCTCCATCGACATCGACACGACCTCGGTCAGGTTCTCCATCTCGGCGCGCGGCAGACCACCGCAGATGACCATGCCGGACCGCTCGACGAAACCCTTCGCCTTCATCCGGTCCTCAGGGTTCGGCAGCGCCAACAGGTCGGACATGGTGTGCGAGATCATCGCCATGCCGACACCGCGTTGCCGGTTCAGACGGGTCAGCGCGTCGACGCGGTCTACCAGACCGCTTCCGGCCCGCAGCACCCGCCACAGCTCGTCCAGAATGACGAAGTAGTGCCGCCGCGGCTCCAGTCCGGCATCCGCCAGCGCCTGCGAGACCGCGACCGCGCCGAACCCGTACGACCAGCAGGCCAGCAGTACGGCGGCCTGCAGGCTGGTCTCGGAGTCGTCGACGTTGGACACGTCGAACACCACCGGGCGGTCCATCTGCATCGGGTTGTCGGTCGGCGCGGAGAAGATCTCGCCCAGCCGACCGCCGCCGACCAGACCGATCAGCGATGCCTCCAGGCCCTCGGTGATCTGCCGGTAGCGGTCCAGGCTGCCGCGGTCCAGGGCGACGTTGCGGACCCGGTCCGGGGCGTCCTGGATGACCTGGAGCAGGTCCTTCAGCACCGGCGTACCTTGGAACCGCTCGTCGAGGACCTTGAGCGCCTCGTCGAGGATGGTCTCCTCGCGGTCGTTCGGGTTCTGGTTACGCATGATCGCGATCAGCGCCGAGACCATCGTCTGCCGGCGGCCGTGCGCGTCGGCCTGGATCGCCTCGCGGGCCTTGCCGGTCAGCCGGAGCGCGGCCTCCCGGGACTCGCCCGGGTCGAGCACGTTCAGGTGACCACGACCGCGGCCGAGCTGGATGACCTGACCGCCGAGGGCCTCGATGAGGTCCTTGTAGTCCGGCTTCAGGTCACCGAGCACCAGCGGCATCACGCCGTACCCGGCCATGCCGAGCGCCATCCGCCGGGTGATCGTCGACTTGCCCAGACCCGGCTTGCCGAGCACGAACATCGACGGGTTCGAGATCAGCTTGGCCCGCATGAACCAGCTGATCGGGTCGCAGCACATGGTCGCGCCGGAGAGGATGTTCCGGCCGATCGGTACGCCGACCATCGGGCTGCCGGTCCCGGCCGAGAACGGCCACATTCCGCAGACCTGGACCGTCGTACCGCGCCATTCCTGCGGAGCCTGCAGGTACGTCGAGTAGCCGCCGCCCATACCGGGCCAGCCACGGGGCATCGGCCGCCGTCCGCGACGGCTCGGGTCAACCGGCTTCTTCTGCTTCTTGCTCACTGTGACCCCCCAGATGTCACTGTGCGAAGTCTCATCATAGGGATTCCCGCAGCCCCGCCGGCACCGCGAGGTGGTTCTGTACGACGACACCCAGCGGGAGTGCGGCGACGAACGCGGAGTCCTGCGAGCCGTACACCGGCCGCAGCAGAACACGCGCGGTGGCGCCGAGGTTGTCGATCGCGGCGATCATGTCCGGAATCTGCTCGGCAGTCATCACGGTGCCGGTGACGGCCATACCGAAGTTGACCAAGCCCGCGCCCCGGGCCTCCTCCTGCGCGGAACGTTCGGCGGCCCGAGCCTCCGCCAGGTTGCGCGCGGACGGCCGGGCGGACGCCGTGGCGCGGAACGACGCGTTGCGCTTGTCGGCCTCCACCATCCGGGCCGCCGTACCGGCGTCGAGCGGGCGGTAGAGCAGCGTCACGCGCTTGCGGTCGATGTCGGGGTGCGGCGCGACCAGCTGCGACAGCACCGACGAGAACACCTCGCCGCGCGGAGCCTGCGACATCTGCCAGGTCACGGACCAGGCCGAGTCGTGCCGGTACTTGTCCCAGAACGCCTGGGTCCCGGCCGGGCCGACATCGGTCCATTGCAGCTCGGGCGGCATGCCCTGGGCACGCGCCTCGTCGATCAAGGCGGCGGACGCCGGGTCGTACGCGATCCGGATCGCCTCGCACAGCTCCTGCGCGCTGACCGGACGAGCGGCGCCCGCACCGGTCGCGTTCAGGCTCTGGGTCAGCGCGGGCAGCCGGGCTGCGAGTTCGCGGCCCATGTCGTCTTCCTTGCGCCGCTTACCGCTCCGGTCGGTGCCCTTGAAGGTCAGCGCGACCCGGGCCGAGACCAGCGCGGAGCCCTCCGGGTACGTCTGCACGACCTCGGTCAGCATTGCCCGGGCGATCGCCGGCGACCCGTCGACCATGTTGTTGCCGACCTCACGGCGCAGCCGGATGCCGGTGTCCGGTGCGCTCTCCACCGTCACCGACGCGGCGACGATGCCCGGCTCGTGACCGAGCGAGGCGAGCCACTGGCCCCAGTGCGCCACCCAGATGTCCACCTGCTCCTCGTCGACGAGCGAGGCGCCGTCGGGCTCGGCGTTGATGACGACGGTGAAGTGCCGGGTGCTCGGGTAGTACAGCAGCGCGAACGGCCGGCCGTAGGAGTCCTGGTACTCGCTCAGCTGGGAGGCTGCGGCGAGACCGGGAAGCTGGAACTTGCCCCAGGCGGTCCGGCCGAGCGGGCCGGAGCGGTAAAGGTTGTGCTTAGCCATCTTTGCTCGTTGCCATCCAATGTGGGTCGAGAGCCGTTGCAGCGTGGAGAACCCGTGCTTGTCCTTCGTGATCAGCAGCCCGAGCGCCGCGCCGACGATCAGCAGGCTGACGAGGGCTGCCCTGATGCCGCCCACCATCGTCGAGATGACGACCAGCAGCAGGCCACCCATCATGATGCCGGTGCCGAGCATCCCCAGGCCGGCGATGCCCGCCGAGGCGGGCCTCCGCCAGTTGCCGTAGGTGCGAGGTGCGCGTCGTACGTTCTCAGCCGCTGCCACTTGGTCCGTCCGGTGGTGGTGGGGGTGGTTGGTTGTTTCGGTCGTCGTCACGGTAGTCGCGAGCGCGGTCTCGCTCGCGGCTCAGGTCGCCGCCACCGCCGCTGCCGGTGGGGCCGCCGCCATCGCTGCCGCCGCCTCCACCGCCGCCCCCGCCTTGCGAGCTCTGGTCCATCTCGTCGTTGCCGATGGTCTCGGATGCGGCCGTCTGACCGACCGCCTTGGTGGCATCCATGCCGGCCTTGACCGCGACGACCGCGACCGCGGCCGGTCCGAGGGCCGCCGCGGCACCGCCGGCAGCTGCACCGCCCGCCGCCGCGCCGCCACCACCGGCAGCACCGCCCGCAGCACCGCCTCCCGCAGCACCGCCTGCAGCAGCGCCTTCGCCTCCGGCGGCCGCGCCTTCACCGGCGCCACCAGTGCTCGGGGCCTGCTGCGACGCCCTCCCGACGTTCTGCGCACCGGTCGGACCGTCGCCCCCCCCGCCGCCACCGCCGCCGCCACCGCCGCCACCGCCGCCTTCCGACCCCTCGCTGACGCCCTTGTTCGCCAGGTCACCGAGCTTGTCCATCCCGGCCATCTTGGCCGCGAGCATGCCGGCGCCGGCGCCGCCCGCCGTCGCGCCGACCATCGGCACGATGAACCGCATCAGCGCCGGCATCGCGAACAGTGCGAGCACCAACATCGTGAGTCCGGTGACCACGTTCATCACCATGTGGCCGATGTTGTCGGGGTTCAGGACCCCATCGCCTTCGGTGATGTACTTGAACGACAGATCGCCGTTGTTCGAGACCAACCGGATCGCCGTCGCGTAGATGATCGCCGCCACCGGCTTGTACAGGATGAAGGCGAGCAGCCACGAGACGATCCGTTTGAACCAGTTCCGGCCCATCTCGGTGTTCGTCGCGGCGGCGGCGATCGGCAGCACGCCGATCAGCAGGATCAGCATGGCGCTGCGGACGACCATCAGCACGATCTGGATCAGGCTCGCGATCACACACAGCAGGCCGATCGCGATCATGATGCCGATCAGCAGCGGTGAACCGGCGATGCCGGCGACCACGCCGAACCCGAGCACTGCCGACATCGTGGTGCCGAAGGCCGTCGCGTCACCGGATCCGATGTTCTGGCAGCCGTTGGCCCAGGAGCCGGTGGTGGATTTCGAATCCAGTGCGGTGCTGATGATGCAACTGGAGAACATGTCGCCGGCCGTGATCAGCGCCTGCGCGACGGCGATCGAGAACGCCGCGGCGACCGCGAGCGTGATCAGCGAGCGGAGGATGTCGCGGGCCGCCTCACCGCGTTGGCTCCAGGCCATCTGCAGGGCGCCGAAGATCAGCCCGATGGCGGCGATGAAGAGCGCGATGAACTCCGTGTGGCCCCAGATCCAGGCGACCGTGTCGTTGGACGGCTTGCCGCTGGTGTTCGGATCGCTGCCGTCGTTCCCGATCCCGATGGTCGGTACGTAGACCCAGAAGGTGGCGATCGTGCTCATGAGCGTGCCGACCGCCGAGGCGATCGCATCAAGGATTGGCTTGAACACGTGCGAGAGTATCCATTCCACGGCGGGGCCGAGGACAACCCCGAGAATGTCTTTCATGAGGTTGATCGCCCAGTCGAGGACGTTCAGCTGGATCATGTCAGGACGTCCTTGGCGAGACGAAGCGAAGGATGGCCGGCAGCGCGACGATGGCCACCAGCATCAGCGTGACGCCCATGATGATCTTGAGGATGTGTCCAGTGCCTTCCGAACCCATCAGACCGATCGCGGTGGCATAGATGATCGCCGCGACGGGTTTGTAGATGATGAACGACGCCAGCCAGGCGAGTGCGCGCTTGAACCACATCATCCCCATTTCGGTGTTCGTCGCGGCCGCGGTCAGCGGAAGCATCCCGACCAGCAGCACGAGCATGCCGTAACGGACGATCATGAGCGCCAGCTGGATGACAGCGGCGATCACCATCAGGATCCCGACGAGGATCACCAGTAACCAGCCGAACGGTTCGTCCAGCGTGTCGAGCAGGTTCTTCGCGTAGTTCTGGTCGTCCTTCTTCAGCGCCGCGTTGACGATCCAGGACGAGAAGCCGTCGGCAGCCGAGATCAGCGTGCTCGCGAAAACCGCCGCGGAACCCGTCACCACGACCAGGGTGATCAACGATTTGAGGATGTCGCGGGCCGGCTCACCCCGGTGCGAGATCGCCATCTGGACCGCACCGACGATGACCGCGAGCGCGGCGATGAACAGCGTGATGAATTGGATGTGTCCCTGGATCCACAGCGCCGGGGTGTTCTCCGCGATGTTCGGGGTCGGGATGTAGACCCAGAGCAGACCGATGGCCTTCATGACCGCGTCGACCGCGTCGATGACGACCTTGGCGATCGCGTCGAAGATGAAGTCGAAGACCTTGCCGAAGGCCCACTCGAGCGCGGTCTTCAGGCCTTCCTCGAAGCAGTCGTCCCAGTCCCAGGGCCACCCCGAACAGCCGAGAGCGATCATGCCGCACCACTGAACCGGACGTAGCCGCTGAGACTGGACAGGATGTCCGGCTCGAGCGAGCCGTTGAAGCTGCCGTCGTCCTGCAGCTCGACGTACCAGTCACCGCGGTACCACCGCATGGTGATCGGCATCGCGCCGTACGCCTTGCCGTTCAGGTCGGCGACGATCTGGATGATCGCCCGGGTCGCGTTCGTCGGGTAGTCGAGCACCTTGAAGGCGGCGAACTGGAGCCCGCCCGTCATGGCCGACGGCGTCGTGGTCGCCTTCCTGGCCTCGGCGATGGCGGCGTCCCGGCCCGGGCCGGGGTACACCCGGCTCCGCAGTGTGGCAACGCCGACCTCCGGGTTCTGGAGCTGGCCGAGCGCGACCATGGCGGCGAGCACCGCACCCGTCGGCGAGTGCGAGAAGCAGGAGCGCACACCGTTGGGGCTGGTGGTCGCGGGGCCGTTCGCGGCCTGGATGGGAATCAGCATCTTTCCCTCGAACTGCCACGAGACCGCGACCGGGGCGGCGAGCCTGGGGATCGCCTGGTTCGGGTTCTTGTTGTGACAGCCGCCGTCGCGGCTGTTGGCCGGTGGCGGTGTCGGCACCGTGCCGGTCGGTAGCGCGGTCGGCGACGCGGGCGGCTGGTTCGTCTCTTCTTCGGTGGGCTGTCCGGTAGGAACGACCGTGCTCGGCGTCTGGCTGGGGTTGGCCGTCGGATTGTCCGAGCGGCTCCCCAGCATGAACCAGACGACCAGGCAGATCAGCACCGCTCCGACGACGATCGCCGACGCGATGAAGCCACGCTCCTCGAAGAACGTGCTCTTCTCGCCGTCGGAATCGTCGTCGGAGTCCGGGTCCTTGCTGAACAGTCCCACCTACGATCAGCCTCCGACCAGCTCTCCGCGCGCCCGGATCACTTCAGGGCGTCGACGAGGGCGGTCGCCGCACCGATGACGATGCAGGCCGCGAGGACCCAGCCGAGCCGGGCGGCGTGCTCGCCACCCTCGCCGCGACGCTGACCGATGGCCATCATGCCGCCGGCGATGATGATGCCGAGTGCACAGACCAGGTACGCGATCCACTTGACCCAGTCGAGGACCTTGTTCAGGCCCTTCGTCACCTCTACAGGCGGCGCCTCCAGGGGCAGCGAGTTCGGAAGCTCGGTAACCAGGTGGTGAAGCAACATCATTGTCTTGGTGCCTTTCAGTACGGGGCGGGGTAGTCCGCTGGGTTTGACGCGCGAAGTGCGTAAATGGATTCGAGTACTTCGAAAACCTCGTCTGGCGTGTTGTCAGGCGTGGGAGCCTCCCCTCTGCGCCACTCCTCGATCCACGGAATGTCCCAGACCCTCGGAACACCTCCGCCGACGATGTCGGCGAAGTCGTCGAGCACGCGGGGCAGCCGGCCAGGAGCGTCCGCGATCAGCACCAGGCCGAGCACGGCGACACCCTGGACGACACCCGAGGCCCACTCGATCGCGGCTCGCTGCGCGGCGCGCAGACCGGACCCGTGCGTCCGGGCAACCAGGATCACCGGCGTCGGCACCGGCGGCGGCGGGATCGGCCAACGGTGGTTGGACGCCCGGGTCCCCGGCAGCAGGACCGACATCGTGGTCTCGCCGGAGCCGCCGTGGACGCCGACCCACCACAGGGTGTCGGCGGCCGGAATCGCGAACTTGGGCAGGCGCTGATCCTCCGCGGGCGCCGGCACCCCGTGCTGGGGCGCCGACGGCCCCCGCGGAGTGATGTCCGGCTGAGGTCCGGGGCCCGGCGACGGCGGCTGCGGCCCCGGAGACTGCTCCCGTGTCCACGGGTTCTGCGTCATGGCCCCTCCTCTCGCGGTCCGTCACAGGCTGTTGCCCACCGTATTCTCTCGCTTTCCGGGTGTACTTGCGTGACCCATCCACAGGCGAGGATGTTTCTACCCCCTTGTCGGGGTCAGTCGAGCCGACAGGCCCGCGTGGTTTCTGCATGCCCGGAATCCCCGGTATGCCCTCATGCGGGGGACATGCTAGAACGAGGACGCCGGAAGCCGATGATCGAGGGAGACCTGTGGCGGGAATGAGAGGACATCGTGGCTGAGAAGATCCCTTCCTGGCCCAAGGTCACGATCCGGCTGTACGACGACCACAACGCCGAGGTGAAGATCGCCGGGCGTAGTCACCCGGTCAACCACCACGATCCGCGGCAGGCTGCGATCCAGCTCGTCAGCGAGCAGGCCGCGCAGCTCGGCCGTGCGGTGAAGGCGACCGCGGTCGAGGCCGACGGCGCTTCCTGGCCGTTGGTCATCCACCCGGACGGGCAGGTGGAGGCGATCGACACCGACCCCCGCAAGGGAAAGAAGCCGATCTGGCCGATCGTGCTCGCGATGGCCGTGGCCGTCGTCCTGATCGCCGGTACGACGCTGTACATCACCGTCTTCAGCAAGCTCGGCGAAAGCAAGCCGCAGGTGACCGAGTCGCCCAAGCTGCCCGAGCTCCCCGCCCCGAACGTGCGCCCTGACGAGTTCCCCCCCAGGACGCAGCCGAAGGGCTACTCGACGCACGCGGGCTGGACGGTCGACCTCGCCGAGGACAGCACGCCGGCGCTCAAGCCGGACGGCACCGAGGTCGCCATCCTCACGACCGACGGGAAGGTCGCCGTGTTCGATGCCAACGGCAAGGTGCTGTGGCAGGACAAGGTGCCGAAAGACGCCGAGAACCCGGTCTACACCACCATCGACGGGAAGCAGGTGCTGGCAATCGCGACTCCGAGCACTCTGTACTACTGGGCGGGCGGCGGCGCCGAGGCGAAGACGATCGAGTTGCCGGACAGCGCCAAGGTGCAGTTCTTCGGCAAGTCGCCGCTGGTCCTGCTCGGCGACGAGTCCGGGGCGATGGTGATCTCGGGCGGCGAACTCAAGACGGTCCCGGATCAGCCGCGCAGCTCCACGATCCTGCTCGCCGAAGGCGATCGCACGCTGATGGCGCAGTACCTCGGTCCGCTCTACTGGACGCAGCCGGGCAAGAAGATCGTCACCGTGAATCTGCAGCCGCCAGGTGGCGCGGGCCAGCTCATCCAGGTGGTCTCGGCGAGCCCGGACTACGTCCAGGCGCTGTGGACCAATGCCAAGAACCCGGCGGAGGAGTCGATCCCGGCGGTGCACTCGACCGCGAGCGGCAAGGTGGTCGCGAGCTGCGGAACGGTACGCAACGGCGACACCGACGGCTGGGACTGGGTCCCCGACCCGAACCGCAAGTTCGCTGCCTGGGGTGAGTGCCTCGTCAACCTCACGCTGACCAAGAACAACACCAGGCGGCTCCCGGGCTTCCAGCCCTTGTCGGTCAGCGGATCGATGCTCTACGGCACGATCAGCAGCAAGCCGTACGCCGTCTCGCCGAACTGGAACACCTACCCGATGAACGAGGGGACCACGCGACCGTGGGGTGTCATCGGCAAACGCGCGGTCATCGTGTACAACTCCGTTCTCTACGCATTGGATCCGGCGAAATGAACCGTCGAATGCGCCGCGCGGCGCGGGTCACGTCCGCACTGGTTGCCGTCGGCATCCTGCTGGCGCCTTCCCAGGCGCTCGCGGACACCATCGAGCCGGAGCCGGTCGACTGGCCCAAGGTCAAGCCGTCCAACGGACCGGTGGTCGAGCCCCAGCCCGTCGACTGGCCGACTCCCGCGAAGCCCTGACGCCGATACCGGCAACGACAAGGCCCGCGTCCCCCCGACCGGGGGAACGCGGGCCTTGAACGTCAGGCAGAGATCAGCCGGCCGCGACCTCGAGGCGGACCGTGGCGGCCACCTCCGGGTGCAGCTGGACGGCAACCTGGTGCTTGCCGGTGGTCTTGATCGGCGACGCGATCGCGATCGCGCGCTTCTCGACCAGCGGGCCGCCGGCTGACTTGATCGCCGTGGCGATGTCGGCCGGGGTGACCGAGCCGAACAGCCGGCCGGTGTCGCCGGCCTTGACGGCCAGGGTGACGGAGAGCTGCTCGAGCTGGTTCTTGACCTCGCTCGCGTGCTCCTTGCCCTGGATCGCCCGGGCGTCGCGCGCCCGCTTGATCGACTGGATCTGCTTCTCGGCGCCGCGGGTCCAGCCGATGGCCAGGCCGCGCGGGACCAGGTAGTTACGGCCGTAGCCGTCCTTCACCTCGACGATGTCGCCGGGAGCCCCGAGGCCCTCGACCTCCTGAGACAGGATGAGCTTCATGGTCCGCGCCTCCCTCAGCGAGCGGTGCTCGTGTACGGCAGCAGGGCCACCTCACGAGCGTTCTTGATAGCGGTCGCGACATCGCGCTGGTGCTGCACGCAGTTCCCGGTCACCCGGCGGGCGCGGATCTTGCCGCGGTCCGAGATGAACTTGCGCAGCAGCGCGGTGTCCTTGTAATCGACGTACGTCGCCTTGTCCTTGCAGAAGCCGCAGACCTTCTTCTTCGGCTTCCGAATGATCTTGGCCATTGTGGTGCTCTCTTCCTACTTCCAGAGCCCGGCACGGATGCCGGAATGGTCACTAACGGGATTGCGGGCCGATCAGAACGGGGGCTCCTCCATCGAGCCGCCGCCCTGGCTGGCCCAGGGGTCGTTCTGCGGGGCGGACTGGCCGCCACCGCCTTGTCCTGCACCTTGCGGGGTCGCCCAGGGGTCGTTCTGCGGGGCGCCGCCCTGGCCGCCACCCTGGCCACCTTGGTAGCCACCGCCCTGGTTGCCGCCACCTTGGTAGCCGCCGCCACCCTGGTTGCCGCCGCCACCGAAACCGCCACCGTCGGAACGCGACGTCTTCGAGATCTTCAGCGTCGCGTACCGCATGCTGGCGCCGATCTCTTCGACATCACACTCGAACACGGTGCGCTTGTTCCCGTCGCGGTCGTCGTAGCTGCGCGCCTTCAGGCGCCCGTGCACGACGACCCGGGAACCGCGGGTCAGCGACTCGGCGACGTTCTCGGCGACCTGCCGCCACACGGCACACGAGATGAAGAGGGTCTCGCCGTCTTTCCACTCGTTGGTCTGCCGGTCCAGCGTCCGCGGAGTAGAGGCGATCGTGAAGTTCGCGACCGCGGCCCCGGACGGCGTGAACCGCAGCTCCGGATCACCTGTCAGGTTTCCGATCAGAGTGATGGGTGGTTCACCGGCCATGACAACTTCCTCCTGTACTGCAGACGATGGGTGGTGTGACGCCAGACCACCTGACGCCCGAGGTTCAGTGCTGGTCCGGCCGGATGACCTTGGTGCGCAGGATCGACTCGTTCAGCGTGAGCTGCCGGTCGAGTTCCTTCACCACCGCCGGCTCGGCGGTCAGGTCGACGACGGCATAGATGCCTTCGGACTTCTTCTTCACGTCATAAGCGAGCTTGCGACGGCCCCAGATGTCGAGCTTCTCGACCGTGCCACCTTCCTTGCGGACGATGTTCAGGTACTGGTCGATGGACGGCTCCACGGTGCGCTCATCGAGCTCCGGGTCGAGGATCACCATGACTTCATAACGACGCATGCGCGAACTCCACCTCCTTCGGACTTGGCGGCCACGGTCTCTCCGTGGCAGGAGGGCGATGCGGTCTGCTCCGCGCCGGCACTTGCCGCCGACGCCAAGCAACGAGCCCGGTCGATGGACCGGGCCACATCAGAGAGAATACCAGCGTTCGGACTGCCGACCGACCATATCCACAGGCCTGTTCCGGTGACTCTGCGTCACGACCGGGCGATCCGCGGAGCGGTACGCCGGAGCACGAGCAGCAGCAACGGTACGGCGAGGACCACCGAGATCACCGTCAACAGCGGATATCCGCCGAGCGTGTAGAGCCAGGGTGAACTGGCGGCCGCCAGCGCCGAGATCGCCCAGATGGACGACTCGACCTTGCTCTCGAACGGCGTGCCGAGGAGCCGCGCACTGCCGCCCAGGTAGCACAGGTTCCACGCGTAGCCGAGCAGGAAGAGCGCCGGCGTGAAGGCCGCCCCGGACTGCGTGGTCAGGACGGCCGACCCGATCAGGAGCAGCAGACCGGCGAGCATCACCGGTTGCGGACCGGAGCGATCGATCCACCAACCGGTCAGCGGCGACAGCGCGAACATTCCGAGCGTGTGCGCGGACAGCATCAGGCCCAGAAGTCCGAGTCCGTCGCCATGGTGATGAGTGTGCACCGGGACCGCCGACATGAGCGCGACCATCACCAGGTGCCCGGCGATCATCACGCCGGCGGCGAGGAGAACCGACGTACGGCGGGACTCTGCCGGACGGTCGAGCCGGGTCTGTGCCGGCTGCTCGGCGACGTGGACGGTCCGGATGTACGTCGAAGCGACCAGTGCGCCGAAGACAGCTGCCACCGCGAGCAGGAACGGCCCGGCGACCTCGGGCAGCCCGAGCGCCGACGCGAAGGACTGGGACGGCGCCAGCAGGAACGGCCCGCCCGCGGCGCCGGCCGTGCTCGCCCACACGACGGCGCTCATCGCAGACGCCCGCCGGGAGTCGGGCACTGCCTCGCCGGCGGCGTACCTGGACAAGAGGCTGGCGGCGTTCCCGGCGCCGAGCAGGAACATTCCGGCGAAGAGCAGTACGACCGGCGCGCCCACCGCGGCGACAACCGTCAACGCTCCCCCGGCGACGCCCACGCCGTACCCGAGCCGGAGGGCGTGCGCGCGTCCGAGCCGCGTGGTCCACCGGCCGACGGCGATAGCGCCTGCCGCGGTGCCCAGTACGCCGGCTGTGTTCGGGACGCCGGCCAGGCTGGAGCCGAGTTCGTCGGCGGTCAGGATGGTGCTGACCGCGCTCGCGGCGACCATCGCCGCGTTCATCAGCGCGGCAGCGAGAACCACAGGAACAAGCATGGCCAACACGTTAGAAAGGTGCCCGTTCTCGCTGAATACATGATGTAAAGCATTCGGCCTTGCGGACGACCGAGATGAAAGGTGTTCTGGGGACATGACCTTTCAGGAGCGGGAAATGGACTCCACCGACTGGCAGATCCTGACCGCGCTGCAGTCCGACGGCCGGCTGTCGTTCAACCAACTCGGCAAGCGGGTCAACCTCTCGCCGCCCGCGGTGGCGGACCGGGTACGGCGCCTGGAGGAGGCCGGTGTGATCACCGGCTACCGCGCCGAGGTGGACCCGGCCAAGGCGGGCCAGCCGCTGTCCGCGTTCGTCCAGATGCGCTGCACGACGGGCCGCTGCCTGCTCAAGACAACCCGCGCCGAGGACTTCCCCGAGGTCCTGGAGATCCACAAGCTGAGCGGCAACTCCTGCTCGATGCTGCGCGTCCGCGTCACCTCGATGCGCCACCTCGAAGGCCTCTTCGAACGCCTCGGCGAACACGGCGAGATGAACACCCACATCGTCCTGTCCACAGAATTCGAGGGCCGCCCCGTCCAGCCGCCCACCCCCGAGGAACGCAAGGTCAGCCGCTCGGCCGGATGGGGCTCCGGAAGTGTCGGTGGACAGTTCTAGGGTGGTGGGTATGACTGTGAAGCTTGGTGCGCACGTGGACCAGGAGGACCCGCTGGCCGAGGCGGCCGATCGGGGGGCCGACCTGGTGCAGTTCTTCCTGGGGAATCCGCAGGACTACAAGGCGCCCAAGCTCGCGTACGCGGACGGCGAGGAGGCGCTGAAGGAGCGGGCCGCCGCCGCGGGCGTCGACCTCTACGTGCATGCGCCGTACCGGCTGAATGTTGCGAACACGAACAACCGGATCCGGATCCCGAGCCGCAAGCTGTTGCAGCAGACGCTGGACAAGGCGGCGGAGATCGACGTCAAGGGCGTGATCGTGCACGGTGGGCACGTCGGCGACGAGGACGATCCGGAGGCCGGGTTCGACAACTGGCGCAAGTGCATCGAGCGCGCCGAGCTGCCGGTGCCGCTGCTGATCGAGAACACGGCCGGCGGTGAGAACGCGATGGCCCGGCAGCTGGACCGGATCGCACGGCTCTGGGAGGCGGTGCAGGCGTCGGGCAACGACCGGCTGGAGAACGTCGGGTTCTGCCTGGACACGTGCCACTTCCACGCGGCCGGCGAGGAGCTGCCGTCGATCGTCGAGCGGGTGCTGGCGATCACCGGGCGGATCGACCTGGTGCATGCGAACGGCTCCCGGGACGAGTTCGGCTCCGGCGCGGACCGGCACAGCAACTTCGAGGACGGGCACATCGACCCGGCCGACATCGTCGCGGTCGTGCAGGCCGCCGGCGCCCCGGTCGTCGTCGAGACCCCGAACGCCGACAACGGCCAGAAGGCCGACCTCGACTACCTGCGGGCGCACCTCACGTAGTCGGGGCCTTCGTCAGGCCGTGCAACCAGTAGGTCACGGCCCAGGGGAGCAGGATCGCGAGCGCGGCGGTGTTGTTGGACGGCACGAGCAGGCCGCAGATGACGACGATCGCGACGACGAGGGTGCTGGCCTGGAACAGGTCGGCGGAGCCGAGGACCTTGGTTCGCAGCGTGATGCGGTTCAGCGCGCAGGCGGCGTACGCGGCGATGAGGGCGAGCAGCCCCAGGATCGCCACTACCGCGCCGAGCCAGCCGAGAACGTTGTAACCGCCCTCGGCCTGGAGCATGCCGGACAGCAGGAACACACCGACCATGACGGTCAGCCAGGCGCTGGTCCACATCAGGCGGTCGACCGTGCTCCGGGCCTTCTCGGGATCCGGCTTCGGCTCGGCCTCCTCCTCGTCCACGGCCTCCTCGTCCACGGCCTCCTCGTCCACGGCCTCCTCGTCCACAGCCTTACCGTCCACAGCCTTCTCGTCCACAGCCTCCTCGGCGACCGGCTCGGAGTCGGCGGCCGCGGTGGGCTTGGGGTCAGGGTCTGGCTGCACCATGGCAGCGACGGTAGCGCAGAATGAGGTTATGCAGACCTGGGCGGAGCGGTTCCCCGACCTGTTCGCACCGGGCTACTGGGAGTGGGGCGACCTCGACGTCCGGTACACCGTCGAGCAGCCGCCGGACGAGCTGATCAGCAACGTCCACGTCGTCGGCCGCACCACCGGCGGAATCGTTGTCTGCACCAACGATCTGGGCTGGCGCTTCCTGCCCGGCGGGACCCGCGAACCGGGCGAGACGATCGAGGAGCTCGTCCACCGCGAGCTGCTCGAGGAGGCCGGCGCACGGCTGACCGGTCCGCTCACCTGGCTGGGCGCCCATCGAGCTGATCACCGTCGCCCCGGACCGTACCGTCCGCACCTCCCGCACCCGGTCTCGTACTGGGCGAACTACGTCGCGGACGTCGTCATCGAGCAGGAGCCGACGAACCCCGAGGACGGCGAACAGGTCACCGACGTACTGGTGCTGCCGCCGCACGAAGCGGCCGCGTACCTGGACGGGCAGCCCGAAGAGGTGGGCTCCATCGTCAGGCTGGCTCAGGCAATGCAGCTGGTTTAGGCGGTGTCTGACGGCTCCGCCCTGCGCGCCAAGGCAGCAGTACGGCGCTCAGCGTGCAGCAGATGCCCGCGACCCACAGGGCACCGCGCATCCCGACCACCGTCGCGAGCACGCCGCCGAGCGCCATGAACGCAGGCTGCACGCACCGCGAGCTGATCGACCACGACCCCACGACCCGGGCCATGAACCCGTCCTCGGTCACCTCCATGCGGTACGTCGCGAACGACGGGTTGAACGCGCCGGCTCCCACCAGCAGCGCCGTCTCCGCCACAGTGAGCAGCACGAACCCGCCCCACCCGTGCGGCGCCAGCGGGAAGAGGAGCAGCCACGGCGCCCGCAGTACGCCGAACACCAGCAGCATCCACTGCAGCCCGTATCGCCGGGTGAGCCGCGGCGCCATCCGCGCGCCGATGACCCCGCCGATGCAGGAGACACCGAGCATGACGCCGTAGCTCCACGCGGACAGCCCGAGGTCGCGCAACATGAAGACCGTCAGCAAGGGCGAGGTCATCATCACCGGTCCGCCGAACAACTGCGAGTTCCAGAACAGGATGCGCAGCCCGCGGTGGCGCAGGATGTACCGCCACCCTGCCGTGATGTCGCGCTTGCCCTCCCGCTTCACCGGCTCCGGCTCAGGCTGCTGGATCCGTCGGATACCGAGCGCCGAACCGAGGAACGAGACCGCATCGACCGCCAGCGTGACGGTCGCACCGACCAAACTGACCAGCACACCCCCGACCGCCGGACCGATGCTCAGCGAGACCCAGTTCGTCTGCTCGAACCGGCTGTTCGCCTCCGCCCGTCCCTCGGCCGGCACGAGCGCCTTCAGATGCGCGCCGCTCGCCGACTGGAACGCGATCGTTCCGGCCGCTTGAAGCACACCCGCGACACACAGGTGTGCATAAGTCAGTACGCCGAACGCCGCGGACACCGGCACCGAGACCAGGGCCGCGAACCGCACGAGATCGGACGCGATCATCACCGGTCGCTTTCGCCGCTGTTCGATGAAGTCGCCCATCGGCAACGCGAGTGCGGCGCCGGCCACCGCCGACAACGCGGCGAGCATCGAGACCTGGAAGGTGCTGGAGTCCAGGGCGAGTACGGCGACCAACGGCAGCGCGCCGAGCCCTACCGCCGATCCGAGGGCACTGACTGTGAACGCGACCCACAACCGACGGAAGTCCCGACCCAAAGACATCCCGCGATCGTAGAAGCCGTCACCGACACAAATTCATGCCGCCGTCGAACATGATCACTTCACCAGTCAGGTAAGCGTTGTGGACAACTGCCGAGATCAGGTCGGCGACATCCGCGGGCCGGGCGGCGCGACGCATCGGGCTCGAGGTTTTCCACAGGTCCTGGGCCTCGGTCCACGACTCGGTGAGCGGCGTGTCGACGAGTCCGGGTGCGACCGCGTTGACCCGTACGTCGGGTCCGAGCGCGGCAGCCAGCAGTTTCGTCACGTGATTGAGCGCGGCCTTCGAGGCGGCGTACGCGATCGAGCTGCCCTTGGGGCGGACGCCAGCGTGGCTCGTCACGTTGACTATGCATCCGCCGTACTCGCGGAGCGTCGGGAGGGCCGCCGTACACAGCAGCCAGGGTGCGATCAGGTTGACGTCGAGCAGCTGCCGCCAGTCGGACGCGGTCAGCCCGTCGAGGTCCGCGTGCGGGACCGGCCAGCTGATGCCCGCGTTGTTCACGAGTACGTCGAGGCGCCCGTGCTCGGCCAGCACCTCAGGCACCAGCGCCTGAGCAGCAGCGTCGTCGGACAGATCTGCCTGGTGGTACGACCCGCCCAACTCCGCGGCCAAGGCTTCTCCGGTGGACCGGCTGGATCGCGAGTGCACCGCGACGGTCATCCCGTCCGCGGCCAACCGCCGTACGGTCGCGGCTCCGATGCCTGACGCGGATCCGGTCACCAAGGCAACCTTCATGCGCGGTACCGGAGGCCGTCCATCAGCAGGTCGAGCAAGCGGCCCGCTTGGTCACGGTCGTCGGCCGCGGCACCGCCGACGCCACCGATGCTGACCAGCAGGTCCCCGGCCGAGATGTCCGACCGGATCTGACCCGCCGCAGCGCCCGCGTCGAGTAGTGGCTGCACCGCACCGACGAGGAGCTCGAGGCTCTGTGCGTACGGGTTCGCGCCGGAAGCGAAGACTGCTCGCAGCGCGTCGGCCATGCCGCGTTTGCGCGCCATGTAGTCGATGAATCGGTCCATCCACGCCCGCAGCGCTTGGTCCGGTGGCAGCTGCTTCAGCAGTTCCACGGATGCGTCGCAGACCGCGGCGAGCTCATTCCGGTACGCCGCCTCGATCAGCAGCTCGCGGGTCGGGAAGTGCCGGTAGAGGGTGCCGATGCCGACCCCGGCGTCCTTCGCGATCCCTTCCAGCGTCGCCTCCAGCCCGCACTTCGAGAACGCGCGCCCCGCAGCGGCGACGATCTGGTCCCGATTGCGCTGGGCGTCCGCACGCAACGGGCGCTCGCTGGTACCCATCTCCCCCTCCCTCCGTGGCCTCACAACCTAGCGGACTTGATAACCGGAGGCATCTCCGCTTAACTGGATTTACCGGAGGCTCCTCCGGTTAAAGCGTAGCTCGTAGAACAGGAATGACCTGATGAGCAGGATCACCACTCCTTTCACGCATGACTCCACCGCGGCCGAGGTCATCGCCGGCGTCGACCTGACAGGTCGCCGGGCCGTCGTCACCGGCGGCGCGTCCGGCATCGGCGTCGAGACCGCTCGTGCCCTGGCCACGGCCGGCGCCGAGGTCACCCTCGCCGTCCGGAACACCGCGGCCGGCGAACGCGTCGCCGCCCAGATCATCGAGAGCACCGGCAACAACCACGTCTTCGTCGCGCCGATCGAACTCGCCGACCGCGCCTCGGTGCGCGCCTTCGCCGCCACCTGGGCCGGCCCGTTGCACATCCTGGTGAACAACGCCGGCGTGATGGCCGAGCCGCTGAACCGGACGCCGGAAGGCTGGGAGCACCAGTTCGCGACCAACCACCTCGGCCACTTCGGCCTCGCGCTCGGCCTGCACAGCGCGCTCGCGGAGGCCGGCTCCGCGAGGATCGTGTCCGTCAGCTCCAGCGCGCATCACTCCTCGGACGTCGTGTTCGAGGACATCCACTTCGAGAACAGGCCGTACGACGAGTGGGCGTCGTACGGGCAGTCCAAGACGGCCAACATCCTGTTCGCCGTCGAGGCGGCCAAGCGCTGGGCGAGTGACGGCATCGTCGCCAACGCCTTGATGCCGGGCGGGATCCGGACCGCGTTGCAGCGGCACGTGTCTGAGGACGTGCAGAAGGAGTGGGACCGCTTCTTGTGGAAGACCGTCGAGCAGGGCGCGTCGACGTCGGTCCTGCTGGCCGCCTCGCCGCTCGTCGACGGCGTCACCGGCCGCTATTTCGAGGACAACAACGAGGCACTGCCGTTGACGGAAGGCGATCCGATGCACGGCGTCGCGGAGTACGCGCTCGATCCGGAGTCGGCCACTCGGTTGTGGGACCTGTCGGAGAAGCTGCTCGCACAGGTTTGATCAGAAACCGGCTCAGCTACGGATCACGTGGCTGGGCCGGTAACCTGACCCACCGTGAGTGACTTGAGCATTCGGACCATCTCCGCGGACGAGCACGCCGCCTACATCGCGGCGCAGCCGTCGGCGAGCTTCCTGCAGACCCCGGGCTGGGCTGCGGTGAAGAGCGAGTGGAAGGCGGAGTCACTCGGCTGGTACGAATCGGGAAACCCCGGCAACCTCGTCGGCGTCGGCCTGGTGCTGTACCGGCAGATGCCGAAGGTGAAGCGGTACCTGGCCTACCTGCCGGAAGGCCCGGTGATCGACTGGGACGCGATCGACCTCGGCAGCTACCTTCGTCCGCTGGCCGCGCATCTGCAGGAGCGCGGCGCGTTCGGCATCCGGATGGGTCCGCCGGTGGCGACCCGGCGCTGGACCGCGCAGACGATCAAGGACGCGATCGCCGGCGGTCAGCAGCCGCGCCTCGGCGACGTCCGCCCGGACGTGATCGAGCCGTCCGGCGCCACTGTCGCCGAGAAGCTCCGCAAGCTGGGGTGGAAGGCGCCCCGGATCGCGGAAGGTTTCGCGGCCGGGCAACCTCAGTACGTCTTCCAGGTGCCGCTGGCCGGCCGCACCCCGGACGACCTGCTCAAGGGCATGAACCAGCTCTGGCGGCGCAACATCAAGAAGGCCGACAAGGTCGGCGTCGAGGTGACGCAGGGCGGGACCGAGGACATCAAGGCGTTCCATCAGCTGTACGTCGAGACCGCCGAGCGCGACCACTTCACGCCGCGGCCGCTGCCGTACTTCGAGAAGATGTACGCCGCGATGGCCAACCAGCCGGCCGATTGCTGTGACTTCCGGATCTACAACGCCCATCACGAGGGCGACCTGGTCGCGTCGACGATCTGGGTCCGGGTCGGCGGTCATTCCTGGTACTCCTACGGTGCCAGCTCGACCGCCAAACGAGACGTGCGCGGATCGAACGCGATCCAGTGGCGCATGATGTCGGACGCGCTCGCGGCGGGTGCGTCCGTGTACGACCTACGGGGCATCACCGACACCTTGGACCCGAACGACCCGCATGTCGGGCTGATCCAGTTCAAGACCGGGACCGGCGGCGAGGCCGTCGAGTACGTCGGTGAGTGGGATCTGCCGTTGAACAAGGCGCTGTACACCGCATTCGACCTCTACATGAGACGGCGTTGACACCATGCCCCTAGTCCTGCACGTCGATTCCGATCGATGGCGTGATCACCTGCGTTCCACGTGGAACCCCGACATCGTCCCGGTCGCCAAGGGCAACGGGTACGGGTTCGGCAACCACCGGCTGTTCGCAGAAGCCCGCGCGCTCGGCGCCCGGACGGTCGCGGTCGGCACGTACTTCGAGGTTCCCGCGGATCCACGCGAGGACGTCGTGGTGCTGTCGCCGTGGCGGCCGTTCCTCGAGGTGCCGCAGAGCAAGAACGTGATCCACACGGTCAGCCGGCTGGCCGACCTGGTCTCGATCCCGGCCGGCAGCCGGGTGCTGATCGAGGTGATGACTTCGATGCGCCGGCACGGCATCGGCGCCCGCGAACTGCGGCACACGATGCTGCTGAACGCGCTCGACCGGATCCGGTTCGAGGGCTGGTCGCTGCACTTCCCGATGGGCGCCGGCGGTACGTCGGCCAACCTCCGCGAGGCTCAGCAACTGGCGAAGGCGGCGCTCGACGTCCGCAAGGGCCCGCTGTGGGTGTCGCACGTACCGGCGCAGAAGCTGGCCGACATCGGTCCGGACGTGAAGCTCCGCATGGGCACCGGGCTGTGGCTCGGCGACCGCGGCGCGCTGTCGGTCCGGGCGACCGTCCTCGACGTGCACTCGGTCCGCCGCGGCGAGCGCGTCGGCTACCGGCAGCGCCGGGTCAGCGGCGACGGGCACATCCTGATCGTCTCCGGCGGTACGGCGCACGGCGTCGGCCTGGAGGCACCGACCGCGGCGGCGAGCGTCCGGCAACGCGCGATCGCGATGGCCAAGGGCAGCCTCGACGCGGCCGGCATGGCGCTGTCACCGTTCACCATCGAAGGCAAGCAGCGCTGGTTCGCCGAACCACCGCACATGCAGGCCAGCATGCTGTTCCTCCCGTCGTCGGTCGCCCCGCCCGCAGTAGGCGACGAGGTCGCCCTCGACGTCCGCTACACCACGACCACGTTCGACAAGGTGTCGATGGATTGACTTCAGGTCCACCTGAAGTTGCAGCGTGGACCGTATGAGTTTTCTGGAGCGGATGGAGGAGCGGCCCGGGGCGGCGGAGTTGCGTGCGGCGTCGTACCGGATGCTGGGGCTGAAACGTGGCGCGACCTGCGTCGATGTCGCGTGCCGGGCGGGTCATGCGGTGGCCGAGCTGGCGAAGAAGGGCCTGAAGGTGACCGGGGTCGACGCGGATCCCGACGCGATCGAGGCGGCTCGGGAGCGGGCGCCCGGGGCGATGTTTCACGTGGCACATTCCGACGAGCTGCCGCTCGAGGACGAGTCGATGGACGGCTACCGCGCGTTACGGCTGTTCCATCTGCTCGAGGATTCCGCTCCGACGGTGGCCGAGGCCTATCGGGTACTACGTCCCGGTGGGCGGATCGTGCTCGGCGGGCAGGACTACGGCTTCGTCCTGATCGACAGCTCCGACCAGGACCTGACCGACGTGATCCGCCTCGGCCTCGAGTCCCGCACGGTCTCCCCGCGCGCGACCCGCACCTTGCGCGACGTCCTCCTCGACACCGGCTTCACCGAGGTCGAGGTCGCCGTACACACCGAAGTCGTCACCGACTACGAACAGATGGCTCCACAGCTCAAGAGCGCCGCTGAAGCCGCCGTCGACAAGGCCTTGATCACTCGAGAAGATGCCGCCGGCTGGCTCAGGGAACAGGCCGGCCGCGGCCGCCGGGACCGCTTCCTCGCCGTGCTCCCGACGCTTCTTGTCGGCGGGCAGCGCTAACGTTCTGGAGATGAGCCATAAATACGCGTTGAAAGGCGTCGTACTGGACGCGCCCGACCCGCGAGCGCTCGGTGAGTTCTACAGCCGCGCGCTCGGCTGGGAGCTGAACGCTCACGACGACACGTGGGTCACGGCGACCGATCCCGACGGCACGACCGGCCTGTCGTTCCAGCTGGAGCCGAACTATCAGCCGCCCACGTGGCCGAGTCAGACCGGCGTCCAGCAGATGCAGCTACACCTGGACATCCAAGTCGACGACCTGGAGTCGGCGCACCGGCGGGCGATGGACGCCGGGGCGCGGCTGATGGAGTTCCAGCCACAGCCCGACGTCCGGGTGTACGCCGACCCCGTCGGTCACATCTTCTGCTTCTTCACCGATTGAGGTGACCCGTCCAGCGGACGGTCGGTAGCAGAGCGGCCGGGTCGACGCGGTCCTTGTTGGCCGACACGATGTCGAACATCGACTCGATCAGCGTGTCCGACAGCAGGTGCGGCTGCAGGCCCAGGCCGACCAGCCCGGTGTGCTTCACGTTGTAGTAGTGCTCGGCCTGCTCGACGCGCGGGTTCTCCAGGTGCTCGACCTGCACCGGCCCGGGGAAACACTCCGCGACCAGGTCGGCGAGCTGCGACACCGAGTAGCTCTCGGTCATCTGGTTGAACACGCGGAACTCGCCCGCGTCCGCCGGATTCTCGACCGCGAGCCGGATGCACTCGACGGTGTCCCGGATGTCCAGGAACCCGCGGGTCTGCCCGCCGCTGCCGTAGACGGTCAGCGGCTCACCGAGTACTGCCTGGATGACGAACCGGTTGAGTACCGTGCCGAACACGGCGTCGTAGTCGAACCGCGTCGCCAGCCGCGCGTCCCGCACGGTCTGGACGGTCTGCTGCCCGTACACCACGCCCTGGTTGAGGTCGGTGACGCGCATCCCCCAGATCCGGCAGCCGAACTCGAGGTTGTGCGAGTCGTGCACCTTGCTCAGGTGGTAGAACGAGCCCGGCTTCTTCGGGTAGAGCATCCGGTCCTTACGGCCGTTGTGCTCGACCTCCAGCCAGCCTTCCTCGATGTCGATGTTCGGCGTCCCGTACTCACCCATCGTGCCGAGCTTCACCAGGTGGATGTCCGGGTTGGTCTCGGCGATGGCGTACATCAGGTTCAGCGTGCCGACCACGTTGTTGTGCTGGGTGTAGACAGCGTGTTCGCGGTCGATCATCGAGTACGGCGCGGCGCGCTGCTCGGCGAAATGCACGATCGCGTCCGGCGCGAACTCCCGCACGACCCGGTAGACGAAGTCGGCGTCGAGCAGATCACCGACGTACGCCGGGATCCGTCGGCCGGAGACCTCTTCCCAGGCCGCGACCCGGCTTTCGAGATCTTCGATCGGGACCAGACTCTGGACGCCCAGCTCGCGGTCGTAACCACGCCGGGCCATGTTGTCGAGCACGGCCGTGTCATGGCCACGGTCGGACAGGTGCAGTGCAGTCGGCCACCCTAGGTAGCCGTCACCGCCCAGGACGAGTACGCGCACGGTTCGGCCGCCTTCCGTCGGGAAACGTCGTCACCACCCTTCCTATCCCGAGTACCCACTCCAGTAACGTGATCAGAGCCACCTATTCGCTGGTAATCGGCTGAGAATTTCCGGCGCACTGCCGCTGGCTGGTGTGGAGGTGCAGAATAGGCCGGGATGCGCGTACTCACCAAGGCCTATCTCTCCCGCAGCCGATTGTTGCTGTGGGCGAAGTACTCTGCGTCGTCCGTGATCGCCACCGTGGTCAGCCAGCTGGCGTTCGCTCTGTGCTACTGGTTCGGCACGGCAGCGATCGTCGCGAGCCTGGTCGCCTGGGTCTCCGGCGCGGTGCCGAACTACGTGCTCAACCGTCGGTGGACGTGGGGCCGCAGCGGGCAGAAGTTGCCGTACACAATCATCGTGGTCGGGTCGGCGGTCATGGCCGCGGTGGTCACGTCGGTGACCGATCACCTGGTCCAGCCGCTCGAGTCCCACGCGTGGCAGACGGTGCTGGTGACCGGGTCGTACCTCGCGACGTACGCGGTGCTGTTCATTGTGAAGTTCGTGCTTTTCGACCGGCTGGTGTTCGCCAAGACGGTTTCCGACCCCGTCGAAGTACGTACTCCCGTAGCCACGTAGTCGTCATCACCCGCCCGTAGTTCGCGCCGTACACGATCCCCGGGCCCTTCTTGCTGCTGCCGTCGCCACGGCGGCGCATCGTCATCGGCAGCTCGACCACGCGGGCGCCGAGCGCGAGCGCACCGAGCAGCAGCTCCGACGACTGGTACTGCGGTTCACGCAACGTCACCGCTGTCGCGAGTTCGGCCCGCATCGCGCGGAACCCGAACGAGGTGTCGGTCAGCTTCTTGCCCGTCAGGATCGACGCGAGGACGGCGAACACCCGGACGCCGACCCAGCGCAGCCGGCTGTCCGCGTCCTCGGCCCCGAGGCGGCGCGACCCGGTGACGAAGTCGGCCCGGTCGAGCAGGATCGGCTCCAGGAGGGTCTCCAGCTCGTCGTTGTCGTACTGACCGTCCGCGTCCGTGGTGACGACGTACCGCGCTCCGCCTTGTGCTGCCAGGTGATACCCGAGCCGGAGCGCCGCGCCCTGACCTCGGTTGCTCTGGGCAACACACACGTACGCCCCGTGTTCACGGGCGATTTCGGCGGTGTTGTCGGTCGCGCCGTCCACGACGACCAGGACGTCGACCTGGAGGCCGGCACAGGTACGCGGCATGTCGGTGAGCACCTGGCCGATGCCGCCGGCCTCGTTGTACGCGGCGATGACCACTACGACCGGGGCGAAGCTCGGCTTGTCCTTTACTGCTTCGGAATCCACGGCGTCTGGGAAGCCCGCCATCGCAGGTCGTGCCTGGTCCTTGCCGAGCAGTGCCCGGAGACCTATGGCGCCTGCGAGCGGGAAGAACGCCAGTCCGGGCAGTTGGTATCGCCAGGAGAACTCGAACGCAGCTGAGCCGAGCAGGAGGATCACACCGGCCGCTACGGGGAACAGCGTGGCCGACCGGAGCTCCTTAGCCCTTGCTACGGCAGCAAGAGCGATCAGCACGCACAGTGCGAGCACTGTGCCGGAGGTGTAGCCGCCGTGGAGCTGGTAGGCGCGCAGAATGACCGCAGGTGCGTGGGAGACGTGTGGCTCGGACCCTCCCCATTTCACTGCAGCCTCTGTGGTGTTGGGGTCTTTGAGGTTCGGGTAGGTCAGCTGGAACTGCCAGCGGTCCAGCGGTACGTCGTCAGGTGACGTGGTGCGTGTGGGCGCGAAACCCTTCGCGAAGTCCTTCAGCGCCGCCCACGTCACGTCCAGCGGCTGGTGCTTGATCACGAGGTGTGCGAACTCAGTCGCCAGTTGACGCTTCGTCGTACCGGGTGGAAGCGGACCGGGCCAGTTCGGGTCGCCGTAGTGGTTGTGGGCGTAGCTGTCCACGCCGAGGCGTTGGCCCAGCGGTTCCTTCGGGCAGAACAGCCGCGTGCCCTCGTCGAGTGGGAGCTTGTCGCAGTTGGCGACCGTAGCGGTCCGCCCGTACAGGACCTGGTTCTCGGCGCCGGTGAAACCCCAGCGGCCCGTTTCCGCATGGTAGTAGCCGGCGTACGCGGCGAAAACGACACCGAATCCCGCGACGGCGGCAGCGGTACGGCGTACGCGCTGTTTGCCCACCACGATCAGGTAGAGCACGACTGCGATCAGCAGGACCAATCCGATCGCGCGCACCGTGAAGGCGGCGCCGACCAGTACGCCGACGACGGCCGCGCGCCGCCAGCCCGGCACACCCTTGCCGAGGAGGAGCCAGAGGATCGCCACCAGGATCACGTCGAACGTGGTCTCGGCCATGATGTTCTGCTCGATCTGCACCTGGTACGCGTCGAGCAGGATCGGTGCGGCGGCGAACGCGGCCAACCAGCGGTAGACGGTGAGCCTGCGCGCCAGCGCGTAGATCGCGACACCGAGAAGCAGCCCGGCGAGGTGCTGCACGATCACGACGAATGTCAGTCCGCCGATCGCCACCAGCGGGCCGAGCACGAAGTCGTACCCGATCGGGTTGAGCTGGTCAGGGCTCAGCTTGCCCATGTTGGTCAGGTACTGGACCGAGTCGGTGTAGATGATCGCGGGCCGGTACGCGACGGTCGCGAGAACACGCAGTACCAGACCTGCCAGCAGGAAGACCGCGAGCAGCCAGTGCGTCCGCACTGCTCTTTGTAGCTTGCTCACTGGGTTTTGAAGTACTGCCACGTCCGGGCCAGACCGTCTTCCAGCGAAACCGTCGGCTCGTAGCCGAGATCGTTGGTGATGTCCACGACCACGGCCGGCATCTCGCCCGCCGGCGCCTCGATGTGCTCGGCCGGCACCGGGCATCCGGTCACTGCACGCACCGCGTCGATCATCTCGAGCACCGACACCGACCGCCCGGATCCGATGATCGCGCGCCCGTCGTACTTGCTGTCGAGCGCGAGCAGTACGCCGTTCACCACGTCGTCGATGAAGACCAGATCCCGCCGCTGCTTCCCGTCGCCGTACACCCGCACGCCGCCACCGCTCAAGGCCGCCCGCATCATCCGCGGCACGAAGCTGTCCTTGTGCGACATCCCCGGCCCGTACACGTTGGTGAACCGCAGCGCCGCGGTCGCCATCCCGTAACTCCCCGAGTACGCCGACAGCAACATCTCACCCGCCGCCTTCGTCGCGCCGTACGGCGTCAACGGCCGCAGCGGAAGATCCGCGGTGATGGTCGACGTACCGACATCCCCCACGACCGCATTGGTCGACGCCAGCACGAACCGGTCCACGCCACTACCGCGACTCAACTCCAGCAGCACCTGCGTGATCGTCACGTTCTGCGCAAAGGTCTGCATCGGCGCATCCACCGAACGCAACACCGACGTCAACGCCGCCAGATGTACCACCGCGGTAGGCCGCGTCTCGAACGCCGCAACACACGTCTCCTGCTCCGCAAGATCCCCCGTCACCACATGCACCCCGCCATCCCACGAGGAATCCCCCGGCTCCCGATCCACCGCAGTAACCAACACCCCCCGCCCCCGCAAGGCCCTAACCAAACCCCGCCCCACAAACCCCGACGCCCCCGTGACCAACACACGCTCGTCCATACCCCTCAACCTACCCGCGCCCCCGCACTCCTCCCACCCCCCTCAAACCGCACCCCCCGGAACCACCTCCCCCGGATACAACACCCCCCACAACCACACGAGGAACTCCTCGTCGTTCCTTTGGTCGTAGCCTGCGGCGGTGGCGATTGCCTTCGGGTGAAGTCCGTCTCGATGACCCTCCAGCAACTGTTCGAACTGCTGCTTGAAGATCGCCAACTCCTCGTCGTCGGCCTGCGCGGCCCGTGCCCGCTGCACCAGCGCGTCGAAGTTCTCATCACGGATCTCGGGATGGTAATAGGCGTCAAGGAGGTTCAGGAACGTCGCGAACGGCGCCGTTTTGTCGGTCAGCCAGTATCGGGCAATTGCCATCCCAGCAACCTCTCTCAATCTTCATCGGGTGGCGGTTGGACGAACATGGTAGCTATGTAGAACTTCTGATCAGTTGGGTTGCGGGCGAATCGCACCATCATGGTCCCGTTCACGAACGACGAGATCCGCTCTGTCTGCGGCTCCTGAAGTCCGGACAGATCCTGACCCTCTGCGCGAGCGATGACCCACTCTTTGCGAATTGCGTTGGACTCGGCCCAGTCTCCCGTCAACCGGTAGCCCGAGCAGAACCTGTGGCCGTCCGTGCCAAGCAGGTCGGCGAGCGGGATCTCGACTGCATGCGGGTGATGAGCCTGGTCGGCGCCTGCGTCGAGAACCCGCCGAACTTCTGGGTGCTCGACGACGCCTGCATACGCGACCGCAAAAGCAGTAGCGTCATTGATACGTGTTGCCGTGTCGGCACAGAAATGCACCTTGTCGGGCTTGAGACCATCGATGCCGGCCATCCGCTTGGCTTCGTCGAGTTGTGCGGGGTCTTCGAGATACGCGACCCTGCGCCGATACAGTTCGTCGTCACCCATCGCTCCGTGACGGATATGTGCGTGCCCGGGACCCAGATCGATCGCTGTGTGGATGCGCTGGATTCTGGGATCACAGTCGGCGACTGGTTCCAGCCATGGCCTTTCACTCTTCATGGTGGTCACATAGTCCATTGCTTCGTCGAGATCCATCGGCTCGGCTTCAGGATCCGCCACGCCGGCATCCTGCTCGCCGTCCGGGACGCGGACAGGCAGATTGGCACGATCCGGGTTCCACCGGTCGACGCGCCTCTCCACGGCCTCGCCGTTCACCTCGGTGTCGAGGGTCATGCGCTCGCCTGGACCCGCAGAGTCGTCGGACGGTATCGGGCCGTCCGTTGTGGTGTTGCTGCTGTCCCGGTCCGTATCGCGGTTTGGGTCGGTTGTTGGCTGTTGCGCGGCCTCGTCCGCCTCGGCTTCCGTGGTTTCGAGTTCGTCATCGGTTGAGGTGGGCTTCGCGTTGTCCGCTACATCTGGAGGCGTGTCAGCACTCGAGGGTTCTGGTTGCGTGGCTGCGGCGTTGTCCTCTACGACACCGTCGGTCTCGTCGTCGGGTCCCTCGCCCGGCTCACCATCGCTCGTACGGTCGGGTTCGGGCAGGGGGTTGCTGAGGTATTGCAGGCGGGACAGGGTGTCGTCGTGGTGCATGTGGGCGCGGAGTTCGGGAGGGTACGACGCGAACGGGTCCGGTTGAGCGTCGGTTGAGGGTGACTCGGCGGCTCGGTCCGGCGAGTGACGGTCGGTCTCCTGGCGCTCCTCGTGTTGGTCGGGCTCTCTGTGGTGGTCGGGCTCGCGGTGCTGGTCGGGCTCGCTGTGGTGGTCGGGCTCGCGGTGCTCATCCGCGGGGCTGGGTGGTGGGCGGTCGTGCGGCTCGGCGTTGGGCTTGGGTGGGTCGGGTTGATCTGAGCGAAGATCGGGAGTGGGATCGAGGCCGTCTCGAGGCGCGGGGTTGTCGTGGTGTGGGGCGGTGCTGGCGGTGGGCTGGTCGGGGGTGGAGTTGTCGGCGCGGTGGCGGCGGCTATCCATGGTTGCCGGTGGCCTCGTCGAGAACTCGTACGGCGTGGGCGTACTTCTGGCGCAAGCGGTCTTGGGTAGCCGGATCTAGTTGGCTCTGGCGGGACGGGCTGCTGTTGTGTTCGATGTCGGCTCGCTTGACGAGGACGGCATCGGGGGTTCGGGTGAGGCGCGTCAGATACGTGTCGTGGGATTCGCCGGGCCGACGGGTGAGAGCGTCGACCATGTCCACGACGGGATCGGGCACGCCGAGGTCGCGGAGTTGGGCAAGCGTGCAGGCGGTGTCTTCCACGGTGTCGTGGAGGTGCGCCGCCATCTGCTGGTCTGTACGGGCGCCGTTCGCGCGCGCAATTGCCGCAGCGCCACGGACATGGTCGACGTACGGCTGCCCGCTCTTGTCGACCTGCTCCCGGTGAAGGGCCGCCGCGAGTTTGTCGGCAGTCTCGATGCTGTCGACCGGACCCGCGAGGTACGAGTACGCGTCCGCCCAACGCTTGAACAGCTGATCCAGCCGGTCATCCACAGACGCCAACGGAACGAATCGCTCGACGGTCTCCGCATAGTACGAGCGCTGCTTCGCGACCCGTGGATGCGTATGCAGGCGCTGCACGTTGCTGTACCGATCCGACAGCTTCAACAGCAACACCTTCCGAGGCGCCCGCGCGAGCTTCGCCAGGTATGCCGTCCGCACCTCGTCCTTCGACTCCCCCGCCCGGACCTCCGGAATCGTGACCGCGTCCACCAACCCCGCCGTACGCTCCCCGAACCGCGCCACCAGATCGGCTCCCGTGCCCGCCGTGTCTTCCACAACGTCGTGCAGCAGCCCCGCCCTGAGCAGATCGACATCCTTGACGTCGAGTCCGCTTGCCAGCACGTGCAGCACTTGAAGCAGATGCTGCCAGTAGGGTTCGCCGGCCGGTCTGGTCTGGCCTTCGTGCCAGCCGACCGCAGCATCGAACGCTACGGCTAATTCGTCAGCGGTCTGATCGGAGAGGAGCGCTCGCAGGTCGATCCCCGCAGCGCTCCAGTCGTCCCAACCCGGGAAGATGCGCAGGTCAGCCATGGAGCACACGGTCTCGGTATCCGTCCCACCCGGGAAGATCGAACGGAACTGGCTCATCGGCCGTGTCCGCGTCAGTCATGCCATCTGCTCCTTGTCTCGTCCTGGTCGAGTGCCGCTCCGCCGGGCCGCGGCGTAGTTCCCGCATCCGGGGCGGCGGCGCTGAAGGGGGTGTCTGCGGTGGTGGCCAGGTCAAAGATGTAGTGGTGCCACGCGTCGGGGATCTGAAGACGGCCGGCAGCGGCGATGAGGCGGGACGTGGGATCTGACGCACCGGAGAGTTGGTCGATCGCGGCGGCCAGATGGCCATCGCCCCAGAGGAGCTCGGCGGCGGGCAGTCGGCTGCCGGCGCGAACGGCGTACCTCAACAACTGCTCGTCGATGGTGGCGCCGTCCAGATCCAGACCGCGGGCGCGCCAGGAGGAGGTCATCGGATGCGGCCGGTCTCGACGACCCTGCCAGTGGTGCAGGGCCAGCGGTACGTCGGTGAAACGGTAGCGGCCGGCCTGCCAGTGCGTTTCCGCGGAGACTGGACATGCGGGCGCGCCCCCGGACAATGCGCGCGTGACTGTGCCCGCAAGGTGCTCTGCCAACGTGTCCGGCGCGTAGTCCGCGCGGATCAGGTGCGATCGAGCAGTGACCGCCCGGGTGACCGCTTCGGCGACAACACATTCCCGGAGGCGAGCGGACGTGTTGTCCGGAAGCGGCGGGCCAGCCAGCAGCACCGGCCTGGGTAGGCCCGCGACGTGCGCGACTGTTAGGAGCTCGACCCACACGGTCAGGTGCGGAGAGTCGGCAAGTAGCGCGGTGGCGTCGCCGATTGCGCGGATGCTGCAGGGAGCGTCTCGGCAGACGGCTCCACAGGCAGCGCTCCGACAGGCCGTGGTGGCAACGGTCGGTGGTAAAGCCAATCGTCTTTCGCGGGGTTCGCCGTGGGGGATTTGGAGGAGGATGGGGCGGTCCATGCCGTCGGTGAAGGTGGCGGCTTGGCCGGGTGGGAGGGAGACCACGGCTCGGGATTGGGGGGTGTCGAGGTTCATGGTGGCGCCGACGGTTTCGCGGTCGTCGGCGGCGGGGAGGCGGTGCAGGATCTTGAGGGCGGAGTTCTTGACGACGTCGGGGATGACCTTGCCGGGGATCTGCTCGGCGACCACGATGCCTTCGCCGTACGCGCGGATCTCGGCGAGCAGGCCGGCGAACATCTCGACCGCGTGACCGGCCGTTCCGCCAGAGTCGCCAGTGCTTGCCTTGAGCAACCGGTGGGCCTCTTCGACGACCGTGACATGGCGCAGGCCGGAGGCCGGTCCGCGGCGGACGCGGAGGTGTTCGATCAGGCGGATCAGGACGACGCCCATGCAGAACGCCTTGTCCTGGTCGTCGCCGACGTCCTCGAGTTCGAGTACGACGTTCCGGCTGAGCAGGTCCGCGACGTCGAGCGGGTGGCCGCCGCCGAGGAACCGGCCGGGGGTCCCGAGCAGCAACGAGCTGAGGCGGACGTCGACGAAGCCGCGGACATCGGCGGCGAGTTCGGCGCCGTACCCGATGTCGTCGACCACCTGGCGTGCGGTGAGCTGCAGATCCGCGAGCGTCGGGTACTGCGGGCCCCCGCGGCTTAGTGCGAGGTCCCAGCCGTACGAGGTGTAGCACCGGGTCAGCGCCTGACTGAGGACCTGTGGAAAAGGTTCGTTCGCTTCGAAGGCGGCCAGGAACAACGCGCGGACCAGGTCGAGGTGCGTCTGCAGCGGGAACCCGGCCTCCGGTTCCAGCGGATTCAGGCTCAGCGGTACGACGTCCGGATCGCCGAGGCGGACGACCGCGACACTGGAGTCCGAACCCAGGCGTCCGGCCATCCCGGCGTACTCCGCCTTCGCGGGCTCGATCACCAGCCACGGTACGGCGGCCGCCGTCAGGCCCTCGAGCAGGTGGCGGATCGTTTGCGACTTGCCCGAACCGGTGGCGCCGGCAACAAACGCGTGCCGGTTCAACGTGTCCCGCGAAACCGTCATTGTCCCGACCGCGCGCCCCGACGCATCGATGACGTCGCCCAGCGGGATCCCGTCCGCCGGGGTCTCAGGCGTCAGGTCGAAACGCACGTGTTCGACCACTCGAACACCGGCGATCTCCCGCACCGGCGGCCGCGCGACGGCTGCAAGCAGCTCCCCGGTCGCCTCGAAAGCGCGACCCTCGGACTGAGTCGTCAAGCTGTACGGCGTGGCGTGCAGGTCAGCCGCCCCGGACAAGGTCTGCGCCACGAGCCTCGCACTGGCTTCATCCACTCCACCAGCGAGAATCTCCACCGACCACAAGCCACCCTGCGCCGCGGAGAAGTCCCGGTAGCGAGCCCGGCTCCGCTCGAGCTCGAGCGCGTCCCGACCCGAGATCTTCTCCCGGTCCAGCCCGATCGTCATCCGCAGATGGAGGTCGTCGAGCAACTCACCGCGCTTCTGGACACCAAGAGGCGAGGCTCGCACCAACCAGGCGAACGCCGGCAACGCCTCCGCTAGATCCTCTAGCGTCCCGGCCGGCTCGACCTCGGCCTCCGGAAGCGCAGTCAGTACGTCGTGCACGCCGTCCACACCCACCCAGCAAGGGAAATCGACCGCGTCCGCAGCGACTGCCCGCGCACCCACCGGGTAGGAAACGGCGCCGTCCACAGGCTCGATACCGACCCGAACCTCGATCGGCCCACCGGCCACCGCGCGAGTCCAGCAGCAGCTGAAGGAACGCCCCGCCGACGCCTGCAGCATCAGTGCAGGCAGCAACCCACGCCGAAGCGCCGTGAACCGTTGCGCCAGGTCCGTGTCCGGCCCGCCGGCCAACGGAACCGAGGTGACGCGCCACCGCGGAACACCTGCACCTGACGCAATCACGAAGCACCCAACCGCGGATCGCAATCGCCCAGCCGCGGACTCGCCGGATCGAGCGGGTCGACCATCACAAAAGCGGTCGGCGACAACCCCTGCAGCACCGTCGGCTCCACCGAGTACTCGTACGTGCGCTGATACCCGACCGACGTACTCTCCGTGGTCCCGCTCGACGCCGAGGTCGACGTCGACTCCGACCACGACGTACCGCCGGTCGTCGATGACGAGGACTGCTCGCCCGAGGTCTTGGACCCGGACCGATGCCGCCTGCTGAACAGCAGCCCGAACGTCGCCTGCCGGCTGTCCGACGTCTGTACGCCGACCGAATCGCTCGTCGACGAACTGTTGCCGCGCGTCGTACTGTCCGAGGTCGACGTGGACGTGTTCGTCCCGTGTGAATAGGTGAACTGACTCGCCACCAGCCGGTGCTGCCGCCCGATGAAAGTCGCGGCCTGCTCGGCCTCCTTCGCGTTCCCGAGGCGCATGAACAGTACGGCGTCCCCGCCGCCGAGGAGCTCCACCGCGCTGTCCCGCAGATGCGCGAACAGCAGCACGAGACGGATCCCGTTGCGTCGGCAGATGCTGTCGAACCGCTCGAGCTCCGGCCGCGCCACCGCATCAGCTCCGGCGATCACCACGATCCGCTCTCCCCGCCCCGACAGCTGGCCACGCTGGATCCGGACCATCGTGATCTGGAACAGCAGATGCCTGAGCAACGAGGCGGTCAGCTCCGGCTCGCGATGCGACAACTCGAACACCCGCAGCGAGACGTCGTCGTCCTCCCACCCGTCCATCGGCGCATCACCCGTGACCGCAGCCAGCCGCTGCACGCCCGCAGCCAGCCGGAACAGCCGAGCTTCCGCCGTACGCCGGGCAGCCTCGCTCAAGAGATCGGACAGCCTCGTGTACTCAGCCCGCGTCAACGAAGCCCGCTGATCCGGCGTCAGCTGCCGCAGCAACACCTGGAACGCCAGGTGCAGTCTCGTGAAGGTGACCGGGCCGTCCGTCAGACACTCGACGACCTGCTGCACCAAGTTCGCGTCGACACCCCGCGACTCGGTCTGCTCGGGCTCGGCCGCGCGCAATCCTTCTGCGACCACGACACCGATCTCATCAGCGCTCAAGCCGGTGAGCGGGTTCAGCGAGCGCGCCTCGTCCGGTACGACGGCCGACCGGATCGGCGCACCGTGATCCGAGGCCATGCGGTGCAGCGGCTCGATCACAGAGTCTTGCGTGAGGTCGAGAACCACGAGTCGCCCGCCGGCGCTCATCAGCGAGCTCCCCATCGCGAGCAACGCCGCACGCCAGCCCGCGGCAGTCCCGCCGTACAGGTCGACGCGCTCCTTCGTCGCCGGGCCGACCGGCACCCACGGACGTACGGCGCTGACCTGCAGGGACTTGGCCCGCTCCCGGTCGCTCAGGTCCTGCTGCCAGGCCTGTACGTCGCGCTCGAACCGGGCCATCGTGCTGACGCAGTGGGCCAACCACAGCTGATGCTCCTTGGCGGTAGCCCGTCGGAGCAGCTCCGGTCGTCCCCAGCACAACCAGCCGAGACCGATCGCCACTACGGCAGGCACCAGCGCGATCAACGGGTCCACAACGACGCCGACCACACCGGTGGCTACAACGGCCGCGATCATCGTCCACGTCAGGACGGGCCGCATCCGTACGGCGGCAGCACGCTTGGTCTCGAGCGCCGCAAGCTCCGTCGGCGGCGGTACGGCGGGAACGGGCGGGTCTTGCTGCTCGACGACCACGACCTCGCGCCCGCGGTACTCCCAGCCCCACTGCTCGGCCTCACGAGTCGCGACCATCGGCTCAGCCATGCGCCGCACCGTTCAGGCGGTCCAGGACCACACCACGCGCCAGATCCGCCAGGATCGCCTCGGCCTCCTGGACCGTTGCCGCTGCACGGCTGACCGTAGCGTCCCGTTCCGCATCGTCAGCTGTGGTGAACCGCCGACGACATCCGGCGCAGTGCGTCGCCGACAGGTCGGACCACGCTCCGCAGGACGAGCACCGTCGTGCCTGGAGCAGGCGCTCGGCTGTGGATAACCGTCGACGTTCCAGCAGTGCACGCTGCCAGCGCTCCTGCGCCTGCGGCAGGTACTCGACCAGTTGCCGGTCCGTGAAGCTCTTCCCGCCGCCCGCCAGCACCGCCGAGGTCAGCCTCGCGGCGGCATCCCGATGAACGCCGGTCGCCTTCCCCATCGGACCCACGGTCACCAGCAGCGGGAACCAGCCGAGCGTCTGCAGTCGCAGCGCGGCATCGCCACGGTTCCAGCGCAGGGACATGGTGGACGTGTCGTCCGGATCCGCGGTCCAGCCGGCCGGGCGCAGCGCCACCTCGAACAGGGCTCGCTGCGGGGCGTCCAGCGCGGCATGGGGCAGGAGCAGATGAGTGTGGTGCCGACGGACCAGCCCGGCACGTTCGACAGCCACTACGTCCTCCCGAGACCGTGCGGCCTCCCCAGCGGACCGCGCAAGGTAACTGTAGTTACCGCCTGTGCCTGTCGCAGCCCGATCGCGTTGCCACTTGTGGAAAACTCCGGCCCGATGCGGACCGAACGCGACGAGATCTTGACGGCGCGTGATCGGCGGGAGACGATTCCGGCCGGGCGCGGGCTGACAACCTTGTCATCGGGGCCGCGTACCTACACCGGTGGACGGGGGCGTCCCGTCGCGCCGGCCGGATGTGCAAGGAGCGTCGATGAATCTCCGCCGCCCACTGGGGCTCGTCACGTCTCTCACGCTGGTTGTGACACTGTCTGTTGCCATGACGCCAGCGCATGCCGCGTCATCTGCTGCCTCGGAGCAGCCGGTGATCAGCGGTTCGTCGTACTTCACCTCGTTCGAGCCAGGCCAGCCACAGCCCGGGTACACCGACGCCGTCGAGACCGGCCCGGACGGGAAGCCACGCACCGACGGGGTGCGCGGCCCGACGCCGACCGGGATCGGCGGCAGCGAGATGGACAAGGTCACCAAGGTGACCGCGAACGGCGAGAACACCGGTGGCGGCGAGATCGCCACGAACGCCGCCGACGGTGACAAGTTCACCAAGTGGCTGGTGTTCCAGCCGACCGGCTGGCTGGTCTACCAGACCTCGGCCCCGGTGGTGATCAAGAAGTACGCGCTGACCTCGGCGAACGACGCGGACGGCCGCGACCCGCAGAACTGGACCGTCTCGGGTTCGAACGACGGCACCACGTGGATCACGCTGGACACCCAGACCGGTCAGAGCTTCGAGAACCGGTTCCAGACCAAGGAGTACAGCTTCGCCAACGACACGGCGTACATGTACTTCAAGCTGGACATCACGCTGAACCACGGTGAGAACATCGTCCAACTCGCCGACTGGTACCTGTCGAACGGCGCCCCGCTGCCGCCACCCGGCCCGGTCGCCGAGTCGCGCCTCGACTCCGGCCCGACCAGCGCCTACAACGCCCGCGCCCGCGTCGGCTTCACCGGCGTCAAGTCTTTCCGGTACGCCGGGCACCAGGACGCGGAGGGCCGTGGATACACGTGGAACAAGGTGTCCGACGTCGACCTGAAGGTGGGCAGGGACACCCGCCTCTCGTACAAGATCTTCCCCGAGCACGTCGAGGGCGATCTCAGCTACCCGAGCACGTACGCCGCGCTCGACCTGGCGTTCTCCGACGGCACCTATCTGAGCGACCTGAAGGCCAAGGACCACCACGGCTTCGAGCTCAGCCCGCGCGGCCAGGGCGACTCCAAGGCGCTCTACACGAACCAGTGGAACAACATCGAGGCCGATCTCGGCAAGGTTGCCGCCGGCAAGACGATCACACGGATCCTGGTCGGGTACGACAAGCCGTCCGGACCGGCCGAGTTCCGCGGCTGGATCGACGACGTCCGGATTGCCGCGGCGATCAACCCGGACCGCGCGGCGCAGAAGACCGCGGCCAAGCACCCGTCGGACCTCGCACTGACCACCCGCGGCACGAACGCGACCGGCGGCTTCTCGCGGGGCAACAACTTCCCGGCCACCGCCGTACCGCACGGCTTCAACTTCTGGACGCCGGTGACGAACGCCGGGTCCACGTCCTGGCTGTACGACTACGCCAAGGGCAACAACGAGGCGAACAAGCCGACCATGCAGGCCCTGTCGATCAGCCACGAGCCCAGCCCGTGGATGGGTGACCGGCAGACCTTCCAGGTGATGCCGTCGACCGCGGCGACCCCGACCGCGGATCGCAAGGCCCGCGCCTGGTCGTTCAGCCACGACAACGAGATCGCCCGTCCGTACTACTACGGCGTCACGTTCGACAACGGCAACGCGGCCGAGATCGCGCCGACCGACCACGCCGCGCTGCTGCGGTTCAGCTTCCCGGCCGGCAAGGCGTCGCTGATCTTCGACAACGTCAACAACAGCGGCGGCCTCACTCTCGACCCGGCGACCGGCGTGGTCACTGGGTACTCCGATATCAAGAGCGGACTGTCCACCGGCGCCGGCCGGTTGTTCGTGTACGGCGTCGTGGACCAGAAGGTTGTTGCTTCGGGCAAACTGTCGAACGGGGGCGGGGCGAACGTCGGTGGATACTTCGGCTTCGATCGCACGGTCACCCAGGTGCAGCTGCGGATCGCGACCTCGCTGATCAGCACCGCACAGGCTCAGAAGAACCTCGGGCTGGAGCTCCCGGTGGGCTCGAAGTTCAGCAAGGTCAAGGACGCCGCGCAGGCCGCGTGGGACAAGAAGCTCAGCACGATCGAGGTCGAGGGCGCGACGGCCGACCAGCTGACCACGCTGTACTCGAACCTCTACCGGCTGTTCCTCTACCCGAACAACGGGTCCGAGAACACGGGATCCAAGGACAAGCCGGTCATCATGTACGCGTCGCCGACCTCGCCGAAGGTGGGCACCGACACCCCGACCACGACCGGCTCGAAAATCGTCGCCGGGCAGACGTACGTGAACAACGGATTCTGGGACACGTACCGCACGGTGTGGCCGGCGTACTCGCTGTTCGCGCAGGACGAGGCGGCGGATCTGGTCAACGGATTCGTGCAGCAGTACGAGGACGGCGGCTGGATCTCCCGCTGGTCCTCCCCCGGCTACGCGAACCTGATGGTCGGTACGTCGTCCGACGTCGCCTTCGCGGACGCGTACCTCAAGGGCATCAAGGGGATCGACGTCCAGGCGATGTACGACGCGGCGGTCAAGAACGCGTCCGTCGTACCGCCGTCGCAGAACGTCGGCCGCAAGGGCATGGACCTGTCCACGTTCAACGGCTACACGGCCAACACCACCGGTGAGGGCTTCAGCTGGTCGATGGACGGCTACATCAACGACTTCGGGATCGCGAACCTGTCGAAGGCGTTGTACGACAAGGCCAAGAAGAACGACCCGCGCAAGCAGGAGTACCTGGACAACTACAAGTACTTCCTGAACCGGGCCCGCAACTACGTCACGCTCTACGACCCGACGGTCGGCTTCTTCCAGGGCAAGGGCCCGGACGGTGTCTGGGGCAACTCCCCGAGCACCTTCGACCCGCGGGACTGGGGTCACGACTACACCGAGACGAACGCGTGGAACATGGCGTTCTCCACTCCGCAGGACGGGGCCGGCCTGGCCGCGATCTACGGCGGCAGGGACGGTCTGGCGAAGAAGCTCGACGAGTTCTTCAGTACGCCGGAAGACGCGCTGCACACCGGCGGGTACGGCGGCACGATCCACGAGATGCTCGAGGCGCGTGACGTCCGCATGGGGCAGTACGGCCACAGCAACCAGCCGTCGCACCACATCACCTACATGTACGACGTGGCGGGGCAGCCGTGGAAGACGCAGGCTCTCGTGCGTGAGGCGTTGTCGCGGTTGTACACCGGCTCGGAGATCGGGCAGGGGTACCCAGGTGACGAGGACAACGGCGAGATGTCGTCGTGGTACCTGTTCAGCTCTCTCGGCTTCTACCCGTTGCAGGTCGGTTCACCGTCGTACGCGATCGGCTCGCCGCTGTTCACCAAGGTGACGGTCCGACTGGCCGGCGGCAAGAAGCTGGTGATCAGCGCACCGCAGAACTCATCGAAGAACGTCTATGTGAAGAGCGTTCGCGTCAACGGCAAGAACTGGACTTCGACAGCGTTGCCGCACGACCTGATCGCAGGAGGCGGCAAGATCGAGTTCGAGATGACCGACCAGCCGACCAAGTGGGGCAGCGGCCGCAACGACGCCCCACCGTCGATCACCAAGCCGGGTGAGGACCCGACGACCTGGCGGGACTCGACCTCCGACACCGGCGCGGTGATCGGTGCGGGTGGCGCGGATGTCTCCGCTTTGATCGACAACGACTCGAAGACACAGGTCACGCTGACCGGCGCCCAGCCGACGGTCACGGTCGCCCTGCCACAGGGGCGTCCGGTCGGCATGTACACGCTGACAAGCGGTGCGACCGGCACAGCTCCGTCGGCGTGGACACTGGAGGGCTCGAACGACGGTACGACGTGGACGACAGTGGACCGCCGTACCGGGCAGAGCTGGGCGTGGACGTCGTACACGAGGTCCTTCAGCATCAGCTCGCCCAGGGCGTACACGCAGTACCGGCTGGTGCTCACGCCGGCGGCGGGGGCCGACGGCGTCACCCTGTCCGAGATCGAGCTGCTCGGCACGCTGAAGGGCGTCGAGACCGGTACCCACCCGAGCGACAAGCGCGTGGCCGAGACGAAGCCGAGCCCGACCCCGTCCCAGTCGATCGACCGCAACTACGGCTAGCACCTGAGCATGACGCGAGGGCGACGGCACCGGCCGTCGCCCTCGTGTGGTCCAGCCGGCGGAGCCTGCCCCTGAGAGGTTCCGCCGGCAGTACTTACTGCAAGTAAGGAGGGGTGGCGGTCCCCGCCCGGACTGCCACCCCTTCACCCCTATCGACGCTCGAACCCTCCCGAGGGTTGCCTCACCCCAGAACTGTCCACATGCCGGACAATGACAGGAACCAGACCAGGTTCACGACCAGCACTCCGGCTGTCGCTGCGACCGCGAAGACCCACCCGAGCCCGGCCCGCAGAGCCAGCACGGGCAGCGCCAGCGTCGTCGCCACGCCCCCGAGTTGCACGGCGAACAGCGCGCCACCGCTCTCCACGGCGCAACTCACCCCGGTCGGCGGGCACAGCGGCGCACCGAACTGACGCATCAGCGCGTACGCGACACCCGCCATCACGCCGACGAAGACCGCCTGCAGGGCGACCCTGCCGATCGTCCGGGCTTCCATGGGACCACGGTAGGCACGGGACGGGTCCAGCGCCTGAGCAGAACTACTCAGCCCGACCAGCGGCCGGTGAAGAAGGCGGCGGCCCAGATGGCGGCCAGGGGTATCGCCACAGCCAGGTAGAGGCGGCCGATCCACGGTCTGCGTCTGGCGAGGACCGCGAGGCCGATCCACAGCGGCCACATCAGCAGGGTGGCCCGGGTGAGTGAGTAGATCCAGAACGACGTACAGAACGCACCGATCGTGGCGGCGACCCAGGCCGCCTCGCCCCAGGACCGGCGCCAGAACAGCCAGGCGAGCAGGATCAGCCCGACGAACAGCGTGACCAGCTCGGCCCGGAACATCCAGGTCCAGTCGCTGCGGTCAGCCGGGAAGTGGCCCTTGCTCGCGGCCTCGAAAGTGTGCACGAGCGAGATCCAGGGCCAGGTGAACTCCCGCGCCCAGCCCTTCTCCTGCGCGTCCTGCCAGGCGAACCAGGAGCCGTGAATCTGCTTCAGGTACGCCATGAAACCGAGCACCGGTACGGCGGGCAGCGCCAGCCACGGCAGCGACAACCAGTCACGCTTCTTCGAGGTGACGAACTCGACGAGCAGCGCGAAGATCAGGAAGATCCCGGACACCCGCACCGTGGACGCCAGCGCGACGAAGACGGCGGCGCGGGCCCAGCGTCCCTGCCGCGCGGCCAGCCAGGCGGGGAACGCGAAGGCGCAGAACAGCGCCTCGGTGTACCCGGCGGCGAGGAACACTCCGACCGGGGCGCCGTACCAGATCATGGCGGCGTTCGGGCCGATGCCCTTCAGCTCCGGGAACTCGTACTGCGCCAGGCGCGCGAGGTACACGCCCGCCACGGCGCTGGCGACTGCCGACACCACGATGCCGGCGGCAACGTAGCCGATGCCGGTGTAGCTGACCAACCGGACCAGCAACGGGAAGCCCGGGAAGAAGGCAGCCAGCGGCGCACCGGACGGCTCACCGTGGTTGTAGCCGAACTCGGCGACCGCCTTCAGGTGCCAGACGTCCCACTGCAGCCAGGCCTTCCACACGTTCGGGTAGTCGCCGCCCCGGTTGAACAGGAGCGGCGCGGAGACCGACAGTACGAACAGCGCCACCCGGGTGACGAGCCACCACCCGAGCACCTCCCGAGTCAGCGGCGTCGGCATCCACCGCTGCCAGCCAACCCTGTCGACCCGGGCTCGCCGGGCACGCCCCGGCTTGGGCTCGCCGGCAACCGAGCGCTCAAACACGCCCCCACCGCCAGCCACCACAGTCCACCCGAGTCACGCCCCCATCGTCCCTCATCCAGGTTCCAGCGCGATCCGGCCGGTCGATCACCGCGAGCAGCCGGCCATCGAGTTGAGCCAGGACAGCTCCGTTACCCGGGCGTCTGCGGTGTGTCGGTGGGTTTGGGTTTCGTTGTTCCGCCCGTCGGCAGGGACGGGATGACCGGGGTCGTCGTCGTCCGCGTGGGTTTGGTCTTGGTCGGGGTGTTCGTCGGCTTGTCCGGCGTCGACGGGGGCGGGGTGCTCGGCGGCGGCGTACTCGGCGGCGGGGTGCTGGGCGGCGGCGTACTCGGCGGCGGAGTGTTCGGGGGCGGGGTGAACGTCGGGGTCGACGTGTCCTTGATCTGGTCCTTGTCCGGGTCCGCGAACTCGGCCTCGGGGACGCCGTCGAGGGCCGACTTCATGAACGCCAGCCAGGTCTTCAGCGGCCAGTTGCCACCGAAGAAGGCCGGGTCGTCGCTGTACGGGTCGAGGTCCGATTCACCGGTCGCACCGGCCCGGTACAGCACGGAGGTGGATTCCTGTGGCGTGTAGCCCGTCCACCACGAGGTCAGCGTCGCCGAGCCGTCCTTACAGCCGTCGCACGCCGCGTTCTCCTTGCGGTCCTCGACCGCGACACCACCGGCGGTGCCGGTCTTGCCGGCCACCGCGCGGTCCAGATCCTTGGCGCCGGTCCCGGTGCCCTTCTTGACCACGTTCTGCAGGGCGTAGTTCACCAGGTTGGCGATCTCCGGCGTGAAGGCCTGCTTCTGCTGCTTCAGCACGCTCGCGTCCGACCACAGCACCTTGCCGTCCGGGCCGCGGACTTCCTTGATCACGTGCAGCGGCGTGTACTTGCCCTCGGCAGCGAACGTCGCGTAGGCGTTCGCCATGTCGACCGGCGAGGCGTACGCATCCGGGCCGAGCACCGTGGCCGGCGCCCCCCGGTCCTTCTCCAGCGTCTTCGACGCCGGGATGCCGGCCGCCTCGGCAGCGTCGACGACCTTGGCCGGGCCGTTCTCCATGGCGTTGTCGACCAGATCGTAGAAGGCGGTGTTGATCGACTGCTCGGTCGCCTTCATCAGCGTGACGTCGCCGTAGTCGGTGCTGAGCTCGTTGCCGAACTTCTGGCCCTGGATCGTGATCGGGCTGTCGCCTTGGTAGACGTCCCAGAGAGACTTGCCGTCCTTCAGCGCCGCGGCCAGCGCGAACGGCTTGAACGACGAACCGGGTCGCGCCTTGGTCGTTGCCCAGTTCAACTGGCTCTTGAGGAAGTCCGGCCCGCCGTACATCGCCAGCAACTGGCCGGTGCCCGGCTGTACCGCAGCCATCCCGACATGCAGGCCGTTCTTCTTCTCAGGCAGCTCGTTCTGTGCGGCAGCCAGCATCTTCTTCTGCTGGTTGTAGTTGAAGGTGGTGGTCACCTTCAGGCCGCCGCCGGTGATCTCGTCCTCGTCGAACCCGCGCTGCGCCAGCTCCTTACGAGCCATGTCGAGCAGAAAGCCTTTCGGCCCCTTGTAGCGGTCGCTCTTCTTCTTCATCTGCGACAAGTCCGGCAGCCGGTTGGCGTACTGCTTCTCCTGGGCCTCGGTGATCGTGCCCATCTGCTGCATGCCGTCGAGAACGTAGTGGTACCGATCGATGATCCGCTTCTTGGTCCGCGGATCCGAGTCGGTGACGTCGAAGAGCGAAGGGTTGTTCAGCACGGTCGCGAGGAGCGCGGCCTGCTGGACGCTCAGCAGCTTCGGGTTCGGCTGCTTGAAGTAGACATCGCCGGCGGCGGCGATGCCGTAGGCGCCCTGGCCGAAGTAGATCGTGTTCAGGTAGCCCTCGAGCGTCTTGCTCTTGTCCTGCTGACGGCCGAGCTTGGTCGCGATGAACAGTTCCTTGAGCTTGCGGGAGACCGTCCGCTCCTGCGTCAGGTACATGATCTTCACGTACTGCTGCGTGATCGTCGAACCACCCTGCAACTGCTCACCGCGGGCGATGTTCACCGCCGCCCGGACCATGCCGCTCGGCGAGATCCCCGGGTTGGTCCAGAACGTCCGGTCCTCTGCCGCGATCACCGAGTCCTGGACGTGCTTCGGGATCTGCGCCAGCGGCACCGTGTGCCGGTTCTGCTCGAAGAACGAGCCGAGTGGCTGGTTGCCGTCGGAGTAGGTCACCGTCGTGGTGTTGGTGGCGAACTCCTTGTTCGGGTCCGGGATCTTGGTCGTCTGGTAGACGACGAAGAAGGCCGCGACCGAACCGATGATGCCGAGGAAGAGGAGTGCGGCGAGCCAGCCGAGCACCCGGAGCGCCCAGTGCTTCTTGCGCCGGGGCGGCGGGGCGGCCTTCCTACGAGCTTCACTCACTGTGCAATCCTCGACGATCTCGCTGAAGTCATTGCCCCACAGACTACGGTGGGTGTGGTAACGGGCCCGAATCCGCATCGGATGCTAGCAAGCAGATCCTGCCGGACCCAAAGTCGCTGCAATCGGTTACCCCGTGACGTGCGGTGCGAGCAATGTCACGGCGATCAACGCGGCCGGGAAGCAGGCCAGGAACATCGTGAAGGTATAGCCCATGATGTCGCGAGCCTTGAGGCCGAGGATGGCGAGCGTCGGCAGCATCCAGAACGGTTGCAGCAGGTTGGCGCTCGCCTCGCCGAGGTCGTACACGACGACCATCCAGCCCGCGTCGACCTTCAGTTCGTTGGCGGCCTGCAGCACGTACGGCGCCTCGATCACCCACTTGCTGCCGCCGCTCGGCACGAAGATGCCGAGGATGCACGAGTAGATCGCGACCAGCGGCGGGAACAGGAACTGGTTGCTCGCCTGCACCAACCACCCGGCGAGGCGCGCGGAGATCCCGGTGTAGGCGATCATCCCGAAAATCCCGCCGTACAAGGGGAACTGGAGCAGTACGCCGGCCGCCGCGGGCGCACCGTCGCGCACCGCACGCGCCATCCGCCACGGCCGCCAGTGCAGCAGCATCGCGAGCAGGAACAGGATCAGGTTGACCGTGTTGAGGTCCAGCGCGTTGAAGAAGTTCTTCCCACTGAAGTAGCGGACCAGGTAGACCGCGCCGAGCAGGACGATCAGCAGACTGAACAGTGGCGAATGCTCGAGCCAATCGCCCGGCCTGCGGGCTTCTCCCCGTTGACCGTTGTACGCCGACCCGCGGCCGATGAGCGGTTTGAGTTCGATCCCGATCTGCTCCGCGGTCCGCGCATTGCCCTCGCCCGGCGCGATGAACCACGCCATCCCGACGCCGACGGCGTACACGATCAACGTCGCCACGATCGCCTGCCAGGTGAAGATCGTGTCGCTGAGCGGGATCAGACCGCTGGCGTGACCGCCGGCCTTGATCACCTCCTGCACCGGGGCCGGGCTGCTGCTCGCACTCGCCACCTGCAATGCCGCAGAGCCGGACAGCCCCTGCGCCCACACGGTCCCGAGCCCGAGGAACGCCATCGCACCGAGCGCGCGGTAGTCCGCCTTCGGCACGTTGCGCGCCACCTCGCGCGCCAGGATCGCCGCGAAGATCAGACTGAAGGCCCAGTTCAGGTACGACGCCAGCATCGCGACCGCGGCGACGAACGCGACCGCGGTCCGCGGGCTCTTCGGGATCCGGGCCAGCCGCGTGATCAACCGCGCGACCGGTCCGCTGGTGGCGACGGCGTACCCGCCGATGATGATCATCGCCATCTGCAGGGTGAAGGTGATCAGCGACCAGAACCCGATGCCCCAGGCATCGATCATCCCGAAGCCCTTGGTCGCGGCCGGGTCGTCGGGACGCTTCAGCAGCGGCTCACCGGTGACGAGCCCGAACAGCAGCACCACGAACGTGCCGACCAGGACGAACCCGAACGCGTCCGGCAGCCACTTCTCGGTGAACGCGGTGAACCGCAGCGCCAGCCGGGCGAGCGCACCCTCGGCTTCCACATCGGACTTGGCGTGCTTCCCATGACTGTCGGTCATTGGGCCTCCCGGCCTGGACTGAGGAGTGGAGGGAGCGAAGCGACCGGAGCGACGAGGGAAGGCCGGGAGTTACAGCCCAATGACCCGCCGCGCCGGAGGCGCGGCATTGGTGCCGTCATTACCGTCCGCTCCCGGACTACGACGCTGGGTGTCATTCGATTAACGCAGATCGGCGTCTGACGTAACAGGTTTCCTGGGCGTGCCGCTCGGCGAGGGTGACAAAGGCTGGGTTTGTCAAGAGTTGTCCACAGCCACTACCTCTGCTTACAGTGGCGGCACGATGTATCGAACCGATACATCAGGTCATGACAAACTAGACCGAGGGAGGTGGCTCATGGGAAACCGCAGTGGGGTCCTGGAGCTCGCCGTACTCGGTCTGCTGCACGAAGCGCCGATGCACGGTTACGAGCTCCGCAAGCGCGTCAACGCCCAGTTCGGCTGGGGACGCGTGCTGTCGTTCGGTTCGCTGTACCCGTGTCTGAAGGCGATGCTCCGCAACGGGCTGATCACGGCCGACCCCGGGACGCCGGAGTCGGGTCGCAGGCCCAAGATCGTGTACACGATCACCGCCGACGGCAAGGACTACTTCGCGCACGCGATGCACGAAGCCGGCCCGTCGGCCTGGGAGGACGACACGTTCGGCGTCCGCTTCTCGTTCTTCGGCCGGACCGATCCGGCCACCCGGTTGCGCATCCTCGAGGGCCGCAGGGCCCGGATGGAGGAGCGGCTGGCCAACTTCCGGGCGGCGATGAGCCGGACGGCGGAGCGGGTCGACGCCTACACCCTCGAGCTGCAACGGCACGGCCTGGAGTCGGCCGAGCGCGAGGTCCGCTGGCTGAACGAGCTGATCGACGGCGAGCGGCGGCAACAGCGGCCCCCTGACCAGCACTACCCGCCTACCCAAGGAGATTCCAGATGACCTCGATTCGCGTAGCGATCGTCGGCGTCGGCAACTGCGCAAGCTCGCTCGTCCAGGGCGTGCACTACTACCGTGACGCGAAGCCCGAGGAGCGCGTCCCGGGTCTGATGCACGTCGTGTTCGGTGACTACCACGTCCGGGACGTGGAGTTCGTGGCCGCGTTCGACGTCGACGGCAAGAAGGTCGGCCTGGACCTCGCCGACGCGATCGGCGCCAGCGAGAACAACACGATCAAGATCTGCGACGTGCCGCCGACCGGTGTCACCGTCCAGCGCGGTCACACCCTCGACGGTCTCGGCAAGTACTACCGCGAGACGATCACCGAGTCCGACGCGGCGCCGGTCGACGTCGTTCAGGCGTTGAAGGACGCGCAGGTCGACGTCCTGGTCTGCTATCTTCCGGTCGGCTCCGAGCAGGCGGCGAAGTTCTACGCCCAGTGCGCGATCGACGCGAAGGTCGCGTTCGTGAACGCGCTGCCGGTCTTCATCGCGGGCACCAAGGAGTGGGCCGACAAGTTCACCGCGGCCGGCGTACCGATCGTCGGCGACGACATCAAGTCGCAGATCGGCGCCACCATCACGCACCGCGTGCTGGCCAAGCTGTTCGAGGACCGTGGCGTCACCGTCGACCGGACGTACCAGCTGAACGTCGGCGGCAACATGGACTTCAAGAACATGCTGGAGCGCGACCGGCTGGAGTCCAAGAAGATCAGCAAGACCCAGTCCGTCACCTCGCAACTGGTCAACGACATCGACCCGCGCAACGTGCACATCGGCCCGTCGGACTACGTGGCCTGGCTGGACGACCGCAAGTGGGCGTTCATCCGGCTCGAGGGCCGCAACTTCGGCGACGTACCGCTGTCGCTGGAGTACAAGCTCGAGGTCTGGGACTCGCCGAACTCGGCCGGCATCATCATCGACGCCATCCGCGCCGTGAAGATCGCGAAGGACCGCGGCATCGGCGGCCCGATCCTGTCCGCGTCGTCGTACTTCATGAAGTCGCCGCCGGAGCAGTACGCCGACGACGTCTGCCGCGACCTGGTGGAGAAGTTCATCCGCGGCGAGGTCGAGCGCTGACCTAGGCAGCAAGACCCGCCCCGACACTCGTCCCTGGTGTCGGGGCGGCGTGCCATCATGACGCCGGATGACCGAGATCCGTGAGTACCGCGACACCGACGCCGCCAGCTGGCTGCACTGCCGCCTGCTGAGCTTCTTCGGCACCGAGTACTACGACGACGTCGTGACGCAGCGCCCGGTCTTCGACAACCCGGCGCATCGACTCGTGGCCGTCGACGACGACACAGTGGTCGGGCTGATGGACGTCGAGATCTTCACGGACCGCGCCACCATCGACGTCCTCGCCGTACATCCCGATCACCAACGCCACGGCCTGGCCACGCAGTTGCTCGGGGCGGTTCTTCCTCGGCTTCAGGTCGACGTACTGGACGCGTGGACGCGTGGGGATGCGTCAGCCAACGGCTGGTACCAGCGGTCCGGGTTCACGGAGAACTTCCGTTATCTCCATGTCTACAAGTCCTCGCAGGATGATGCCGAGGGCTTCGAGGCGCCAGGCAAGCTGGTGACTGCTTTCATGCATGCACCGATCTCGGCTGAGGCGTCGATGCGTGCGCGGTTCTCCCGCGTGCACGTCTACAGGCAGTACGTTCGATCGCTGTGAACATGCAGTTGTACGTCGGTTGCGCGCAGTGGACTCATGCCGCGTGGCCGCAGCCTTCCCGGGACAAGCTGCGTTCGTACGCCTCGTGGTGCAACGCGGTCGAGAGCAACACGACCTTCTACGCGACGCCGTCCGCATCGACGGTCGCTTCCTGGGCCGCGCAGACGCCGCCCGACTTCCGCTTCGTGGTGAAGTTGCCGCAGGTCATCACGCATGAGCGCCGGCTCAACAACGTCGACGTCGAACTCCGCGCGTTCCTCGCCGCGATCGAGCCGTTCGGCCCGCGCAACCACGCGGTCTGGATCCAGCTCCCGGCCGCGTTCGCGCCGACCGACCTCGGTGCCCTTGCCGCGTTCCTCCACCAGGCACCCCGCGAACACCGGTACGCCGTGGAAGTCCGGCACCGCGACTTCTTCGACGATCCCCGCGCTGCCGGCAACCTGGAACGCGTGCTGGCGCGGGCGAACGCGGAGTGGATCCCGTTCGACACCGGCACACTCTTCGCCCGCCGCCCGACCAGCCTCGCCGAGCGCGACGCCTGGATGAAGAAGCCACGAGTCGCCCGCCGCACCCGCGCCCTGACCGGCCACCCGATCGTCCGCTACATCGGCCGTGACTCCGTGGACGAAACCGTCGCCGGCTGGACGTACCTCGTCGAACTGGTCATCAACTGGCTCTCCGAAGGCCGCTCCCCCACGATCTTCCTGCACACCCCGGACAACGTCGAAGCCCTCAACCTCGCCCGCCGCTTCCACGCAACCGTCACCGCGGTCGTCCCCACACTCGCACCCCTCCCCGACCCCCTCGACCCCGAACCACCAACACTCTTCTAACCTCCCGCCCAACCGCGACCCGGGCGTACTGCGGCAGGCAGGCGTTCCACGCGACAGCCGCACCGACCCGCCCGTCGCCGGCGTTCTGCAAACACGAGGGGATAACCGGGTCTCCTGTCTGATGTGTGGGTCAGGTGCGGCCTGGGAGGGGTGGTCGGTAGCCGCCGAGGGTGAGCATGGTCAAGGCGA
>NZ_SODT01000014.1:289113-647359 GCF_004366005.1 Kribbella sp. VKM Ac-2566 | reverse complement strand
AGAAGAATCATCCAATGCCTGTGAACGGGGATACTACAATTTCGGCATTGACTTTCGGCACGCTGTTGAGTTCTCAAGAATCGGACGCACACCGCGCTTCAGACTTTCGTTTGAAGCTCCGGGGCAACTCGCCCAACTTTACTGTTTCGCTTCCAGCCGGTCAAATCGGCCTTTTTCGATCCAGTCTCCCTGCGCGACTCAGTGTCCGAAACCCGCCGAGGCGTGTTTCGGCTTCCGAGACCTTCAGGGAGTTTGTTGAAGGGCCGGCCGCTTTCGCGTCCTGCGCCTCGCTCCAACAAGAAGAACATTACTGACATTCGCGGTGCAGATGCAAATCGGGGTCCCGGACCCTCGTCCGAGCCTCCCGGCACCTGCCCTCGGCGCCGTCGTCCGGCGTCGAGGGAAGCAGTGCTGGTCCCTCTGGTCACTCCACTCGCACGCGTCTCCGCGAGCGACACTTCCATCATGCCGCACCCACACAAGTCGTTTTCGGCCGGAGCCCCACGCACCACGTGAGACGCCCGAGGGACGACGTACGAGACGGCCAGGAAGACGACGAGGTGGGAGCCGGTCGGCTCCCACCTGTCACGTACCGCACCGCCCAGCAGACGCCTCTCGGCGAGTGGCCGCTCGTAGCGGCTTAGGTTGAGGCCCGGGGTCATGTTCCGGACGGCATGATGTGTAACCCCACTCCCCCGAGACCTATTCCCGCACAGCTGACGGTACGAACCGCGCCCCGAGCCGTCGATACTGTCGCTCTATGTCTCGTGCTTTTCAGAGAGCGCTGGCCGCCCTGGCTCGCTTCAACGAAGCGCACCCTTGGTCCCACAACGACGTCTACGCGGCGCTCGTACTCCACCATGCACGTCGCGTCCGCGCAGCCGGCGGCACAGAGGCCCTGGACGTCGGATGCGGGACAGGAAACCTCGTTCGCCGGCTCGCCGGTGTCTTTCCCGCGGTCACCGGCGTCGAGCGCGATGTCCCGACCGCGGAACAGGCTCGGCGCACGACAGCAGATCTCGCCAACGTCCGCATCTTGACGCAGCCGTTCGACGAGTTCCACGCGAGCAGCTACGACCTGATCACCTTCGTGGCGGTGCTGCACCATCTGCCGTTGGTCGCCACGCTCGAGAAGGCGCGCGAGTTGCTGCGCCCGGGCGGCCGGCTCGTCGTGGTCGGCGTCAGCCGCGAGGCGCCGGCAGATCTTCCGTGGTCGATCGCCTCGATGATCCTGAACCCGATCGTTGGCATCGCCAAGCACCCGCGACGATCACACACGATCCCCACGCACATGACCGCACCGACCGCTATGGCCGCGGAATCGTTCGAGGAGATCGCCGTCGCGGCCAAGCGCATCCTCCCGGGGACACGGGTCAGCCGCAGCCTGTTCTGGCGCTACACGTTGTCCTGGAGAGCCCCGGCCTCGCCGTAGCCGTTATCGCGACGGCTGAGGTGCCGAACAGTCGATCTTCGGGTTGGCGCCGATGTAGTTCAGCGGACCGGCGACGACCGTCACCAAAATCGTACCGACTCGTGCGCAGGTCGCATCGGAGCCTGAGAAGTAGTTCCGTTGCGCGGCAGCTGCCAGTCCAATGAACAACCAGACCACCAGAACGATCGCAACGACGCGGGACCCATTGGTCGACGCTCTACGAGTGCGCATTTCCACCTCCCGGATTGTGCGCACCCCCGTGTGGACGCCTACAGGTGCCCGGTGTGTGACGTGCGGAAACTCAGAGTTCGCGAACGTCGTAGTACGGCTTGATGTGTTTGTTGACGTACGCGCCGATGCTCGGTGCGGCCAGGAGCGCCGCATAGGTCGGCTGCGGTACGTCGAAGTACTGGTAGGTGTAGCCGTTGACGTACTCGACCTCCAGCGTGCCGTCGGACCATCCGACCGATCGCACGCTCGACGAGTTCACCAGGCGTCGCCTCATCCACGGCTCCTTCCGCGCTCGCACTGCGCCGCCCAGTCTGCCTTTCCCGCGGTCAAGGCGAGGGCGATCGCTCCGGGTCCTCGGCCTGCAAGCGTGCCAGGACACGCGTCAGATCACCGAGCGCCGTGTTGAGCTGCGTCAGCACGGTCTTGTCGATCGGTCCCCGATCCTGGTCCAGGCCGAGGTTCGCCGCGAACCGGAGATGGGCTTCGGGCGGCGCCTTCTTGAGGTAGGTGTCGAGGGCCTCCTGGAGAAAGGGACTGGGCACGAGCTCGGGTCTCTCCCGCCACTTCGTGAGCGTGCGCGGCGAGATGCCGAGCTGCTCGGCGAACGCCTCGTTCGTCAGCCGCAGCGCCGTACGCAGGGCGTGCGCATGCCGGCCGGTCCATTCCTCGATGACAGTCATCCGTGCTCTCCCTTGCGTGTCAGTTACTCCCTGCAATGAGAATATTCGTTTCGGTGAACGCCGGTGGGCAGAATTTGTGCGCTGTGGATACCGGTTGAGTTCCTGGTGAGGACGCCCGGGCGCGCGTTGACTTGGGCCATGGACGAGATCAGCGGGACAACCGCGACGCTGCTGCGCACCACGCGACAGCGTCATCTGCGCATCGCGAGGAAATCCGGGCCACGCCGCTTCGAACTGGTCCGGTACCGCGACGTCTCCGGTGTCAGCGGTACGGGCGTCGTCGCGGAGGGAGTCGAGTGGAGCGACGGCACAGTCGCACTGCGCTGGGGCGGCCACTACCCGACCACGACCGTATGGCAGGACGGGATCGACGCGCTCCTGAGCATCCACGGACACAACGGCGCGACCACGATCCGCTGGCTGGACGACTAGGTCCTGTCTGGTGATCCAGCGCCGTAGCGAGGAGGTGCTCGGTGCGGTGCATCGGCGTGCGGGGGCGAGGTCTCGATGCGGAGCATCGTGGCCTTTGCACCCGTGCGGCGAGGTGCCGTGCCGAGTGCCCCGCAGTAGGCGATGGATCACCAGACAGGACCTAGCGATGCGCACTCGACTCCGGTGGGGCGGGTCCACCCTGCAGACAGCCCGCCTCACCGGCCTAGTCGGTGAAGAACTGCTCCCGGTACGTCGTACCCGGCTCGGAGCTGGAGCCGTTCAGTTCGGACTGGACGGGACCGGTCTCATGACGGCCGTCCTTGCCCGCACCGGCGTGCCTCGGCACCGGACGCTGAGCCGACTTCCCCGAGCAGTCCCGGCTCGGAGCGGCGCTGTCCTCGCCCCGAACAGTGCCGCCCCGACTCGGAACAGTGCCCTCCCGACTCGGAACAGTGCCGCCCTGACTCGGAGCAGTGCCGCCCCGGCTCGGAGCGATGCTGTCCTCGCCGGGAACAGTGCCGTCCTGGCTCGGAACAGTGCCGCCCTGACCCGGAGCACTGCTGCCCTGATCCGGAGCAGTGGGGTTCTGGCTCGGTGCAATGTCGTCCTGGTTGGCGTCGGTGAGGTTCTCGATTGCCGTGCTGAAGGCGAGTTCGGCGCGGGTCGGCCGTTGGCGTTCGATCTCCTCGGCGGTTGTCCGCCGTACCGGGAGATCGTTCGCCGCGGCCGACAGTTCAGCGAGAGTGTCGAGCAGGCCGAGCGCCGTCTCGACCTCGCCCGGGTGGTTGACCATCCACCAGACCGCTGCCGATCCAGGCGTGGCGAAGACGTCGTCCTTCAGGTACGCGCGTTTGTCCTGCTCCATCCGGCGTTCGAGCAGCGTGGTCTGCTCGCGCCGATGCAGGGCGGCGAGGTGCTGAAGATGTTTCTGATCCGCGTCCGGCAGCCGCAGTCGTACTTCGGTCGCCCAACTCCGGACCTGCCCCTTCTCGTCCAGCGCCGGCTCGCCGAGAAGCGCCGCCAAGCGGTGCTGGTTGAGGGATTCCTCGGTTACCTGCTGCCGCACGGTCAGCGCTCGCGCCCTCTCCAGCAAGGCATCGACCGCGACCGCGCCGAGGTCCGCGTGCCGCGAGCCCGACAACACCGTGGACCACTGCACGACGGCCGAGAAGCTGAACTGGAAGTCCGGCGAAGCCGATGGCAACCGCACATCGGCAACTGTCCGGGACGGCGGTCCGGAGAAGACCGGCTCGGGATCCGGGAGTACGACGGAAGGCGCCGGCGCCTGCCTCGTGACAACAGGACGGGGTTCGTCGGGCTGCTTCCACACAACGGCCAGCAACAACAACAGCACCAGGGTCAACACCACAGCCGCCCACGCCGGCAGCCCGACAATCAGCGAAACGACGTACAGAACCAGCACAATCGCGGCGGCCGTGAGGAGAGAGTCCCGGTGGAGTTTCATGGCGGCGTTCCTTCACCGGCGTCAGGCGGACGACGAGTCCAGAAAAGTCTCACACGCCTAACGCAAAGTAGCCGCCGCGCGCGTGTCGGGTCAGCCGGTGAGGGAGCGGAGGGCTTGGCGGGAGGGGGTTAGGAGGACTGGTTTGTAGGGGCAGGGTTTGTCGGTGAGGGTTTCGTAGGCTCGGATGGCTCGGTTGGCGGCGTCCCAGCCTTGTTCGGCGGGGGTGCGGCCGAGGCCTCGATTGCGGACCAGAGCGCCGTAGAAGGCGGAGCAGAAGACGGTGGCCTCGTACCAGCCGATGACGGTGCTGGTGCCGATGTAGGTGACATCGCCCTGGATGCAGTCACGGATGGCGCGTTGCCACTTGCCGATGCCGGTCTTGCAGCCGTCGGCGATGACGACGCCGCTGGCGATACCCCACTGGTGATCGAGGAACCAGTCGGCGAGGGACTTCAGCGAAACCTGGGTCTCGCCGTCGGTGGACAGGAAGGACGGCTCCTCGCTGTGATCACCGTGTGCCATCACGTGCAGAACGGTCGAGGGGGTGGTGAGGGCTGAGAACGCGGTCTCGTGGTCGCGGGTGCGGACGAAGTTCACGTCGATGAAGGGCTGGTCCCAGCCGGCGTTGATGTTGCCGGTGATCCCCTGCACGAACGACATCGACGCGTCGAACGAACTGTCCAGACCGAGATCCACGAGAGTGACCAGCCGATTCTTCATAAGCCCACCCCTCCAACGCTTTTCGTCGCCCGTCGCACCATGATGACCCACGGATCCGACAGTTCGCGTACGGATATCCCGGCGCTGAGACAGCCGGTCCCAGCCGTACGCCGTACGGCGGAATCGGGTGACCGCGGCGGCGGGTGCGGACCGTGATCGACCTATCGTGGCTGGGCGCGTACGCCGAAGGAGGAGACCGGATGAGTCAGGTTCCAATGGTCACGTTGAGTCACGGAACCGCGATGCCGCGGGTCGGGCTCGGGACATCGCCGATGAACGACGCGGATGCTGAGCGGGCGGTGAGTACGGCGCTCGAGCTCGGGTACCGACTGATCGACACCGCGGAGAACTACCGGAACGAGGTCGGCGTCGGACGGGCGCTGAAGCATGCCCCGCGCGACGAGGTGTTCGTGACGTCGAAGTTCAACAAACGCTGGCACAGCGTCGACGGCGCACGCCAGGCGTTCGAGGCGAGCGCGGAGAAGCTCGGCGTCGAGTACCTCGACCTCCTGCTCATCCATTGGCCGAATCCCGAGCAGGACCGGTACGTCGAGGCATGGCAAGGTCTCATCGCGCTCCGGGAGGCTGGCCTGGTCCGCGCGATCGGTACGTCGAACTTCAAGCCCACGCATCTCCAACGCCTGATCGACGAAACCGGCGTCGCGCCCGAGGTGAACCAGGTCCAGCTCAGCCCGGTGTGGACGAAGACATCCGAACGTGCGTTCCACCAGCGGCACGGCATCGTGACCGAGGCATGGAGCCCGCTGGGGAAAGGCACGGATCTCCTGAGCCACCCGACGGTTCAGGAGATCGCGAAGGCCCACGGCCGATCCGCGGGACAAGTTGTCTTGCGGTGGGAGACGCAGCAGGGCGTCGTACCGATTCCGAAGTCAGCCGATCGGGAGCGGCTTGCGCAGAACCTGGCGGTGTTCGACTTCGACCTCACCGACGGCGAGCTCGCGTCGCTGGCAGCCCTCGACGGCACCGGCCGGCCCGCGGCCGACTCGGACCACGCCGGCCACTAGCAAGCTCCTCAGCCCTTGCGTGCGATGTAGTACGCGTTGAACGCGTCGGCCTCGATGTGGGTCACGGCGGTGGACGCGAAGCCGGCGTCGGCCAGCATCTCGAGTGCTTTCTGCCTGCCCCAGACGGTGCCGAGGCCATCGCCGCCGAGGGAGAGCGACACCGTCATGCAGTGCATGGTCGAGATGCCGTACAGGAAGGTGGCGAACGGGTGGTCGACGTTGTCCTCGAGATTGCTCGACGCCTCGATGTCGACCATCAGGAAGACGCCGGCCGGCCGGAGTGCTGCCGCGATGCCGGCCAGGACGTCGGCGGGGCGAGCCTGATCGTGGATCGCGTCGAAGGCGGTGATCAGGTCGAATCGCTCGAACTCCCCCAGCGTCGCGGCGTCCCGGACGACGAACTCCGCGTTCGCGAGCCCCAGCGCGGACGCCTCGGCCTGCCCTGCGGCGACGGCTTCGGTGGAGAAGTCGTAGCCGACGCACCGGCTGCGCGGGTACGCCGACGCGATCAGGTTGATCGCATGGCCACTCCCGCATCCGATGTCGGCGACGTCGATGCCGGCCGCCAACCGGTCGGGCAGCCCAGGCACCAGCGGCAGGATCGAATCCAGCAACGCGGCGTCGAAGACGGCGCCGCTGTCCTCGGCCATCAATCGATGGAACTCCGTGAACTCGGCGTACGGAACCCCGCCACCGTGACGGAAGCATTCGACAAGCCGCGACTCGACCCCGGCCAGTAGAGCGATGAACTGGGTCGCGCCCGCGAGGTTGTCCGGTCCCGCCGACCGCGTCAGGAACGCGGCGTGTTCGCGCGGCAACCAGTACGTCGTCCGACCGGCGTCGTACTCGACCACTCGGGCGGCGGTCATCGCGCCCAGCCACTCACGCACGTACCGCTCGTTCAGTCCCGTCGCGCCGGCGACCTCGTGACTGGTTGCCGGGGGCAACTCCCCCAGCGCGTCGAAGAGGCCGGTCTGATGTCCGATGCTCATCAGCAGCGCGAGCATCCCGTCGTTCAGTACGTCTCCCATCCGCGCACCGAAAGTCTCGATGCGGGTGGTGTTCAGCAATGCCTCGGTCATGATGGTTACCTCCCAGAGCAGCATGTCTGCGAGGGACAGCACCTGGCATCGGTGAATTCGCCTATTCGCTGACCCGGGTGAGGTAGGCGGCGGCTTCGGTCCGGTTCCGTACGCCGAGTTTGGACAGGATGCTCGCCACGTGGTGCTCGACGGTACGTCGGCTGATGTACAGACGGGCCGCGATCTCCGGATTCGGCAGGCCTTCCGCAAGGATCTTCAGTACGTCGAGTTCGCGCTTCGTGAGCAATCCGGCACCACGAGGTCCGAGACGGGCCGCGCTCGCGCCTGCTGCTCGGAGCCAGGCGGCCGCCCCGTCGGCGTCCGCCGCGGCGCCGAGATCCTCGAACACCGCCAGTGCCATCCGCGCCTCGGCAACCGCGGGCGCCGGGTCGACGGACGACATGGCGTCGGCCAGCATCATTCGGGTCCGCGCGACCTCGAGTGGCATCTCCAGCAGGCCGAACCAGGTCTGCGCCGCGGAAAGCCGCAGCACCGCTTCACGCGACCTGCCTTCGGCCGCAAGGGTCTGTCCGCACAGCCGTGCACCGCGCGCCGCGATCAGCCCGCTGTCTGTCGCCGAACCGAGCGCGGTCAGGCGCGTAGCTTCCGCAGCAGCACCGGTGGTGTCGCCGGTGCTCAGGAACGCCTGCCCGAGCACCTCGCGGAACCGAGCCTCCTCCAGCGGTGTGGTCTGGCCGAGTTGGCGCTGGATCAGCGAGGTCGCCAATGCCACCTCTCCACCGGCCAAGTAGACGGCCGCCAAGACCGGCTGCACGATAGTGCGGTCTTCGAACCCGGTGAGGAGTCGACGGGCCTCAGCCAACCGCCCTTGTGCCAGCCGAAGGTCGGCGAGGAACGCGGCCGCCTCCGCTTGGACGGCGGGCAGCGCGTGCTGCGCCAGTTCCGCAGCCGCGGTCAGTTCGATCTCGGCCCGTGGCCAATCGCCGGTGCAGGCGAGAACAGCGCCGTACGACGCCCTGCACGTCGCGTGCAGGTACGGGCAGCCGTAGCGGGCGATGAAGCCGTCGAGCGACCGGGTCCATTGCACGACGCGCGAGAAGTCGGCACCGCGTACGCAGGACCTCATCAGCAAGCAACTCGTGAAAACTACCGTGTCTGGCCGGGTGCCCTCGCCGCCCAGCGCGCCCGCGAGCGCCTCGTCGAGCAGCGCCGTACCCTCGAGCACCTGTCCTTGGTTGATCAGGGCCGCTCCCCACAGGCTCAACGCGCACAACTCCAGGTCGCGATCGCCGACCTCGGCTGCGATCTCGTACGCCGCCTCGGACCAGGTAGCGACCTGTGGCGGGTCGTCCGTACAACCTGCCCTGGCGAGCGACGCCCAGGCACTCACGACGGGATCGCCGAGTTGCGACGCGATCCGGACGGCCCGCGCGGCCCAGCCTCGCGCCGCGGCGCGGTCGCCGAAGTTGGCGTCGTAGAGAAGGCTCAGGCCCAACGCAGTGAACACAGCCTGACCGGGGTCGGTACGCCGGAACTCGGCGTAGGCCCGCTCCCAGCAAGAGAACGCCGTACGAACGTCGCCGAGCCACCACTGGGCGTCCCCCAGCCCGGCCAGGCCCCGTGCCGTTGCCGAGATCCCGACCGAATCACCGAACGCGGCCCGAGCCGCAACCCAGTCCCCGGCGCCGAGCGCCTTCTCCCCGGCTGCGAGGAGACCGTCGATCCCCTCCACGACTCGACGGTAGACGCGCTGCGGCCCCCGGGGGAAGTGGGAAGTTCCCGGGGGCCGTGGCGCTATCAGCTGATGATCAGCGGCAAGTCAGCGGCAGGTCAGCTGCAGCCGGAGGTGCTGCCGCAGCCTTCGCAGACGTAGCAGGAACCGCTGGGGCGCATCTTCGTGCCACAGGTGAAGCAGAGCGGGGCATCCACCGAGGTGCCGGTGATGAGCTCCAGCATCTCGGCCGTGGTGTGGGCCTCGCCCTTGAGCGGCTTGGCTGCTGCCGCGTCGGCCGGCTTCACCGGAGCATCCGCGATCTCGGCGACCGGCTCGACCGTCTTCAGGGACTCGGCCTCGGACACCTCGACCGGGGCCGGCTCGTAGGAACCGGTGTCGAGCTGCCGGGACCGCTCGTCCGCCGAGTAGATACCGAGCGCGGCCCGCTCGTCGAACGGCAGGTAGTCCAGCGCCAGGCGGCGGAAGATGTAGTCCATGATCGACTGCGCCATCCGGACGTCCGGGTCGTCGGTCAGACCGGCCGGCTCGAACTTCAGGTTGGTGAACTTCTGGACGTAGGTCTCCAGCGGTACGCCGTGCTGCAGCGCGATCGAGATCGCGATCGAGAAGGCGTCCATCACCCCGGCGAGCGTCGAACCCTGCTTGCCCATCTTCAGGAAGACCTCGCCCAGACCGTCGTCCGGGTAGGAGCCGGCGGTCATGTACCCCTCGGCGCCACCGACCGTGAAGGACGTGGTCCGCGACGGCCGCGACTTCGGCAGGCGCTTCCGGGTCGGCCGGTACTCGATGACCTTCTCGATGATCTTCTCGGCGACAGCGGGCTCGACCGAATCCGCGGCAGCCTTCTTCGCAGACTTCCCGTCCGCCAGCGGCTGACCGACCTTGCAGTTGTCGCGGTAGACCGCGAGCGCCTTCAGGCCGAGCTTCCAGCCCTGGAAGTAGACGTCGGCGATCTCCTCGACCGTCGCGGTCTCCGGCAGGTTCACCGTCTTCGAGATCGCGCCGGACAGGAACGGCTGCGCCGCCGCCATCATCCGGACGTGGCCCATCGGCTTGATGGCCCGCTCACCCATCGCGGTGTCGAAGATCTCGTAGTGCTCCGGCTTCAGGCCCGGGGCGTCGACGACGTGACCGTTCTCGGCGATGTACTCGATGATCGCCTCGATGGTCTCTTCGGTGTAGTTGTACTGGCGCAGCGCCCGCGGGACGGTCTGGTTGACGATCTGCATCGAGCCGCCGCCGACCAGCTTCTTGAACTTGACCAGCGAGAAGTCCGGCTCGATACCGGTGGTGTCGCAGTCCATCATGAAGCCGATGGTGCCGGTCGGCGCGAGCACCGAGGCCTGCGCGTTCCGCCAGCCGTTCTTGGCGCCGATCTTCAGCACGCCCTCCCACGCCGCGGTGGCGTGCTTCTGGACGTCCTTGTCGATCTCGTGCAGGGTCCGGATCGCGTCGTTGGCCGCGGCGTGCTTGCGCATCACCCGGGTGTGCGCGTCCTTGTTCCGTTCGAAGCCGTCGTACGCGCCGACGATGCCGGCCAGCTCGGCGGAGCGCTTGTACGACGTACCGGTCATCAGCGACGTGATAGCGCCCGCCAGCGCGCGACCACCGTCGGAGTCGTACGCGTGACCCGTTGCCATCAGCAACGCACCGAGGTTCGCGTAGCCGATGCCGAGCTGCCGGTACGCGCGGGTCGTCTCGCCGATCGCCTCGGTCGGGAAGTCCGCGAAGCAGATCGAGATGTCCATCGCGGTGATGATCAGCTCGACGGCCTTGACGAACTTCTCCGAGTCGAACAGGTCGTCGTCGCGGAGGAACTTCATCAGGTTCAGCGACGCGAGGTTGCAGGACGAGTTGTCCAGGTGCATGTACTCCGAGCACGGGTTGGACGCGGTGATCCGGCCCGTCTCCGGCGTCGTGTGCCAGTCGTTGATGGTGTCGTCGTACTGCAGGCCCGGGTCGGCGCACGCCCACGCGGCCTGCGCGATCTTGTCGAACAGCGTCCGCGCGTCGACGGTCTCGATCACCGAGTTGTCCAGCCGCGCGCGGAGCCCGAACTCGCCCTTCGCCTCGACCGCCCGCATGAATTCGTCCGAGACCCGGACCGAGTTGTTCGCGTTCTGGTACTGCACGGAGGTGATGTCGCGACCGCCGAGGTCCATGTCGAAGCCCGCGTCCCGCAGGACCCGGATCTTCTCCTCCTCGCGCATCTTGGTGTCGACGAACTCCTCGATGTCGGGGTGGTCGACGTCCAGCACGACCATCTTCGCCGCGCGCCGGGTGGCGCCTCCGGACTTGATGGTGCCGGCCGACGCGTCCGCGCCGCGCATGAAGCTCACCGGGCCGGACGCCGTACCGCCGGAGGACTGGAGCAGTTCCTTCGAGGAGCGGATCCGGGACAGGTTCAGGCCGGCGCCGGAGCCGCCCTTGAAGATCAGGCCCTCTTCCTTGTACCAGTTCAGGATCGAGTCCATCGAGTCGTCCACGGCAAGGATGAAGCAGGCCGACACCTGCTGCGGCGAGGACGTGCCGACGTTGAACCAGACGGGCGAGTTGAAGCTGAAGTACTGGTGCAGGAGCATCCAGGTGAGCTCGTGCTCGAACACCTCCGCGTCCTTCGGCGAGGTGAAGTAGCCGTGCTCCTCGCCGGCCTTGCGGTAGGTCTTCACGACCCGGTCGAGCAGCTGCTTGAGGCTCCACTCGCGGTTGTCGTGGCCGATGGCGCCCCGGAAGTACTTCGTGGTGACGATGGTGGACGCGTTCACGCTCCAGAAGTCGGGGAACTCGACTCCGCGCTGCTCGAAGACCGTCTCACCCGTCTTCCAGTTCTGCTGTACGACGTCGCGACGCTCCCACGTCACCTCGTCGTACGGGTGGACGCCTTCGGTGCTGAAGACGCGCTCGATGGTGAGTCCCGTGGGCGCGTTCTTGCGCCCTCGGAACCCGGCCGCCGACCTCTTGGTCGACCCCGAGTGGCCGGTCACCGTCTCTGTCATGGTTGCTCCTCGCCCTGTGTCTACTGCCGCGGTCTGTCGGGACCGCCCCGTTGGAGTACTGCGTAACGCCACTACTGCGACTACCTGGAACTACCTGGAACTGCCGTTCCCCCGGTTTATGTCTGCTGGGTCGGCTTCAGCGGGTCCGGCTCGGTGCCCTGCGGCTCCTTCTCGGCCCGCAGCAGCGCGATCTCCGTCTCGAAGTCGTCGGCGGACTCGAACTGCCGGTACACGCTCGCGAAGCGCAGGTACGCGACCTCGTCGAGCTCCCGCAGCGGCCCGAGGATCGCCAGTCCGACCTCGTGCGCGGGCACCTCCGGCGAGCCGCTGCCCTTCAGCGCGTCCTCGACCTTCTGACCCAGGCGCGCGAGCTGGTCGGCGTTCACCGGCCGGCCCTTGCACGCCTTTCCGACCCCGTTGATGACCTTCTCCCGGCTGAACGGCTCGGTCGCGCCGGAGCGCTTCACGACCGTGAGCTGCATCTGCTCGACGGTGGTGAACCGCTTCTCGCAGACCGGGCACTGCCGGCGGCGGCGGATCGCTCCGCCGTCCTCGGCCACCCGGCTGTCGACGACCCGGGAGTCGGCGTGTCGGCAATACGGACAGTGCACGACGAATCACTCCTCCCGTACCCACCCCGAGGGGGTGCGTTGTGGATCAGCCTGGGGACAACTTGTGTAGAACCTGTGTGCAACCAACCACTACCTGTGGAAAATTACACCCGTGTAACCACTACATCTAGGGATCCTAGATCGCTGCTCCGACAGTTTGCAAGCACGCCCCGATTGCCCGCGCGTGTCACAGGTTCCAACACTCACGCGGCCCCGTGTACTCCCGCGTGGCGCCACCGCGACGACCCTTTCGAGGCGCAAACTACGGCCCGCACAGACCACTCCCCAGGACCGGCCGAAGCCGCCCTGGGGAGCTTGTCCACAGATCACCGGGTGGTCGAAACGGACTGCCGTTCGGGTTCGGCAGGGGCACGCGGAGTCCGCAGCGACACGGCCGCCAGTACGGCGCCGACCGCCGCGATCACCGCCGCGCCGACGACGGCCGCCGAGTACCCCTCGGTCAACGCCACGACGTCGTCCAGCAGGTCGGCCCCGTTCGCAGCAGCCACCGCGGTCATCGCCGCCAGCCCGAGGGCTGACCCGATCTGGTAGCTGGTGTTCACGATGCCGGACGCCAGACCGCCCTCCTCAGGACGCGCGGACGACAGAGCGATACCGAGACTGGGAATGAACGCCAGCGACATCCCGGCAGCCGCGACCAGCGAGCCCGGCAGTACGTCGACCCAGAACGAGCCGGTGGGGCGGATCAGGGACAGTCCGACCAGGCCTGCGGCGAGGACCGCCATACCGCCCCCCAAGGTCCTCTTCGGACCGACCTTGGCGATCACGCGCGGCGCGACGACGATCATCCCGACCATGGTCAGCGTGGTCATCGGCAACAGCGCCGAGCCGCTCGGGAACGCGCTCAGCCCGAGGACCTGCTGCAGGTACAGGTTCAGGAAGAACCACATCGGCACCCAGGCCGCGCCGAGCAGGAACTGCGCGATGTTGGCGGCGGCCAGGTTCGGCGTCGCGAGGATCCCGAGCCGCATCAACGGCTCCCGCCGCTTCGCCTGCACTGCGACGAACACTCCGAGCAGTACGACGGCCAGCGCACCGACGAGCACCGTCGAAGCCGATGCCCAGCCGACCTCCGGCGCGCGGACGATGGCGTAGACGCCCGCGGCGAGTCCACCCGTCACGGTCAGCGCGCCGAAAACGTCGACCGATCCGGTACGGGTCGCGGCCCGCGGCATCAGGGCAGGCGTGGCAAGCAGGGCAGCCAGCGCGATCGGGACGTTCAGGTAGAACACCCACGGCCACGACAGGTACTCGGTGATCACGCCGCCGAGGAACACACCCGCCGTACCGCCCGCGGGCGCCGCCGCGCCGTACAAAGCGATCGCCTTGTTCAACTCACGCGGGTTCGCGCCGAACAACATCATCAGCAGGGTCAGGGCGGACGGTGCGATCAGCGCGGCCCCGATGCCTTGGACGGCCCGGCCGGCGAGCTCCGAACCGACGCCGGTCGCCAGGCCCGCCACCAGCGATCCGACCAGCAGGAGGCCCCAGCCGGCCGCGAAGACGCGACGGGCACCGAGCAGGTCCGACAACCGGCCGCCGAGCAGCAACAGCCCGCCGAACGCCACGACGTACGCGTTGAACACCCAGGACAGGTTGCCCGGGCCGAACCCGAGCTCGGCCTGAATCTTCGGCAGCGCGACGCCGACGATCGAGGTGTCCATGATCACCATGAACTGCGCCGCGGCGATGACGGCGAGCGCCCACCACCGTCGCGACGACTTCGTCTCACTCATATATAACTCCTTACCGGTATGGGGTATAGCCCCAGACGCAGTGGGTTCAGTCGAGAACTGAAGGATGATCGATACCCTAGGGGGGTATCATCGGAAACACAAGGGCGACCCGGCGGGCGATAGGGTTCGGCGGGACCCAGGGAGGATGTGGTGAGCGTGACCGAACCGGTCGACGAGCATGCGCAGCACGGTTACATCGGCGACAAGAAGGCGTACCTGGCGCGGCTGAAGCGGATCGAGGGCCAGGCCCGCGGATTGCAGCGCATGGTCGAGGACGAGAAGTACTGCATCGACATCCTCACCCAGATCTCGGCGATGACGAAGGCCCTCGAATCCGTCGCGCTCGGTCTGCTCGACGACCACCTCACGCATTGCGTGGTCGACGCCGCCGCGGCGGGCGGGCCGGAGGCCGACGCGAAGATCAAGGAAGCGTCCGCCGCGATCGCACGGCTGGTGCGCTCCTGACCGGCGTGCCTGAGGATGTGCGCATGAAGCCGGTGATTCTCGACGTCGACACAGGCCTGGACGATGCGTGCGCGCTACTGCTGGCGGCACGGCACCCCGAGCTCGATCTGAAGGCAGTGACCTGCGTCGGCGGCAACGTCGGCATCGACGACGTCGTACGCAACACGCTCACGGTCCTCGACGCGGCGGGCCGGCCCGACGTCCCGGTTGCCCGCGGGGCTGCCGTACCTCTGATCCAGCCGGTGCGGTCAGCGCGGCATGTCCACGGTGAAGACGGGCTCGGGGATCTGGACTGGCCGCGGTCGACGCGGTCGACGGACCCGCGGCATGCCGTAGAACTCCTCCGCGACGTACTGCTGGACGCGGCGGCGACCGGTGAGCTCATCACGTTGATCCCGTTGGCGCCGTTGACGAACATCGCGCTGTTGCTGCGAACCTATCCGGAGGCGGCGCGCGGTCTGCGCGAGATCGTGTTCATGGGTGGTGCGGCCGGGATCGGGAACGCGACAGCCGCGGCGGAGTTCAACATCTGGACCGATCCGGAGGCGGCCGCGATCGTCTTGGCCGCCGCGAGGGACCTCGGCATCGCGGTGACCATGTACGGGCTGGATGTTTTCTACGACGTCGTGGTCACGCTCGAGCAGGCGCGCGCCTTGAGCGGGTCGCCCTCGGCGGAGCTCGCGTGCAAGCTGATCGAGAAGCGCAGCGAGCGGTACCAGTCGGACGGCGGCAGCATCGGCGACGGCGGCGCGGTGTGCGCGGTGATCGATCCGTCGGGCCTGACGACGCAGGAGTACCCGGTGCGCATCGAGCTGTCCGGGAGTTGGTCGCGCGGGCGGACCATCGTCGACACGCGGGGCGCGTCGGACGTCGCGAACGATCCCCACGGACCGGCGGCGACGATCCGGGTCGCGACGGCAGTGGACGGCAAACGGTACGCCGAGCTGTGGCTGGCGACCGTCAGCTGATCAGACACCCCCTACCTCGAGAAGGCGGGCGCGTACGCCGTACAGGAACAGGTCGAGGCCGTCGGCGAACAGGTCCGTGTCGTCGGCGTGATCCGCGACGACCGCGGCCAGGCTCCATCGGGCGGTGACCTCGAAGAGGTGACGCGCCTCGGGCTCCGGTACGCCGATGCGCACGAGGGCGTCGATCTGGGCGCGGATGAGTTCGGCTCGCGAGCCCGCACCCTGGTCGCGGTCCGGCGTCGCCTTCGACTGCATCAGCCCGGCCAGGCCTGGATGGTCCGCGTAGAAGGCGCGAAGCTCTAGCGAGCCGGACCGGGTGAGCTCGATCCACTCGTCGACAGTCGTGAGTTCCTCGTAGGCCGTCTTGTCAGCCGTGAACTGGTCGAACGCGTTCCGGGCGACCAGGTCGAGGAGCTCGGACTTGTTGTGGACGTGGTGGTAGAGCGACGGGGCGCGGACGTTCAGGCGCCCCGCGACGGCGCGCATGGTGAGGCCGTCCACACCGTTGGCGTGGATGATCGCCAGGGCGGCGTCGGCGATCGCGGCGACGGTGATGCCGGCCGCCGCATGCGACGAAGGATCGCGTCTGGTCACGAAATCTGTTGTCCGCTGTCGTGGATGGTGGGTACTGTCTAACGTCATTAGACAGCTTAGCCGAGGATGGTGCCGTGACTGGATTCCGACCCGCGTACCCGCTGCTGACCGAGCGGCTGGAGCTGCGGCCGCATCGGATGGACGACCTGGACGACCTGTTCGCGTTCCACTCACGGCCGGAGGTCGTGCGGTACACGCCGTGGCCGGTGCGGAACCGGAAGGAGACGCGGGCCGCGCTGGAGCGGAAGCTGCCGCAGGGTGAGTTGACCGCGGACGGTCAGTGGCTGGTGCTGGCGATCGAACTACGCGAGACCGGGACCGTCATCGGTGAGGTGCTGTTGAAGTGGGCGAGCGAGGCCGATCGCCAGGGCGAGATCGGGTTCGCGCTGCACACCGACTACCAGGGCAAGGGGCTCGCCGCGGAGGCTGCGCGGGAGATGCTGCGGGTCGGATTCGAGGAGCTCGGGCTGCATCGGATCGTGGCGATTCTCGACGACCGGAACACTGCCTCGGCGCGGCTGCTCGAGCGATTGGGGATGCGGCGCGAGGCGCATCACCTGCACGCCTTGCAGTTCAAGGGCGAGTGGGGCAACGAGTACGTGTACGCGTTGCTCGAGGACGAATGGCGCGCCGGGCGAGGTTGATCAGCCGGCGACGGGGATCTGCAGGGTCTGGCCGGGGATGATGTCCGCGGGCGTGGCGAGGTTGTTGACGTCGGCGATCTTCTCCACGACCGCGGCGGGGTCCTGGCCGGGGTTGGTGTCCTGGGCGATGGACCACAAGGTCTGCCCCGGGGCGACCTGCACCGGAACGGTGTGGGTGAAGTGCGGGCCGGGCTCGAGGACGCCGGCGACCCGGAGGCCGAGGACGAGGATCGCGGCGCCGAAGACGAGGACGGACACGGCGGTCAGCAGCATCCGGCCGCGTCGGGTCAGCCGGAGAGTGGCCGGCTCGGGCTGCACAGCCGCACGGCGGCCGAGGTCGTCGCCCGAGCACCCGCGAACCGGCATCCGGTCGGTGGTAGCACCCTCGATCTGCGGACGCCGGCGCGGCGCCACCGTCGGGGCGGGACTCACCGGCGATCCGGCACGTGTGGCCGGGGTGATCGGCGCCTCGGCGCGGGCGGCCGGGGTGGTCGGTGCCTCGGTGTGGGCGGCCGGGACGGGCTTCAGGTGAGCGGGTGCTGGCCGCCGGCGTGGCGGGGTGGCCTCCGGCGAGCGGTGTCGGCCCAGTGCGTCGGCCGCTACGGCTGCTGTGCTCATCGGGTCCTCCAGACCTCTGTTCGGTGCGCGTCCTGCGGTGTCGAGTCCTGTCTACCGGCCGCCTCCGACAGTTTCCGGAGGACCAACCCCGTCCGACGGCCCGAACACCTGTTCGATCGAACGTCTGTACGAATGATTAACCGACAGCCGCCCCTCACGCAACCACTTCCAACCAGGACACGCCCAGGAAATTCCCTGCCGCGGCAGCACCCCGCGTGCGCCTTATAACCTGACACCCGAACAAACATGCGAACCGACACGCCTTCGAACAGATGTTTGAAGAATCTCAGGATTCGGTCTACGGTCATCTCAGTCGAGCAAGTTTCGGCCGGTGGGACGATCGCCGGCCCGACCCGAGGAGCTACCACCGATGGCCAGGACGCCGAGCGGTTCCAGCAAAGATGACCGGGGCGGTGGGGCGGGACAGCAAGGGCCCGTGCGCACTGGCGCGGACAAGGGTGCGGGCAAGGCGGACCGGACCGTCGCGGAGCTGCCGGACGGACCGGCGGATGCCACCGGGCTGACGCCGCGCCAGCGCCGCGTGCTGGACGTGATCCGCGACTCGGTGGACAGCCGCGGCTACCCGCCGTCGATGCGCGAGATCGGTGAGCGGGTCGGCCTGACCAGCTCCTCCTCGGTGTCGCACCAGCTGCGAGTGCTCGAGCAGAAGGGCCTCCTCCGCCGCGACCCGAACCGGCCGCGGGCGATCGAGGTCCGCTACCCCGGCGAGCTGGACGCGGCGGCCCGGCGGTCGGCGGTCGGCTCGGTGCGGCAGACGACGTACGACGAGACCGGGGCCGGCGACGCGCATCCGGACGCGGTGTACGTGCCGGTGGTCGGCCAGATCGCCGCCGGTAACCCGATCCTCGCCGAGCAGGACATCGAAGAGGTCTTCCCGTTGCCCAAGGCAATGGTCGGCGAGGGCACGCTGTTCATGCTGAAGGTCAAGGGCGAGTCGATGATCGACGCGGCCATCTGCGACGGCGACTGGGTGGTCGTGCGGCAGGAGCAGACCGCGGAGAACGGCGACATCGTGGCCGCGATGATCGACGGCGAGGCCACCGTGAAGCGGTTCAAGAAGACCAAGACCGAGATCCTGCTGCTACCACACAACCCCGCTTTCGAGCCGATCGACGGCAAGGACGCGGTCATTCTCGGAAAGGTCGTAACAGTTCTGCGCCGAGTCTGACATATCGGACGGCGAGCGAAGTCGGGCGTGTCGTGTCAGCATTGAGCTATGACGACTGTCTATGACTTCAGCGCCACGCGGATCGAAGGCAATGAACAGTCTCTTGCCGATTTCCGCGACCAGGTGCTCCTGGTGGTGAACACGGCCTCGCAGTGTGCCCAGACCCCGCAGTACACGGGTCTGCAGAAGCTCTACAAGACGTACCGTCGGCAGGGCTTCTCGGTGCTCGGTTTTCCCTGCGACCAGTTCGGCCACCAGGAGCCTGGCGACGAGAACGAGATCGCGAACTTCTGCTCGACGATCTACCACGTCACGTTCCCGATGTTCGCCAAGGTCGACGTCAACGGGTCGCGGACGATCCCGTTGTACAACTGGCTGAAACGCGAGCAGGGCGGCCTGCTCGGCGGCCGGATCAAGTGGAACTTCACCAAGTTCCTGCTCGGTCGCGACGGCGGGGTGATCGCGCGCTACGCGCCGACTCACTCACCCGAGAAGCTGGTCGACAAGATCGAGGCCGCACTGGCGGTGCCGGCGCCGTCCCGGGAAACGAACGACTGAAATTCGGTCATTTTCTGCGACAGTTGAACAGAGAATGTCTCAGCGCCGCAGAACCATTCTCCGCATTTCGAACAATTCGGTCCGCGGCCGCAGGTCTCCAATACATTCAGGGGCGCTCCACGAGGACCGATTCCGGGTTGATGTCGAGGCGTAAACCGCGCCATACCGGATGCCGCAGCCGGCCGTCGCCGCCCCAGCCGGAGTAGGTGACTTCGGCGACCAGCGCCGGGTCGAGCCAGTGCGCGCGACGCCGGTCCGTCATCGGGATGCCCGACGCGTCGAACGCCGGCCGGTCGATCTCCAGACCGGTCAGCTCGGCGCTCAGCAGGTCCAGTGTCGCGAAGTCGAGTCCGGAGCCGACCTTGCCGATCAGCACCAGCTCGTCTCCGGCGTACGCGCCGCAGTAGAAGGAGCCGATCTTCCCTTCCCGGTTGCCCTCCCCCGGATGCCAGCCGCACAGCACGACGTCTCTGGTCTGCACCGGCTTGATCTTGATCCAGTCGGCGCTGCGCCGGCCCGGCAGGTACCGCGACTTGCGCCGCTTCGCAACCACGCCTTCGAGCCCTTGCGCAGCAGACTGTTCGAGGGCCTGTTCGCTGTCCAGCAGTGCCGGCGGCACCTCCCAGAACGGGTCGCCGATGTCCAGCGACTCGAGCAGCCCGCGACGATCGTCGTACGTTGCCTCTAGCAACCACTCGCCGTCGAAGCGGAGCAGGTCGAACAGCCGCACGGACACCGGCACCTGGGTGATCAGGTGCCGGAGCTGGCGAGGGTCGCGGACATGCATCCGCCGCTGCAGCAGGCCGAAGGACGGTGCCCCGTTCTCGTCCAGCGTGACGATCTCACCGTCCAGTACGGCGGGCAGCCGCAACCCCGGCGCCTCCGCCAGGCCGATCAGCTCGGGGTAACCGCCGGACACGTCGTGGCTGTTCCGCGACCACAGCCGGCAGACCCCGTCGTCGACCTCGGCGATGACGCGGATACCGTCCCACTTCATCTCGTACGACCAGCCCGCTCCGGACGGCATCTGCCCCAGCGCCGCCATCATCGGCAGCACCGGCGGACCGGTCACCGGACTCATGACTGGCTCATGTGGTCTGCAACCGCTTCAGCGCGCCGAGCACCTTCTCACGATCGGCGGTCGGCCACATCGGGGGCAAGGAGGCGCGCAGGAACGCGCCGTACCGCTGGGTGACGATGCGGGGGTCGAGAATCGCGACGACGCCGCGGTCCGAGCTGCGGCGGATCAGCCGGCCGGTGCCCTGCGCGAGCAGCAGTCCGGCGTGCGTCGCGGCCACGGACATGAACCCGTTGCCGCCCGCCTCGTCGACGGCACGCTGGCGGGCCGCCATCAGCGGCTCGTCCGGGCGCGGGAACGGGATCCGGTCGATGATCACCAGGTTGCAGGTCGACCCCGGTACGTCGATTCCCTGCCACAGCGACAGCGTGCCGAACAGTGACGTCTCGGGGTCCTCGACGAACTCACGGGCCAGCTCGCCGAGTTGCGCGTCGCCCTGGCAGAGCACCTTGAGGTCGGTGGCCTCGCGGACCGCGGCGGTCGCCGCCTCGGCGGCGCGGCGGGACGAGAACAGGCCGAGGGTCCGTCCGCCGGCCGCGGTGACCAGGTCGATGATCTCCTCGAACTGCTTCTTGCCCAGTCCGTCGCGGTGCGGCGGCGGGAGGTGCTTGGCGACGTACAGGATCGCCTGCTTCTCGTACTCGAACGGGGAGCCGACGTCGAGACCGCGCCACGGCAGTGGAGCGGTCTCGGAGGAGTCGTCCAGCTCGGGCATCTCTTCGTCGTCCGCGAGCTTGTCGGACGGCCGCAGGCCGACCTGGCGGGCGATCGCGTCGAAGTCACCGCCGAGTGTCAGCGTCGCGGAGGTGAGCACCGCCGTACGGTCGCGGAGAACCAGCTCGCGGAGCAGGCCGGCGACGGTGAGCGGGGCGATCCGGAGCTCGCGGCCGAAGCGGTCGCGGTCGATCATCCAGACCACGTCGGCGTCGCTCAGCGCGGCGACCCGCTCGGCGACGTCGAAGATCTCCTTGACCGCGCCCTTGGACTGCCGCTTGGCGCCGTCCGGGTCGTCGTCCTTGTCGTCGGACTTCTTGTTCAGGTCGGAGTACATGGCGCGGGCCGCGTCGCGGACCAGGGCGGCGGCCTCCAGGACCGGCGCGTTGGACGCCTCGATCCGGCCCTCGCGGGTGCCGTCGAGCGCGGCCCGGAGCGCGTCGGAGGCGTCGATCAGGTCGTCGGCCTTGTCGTCGTCGACGAACCGGCGGCCGCGTTTGGCGGCGCGCTCGACCATCTGCGGGGACAGCTCGTCGCCGGCCGCACCGGTGACCCGGGCGGGCAGTTCGTGCGCCTCGTCCACGATGACGACGTCGTGCTCGGGCAGGACGGTCCGGTTCTCGAAGGCGTCGATCGAGAGCAGGGCGTGGTTGGTGATGACGATATCGGCCTTGCGGGCGTGCTCCTTGGCCTTCTCGGCGAAGCACTCCTCGCCGTACGGGCACTTCTGCGCGCCGAGGCACTCGCGCGCGCTGATCGCGACCTGCTGCCAGGCCTGGTACTGGTGTGACGGGGCATGGTCCCGGTCGCCGGCCTCGCCGTCGGCGAGCTGCTGCTCGGCCCAGTCGCGGAGCTCGACGACCTGACGGCCGATCTCCCCTGACGGCGGCACGTCGACGAGCATGCCGTCGTCGTCCGGCGCGCCCTCGCGGATCCGGTGCAGGCAGGCGTAGTTGTTCCGCCCCTTCTGGATCGCGTACGCCGGTCTGCGCGGCAGGAGCTTCTCGGTCGCGTCGAGCAACGCCGGCACGTCGCGGTCGACGAGCTGGGACTGCAGCGCCAGGGTCGCCGTCGACACGACGACGCGACGGTCCTCGATGGCGTGCAGCAGCGCGGGCACGAGGTACCCGAGGGACTTGCCAGTGCCGGTTCCTGCTTGGACGAGCAGATGCGATCCGTCGTGCATCGCGGTGTCGACGGCCTGCGCCATCTCCACCTGCCCCGGCCGTGTCTGACCGGCGATCCCGGCCACGGCAGCTTCCAGCAGATCCCGCACATCAACACCCACCGCCATACCCTAGCCCGCACCCCGGACAGATTCCGCTCCAACAGGCACCGCTGTGGATAACCGACCTTGCGCCTGCTGCAACCCGCCGGCGGCACAACAACCTGCCAGCCGCGCAAGCTAGACGACGGCACCTCGGTCGGGCTGGGCGTCACGGTCTACCTGGGTGCGCTTGGGGCGGGGTGGAGGGGCCGGGTAGCGGCGTTCGAGTTCCAGGAGCAAAGGTGCTGCGGTGAGGTTGGAGGAGTAGGTGCCGACGACGATGCCCAGGAGCAGTGCCAGGGAGAAGTCGGCGAGGGAGTCGCCGCCGAGGAACAGCAGCGCGGCGAGGATGAACAGGGTCGAGATACCGGTGTTGATGGTTCGTGGCAGGACGTTCACGATCGCAGTGTCGATCGTCGTGCCGAGGTTGTCGGTGGCCCGGGCGCTGCGGGTCTCGCGGATCCGGTCGAAGACGACCACCGAGTCGTTCACCGTGTAGCCGATGACGGTCAGGATCGCGGCCAGGAAGATGCCGTCGATCGGCCTCCCGGTCCAGGCGAACACACCGACCACGACCGCGACGTTCTGCAGCAGCGCGAGAACAGCGCCGGCGCCGAACGTCCAGCGGAACCGCGCGGCCAGGTACGCCAACTGGGCGAGCAGGGCGATGCCGAGGGCGATCAGGCCCTTGTTCCGCAGTTCCTCACCGAGCGACGGCCCGATGCTCTCGTTGCGGATCACCTCGGCGTCGCCGCCGATCCGGGCCAGCGACTCCTTGATCTTCACCGCTTCGTCGTCGCTGATCGTGCCGGTCCGCACGGTGATGTCGTCGGTCCCGGACGCCTGCACGACCGCGGTCGGGTACCCGGCCTCGGCGACGGCGGCGCGCGCCTGGTCCGGCGTGACGCGTTGCGCCGTACTGACCTCGATCAGCCGGCCGCCGGTGAACTCGATGCCGAGGTTCAGGCCGCGGACGGCGACGCCCGCGACGCTCACGATGATCGCGACGGCGGTGATGACGAGCCAACGGCGGCTGTGCTTCATCAGTGCCGGCTGCCGGGCTTCCAGCCAGGTCCGGACCCGGCCGTGGCCGGCGATCCCGCTCAGGCCCGGGCGGCGCAGGACGAATCCACGCGACACGACGAACTCGGCGAGGACGCGGGTCACCACGAGGGCCGACAGCATCGACGCGATCACACCGATCGAGAGCGTGACGCCGAACCCGCGGACGGGCCCCGCGGCCAGGACGAACAGCAGGCCGGCCGCCAGGAGCGTGGTGATGTTGGAGTCGGCGATCGCGGACAGCGCGTTCTGGAAGCCACTGCGCAGCGATCTGCGCAGGCCGTCGGTGCGGCCGGCGATGAAGTCCTCGCGGGCGCGCTCGAACACCAGGACGTTCGCGTCGACCGCCATCCCGATCGCGAGCACGAATCCGGCCAGGCCGGGCAGGGTGAGGGTGGCTCCGAGCGCGGTGAGTGCGGCGTACGACATCGCGGCGTACCCGACCAGGCCGATGACCGCCATCAGGCCGACGAGGCGGTAGACCACGATGATGAAGAGCGCTGTCAGCGCGAGGCCGATGATCGCGGCGAGCGCGCTGGCCTGGATCGCGTCCTGGCCGAGCGACGGCCCGACCGTGCGCTGGTCGATCACCTCGACCGGCACGGGCAGAGCGCCACCGGAGATCAGCGCGGCCAGGTCCTTCGCGCCCGCCTCGGTGAAGGAGCCGGAGATCGTGGTGCTGCCGCCGGCGATGCCGATCTTGCAGAGCTGGTTGCCGCCGTTCGGGTCCACCTGCGGCGAGCTGATGACCTCGTTGTCGAGGACGATCGCGATCAGCCGCTGCGGGGTGCCGACCGGGTTGCAGGCGGCCTTGCCGGTGATGTTCGCCCAGATCTTGCCGCCGTCGCCCTTGAAGTTCATCTCGACGAACCAGCCCTGCGCGACCTGCTGCGGGTCGAGCCGGCCCTCGGCGCCGCTGACCAGTTCGCCGGTCATCGCGGGTTTGGCGAGCCGCAGGAGGCCTTGGCCGCCCTCGGGCGGCAGGTAGGTCTCCCCCGCCGCGGGCTTGGCCGGCTTGGCCGCGACCTGGTCGAGCACCTCGTGGAACGTGAGCTGTGCGGTCTTGCCGATCACCTTGGCGGCCTCGCGCGGGTCCTGGACGCCGGGCAGCTCGACGATGATCCGGTTCTCGCCCTGGCGGGTGACGTTCGGCTCGCTGACGCCGAGCGCGTCGATCCGCCGGTGCAAAACCTGGGTGGCCTTGTCAGTGGTCTCCTTGGTCGCCTTGACCGTCGGCGAGTCCTTCGCCTGGAGGACGATCTGCGTTCCGCCGCGCAGGTCGAGACCGAGCTGTGGTTTCGCCGTCAGCGTGACGTACGTCGACGCCGCCAGGATCAGGAAGGCGAGAAGTGCACGGACAAGGGACGACCGGTTCACCGAATCCTCCGGAGATAGGCACCCGCGGTACAGGTGTCATGACAGAGAGCATCACGCAGACGTGGAACGCCCAGTGTACGAACGCCATCAAGCGACGGATCTGCAGCTCGACAGGAGGTGTCGGCGCGGCCGGAGCATCTTCACGCTTGGCTGGGGCGACGATCGGCCCTTACTTCGGGACACCTCCTGTCGAGCTGCCGATCGAATCACTCGGGCGCGTCGAGGCCGTTTTCTATGGCGTAGCGGACGAGTTCGGCTCGGTTGTGGAGTTGGAGTTTGCGGAGGGTGTTCTGGACGTGGTTCTCGACTGTGCGGTGCGAGAGGACGAGGCGGGTGGCGATCTGTTTGGCCGTGAGGCCGCGGGCGACCAGGCGGAGTACCTCGGTTTCGCGGTCGGTGAGGTGCGGGACCTCGGGGCCGGTCTCGCCCAGGCGGCGGTACTCCCCCAGCAGCAGTCCGGCCAGGCCGGCGCTGAAGATCGCGTCGCCCTCGGCGGTACGGCGTACTGCCTCGTCGAACTCGTCCAGGGACGCCGACTTCACCAGATACCCGGATGCGCCGTTCTTGACCGCCGCGAGTACGTCGTCCTGCTCGGCGCTGGCCGACAGCACCAGGACGCGCGTGTCGGGAAGGGCCGTGGTGATCTCGCGGGTCGCGTCCACCCCCGAGCCGTCGCCGAGTTGCAGGTCCATCACCACCACGTCCGGGCGGGTCGCGAGTGCGATCTTCACCGCGCTCGCGACGTCCGAGGCGGTCGCGCACACGTCGTACCCGCGACTCCCCAGGTCCCGCGCCACACCCTCCCGCCACATCGGGTGATCGTCGACGATCATGATTCGCGTCACGAAACCTCCACCTTCAGCTCCCATTCGGTTCCTTCGCCGGGGGCGGTCCGGACGGTGACGGTGCCGCCCAGGTCGGCGATCCGGCCGCGGATGGACTGGCTGACGCCCAGGTGCCCGTTCACGCGGGCCTGCTCGAGGCGCGCGGACGTCGTACCGACTCCGTCGTCGCGGATCGACACCGCGACTTCCTCGCCGAGGTCCTCGACCACCACCCAGGACCGGGCGTCGGGGCCGGCGTGCTTCGCGACGTTGCTCAGCGCTTCTTTGACCGCGGCAACCAGTTCCTCAGCCGTGGAGGCGGGCAGCAGAACCTGCGCGGCCGGTACGACGACGTCGATCCGGGTCGTGGCCAGCGGCAACAACAGTCCACACAGATCAACGCGATCGCCCGACGCAACGGTCGGGCGGGTGGACATCAAGGTGCGGAGGGCAACTTCCTGTTCGGCGGCCAGCTGCGCCAGTTCGGTCGCTTCGCCGCCGATCGCCGTACCGCGCCGCTGCACCTGGGCCAGGACCTGCAGTACGCCGTCGTGAATCGAGCGACTGAGCCGCAGCCGCTCGGCGGTCGCGCTCTCCGCGGCGATCGCCTCGCGCAGCCGAACGCCCGCCTGCCGGAGGGTCGAGGCGGCGTACCCGACGACCAGACCAGCCACCAGCAGCAGTTGGACGTTGCTGAGGATCTTCGAGGCGTGCTCGACGCCCCGCAGCGACAGCAGTGCCAGGCTGATCGTGGAGGCGCCGAGCAGGCCGCCGTCGCGGCCGCGCGAGATGGCGAGCGCGAGGACCGGCCCGGCCGCCCACACCGAGGTCAGGACAGAGGCGCCGGCGCGGATGTCGAGCAGCGGTTGCGCCCACAAGGTCGCGAACATGCAGCCGACGGTGACGATCAGGTCCGCGAACGCGAGCCGCGTGTTGCGGCGGCCCCAGCGGCGGCTGTAGCCGTACGACGAGATCAGCGTCCAGACCCCCATCACGGCCAGCTGGAGCACCGCGCCGTACGGGCGGACGATGCCGTCCCAGCGCGTCCACACGCCGAAGCACGCGAACGCCCAGGTCAGCAGGCGGAACACGACCAGCGCACGCCACAGCGGCTGCAGCAGGTCGACTGTCTCGCGCTCCACGCGGAACAGTCTGCCAAGCGCCAGGGGTGGAATGCGTGAGCCCTTCTACTCAGAGTGCAGGTTTCCCCGCTCGTTCACAGGAATTCCTCAGTTCCACTTCAGCTGACGCTCATTTCCCCGTACTCTCGCGCAAAACACGCTCGGGGGAGCTACGAACACACTGCGTTATCAGACACGGAGGGGAATCGTGCGCAAGCTACCCGCTGGGCTGTTCAGCCTGGCTTTGGCGGCGACGACCGGGCTCGGCATCGCCGCAGCCACGGCCGGGAACGCCGCCACACCGTCCAAGCAAGGGTCGGCGCCGATCGCAAGTGAGGCCGCACCAGCATCCGACGAGCTGCCCAGCCCGCTCGAGGACAAGCGCCGCGAGCTGCGGCAGGAGGCGCTCACCAAGGTCATCAACGGCCAGGCCAAGCCTGAAAAGCGCAACGGCAGCACGGTCGTCAAGCTCGGCACCAAGGCGGCCGGTACGAAGGGCGTCCTCGGCGCCAAGGCTGTGAAGACCGCCACGGGCCGCGTCGACCAGTACGTCGAGCTCTCCCGGGAGAAGACCGACCGGATCTTCGTGGTACTGGCCGAGTTCGGCAACGAGCGGCACCCGAACTACCCGGACAAGGACCAGGCACCGAACATCCCCGGCCCGGCCACCTTCGAGGGACCGTTGCACAACGCGATCCCGGAGCCGGACCGCTCGGTCGACAACTCCACCGTCTGGCAGGCCGACTACAACCGGCAGCACTTCCAGGACCTGTACTTCGGCAACGGCAACTCGGTGAAGAAGTACTACGAGAAGCAGTCGTCGGGCCGGTACTCGGTGTCCGGCGAGGTCACCGACTGGGTGAAGGTCAAGTACAACGAGGCCCGGTACGGCCGCTCGAACGGCTACCCGTGCACCGGCAACGTCTGCAGCAACACCTGGAACCTGATCCAGGACGCGGTCAACCAGTGGGTCGCCGACCAGAAGGCGGCCGGGCGGACCACGGCGCAGATCACCGCGGACCTGAAGACGTTCGACCAGTGGGACCGTTACGACTTCGACGGTGACGGCAACTTCAACGAGCCGGACGGCTACATCGACCACTTCCAGATCGTGCACGCCGGTGGCGACCAGGCCGACGGCGACCCGCAGCAGGGCGAGGACGCGATCTGGTCGCACCGTTGGTACGCCGGCTTCCCGGGCGGCCCGTCCAACAACCCGGCCGGCGGTGCTCAGGTCGGCGACACCGGCCTCTACGTCGGCGACTACACCATCCAGCCGGAGAACGGCGGCATCAGCGTCTTCGCCCACGAGTACGGGCACGACCTGGGCCTGCCGGACCACTACGACACCTCGGGTGCCGCGGTCGAGAACGGCGTGAACTGGTGGACGATCATGGCGCAGAGCCGGGTCGGCAAGCCGACTGACGGCGGTATCGGCGAGCAGGCGGCCGACTTCGGCGTCTGGGACAAGCTGCAGCTCGGCTGGCTCGACTACGAGATCGTGAATGCGGGCCAGAACAGGACGCTCGAGCTCGGACCGCACGAGTACAACTCGGCCAAGGCGCAGGCCGCGGTCGTCACCTTGCCGAAGAAGCTGGTGACCACGCCGCTGCAGACGCCTCCGGTCGGCAGCAAGTCCTGGTGGAGCGGTGAGGGCGACGAGTTCACCCACACCATGAACCGGCAGGTCGCCGTACCGGCCGGCACCACGACCCTGACGTTCCAGGCGAACTGGGACATCGAGGACTGTGGCCCCGACGCGTGCGACTACGCGTACGTCGAGGTCGACGACGGCACCGGCTACAAGCCGATCGCCGGCTCGATCACCAAGGCGGCCGAGGGCAACGGCATCGACGGCAAGAGCAACGGCTGGGTCCCGGCGACGTTCGACCTGTCCGCGTACCAGGGCAAGACGATCGGCCTGCAGCTGCGCTACACGACCGACGCGAACACCGGTGGCTACGGGTTCTTCGCCGACGACATCAAGGTGAAGTCGGGCTCGACCACGCTGGTCGACTCCGGTGCCGAGGCCACGCCGGAAGGCTGGACCCTGAACGGCTTCAGCTCGGTCGGTGCGACCATCACGACGGCGTACGACAACTACTACCTCGCCTCGAACATCAACTACGTGTCGCACGACCAGTACCTGAAGACCGGGCCGTACAACTTCGGCTGGGCGAGCACCTTGGGCGACAAGGTGGAGCACTTCCCGTACCAGGACGGTCTGCTGGTCTGGTACTGGGACACCTCGCAGCGCGACAACAACACCAACACCCACCCCGGTGCGGGCCTGGTCCTGCCGGTCGACAGCCACCCGGTCCCGATCAACCGGATCGACGGCCAGCTGTGGCGTCCGCGCGTCGGCGGCTACGACGCACCGTTCGGCCTCGAGAAGGCGGACTCGTTCACCCTGCACATCAACGGGCAGGCGAGCTACATCCGCGGGCAGAACGCCGTACCGACCTTCAACGACAGCAAGTCGTACTGGACCGCGGACCAGCCGACGAGCAGCGTCAAGGTCCCGAACAACGGCGTCAACATCAAGGTCGTTTCCAAGACCGGCACCACGATGAAGATCGAGATCTCGAAGCGCAAGTGACCGCATGAGACAGCCCCCGAAGTCCTCGGACTTCGGGGGCTGTTTCGTTGCTCAGGCGACTCAGGCGACTCAGGCGATGGCGTACGGCGTGAGGTCGCCGGCCAGGCCCGGGTGGACCCTGGCGGTCAGGTGGGTGCCTTCGGCGGTGTGTTCGAGTTGCTCGACCGAGCCTTCGGAGTGGATCCGGGAGACCAGGTCGCCACGGTCGTACGGCAGCAGGACCTCGAGCGCCACGAGCGGCTGCGGCAGGGCGCCCTCGAGCAGTTCGCGGAGCTTGTCGATGCCTTCGCCGGTGCGGGCGGACACGACGATCGCGCCCGGCTCGCGGTGCAGGATCGGCGCCAGCGCGAGCGGGTCGGCGGCGTCGGCCTTGTTGATCACGATGATCTCCGGCACGTCGCTCGCGTCGATCTCGGCCAGCACCTCACGGACCGCCTGGATCTGCGCCAGCGGGTCGGGGTGCGACCCGTCGACCACGTGCAGCAGCAGGTCCGCGTCCGCGACCTCCTCCAGCGTCGAACGGAACGCCTCGACGATGTCGTGCGGCAGGTGCCGGACGAACCCGACCGTGTCGGTCAGCGTGTACACGCGGCCGTCAGCAGTCGTCGTACGCCGGGTCGTCGGGTCCAGGGTCGCGAACAGCGCGTCCTCGACCAGCACACCCGCGCCCGTGATCCGATTGAGCAGCGATGACTTGCCGGCGTTGGTGTAGCCCGCGATCGCGACCGACGGGACCAGGTTGCGGCGACGCTCCTGGCGCATCGTCGACCGGGTGCTCTTCATGTTCTTGAGCATCCGGCGGAGCTTCGCGATCTTGGTGTTGATCCGGCGCCGGTCGGTCTCGATCTTGGTCTCACCGGGACCACGGCCGCCGATACCGCCGCCGGCCGCGCCGACGCGTCCACCGGCCTGGCGGGACAGGTTGCCACCCCAACCACGCAGGCGCTGCTTCATGTACTGCAGCTGGGCCAGCTCGACCTGGGCCTTGCCTTCCTTGCTCTTCGCGTGCTGCGCGAAGATGTCCAGGATCAGCGCGGTCCGGTCGACCACCTTGACCTTGAGCCGGTCTTCCAGGTTGCGCAGCTGCGCGGGCGCCAGCTCGCCGTCGGCGATCACGGTGTCCGCGCCGAGCGACGCGACCAGGTTGCGCAGGTCGGCCACCTTGCCGGAACCGATGAAGGTCGCCGGGTCGGGCTTCTTCCGCCGCTGGATCACGCCGTCCAGTACCTCGGAACCGGCGGTCTCGGCGAGCAGCTTCAGCTCGGCCAGCGAATTCTCCGCGTCTTCGGCGCTGCCCTCGGTCCAGACGCCGACCAGCAGCACCCGCTCGAGCAGCAGTTTGCGGTATTCGACCTCGCTGATGTCGGTCAGCTCGGTCGACATACCGACCACGCGCCGGAGCGCCTGGCGCTCCTCGAGCTCGAGGCCCTCGGTGGTCAGTTCGTTGTCATACTCATCGTGACCCGTCAACGAATCGCCGGAGTCATCGCCCTGAGTCAGGTCGGTTTCGACGTCGGTGGTCTCTTCGTATGCGTGTGAATGGGTCGTCATATACCTTCCATGGTGGCACGGGCCTCAAGTACAAGCGACCCGTTTACCAGGAGTCAACGTCCCACGCAGATCTGGGATTCCCGTTCAGGCCGGCAACCAGGCCCGGTCGAACTCGCCGCGAGCGTGCAGAACGGCCGGTCCGGTCAGTTCCAGGTGGTTGTCCGCACGCCACGTCACGCTCACTTCACCGCCCGGTACGCCGACGCGGTACGTCACCGGGCGCTCGTCACGGGCTGCCCGCGCGGCCGCCACGGTCACGGCGCAGGTCCCCGTACCGCACGACCGCGTCTCCCCCGACCCGCGCTCGTGCACCCGCATCTGGACGTCGCGCGGACCACGCCGTACGACGAACTCCACGTTCACCCCGTGCGGGAACGCGTCGGCCGGCGACCAGGTGGGCTGATCGCACAGGTTGCCCGGCTCGTTCAGGCTGTCGACCAAGGCCACGGCGTGCGGGTTGCCCATGTCGACGTGAACAGCGGGCCACTGGTGACCGTTTGCCTCGACCACGATCCCGGCCGCGTCGGGGAGCTTCGGCTCGCCCATGTCGGCGGTCAGCGTGCCGTCGTCGTTCTGCGCGACCTCCTTGACGCCCGCGCGGGTGCCGACCCGGACCGGCTTGCCGTCGATCAGGCCCGCCTCCGCCAGGTACTTCACGAAGACCCGGATGCCGTTCCCGCACATCTCCGCGATCGAACCGTCCGCGTTCCGGTAGTCCATGAACCAGTCGCCGCCGTCCTCGACGTACGACTGCCTGTCGCCCTGGATCACCCGCAGCACACCGTCGGCGCCGAGGCCCGCGTGCCGGTCGCAGAGGAACCGCACCACCGACGCGTCCAGCTCGCCGTGCACGGAACCATCGGGATCGGGCAGGATCACGAAGTCGTTCTCGGTCCCATGCCCCTTCAACCAGGGAAACGTACTCATGCGCAAAGCCTACGGCCCGCGGCGCGACCCGGGGTCGTACGGTTTGGGCATGATCGCGTACTTCTGGGAGCAGGATGACGCCGTCGCGGTCGCGGAACGGCTCGGCGGGGAGGTACGGCGCGGGCGCTTCCACGGCGAGGACGACGACGAGGACCACCCGTGGCTCGTCGTACTGGAAGAAGTTGACCGCGCCGCCCTGGACGCCCTGCTGACCGAGCACGACGGCTGGCTGGAGACCGAGGCCGACGACACCCCCACGGCCCCTCCCCCACTCCCCACCGCCCCCAAGCGCTTCAAGAAGTAGCCGCCGTGCGTTAGAGGCCGATGATGCGCCCGGGGCGGTGGCCGGTTGGTTTGGCGTTGGTGAGGGCCGGTTGGCCGGCTAGTAGGACGTGGTTGATGCCCACGGAGAGTTGCCAAGGGTTGTCGTACGTCGACTTGTCGGCGATCTTGTCGGCGTCCAGGACGGTCAGGTCGGCGATTGCGCCTGGTTTGATGATGCCTCGGTCGGAGAGGCCGAGGCGGGTCGCGGGGAGGGCGGTCATTCGACGGATGGCTTCGGGGAGGGTGAGGGTGCCGCGGTCCCGGGTGTAGTGGCCGAGGACGCGGGGGAACGTGCCGAAGTTGCGAGGATGCGGAAGTCCCGGGCCGGTTGCGTCCATGATCCAGCCGTCGCTGGCGACCGCCGTCCGGGGATGTTCGAGGACGGTCGTCACGTCGTCCTCGCTCATCGCGTGGTTCACGACGCTGACCGCGGCCTGGTGGGACTCGAGGATGCGAAGCACGATCTCGGCGGCGTCCACCCCGTCGCGCTGCGCGATCTCGGTGAGGCTCAGTCCGCGGCTGTCCTCATAGCGGCCGGGTGGAAGGGACGCGATCACGACGGAGTCCGGCGAGAGCAGGTCATCGGCGCGGAGGGCTTCGGCGATCCGAGCGCGTTCGGCCGGGTCGGCGAGTCGGTCGAGCAGAGCGCCACCTGCGAGGGCCCAGGTCGGGAGCCTGGTGGTGAGTGTCGTGCTGGTGGCGGTGTACGGATAGGCGTCCCAGCCGAGGTCGACGTCGTCAACCTGGTCCAGGTGTTCGAGCGCAATGTCGACCAGACCGTAGTTGGATCTGCCAACGGCCTTCAGGTGCGAGATTTCCAGCCGCGCGCCGCCCGCCCGCGCCGCCGCGATCGCCTCGTCCAACGCGGCCGGCAAACCCGCGCCCTCGTTGCGGATGTGAGTCGAGTACATGAGGCCGCATTCGGCAGCGGTGGCGACCAACGCGGCCACCTCTTCGGGTGATGCGTACGCACCCGGCGCGTAGATCAGTCCGGTCGAGAACCCGACCGCACCCTGGTCGGCGGCCGCGCGCAGCAGGTCCTGCATCGTCCGGAGTTCCTCGGGTGACGGCGGCCGTTCCGCGCTGCCCATCGCGGCGATCCGCAGCGTGCAGTGGCCGACCTGCAGCGCCAGGTTCACCGCCGGTTGCAAGGTTGCAGCGAACCCGGCGAGATCGTTCCAGGACCAGTCGTGCTTCGGATCGAGGAACGCCGTACCCGCACGGAGCGTCTCGAGGTCGGTGATCGGGAACGGCGACCAGCCGCAGTTCCCCGCGACCAGCGTGGTGACGCCCTGGGCGAGCTGCGACTCGGCGGCCGGGCTCGCGCCGAGACTGAAATCCGCGTGGGAGTGCAGGTCGACGAACCCTGGTGCCACAATGTTGCCCGTGGCATCGATGACCTCGGCTTCGGCGACCGGCTCACCGGGCGGCAGCACCGCGGTGATGCGCTCGCCCTCGACCAGCACGGTCCCGGGCACCAGTTCGGAACCGGTGCCGTCCGCGATCAGGCCGCCGGTCACTGCCACGCGCATCAAATCACTCCTGTTCTTGTCCGAAGGATTGCTGAGCGACCGTGTTGGCGGCGATCAGTTCGCGGTACACTGCGTGACCCAGTCCGGTTGCCTCGGGCACCTGTACGACGCCTTGGACCGCGACCACGGCGGGTACGACGAGGTCCCGGGCGTAGTACTTCTCCGAGGCGGACACATCCGATGGGAGGGTGAACCCTGGGAGACTGGACAGTGCGACGTTCGCGAGCCGCCCGATGCCGAACTCGTGCATGCCGCCGCACCAGACGGCGATCCCGGCCTGCTGCGCCCGATCGTGCGCCGCACGCGCCACGCCGAGGCCGCCCATCCGCGACACCTTGATATTGAGGACCTGCAGCGCTTCTAACGCCAGCGCGGTCTCCAGATCGTCGACGGTCTCAACACTCTCGTCGAGACAAACCGGCGTACTGATCGTGCGTTGCAGCGCAGCGTGCGTGAGCAGATCCCGGGGCGCGAACGGCTGCTCGATCATCGTCAGCCCGAACTCGTCCAGCTTCCGGACGGCAGTCAGGTCGTCGGCCGTGTAGATCCCGTTCGCGTCCACATGCAGATCAAGCTCGGGGTACGCCGTACGCACAGCACGGACCGGCTCTACGTCCCAGCCCGGAGCGATCTTCAACTTCACCCGCGGATACCCGGCAGTGACCTGACGCTCGACCTCGGTCAGCAGGTCGTCGACCGTCGGCTCGATACCCAGCGAGACACCCGCGACCACCTCGGTCCGCGTACCACCCAGGACGGTTGCCAGCGGCACCGATTGCGTCTCGGCCCACAGGACCCAGGCGGCCATGTCCACGCCGGCCTTGGCGAAGTTGTTGCCGCGGACCTTCGACCACAGTTTGGCCAGCTGGTCAGGGTGCGTCCACGGCCGCCCCAGCACTGCGGGCAGCAGGTACTGCGAGGCGATGTGCCAGCAGGATTCGACCGTTTCCGGCGCGTAGTACGGATCCGAGGACGACGCGATCTCGCCCCAGCCGGTCGCACCCGACGCGTCCTCCAGCTCGACCAGCACGTGATCGAGGTACGTCTTGCGGTGCGAGCTGGTCTGGAACTCGTGCACCAACGGCATCCGCACCCGATGCAGCCGGGCGGCGACGATCTTCAGCTCAGTTGACATACAGGCCCAGCTCCGTGTTCAACCGATCCCGCTCCATCAGCCGTCGGCGCGCGCCCTTCGAGCTCGCCGTGGTCAGCGTCGCGAGCACGTGCAGCACCGATGCGACGACGGTCGGCGAGTCGACGTACGACGCACTCCCGGTCGCGACGTAGATGCACTGGTCGGCGAGCTTCGCCAGCGGCGCGTCCTCGAAGTCCGTGACGGCGACGAGCTCACCACCGGCCTCGACGAACCGCCGGGCGATCTCGACGGTGTCGCGGCGGTATCGGCGGAACGAAAACGCGACCATCAGGTCGTTGGACCGGACGTCGGACAGGACGTCGACACCGCGGACCACGGTGCCGTCGATCAGTGTCACCTGCGAGAGGCCGACGCCGAGGTCGAACGCCAGCAACGACGCGTACGAGTACGACTTCGCCGAGCCGATGATGAAGCGCCGGCGGGCGGCGACGATCCGGGCCGCCGCCTGCGCGATCGACTCGTCGGTGAGGATCTGGTCCAGGGCCTCGTCGATCGAGGCGCGTTCCTGCTCGACCACGCGGCGCTGCAGCAGCGTCGACGATCGGCGTTGCAGTCGAGCGTCGTACCGCTCGTGAGGGCTTGCGAGCTCGCGGTTGTGGGGATCGTCAGGCATGGTCGGCCGGCCCGAAGTAGTAGGCGCCGTTGCCGTCCGGAAGGCGGCGGCACGAGACGGCGACGAGTCCCTTGCCGAGCAGTTCCTCGAACGACCTGCGCAGTTCGCCCGGGTCGGCCGGCACGACCAACTCGGTCAAAGAGTCCGGGGTGGCGGGCTCGTCGCGGGTCAGGTCCCACTCGACGACCACACGATCGGTCCCCGGACCGTACATGTCGGGCGCGAACCAGCGGCCGCGAGCGCCGAGCACGTCGAGGTTGAAGTGCGCGTTGCGGATCTGCGCCGGGTCGTAGGTCCAGCGCATCCGCGACATACCGTGGCTGAGGGCAACTTCGCGCTGGGCGTGCTTGAGCATCCGGCCGAGACCGCGGCCCTGCTGCCCGGCAGCCACCACGGCCGACTGCGAGTAGTGGTAGAAGCCGCGCCGGTCGGTGCCGCAGAAGCCGTACGCGAACGCGACCAGCCGGTCGCTCTCGTCGAGGATGCCGACCACCGAGCCGCCGTTGCTCGCCAGCGCGCCGAGCAGCCGCGGGTTCAGCCCGTACGCCGGGTCGAGGTAGCCGAAGACCTCCCGGTACAGCGCCGAGGCCTCGGCGAACCGGGATGCCGTGGTGAGCGAGACCGCGCGAAAGCTCACCTCAGAGATACGATTCATATCTTGATCCTATCCCCGCGCAATCATTGCTGGTCAATCGCTGATCGGATGATGATACGTTGACTATCTATGATGATCGAGCGACTCAGGGAGTACGTCGGCGCGGAGACCCCGACCGGTGACGCGGCTGCGCTGAACGCGTTCGCCGACCGGCTCGGGACGCGGTACGCCGAGCTCGGCGGCACCGTCCGCCGGATGCCGACGCCGACCGGCGACCACCTGGTGGCGGACTTCCCCGGCCGGGGTCCACGCGCGACGGAGGCGCCGCTGCTCTTCCTCGCGCACCACGACACCGTCTGGCCGATCGGGCAACTGCAGGGCGCGATGCCGTGGCGCGAGCAGGACGGCGCCATCCACGGACCCGGCGTCTTCGACATGAAGGGTGGCCTCGTCGTCTTCGAGACCGCCCTGGAGCAGATCGCCGGCCGCGATCACCGGCCGCTGCGGATCGTCGTGGTCGCCGACGAGGAGATCGGTTCTCCGTCCGCGCGTTCACTGGTGACGGCCGAGGCGAAGGGTGTGTACGCCGCGTTCGGGTTCGAACCGCCGCATCCGAACGGCGATCTCAAGACGTCGCGCTGGGGCAGCACCAGGGTCCGCATCGAGGTCACCGGCCGCGAGGCGCATGCCGCTCTCGATCCGGCGAGCGGCGTGTCCGCGATCGACGAACTCGTCGACCAGTTGATCGCCGTACGGCGGATCGTGGCCGACCACGACGAGGTGTTGTGCAACGTCGGCACGATCACGGGTGGCGGACGCACGAACGTCGTACCGGGATCGGCGGCGGCCGACATCGGGTTCCGCTTCGTCGACCCGGCGACCGAAGAGTCCGTGCTGCGGGCGGTTGGCGAACTGCAGCAGGTACGGGATGCACAGTTGGCGGTGCGCGTGCTGTCGAACCGGCCGGCCTGGCAGCCGTCGGCGGCGACTGACGAGTTGATGGCGAAGGTGATTGCGGCCGGGCGGTCCGTCGGTCAGGAGATCGGCGGTGCGGCCGCGACCGGCGCGGCCGACACCAATCTGACCGGATGGTTGGGGATACCGACACTGGACGGCCTGGGCCCGCTCGGCAAGGGCGCCCACGCCGTCCACGAGCAGGTGATCGCGGCGACCCTGACCGAACGAGCGGACCTGGTCGCCGCCATCATCAAGACAATCTAGTATTTCGTCACTTTAGGGGCCACGCCGTTCCAGCTGCTCCCCCGCCACGTCGGCTCGGTTCTGCCGCCGCGAGGATCGCACCACCGGGCAGGAATTCGAGCGCCGCGACCGCACCGATCTCGGAGGCCGAGCTCCCCGGCGCACCGGCCGGCGTGAACGTGTGACCGTACGGCGCCAGCGAAGCGCCGTACCGATCGATGAACGCCTGTTCGGCCGTCACCGACGCGGTGTTGCGCTGCGACGCCCGCGGCGCCGCGATCGCCTCCGGCAGCGTCATGCCGCGATCGAGACGGTTGGTCAACGTCTGCAGGACGGTCGTGATGATCGTCGACCCGCCCGGCGAACCGAGCGCGATGTACGGCTTGCCGCCACGCAGCACGATCGTCGGCGACATCGACGACCGCGGCCGCTTCCCGGCCTCGACCCGGTTCGGGTCCGTCGGGTTCGGTACGGCGGAGAAGTCCGTCAGCTCGTTGTTCAGCAGGAAACCACGCCCCGGCACGGTGATCCCGCTGCCGCCGGTCTGCTCGATCGTCAGCGTGTACGAGACGACGTTGCCCCACTTGTCGGCCGCGACCATGTGCGTCGTCGAACGTCCCTCGGTATCCGGGCGCTTCTCGACGGAGCTGCCCTGCGCACACCGCGAGTACTGGCCGTCCGGCGAGCCCGCCGGCACCGGCTTGGTCGCCGCGTGCTGCGGGTCGATCAGGCAGGACCGCTCGACGCCGAACCCGCGCGACAACAGTTCCTTCAGCGGTACGTCGACGTACGCCGGGTCGCCGACGTACGCGTTGCGATCCGCGAACGCCAGTGCGGACGCCTCGAGGTACGTGTGCAGCGCCTGCGTCGTCGACTGCTGCCGAAGGTGCTGCGGCTGGAGGATGTTCAAGGCCTCGCCGACGGTGCTGCCACCCGAGGACGACGGCGGCATGCCGTAGACGTCCAAGCCGTCGTACCGAACCTTGGTCGGCTTGCGGTCGATCACCCGGTACGACGCGAGATCGCTGGTCTCCAGGTAGCCGGGGAAGAACGGCAGCGTCGCGCCGGGCGTCTTCGGCGGGTTCTTGGCGACGGCCGCCATCTCGCCGGCGAGCGGACCGCGGTAGAACACCGACGGACCCTGCTGACCGATCAGCTTGTAGGTGGCGGCGAGCTCGGGGTTCTTGAACAGCGAACCGACCTGCGGCGCGTCGCCGTTCGGCAGGAACAGCTTCGCGGTCGGCACGACCTGCGCGAACCGGTCCTTGTTCTCCAACGTCTGCAGGCGAAACGTCGGGTCCACCACGAACCCGCGCTCGGCGAGCTCCGCGGCCGGTTTCAGCGCGTTGCCGAGTGACAGCGAGCCCCACTGTTTCAGGGCCTTGTCCCAGGTCGCCAGCGTTCCCGGTACGCCGATCGACACCCCCGACGTCACGAGCTGCGCGAACGGGTACGCCGCCCCGGTGGCCGGATCCACGAACGCGTTCGGTGGCATCGTCGCGGGCGCGGTCTCGCGGCCGTCGAGCGTGGACACCTTGTGCGTCTTGGCGTTGTAGTACACGAAGTACCCGCCGCCGCCGATGCCGGCCGAGTACGGCTCGGTGACACCGAGAGCGGCGGCCGTGGCGACCGCGGCGTCGACGGCGTTACCACCACGACGCAGTACGTCGAGACCGATGTTCGTCGCGTCGGGGTCGACCGAGGACACCGCGCCGCCGTACCCGACAGAGGTCGGCTGCCGCGTCGGAGCTTGCGCTTCCGCGGTGGTTGAGGCGGTGAAGGCAGTGAGAACGAGGGTGCCTGCAGACAGAGATGCGACCAGCTTCTTCACGAGTTCCCCCACACGGGCTCGGGGACAGGGACAAGCCCTGCCTATCTCACCTGGAGGTTGTGCGCCAGTCGCAGCGCGTCTACTTGACTGTGCAGGAGTCGAGGAAGCGGCGGAATACGTCATCCGGCCACTCGACCGTGCCGGTCGGGAGCTCGACCAGCAACCACTGGTCGGACAGCTTCACCTGACCGGTCAGCCGGCCGTCGAGGGTGCCGATGTGGAAGGTCTTGCCGCTGGCGTCGGTGACGCGGACCTTCGACAGGCTGCGGGCCTGCGGCGCGGCTTGCAGCACCACCTTGGCGGCACTGTCCGCGGTCCGCATCTCGGGCTGGGACAGCACGACGCGGGTGGCCGTCATCGGGGTCTCGGGGCTCCACCCCTTCGGCGCCAGCGTGCAGTCGAACGCGCTCCACGCCTGCTTGTTCGCGACCAGCTCGACGACGGACGCGCCGAACATCGACATCGTCTGGCTGCTCGACGGCGTGGTCCGCGGCTGCGTCGCGGGAGTCGCAGGAGTCGCGGGAGTCGCGGACGCGGCGGCCGTCTCCTGCTCGGGAGGGCCGCCGGCCACCTCGTTGCCGTTCCCCCACCACTTCACCTGGTTGCCGATCGAGAGCACAATTGCCGACGCGGCGGCGACGCACAGCACCCCGGCGACCCGGCGCCGGCGCTTGATCCGGCGTAGCGCGAGCCGGCCGCGGGTCACGTCCGCGTCGATGTCCGCGTCCGGCAACCCTTCGGCGGCGCGGTCCGCGAACCCCTCCAACAACCTCTTGACCTCGTCCATCGGCGGTCTCAGCTACTCCCCGTCTCTTCCGTCATCAGTTCCTTCAGGCGCTTGAGCGCCTTGGCTGTCTGGCTCTTCACCGTGCCTTCGGTGCACTCCAGGATCCGTGCGCAGCTGGCGACATCGAGATCCTGGAAATATCGCAGTACCAGGACCGCCCGCTGCCGCGGCGCGAGATCCAGCAGTGCATCCCGGATGGCTAGCGTGTCCGTCTGGTCCGGTACGTCGGTCAACCGCGGCTCGACCGCATCCGCGGTCATCACCTCCGGATGGCGGCCGGCCCGGCGGCGTTCGTCGAGGAAGGCGTTGACCAGGATGCGGTGCGCGTACGGTCCGGCGCCTTCGTGCTTGATCCGGTGCCAGTGCACGTACACCCGGGTACAGGCGGTCTGGACCAGATCCTCGGCGGTGTGCACATCCCCCGCGGTGAGCAGCAACGCCGTGCGCATCAGCCGCGTGCGGTCCGCGAGCAGGTACTCACGGAACTCGGCCTCACGGTCACCCCCTCGCATCGACGGCCCCTGCTTGGGTGTCCGGGCCGTTGTTCACCTCGACTACGCCGGCGGCGCCTTCGCGGTTGCCTTGGGCTATCACTTGAAGTGCCTTCTCCACGAGATCGGGGGCGTCGTACGGGAGCCAGGTGATGCGTTGGTCCTTACGGAACCACGAGTCCTGCCGGCGCGCGAACCTGCGCGTGGCCTGGGCGGTCCGCTCCCGGGCCTGCTCTTCGTCGATCTCACCGTTCAGCAACGCGATCACCTGCGAGTACCCGAGTGCGCGGTTGGCGGTCCTTCCTTCAATCAAACCCTTGTTCAGCAGACCTCGCACCTCGGCGACGAATCCGGCGTCGAACATCCGGTCCACCCGGCGGTCGATCCGCTCGTCGAGAACCGGCCGCGGTACGTCGAGACCGAGCTGGATCGCGCCCGGATAGACGTAGCGGTGCTCCGGCAGCGTGGCGACGTACGGGCCGCCGGTGATCTCGATGACCTCGAGCGCGCGGACGATCCGCCGGCCGTTGCTCGGGAGGATCTGTTCGGCCGCCTTCGGGTCCCGCGCGGCCAGCTCCTGATGGAGTGCTCCGGCGCCCTTCGCCTCGAGCTCGGCCTCCAGCCGGGCGCGGACGTCCGGGTCGGTGCCGGGGAAGACGAAGTCGTCGAGGATCGCGCGCACGTAGAGCGCCGAGCCGCCGGCGAGCACCGGCACCTTGGTCCGGTCGATGCAGTCGTCGATCGCCTGCCGGGCGAGCTCCTGGAACTCGGCCACGGTCGCGGTCTCGGTGACGTCCAGGATGTCCAGCAGGTGATGCGGTACGCCGGCGCGCTCCGTCGTACTGATCTTCGCCGTACCGATGTCCATGCCGCGGTACACCTGCATGGCGTCCGCGTTCACCACTTCGCCACCGAGATGTCGAGAGAGGGCGACGGCAAGGTCGGACTTCCCGGCCGCGGTGGGACCGACGACCGCGACGACGAGTGCAGCAGGCATCGCTCCAGTCTGGCAGCTCCGCACTCAAGACTTGGCCAAGAGGTCTGGACCGGCCTTGTGGATGACCCGCGAAGAGCGGTAGGAACTCTGGAGTTGGCGACATTTCTACGGGAGGAACGCAAGTGACGAATCCGTTCGATGAAGAGGCGGACGCGGCCAAGGACGCGACCAAGGACGCGCTCGGCCTGGGGGACGAGGCGGAGGCCCAGTCCGGCGGTGACGTGGAATCCGGCGGCGACGTCGAGTCCGGCGGCGATGTCGAGTCCGGCGGCGATGTGGAGTCGGGCGGCGACGTCGAGTCCGGCGGCGGCACGACGGACAGCGGCGGCGACGTGGAGTAAGTGCCGTCCGGCATCGTTCTGGGTACGGCGCTCGCGGAGATCCCACAGTTCCGGCGTCACAGGTGCGAAGATCGCGCTAGCTGTCTGTAAGCACTCAACTACGCAGGAATGGGAGCCCCGAGATGGGCATCTTCGACAAGTTCAAGGGCAAGGCCGAGGACCTGAAGGACAAGGCCGCCGACCTGGTCGACAGCCACGGCGACAAGGTCGGTGACGGCCTGGACAAGGCCGGCGACTTCGTCGACGAGAAGACGGGCGGCAAGTACGGCGACAAGATCGACACGGGCGTCGACAAGGCCAAGGACGGGTTGGACAACCTGGACGGCCAGAACGACGACATCCCCGACGGACCCAAGCCCGCCTGACGTACGTACCCCGAAGGGCCGCAAGCACCCCGCTTGCGGCCCTTCACCATACCCACCCGCTGTCCGGTGGCCCAGGCGGACTCGGATAGGCGGCGGACTCGGAATAGGCGGCGGGGACTGGGATCAGGCAATTGCCGGTGCCCAGTCCCCAGCGCCTATCCCCAGTTCGCCGGACACGGTGGACATGGCTGCTGGCGCGGAGTGGTGTCGGTGGGGGTGTTTAGGGTGCGGGTATGGATCGGTTTCGGGTGGTGCCGGCGGCTTATGTGATTGTCCGGCGTGGGGACGAGGTGTTGTTGTTGCTGCGGGCCAACACCGGTTACATGGACGGGTATTGGGCGGTTCCGGCCGGGCATGTGGAGCGTGGTGAGTCGGCGGTGGCGGCCGCGGTGCGGGAGCTCAAGGAGGAGGTCGGGCTCGACGTGGACGCGGCGGATCTCGTGCCGGTGACCGCGATGCATCGGACGGGTGGGAACGGCGATCCGATCGACGAGCGGGTCGACTTCTTCTTCATGGTGTCGAAGTGGACCGGCGAACCGCACCTGATGGAGCCGGAGAAAGCGGCCGGCCTCGACTGGTACCCGCTGGACAAGCTGCCCGAGCCGCTGGTCCCGCACGAGGCGCGAGTGCTCGCAGCGGTCGCCGACGGTGATGCGCTTCCTGCGGTGATCGCCCAGGGTTTCGCCTGAGTTCACCCTTCCTGGGATTACCAGACTGGGCCTAGAGGTGGGAGCGGATCAGTGCTTCTTGAGCGGGGAGGAGGGCGAGCTCGGCGGGCGTCAGCGTCCGGTTGTTGCCGCGCCGCTCCAGTGCGTCGGGTAGCCCTGGTGTGGGGTCGATCGAGTTGGCCAGGTACGTCGCGAGCGCGTCGCGCAACAGGTCCGTGAGGTTCTCGTATGCGGGGTCGAGGGCGACCTGGGCGAAGATGATCGCGGTCATCGCGACGTCGAACTCCGCGGAGCCCTCCTCCGCGTTGCGCCAGTCGATGACGACCGGGCCGTCGGCGGTGACCATCACGTTCAGCGGATGCAGGTCACCGTGGACGACGACGCGGCCCGGCGTACCGGTCGGGGCCGGGATCGCCTGCAGCCGGCGGTGCAGGTCGGCGTGGATCAGGCCGATGTCGGTCGCGCTGAGGTCGCCCGCGATCGCGGCGTCGCCGAGCGTCGGCCCGTCGAGCCGCTGAATGACCATGTCCGCACCGTCGACGTCACGCACCGCGGGCACCGGGTAGCCGTACCGTGCGACGTGCCGCATGAAGTCGGCCTCGTCACGCACCGGATGGCCGTTGCGGTACCGCCGCAGCACCCACTCGTCATCGATCGAGTAGATGTCCGCGTCCCGTCCGAACGCGATCGGCTCGGCGTCCGGCGGCAGGAGCGCCGCCGCGCGATCCGATCCTGCGGACTCGTCGGTCATCCGACCTGGCAGCCGCCGGTGGCCGGCTCGAGGGGCGTGGCGCCGATGGTCGGCATGCCGAGCATCACGCCGGGCGTAGCTGCAGGTGCGTCCACCGAGCGCTGCCACGCGTCGCCGGCGCGCGTCCGCCGTACGGCGCCGAACACGTCCGCGACCAGGTGATGCGGAGCGGCGTACGTGACCTCGACCGTTGCCAGGTCACCCGGTCGCGGCGCCTCGACACCATCCGGTACGGCGAAGTGGACGAGCCGGTTGTCCGCGGCGCGACCGCTGAGCCGATGGGTGGCGGCGTCCTTGCGCCCCTCCCCCTCGGCCACGAGCACCTCGACCGACCGGCCGACGATCAGCTTGTTCTCGGCCCAGGCCATGTCGTCCTGCAGGGCGACCAGTCGCTCGTACCGATCCTGGACGACGTCGCGCGGGACCTGGTCCGCCATCGACTCGGCCGGCGTCCCTGGACGCTTCGAGTACTGGAACGTGAACGCACCCGCGAACCGTGCCTGCCGGACCACGTCGAGCGTGCCCTGGAAGTCCTCCTCGGTCTCCCCCGGGAACCCGACGATGATGTCGGTGGTGATCGCCGCGTCCGGCATCGCCGCCCGCACGTCTTCGATGATCTTCAGATAGCGATCCCGCCGGTAGGACCGCCGCATCGCCTTCAGAACGGTGTCCGAACCCGACTGCAACGGCATGTGCAGCGAGGGCATCACGTTCGGCGTCTCGGCCATCGCCTCGATCACGTCCGCGGTGAAGTCCCGCGGATGCGGCGAGGTGAAGCGGACCCGCTCCAGTCCGTCGATCTCCCCGCACGCGCGGAGCAGCTTCGAGAACGCGTACCGGTCGCCGAACTCCACGCCGTACGAGTTCACGTTCTGCCCGAGCAGGGTCACCTCGAGCACGCCCTCGCCGACCAGCGCCTCGACCTCGGCGAGGATCTCGCCCGGCCGGCGGTCCTTCTCGCGGCCGCGCAGCGCCGGCACGATGCAGAACGTGCAGGTGTTGTTGCAGCCGACGCTGACCGACACCCAGGCGGAGTACGGCGATTCGCGGCGGGTCGGGAGCGTCGACGGGAACACGTCGAGCGACTCGAGGATCTCGACCTGCGACTCCTGCTCGATCCGGGACCGCTCCAGCAGCACCGGCAGCGCGCCGATGTTGTGGGTGCCGAAGACGACGTCGACCCACGGCGCCTTCTTCGTGATCGACGCCTTGTCCTTCTGCGCCAGGCAGCCGCCGACGGCGATCTGCATACCGGGCTTGCGCGCCTTCACCGGCGCCAGGTGACCGAGGTTGCCGTACAGCTTGTTGTCGGCGTTCTCCCGGACCGCGCACGTGTTGAACACGACCACATCGGCCTCGTCACCCTCGGGCGCGCGGACATAGCCCGCCTCCTCCAGCAGACCACGCAGCCGCTCGGAGTCGTGGACATTCATCTGACACCCGTAGGTGCGGACCTCATAAGTACGCATAACAGCCACCAAGAGTACGTGAGACGGCCCACCCCTGCTTGGGGGTGGGCCGTCGACAGTCCGCTGGTCAGGCGGGTGGGGTGATGCTCCAGATGCCGCGGCCGTGGGTTGCCGCGTAGATGTTGCCGTCGGGGCCGGACTCGATGTCCATGACCGTTGTGGTCGGCAGGCCGGTGCCCAGGACCTGCCAGTTCGTCGCACCGGGTGCGCGGTAGAAGGTGGCGAGGTCGGACCCGACCACCAGTGCTCCGTTGGCCAGCTGCTTGACGGCGCTGGTCGGGATGTCCGGCAGGTTCGCCGAGATGTCCGACCAGGTCGTGCCGCCGTCCTTGGTCTCGTACACATGGCCGACACCCGCACCCGGACCCTCCGTGAAGCGGCGCGAGAAGCCGTTCACGGCGACGTACGCGTGCTGCCCGTTGGCCGGATCGATGCCGACGCCGGCGAGGTAGCGGTTCGGGAAGCTCGACGGCAAGGTCACCTGGTGCCAGGTGCCGCCCGAGTTGGTGGCCAGACCGCGAGCGAAGCCCTCGTTGTTGCACGGTCCGCACCAGCTGACCCACCCGACGCCGCCGCGCATCGCGACGGCCGTTGCCGAGTGCCCGGCGCCGAGATCGAACGCCTTGGTCCACTCGGACGCGCTCCGCATGCCCCAGCCCTTGGCGGACGTATAGACGTACTGCCCGCCCGCGATGAAGCCGCTCGAGTTCGCGGAGTCGATCGCGATCGGGGCGATGAACCGCGGGCTCGGGTCACCCGGGTCCAGGCTCCACGAGCTCGCCTCGGCCTCGCTCAACGCGCCCTTGTTCAGCGCGCAGTTGTTGGTGATCTTGACGGCCAGGGCGACGTACTCCTGCAGCTGGTTGCAACCGTTCTGCGGATCGGCTGCACCGTCGCCGCCGTCACCGCCGAAGTTCGAGCCCATCTTGGTGTCGGAGTTGCCGCCGCTCGGATTCACTCCGAACAGGTTCGAGACGCCGTTGTCCTGCAGGCCGCCGGACACCACCACGCCGCCGTTCTTGGTGTCCTTGCCGACCGAGACCGAGTAGTACTGAAGAGCGTCCATCGTGCCGTCGGTGGTCAGCGACTGCCAGTCTGTGGCGTTCTTGTTGGCGTTGACCTGCCCGTTCACCGGACGCTTGTAGATGCCGCCGTCGTTGCCGACGAAGACGACCGGCTTGCCGCCCGACGTGCCCACGGCGACCGAGTGCTGGTCGGAGTGCGGCGCCATCGGACAGGTGTTCTTGGAGTCGTCGATGTTCCAGCACGAGAAGCCGAAGTTCCAGTACGGCCCGACGGTGGCCCAGTGCGACCCTGCGTCGGTCGTCTCGAACACTTCCTCCAGGCCCGCCCACACGTGGTCGGCGTTGGCCGGGTCAACGGTCAGGAACTGGTTGTACCAGGCCTGCACACCGACGGCGTACCCCTTGCGGTCCAGAGCGGAGCCGCTGTTGTGCAGGATCTGCGGATCGGCGATCTTGTTCCACGGACCGGACGGGCTGCCGGTCTTGGAGACGAAGATCCCGGCGAGGCTCGTGCTGCCGTTGATCTTGCTCGGCTGCTGCACGAGCGCGTACAGACGGTCGCCGGTCTTGCTGAACGCGAACGTCGTGTAACCGACGTCGGTGCTGTTCTTGATGCCGCCCAGCACCACGCTCAGCCGCTTCCAGCTCGACGGACCGGCGGTGTAGTCGTTGGTCTCGTAGAACCCGTTGTAGGTGTCGCCCGAACGCCATCCGATCGCGGCGATGATGTGCTTGGGGTTCTTCGGGTCGATCGCGATGTCGTTGACGATGTTCTTGTACGCCGCGTTCGTCGCGCCGCCGGTCTGAGTACCGGCCGGCACCAGCACGTTGCCGGCGTCGTCCTTGATCTCCGGCATGAAGTCCGGGTTCGGGTAGAACGCGACCTTCCAGGCGCCTGCGCTGGTCGACGCGTCGTGGTACCAGACGCCGCGGTTCGTCGCGGCGAAGACCTGCCCGCCGCCCCACCGCAACCGGCCGACGGTGGTCGACTCCAGTTCCTTGCCGCCGACCCGGTCGGACGGCGAATAGGTGCCGGTCACCGGGTTCGCGAGACGGTAGACACCGGATCCGACGTACGACGTCCCGCCGGTGTTCGCCTCGCCCGTCGCGTACCAGAGCGAGCCGTCACCGGCGAGCTGCAGGTCGCCGCCGCTGAGGGAAGGTAGCGAGTCGCTGAGCGGTGTCCAGTTGCCACCGCCGGACGTGGAACGCCATACGCCTCCGTTCGCGCCGGCGGCGTACACGTGGTTGGCGTTGTCAGCCGCCAGGCCGGTGACGCGGCCGGTGACGTAGCCGGCGCCGCCACTGGAGTTGGAGTACCAGTCACGGTAGCGGGAGTCGTCCGCGTCGTACGGGACTCTCGTGACGTCGTGCCAGGTCCCCGAGGTGTGCGGGAGCGCCGTGAGCTGGGCGAACGCGGCCGAGTATGCGCCCGGGGCGACGATGCCGCCCGGCGCGGTCCTGGCCTGCTCGAACTCGTCGGCGATCGTGAAGGCTTCCTTGGACTCGCTCTGCATCTCCGACGGGTTGCCGCCGGCGATCATCAGAGCCTTCTCCATCACGGCGGCGTTGTAGTGCCGGCCGGCCCACTGGTGCTTGAGCCACTCTTCCTTCAGCTCGTAGCGGCCGGCGTAGCCGCCGATTCCGGCGGCGATCAGGGCGGCCCCCAGGCCGCCGGCTATGACTTTGCGGGTGCGTGTGGCCAGCGAGATTCGCATGACGTACTCCGGATGTTTCTTGACGGGTCGCCGTCCCGAGGCGGCGCTCCCGTAGCCCTGGGTCAACGCACAGAGCCGCGGAGACCATACGTCCGTTGTATCGGCCATGGAAGTAATTGGTCGCGCTCCGCGACAGGCAAGGGAAAACCTGCGGCTCCCAGCCTGGGCGGGTCCGGCGCGAGGGAGCCGTCGGGAGCCACGTGGGCAAAGATCTGCTCGACCAGTGCGATCACGTGGGGGTCCTGGACGGTGTAGAACTGCCGGCGGCCCTCGCGCCGGGCGCTGACCAGGCCGGCGAGGCGGAGTTTGGCCAGGTGCTGGCTCGCCGTCGGCACGCTGACTCCCACCCGGGCGGCCAGCGTGCCGACGTCGTACTCGCCACAACTCGCCAACGCGACCAGGTGCAGTCGGACCGGCGCCAGCAACAGGCCGAACGTCCTGGCCGCGGTGGCGAGCTGAGGCGAGGTCGGCTCGATCATGCGTCCACGTGCGCCTTCGGTTGGATCGGCGTCCCGTGCGGATCCCGGGTGGGATACCCGAGCGCGGCATCGATCAGGTCCTCGAGCCGATCGCTCATTCCATAGGCGAGTACGAGGGCCTCGCCGTGTACCTCATCGAGGGGTACGCCGAGGACTCGGTGCAGGAAGGTCTCCAGCAACTGATGACGTCGATCCGGCATGACGCCCTCCACTCAGTAGATGTTGGACGGCCGGACCATGCCCTCGGCGAGGTCGCCGAAGCCGGGCGCCATGATCGCGCCGGGGTTGCCGATGATCTCCTCGACGACCGCGGTCTCGGTGGTGATCAGCAGCGCCGCGATCGAGGCCGCGCTCTCCAGCGCGGCCCGGGTGACCTTCAGCGGATCGATGACCGCTTCGGCGACCATGTCGCCGTACTGGCCGGTGAGCGCGTTGAAGCCGTGACCGCGCGGCAGTCCGGCGACCTGGGCGACCACCTCGTCGCCGTCGTACCCGGCGTTGATCGCGATCCACCGCAGCGGTTCCGGCAGCGCCCGCCGGACGACCTCCCGGCCGATCGCCTCGTCCCCGGTCAGCTCCAGCTTCGACAGCGCCGCCTGCGCCTGCACCAGGGCGGTTCCGCCCCCGGCGAGGACACCCTCCTCGAGCGCGGCACGGGTCGCGGCGAGTGAGTCGTCGACCCGCAGCATCCGTTCCTTCAGCTCGACGCTCGTCGCGCCGCCGACCCGGATCACCGCGACCTTGCCGGCCAGCCGCGCCATCCGCAGTTGCAGGCTGTCCTGGTCGGCGTCGATCTTGGCCCGTTCGAACTGCTTCTCCAGCTGGGCGATCCGCGCCTCCACCAGGGACGCGTCGCCGTGACCGCCGACGATCGTGGTGCTGTTCTCGGTGATCGTGATGCGGTCGCAGGAACCCAGGTGGTCCCGGCTGACCTCGTGCAGGTCCAGGCCGGTGTCCTTCGCGATCACGGTGCCGCCCAGCGCGGTGGCGAGATCCTCCAGCTCCGCGATCCTGCGGTGCCCGAAGCCGGGAGCGTGCACGACGACGGACCGCATGGTGTTGTGCATGTTGCCGCCGACCAGCAACTGCAGCGCCGGGCCGTCGACGTCCTCGGCCAGTACGACGAGCGGACGGTCCATGCGCTTGGCGACCTCGATGGTCGGCATGATGTCCTGCACCTGGGTGATCTTCTTGTTCGTCAGCAGGATCACCGGGTTGTCGTAGACGGTCTCCATCCGCTCCCGGTCGGTGACCATGTACGCCGACACGTACCCGTGGTCGAACTCGATGCCGTCGACAACCTCCACCGACATCCCGAGCGTGTCGGACTCCTCGGTGGTGACGACGCCGTTGCGCCCGACCCAGTCGACCGCGTCCGCGATCACCGCGCCGATGGTCTCGTCGTCGCTGGCCGCCAGGGTCGCGATGTGCCGCAGCTCGTCCCGGCCGCCGACCTCGACGGCCCAGCTGCGCAGGGTCTCGATCACGACCGGCACGGTCTGCTCGATACCGCGCCGTACCCGCATCGGGTTCGCGCCCCCGTCGACCTCGCGCAGCCCTTCGCGGACCATCGCCTGGGCGAGCACGGTCGCGGTGGTGGTGCCGTCGCCGACCACACCGTTCGTCTTCATCGCGACTTCCTTCACCAACTGCGCGCCCATGTTGGCGAACGGCTCGCGCAGCTGGATCTCCCGAGCGATCGTGACACCGTCGTTCGTGATGGTCGGCGGGCCGGTGAGCTTCTCCAGCACCGCGTTGCGGCCTTTCGGCCCGAGCGTCACCTTGATCGCGTCCGCGAGCGCGTTCACCCCCGATTCGAGCAACCGTCGCGCGTCCGTGTTGAATCGCAGTTCCTTCGCCATGGTCAGACCGCCTTCGCTGTCACGGGATGAGGATCGCCCGGCCGCGGACCCGGCCGTGGTCGAGATCGTCGAGAGCCTGCTGGAAGTCCTCCAGCGGGTACTTCGTGGTGTGCAGCGCGACCTTGCCCTGCGCCGCGAGCTCCATCAGGTCCTGCAGGTCGTTGTAGGAGCCGACCAGGTTCCCGATGAAGTTGATCTCGGTCGATATGACGTCGATGGTCGGTACGTCGAGGTTCTCGCCGTACCCGACGACGTAGTAGTTGCCGGCCCGCCGGAGCATCGCCACCCCGTCCGCGGTCGCGCCGCCCTCACCGACGAAGTCGATCACCGCCTCCGCGCCGGCGCCGCCGGTCAGTTCCCGGACCTGTTCGACGTGCGTGCCATCGGCAACGATTCCGTGATCGGCGCCGATCTCCACCGCCAGATCCACCGCCGCCTGGTTGCGATCGACGACAACCAGCGTCGCCGCCGAGATCGCCTTCATCACCTGGATCCCGATGTGCCCGAGTCCACCGGCGCCGATCAGCACACAGACGGCGCCGGGGCGCAGCGCTCGCGCCGCCTTCGCTGCCGCGTGGTACGCCGTGAGCCCGGCATCGGCCAGCGCCGCCACGTCGGCCGGCTCCAGGCGATCGTCGATCCGGACGACGCTGCGGGCAGTCGTCCGCAGATACTCGGCGTACCCGCCGTCGGTGTCGATGCCTGGGAAGCTACTCGCCTCACAGTGCACGTCGTCGCCCGAGCGGCAGGCCCGGCACAGACCACAGGTGATCAGTGGGTGCAGGATGACCTTGTCGCCGACCGAGACGTGCGTGACGGCGTCGCCGACCGCGTGCACCCAGCCCGCGTTCTCGTGCCCGATCGTGTACGGGAGCCGTACGCCGCTCTTCTCGGCCCACTGGCCTTCGAGGATGTGCAGATCGGTCCGGCAGACGCCCGCGCCGCCGATCCGCACGACGACGTCCAGCGGTCCGGTGATCTTCGGTTCCGGGATCTCGGTGAGCTGAAGCTTGGTGTGGTAGCCGATCACCTGCACGGCTCTCATGTGGTCCTCCTCGTATCGGTGATCAGGCCGCCCGGCTCGTTGTCGTAGCGGGTGGCCAGCAGGCCGCGGCAGAAATGCGCGTTGCCCTCGACGGAGATCCGGACCGCCTTCGCGAACCGCAGGCGCATCGGGATCGCCTCGGCCGGCACCGGTACGCCGTCGTCGCCGACCAGCACCAGGTCGTCCGGCCGGATGCCCAGTCCGATGGCAGTCCGGCGACGCAGCAGGGCTTCCTTGTGGGAGCCGCCGGGCAGTTGCCCGAGCGTGAGCCCGGGCAACTGCTCGACGGTCGTACCGGTGGATCTGAGCAGTGCCATCACGCTGCGCTCCATCGCGGCGGTGTGCGCCTTGCGCTGGAAGATCCTGCGCAGCTCGTCCAGGTCCTGCTCGGCCTCGGATCCGAAAGTGCCGACGTACCCCGCGTCCGCGGCCAGGCCGGCGTTGATCTTGTCCGAGTCGTGGTGATCGTCGAGCAGGACGGTCACCTTCCCCACCTCGGGCACCCGGCGCAGCGCGTCGACCGCGTCGGATGCCATCAGGTAGGCGAAGTTGGGTGCGCAGAAGGACGTCGGCAACCGGAGGTGGACCGTCACGCCCGTCGGGTCGATCCGGATCGACCGGACGAAGCCGAGGTCGGTGATGGGCTGGTCCAACTCCGGGTCGACAACGGTCGCCAGCGCCGCGACGACTGCGGACTGCAGCGAAGTGGCGACCGCGATCATGACGCCACGGCTTCTTCCCTCGACACGGTACCGGCGGGAAGCCTGAGCTCCTCCGGTACGTCGAGGCCGTACAGCGCCGCCGCGTTCAGGCCGAGGATCTTCTTCTTCTGCTCGACCGTGATCGGCGCGTACTCGGTCAGTTCCGCCGGGATCTGGAAGTCGACGAACGCCTCCACCAGCCACTTCGGCGTCCAGAGCGCGTAGTCGCTGGAGAACAGGATCCGGTCCTCGCCGATCCAGTAGAGCAGTTCGCCGATGATCTGCGCGAAGTACCCCGGCCGGGTGTGGATGAACGGCATCGCCACCGCGAGACCGCCGTACACGTTGGGCTCCTGGGTCGCGATCCAGCAGAAGTCCTCGAGCCGCGGCAGGCCGACGTGTTCGACGATGAAGTTGAGCTCGGTGTAGTCGGTCGCCACCTTGTCGATGTCGGCGACGTCGAACGAGTCCCGGTCCAGCGGCCGGATCGTGGGGCCCTTGTGCACGTGGATGTTCTTGATCCCGAGCTCGAGGCACTCCTCGAGGTAGCGCCGCGACCACGGGTCGTCCAGCTTCCAGCCGCGCGAGTCGCCGTACCACTCGGCGGTGTAGAGCTTGACGCCCTGCAGGTTCATCCGCGCGGCGTCTTTGCGCAGCTGCTCGAGTCCCGCCTCCGCGTGCCTCGGGTCCCAGGCGTGGTTGTACGTGAGCTTGCCGGGGTTCGCCCGGGTCAGCGCGAGTGCGTCCTCGGTCTGCCCGAACCCGTTGACGTAGAAGTCGCTCAGGATCGCGGGCTGGAAGATCGCGTGGTCGACGTACCCGTCCTCGAAGAGGTCCTTCAGCAACCGCTGCCCGCCGTAGTAGGTGTAGGTGTCGTAGTCCCAGACGACCTCTTCGGGGCTGAGGTTCTTGTGGTAGTCGTAGAAGCAGTCGATGAACTGCTTGCCGTGGATGTTCTTCTGGTTCGAGGCGCGACCGTCCCACAGGGCGATGTGCGCGTCGACGATGAAGTACTTCTCGCCGTTCTTCTCATACATCCCGGCCTCATTTCGTGGTGAGGTCGAAGCCGATGTACTCGGCGGCGTCCTCGGGGCTGGCGAACAGGATGGTCTTGTCGTCCAGGTGGACCATCCGGCCGTAGTGGGTCGAGCTGATCTCCTCGAAGACCGAGCCGTCGAACTCCGAACCGAGCGCGTCGGTCAGCTCGGCGTAGTCGAAGTCGAGCAGCCCTACTCCGTCGACCCGGATCATCGAGGGGTACTCGGTGAGCTCGACGCCCTCCTTGGCGCCCATCACCTCCGCGACGACCCGGCCGATCGGCGTGTTCATCAGGGTCACGCCGCACTTGTTGGAGAACTCGGTGGCCGATCCGAACTGCATGCTCACTGGTCCAGCTCCTTCGGAGAGTCGAGCCCGAGATCCTCGAGCAGCGAACGGAACTTCTGCTTGGCCGCGTCCAGGCTGGACGCGAACGTCACGGACTTCTCGGCCGGCTGCGACCAGATCGGCTGCAGGGCGTGCGCGGCATCGAGGCAGCGTGGAACCCAGATCGCGAGCCACTCGCCGAACAGCACCTTGTTGGTCTCGCCGTACTCGGCGTCCCGGGTCAGCAGCCGGAACAGGTTGCGGGTGTAGCCGAGGTCGCGGTCGTAGTCGTGCTCGCCGGTGCCGACGATGGTCGGCGTGATGTAGTCGCCGTTACGAGCGGCGATCTGCATCACCAGCTCGGTCCGGAACAGCGACCCGACCAACTGCTCGAAGACGATGTTGGCTGCGAACAACAACTCGCACCAGTCCCCCACCGCTGTCAGCCGCTCCACCACCTCGCGGGTCGGCTGCCACTCCGGCGCGCTCTTCCAGACCTCCTTGTGGGCACCGCCGTCGAACGGTACGTCGGCCTCCGACAGATCCAGGTTGAACAGGGCGAGGTCCTGGGCGAAGCGCATCTTGTGGGCGGCGTTGACCGCGACCGCGGTGTTGATCATGTTCGTCGGCCCGGACCGCTGGATGCTGGTGAAGACGTGCAGTGCAAGACCGTTCTCGGCGTGCATCCAGGCACCGAGGTTGCGCTCGATGAACTTCAGCCAGGCGGGGTTCCAGCTGTCGTACGCGCGGGCCCGCTTCGCGTTCTGCAGGCACAGGTCGACCTGGTGGACCACGGCCGAGTTGTTGCGGTAGATCGTCTGGTCCCACTCCTCGTTCGGGTCGAGGAAGGCGTGCCAGTCGGACGACTTCGCGGCCGTCCACTCCTTCGGGTAGCCGCCGGGACCGTCACCGAAGCCGTAGATCCAGCCCTGGCTCAGGTGCCGCTCCGGGTCCGGCTGCACGTCGACGGTGACATCCTCGTACATCGTCGCGCGCAGCTTCGCCGGCTTGTAGTAGTTGTACGCGCGGCTCGTCGAGCTCGGGAACTCCAGCGCACCGGCCTCGGAGTCGGTGAACTCGATCGTCGGAAAGCTGCGCTGCTTGGTTTCTGTCATCTCAGGCTCCATCGGTAGTCGCTGGACTGGTGAACTTGTCGTAGAAGACCTGGTCCTTCGGCACGTTGCTTGCCTCCAGCAACGTCAAGGCGGCGTCGACCATCGGCGGCGGGCCGCACAGGTACACCTCGCTGCGGTGCAGCTCGGGCTCCCGCCGTTCGACGATGTCGGTGACGTTGCCTTCCTCGGCCCGCAGCCCGTCCGAGCCCTGAGCCGACTCGGACAGGCAGGCGATGAACTCGAAGCCGGTGAGATCGGCACCGAGCTCCTTGATCGCATCCAGGTAGAAGAGGTCGGCCGCCGTACGAGCGCCGTAGTAGAACCGGACCGGACGGGTGCTGCCGGTCTCCCGCAGGTGTCGCAGGATCGACAGGATCGGGGCCATCCCGGCCCCGCCGGCGACGCAGATCACCGGCAGCACGTGGCCGTCCTTCAGCGTCGACGAGCCGTACGGCCCGGTCAGTGACAACTCGTCGCCGACCACGAGCTCGCCGTCGAGCAGGGCGGAGAACCGGCCGCCCGGGTACTTCTTGATCAGGAACTCGATCTCGTCCGGCGTCGACTGGGTGGTCGCCATCGAGAACGATCGGTGCTCGTCGGTGCCGGGGATCGTGATGTCGGCGTACTGCCCCGGCCGGAACTCGAAGGGTCGCTCGGTTCGCAGCCGGAGCGAGACGATGTCCCGGGTGACGGGATTGATCGCCTCGACGCGGGCGCCGACGGTCTGGATCGGGATGCCGCCGAGCAGCTCGTCCTCGTCGAAGTTGAGCAGCTCGATCGTGCAGTCGCTGAAGGCGTGCGCCCGGCAGAGCAGCACGTACCCCTCGGCGACCTCGGCGTCGTTGCAGGCGAAGGTGGAGTAGCGCTCCATCTGCAGGTCACCGTCCAGGACGTACGACTTGCAGGCGGAGCACTGCCCCTCCCGGCACCCGTGCATCAGGTGGATGCCCTGCCGGAACGCCGCGTCGAGGATCTTGTCGTCCTCTGTGACGTCCATCTCGATGTCGACCGGTTCGAAGCGGATCCGGTGGGTGTCGGCCATGGCGGCCTCCTCCTGATACTGAGTCGAATTCGGGCGGGATTCAGGCGGCCGTCGTGCCGTTCGCGCGGTACGCCGCCACGTGGGCCGCGCGCTCGGCGTCGGACATCTCGTTCAGCAGCACGTTCGGGCTCATGAACGTGTTGCCGCGGACGTCGTCGAGGGTCCACAGCTTCTTCGGGTCGTCCAGGTCGAGGTGCGGCTGGCCGATCAGCGTCTTGCCGTCGTCACGCACGTACCCGAGGTCCTGCACGATGTCGGCCAGGTCCTTGTTGTGGTGCAGGGTCTCCCACTCGCGGAAGCCGGTCAGGCGGCCCATGTTCGGCGTCGGCCGGCCGTCGTACTCGCCCCGGAACGCGACCGCGTCGGTCCAGTAGCACGTCTCCGAGCAGTACGTGCGCCACTGGTCGTCGACCTTCTCGACCACCATGTCCTCGCGGATGAGGGCAGGCACCATGCAGGTCCAGCAGCGGTGCGGGTACTGGTACCCGACCTCCTCGAAGGCGATCGGCTTGTTCCGGCCCGGGTACGCGAGCCGGTTGTAGTTCTCCCACCACTTGCCGTACTTCGAGTACCAGCCCGGGTACTTGTGCTCGAACCACTCGAAGTCCTTGTCGGTCATCGCGTCGATCCGCCAGTAGTTCACCGGCCAGCCGGTCGCGAAGAACCGGGCCACCTCGTGCACGTAGCCCTTGTTGGTGATCCGGTTCCACGCTTCCTCGACCAGGTCGTGCGGAATCGTGAGACCGTACTTCTCCAGCGGCAGCAGGTAGCTGCGGTAGTAGTCGTCGTAGATCCACCGACGCCACATCTCGGCGTACGACTCCCGGTCCTTGCGCCGGTCCTTGGTGCCGTACTCGATGAACGTTCCGATGGCGGCGTCGACGACACAGTGGTTGTTCCACCACGCGTACCGCAGGTCGCGCTCCAGCAGCGGCCGGTTGCGCTCGTCGGCCAGTGCCATCAGCAGGATCGAGTAGCCGTTGCTGATGTGGCGCGACTCGTCGGACTGCACCGAGTGGAACACGGTCGGCAGCAGGTAGTCGCCGTTCGCGGCCGCCTCGTCGGGCATCGCGACGAACAGCGTGTTGGTGAACGCGGTCTCGGCGACCACGGTCAGGTAGATGTTCGCGGCGGTGATCGCGTCACCGGTGATGAACCCCTCGCCGAACTGCCGGCCGATGGTGCCCGCGTAGTTGTTCGCGAACGCCTTCTCGGTCATGTCGAACCCGGCCGGGTCGATGTAGTTGTTCATGTACAGGCGCTTGAGGTTCATCTGGATCGTCGAGTGCCTGACCTCGTCGATCATCTGTACCGCGAGCCCGTTGTGGATCTCGGGGTTCGGTACGGCGTCGATCGCCATCGGCATCGCCCGGGCCGCGGAGATCTCCGGGAACGGGATGATCGACAGGAACAGCTTCTGCCACTCCAGCCAGCGTTGCTGCACCTGGCGGAACATGTTCCCGCGGATGGCGCCGTCCATGGCGCCGTACACGCGGTTGTCCTTCTCCTCCTCCATCGGGAAGTAGGACCGCATGATCTGCTTCAGCGGATCCTTCTTCGGCGCCTTCTCGAACGTGTAGTCGGTGCCGAAGCGGGTCGCCGGGGTCGCGAAGGTCGGTTCCCAGGACAACTCGGTGATCTTGGCGTGGGCCTTGGTAAGACTCTGCCTGCTCAATGTGGGCCTCCATCATCGGGGTTGAACAGTGATGAAAGCCGCGGATCGGAGGTCTCTGTGTCTCAATGTGAGATGGCGGTCCCGCGGCAGGGGGCTACCGTGGGAGCAGTTCCGCTGGTGACGGACGTGAAGGAGACGGCCATGGGCGCTGCACAGCCGGTCCGCGATCCGATCCGAGTGTCGTGGGAGCGTTCACACGCCTCCCAGGTGGATGTAGACCGCCCGGCACCGGCGTACTTCGACCGGATCGACCGGGAGACCACGCTGATGCGGGCCGCCCGGCCGGTCATCGACGCACTGTCGGCCGAGCTCCACAACGAGCCGGTCTGCATCATCCTGACCGACGCGAAGGGTGTGGTCCTCGACCGCCGGGGCGGCGACCCCGCCCTGCTCCGGCGACTGGACTCGGTCGACCTCGCGCCCGGCTTCCAGTACGCCGAGTCCGCGGTCGGGACCAACGGGATCGGTACGGCGCTCGAGGTGTGCGGACCGATCCTGGTCGACGGCGCCGAGCATTACAACGGGAAGCTGCGGATGTTCTCCTGCGCCGGCGCGCCGATCACCCATCCGGTCACCGGCGGCCTCCTCGGCGTACTGGACATCACCACCCAGGCGAGGAACTCGAACTCGATCCTGCTGTCGTTCGCCAAACTCGCGGCCCGGCGGATCCACGAGCGGGTCGTCGAGGAGGCGAACGCGCTCGACCACGCCTTGCTGAGTGACTACTACGCGGCCTGCCGGCACAGCGGTGGACCGGTGCTCGCGCTGGGCGACGAGGTCTTCATGATGAACTCCTACGCACAGGCGCGATTCGACGCCATCGACCAAGCGGCCCTGATCGACCGGACCCGCGACGCGCGCGGCGGCACGAAGCCACAGGTCTTCGTCACCGATCTACCCAGCGGGACCACCGCCCGGATGGCCTATCGGCCGACCTTCGTCGGCGACACCCTGGCCGGTGGGGTGATCCAGATCAAGGAGCAACGTCTGCCCGCCCGCAGCCACCAGGCCGCCCGGCTCCCGGTGGTTCCCGGGACGACCGGAACCAGCGCGGTCTGGCAGCACGTCATCCAGGAGATGCTGGAGGCGTGCAGCCGGTCCGAGTGGCTGATCGCCGACGGCGAGCCGGGTGCGGGCAAGCTGTCATTGCTGCGCGCTGTTCGCAGGCACGTGGCACCTGAGCGGCGGCTTGCGGTCCTCGATCCGGCGGTAACGGGCGAAGAACTGGTGGCCGAGGCCCGCGCGGAGCTGGAGTCCGGCGCCGACCTGATCATCCGGCGGGCGCATCTGCTGACCGGAGAGGCCCTCGACGGCTTCACCGAGCTCTTGCAGAGCGTCCGCGACGGCGCGACGGCCGGGGACGCCTGGGTCGCGCTCACGCTGCCGTCGGACCGCACCGAGATCGCCGATCAACTGCTGGCCTTCTTCCCGCGGACTGTCGAGGTGCCGCCGCTGCGGCATCACGTCGAGGACGTTCCGGCACTGGTCCGGTCGCTGCTCGCGACGGCCGGCGTCCACGGCCTGACCTTCTCCACCGCCACGATGAACCAGCTGATGCGGCTGCCGTGGGCGGGCAACATCACTCATCTGCGCTCGGTCCTCGCAGCCGTCGCCAGACGACGCCGGTCCGGCGTGGTCGAGCTGGCCGACCTGCCGCCCGAGTGCAGGGCCACGACCCGGCGGCAGCTGACGCCGATCGAAGCGCTCGAGCGGGACGCCATCGTCGACGCGTTGTCGACGTACGACGGGGACAAGAAGGCCTCGGCCACCGCGCTCGGGATGTCCCGGGCAACCATCTACCGCAAGATCCGCGAGTACGGAATCGTCACCTGACCGGGCGGGCCGCTCACAAACGAACAGTCCTACGCAATCCGTGACCGTCCGGCTACGGTCAGCCCAGGTTTATTGCAGATCGTTACCAAGGGGGAACCACCCGGGCCTGCGGGCGCACCCCCGGCTCCAGTAGGTTCTGGCCATGAGCGATTCCGACACCTTGACGAAAACGGGTTTGGTGACGCTGACCGGTGTCAACAAACATTTCGGCGAGCTGCACGTCCTGAAGGACATCAACTTGTCCATCGCCAAGGGCGAAGTGGTCGTGGTGATCGGTCCGTCGGGATCCGGGAAGTCGACGCTCTGCCGCGCGATCAACCGGCTGGAACCGATCGACTCGGGCGACATCCTGCTGGACGGCCAAGCACTGCCCAGCGAGGGCAAGGCGCTGGCCAAGCTGCGGGCCGACGTCGGCATGGTCTTCCAGTCGTTCAACCTGTTCGCGCACAAGACGATCCTGCAGAACGTCACCCTCGGCCCCTTGAAGGTCCGCAAGACCGACCCCAAGCAGGCCGAGAAGCGGGCGATGGAGCTGCTGGAACGGGTGGGGGTGGCCAACCAGGCCTCGAAGTACCCGGCTCAGCTGTCCGGAGGCCAGCAGCAGCGCGTCGCGATCGCGCGGGCGCTGGCCATGGACCCCAAGGTCATCCTCTTCGACGAGCCGACGTCGGCGCTCGACCCGGAGATGATCCAGGAGGTCCTCGAGGTGATGGTCGACCTGGCCAAACAGGGCATGACGATGGTGGTGGTCACCCACGAGATGGGCTTCGCCCGGACCGCGGCGAACCGGGTGGTGTTCATGGCCGAGGGCGAGATCGTCGAAGAAGCCAGCCCGGAGACCTTCTTCACCAACCCGACCTCGAGGCGTGCCCAGGACTTCCTCGGCAAGATCCTCAAGCACTGACCTCCGCCCGCAGCCGTACCCAGCAACGAAACGAAGGGGAACCTGATCATGAGAATGCGCACCCTCGTCGCCACCTGCGGCGTCGCAGCGCTCGCGCTGACCGCCGCCGCCTGTGGCAAGGACGAGCCGAGCGCCGGCGGCGGCAACAGCGGCGGCAACGCGACCGACTCCTGTGGCGAGCTGCACAAGTTCACCGCCGCGACCGGCGTGGACGTGCCCGGCAGCACGGCGTTCACCAAGATCAAGTCCGCCGGCAAGGTGACCGTCGGCGTCAAGGCCGACCAGCCGAACCTCGGCTACAAGGATGCCGACGGCAAGCGCTGCGGCTTCGACATCGAGGTGGCCCGGATGGTGGCGGCCGGCCTCGGCGTCGACCCGGACAAGATCGAGTACAAGGAGATCCCGTCCGCGAACCGCGAGACCGCGATCGCCGGTGGTGAGATCGACTACTACGTCGGCACCTACTCGATCACCGACAAGCGCAAGAAGCAGGTCTCGTTCGCCGGCCCGTACTTCATCGCCGGTCAGGACCTGCTGGTCCGCAAGAACGACCCCTCGATGGACGCCGGCAAGACCGCCCTGAAGGGCAAGAAGGTCTGCTCGGCGACCGGCTCGACCCCGATCCAGCGGGTCAAGGACGAGCAGCTGACCGAGGCGAGCAACATCTCCGAGTTCAAGACCTACTCGGAGTGCGTCTCGCAGCTGCTGGACAAGAAGGTCGACACGGTCACCACCGACGACGCGATCCTCAAGGGGTACGCCGCGACGGCGCCCGACGAGCTGCGCGTGGTCGGCAAGCCGTTCAGCACCGAGAAGTACGGTATCGGCCTGCCGCTGGCCGACAAGGCGCTGCGCGAGAAGGTGAACTCCATCCTGGAGACGTCGGCCTCCGACGGCACCTGGAAGGCGATCTACGGCGAGACGCTCGGCAAGTCGGGTTCGGACTCGACCCCGCCGCCGCTCGAGAAGTACTGATCCAGCAGCCGGCCGCGGTGTCCTCGACTGGGCTCCGCGGCCGGACTTTGTTCCTGTAGGCACAGGCAGGTAAGAGGAAGGTCGCGATGTTCTCGGTCCTCACCGACAACTGGCCGTTGTTCCGGGACGGCTTCTGGCTGACCATCAGGCTGTTCCTGGTGTCCGGCGTACTCAGCCTGATCATCGGCACCGTGCTCGGCGCGTTCCGCGTCTCCCCGGTGCCCGCGCTGCGCGGCTTCGGCACCGGCTACGTCAACATCCTGCGGAACACCCCGCTCACGCTGGTTTTCGCGTTCCTGTTCTTCGGCGCCGCCAAGATGGACCTCGCCCTGCCCAACCCGTTCTGGACCGCGGTCGGCGCGCTGACGATCTACACGTCGGCGTTCGTCTGCGAGGTGGTCCGGTCGGGCGTCAACACCATCGCTCCGGGCCAGTCCGAGGCGGCCCGCGCGGTCGGCATGTCGTTCTTCCAGGTGCTCACGATCGTGGTACTGCCGCAGGCCTTCCGGGCGATCATCCCGCCGTTGATGAGTGTCCTGATCGCCTTGCTGAAGAACACCACGATCGCGGCCGGCTTCTCGGTGGTGGAGGCCGGCTCGATCCCGGCAGCGATGTCCGAGCGCGGTGAGAACCAGCTGGTCACGCTGCTGTGGATCACGATCGGATTCCTGATCCTCATCGTGCCGCTGATCTTCCTGCAACGGTGGGCCGAACGACGGACGGCGGTAGCCTGATGAGCGCAGTTCTGTACGAGACGCCCGGGCCGCGCGCGAAGCTGCGGAACCGGATCTCCAACGTCGTGGTCCTGCTGGTGCTGCTCGGCGCGATCGCCTGGCTGATCCACCGGATGTACGCGTTCGGTCAGTTCGAGGGACGGCTCTGGCGGCAGTTCCAGTACTCGTCGATCCAGCGGCAGATGCTGGAAGGCCTGCTGAACACACTCAAGGCGGCCGGTCTCGCAGCCGTGCTGGCGATGCTGTTCGGCGCGGTGTTCGCCGCGGCCCGGATCAGCGACCACAAGTGGGTGCGGACGCCGGCGACCCTGATCGTGGAACTGTTCCGCGCGGTCCCGCTGCTGATCCTGATGTTCTACTTCTACTTCGGCAACATCCAGTTCGGCCTCGGGCTGAGCCCGTTCTGGGCGGTCGTCTTCGGTCTGACCCTGTACAACGGGTCGGTCCTCGCGGAGATCTTCCGGGCCGGCATCGCCGCCGTACCGAAGGGTCAGCGCGAGGCGGCGTACGCGCTCGGTCTGCGGAAGAACCAGGTCGTCCGAATGGTGCTGCTGCCGCAGGCCATCAGCGCGATGCTGCCGGCGATCGTCAGCCAGTTGGTCGTCCTGCTGAAGGACACCGCGCTCGGCTTCATCATCACGTACGGCGAGTTGCTGTACGTCGCGAAGCAGATGGGCGGCCGGCTCACGTACGGGTTCCCCTACATCCCGACGTACATCGTGACCGCGGTCATCTACATCGGTCTGTGTTCGCTGCTGTCGCTGCTGGCCCGCTACCTGGAGGGCCGCTCGAGGCGGCGCCGCAAGATCACCGGCGCCCCGCCACCACTGCCGCTGGCCAATGACCCGAGCGAAGGAGCTCCGGTCTGACAATCGATGGCCCCTCCAAGTGGAGGGGCCCTCGATTCTTGTTCAGCGCAGGGTGTTGAAGGAGTCGCGGATGATGTCGAGGGCTTCGGCGGCTTCTTCCTCGGTCAGGGTCATCGGGGGCGCCATGCGGAGGACGTTGCCGTAGAGGCCGCCCTTGCCGACCAGCAGGCCGCGGTTCTTGGTTTCCTGCTGGAGCTTGGCCGTCACCGCGGCGTCCGGGCTGTTGTCGTCCGGTTTGACCAGCTCGGCGGCGAGCATCAGACCCTTGCCGCGGACATCGCCGAGTTCGGGGAACTCGTCGGAGATGCCGCGCAGGCCGTCGACGAGTTGCGCTCCGCGCTTGGCCGCGTTCGCCTGCAGGTCCTTGTCGAGCAGGTAGTCGATCGTGGCCTTCGCCGCGCTGGTCGAGATCGGGTTGCCGCCGAACGTCGACAGCGAGTTCGCCTTGACGCTGTCCATCAGGTCGCCGCGCGCGACCACGCCGCCGATCGCGAACCCGTTCCCGAGGCCCTTCGCGAACGTCATCGCGTCTGGTACGACGCCGTGCGCCTGGATCCCCCAGAAGTGGTCGCCGGTGCGGCCCCATCCGGTCTGCACCTCGTCCGAGATGAACAGGATCCCGTACTCGTCCAGGACCTCCTTGAACGCGGCGTACAGACCGTCCGGCGGTGACGAGAACCCGCCGACGCCCTGGATCGGCTCCGCGATCATGCAGGCGACGTCGCCGGCTGTCGTGGTCTCGATGACGTTGCGCAGGTCATCGGTGCAGACCTTGATGTACTCCGCGTCGGGCAGGTCGCGGAACGGGCTGCGGTAGCGGTACGCGCCCTGCACGTACTGCACGTTCACCGGCGACAGGCTGCTCGCGGACCAACCGCGGTTGCCGGTGATCGCAACGGTGCCGAACGCGCGGCCGTGATACGAGTTGCGCATCGCCAGCACCTGGTTGGAGCGGCGGTTCTGGGTGGCGAGCAGGAGGGCCGTCTCGTTCGCCTCGGTGCCCGAGTTGGCGAAGAACACCTTCGCGTCCGGGATCCCGGACAGCTCGGCGATCTGCTCGGCCAGCTCGATCTGCTGGCGGATCAGGTACACCGTCGAGGTGTGCGCGATCCCGGACGCCAACTGCTCCCGCACCGCATCGGAGATCTCCGCGATGTCGTACCCGATCGCGTTGGTCAGGATGCCGGCGAAGAAGTCGAGGTACGTGTTCCCCTCACCGTCGGTGACCCGGCGGCCGGACCCCCGCACGATCTCGATCGGCTCCTCGTAGTACAACGCGAGCCAAGCCGGCATAACGGCCTTGTGACGCTCCCAGAGCTCCGCATGTGTCATGCCCTAAGCATTACCTCAGCCGATAGCAGGCGTCTATTAGTGTGCTCTCCGTGACAATGCCGAGCATTCCGCACGTGGACATCGAGTCGTTGGAGCAGTTCGACCGGCTGCTGGCAGCGGGGGCCACCGCGATGGCCGGGTGGCGGGTGGAGTCGGTGGATCTGACTGGCCGTACGGCGGAACTCCTCGGGCTGCAGCCGACCGGCTCGGTGTTCCTCGGCTGCGTGCTGGAGGACAAGGCCGACGCGTGGGTCCGGGACGGCGGCGGGCTGGTGTTCCCGGCGATCCCCGAGTTGCCGTTCGACGCGTACCGCGGGCGGCTGTACGACGCCGACGAGCTGTACGCCGGTCTCGAGAACGGGTACGACGCGACTCCGGACGCCCGGATTTACGCGTGGTCCCGTCAGCACGACGAGAAGGGCGATACGAGCCGTACGCTCGCCACCGCGCTCCACGACCACGCGATCGCGGATGCGTTGACAGAACTGCCCGACGACAAGCCGTGGGTCGGGGTGATGGGAGGTCACGGCGTACTGCGGGGCGACGGCAACTACCGCGCCGCCGTACTGCTCGGCCGTACGCTTGCCCGGCGCAACCACCTGGTCGTCACCGGCGGCGGGCCGGGCGCGATGGAGGCCGCCAACCTCGGTGCGTCACTGGCGTCGTACGACGATGCCGACGTCGACGCCGCGCTGACCGAGCTGGCCGCCGTACCGTCGTTCCGCCCGTCGATCGGCGCGTGGGCAGCGGCAGGGCTGGGCGTGCGGGCTCGGTTCCCCGGGAACGGCGGGGTGTCGATCCCGACGTGGTTCTACGGCCACGAGCCGCCCAACGTGTTCGCCGCCTCGATCGCGAAGTACTTCTCGAACGCCCAACGCGAAGACGTCCTCCTCGGCCGCGCCCGAGGCGGCATCATCTACCTCCCCGGCGCCGCCGGCACCGTCCAGGAGGTCTTCCAGGCGGTAACCCCCAACTACTACGGCGACGCAGCCACCCAGATCCCCCTCGTCCTCGTCGGCGTGGAGCACTGGACCGTGAAGCTGCCGGTGTGGCCGCTCCTCCAGTCCCTGGCCACCAACCGCCCCATGACCCACTCGATCCACTTGGTCGACACCATCGATGAGGCAGCCTCGTTGGTCAGCTGAGCCTCTTCGTCAGCTTGACGTCCTCCTCCTCGAAGCCGAGCTGGTTGTAGAACGTACGGGCGTTGGTGTTGGCGGCGCCGGTGTCCAAGGTGATCGACCTCAGGCCCTGCTGCCTCGCGTGGTCGGTGACTGCTTCCATCAGCGCACGACCGATTCCACGGCCCTCGTAGGGTTGAGCGACCACCAAACTCACCGACGTACAGCTCGCGGTCGCCGGACCAGTGGGCGCGTTGCTCGCCGGCGACGAAGCCTGTGATGTCGTCGCCGTCCTCGGCAACGAACACGAAGCGTCCGGGTTCCCCGGCACGGTGCAGGGCTTCAACTACCCATCCGATGACGGCTGCAAGCACACCCTCGGGTGAGCGCCAGGGCGCGACACCTTCGGTCAGGCGTGGGGCAAGGGCGAGGACGGCTGAGCGGTCTGCCTCTTCGTACCGGCGAATGTGCATGCCCTCAGTTTCGTCAGGCGACCCGGTGTGGCTTGAACTGCATCTGCGGGTTGGCGTACGCGTCCTGTGATTCGACGAGCTGCAACTCGCGCTCTCCCGACTCGTGGGTGTGCGTGAGCAGGTCGAAAACGCTCGAGGTCGTGCGCGCGAGCGCCTCCGCGAGATCACCCGTACGGCGGTAGTGCGCCGTGAAGAGCGCGGCCGTCACGTCACCCGAGCCGTTCGCCTTCATCGGGATGTACGGCGTCTGCACGAGCCACGCGCCGCTGTCGTCGACGGCCAGCATCTCGATCGTGCCGTCCTCGCGATCGGGACGCTCGACGCTGGTGACGAGCACCGTGCGCGGCCCGGTCGCGCGGACCAGCTCCACCGAGGCCAGTGTGGACTCGAGCGTGTCCGGCTCGGTGCCGGTCAGGAAACCCAGCTCGAACTGGTTGGGCGTGATGATGTCGGCTGCCGGAACCACCCGATCGCGCAGCAGCACCGGGATGGCGGGAGCGACGAAGCACCCGGACTTCGCGTTCCCCATCACCGGATCGCAGGAGTACACCGCCGCGGGATTGGCCGCCTTTACCCGCTCGACCGTCTCGAGGATCACGTCGGCGATTCCCTCGCCACCCTGATAGCCCGAGAGCACCACGTCGATCTGCGGAAGGACCCCGCGGTCCTCGATCCCCAGCAGAACCTCTCGTACGTCGTCAGGACTGATCATGGGACCACGCCACGCCCCGTAGCCGGTGTGGTTCGAGAAGTTCACCGTGTACACCGGCAGCACCTCCACACCGATGCGCTGAAGCGGAAACACAGCTGCCGAGTTACCCACATGCCCGAAGGCAACCGCCGACTGAATCGAGAGAATCTTCACCGCTCGATCATGCCCCACCGCGCCTTCGCCGACCGCCGCCACCCCCAGCCGGCCTGCCCCTCCGGACCGCCGTAGACGCATGCTGCGCAGTCTGTCGGTGGCGTGGTTTACGGTGCGCTGCATGGCGAATTTTGTGTTGGTGCCGGGGGCTTGGTTGGGGGCCTGGGCTTGGGATGACGTCGCGGGTGTGCTGCGGGACGAGGGGCATGACGTCTATCCAGTGACTCTGAGTGGGCTGGCCGAGCGGCGAGGACAGGACGCTGGGCAGCTGCAGCACGTCGAGGACATCGTGGCCGTGATCGAGGAGAACGATCTGCGGGAGGTTGTGCTTGCGGGGCACAGCTACGCCGGTGTCCCGGTGGGACAGGCGGCGGGACGGATCGGGGACCGGTTGCGGCGGGTGGTGTACGTCGACTCGAACATCCCGACCCACGGGAAGTCCTTCGTGGACGGCTGGTCCCAGGAGGGTCAGGCCTGGGTTCGGGACCAGTTGGAGCAGTCCGGCGGTTACTGGCCACCCTTGACCGCGGAGGACTACGTCGGCCAGGACCTCTCCGACGAGTCCGTCGCGTTGATCCTGGAGCGCGGTACGCCGCATCCCGGCCGCTCGATCACCGAGCCGGCTCAGCTGACCAGGCCGATCGGCGAGCTGCCCACGACGTACATCAAGTGCCTGATGGACGGCGCGACGCCCTCGTCCTCGGTGGCCGAGCAGCTCACTTCCCCGTCCTGGGAGCTGGTGGAACTGAACACCGGCCACTGGCCGATGTTCTCCCAGCCCGCGGCGCTCGCAAAGACCCTCACCAAGGTGGACGCTTAGCTGAGCCATTCCTCGGCGGTGTCGAGGAAGGCGTCGACCTCTGCCACGTCGTACCCCTCGGTCAGCCGGACCGGCGTGAACTGGACATGCCGGATCTCGCGTACCGTCACCGGCCGCTTGACCGGTAGCCCGTTGACGGTTGCCATCAACCGGTCGATGAATTCGTCGACCTCGTACGGCGCGTAGCCTTCGCGCAACCGCACCGGCGTGAACAGCGGGGCCGTCCGCTCGCCGTTGACCGACCCGGACGGACGAGCCACCGGGCGATCGGGCAGCCAGCGCTCCGCCTCGGTCAGGAAGTCGTCGACCTCGTCGGCCCGATAACCCGGGCCGAGCAACGGCGTACGGAAGGCAGCGTTCCGCAGGTCGTCCACGGTGACGTTCGGACCGACCGACCGGCGTTCGACCGTGGCGACTACGCGGTCGACGAACGCGTCGACCTCCCCGCGGTCGTAGCGGTCACCGAGCCGGCGCACGCTGAACGCGGGCTTCAGCATCAGGACTCGCTGGCGGCGAGCTGGCCGCAGGCGCCGTCGATCTCCTGACCGCGGGTGTCGCGGACCGTGACCGGGATCCCGCCGGCCTCGAGACGGCGGACGAACTCGCGCTCGTCGGCCGGGTCGGACGCGGTCCACTTCGAGCCCGGCGTCGGGTTCAGCGGGATCAGGTTGACGTGCACCCAGCCCCAGTCGCCGCGCGCGTTCAGCTTCTCGGCGAGCAGATCGGCCCGCCAGGCGTGGTCGTTGATGTCGCGGATCATCGCGTACTCGATCGAGACCCGCCGCTTCGTCTGCCGCGCGTACCCCCAGGCCGCGTCCAGCACCTCGTCGACCTTCCAGCGGTTGTTGATCGGCACCAGCTCGTCGCGCAGCTCGTCGTCCGGCGCGTGCAGCGACAGCGCGAGCGTGACCGGGATCCCCTCGGTCGCCAGCTGGTTGATCCGCGGCACCAGCCCGACCGTCGACACGGTCACACCGCGCGCCGAGATCCCGAGACCTTCCGGCGACGGATCCGTGAACCGCCGTACGGCGCCCATCACGGCCTTGTAGTTCGCCATCGGCTCGCCCATGCCCATGAACACGATGTTCGAGACGCGTCCCGGCCCGCCGGCGACCTCGCCGCGCGCGAGCGCCCGCGCACCGTCGACGACCTGCTCGACGATCTCCGCGGTCGTCATGTTGCGCGTCAGACCGCCCTGACCGGTGGCGCAGAACGGACAGGCCATCCCGCAGCCGGCCTGGGACGACACGCACATCGTCACGCGGCCCGGGTACCGCATCAGGACCGACTCGACGAGCGAACCGTCGAGCAGCTTCCACAGCGTCTTGCGGGTCTCGCCGTTGTCGCACTCCAGGTCGCGAACCCGGGTGAGCAGCGGCGGCATCAGGTCGGCGACGAGCTTGTCGCGGGTCGCCGCCGGCAGGTCGGTCATCTCGGCCGGGTCGGACACCAGCCGGGAGAAGTAGTGGTTGGACAGCTGCTTGGCCCGGAACGCGGGCTCGCCCAGCGCCTCGACCGCCGTACGCCGTTCCTCCCCGGTGAGATCGGCCAGGTGCCGCGGCGGCTTCTTGGCACGGCGCGGCTCATCGAACACAAGGGGAAGGGAAGTAGACATAACCGACCTATTGTCGCCCGCCGGTACGGCGCTTCACAAATTCACATCTCCGGCGTGCTGCGGATCACTCTCCTTGCGGTCCGAGTGGCCGAGCTTGCGGTCCGCCGCGATCCGGTCACGGACCATCTGCTTCAGCAGCGGGATCTCGGCGAATCCACCCTCCGCCTTCCGCGACCACAACAGCTCCCCGTCGAGGCTGACGTCGAACACTCCCCCTGTCCCCGGGACGAGCGCCACCTCCCCCAGTTCCTTCGGGAACGTGGTCAGCAGCTCCTGAGCGGTCCACGCCGCGCGCATCAACCACCGGCACTGCGTGCAGTACTCGATCTCCAACCGCGGCGCTCGACTCACACGCACCAGTATCGCTGACCCGCCTCTCCCAACTTTGAGAAGCCACCGACCATTCTCGGGGCGGCGAAATGATCGGTGGCTTCTCAAAGTTGCTCAGGCCGAGTAGCCCTTGGGCGGGATGAGGGTGGCCAGTTGGTTGAAGGTGAGCCAGTACGTCGCCGTGGGGGCGAAGCCGGCCGGGTCGGCGATGAGGACGGTCTGGTCGCTGTCGTCGTACCCGATCACCGTGAAGTAGTGGTAGATCGTGTAGTTCGGGTAGCCCGGCGGGTGGTTGCCGGCCGGGGCGACGATGTTGGCGACGATCGGGTAGTTGTTGTCGATGTCCAGTACGACGTCCCGCCAGAGCAGGTCGCGCTGCGCCTGGGTGGGCGGGTCGTTCGGCATCTCCTTGGTCTCGTACCAGCCGGTGCCGAGGTGGTTGTTGAGCACCCTGGTGACCTGGCCGATCCAGTCGGTGCCGTTGGTTGTGGTCGGCAACTCGTTGGCCAGTTGCTGCTGGCTCGGCGGCGAGATCCGCGCCGAGAGCGCGATCCGGGTTGCGGCCGGGCCGCACCAGTAGCCGGTCTGCTGGTACTGGAAGTCGATGTTCAGCGTCTTGACGGTCTGCGTCGAGTAGCCGAGCTTCGGGACCGGCTTGCTCGCCGCGACCGCTTCGGCCGAGACGGTCTGCGGTACGGCGCCGGCCGCGTTCAGCGGAAGCACCGCGGCCGCAATCAGGGCGAGACCGCTCAGAGCGGCCTTGAACTTCGTGGTGGGAATCATGTCAGCTCCTCACTGGACGACCGGGGCGGGTCATCCTTGTTTGATACTGACACGGCGCGTTGAGTCGTGGTGAAAAAATCACCACTGGTTTCCAGCTCAGTGGAAAGGGTCGATGATTTCGCGAACCAACCAGCGCACGGCGCGTTCCGGGTACGGGCGGGGCAGCGAGAGCACGATGTGATCGAAGCCGAGTTCAACGGCTTTTCGTACGATCTCCCGGGTCTCGGCCGGGGCGTCGTACGAGACGATCTGCTGCAGCGAGCGGCTGATCGTCGACGGGTCCCGTCCGATCCGCTCGCATTCCGCGTCCAAACGGCGTACGCGATCGGCAATGACGCCGAAGTCGACATGCGGCGGGCCGCTGATGTTCCAGGTGTCGGCGTACTCCGCGACGAGGCGCAGCATGCGGTTGCCCCAACCGCCGATCAGGAGCGGCGGGCCACCTTGCTGGACCGGCTTCGGCGCGTTGCGATTCCGCTCCAGCGTGTAATACCGGCCGTGGAAGTCGAACTCGTCCTCGGTCCACATCCGGCGCAGGATCTCGATCGTCTCGCGCAGCCGGTCGATGCCCTCCCCCGGAGGGACGAGCGTCAACCCGTAGGCGGCGTACTCCTCGATCGCGGGATTCGGGCCGGGGATGCCGCTCTGGCCGGCTGGTTGGTGGGTGCCTCCGGCGCCGAGGCCCATGATCAGCCGGCCGCCGGAGATCACGTCCAGCGTGCTGGCGATCTTGCCGAGGACGGCCGGCGGGCGGATCCGGTTGCTGGTGACGAGGAGGCCGAGGCGGAGTCGCGTGGTTTGCGCGGCGAGCGCGGTCAGCAGGGTCCAGCCCTCGAGTACGTCGCCGTCCTTCGGGCCGGCGAGCGGGAGGAAGTGGTCCCAGAGCCAGGCGTCGCGGATCTGCGGCACCTCGTCGGCCTCGAGCCAGACGCGGCGGATCTCGGCGTACGGGACATGCATCGGGGTGGTCTTCAGACCGAAGGTCGGTTCCATAATCGTCAGGATAGCTGATGATCAGCGATCCTGACGATCAGTAACCCGGTAGATTTGACGGTATGGCGTCCGACCGGCTGGGGTACCTGCTCAAACACGTCCTCGCGCAGCTCACCGAGGCGCAGACGTCGGCGTTGGCGCCGCACGGCCTGAACGGGCGTGATCTGGCGGTGCTGGCGGCGATCGTGTCCGGTGAACCGCTCTCGCAGCTCGAGGTCGCCGCGCGACTGCGGGTGGACCGGACGTCCATCGGCGATCTGCTGGACGGTCTCGAGGAACGTGGCTTCGTCGAACGCCGGCGCAGCCCGGAGGATCGGCGCCGGAACGTCGTCGTCCTGACGCCACTGGGCGAGTCCACATTCGAGACCGCGGAGCGAATCCGCTTGGAGGTGGAAGAGGAGTTCCTCGCTCCCCTCTCCTCCGCTGATCGTTTCCGCGACGACCTGCGGCTGCTGCTCGGGGAATGAGTGCTCTGGTGGGCAGGTTGGACTCTGCATGCTTTCCGTCCCGCTGTCAGTTCTAGACCGCTCCCGGACGCGTGTAGGCGAGACCGAGGCGGAGACGCTGCGCGCGACCGTGGAGCTGGCGCAGCGGGTGGAAGAGCTTGGCTACAAGCGTTTCTGGGTGTCGGAGCACCACAGCGTGCCAGGAGTGGTCGGCTCTGCGCCGACGGTGCTGGCCGCGGCTGTTGCCGCTCGCACTGATCGGATCCGCGTCGGCACCGGCGGGGTGATGCTGCCGAACCACAAGCCACTGGTAGTCGCGGAGCAGTTCGGCGTACTCGAGTCGCTGTACCCGGGCCGGATCGACATGGGTCTCGGCCGCTCGGTCGGCTTCACCAACGGCGTACGGCGGGCGCTCGGTGTCGAGAAGGACGCAGCGGACGACTTCACTGCGCAGGTCCAGGAGCTCCTGGGGTATCTGGCCGGTACGTCGACCGACCAGGTTCATGCGCGACCGGGTGAGGGACTGCGCATCCCGCCGTTCGTTCTGGCTGTCGGCGAAGGCGCGACGATCGCGGCGTCGCTGGGGCTGCCCGTGGTGCTGGCTGCGCGCTCGGACTCGGCCGACCTGCTCAAGGAATATCGGAGCACATTCCGGCCGTCCGCGTGGGCGTCGGAGCCGTACGTCATCCTCGCTGTCACCGCTGCGGTAGCTGACTCCTCTGATGCGGCACGAGAGCTCTTGTTGCCGGAGGCATGGGCCAGTGCGTACTCACGTACGCGGGGCGTGTTCCCTCCGCTGCAGCCCGACGTACCGGAGGAAATGACCGCGCGCGAGCAGGAGTTCTTCGAGAACGCGCTCCGCGGTCAGATCTACGGCACGCCGGCCGACGTCGACGAGGCGCTCGCCGACGTGGTACGCCGCACCGCTGCCGACGAACTGCTGATCACCACGAACACCTACGACCGCGCCGCACTCCTGGCGACCTACGCGGCGCTGGCGAAGCTCACCGGCTGATCCGGTCCTCGAGCCGCTTGCGCACGTCCGGCCACTCGTCTGCCAGGATCGAGAACACCACCGTGTCCCGGAACGAGCCGTCGGCCAACAGCATGTGCCGCCGCAGCACGCCCTCGCGGGTCGCCCCGAGCTTCGCGATCGCCGCCTGCGACCGGGTGTTCTTCGAGCCGGTCTGGATCTTCACGCGCCCGAATCCACACGTCTCGAAGGCATGCTCGAGCAGCAGGAGCTTCGTCGCCGGATTGACGGCCGTCCCCCAGACTGCCGGCGCGTAGCCGGTCCACCCGAGGTGGATCCGCTCGTTGACGACGTCGACGTCGCCGAGGCTCGACGTACCGACGACGGTGCCGTCGGCAACCAGGCGGACGACGTACGCGAACCGCTTGGCCGCGGCCGGGATCCACTGCGCGCGCATGTCCTCCGCGCTGGTGGGCATCGCGGCGGGGCCGCCGCCGAAGCCGCCCGCGTACACCTGCTCGTTGGCGATCGCGGCGTACAGCTCGTCGATGTCGGACTCCTGCATCCGGTCCAGGCGTACGACGTCGCCGACCAGGGAGCGTCCGTCCGGTGCGACCGTCATGCCTTCACCAGCAGGTGCAGGAGGAGCCAGACGACCGGCGCGGTCGCGAGCAGCGAGTCCAGCCGGTCCATGACGCCGCCGTGGCCGGGCAGCAGATTCGACATGTCCTTGATCCCCAGGTCGCGCTTGATCATCGATTCTCCGAGGTCACCGACCGTCGCGGTCAGCACTGCGACCGCGCCGACGATCGCACCGACCCACCAGTGACCGTCCAGCAGGAAGACAACCGCGGCGATGCCGCCGCCGATGCACGCGAGCACCGAGCCGGTGAAACCCTCCCAGGATTTCTTCGGGCTGATCGTCGGCGCCATCGGGTGCTTGCCGAACAGCACACCGGCCGCGTAACCGCCGACGTCACTGGCGACGACGACCACGAAGAACGTGACCACCCGTCCGGGTCCGTCCGCCTCCGGCTGGACCAGCAGGATCGCGAACCCGGCCAGCAACGGTACGTAGCCGATCAGGAACACCCCGGCGGTCACGTCCCGGACGAACCCGACCGACCCACCCGGCATCCGCCAGAAGATCGTCCCGAGCACCGTGATCCCGAGCGCGACGAGCAGTGCCATCGGTCCACCGAAGTACGCCGCCACCAGCATCGCCGTCGTACCGGCGAACAGCGGGATTCGCGGGATGACCGCCCCGCCGGTGCGTAGCGCCTTGATCATCTCGTCGACGGCAACCAGCACGACGGCCAGCACCAGGACGGTGAACAGGACTTTCTGCCAGTACAGCGATCCGAGGATCAGCGCGCCGAGCCCGACCCCCACCGCGATCGCCGCGGGCAGATTGCGCCCGGCACGGCTCGGGCTGGGACTCGGCGCAGGCGTGCTGTCGACGCCCATCACACCTCGAGCAGTTCGGCTTCCTTGTGCTTGAGCAGGTCGTCGATGGAGTCGACGAACTTCTTCGTCAACCCGTCGAGCCGCTTCTCAGCACTCTTGCCCTCGTCCTCGCCGGCTTCCCCGTCCTTGACAGTCTTGTGCACCTGGTCCATGGCGTGCCGGCGGATGTTGCGGACCGAGACCTTGGCCTCCTCGGCCTTGGTCTTCGCGACCTTGATGTACTCCTTGCGGCGCTCCTCGGTCAGCGCCGGCATCACGACCCGGATGATCGAGCCGTCGTTGCCCGGGTTCACACCCAGGTCCGAGTCGCGGATCGCCTTCTCGATCGCCGCCATCGCACCCTTGTCGTACGGCGAGATCAGCACGGTCCGGGGCTCCGGCACCTGGAACCCGGCCAGCTGCTGCAGCGGGGTCGGGCTGCCGTAGTAGTCGGCCAGAATGCCGGCGAACATCTGCGGGTGCGCCCGGCCGGTGCGGATCGCGGCGAAGTCGTCCTTCGCAACCTCCACGGCCTTCGACATCTTCTGCTCGGCATCGCGGAGAGCTTCGTCGATCACGACATTCCTCGCTTCCTCTGGGCCACCTCGGCGCGGCCACAACTTCTACCCTACGAACGCAGGTCTACCAGATAACGGACATCCACCCGTGTCCGACGATCCTAGTCGTACGGGCGGGGTACCGAGAACGCCGGGTACGCCGGGTTACTGCCCCCGGGAGACGACCGTGCCGATCTTCTCGCCGTGGATCACCCGGGCGATGTTGCCTTCCTCGAGACCGAAGATCACGATCGGCAGCGCGTTGTCGCGGGCCAGGCTGATCGCGGTCGCGTCCGCGACCCGGAGTCCGCGGGCCAGGAAGTCGTCGTACGACAGCTGGTCGAACTTCACCGCGTCCGGGTTCTTCTTCGGGTCGGAGTCGTAGACGCCGTCAACACCCTGCTTGCCCATCAGCAGCGCCTCGGCGCCGACCTCCAGCGCGCGCTGGGCGGCGACCGTGTCGGTGGAGAAGTACGGCATACCGGAGCCGGCGCCGAAGATGACCACGCGCCCCTTCTCCAGGTGCCGCTCGGCCTTGCGCGGGATGTACGGCTCGGCGACCTGGCCCATCGTGATCGCGGTCTGCACCCGCGTCTCGATGCCGAGCTTCTCCAGGAAGTCCTGCAGCGCCAGGCAGTTCATCACGGTTCCGAGCATGCCCATGTAGTCGGCCCGGTTCCGCTCCATGCCGCGCTGCTGGAGCTCGGCGCCGCGGAAGAAGTTCCCGCCGCCGACCACGACGGCGACCTGCACGCCCGCCCGCGCCACGTCCGCGATCTGCTTGGCGATCGAGTTCACCACGTCGGGGTCGACGCCGAGCTTGCCGCCGCCGAACACCTCCCCGGACAGTTTCAGCAGCACGCGGTGGTAGGCGGGCGAGGACGGCGAAGAGGCCGGACTCGTCTCGGTACCCAGGGTTTCCGTCACGATTCCGGCCTCCTCGTTCGTTGCCTTGTGCTTCGTTGCCTGTGCGCTCAGATCCTTCGCGGGATCAGGCGCCGACCTCGAAGCGGGCGAACCGCTTCACGGTGACACCGGCGGCGTCGAGCACGGCCTTCACGGTCTTCTTGTTCTCCGTGACCGACGGCTGCTCGAGCAGCACGACGTCCTTGAAGAAGCCGTTGACCCGGCCCTCGACGATCTTCGGCAGGGCGCCTTCCGGCTTGCCCTCCTCGCGCGCGGTGGCCTCGGCGATCCGCTTCTCGTTCTCGACCGTCTCGGCCGGGACCTCGTCGCGGGTGGTGTACAGCGGGCGCATCGCGGCGGCCTGCATGGCGGCGCCACGGGCAGCCTCCACGTCGTCGCCCTCGAACTCGACCAGTACGCCGACCTGGGCCGGCAGATCCGCGGCGCGCTTGTGCATGTACGCCGTGACCTTGCCGTCGAAGACGGCGACCCGGCCGAGCTCCAGCTTCTCGCCGATGACCGCGGCCAGGGCCTCGATGTTCTCGGCGACCGACTTGCCGTCGGTCAGCTTCTCGTTGAGCAGGCCCTCCACGTCGCCGACCTTGCTCGCCGAGGCGTGCGCGACGATGTCGGCGGCCAACTGCTGGAACTGCTCGTTCTTGGCGACGAAGTCGGTCTCGCAGTTCAGCTGGACCAGAGCGTTCTCCGCCGCGGCCACGAGGCCGTTGGTGGCGGACCGCTCGGCGCCGCGCTTGGCTGCCTTGGCCGCGCCGTGGATGCGCAGCTCCTCGATCGCCTTCTCGAAGTCGCCGTCGGTGGTCTCGAGCGCCTTCTTCGCGTCCATCATGCCCGCGCCGGTGGCGTCGCGGAGCTTCTTCACGTCAGCGGCGGTGTAGTTCGCCATTCCTCGATCTCTCGTCTTGTCGATGCGTCAGCTAGTGGGACTCGGGCGGTCCGCCGGCCCTTGACCGGGCGGTACCCGGTGACGGACCGGCGAATGCGGTCCGGCGAGGGCCGCCCGGCGTGAACCGAGCGGCCCCGCAGGCAACTCAGGCCTCGTCGGACTTCTCGGAAGCCTCGGCCGGGTCGACCGGGACAACCGGGGTGTCGTCGGCCTTGGCGACGGTCTCCGCGACCGCACCGGACTCGGCGACCGGCGGCTGCTCGGCCACAGCGTCCGTGGCCTCCGCAGCGGCAACGGCCTCGGCGGTCTCCGTCGTGGCAGCCTCCGTCGTGGCAGCCTCCGTCTTGGCAGCTTCCGTCTTGGCAGTGCCGTTCTGGCTCTCCAGCAGCTCGCGCTCCCAGGCGGCCATCGGCTCTTCCTGGCCCAGCTCCTCGCCGGCGGCGGCGGAGCCCTGGCCGGAGCGGCCCATCAGGCCGTCGGCGACGGCGTCGGCGACGACCCGCGTGAGCAGGCCGACCGAGCGGATCGCGTCGTCGTTCCCCGGAATCGGGTAGTCGACCTCGTCCGGGTCGCAGTTGGTGTCCAGGATGCCGATGATCGGCAGCTTCAGCTTGCGCGCCTCGTCGACGGCGAGGTGCTCCTTCTTGGTGTCCACGATCCACACGGCGGCCGGAACCCGGGCCATGTCGCGGATACCGCCGAGGGTCTTGAGCAGCTTGTCGTGCTCGCGACGCTTCTGCAGCAGCTCCTTCTTGGTGACACCGGAGGCGGCGACGTCGTCGAAGTCGATGAGCTCGAGCTCCTTGAGCCGCTGCAGCCGCTTGTTCACCGTCTGGAAGTTGGTCAGCATGCCGCCCAGCCAGCGCTGGTTCACGTACGGCATCCCGACGCGGGTCGCCTGCTCGGCGATCGCTTCCTGGGCCTGCTTCTTGGTGCCGACGAACAGGATCGCCCCGCCCGACGCCACGGTGCTGCGCACGAACTCGTACGCGCGGTCGATGTAGGACAGCGACTGCTGCAGGTCGATGATGTAGATGCCGTTGCGCTCGGTGAGGATGTAGCGCTTCATCTTGGGGTTCCAGCGCCGGGTCTGGTGCCCGAAGTGCACGCCGCTCTCGAGCAGCTGCTTCATGGTCACGACGGCCATGAGGTCTCCTTATTGCGACCCGGATTGCGCTCCGGGTCTACTCGGTTGTCTCGCCACTGACCGGATGATCCGTGGCTCCTGATGCCCGTCGCGCGAATCCACCCGGATCGCTCCGGGACCGTCGGATTCGACGCTCTTGTGCGGGCATGCGTAGTCGCCCCACCTAGGTGTGGCGCCACCGGAAGTGTACGGGACCACCCACGCCCAACGCGAACCGGGTCAGGTTGTCCACAAATCCCGGATCGCCGGTCCCCAGCCACCCCGAAACCGGCATCTTCCCTGGCATGAACCTCGCCCTGCTCCCCCTCGCCGCCCCGCCCCCGCCACCCACACCCGGCCCACCTCCGCACGCCGTCGCGGCCTGGCCGCTCCAACCCCGCCCGGAGATCGTGCGCGGCTTCGAGCTGCCCGCGAAACCCTGGCTCCCCGGCCATCGCGGGGTCGACCTCGCCGGCCGCCCCGGCCAACCCGTCCTCGCAGCCACCGCCGGCACGATCACGTACGCCGGTGCACTAGCCGGGCGCGGCGTCGTCACGATCGCCATCGGTCCTCGCCGTACGACGTACGAACCCGTCGTCCCCGCGGTGTCGGTCGGAGTCACCGTCAAGACCGGCACCGTCATCGGCCGCCTGTCCGCCGCGGGCTCGCACTGCGTGCCCAGATCCTGCCTGCACTGGGGCCTGCTCCAGGGCAAGCAGTACGTCAATCCCCTGACCCTGCTCCCCAACCGCCCCGTCCGCCTACTCCCACTCGCCGAGAGACCGGCCCAACCGGCCGCGGCAGCGCCCCGCGCCGTCTCGCCTGCACCTGAAAGCCCACCGAACCACAACCAGCGCGCGGCCAAGCTCGTCATCGCCGCCACCGCCGCCCTGGCACTCACCGCCGGCGTGCTGATCAGGCGCGAATGAACCTCACGCGTGCGGCAGGTTCAGCTGCCAGGACACCCCGTACCGGTCGTTGACCCACCCGAACTTCTTGCTGAACCCGTAGTCACCCAGCGGCATCAGCGCTCCCCCGCCCTCGACCAGCGCGCCGTACAGCCGGTCCAATTCCGCCTCGTCCGCACAGTCCACGAACAACGACATCGAAGGAGTGAAGGTGAAGCCATGATGCTGATAGCTGTCGCTGCACATGAACTGCTGCCCGGCCAACCGGAAGACGGCCACCATCACAGACCCTTCGGGCCCCGGCCCTCCGGCGCCGTACTTGACCATCGACACGATCTCCGCGTCCTCGAACAGCGACAGGTAGAAGGTCATCGCCTTCTCCGCGCCGCCCTCGAACATGAGGAACGTCTTGATCTGCTGCATCGCCCATCTCCTACAGTCGCGGCTTATATAAGCCACGACTGTAACATGCGGTCAGCTGCCGGGGACCCGGGCCTGCCAGGCGTCCTCGTCCTTCGAGCGGCGCTCGACGCCGGCCGGGAGCTTGTTCTTGGCGAGATCGATCAGCGTGGTGTTCTCGAGCACGTCCCGCAGGCTCGCCCGAGCGGCGATCCAGACCCGCTGCAGGACGACCGCGTGCTCGTTGTACGTGACGCTCTCCGGCCGGACGCCCGAGATGCTCACGATCGGGCCGTCGACCGCGCGCATCACGTCGGCGACGGAGATCTCGTTGGGGTCGACGGCCAGCCGCCAGCCGCCCGACTGCCCGCGCTGGCTGGACAGGACGCCGGCCCGCCGCAGATCGGCCAGGATGCCCTGCAAGAACCCGTGCGGGATGCCCTGCGCCCGACTCAGCTCCTCGGCCGACACCACCGCCGCATCGCCGGCCACCCACCGCTGGGTGATCTCGATCAGAGCTCGCAACGCATAGTCAGACTTCGCCGAAACCCGCATGTCCCGCAGTCTGCCGCATCCCGGCGCCCACGCGCCGCATCCCCGGGCCATGTCATGCCTGGGTCACGCCCTGGGGTGCGCCTGCTGATAGGCTTGGCGGAGACGATCCGTGGAGACGTGCGTGTAGATCTGGGTGGTCGCGAGCGACGCGTGCCCGAGGAGTTCCTGCACGCTGCGGAGGTCCGCGCCGCCCTCCAGCAAATGCGTGGCCGCCGTGTGGCGCAGACCGTGTGGCGCGAGATCCGGTGCGTCGACGACCGCGATCCGCTCGTGCACCATCCGCCGTACCGTCCGCTGATCGATCCGGCCGCCCCGCGCCCCGAGAAAGGCCGCCGGCCCGCTCCCCTCACGCGCCAGCTTCGGCCGGGCCTCGACCAGCCACCGTTCGAGCGCCTGCCCGGCCGGCACGCCGTACGGGACCGACCGCTCCTTCCGCCCTTTGCCGAAGACCCGCACGACGCGGCGCGAGTCGTCCACGTCGTCTACGTCGAGGGCACACAGCTCGCCGACGCGGATACCCGTTGCATAGAGCAACTCCATGATCGCGAGATCGCGCAGCCCGACCGGACTGCCGTCGTCCGCGGCAACCGCCGCAGCGTCGAGCACCGCGCGGGTATCAGCCTGACCGAGCACCCCAGGAAGAGTCTTGTGCGCCTTGGGGCTGGCCAGCAACGCTCCGGGATCGGTACCGATCCGCCCGGTCCGCTGCGCCCAGGCCGTGAACACCCTTGCGGCCGTCGCCCGGCGAGCCATCGTGCTGCGGGATTTCCCGAGACTTTGCTGTTTCGCCAACCACGAGCGCAGGCTCCGGATATCCAACTGCCCGAGATCATCGTGACCAAGCCGAATCAAATGTTCGAGTAAATCCGCGACATCTCCGATGTAGGCTCTGACCGAGTGAGTGCTGAGGTCTCTTTCCGCCGTCAGATGCCTTTCGTAGTCAGCCAGTAACACAGCGAAACCCTCCGGCCAGGAACGGTTTCCGGTGACTTCGTCCGGCGTCATACCTCGACGATGCGTGAGGTGGCCCGGCATCGCAAGCCACCGCGCGGAGACCGACGAGAGGAGGGCTGGTCGATATCCCGACGGTCGACTACTGTTCGGCCCGATTGCCCTAGTAGCAACGGAGGCACCCCTGACCATGGCCCCCTCAGCGAACGGACAGACCGTAGGCCGGCGCCTGCCGGTCGAGTCGGCGTTCACTCGAGTCGAGGACGCGCGGCACCGTCTGCCGCGTTTGTTCGGTCGTCGCGACCTGGTTGTACTCGGCCTGGGCGTGATGATCGGCTCCGGCATTTTCAGCATCAGCGGCGTTCAGGCGGCAAATGTCGCCGGACCGGCAGTGATCCTGTCGTTCGTCATCGCCGCGATCGTCTGTCTGCTGGCCGCGGCCTGTTACGCCGAACTGTCGTCCACCATCCCGGTTTCCGGTAGCGCGTACACGTTCAGTTACGTCACCTTCGGCGAAGCGTGGGCGTGGCTGGTCGGCTGGGCGCTCGTGCTCGAACTCGTCACCGCGGCGGCGATCGTCGCCCGGGTCTGGTCGGCGTACTTCCTGGCCACGCTGGACGGCTTCGGAGTGACGCTGCCCGCCGGAGTGGCCCAGTTCTTCGGCCCCGAGGCCAAGTTGAACCTGGTGGCCCCGCTGCTGCTGCTGATCCTGACCGCGCTGATCGTGACCGGCACCAAGCTCTCCTCCCGCGTGCTGACCGTCGTCGTGATCGCGAAGGTCGCGGTGATCCTGCTGGTGGTGATCGTCGGCGCCGCGCACATCAACATGGACAACTACCACCCGTTCGTCCCGCCGGCCCGGGCCGCGCCCGCGACCGCGAGCCCGACCTTGCTGGGCTGGATCCTGGACTCGTCGTTCGGCTCGTTCGGGACGATGGGCATCTTCACGGCCGCGAGCACGATCGTGTTCGCCTACATCGGCTTCGACCTGATCGCGACCGCGTCCGAGGACGCCCGCAGCCCGCGCAAGACCGTCCCGCAGGGCATGCTGCTCGGCGTCGGCGCGGTGACGATTCTCTACATCGCGATGGCAGTCGTGCTGGTCGGCATGCGCCCGTACGGCCAACTGGGCGGCGGGGCACCGGTCTCCGAAGCGCTGGCCGCGGTCGGGGTCGGGTGGGCCGCGAAGGTGGTCAACCTAGGTGCTCTGCTCGCGTTGATGACGGTCATCATGGTGGTCCTCATCGCGCAGAGCCGGGTGCTGTTCAACATGGGCCGAGACGGCCTGCTCCCGAAGAGCCTCGGCCGCGTCAGCCGCGTGTACTCCTCCCCCGCCCGCGCCGCAGCCGCCGCGGGCGTCGCCGCCCTGGCCCTCACGCTCTACCCGAAGGTCCTGGAGCTCGAGGAACTGCTCGTCATCGGAGCCCTGTTCTGCTTCGCGTTCTGCGCGATCGGCGTCCTCACCCTGCGCCGCTCCGAGCCTAACCTGGAGCGCGGCTTCCGGGTGCCGATGGTCCCGCTGATCCCGCTGCTGTCACTGGCCGCCACGGTCTGGCTGATGCTCAACCTGAAGACGAGCACCTGGACCAAGTTCGGCATCTGGATGGTCATCGGTATCGCGATCTACGGGCTTTACGGCCGCTGGCACAGCCGCCTCGCCAACGAGGACAGCTGGGACTTCGACCTCGGCGACACCGACCCGGGCACCGGCGGCCTCCAGGCCATCCGCCCCGACCACGACCGCCCCACCGAACTCCGCGCCATCCGCACCCCACCCCCACAACAACCCCAAAAACCCACCCGCGGCAAACACATGCGCAGCTAGCAGGACTTCGTTGTCCTTGGGCTGCCTCGCGTGGCTCGGCAAGGTTGCGCTCGCGGGCACGTTCGCGGCGGCGCTAGGTGCGTTTGCTCGCACCCGCGGCGGCTGTCTGCACCTGGAGCGGGGATAGCGCCCTGGACCAGGAAAGGCCACTGGTAGGAGTCAGCCGGGCCCCGAACGGCCGTCGTTCGGCGAGCCGACCAGGCCCTGCCGGCCGCCGACCTTTTACGTTTGTCAGATGAGCCGAATCTTCATCGCCACTTTCGCGTCTGTGTATCCGCTATATGTGGCCAAGGTCGAAAAGAAGGGACGCACGAAGGCCGAACTCGATCAGGTCATCGAGTGGCTGACAGGTTTCGGGCCGGCAGCGTTGAAGGATCACCTGGAGGCGGGCACGACCTTCGAGGACTTCTTCGCCGACGCAGAACTCAATCCACGCGCATCGTCGATCACCGGAGTCATCTGCGGCGTACGCGTCGAACACATCGAAGATCCCCTGATGCAGAAGATCCGCTATCTCGACAAACTGGTCGACGAACTGGCCAAGGGCAAGCCAATGGAGAAAATCCTGCGCCCGTAGCCGCACCGCCGGCCCCGCCACCTCATCGGCTCGTCAGATCGCCATCGACCGTTGCCGGCATGGGCTCCCAGACGAATCCGTCCGGGTCGACGAAGTTGCCCGCGTCCCCGCTCAGTGCGATCCGGTGCGACCCGCTGCCGTCGACCGGTACGCCGGCGTCCTTCGCCAGGGCCCTCCGCCCGTACAGTCCCAGCTTGATGGGCCCCGTGGTGGCGAACTCGACGTACTTGCGCCCGAAACTCCTCGCCACGGCCAATCCGTGGTCCACGTAGAATTTCTTGCTCACGGCAACATCAGTGCAGCCGAGCAGCAATACGACGGAGTCGATCGCTCGTGTCGCCGGACCGGTGTCCTTCTTCGCCGAGGTGGCCACCTTCCAGATCGTGCCGTCGGGCGACTGGACGACGCCGCCGTACCCCCAGAGCGACTTGGTCACCGGCTTCACCACCGTCGCACCGGCAGCCACCGCCGTCTCGAACACGCTGCTCACCGTACTCGGCTGGGCCACCGTCAACGACAACGTGAAGTCACGAAAACCAGTCGTTTCCGCGCTCGACTCACGCACCCGTACCTGCCCACTCAGCCCGAAGGCATCCGTGAGAAACCGCTCTGCCGACGAACGGTCAGCCACTTCCAGAACCACACTGTGAAGAGTTGTCATGTCTCCAACCTAGGTAGCCAGGCTGCGGCTTGCTTCTCGATTCCTGACCAACTCCGGACGGCTGAAGGTGGTTCGTTGTGTTGGGCCCGTGGTTGTCACGGGGACGGCGGAGGTGGGGTGGGTAGGCGCCAGCCGGTGGGGGTTTGGGTTATGAGGGTTAGGGCGGCGAGGGTCTGTAGGCATTGCTGGGTGGTGGGGAGGTCGAGGCCTGCGGTGCTGGCTATGCGGTCGGTGGGGGCGGGGTTGTGGACTGGGACGGCGTCCAGGGTTCGTTGGAGGTCGGGGTCGAGGGTGTCGGTGAGGGTTGGGGTGGCTCTCGGGGGTTGGGTTAGGTTCGTGCCGAAGGGGGAGATTGCCTCGATGATGTCGGCGACGTTGGTGGCCAGGACGGCGTTGCGTTCGCGGACGAGTAGGTGGCTGCCGGCGGACATGCGCGAGGTGATCGGGCCGGGGACGGCCAGGACGGGGCGGCCGCATTGCTCGGCCCAGCCGGCGGTGTTGAGGGCGCCGCTGCGTACTGCGGCTTCGATGACGACGGTGCCTTGGGTGATGGCGGCGATGAGTCGGTTGCGGGCGAGGAAGCGGAGCTTGGTCGGGGCACAGCCGGGTGGGAGTTCGGTGACGACCAGGCCGTCCTCGGCGATGCGGCTGAGCAGGGCGGAGTTGCGTTTCGGGTAGCTGACGTCGACGCCGCAGGCGAGGACTGCGATTGTCGTGCCGGCCGCTGCGAGGGCTCCGCGGTGTGCGGCCGCGTCGATGCCGTAGGCGCCTCCGGAGACGACCGTGAGGCCGTTGTCGGCGAGGCCGGAGGACAGTTCGGCGGATACGTGTTCGCCGTACGACGAGCAGGCGCGGGCGCCGACGATGGCGACGGCTCGGGTGAGGGCGTGGCGGAGGTTCGCGCGGCCACGGATCCAGAGACCGAACGGTACGCCTGCTCGGCGGGTCAACTGACCTCCTTCGTCGAGGACTTCGACCTCAGCCGGCCATTCGTCGTCGCCGGGGATCACGAACCGGGCACCCGCGGCCGCGGCTCGCTCGAGATCTCGGTGTGGATCGGCTGTGGCGAGTCGCGTGGACCAGCGCTCCAAGCCGGAGGCGTTGTGCTGGAGGCGGTCCCAGATCTCCAACGGTGGAAGGCCTTCGAATGCCTTGAGAGCGGCGAGATCGCCCGGCTCGACCACCCGGGACAGACCGGCGCGGGCCAGACGCTCCTCATCTCCGTTGCCACCAGCAACCGACTCGAAGCCATCCGCTCCTCTCCCGGAGCCAGAACCCTCGGCTCCGACTCCCCCGGCTCCGGAAGTCCCAGCCCCGGGTCGCCCAGGCTCTCCTCCCCCGAGGCCAACTGCGGCGCGAACGGTTGCTGCACGGACGGCTGCTGTGGGGACAGCTGGTGCGACACCGGCTGGCGCGAGGACGGGCGCTGCGGGGATGGGGGATGCGGAGGCGAGGACCGTGGGTCGGAGTGCGTGGTGGGTGGTCATTGGGTGTGTCCTTTGAGGGGGCGGAGGTCGGCTAGCTGGGTCAAGGGCTCGCCTGAGCGGAGTTGGAAGGCTTCGTGGGTTTGGTCGACGGTGGGGATGGGGGCACCGGCTAGGTCGGTCAAGGTCCAGGCGAGGCGGACCACGCGGTCGAAGCCTCGAGCAGTAAGGCGGCCGGCGGAGTAGTGCTCTTCGAGGAGTTTTTGGCTGGCGTCGTCCAGCGGGTGCTCGCGACGCAGGACCGGGCCGGGGATCTCGCTGTTGAGGGTCCAGGCGCTCTCGCGGTAGCGGTGCGCCTGGCGATCGCGGGCGGCCTGGACGCGGGCGGCGACGACGGCGGTCGACTCCACGGGTTCGCCGTCGGTGACAGTGCGGGCCGCCGGCAGGATCTGGCGTTGGATGTCGAGGCGGTCCTTGATCGGGCCGCTGATCCGCTGGCGGTACCGCGCCAGATGCTGTGGTGTGCAGCTGCAGATGCCTTGGTTGGTGCCGGACAGGCCGCAGGGACAAGGGTTGGCGGCGAGGACGAGCATGAAGCGGGCGGGGAACTTCGCAACGGCTGCGGCCCGGTGGACCTCGACGAAACCGGACTCGAGTGGCTGACGAAGGGTGTCGAGGGTCAGGGGATGCATTTCGGGCGCCTCGTCGATGAAGAGGATGCCGCGGTGCGCGCAGCTGATGGCGCCCGGTCTCGGCACGCCGGTGCCGCCGCCGACCAGGCTGGCCAGGGACGCTGTGTGGTGCGGCGCGATGAACGGCGGCCGGTGGACCAGCTCGGCGTCGTTGGTGAGCAGGCCGGCGAGTGAGTGTACGGCTGAGACCTCGAGGGAGTCGTCCGTGCTGAGGTCAGGCATCAGTCCGGCCAGGCGCTCGGCGAGCATGGTTTTGCCTGAGCCCGGTGGGCCGTGCAGGAACAGGTGGTGACCGCCGGCGGCTGCGGCCTCGATGGCGCGCCGGCCCTCGCGTTGGCCGATGATGTCTTCGAGATCGACCTCCGGCAGCCGGATCAGCGACTCCGACACCAGGCGTGGCTCGGCGCGGGGTGGTGCTTCGTCGGGGATCTCGGTGCCGCGGAGCAGGGCGAGGACCTGGCGCAGCGAGCGAGCGCCGTACACCTCGATGCCGGGGACCAGGCGGGCCTCGCCGACGTTGAGGTCGGGGACGACGATGCGGTCGAAGCCGGCCCGGGACGCGGCCAGGGTCATCGCGAGCGCGCCGCGGACCTCGCGGATGCGGCCGTCGAGGCCCAGTTCGCCGATGATCGCCGTGCGGCGGAGCGCGCCGGGATCGACTGCGCCGGCTGCCGTGAGGAGCGACAAAGCGATGGCGACGTCGTAGTGCGAGCCGGTTTTGGGGAGTGTGGCGGGTGACAGGCCGATCGTGACCTTGCGGTCGGGGAACCGCTCCCCGCTGTTCACCACGGCGGCGCGGACGCGGTCGCGGGCCTCGGACAGCGACGTGTCGGGAAGACCGATCAAGGTCGTCTTCGGCAGGCCCTGGGCGATGTCGGCCTCGACCTCGACCAGGTGGCCCTCCAGACCGACCAGGGCGACGGACCAGGTGTGTGCGAGGGCCATCAGATCGCACCTCGCACGTGGTCCACGGTCGGTGGCGTGTTGTGGTCGAACAGGACCGAGATGACGTCGATCCTGATCTCGGCCGGTCTGAGCTGATGGGTCTGCAGCCAGCGGCCGGCCAGCCTCCGGAGTGTGGCCAGCTTCCGGTAGGTGATCGACTCCAGCGGGGAGCCGTAGTTCAGCCCGCGCCGGGTCTTCACCTCACAGACGACGAGTGTGTCGCCTTCGCGCGCGACGATGTCGATCTCGCCGAACTCGCAGCGCCAGTTGCGCTCGAGCACCGCGAAACCATGGGTGCTGAGATACCTCGCGGCGAGATCCTCGCCGTACCGTCCGACGGTGTTCCTGGTCCGCATCGATGACCACCTCCGGCAGAGAAGATGCCGGGATCAGGCCTCGGAAACGGACCTCACCTTCGAACTGTGGACAACCGCCTGCCGGCGGACGAGGTCAGCGGCCGAAGTCGGAGTCCTTCGGGACTTCCAGGTCGGACTTGGCGAGCTCTTCGATGTTGACGTCGCGGAAGGTGACGACCTTGGCGTTCTTGACGAAGCGGGCGGAACGGTACACGTCCCAGACCCACGCGTCGGCCATCGTCACCTCGAAGTACACGTCGCCGCCCTCGGTGCGGACCTTCAGGTCGACCGCGTTGCACAGGTAGAAGCGCCGTTCGGTCTCCACGACGTACTTGAAGATCCCGACGACGTCCTTGTACTCCCGATAGAGCTGAAGCTCCATATCGGTCTCGTACTTCTCGAGGTCGTCAGCGCTCATGCCTGGCTCTCCACTCCGGTGGGACTGGTGACATTCTGTCCCATATCGGGCCGCAGACTGCGGCGGACATTCTCAAACCGCCGTCGATGTTGTGGGCACGGGCCGTATTCGTCCAGTGCCGCCTGGTGTTCAGGGGTGCAGTACCCCTTGTGGATCCCGAACCCGTACTGCGGGTACACCTTGTCCCAGTGCTCCATCACGCGATCCCGCGTCACCTTGGCGATCACTGACGCGGCAGAGATGCAGGCGGCCACCCGGTCGCCCTTCCACATCGCCAGGCCCGGTACGCCGAGACCGTCGACACCGAAGCCGTCGGTCAGCACGTACGACGGCCGCACGTCGAGCCGGAACAACGCCCGGCGGAGCGCCTGCACGTTCGCGACGTGCATACCGAGCCGATCGCACTCGTCCGCCTCGATGGACACCACCGACCAGGCGAGGGCACGCTTGCGGACCTCTTCGTAGCATCGCTCCCGCGCCTTCGCGGTGAGCAGCTTCGAGTCGGCCAGACCCGGGATCTGACCGCGCTTGCCCTCCGGCAGGATCACCGCCGCAGCCACCAGCGGGCCCGCACACGGTCCACGACCGGCCTCGTCGACACCGGCGATCGGATCCAGGCCGACGCGCCGCAGGGCTCGCTCGTACCCGTACAGCCCGGCGTCCCGCCGTACCGTGCTCCCGCGCGGCAACGCGCTCATCCAGCCCTCCGCATCACACAACTCACCCTAGGCGTCCGAGGCGACAGAACGGTTACTTGGGTGGTGGCGTCAGCGATATCGAGGGTTTGTCAGGCGCCGGACCGGCCGTCGGGACGGCCTTGAACGTGTCCGGTACGCCGAGTTTGCCCCAGCGGCCCGCCGGCCAGACGATCATGATCGCCCGCCCGGTGACCTTGTTGAGCGGAACGAACGCCGCGTCGCCCTGGTTGCCGCCGTTCGCGTCGAGGTCCTGCAGGTGCACGCGGGAGTCCCCGGAGGCGGAGCGGTGGTCGCCCATCACGAAGATCCGGCCGGCCGGGACGGTGACCTGGAAGTCCATCTGGGACGGGGCGTCGCCCGGATACAGGTAGCTGGTCTCGTCGAGCGGCTGGCCGTTCACGAGCAGCCGGCCCTTCGCGTCGCAGCACGCGACCTTGTCGCCGGGCATGCCGATCAGGCGCTTGATCAGGTGACCGTGGCTGGAGTCCGGGAGCAGACCGACGATCTCGAAGAACCGGCCGATCGAGCCGCGCTTCTGGCCGCTCTCCTCGGCACCGAGCCAGCCGCCCGGGTCCTCGAACACGACCACGTCGCCGCGCTTGACGTCGGTGAGCTTCTCCACCACGACCCGGTCGCCGACCAGCAGGGTGTTCTCCATCGACTCGCTCGGGATGATGAACATCTGCCCGACGAACGCCCGCAGGATCGAGGAGACGATCAGGGCACCGACCACGATCAGCACGAACTCGCGGGCGGCCGCCGCGAAGCCCGAGCGGTGGGCAGGTTTGGCGTCCGTCTTGGTCGGTGTATCGGTCACTTCTTCAGCCCCGGCTTCTTGAAGGTTTCCGGAGGACGCAGCATCGTCATCCGGTCAGACGGCCAGATTACGCAACAGGCCCGGCCAACCACGTTCTCGACCGGCACGAATCCGCCGCCGGGGCCGCCCATGTGGGCGCGGGAATCGGCGGACTCGGCCCGGTTGTCGCCCATCACCCACAGGTGACCGGCCGGAACCAGCACGTTGAAGGGCAGCTCGGACGGCTTGGCGTCCTTCAGGAGGTACTCCCGCTCGTCCAGCGGGATGCCGTTGACGGTGATCTGGCCCTGCTTGTTGCAGCAGACCACCCGGTCGCCGCCGATGCCGATCACCCGCTTCACCAGGTGACCCTCGCCGCTGCGCGGCAGGATGCCGACGAACTCACCGATCCGGCGCACCGTGCCCGGCTTGACCTCTTCCTCGTTCAGCCAGTTGTCCGGGTCCTTGAAGACGATGATGTCACCGCGGTCGACGTCGCGGTGCAGGTAGCTGATCTTCTCGGCGAGGATCCGGTCGTCCTTCGTCAGCGTGTCGTACATCGACTCCGACGGGACGTAGAACGCCTCCGCGACGAACAGCCGCAGGACCACCGTGATGACGAGGGCGAGCACCGTCACGGTGCTCATCTCGACGAGCAGGCTGAGCAGCGGATTCCGCTGCTTCAGCCTGCGGTGACGTCCCTTGCTGCGACGTGCCCTCTTGGATACCGGTCGAGGGCGAGCGCGAGTCGCAGTGCTCGGCGCCATAGGTGACCGTCGTCGTTACGGGCGTCAGGAGGCCGGGACTTCGCGCTTCTCCTTGATCTTCGCTGCCTTACCGCGCAGCTCGCGCAGGTAGTACAGCTTGGCGCGGCGGACGTCGCCACGGGTCACGACCTCGATCTTCTCGACGATCGGGGTGTGCAGCGGGAAGGTCCGCTCGACACCGACGCCGAAGCTGACCTTGCGGACCGTGAAGGTCTCCTGCAGGCCGCCACCCTGGCGACGGATCACGACACCCTGGAAGACCTGGACGCGGGACCGGTTGCCCTCGACGACCTTGACGTGCACCTTGACGGTGTCACCGGGGCGGAAGGCGGGGATGTCGTCGCGCTTGCTCGCGTTGTCGAGCTCGTTCAGGACGTTGCTCATCAGGTGTCTCTTCCTCGCGCGTGCCACAGGTCACCCACGAATGTCGGTGGTGATGAAGTCATCAAAAGGCTGCCGGTCGGTGGTCACCCCCTGTGGCAGGAGCACCGAAGGGCAGCAACAGACAATCTTGCCACACGCCCCACACGGCGACGAAATCCGGTGCGTCGACCGCGCAGGGTGATCACTTACGGCGGCGGCGTTTGCCGAGCCGGACCAGGTCGACCTTGGGCGTCTGGGGCTCGCGGCTGAGCTCCCGGTAGCCCGCTTTCCGGTACAGGGCGAGATTTCGGTCACTCTGCGCGCCCGTGTTCAGGGTGTACGACGTGACTTCGGCGGGCGCCACCTGCTCGGCGGCACGCAGTAGGCGGGTACCGAGCCCCCGGCCCTGCCAGTCGGGGGCAACGATGAGGCGTTCGATCTGTCCGACCGTGTCGTCCACCAGGAGCTGGACCGATCCGACGATGCGGGTGCCGGCGACAGCCTTCAGGACGGTCCCCCGCTCCAGGCGGGCGGCAGTCGCGGCAGGGTCGTCTGTCAGCGGCGGGATCGTGTAATCGTCGTACAACCGCGCCTCGGACAGGAAGGCGGCCAGCTGCAGTACGTGGATCTCACCCGCGTCAGCAGCCGTGGCGGGCAGCAGGCGGACCCCTGAGGTGGCGTTCTCCTTCTGAGCGACCACGTCGCCCCACGCTGCCAGGAGGTCCGGCCGACGTTCCGCAGTACGCCGTACGGACTCGTCGTGGCGCCAGTCGGCGATCAGAGCGTGGTTCCCGGACAGCAGCACCTCAGGTACGTCGTACCCGCGCCAGCTCGGCGGTTTCGTGTAGACCGGGTACTCGAGCAGGCCGTCGCCCGAGTGGGACTCCTCCGCCAGCGACTCCGGGTTGCCGATCACACCGGGCAGCAGGCGCGCCACTGCCTCGACCATCACGAGTACGGCAACCTCACCGCCGTTCAGCACGTAGTCGCCGATGGACAGCTCGTCGACGCGCATCCGCTCGCCGGCGTACGACGCCACGCGCGCGTCAATGCCCTCGTACCGGCCGCACGCGAACGCGAGCCAGGGCTCAGCAGCGAGCTCGTACGCGAACTCCTGGGTGAAGGGCCGCCCGGCCGGGGTCGGCACGATCAGCCGCGGCTGCGAGGGGCCGTCGACGGGGGCGACCGCGTCCAGCGCCTGTCCCCAGGGCTCCGGCTTCATCACCATGCCCGCTCCCCCGCCGTACGGGGTGTCGTCGACGGTCCGGTGGCGGTCGTGGGTCCACTCGCGCAGGTCGTGCAGGTGGATGTCCAGCAGACCGCTCTTGGCCGCCTTCCCGACCAGGGAGACGTCAAGGGCGGCCAGGTACTCCGGAAAGATCGTGACGACGTCCAGCCGCATGTCAGTCCCCCGGCTCGGTCTGGACCACCTCTGCGCCCTCGGGGTCGAGCAGGCCGGGGCGGTCTGCCACCACGACGTACCGCTTGTCGATGTCGATCTCCGGGACGAGTTCCTCGACCATCGGGACCAGCACGAGGTTCCCCGCGGTACGCCGGATCTCCAGGAGGTCCTGCGCCGGCAGGTGCACGATGTCGGTCACTTCGCCGACCTCGGCACCGTCGGTGGTGCGGACCGCGAGGCCGATCAGGTCGCGGTCGTAGTACTCCTCGGGGTCCTCTGGGCGCTCGTCCTCGTCGATCTCTGACTGGATGACCAGGTTGCGCAGCTGCTCCGCCGCGGTCCGGTCAGGCACCTCCGCGAACTTCACCAGCAGCTTCCCGCTGTGCCAGCGGCTCGAAGCGATGGTCAGGGTCCGGGACACCTTGGCATCGGTCACGACGGTCGCTCCGTCGGCGAACCGGCGGTCCGGCTCGTCGGTGCGCACGTCGATACCGACCTCGCCCTTGATCCCATGCGCCCGGCCGATCCGCCCGACAGTCACCAACACCGCAGTTCCTCTCCCAAAGCCCCGACAACAACGTCACAGTCTCTCAGGCGCCACCGCTGCACGGCGCAGGGGTAAGCATCCCGCGGCCGAGACGATCCGCATCGACCTCGGTCCCGCACGCCTGGAGGTCTGCTTGCAGGGTGACGCTCCGCGGTACGAAGGCTTGCCGCCGGTAGCACCTCTGCGCGATCTCGTTCGCTCTTCACCCCGCGACCGCTACCCCAAATCGGCCCCTTCACGCCACGCCGGCGCTGGACCTGACCATCGTTCGAGCCAGGCCCGTGCGCGAGACCGCGTGACGGCTCATGGACCGAAGGTGGTGGTGGCTGCTGTCCAGGTGCCTGTCGAGGTGCCTGTTGCGGTGAGGCTGGTGGTGGTTGTGGTGGTGAGGTACGCACGGGCCAGGTAGTTGCTGCCCGTGTTGATGGCTCCTGCTGTCGTCCAGCCGGCCGCCCACGTCGGTGCCTTCTTGCCGCCGGTGAGGCTGACGACGCTGATGGCGAGCTCGTGTGGAGCCGACAGGGTTCCGGTCGGGCCGGAGGAGAAGGTTGCTGCGGTACCCGTCGCCGTTACAGTCCGGTCCGCGACGGTGACGCCGGTCAGCTCATCGGCAACCACCAGAGACGCGGACGCGGTCGAGAACGTCACCGTGAGGTGCGCCGCGAGCGCCAGGCTCCGAGTGGCCGTGGCGAACAGAACTGTCTGCCGGGTTCCGGAGGCGTCGGTCTTGGTCGTGAGGGTCGTGTAGGTGTTACCGGCGTCGTCGGTTGCGGTGACGGCTGCCGTTCCGATGGTGCTCTGGACGGTCAGTACGACGAGGTCCCCGGCCTTGACCGCACGTGACGTGGTGATCGTGGCGGAGGTCTGGTTCTTGTTCGAGGTGGCGGTGCCGACCTGTCCGACGTACGCCGGAGCCGCGGCGACCGTGACCACCTTCGTACTGGTCGCCGAGAGCCCGCTGGTGTCGGTGACGGTGACCTTCACCGTGTACGTACCAGCCGTGGTGTAGGTGTGGGTCGCCGTCGACGCGGCCTGTGGGCCGGTGGTGGCTCCGTCACCGAAGTCGAAGGCGTAGGTGAGCGACTGTCCTTGTGGATCGGTCGACCCGCCGGCGTTCGCGGTGATCTGCAGCGGTGCCAGGCCCGAGGCAGGTGTGACAGTAAGCGCCGCGGCCGGTGGCGCAGCTTGGGTCGCGGTCACTGTCACGGTCTTGGTATCCGACAGCCCGCTGGTGTCGGTGACGGTGACCTTCACCGTGTACGTACCAGCCGTGGTGTAGGTGTGGGTCGCCGTCGACGCGGCCTGTGGGCCGGTGGTGGCTCCGTCACCAAAGTCGAACGCGTAGGTGAGGGTCTGGTTCTGCGGGTCCGTCGAAGCGCTGGCGTCGGCGGTGACTTGTAGTGGGGTTAGGCCGGAGCTGGGAGTGACGCTGAGCGCGGCCGTTGGCGCTACCAACGGGGTGGCCGTGACTGTGGCAGTCGCGGCGTCAGACAGCCCGCTGCTGTCTGTCACGGTGACCTTCACGGTGTAGGTGCCGGCTGACGTGTAGGTGTGGGTAGCCGTCGCTGCGGACTGGGGCCCGGTCGTGGTGCCGTCGCCGAAGTCAAAGTTGTAGGCGAGCGGCTGTCCTTGCGGATCAGTCGAACCGCTGGCGTTCGCGGTGACGTGCAGCGGGATCAGGCCGGTGGCCGGGGTTACCGTGAGCTGGGCGGACGGTGGGACTACTGCGCTGACGGTTGCCGTGGTTGTGTCGGAGAGTCCGCTGGTGTTCGTGACTGTGACGCGGACGGTGTACGTGCCGCCGGCGGCGTAGGTATGTGCTGCCGAGTCAGTGCTCTGCGGACCGACAGCCGGGCTCCCGTCACCGAAGTCGAACGTGTAGCTGAGCGCCTGGCTTTGCGGATCACTCGAACCACTCGCGTCCGCGGTGACCGGTAGCGGTGCCTGCCCAGTTCCGGGCGATACCGTCAAGGCTGCGGTCGGTGGCGACGCCGGCACGGCGACTGTGACGAGTTGCGTCGTACTGTCGCTGAGGCCGCTGGCGTCGGTGACAGTGACCTTGACGGAGTAGCTGCCGGAGTTCGTGTAGAGGTGGGTGGTCGAGGCGGCCGGCTGCGGGCCGACGGTCGTGCCGTCACCGAAGTCGAATGTGTAGCTCAGGCTCTGGCCCTGCGGGTCGGTCGAGGCGCTTGCGTCCGCGGTGACCTGCATCGGCGGGAGCCCCGTGGCGGGCGTCACATTAAGTACGGCGGACGGTGGCGCCGGCGCGGTAGCAGTGACGCCGGTTGAAGCGGTGTCGGACAGGGTGCTCGTGTCGGTCACTGTCACGGCCACGGTGTAGCTGCCCGCGGTGGTGTAGGTGTGTGTCGCGGACGCCGACGCCTGCGGACCGGAAACCGTACCGTCACCGAAATCGAAGCTGTAGCTGAGGATCTGGCCCTGCGGGTCGGTCGAAGCACCGGCATCGGCAGTGACCTGCAACGGGGTCAGCCCGGCTGCCGGGCTGACTGTGAGGTGTGCAGTGGGTGCGGTCGGCGCGGGCGCGGACGCCGTGACGGCCTGTGTGGTCGTGTCATGCAGCCCACTGGCGTCCGTCACCGTGACCGAGACGGTGAAGTTGCCGGCGGTGGTGTAGGTGTGCGTGGCGGTGCTCGTGGACTGCTGGCCGCTGTGGGTACCGTCACCGAAGTCGAAGCTGTAGCTGAGGGCCTGACCCTGCGGATCGGTCGAGGCACCGGCGTTCGCGGTGACGACCATCGGCGTCGTACCGCTCGCCGGCGACACGGTGAGCCGAGCCGTCGGAGGTGTCGGCGCCGGTGCGACGTCAGGCTGGAACTCGTAGGCGCCGAGGTCGTCGTACAGGCGCGGGCCCGAGGCCATGGAGTTGCCAACGTTCGGGTCACGGACCCGGGCGTTCCCGAGGATGTCGGCCGGCTGCGCGCCGGACACGGCAGAGTCACCGCGGTCGATCGCTGCGGAACCTTCCTTGAGTTGCAGGTCCCAGGTCGGCGCGTCGAAGAACAGCGGATCGCTCTGCACGCCGGCGGCCTCCTGGCCGGTGGCCGCCTGCATGGCGGCGAGCGAGGTGTACGCCGACTTGAACACGTACAGCGTGCCGGACTTCGTCAGCCACACCAGGTTGTGGTCGACCGTCGTGGTCGGCGGCGCGGAGTCCCAGACCCCGATGTTCCCGGCCCTGCGGGCGCAGGCGATCCCGTTGTACGCCGGGTAGACAGCGTTGTCGACGGCAACGTTGTTCTCGACCACGTAGCTGCCGGAGGTGCCCTCGACGTTGATGCCACTCGTGCAGTTGCGGTAGACCGTGTTGGAGATGATCCGGCCGCCGGTCACGTTCAGGTCGTCGATGCCGTGGTCGCCGTTGTTGTACGTCACGTTCAGCGCCGCCAGGCCGTTGTTCCCGCCGGTGAAGAACTGGATTCCGGAGTCCTCGTTGTCGTGCGTCACGTTGCGCAGCACGGTGTTGCCGGCGCTGGTGACGTTGATCCCGTTGGCGTTGCGCTGCCAGCCCTCGGCGTTGAAGCTCGCCTCGTTGTCGGCCACCAGGGTGTCTGTGCTGGTGTTGGTGATGTAGATCCCGGTGCCATTGTTGTGGTCGGTGGTGTTGCTCAGCACCTGCGACGAGTTGGTCGCCCGGATGCTGATTCCCGGCGCGGTCTGGCCCTGGAGCGGGCGGCCGGACCCCGAGACATGGTTGCCACTGACCACAATATGGTCGCCCTTCGTGACGTAGACGCCATCGGCAACAGTGCCGGTGACAGTCAGGTTGGACACCGTGAGGTAGCTCTTCTGCGACAGGTACACGCCGTTCGTGACCCCGGTGACCACCGGACTTCGGCCCGGCCAGGCAGTGATCGTGATCGGCGCCGCGGCGGTGCCGGACACCGACGGCTTGACGCTCTCGGCGTACGTGCCGTTGCCGATGTAAAGGATGTAGCCGGCCTGCAGCCGCGATACGCCCTTGGTGATCGTGCAGTACGGCGTATCCGCGGTACCAGGGCCGGTGTCCGAGCACGGGACCGTCTTGTCGACGTAGTACTGCGTCTTCGGTGGCGTCGACGGCGGCGTACCGATCGTGTACTCGTCGAGCACGCTGCCCTGGGCACACGTGGTGTCGTCCTTGCTGGTCGCCAGGTCACACACGGACTGGATCCGCAGGCCGGTGTCCGACACGTCGACGCGCAGGTGCGCCAGGTGCATCGCGCGGAAGGCCGTACGCGGGTCGGTGCTCGTCCACGGCAGCTCCACCGAGCTCGGCGTACCGACGGTGATGTGGGTGACGCCCTGGATCGGCTGGAAGCGCTCGTAGTCGTGGGAATGGCCATTGATGTTCAGTACGTACTTGCTGTACGAGCTGCCGAAGCCGTCGAGGATGCTCGCCAGTTGGGCCTCGCCCGGGTGGTAGCCGGTCGAGTACGCCGGCCGGTGCCCGTCGGTGATGATGTACTTGATCGACGGGTCGTTCTGCGCCTGGCTCATCAGCACGTTGGCCTTGGTCTGCCAGTCCGCCCACGCGCCGGTCCACGGCTCCGGATAGGTGATGAACCGCACCGGGCCTGCGTCGAACCAGCCCCAGTCGTTACCGCAGCAGGAGATCGCGGGCGAGCCCGGCGAGGCCTGCGCGTTCGGCATCAGCAGCCGGCCCTTGTAGTTGCGCAGATCGTCGGATCCCGGGACGTCGTACTCGTGGTTGCCCCAGGTCGGCATGTATGCCGCCGCTGTGGCGAAGGAATTCATCGCATCGTTGAAGTGCTGGTCGATCACGCTGATGCTTGCGCCGGGCGCGTTCGCGTACGTCAGGTCGCCCACCATCAGCACGAACGAGGGCTCGTCGTTGGCGATCGCCGACAACGTCGCACCCAGTTTCGAGAAGCTCACCGTGTCGCCGATGTCACCGATCGCGTCGAACCGGAAGTTCCCGGTCGGCGGCGTGTGGAAGGTGTTGTCCGGGCCGCCCCCGATCGAGTAGTGGTACGTCGCACCTCGCGCGAGCCCGTCCAGCTGGAGCTGCCAGAACGGCCCGGCCGACGACCACGGCGTCCACGCCGGCGCCACCCCCTGTGCGGTGTTGCCGTAGGCGGAGGTCGGCCCCCACCGGACGTCGTTGGCGTCACCACGCCAGTCGATCGCGACCGAGGTACCCGAGGTGAACGTGTAGTGCACCTCGTCGACAGCCTGAGCGGCGAAACTCACCCCCGCCACGCCGAACACCACGGATGCCCCCAGCATCGTGGCCATCACCAGCAACACAACGCGCCGCCGGCCCCGCTCCATGCGTCCGGCCATGGTGAGCCCCCTCACGATGGACTCACCGTAGGAGGGCATCAGACTCGGCGAATCACCCAGACGACGTAGTCGGACCGCTCCGGATCGATGAGAAGTCGCAGTGGGTCGCCGGCTGGGCGCTGAGCGTCGCGTCACCCACACGTACAGTGCGTGGCCGGATCCGGAGCGCTGTCTCCGAGTTCGGAACCAGGCGTGCGGTCAGCACAAAGGCCGCGTTCCCGAGGGGAACGCGGCCTTTGCGTGAGTCAGGTCAGCGCCGGGGGCGCTTGTTGAACTCGTCGACGAAGTCGATGCGTAGCGAGGACTCGGTGCTGAGGGCGCCGACGACGGTGCGGATCGCGGTGGCGGTGCGGCCGTTACGGCCGATCACCTTGCCGATGTCGTCGGGGTGGACGTGCACCTCGAGGGTGCGGCCACGCCGCAGGTTCCGGGCCCGGACGCTGACGTCGTCGGGGTTGTCCACGATGCCTCGGACCAGGTGCTCGAGCGCCTCGGTCTCCATCATCGTCAGGCCTCGGTGGTCTCGGCCGCAGCCTCGTCGGCCTTCGGCTCGTCGGCCTTGGCCTCAGCCTTCGCGTCCTCCGCCTTGTCAGCCTTCGGAGCCTCGTCGGCCTTGGGCGCCTCGGCGGCCTCGTCCTTCTTCTCAGCCTTCTTCGCGGTCTTCTTGGCGGTGACCGCCTCGGTCTTCAGCGAGCCGTGGGCCTCGGCCAGCGCCTCGTTGAAGATCTCCTGCTTGTCCCGCTTCGGCTCGGCCACCCGCAGCGGCGCCGGGGCGTCCAGGCCCTTGAACTTCTGCCAGTCGCCGGTGGCCTTGAAGAGCGCCTCGACGGCCTCGCTCGGCTGCGCGCCGACGCCCAGCCAGTACTGCGCCCGCTCCGACTCGACGCGGATGAACGAGGGCTCGGTCTTCGGGTTGTAGATCCCGATCTCCTCGATCGCGCGGCCGTCCCGCTTGGCGCGGGCGTCCATCACGACGATGCGGTAGTGCGGGGTGCGCTTCTTGCCGATGCGCTTCAAACGGATCTTGACTGCCACGTTTGTGGGGTCTCCCTTGGAATTACTGTCTTGATGAACTGCACGACGCGTCGTGGGGACAACGCAGTGACAAGCTCGATGGGCCGGCCGGGCAGTGGAGTTAGAGGGCTGCACGAAACCTGGACGGACTCAGCAGGCCATTGTGCCAGAAACCACGCTGCCCAACCAATTCGCCTCAGGGGCGCAGGTAGGCCAAGTTCGGGAGCTGCTCGACGTACGTGTCCAGGAGGCTGCGGGCGACCGTCACGGAGTCTACGAGCGGGTGGTAGGCGAAGGCCTTCACGGCGGTGGCCCGGGAGGCAGTGGTGGCGGCCTCGATCGTCGCGCGCTCGACGGCCTTCACAGCACTGACCAGACCGGCCTGGTGGTCGGTCAGTTGCGACACGGTCACCGGCAGTGCCCCGTTGGCGTCCACGGTGCAGGGGATCTCCACGACGGCGTCGTCGTCGAGGTGGCGTAGTACGCCGCGGTTGCGGACGTTGAGGATCAGCGAGGCCCGCTCGTTGTGTGCGATCGCCCGCATCAGCGAGAGCGCGACCTGCTCGTACCCACCGGCCGCCATGTCGCGCTCGTCCCGCTCCCCCGCGTCGGCGACCTCACGGCTTTCCACCATGTACGTCGACTCGCGCTCGGCCCGGGTCTTCTGCCAGAGCTCGAACGCCTGCTCGGGGTGCTGCCCAGTCTCGGCGTAGAACGCGGACTGCTGCTCCAGGAGGAACGTGCCACGCGTCTGCCGCACCCCCTGTACGGCGGCCAGCGTCTCGCGGGCGAAGTAGTAGTAGTGCAGGTACTCGTTCGGAATGGACCCCAGCGACCGCAGCCAGTCCACACCGAACAGCCGGCCCTCCTCGAAGGAGGCCAACGCGTCAGTCGACTGCAGCAGCTCCGGCAAGCGGTCCGCTCCACCGGACCGCAGGCCCCGAAGCCAGCCGAGGTGGTTGAGACCGGCGTAGTCGTAGAACGCAGTAGACGGGTCGACGCCGAGCGCCAGCGCCGCCCGGCGACCCAGACCGGACGGGGAGTCGCAGATGCCGATCACCCGGTCGCCCAGGTACGGAATCATCGCCTCCGTCACCATGCCGGCCGGGTTGGTGAAGTTGATGGTCCACGCTTCCGGAGCGACCGCCGCGATCCGCTGGGCGATCTGTACGGCGACCGGGAGTGTCCGCAGCCCGTAGGCGATCCCGCCGGCGCCAACCGTCTCCTGCCCCAGTACGCCGAGGTCGAGGGCGACCCGTTCGTCGACGGTCCGTCCCTCGAGGCCGCCCACGCGGATCGCGGAGAAGATGAAGTCGGCACCACGCAACGCCTCGTCGAGGTCCGTGGTCGCGGTCACGACCGGCGGGTCGAGCGGGGCCGCGTCGACATCGGAGTGGCCGAGGCCTGCCGCCTGCTGACGCAGCACCGCGGCGATGGCGGACAGGCGCGATGGATCGGTGTCATAGAGAACGACGGACGTGATCCGTCCGGCTCCACGATCGCCGAGCAACGCGTGGTACACGAGCGGAACCCGGAAGCCGCCCCCACCCAGGATCGTCAGCTTCACGCCAGCACCACCTCTACTCCTGCTTCGGTCAGTTGGGCACGCGTTGCCGCGTCGGAGTCGGGTTCGGTGACGACCATGGAGAGCTCTCCCGGCTCGCACACCCGGGCGACGCCGTGCCCCGGGAACTTCGTCCGATCGGCGAGCAGGACCACCCGGTCGGCGGCGTTGATCATCGCCCGCTTGACCGGCACCTCGATCATCGTGCTGTCCATGACCCGGCCGTCCGGCCGGACCCCGCTGGTCCCCAGGAACAGCCAGTCGACGTGGATCTGCCGCAGGCTTTCCTCGGTCAGGTAGCCGACCAGCGACCGGTAGCTTCGCCGGACGAACCCGCCCAGCACGATCAGCTCGATCTGCTCGTCGTTCTGCAACTCCTCCAGTACGGCGAGGTTGCTGGTCACCACGGTCAACGAGCGGCCGTGCAGGTGCTGCGCGACCCGGAGTGCCGTCGTACCGATGTCGAGCAGCACCGATTCGCCGTCGGCGATCAGCTCGGCCGCACGCCGCGCGATGCGGTCCTTCTCCTCGGCATGGACGGCGTTGACGTCGGCGAACGGCTCGTCACCGCCGTCGACCGCGAGCGCACCGCCGTACACGCGGGTCAGACGACCCTCTGCGTGCAGCTGCTCGAGGTCGCGCCGGATGGTGGCCTCGCTGACGCCGAGCTTCCCGGCCAGCACCTTGACGCCCCCGGCCCCATCGGCCCGGAGCGCGCGGACGATCTGATCCTGACGCTGCTTCGGCAACACAGAGAGACCGTATCACGCAAACTCCGTCATTATCAGTCAAATTTGTGATCAGCTCTTGCGGATCCTGAGCAAGAGTTTCAAGATTCATGCACGAGTTTGATCGACCCTGCAGGAGTGTGCTGAGCATGCACGAGCTGGACGTTCCCGTCCTAGATGTCGTCGTGTCCGGTCTGGTATTTGAGGACCTGGTGCTCGGCCTGCCCTCTGCGCCGCGTCCGGGCACCGAGGTCTGGGCCACCGAGTCGCACGAGAGCCCGGGCGGTATCGCGAACTTCGCGGTCGCACTCGCCCGGCTCGATCTGCGGACCGGCATGGCCGCGGCCTTCGGGGCGGACGCCGCCGGTGACCGCGTCTGGACGTACCTGAGCGCCGAGGGCATCGATCTGACACTCTCCCGAAAACTCGCCGGCTGGCAGACGCCCCTCACCGTGGCCCTTGCCTACGACAACGACAGGGCACTGGTCACCCGGGGTACCCCTCCCCTGCTGTCGGCCGACGAGCTGATCACCACGCCGCCGGCTGCTCGAGCCGTCGCCGCCCACATCGGATCCTGGCCGAACGAGTGGCTGGCGAAGGCGAAGGCGGCCGGCAGCGTGGTGTTCGCAGACGTGGGCTGGGACCCGACCGAGCAGTGGGACCCGGCAGTGCTCGACCAGCTCCAGCACTGCGACGTGTTCCTGCCGAACGCCGACGAGGCCATGCACTACACGCGGACGGACTCACCAGAGCAGGCCATGCGCCGCTTGGCGGAGCAGGTGCCGCTGGTGGTCGTGTCCAACGGCGCTGCGGGCGCCACCGCACTCGACGCGAGTACTGGCGAGCAGGTCGCCGTACCTGCCTATGCGGTCCCGGCGGCGGACACCACCGGGGCGGGTGATGTGTTCGCCGCCGGCTTCATCGCCGCCACGCTCTGGGACCTGCCGCTGGCGCAGCGGGTGCGGTTCGCGGCACTCACCGCCGCGCTCTCCGTCACCCGGCTGGGCGGTGCTGACGCCGCACCGCGCTGGGCCGACCTGGTGGCCTGGCAGGCCCTGCTCGATACCGGGCATCCCGAAGACCACCACCTCCAGGCGCTGATCAGCGCACACTCATGGGCACACTCAGGAAGGTAGAACCATGGAGCTCTCACGTCGGACATTGCTCGGGGGCTTCGCAGCCGTAGCGGGCGGGTCGCTGGTCGGCTGCTCGTCAGGAATGAACAACACCGGGACGACGGCCAAGAAGAACACCGCCACCACGCTGACCATGTGGTGCTGGCCGGGCGGTCTCGGCAAGTCGGTGCTGGACGACACGATCGCGCACTTCCCGGACCCGAAGATCAAGTACTCCGAGATCGGCGGCGACTTCAAGCAGAAGCTGATCACCACCTTCAACGGCGGTACGTCGATCCCGGACATCACCGGTCTGAAGGGCGAGGACATCGCGTCGCTGCTGCCCCAGGCCGAGCGGTTCGTGGACCTGAAGACCGTCGGCGCGGACTCGATCCTCGGCGACTACCTGGAGTGGAAGGTCAAGCAGGCCACCACCCTGGACGGCAAGGTCATCGGTCTGCCGATCGATGTCGGCCCGACCGCGCTGTTCTACCGCGAGGACGTCTTCGCCGCGGCCGGGCTGCCGAGCGACCCCGCGCAGGTGGCCGAGCAGCTGAAGACCTGGGACGACTTCTTCGCCGCCGGTGTCCAGTTGAAGGCGAAGAACCCGAAGGCGCTGCTGGTCTGGGACGCCACCGACCTCTACGACATGGTCGTCGGCCAGGGCACCGAGCGGTACATCTCCAAGGACAACAAGTTCATCGGCGACCAGGACCACATCCGCAAGGCCTGGGACACCTCGGTCAAGGCGATGACGATGAAGATCGACGGCAAGACGCCGAGCGGTTCGCCGGACTGGAACGCCGGCCTCGACCAGGGCACGGTGCCCGCGCACATCGGGGCGGCCTGGGTCGCGCTCGACATCAAGTCCGCGGTGAAGAAGACCGCGGGCAAGTGGCGGCTCGCGCCGACCCCGGGCGGCGCGGCGAACTTCGGCGGCTCGTTCCTCGCGATCACCAAGAACGCCGCCGACCCGCAGAAGGCGTTCGACGTGATCAAGTACATGCTCAGCGCCGACAACGAGGCCAAGGCGTTCGCCGACGCGCAGATCTTCCCGTCGACGCCGGCGGCGTACGACAAGCCGCAGCTCAAGGCGGCCGACAAGTTCTTCGGCGGCCAGGTCCCGATCGACATCTTCGGCCCGGCCGCGAAGGCAATCCCGGTCGCGTACCAGAGCCCGTACGACGACTCGGTCGCGGCACCCTTCCACGACGAGCTCAAGACCGTGCAGACCGGCGCCAAGACCTCGGACGCGGCATGGTCCGCCGCCGTCTCGAAGGCGAAGGCGATCGCCAAACGCCAGGGAGTGCAGTGACGGCTACAACGATGCGGACCGCGCCGCTGACCAGATCATCGACCGGTCAGCGACGCCGGATCTGGTCGTACTGGCGGTTCTACCTGGCGCTGTCACCGTTCTACGTTCTGTTCGCGGTGTTCGGGCTGTACCCGATGCTGTCCACGATCGTGCTGGCGTTCCAGCGCTGGGACGGCCTGAGCGCCCGCAGGTTCACCGGCCTGGACAACTTCGCGTTCCTGGTGAAGGACCCGACGTTCTGGCAGTCGCTGGAGAACACCGTCGTACTGTTCCTGATGTCGACGGTGCCGACGCTGGTACTGGCGCTGTTGCTGGCGGTGATGCTGCAGTCCGCGGTCCGGTTCACCAACGTCTACCGGATCGCGTACTTCATCCCGAACGTCACGTCGCTGGTCGCGATGGCGATCTTCTTCAGCTCGATCTTCAGCACGAACTTCGGTCTGGTGAACGCCGCGCTGCGCTCCCTCGGCATCCCGCAGCAGGACTGGCTCGGGCAGCCGTGGGGGATCAAGATCGCGATCTCCACGATGATCGTGTGGCAGTGGGTCGGGTACAACACGCTGATCTACCTGGCCGGTCTGCAGGCGATCCCGAAGGACCAGTACGAGGCCGCCAAGGTGGACGGGGCGGGAGCGGTCCGGACGTTCTTCTCGATCACGCTGCCGCAGCTGCGTCCCGTCGTACTGTTCACCGTCGTCATGTCGACGATCGGCGGGCTGCAGACGTTCACCGAGCCGCAGGTGATGGTCGGCAACAGCGGTGGCACCGGGCAGAGCGGGATGACCGTGGTGCTGTTCTTCTACCGGGCCGCCTTCCTGGACAACGACTACGGGTACGCCGCCGCGATCGCGCTGAGCATCTTCGCCCTCGTGCTGTTGTTCACGGCAATCAACTGGCGGATCTTCCGTGGACGGAGTGAGGACCGATGACGCGGTACCGGCTGCGCGGGCTCGCGCTGCACGCCGCCCTCGTGCTGGCCCTGCTGGTGTTCATGTTCCCGTTCGTGTGGACGATCATCATGGCGTCGAACACGACCGCGGACATCTATCGTTTCCCGCCGAAGTTCACGTTCGGCGGGCACTTCGGCGACAACGTCCGGCACGTGCTGGAGAACGTCGCGTTCTTCCCGTCGATGGCGAACACCGCGACGGTGGCGATCTCGACCACGTTGCTGGTGCTGTTCTTCGACTCGCTCGCGGCGTTCACATTCGCCAAGTTCCGGTTCCCGGGGCGTAACGCGTTGTTCGTGATCCTGCTGGCGACCATGCTGCTGCCGGCGCAACTTGCCGCCGTACCGCAGTTCCAGACGATGGCGATCCTGGGCTGGGTCGGCTCGCTGAAGGCGCTGATCATCCCCGGCGCTGCGAACGCGTTCGGCATCTTCTGGATGCGGCAGTACTTCCAGAACTCGATCCACGACGAGCTGATCGAGGCCGCGACGCTGGACGGCTGCGGCTTCTTCGGAACGTACTGGCACGTCGCGCTGCCGTCGGCGCGGCCGGCACTGGCGTTCCTCGGCATCTTCACGTTCGTCGGTTCCTGGAACGACTACATGTGGCCGCTGATCGTGCTGACCAACCCCGACCACGTGACACTGCAGGTCGCCCTGTCGACACTGAACCGCTCGCACGGCGTGGACTACAGCATGGTGATGACCGGAGCGCTGATGGCGATGATCCCGCTGGTGATCGTGTTCGCGATCTTCGCCCGCCAGTTCATCAAGGGCGCGACGGAAGGCGCAGTACGCGGCTGACCCTCCGATGTAAGCTGCGGAACCCAGAGCAGCAGCGGTACGTCGGAGGGGCAACATGGTAGGCAAGCGGGGGCGGGTGATCGGCCGGATCGCGCCCGGGATCGTCGGCGAAGTGATGCTGCCGGTCCGGGGTGCCACCGAGGCCTTCTACGCTTACCCGGCGACCGACGAGGTGCTCGAGGTGGGGACGCAGGTTGTCGTCGTCGACTTCGACCCACCCCGCACCGTGTACGTCGCTCGCGCCATCTAATTTCGTTCCCTTGGAGGGGAAATGCTCTGGACGTACCTGATCATCGCGGCGGTCGCGGTGGTCGTCCTTCTGATCCTGTTCCGGATGGTCTGGCGGGTGGCGGAGCCGAACGAGGCGCTGATCATCTCCGGCCTCGGCGCGCACTCGAGCACCGACCAGGTCAACGAGACCCTCGGTTTCAAGATCGTCGTCGGCCGCGGCACCGCTGTGCTCCCGGGGTTCCAGACGGTACGGCGGTTGCCGCTGGACATCCGCGCGACGCCGCTGACCGTGACGTGCGTGTCCAGCCAGGGCATCCCGCTGCACATCAAGGGCGTCACGGCGTACAAGGTCGGTGACGACTACGGCTCGATCGCGAACGCGGCCCGGCGGTTCCTGGAGCAGAGCGACGAGCAGGTGATGGGCACCATCCACGAGCTGTTCGCGGGTCACCTGCGGGCGATCGTCGGCTCCACCACGGTCGAGGAGATGCTGCACGACCGGGAGACGCTGACCACCAACATCCGCGGCTCGCTGGCCGGGGACATGGAGAAGCTCGGCCTGGTCGTGGACTCGCTGCAGATCCAGGAGATCGACGACGAGTCCGGCTACATCAAGAACCTCGGCCGTCCGCAGGCCGCCGCGGTCGAGGCCGCGGCCCGGATCGCGCAGGCCGAGCGGGACCGGGAGGCGACCGAGCGCGAGCAGGCCGCCGCCGCCCAGAAGGCCGCAGCCGTCCGGGAGAGCTCGATCGCCCAGGCCGGTTACCAGGCCGAGGTCGACCAGGCGAAGTCGAAGGCGTCGCAGTCCGGTCCGCTGGCCGAGGCGCTGGCCCGCCAGGAGGTCGTCGTCGCCGAGACGGAGACCGCCAAGCTGAACGCGTCGCTGGCCGAGAAGCAGCTGGAGTCGACGGTGCTGAAGCCGGCCGACGCCGAGGCGTACCGGCAGCGCACGCTGGCGCAGGCCGCCCGTGACGCGCAGATCGCGGCCGCCGAGGCGAACGCCCGGGAGGTCCAGCTGCGCGGTGAGGCGCAGGCGAAGGCCACCGAGCTGACCGGTAAGGCCGAGGCGTCCGCCGTACAGGCCAAGGCGATGGCGGAAGCGGCCGGTATCAAGGCGCGCGCCGAGGCGCTGGCCACCAACACCGAGGCGGTCGTCGCGCAGCAGCTGGCCGAGGCCTACCCGGCGATCGTGACCGCCGCGGCGAGCTCGTTCGACAAGGTCGGCAACATGGTCGTGCTGAACGGTGCCCAGGGCATCGAGGACACCCTGGTGAAGACGATCACGATGGGCGGCTCCGGCTTCGCGCTGGCCAAGCAGCTGATCGACTCGCTGGCCACCAAGAAGGACGAGGCCCCGAAACTGGAGCCGGTTCCGGACGAATCCGCCTGACAATTAACTACAGGCGGAAACCGTTGAAGGTTGCTGCTTGACGTCTGACACTGAGCAGCATGCCGCCCAGAAGGATTCTCGCAGCACTCGCCGCGCTCCTGCTCGGCGCCGCCACCCTGGTGGCGGTGCCGACGCAGGCGCAGGCCGCGCCGAACTTCAAGGCCCCGTTCCCGTGTGGCCAACGCTGGACCTACAGTCACCACTCCGGTGAGGTCCGCCGCGCACTCGACTTCATCCGCGTCGACGGCGGGACGACGAACGGCACGCCGGTACTCGCGTCCGCCGGTGGTACGGCGTACCGCTTCTCGCAACCGAGCGGCGCCGGAAACTACATCGCCATCGAGCACGGCGGCGGCTGGAAGACGTACTACTTCCACCTGTCCGCCTACTCCGTCGCCAACGGCCAGCAGGTCTCGCAGGGCCAGCAGATCGGTGTCACCGGCAGCACCGGCAACTCCACCGGTCCGCACATCCACTACGAGCAACTGCTCAACGGTGTCGGTCAGAACATCGTGATCAACGGGTCCGGACTGGCCTACCCGGGCTCGTACGGCTCCTACTTCCTCACCAGCGACAACGGCTGCTCCGGCCCGGGCAAGAACTACATGACCTGGGGCTCCGGCGTGAACGTCCGCTCCGACGCGCATCTGAGCTCGCCGGTCGTGACCACGCTGGCCGGACCGACCTCGGTGTGGGTGCTCTGCCAGAAGCAGGGCGACACCGTGAACGCCGAGGGCTACACGAACAACTGGTGGTCGAAGCTGCGTGACCAGAACGGCTTCATCAGCAACATCTACATCAGCGATCCGAACGCCCAGCTCCCCGGCGTACCACTCTGCTGATCACGTGGGATCCCCTTGCACCGCAAGGGGATCCCACACGCGTTATGCCGTGTGCAACGTCAGGCCGTACGCCTGCAGGATCTCGTTGACCGGCTGGAACCACGTCTCGCCGCCGCTGCTGCAGTTGCCCCAGCCACCGGACGTGACGCCCTGCGCCTGGTCACCCGTGATGAACGACCCCCCGGAGTCCCCGCCCTCGGCGCAGACGCTGGTCTTGGTCGCGCCGTAGAACAGCTGGCCGTTGCCGTAGTTCACGGTCTCGTTCTTGGCCAGGATCGAGCCGCAGTGCCAGTGCGTCGTCGAACCGCTCCGGCACACCGACGAGCCGATCGGCGCTTCCCACGACCCGCGGACGAGCTGGTCGCTCACCTGTCCCCAGCCGAGCACGACCGGTACGGTCCACCAGCCATAGCCCGTGGCGACCCAGGCGTAGTCGTTGCCGGGGAACGACCAGCCACGGAACTCACCCTGGTTCGAACCGTCCCAGCCGCGCACGATGCCGCTGCGGCCGCAGTGGCCGGCGGTCACGTACCCGCCGTACACCGAGAAGCCGATCGAGCAGCGGATGTTGCTGACGTAGTACGGGTCACCGCCGACGGTGCCGGCCGCGAAGGTGCGAGGCGCCTGCGCCGCGACCTCCTTGACCGTAACTGCTCCGGCCTTCGCGACCTTGGCGACGAACGCGTCGACGGCCTGGGAACGCTTGCCTGCTTGGACGTTGATCACCACGCTGCCGCTCCGCGGATCGGCAGACCAGCCGCTGACCGCAGCAGGCACCGCTTTGCCGGCCAGCTTGTCGACTGCAGCCTTCTGCTGATCCAACGCCTTTGCCGGCACCGGTACGGCGGCCACTTGCGCACCCGTGGCGCGTACAGCGGCTGCACGCTCAGAGCCAACTACGCCGACGACGAGCTTCTGGGTGGCCGGGTCGTACCAGGCTCCGCCGAACGCGACGCCGGCGGCTTTCTGGGCCGCGGGCAACAGCTTGGCCGCCGAGGTCTCGGCTGCCAGGCGCTGCCGCATCTGCTGCTCGGTCAGCCCGAAGTCACGTTGCATGGCGGCAGACTGGCCGGGCACAGCCAGCGGCTCGGGTGCTGCCAACGCCTGCGCGGGCACAGTCAGGACAGCCGCCGTGAGTACGGCGGCCAGTAGGACCTTCATCGGAACTCTCCTCACCTAGGGGCGGTTCGGTGGATGAGAGCGCTCTCAGGTCGAGAGTGGCCTACGTTGTCAGGCTCGTCAAGGGCTCAGAGTCCGAGGTAGGCGAGAACGGCCAGCACCCGGCGGTGGCCGGAGTCGGTCGGCGGCAGGTCGAGCTTCAGGAACACGTTGCCGACATGCTTGTGCACCGCACCGTCAGAGATGACCAGCTTCTCCCCGATCGCCGTGTTGCCGAGGCCTTCGGCCATCAGTGCGAGTACTTCGCGTTCACGCGGCGTGAGCCGGTCCAGCGGGCTGCTCCGCTTCACCATGAGCTGGCTGACCACCTCCGGATCCAGCACAGTCCCTCCGGCCGCAACCCGGCGTACCGCTTCCAGGAACTCGTCGACGCGGGACACCCGGTCCTTCAGGAGGTAGCCGACTCCTTCGCTGCCGGCCGCCAGTAACTCGGCGGCGTACACCTCCTCGACGTACTGCGAGAACACCAGCACCGGCAGTCCCGGCCGGACGCGGCGGGCCTCGATCGCGGCGCGCAGGCCCTCGTCGGTGAAGGTCGGTGGCAGTCGTACGTCGACGATCGCGATATCCACGTGGTGCTCGTCGATCGCCTTGGCGAACTCTTCCGCGTCGGTGGCTACGGCGGCGACCTGGAAGCCGGAGTTGTCGAGCAGCAGGCTCAGGCCCTCGGCGAGGATCGGGTTGTCCTCGAGGATGATCACCTGCACGGAAGGATCACCTCGACGGTAGTCGGCCCGCCGATCGGACTGTTCAGCTCCAGGTGACCGTCGATCGCCTGCACGCGATGGAGCATGCCATGCAGACCGCTCCCCCGACCCAGTAGGTCGTACTGCTCACTGACACGTGCTCCACCGATCCCGTCGTCTGTGACCGCCAGGTAGAGCTCAGGGCCGCGTCGCTCGAGCTGTATGTCGACATGTCCCGCAGCACTGTGTTTGGTGATGTTGGTGAGGGACTCTGCGACTACGAAGTACGCAGCGGCCTCTACTGCCGCGGGGACCTCGCCCAGCTCACCGATGCGGAGCTCAACGGGTAGCGGGCATCGGGCTGCCAGTGCGGAGACCGCTCCGGCCAGACCGCGATCCGCAAGGATCGGTGGGTACATGGTCCGCAGTACGCCGCGTAGCTCGGTCATGGCTTGCTCCGCGCCGTCACGCGCGTCGTCCAGCAGTTTGGCGGCCTTCTCCGGGTCGTTAGCCATCGTCTGCTTGGCGATGCCGATCCGCATCGCCAACGACACCAGCTGCGCCTGGGTACCGTCGTGCAGGTCTCGCTCGATACGGCGCAGTTCAGCGCCGTGTGAGTCGACAGCACCTGCCCTGCTCTTGGTGAGCTCTTCGACGCGTTGCTCGAGTTTGGCTGTCGCCAACTGCTCCTGAGTCGGGGCGAGCGCCGTCAGCACCGTCCTGGCATGGCCCCGAGCCAGAGCAGGGGCAACCCGTCCCAGGAACCACAGACTGGCGCCGATCTGCAGCGGGCCGAGGGTGAGCGCCTCGAACCAGTTGCTGACGCCTACACCCATCAAGCTGAAGTTGCCCGGGTCAAGCTTCCACAGCAGCATGCCCGCGACCCCAGCCGGCGCACCGATCACCGAGACCACCGCGACGAACAGCTCCGGGATCATCACGACCGGCATCAGCAGGCAGCGCAGACTCCGCTTGAACGACGCGTCCCGGAACAGCGTCACCACGTCGCCCGGGCCGCGCGGCAGCGCGGGCGGCAGCTCCTCGGCCTGCGGGAGACCGAGGTACTTCGCCGCGCGATACCGCTCGCTGTTGGCGAGCCGCACCAGCCCTGCGGTGGCGCCCGGGATGAGCCAGCCCCAGATCAGGCTGACCGGAAGCGCGGCCAGCAATGTGACCGACTTGAGGAAGCGGATGACCAGGTAACCAGCGGCCGGACCACCCCGGGACACGATCTTCGTGAGCATGGACCCATCCTGCGGTACACCGGCACCGCAGTCGGTACAGCAGGCTCTACCTTTCGTCTTCTAGCAGTCAGGTACGCCGGGCAGCTTCGCGTTGGGGTCGTCGATGTAGATGTTGGTCATGTAGCCCTTCTGGTCGCGCAGCTTGGCCCACCAGTTGTTGGTGTAGCCGCCGGCGGTCACCGTGTCGCCCTGGACCTGGCACTCGACGAACACCCGGGTCGGGCCGGGCAGCGTGGTCACGACCGACGCGGACAGCTTCGGCGCGGAGCGGACGTTCACGCCGCTGCCCCAGGTGGTGAAGTTGTACACCGGCGGGTTCGGGTCGCCGCCGTTCACCAGCTGCATGTAGTAGTCCCAGTTCCAGTTCGGTCCCGGGTCGGTGTGGTCGTTGTTCGGCATCTCGCTGTGGCCCTTGATGTGGGCCCGGTCCTTCGGGATGCCCCGCCGGTCGGCGATGTTGCGGGTCAGTGCCGCGGACGAGCGGTACATGGCGTCGGTGAACCAGGACGGCTGGTCGACGTACCCTTCGTGCTCGATGCCGATCGTGTACGGGTTCTCGGTCCGGACGTGCCAGGCGGTGTCCTTCTCGGCCACCATCTGGGTCACCTCACCGTCGCTGGAGCGGACCACGTAGTGCGCGCTGACCTGTGCGGACGGGTTCTTGAACCAGCTGATGGTGCCGGCGTACGAGCCCTGGGTCACGTGGATCACGATCGTGGTGATCGCCGCCGTCCGGCCGACGCGGTAGTTGCTGGTGCTGGCCGGGTTCCAGATCGCGCCCGGATAGTCGACCGCGGCAGTCCCGAGCGGCGCGGCCTTCGCGTACGCGCCGCGGTCCGGCGTGACCGTCTTCGGGTCCGTCGAAACGCCTGCCGTGCGGACGCCGCGGGCGATCACGCGGTAGACCTCGTCGGTGTACAGCCGCGCGGTCGGGGCGTCGGCGGAGTGCGAGTACTTCGCGATCACGCCGTACCACTTGCCGACATCCGATCGATCCGTCAGACCGGCCTGGTCGGCGTAGGAGTCGAGCACGGCGGCGGCGCCGAGGATGTTCGACGTGTCGTCCTTGGACAGCTCGGCGACCGGCATCCCGGTCAGTTTGCTTGCCTCGGACATCGTCTTGTTCACGTTGTTGCCGGCCAGGTGCATCACGCCGTAGCCGTTCGCCTGGCTCGGCGTGCCGTTGTGGCCGTCGAGATGCGTCTCGGCGAAGCCGACACCGACCAGGACTTCCCGCGGTACGTCGTACTTCGCGGACGCCGTCGTGAACGCGGCCGCGAGCGCGGAATCGGAGGGCGGTGGTGCCGCGTTGCTGGGCAGGGCGGTCAGCGCGAGTGCGCCGACGGCCAGGAGTGCGGACAGTTTGGGTACTCGGGACATTGGGGCGGTTCCTTCCCGTGTCTGGTCCGCCGAGGGGCGTCGGCGGTCCCGAGAGCCACGCTAAGGGAAGATCTTCCGCAATCCAGTGTTTGAGTGAATTTCTTCCCGTCACCGGGAGAAGACCACGTTTCCACGCAGTGCGATCAGCCGCGGATGCGTCAGTACGGCGGGATTCGCGCGCGGATCCTCGTCGTAGACGACCAGATCGGCCGGATCGCCGGGGCGCAGCTCGCTGGGCGCACCGAGCCAGGCGCGGGCCGCCCACGACCCGGCGGCGAGGGCCTGCTCCCCCGACATGCCGATCTCGGTGAGCGCCTGGACCTCCTGCGCGACGAGTCCGTGTCCGAGGACACCGCCCGCGTCGGTCCCGGCGTACACGGGGACGCCTGCCTCGAACGCGTCCCGCAGCCGGTGCAGGCGGCGCTCGTACAGGTCGCGCATGTGGGCCGAGTAGACCGGGAACTTGGCCGCGGCCTGATCGGCGTACTGCGGGAAGTTCTCGAGCTGGATCATGGTCGGTACGACGGCCACCTGACGCTCGGCCATCTCGCTGAGCAGGCCGGGCTCGATGCCGGTGCCGTGTTCGAGGCAGTCGATGCCCGCGGCCAGCAGATCCGGGAGGGCGTGCTCGCCGAACACGTGCGCGGTCACGCGGGCGCCGAGCTCGTGGGCGCGGGCGATCGCGGCGTTCAGCGCCTCGGCCGGCCAGCACGGGGTCAGATCGCCGGCGTCGCGGTCGATCCAGTCGCCGACGAGCTTCACCCAGCCGTCACCACGGCGGGCCTCCTGCTCGACGTACGCGACCAGCTCGTCGGGCTCGATCTCCCACCCGTAGTTCCGGATGTACCGCTTCGAGCGGGCGATGTGCCGGCCGGCGCGGATGATCTTCGGCAGGTCCGCGCGCTCGTCGATCCAGCGGGTGTCGACCGGCGAACCGGCGTCGCGGACGAGCAGCGCACCGGCCTCGCGGTCGGCGATCGCCTGCTGCTCCTGGACCTCCTCGTCGACACCGCCGTGCTGGTCGAGGCCGATGTGGCAGTGCGCGTCGACCAGGCCCGGCACGATCCAGCCGCCGGTGTGCACGGTGCTCACAGAAACAGCGGTGGGCCGGTCGACGACCAGCCCACCGCTGAGGTGAAGCTCCTGCTGCTCACCGGCCGGCAGAACCGTGCCGACCAGCCTGAGTACGCCGCCGGAATCACTCATGGAGCGACCGTAGCGGGCGAAGTGTTATCCGTGCGAGCCAGTGCCCGGGGTGCAGGTCGGGGTGGTGGTCTCGTTGCCGGCGCACGGCGATCCGGACGGGGTGCCCGTCGGGGTCGGTGTGGGCGTCGGGGTCGGAGTCGGTGTGGGCGTCGGAGTCGGGGTCGGCGTCGGCGTCCTGGTCGGCGTCTTCGTCGGCGTCCTGGTGGGGGTCTTCGTCGGCGTCGGCGTCCTGGTAGGAATCCTGGTCGGCGTGTCCACCGGCTTCGGCAGCGTCGGCGTCGCCCACGGCGTGGACGGCGGCACCTCGGTCGGCAGCGTCGTCGGGTCCGCGGTCGGGGTCGGCGTCGGCGTCTTGGTGTCGTCCGGTACGTCCGGGACGTCCCGCGGGTCGACCCGGCGGTCGGCGTTGCCGTTCGCCTTGGCGCTCGCGATGTTGCCCTTCGCGTTCGGCACCAGGACCGCGTTCTTGCTGTAGACGCGCATCCACTTCAGCACGGTCGCGACGAAGTCCTTGGAGTGCTGGTAGCGCAGCAGGGCGGCGACCAGGTCGCGCGGGCTGCGCAGGTCGTCGCCCTCGGCGCACAGCACCACGGCGACCGTGGTGACCGCGTCGTACACGTTGTTCGGGTTGCGGTAGCCGTCACCGTTGCCGTCGGCCCCGTACTCGTCCCAGACCTGCGGGATGATCTGCATCGGGCCGACCGCGCGGTCCCAGGTCGAATCCGCGTCGTACTTGCCCTTGTCGGAGTCGGTGATCCGGCCGTTGCCGTGCCGGCCGTTCAGCACCGGGCCGAGGATCCGTCCGCGGGTGGTGCCGGCCACGTCGACGCGGCCGCCGCTCGCGTGGTCGGACTCGACCTTGCCGACACCGGCCAGCAGCGGCCAGGTCAGCCCACAGTTCGGCCGCACGACCGCGAGGTTGGCGGTGGCGCGGCGGTAGGCGGGGAAGACCCCGCGCGGGATGCCGTTCACGGCACCCGGACGCCCGGGACGGACGACCGATCGGCCGTCGGTGGCCCCCTGCACGGGGACGTCGTCGCGAGCAGGTTTGTCCGAACCGAGCCGGCCGTCCACTCCGGGACGTTGCGGCACGATCATCGTCAGTTCGTCGAACTCACCGCTGTTCAGCCCGGCCCCAGGCGATGGGGCGACCGGGTTGCCTGCCGTGAGCGGTCCGGAGGCACCGGCTCCGCCCGAGGCGACGGTCACGATGGCCCCGACCAGGAGCGGGGCCGTACACAATGAAGCGATGATGATTTTGACCCGACGGTTACCACTACGGGTTAGGCGCATAGCCCCTTCAACGAACCATGCGCCAGAAAGTTACATCAAGACGACGCAAAGTTACGCCGTCCAGAATCCCCTCGGAAAACCGGCACCGAGGTAACGACCGCCGCTACGTCACCTTACCCACGGTAGCCAGCCGACAGCCAACCGGCCGAGGTTCAGCCGGCGGAGCAGGCGCGGCAGACCACCGTTTGCGGTTCAGTTGGTCGTCTGCGGAGCGGCGCTCGGGCTACCTGCCGGCTCGCTCGGGTTCGACTCCGGGTCGGTGGAGCTGCACGGGCTCGGGGTCGGCGTGGGCGTCACCGTCGGCGTGGTCGTCGGCGTCCCGGTCGGAGTCGACGTCGGGGTGCAGGTCGGGTCGCTCGGAGTCGGGGTTGGCGTCGTCGGCGTCGTGGTGGGCGTCGTCGGCGTCGTAGTGGGCGTCGTCGGCGTGGTGGTCGGGGTGTTCTGCGTCTTGGTCGGCGTAGGGGTCGGCGTCCTGGTCGACGTCGGCGACGAGGTGGGCTTCGACGTGGTCACGCTCGGGGTCGGACGAGGCGTCGTCGGCCGCGTGGTCGCCGGCACGCTGGTGGGCACCGTGGTGGGCACAGTGGTCGGCACGGTGGTCGGGGCCGTCGTGGGCGCGGACGTCGGAGCAGTGGTCGACGGCGAGGTCGTCGTACGGGTCGAGTCCCGCTCGTCGTTGTTGCCGTCGTCGTCCGGGGTGTCGATGGTCCCCGGCTCGTCCGGGATCGTCACGGTGTCCTTGCTGTAGGTCTGCATCCACCGCAGGACGGTCGACACGTAGTCCATCGAGTGGTTGTAACGCAGCACCGCCTGGACCAGGCCCTGCGGGTCGGACAGGTTCGCACCGCCGGAGCAGAGATACTCCCCCGCCGCCCGCGACGCATCGAACACGTTGTGCGGGTCCTTGACGCCGTCACCGTTGCCGTCGGCACCGAACGCGTTCCAGGTCCCCGGGATGAACTGCATCGGCCCGACGGCACGGTCCCACGTCGGGTTCCCGTCGTACACGCCCTGGTCGGTGTCGGCGATCGCCGCCATCCCGGGGCCGCCGTCGAGGACCGGCCCGAGGATCTTGCCGCGGGTGTTGCCGTTCGCGTCCACCTTGCCGCCGCTCGCGTGCCCGGACTCGACCTTGCCGATCCCGGCCAGCAGCGGCCACGTGATGTGACAGCCCGGCATCGACATCGCGAGGTCGCGCGCCGCCTTCTGGTACGCCGCCAGCACGGTGCCCGGGATCCCCGAAGCGTCCCCGAACACGCCGGGGATCGGCTTCCCGGTGCCGTCCGTCGTCCCCGTGATCGGGACCTGGACCGTGGACTTCTCCTGGGTCGGCAGACTGCCGTCGACACCCGGCTGGTTCGGCACGTCCTGGGCCAGCTCGTCGAACACCGCGTCCTGCCGCGGGGCGGCCAACGCGTGCGCGTCGACGACGAACGTGTTCGAGGTGACTCCGCCGACCACGAACACGGCGATCATGGCGGTGGGCGGAGCCAGGCAGACCCAGGTGGCGGTCAGCTTTCCCCGCCACGTGTCCAGGTTCTTGAACTGCTGCCTCATCCGAACCGTCCTCGACGCGTTCCGCAGTGGTGTGTCTCTCGGGCGTAGGGATGATCTTAGCCGCCCGAAGGTCGGCCACAACCGGAGCCGGTGCGCCGTGATCGAGTACCGAACAGGCAAGTTCAGGTATTCGTCCCCGGGCGTTCACTCCCCCACGCCTCTCCACAGTAGACCGCGGGCAGCACCGGGCGCGCCGGGTGAACGGATGACAAAGTTCGCCATCCGTTCGGCCGACGTGGGTCTGCCCTTTCGGGAAGGGCTCAGTTGCCGCCGAGCATCTTCTTCAGGTCGTCCGGCAGCTCGAAGTCGCCGCCGTCCTGCCCGCCGAACGCGGCCGGCAGCTGACCCGGCTGCGGAGCCTGCGGCTGCTGGTTGCCCTGGTTGGCCCGCTTGGCAGGGTTGCCGGAGCCGCGCTTCTTGCCCTTCTTCTGCTGCTGCTTGGCCTTCCGGCCGCCGGAGCCCATCCCCGGCATGCCCGGCATCCCGGGCATTCCCGGCATCCCCTTGCCGGAGGCCATCGCGGACATCATCTTCCGGGCCTCGAAGAACCGCTCGACCAGGCCGCTGACGGTCGCCACCTCGGTCCCGGAACCCTTCGCGATCCGGGCCCGGCGGGAGCCGTTGATGATGGTCGGGTCGTTCCGCTCGGCCGGCGTCATCGAGTGGATGACCGCCTCGATCCGGTCGATCTCGCGCTCGTCGAAGTTCTCCAGCTGGTCCTTGAACTGGTTCGCGCCCGGCAGCATGCCGAAGATCTTGGTCAGCGGGCCCATCTTGCGGACCGACTGCATCTGGGCGAGGAAGTCGTCCAGCGTGAAGTCCTTGCCGCCCTTCTTCTGCAGCTTGGCCGCGGTCTTGGCGGCCTCCTCCGCGTCGAAGGAGCGCTCGGCCTGCTCGATCAGGCTCAGCACGTCGCCCATGCCGAGGATGCGCGACGCCATCCGGTCGGGGTGGAAGACGTCGAAGTCCTCGAGCTTCTCGCCGTTGCTGGCGAACATCACCTGGCGGCCGGTGACCTGCGCGATCGACAGCGCGGCACCACCCCGGGCGTCACCGTCGAGCTTCGACAGCACGACGCCGTCGAACCCGACGCCGTCCAGGAAGGCCTGCGCGGTGACGACCGCGTCCTGACCGATCATCGCGTCGACGACGAACAGGATCTCGTCCGGGCTGACCGCGTCGCGGATGTCCGCGGCCTGCTTCATCAGCTCCTCGTCGACACCCAACCGGCCGGCGGTGTCGACGATGACCACGCTGTGCTGCTTGGAGCGCGCCTCGTCCATCGCCTTGCGGGCCACCTCGACCGGGTCGCCGACGCCGTTGCCGGGCTCGGGCGCGAACACCGGTACGCCGGCGCGCTCGCCGACCACCTGCAGCTGGGTCACCGCGTTCGGCCGCTGGAGGTCGGCGGCGACCAGCATCGGGGTCTGGTGCTTGGTCTCCTTCAGCCACTTGGCGAGCTTTCCGGCCAGGGTGGTCTTACCGGCACCCTGCAGACCGGCGAGCATGATCACCGTCGGCGGCCGCTTCGCCATCCGCAGCTCGCGGGTCTCGCCGCCGAGGATGTTGACCAGTTCCTCGTTGACGATCTTGATGACCTGCTGCGCCGGGTTCAGCCCGCCACGGACCTCTGCCCCGGAGGCGCGTTCCTTCACCGCCGCGATGAACTCCCGCACGACGGGCAGCGCGACATCGGCCTCCAGCAACGCGACCCGGATCTCCCGGGCGGTCGCGTCGATGTCGGCGTCGGTCAGCTTGCCCTTGCCCCGCAGGTTCTTGAACGCGGTGGAGAGCCGATCGGAAAGCGTGTCGAACACGAGAAACAGTCCGTTTCCTCGAAGCGATGAACTCCCCGAGTCTACCGGCCCCCCAACCTGTGGATAACTCCACCGGCACAGTCCTCTTTCTCGGCCTCCGCGGCTGACGGCGTACGGCAGCGGGCTGCGGAGCAGACGCCCGTACGAAGCAGCAAACAGTCGGAGGTGACGCCCGCACGGGACGGGAGGCAGGCGGGGATGGCGGCGGGTTGACAGGTGGGGATCAAGGATCGACGATCTAACCAATTCAATGGCATTTACAGGTTAGGAGACTCGGGTGCGGGTTGTGGTGGACGGGCCTTCTAACTTGGGTTTGCGTGCGCCGAAGGCGGGGGTGGTGCCGGGGTGTTACAAGTTGGCGGGGGCGGTGCGGGACCGGGGCTTCCTGGGGCGGATCGGGGCGGAGGACGGCGGGTGTGTGACGCCGCCGCGGTACGACATGCACGACTGGAAACCCGGCGACGGCGTGTTCAACGCGGAAGGCATGGCGTCGTACACGGTGCAGCTCGCGGATCGGGTCGCCGGGTTCGTCGAGCAGGGGAAGTTCGTGGTGTTGCTGGGCGGTGAGTGCAGCAACCTGCTCGGACCGGCGTTGGCGTTGAAGCGGCTCGGGCGGTACGGCGTGGTGTACCTCGACGGGCACTCGGACTTCCGGACCGTCGACAACTCTCCGTACGTCGGAGCAGCGGGCGGTGAGGCGCTGGCGTTGATCACCGGCCGGGGCCAGGCGGACCTGACGGATCTCGAAGGACTGGGGCCGTACACGCGGGACACCGATGCGGTGCTGCTCGGGATCCGGGCGGACGACGAGTACGTCGGCGATGTCGAGAAGGCCGGGATCCCGGTCTGGCCGGCGTCGAAGATCGCGGACGACCCGGACACAGCCGCCCAAGGAACGCTCAAGCACCTGGCCGACCTCGACGGGTTCTGGGTGCACCTGGACGCGGACATCCTCGACGCGGCGATCATGCCGGCCGTCGACAGCCCGGACCCGGGCGGCATCGACCACGGCCAACTGCGGGCACTCCTCCGTCCACTGCTCGCGTCCCCGCAGTGCGTCGGGGTCGACATCGGCATCTTCGACCCTGACCTCGACCCCGACGGCACGTACGCCACCGAACTCACCGACACCCTCGTCGCTGCCCTCAGCTGAACGGGGATGTAGACGTCGCCCTCGGCGAGCTCATTTCTCGCCCGATCCCCACACCAGGCCCTGTCCGTGTGGTTCGGCACGGCCGAGGACCCGGCGCTGTCCGCCTGGCCAGGTCTGCAGGTCGACGCGGTACTCCCAGCCGGTCGCGCCGCGACCATGGGCGATCACCTGGTGCGGCTCGAGCCGCAGATGGGCTAGTGGCGTCGACGCGGTGGCCGATGCGCCGAGCTCGTCCAGTCGCGCCTCGATCGCAGCTCGGTCGGGGCGGCGCAGGTACTGCCACATGATCGAGTGCCACACGACAGTCACGTGCTCCGACGACAGCTCCAGCCCGCGCAGGAACGAGACCGCGTCCTCCCGTCGTACGTCGGCCGGCACCTCTCGCGCGACCTTCAGGGCACCACGGAGTCGCTCGAGGCGATCAGCCATGTCCGGCCACACGTACGACGTGAGTGTGAGCGCACCGTCGGCCGTCAGCGGGTTCACCGGGGCGATGTCGCATCCCACTCGCTCAGCGATCCGCAAGTCCACTGACGGCACCTGTCCGGACCAGGCCGAGTCAAACACCACCGGACTGTCAGCAGGCCCGTACGACGCCTCGTCCGTCACATACCGGTACCGATCGGCCCGCAGGTTCAGACCGCCGCTCGCACCGATCTCGAACAGCCGCACCGGCAGCGGAACCGCCTCGACCAGCTGCAACAGGCCGCCGTACAGCGCGGCCGACCGTCCCACCTCGTTCGTCTGCGGCGGCTGTGCCAGTAGCGACCGCACCTCTCCCATCCGCGACTGCAGTACCTGCTCGAACGCCTCCCAGCCGAGCACTGGGTCCCACGTCCCGCCGACACTCGGGTAGAACTCCGCCAGCTCAGGCGCCGTACCGGACAGCACCATGCCGTGCACAGCTGCCAGCAAGCGCAAACCGATCGCCTCACCGAACGAACGACCCTCATACCCGGCCAGTACTTCGACCGACACCCCGCCGACCTCGTAGTCGTCCACGAGCAGCCGGAGCAGCTCGGCGTACATCGGGGACCCCAGGTCCTCGCAGGCGGTCGCTTGTCGCTGGAGAGCCTCTACAAGATCCACGTGCCGAGACTAGAAGGTCAGTCGATCCAGAACTGACTTTGCGGTCGTCCGCGCGTCCTCGGATTCGAGTGGCGCGCCATGGCTGTCGGTGAGGTAGAAGACGTCCACACACTCCGCGCCGAGGGTGCTGACGTGTGCGGAGCGGATGTCCGCACCAGTGGAGGCGATCGCCGCTGTGACGTCGTACAGCAGGCCCGGACGGTCGTGGGCGCGCACCTGCAGCACCGTGGCTGTCTCTGACGCTTCCGGCAACAGGTCCACGCGACTCGCGACACGAGCGCGCGACGAGTCCCGTGCGGCCAATCGCCGTACGACGTCGGTCGAGTCACGCAGCGCCACCGCCAGCCGGTCCCTCAGACGCACCGGATCGGGAGGTGATCCGGCGACGGTCCACTGCGAGATGCCCAGCCCATCAACGGACGTTATGACCGCAGACCGGACCGCCAGCCGCTCCACCGCGAGTACGGCGGCAACGGTCGACAGCGTGCCTACTTGGTCGGGTACGGCGACGTTCACTCGCAGGTCGCCGTGATGGTCGGACACCGTGACGCCGAGCCGCCCCACACCAACCACCTGGTGCAGCACGGGCACCGCAACGGGCGGTGCCTCGGTCCACATCCCCTCGCCTCCACCAGCCAGCTCACCACGCACGCGCCGGCAGAGCTCACCAACCAGGCGCATCCGCCAGGGCGACGACGCGGCCGGACCGGCTGCCCGTGCGTCGGCGTAGGTCAGGGCCTCCAGCAGGTCCAGCGTCTCGGTGCTGCGCACGATGCCGACGACCATGTCCACGGTCATCGGGTCCTCCAGGTCCCGCCGGGTGGCGACCTGCGCGAGCATGAGGTGCTGACGAACCAGCAGCGTGATGGTGTCTGCGTCGGCCTCGCTGAAGCCGATGCGACGGGCCACCCGAGCCGCGATGCCCGCACCGGTGACGCTGTGGTCGCCGTCGAGGGCCTTCCCCAGGTCGTGCACCAGAGCAGCCACCAGCAACAAGTCCGGTCGCCGTACGTCGCGCACCATCGCCGACGCCTCGACACAGGTCTCCAGCAGGTGCCGGTCGACGGTGAACCGGTGGATCGCCGACTGCGGCGGCCGGAACCGTACGGCGTCCCACTCGGGCAGGATCCGGGAGATGTACCCGGCCTGATCCAACGCCTCCCACACTTCAAGCAACCCGTTGCCCGCGCCGAGCAGGGCGCACAGCAACCGCCGCGCCTCCCCCGGCCACGGCTCGGGCAGGTCCGCAGCTGACGCCGCCAGCCGCGCACAGACAGCAGGCGACAACACGAGCTCGCGGTCCGCAGCAACTGCGGCAGCGCGCAGTCCGAGCACCGGGTCCCGCTCCGGACGCGCGTCCGGCATCAACACGACCTCGCCCTCGTGCTGGGCCACACCCTCGTCCAGTGCGAGCAGCAACGGCCCACCGCTCCGCTGACGACGCCGGGACCGCGGCGGCTTGGTCATCAAGCTCTCGACGCGCCGCCAGGACACGTCACACACGTGTGCCAGCGTCCGGCCCGTCGCGTACACATGCCGCAGCAGCTCGTCCCGCCCCGACATCCCGAGCCCAGCCGCCACTTCACCGGCCAGGTCGGCAACAAGCCGGTCCGTCGCGCGACCGGCGACCTCGTGCAGTACGTCGCGGACCTCGAGCAGGTCGCGCCGCGCACGCTCCAGCACGGGATGCGGTACGTCGACCAACCACGACGCCACCAACGCGCGCAGTACGACGGCATCGCGCAGACCGCCGTACGCCTCCTTCAGGTCGGGCTCCGCGAGGTGTGCGAGCTCTCCGACCGTTGACGCCCGGTCACGGCACGCCTGAGCCAGCCCGGGCAGCCTGGACTTCGCAGTACGTCGCCAGTCCGCCATCAGCACCGAACGCAGCTGGAGCGTCAGGTGCGTGTCCCCCGCGACATGTCGTGCGTCGAGCAGTCCCAGGGCCACGCGGTCATCAGCCGCCGCGGCCTCCCGTGCCTCGGCCAGTGTGCGGACGCTGTGGTCCAGCTTGGTCCTCGAGTCCCACAGCGGGTACCAGATCTGCGCGGCCAGCTCGTCGAGCCGCGGGTACCCCTCGGCGTGCACGAGCATCACGTCGAGGTCGCTGTACGGCGACAGCTCCTCACGCCCGTAGCCGCCCACCGCAACCAGGGCGACGCCCTCGGTAGGTACACCGAGGGCGTCGCATGCCTTTGCGAGCAGCAGCTGCAGCAGCGCGTCGGCCTCTTCGGCACGCCCGCGCCGCTGCTCTGCTCGATCGGTCATCTAGAGTGCGTCTCCGTCCAGTTCGCCGGTGCGGACCCGGACGATCGACTCCACCGGGGTGACCCAGACCTTGCCGTCGCCGATCTTGCCGGTCTGCGCGGCCTTCACGATCACATCGACCACGTCGGTGCTGTCACCGTCCTCGACGACCACCTCGAGCCGCACCTTCGGCACCAGGTCCACCTCGTACTCCGCGCCACGATAGACCTCGGTGTGGCCCTTCTGCCGGCCGTAGCCGCTCGCCTCGGTGACCGTCATGCCGGTGACGCCGAACGTCTCCAGCGCGGCCCGGACGTCTTCCAGCTTGTGCGGCTTGACCACCGCGGTGATCAGCTTCATGCCTTGACACCTTCCTTCTCCGAGGCCTCAGTGGTTCCATTCTCGGTCTCGGCGGGGGCCGGTGCCGGGCGGGCCGTCCCCAGCGCGCCGCGCAGACCACCGGCGCTGAGGTAGTCGTACGCCGTCTCCGCGTGCTCGGTCTGGTCGACACCGGTGACCTCGTCGTCCTCCTTGAGCCGGAAGCCGATCGTCTTGTCGATCACCTTGCCGAGGATGAACGCGACAGCGAAGGAGTAGACACCGACCGCCAGGTTGGCCACCGCCTGCTTACCGAGCTGGGACGCTCCACCGCCGTAGAAGAGGCCGTCGACCGCGGACGGCGCCGCCGCCGAGCCGAGCAGACCGATCGCCAGCGAGCCGAACAGACCGCCGACCAGGTGGACGCCGACCACGTCGAGCGAGTCGTCGAAGCCGAGCTTGTACTTCAGCGACACCGCGAAGGCGCAGATGGCACCGGCGAACAGGCCGAGGATGATCGCACCGACCGGGGTGACAGCCCCACAGGACGGGGTGATCGCGACCAGACCGGCGACCGCACCGGACGCCAGACCCAGCGTGGTGGCCTTGCCGTGCGTCAGCCGCTCGACGATCAGCCAGCCGATCACCGCGGCAGCGGTGGCGACCTGGGTGTTCACGAAGGTGACGGCCGCGGTCGTTCCGGCGCTCAGCGCGGAGCCGGCGTTGAACCCGAACCAGCCGAACCACAGCAGGCCGGCGCCGAGCAGCACGAGCGGCAGGCTGTGCGGCCGCATCGGGTCCTTCTTCCAGCCGATCCGCTTGCCGAGCACGATCGCCAGCGCGAGCGCGGCAGCACCGGCGTTCACGTGCACCGCCGTACCGCCGGCGAAGTCGACCGCCTTCAGCTTGTCGCCGATCCAGCCGCCGTTGCCGTCGTCGAGGAACCAGACCGAGTGCGCGACCGGGAAGTACACGAGCAGCGTCCAGCCGACGACGAACGCGATCCAGCCGCGGAACGTGGCCCGGTCGGCGATCGCGCCCGAGATCAGCGCGGGGGTGATGATCGCGAACATCAACTGGAAGGCGACGAAAGCGAGCGTGGGCGTCGTCCCGCTCACCGCCTCGGGTGCGAGCAGGCCCTTCAGCCCGACTTCGGAGAAGTCTCCGATCACGTGCCCGGTGTCACCGGCGAATGTCAGCGAGTAGCCGACCACCACCCAGAGGATGGTGACGACGGCGATGGTGACGAAACTCATCATCATCATGTTCAGCACGCTCTTCACGCGCACCATGCCGCCGTAGAAGAAAGCCAGGCCCGGGGTCATCAGCATCACCAGGGCGGCACTTGCCAAGACCCAGGCGGTATCGCCGGCGTTGATCTCCATCAACGTCATCCCTTCCATCGAACTGGGGGTGGCCGGCGTCCTCAGTCGGGAGGTCTCCACAACGCCGGGGAGCCCGCCGCTCGGCCACAACGCACACGGTGTCGGCGTGCCGTTTCAGCCGATCGGTCCATTTGTTTCAGGCATGTGACAAAGCGGGCTCCCAGGTGACATCGAGGTGACATCGCTCACCGAAGGCCGACATGTGGCACTCTGGCCTGGACCACACGGGCCGCAGCCGCGCCACTGCACCCGTCCGAGCTGGGGAACGACGAAATGGAGCAGAACCACGGGGTGAGGCCGCGCCGCGGCCGACCACGGGACCCGGACGCGGAGCCGAGGATCCGCAGGTACGCGGTGCAGCTGCTGCTGGAGCGGGGATTCGAGGGAATGACGGTGGACGACGTCGCCGAGGCCGCGGGGGTGGGCAAGGCGACGATCTACCGGCGGTGGGCCAGCAAGGAGCTGCTCGCCAATGATGCGATGGCCGATTTGTTCGACCTGGAGATCCCGGACGCGGACACCGGTTCGATCGTGGGTGACCTGCGCCAGGTCTACCGCGTCGCACTGGCGTTCGCGAACAGCGAGTACGGCCGGGCGATGATTCGCCTGGCGGTCTCGGAGGCGAACCGCGACGCGCGGTCCGCCGCGATCTACCGAGGTGTACTGGAGCGCCGGATCGAACTCACCCGGCAAGCACTCGAGCGCGCACGGGCGCGTGGCGAACCGATCAAGAGCACCGCGGACCCGGTGCTGATGGTCGAGTGGATGGCCGGGGTGTTCGTGATCCGAGCCCTGACCGGACAGCCGATGCCGCCGCCCGAAGATGCCGATCGCCTGGCCGACATCACGCTGCGCGCAGTACTCGACCTGCCTGTCTCAGAGCCGTAGTCCGGGGCCCAGAGCCACCTGGTCCACGCCCATTTCGGTAACGCGTCGGACCCGTCCGCTGTCGAGGTTCCAGGCCAAGACCCAGCCGTGGACCCGGAACAGCACGTTGTTGTCGTCGTACCAGCCGAGCACGACGCAGCAGCCTGCCTCCCGCACGAACGGACGATCCCCCGCCCCCTCGTACGTCGGGGGACTGTCCTGTGGTTCCCCGAGCACCAGCAGTCGGCTGGGCAGCGTCCGCAGCGTGGAGATCGCGGCCACCACCTGCGGCTGCGACACCCGCGTCGGGACCTCTGGGAGGTCCTCCGCGATGAAGACGCGTGCTGCGGCTGAGTTCGACGACATGGTCTGCCCCTGCCAGGACCGGACAGGCAGGGTGAGAGGACTGTCGTCCGACCACTGGCCGTCGACCACGTAGCGCAGCACCGCCCCGGTCTGGATCCGGTACGGCGCGGTGACCTCGTCCGGGTCCTTCGTCGCCGGGATCGGGAGCACAGCCCGCTCTCCGTTCGCGATTTCTCCGACGACCACCTGATATGCCGAACTGGGGCCGCTGATCAGGACGCGCTGCCCATCGGCGACCCAGGACACACTGCGGAACGCACCTTCGGGCAGCGGGAAGTGAGCGATCTCCGCGGTCGATGCGTTCACCGTGACCAGTTCGGCCGGCTGTGGGAAGGCCGCCACCCGGCCGTCCGGAGAGATCGCTCCCGAGCTGAGCGGTTCCTCGCCGCCGACCGCGCCGAGGCTGACGTCCGCCTGGGCCCAGGAGCCGTCCGCGCCGAGCAGCAGCGGCCGGTAGCGGTCGTCCTGCTTCACGAGGACGACCGCCGCAATGTCGTCCAGGGTGTGCTTCGCCAGCGGACGGACTTTGTGCGGCAACTCCAGCCGATCACCGAGCGGTGTCTCGAGCCGGTCGAGGAAGCGCTCGCTGCCGGGCGGCGGCGCGACCCAGTAGTCGATCCCGCTGATCTTGCCGGACGCTTCGATGTACCCGGGCGGCGTCGTCGGGGGTGTGATGTCGGCGTTGCCCGACGTACCCACCCCGATCAGGATCGAGGCGAGGATCGCCAGCGCGATGAAGGCGATCACGCTGATCACGACGGTACGGCGCCGACGGCGACTGACCCTCACACCGGCTGTCCATGCCGCGTCGGCCAGCTCAGGCTCCGGCAGCTGGTCGGCCGCCTGCAGCAGCAGGGGCTGCACGTCCTCCCGTCTCATCGGGCATCACGCCAGTCCCCCGCGCCCATCGCCGTACGGAAGCGGCCGAACGCGCTCAGGCCATGGGCGTGTACTGCGGTGTGCGACAGACCGAGCAGCTCGGACACCTCGAACTCGGTCAGCTCCTCCAGGTGCAGCAGCACGAACACCGTGCGTTGTGCGGGCGTCAGCTCGGCCAGTGCCAGCTTCACCGGGTCTTCCTCGTCCGGAAACGGTTTCGCCCGGTTCCACGGCCGCAGGGCCGGCTGGTAGAGCTGGCGCTGGACGAAGGCGTCCGGGTCGTCCACCCTGGTCCAGCGCACGGACAGCTGCGTGAAGGCGCGCAGCAGTAGCTCCTCGGCTCGGTGCAGGTCGCCGTACACGAGGTACGCCGTACGGAGCCACCTGCCCTGCCGCGCATCGACGAACGAGGCGAAGTCCGGGTCGACCGTGTCGTGCATCCACCCTCCCGGCCTCCATTCAACTCCTCAACTACTGCGCGCTGCTACAGCCAGACGCGTCTCTTCGGTGATCAGCTCGAAGTTGATACCCCCTGCGGCTGCCAACCCGGCTGCTGCGGACGGCATGACCTGCGCCATCGGGTTGCTGACGTTGCCGGCCGCGAAGACACCAGGGACCTGCGTGGCACCCATGCCGTCGACCTGGACCGCAGTACCGACCTCTACCCCGTTCGACTCCACCAGAGTGGTCTCCAGGCCCAGGTCGGCCAGGAAGCCGGCGCGTGCCCGCATGGTCGTCTGAATCGCCAGTGCTTGCCGCGGAACGACCCTGCCACCCTCCAGCCGCACACCGGTGATCCGGTCGTCCGTGATCTCGACCTGCTCGACCTTGCCCTGCACTACGGCGATTCCACGTGCAGCCAGTTCCTCCCACTGCTCCTCGGTCGGCTCCGGCGCAGTGTGCAGGAACAGGGTCACGTCATCACTCAGCTGCCGGAACAGCTGCACCTGGTGCATTGCCATGGAGCTGGTCGCCAGCACTCCGATGGCCTGGTCTCGCACCTCCCACCCGTGGCAGTACGGGCAGTGCACCACGTCCTTCCCCCACCGCTCCGCCAGCCCAGGTACGTCGGGCAGCACATCAGTCAACCCTGTCGTAACCAGCAGTCGCCTGCTCCGGTACGTCGTACCGTCGGCCAGCTCGACCGTGAACCCGTCCTCGTCTCGCCGGGCCGTCGTCACTGTGCCGTCGACGAACTCGCCGCCGTACCCCTGCACCTCCTGGCGGCCGATCGCGTAGATCTCCCGGGGCGGTACGCCGTCACGCGTCAGGAAGTTGTGCACACCGTCGGCGGGCGCGTTGCGCGGCGTACCGTCGTCGATCACCAGCACCGCCCGGCGGAACCGGGACAGCGCCAGCGCTCCGCTCAGGCCGGCCGCGCCGCCGCCGATCACGATCACGTCGTACTTCGTCATCTCTGGACTCCTCTGTTGTTCAAGGTCTGAACCGAGGATGCGTCGTGGTTTTCATTTTCGACAAGTATTGTTGCCGGTATGGCAAACGACGAGGACGTACTCGAGTCGGTCGGACCGCGGCTGCGGGCGCTCCGGACCGAGCGTGGCACGACGCTGGCCCAGCTGTCCGAGACGACCGGCATCTCGGTCAGCACCTTGTCCCGGCTCGAGTCCGGGCAGCGCCGCCCGACGCTGGAACTGCTGCTGCCGTTGGCCCGCGCGCACCAGGTGCAGCTGGACGAACTGGTGGACGCACCACCAACCGGAGACCCGCGGATCTACCAGAAGCCGATCAAGCGCCACGGCACCATTCACGTTCCGCTGAGCCGGCGGCCGGGCGGACTGCAGGCGTTCAAGCAGATCCTGCCGGCCGGTTATCCGGGCAATGACGTGGTGCAGAAGACCCACGAGGGCTACGACTGGTTCTACGTGCTGTCGGGCCGCATCCGGCTGAAGCTCGGCGACCAGGACTTCATCGTCAAGGAGGGTGAGGCGGTCGAGTTCGACTGCCGGGTGCCGCACTGGTTCTCCAATCCGGGACCTGGACCGACCGAGGTGCTATGTCTTTACGGCCCGCAAGGGGAGCGGATGCACGTCAGAGCTCGCACTACCTGAGGAGAGACCAAGTGAGCGTCGCGTTGTTCACGCTGGGCGGGACCATCTCGATGGCCGGCACCCATCGCCTTGCCGGTGACGACCTCACCGCCGCGATGCCCGGGCTCCCTGAGCTTGGCCATGCGGTCGAGATCCAGGACATCGAGAAGGTTCCCAGCGCCAACCTCACAGCCGCCAAGCTGCTCGAGGTCGTCGACGCCGCCTCCAAGGCCGTCGCCGCCGGAGCCGCGGGAGTCGTCGTCACCCAGGGAACGGACACGCTGGAAGAGAGCTCGTTCCTCGCCGATCTGGTCTGGCCGCATCCGCAGCCGCTTGTGTTCACCGGGGCGATGCGCAATCCGACGCTGGCCGGTCCCGACGGCCCTGCGAACCTGCTGGCCGCGCTGCGGGTCGCCTGCTCCCCCGCGGCACGTGACCTGGGTGCACTGGTCGTCTTCAAGGAAGAGATCCACGCGGCCCGCTGGGTGCGCAAGACGCACAGCACGAGTACGGCGACGTTCGTGTCACCGAACACCGGTCCGATCGGCCACGTCGTCGAGGACCAGGTCCGCGTACTAACGCGCCCGCTGCGGCTGGACGGCGTACAGGGCAGTCCTGAACCGGCCGAGCTCGACAACATCCACGTCGCGCTCTACACCGTCACGCTGGACGACGACGGCCTGCTGCTGCAGGGCCTGGCCGAGACACACCAGGGGCTCGTCGTCGCCGGGTACGGCGTCGGACACGTGCCGGCCGCGCTCGCACCGGTTCTCGGCCAGTTGGCGGCCCGGATGCCGGTCGTCCTCACGTCACGGACCGGCGCCGGCTCGATCGTCCGTAACACGTACCACTCCCCCGGCTCGGAGACCGACCTGTTGCAGCGCGGTCTGATCGACGGCGGGTTCCTCGATCCCTACAAGGCGCGCATCCTGCTCCGGTTGCTCCTGGCAACGGACGACGACCTCGCCGCGGGTTTCGCACAGTACTGCTAACTCAGCGACGCGGCCTTCGTCATCAGGTAGTCGCGTTCCGGCAAGCTCGTCGTACCGCGGGCCGCCGCCCGGAAGTGCTCGGCGGCGGTCTCGCGGTCGCCGCGCATCTCGTAGAGGTGACCGCGGGTGGCGTCGAGGCGGTAGTGGCCGGCCAGCTCGTCGTCCAACGGTGCGAGGAGCTTCAGGCCGGCGTCCGGTCCGTCCACCATGGCGGCGGCGATCGCCCGGTTGAGCTTCACCATCGGGTTGCCGGACAGGTCTTCGAGGAGGCCGTACAGCCCTAGGATCTGCGGCCAGTCGGTGTCCTCGGCGCGGTCCACCTCGTCGTGCAGTGCGGCGATCGCCGCCTGGATCTGGTACTCACCCAGGGGAGGCGTGCTGAACGCCTCGACCGCGAGTGCCACGCCTTCTGTGATGGCTTCGTGGTCCCACAGGGACCTGTCCTGCTCAGCCAGCGGGATGATCTCCCCGCCCTTACCGGTCCGCGCTGCGCGACGTGCGTCGGTCAGCAGCATCAGAGCGAGCAGTCCGGTGACCTGTCCGTCGTCCGGCAACTGAGTCCGTACTGCGCGAGTCAGGCGGATCGCCTCACTGGACAGGTCGCTGCGGTGCAGCTCCGGACCACTGGTGCTCGTGTAGCCCTCGTTGAACATCAGGTACAGCACGTGGAGCACGTTGCGCAGCCGGTCCGGGTCGGCGTCCAGCTCGAAGCTGGAGCCCTTGAGCTTCGACTTCGCCCTGCTGATGCGCTGCGCCATCGTCGCCTCAGGCACCAGGTACGCCGTGGCGATCTCGGCCGTGGTGAGCCCGCCGACCGCCCGCAGGGTCAGTGCGATCGCCGAGGCCGGTGTGAGCGTCGGGTGGCAGCACAGGAACAGCAGCCGGAGCGTGTCGTCGTGCTCTTCGACCTCACCGGCCGGTACTTCCCGTAGCGCCGCCCGCTCCTCGCGGCGTCGCCGGGCCTGTTGCTGGCGGACCTCGTCGATCAGCCGCCGTGAGGCCGTCTGGATCAGCCAGCTCTTCGGATTGTCCGGCCGGCCGTCCCGCGGCCAGGTGGTCGCTGCAGCGAGCAGTGCCTCCTGGACCGCGTCCTCCGCCGCGGCGAAGTCGCCGGACCAGCGCACGACGGCGCCGAGGACCCGCGGCGTCAACTCCCGCAGCAGGTCCTCGAGCTCGCCGTCCGGATCAGAAGTCGTGGAGATCGGCATCCGACTCCATCACGCGGCGTACCTCGATCGGTTGCTCGAGCGGTACGCCGCCGGGTCCGGGTGCGGCGGACTGCCACGCCGCGATCTCGTAGGCCCGCTCCTCCGACTCCACGTCGATCATCGTGTAGCCGGCCAGGACCTCCTTCGACTCGGCGTACGGGCCGTCGGTCAGCACCGGAGCGGTCACGCTCGTCGCCCGCACCACCTTGGCATGTGACGGCCAGGTCAGCCCCTGGACCTCGACCAGCTCGCCGCTCTTCCGCAGTCGCTCGATGCCCTCGCCGAGGTGGTCCATGTGGGCCTTCATGTCGGCCTGGTCCCACTCCAGCATCGGGGTCTCGCAGTTGCCGCCGTCCATGTTCATCAGCAGCATGAACTTGGTCATGTCCTTCTCCTCTTCGTAGAGCCTTTACCCGGAGACGGAGCCGGGGCTGCGTTCTCTACATCAGTCCAGCAGCGCGTCGACGAATTCTTCAGGGTCGAACGGCGCCAGGTCGTCCGGACCCTCGCCGAGGCCGACGAGCTTGACCGGTACGCCGAGTTCGCGCTGTACCGCGATCACGATGCCGCCCTTCGCCGTACCGTCCAGCTTGGTCAGGACCAGGCCGGTGACGTTGATGACCTCTGCGAACACCCGGGCCTGCGTGAGGCCGTTCTGGCCGGTGGTGGCGTCGATGACGAGCAGGACCTCGTCCACCTCGGCGGACTTCTCGATGACCCGCTTCACCTTGCCGAGCTCGTCCATCAGGCCGGTCTTGGTGTGCAGACGGCCGGCGGTGTCGACCAGGACGACGTCGGCCTCCTCCTCGATGCCCTGCTTGACCGAGTCGAACGCGATGCTGGCCGGGTCGCCGCCTTCCGGACCGCGCACGGTCCGGACACCGACCCGCTCACCCCAGGTCTGCAGCTGGTCGGCCGCGGCGGCGCGGAACGTGTCCGCAGCCCCCAGTACGACGTGCTTGTCCTCGGCAACCAGCACCCGGGCCAGCTTGCCGACCGTGGTGGTCTTGCCAGTGCCGTTCACACCGACGACGAGTACGACCGCCGGCTTCGTCTCCTTGCGGCTCACGTTCAGCGCCCGGTCCAGGGACGGGTTGACCAGGTCGATCAGCTCCTCGCGGAGGATCTCCCGGGCCTGTGCGGCGCCGACGCCCTCGACGCGCATGCGGGTGCGCAGCTTCTCGACCAGCTCCTGCGTGGGCGCCACACCGACATCGGCGGTGATCAGCGTGGTCTCGATGTCCTCCCACGCCTCCTCGTCGAGCTTGTCGCGGGAGAGCAGCGCGAGCAGCCCCTTGCCGAGGGAGCCCTGCGAACGCGCCAGGCGGGCCCGGAGCCGGACCAGCCGGCCCTGCGCGGACTCGGGCTTCTCGATCGTCTCGGTGGCCGCGGGCTCCGGCAGCTCGGTGTCCTCGAGCGTGCGGGTCGGGGTGTCCCGCGGTTCCTCCGCGTCGTCACCGACCTTCGGCTCGGCGACCTCCGCGGACTCGACGGCGGGCTTCTGAGCGGCCGGCGGCAGCTCGGCACGGCGGCGCCGCGCGACGACCAGGCCGGTGGTTCCGACGACCAGAACGACCGCGATGACCACGACCATCGTGATGAGAGCCTGGTCGGTGAGCAGAGAAACGAGCAGTGGGGTCAACACGGTTCCCCATCTTGACAGACACCCGGCCCGCCGCTGGCATTTGTCACGTCAGGCAAACGAATTGTTGCGGTACGTGAGGAGGCACCAACTCGGGGCGGTGAGTGAGCAGAACCACCGTTCGGTCGCCTGCCGCCGCGAACAGGTCGGCCAGCAGCGCCCGTCCGGTCTCCTCGTCCAGGTGCTCGGTCGGCTCGTCGAGCACCAGTACGTCGCGATCGGCCAGCAGCAGCCGCGCGAAGGCGAGCCGCTGGCGCTCACCACCCGACAGCCGCGCACCGTGCTCCCCGACCATGGTGTCGAGGCCCTGCGGCAGCTTCTCGACGAGCATCCCGAGCCGCGCCCGGTAGAGCGCCTTCCACACCTGCAAGTCGCTGACCCCAGGCTTCGCAAGCAGCAGGTTCTCCCGGACGCTCGTGTCGAACACGTGGCTCTCCTGGGTCAGCAGCCCGACGACAGACCGCACCTGGTCGCCTTCGAGCCTGGCCAGGTCCACTCCGTCCAGCAGCACCTCTCCCCCACGTGGCTCGAGGAACCGGAGCAGTACAGCGGCCAGCGTGCTCTTGCCCGAGCCACTCGGGCCGGTGATCACCACACGACTCCCGGCCGGCATGTCCAGGCTGAGTCCATCCAGTACGTCAGGGCCGTCGTACCCGGCTCGCAGCAGGTTCACCTGCAGATCGCGTCCCGTTGGGAGGGGCAGTGGCTTGGCCGGCTCGGTGACCGGCGCGGGGGTGTCTACGAGTTCCTGCACTCTGTCGAGGGACGCCCGTACCCGGATGGCCAGTTGGGCGGCTGCGGGAACTCCGCCGAGTACGTCGGCCAGTGCGAGCGGGGTGAGGACAAGTACAGCGAAGACAGCACCAGTGATGTGCGCCGTACTGCCGAGGACCAGGGCGGCCACGCTGGCGCCGCCGACGCACAGGACGAGCAGGGCACTGCCGAGGCCTGCGCTCCAGGCGGACCGGCGTTCAGCGGCGGCCAGGTGGGCATCGCGGCGGCTGAAGTCGTCCAGCACCGAGTCGATCGCGTTGTAGGCGACCACATCGGCTGCAGTGAGCAGGGACTCGGTGGTGGTGGCTGCGACGTCCCCACGGGCACCAGCGACGTTGCGCTCGGCTCGCTCGGCAGTCCGGGCAGTCAGCCACGGTACGACGGTGCACGCGATCAGGACCGCCAACGCGACGGCGGCGCCGGCTGTGGGAAGCAGCACCGCGAGGAGGCCCACCGTGGCGGCTGCTGTGACAGTTGCGACCGCAACGGGCAGGAGGACTCGTAGCCAGAGGTCGAGGACCGCGTCCACGTCCAGCACCAGTCGGGCGAGCAGATCGCCCTTCCGCTGCGAACCGAGTGGTGCGAGCTTCTCCAGACGCCCGGTGATACGAGCGCGGGTCTCCCCCAGCACCCGGTACGCCGCATCGTGTCCGACGAGCCGCTCGACGTACCGGAAGACGCCACGCCCGACACCGAAGGCGCGCACTGCGACGATCGGGACCATCAGCAACAGCACCGGTGGTTGTGCCGAGGCTGCTGTGATCAGCCAGGCCGACGTGGCGAGCAACGCGACAGCCGACCCGGCAGCGGCGACGCCCAGCAGGAGCGCCAACCAGAGCCGCCACATCACTCCGCGCTGCGGCCGAGCTAGCTGCAGGCTCTTCATGCGTTCACCAGCTCTCGGGCGCCGACTGTGACTGTGCGGTCGGCGGCGGCGATCAGGGCGGGCCGGTGGGCGACCATGAGGACTGTGCGGCCGCTGGAGCGCAGACCGGTGATGACGGCGGCCTCCGTGTCGGCGTCGAGGCCGGCTGTTGGTTCGTCGAGCAGCAGCACCGGGGCGTCGGTGATGAGCGCGCGGGCGAGCGCTACCCGGCGTTGCTGACCGCCTGAAAGCTGCTGTCCCTGCTCCCCTACAGGCTTGTCCAACAGCAGGTCGGGAGCACCAGCAGCCAGAAGCGCCAAGCGGACCTCGTCGTCCGACGCGTCCGGCCGGCCCAGGCGCACGTTGTCGGCCACGGTCCCCAGCCTCAGACCGGGACGCTGCGGCACCCACGCGAACTGCCGCCGCCACTCCACCGGATCGAACTCGTCCGCTGCACTGCCGGCAGCGACGACCATCCCACGCTCCGGCGCCACGAACCCGAGCAGTACAGCCAGAGCGGTCGACTTCCCAGCACCACTCGGCCCGGTGAGCGCCACCACCTCACCCGGCCGCAACTCCAGATCGAACCCCTCCAATGCCGGCACGTCCCGCCCCGGGTAAGTCACCGTCACGTCGTACAGGTACAGCGGACTCACTCGAAGATCGGGTACGTCGGTGCGCTCGCCACGTGCGGGCAGTGGCGTCTCCAGCACGCGGAACACCTCTTCGCTCGCCGCAACCCCGTCCGCGCTGGCGTGGAACTGCATGCCGACCTGTCGCAACGGCAGGTACGCCTCCGGCGCCAGGATCAGCACCATCAGCGCGGTCTCGAGCCCGAGTTTCCCGTCAACCAACCGAAGACCGACGCCGACAGCAACCAGTGCGACCGACAGACTCGCCAACAGCTCCAACGCGAACGACGAGAGGAACGCCAGCCGCAGGCTCCCCATCGACGCAGCGCGGTGCTGGTCGGTAACCCGCCGTACCGCGGACTCCTGCGATTTCGCGCGGCCGAACAGCTTCAGTGTGGTCAGTCCGCCGACCACATCAGCGAAGTGATGCGCCAGCACGGCCAGCGCGTGCTGACGCTGCCGGCTGCGCGCCTGTGTCACCCAGCCGATCAGTGCCATGAAGATCGGGATCAGCGGTAGCGTGATCAGCACTGTCCCAGCAGCAATCAGGTCACCGGTCGCCATCCAGCCGATCACACCTGCGGGCACAGTGGCAGCCAGAACGAGCTGCGGCAGGTAGCGGGCGAAGTACGGGTCCAAATCGTCCAGGCCCTTGGTCAGCAGGGTTGTCAGCGCGCTGCTGCGTTCACCGCTCAGCCAGACCGGTCCGAGCTTCAGAGAGTGCTCCAGCACCTGCCGCCGCAGCGTGGACTTCACCGCGGCGGCTGCGCGTTGCGCGACCACCTCCTGCGCCCACACCAGCAACGCGCGGCCTGCAACGACTGCAGCCAGACCCCAGGCGACAGCAGTCACCCCGCTGCCCCGCAGTACGACGCCTGCAATGCCGTGAGCGAGCAGCACGGCCTGCACGATGATCAGCGCCCCGCTGGCGACGCCGATCAGTACTGACGCGGCCAGGAAGACACGGGCGCCCCGGGCCCTCCTCAGCAACCGCGGGTCGAGCGGCTTCATGCGACCACGACCCGCTTACGGAAGACCCAGTACGTCCACCCCTGATAGAGCAGCACCAGCGGCATGAAGATCGCCGTGATGATCGTCATCGCCTTCAACGTGTACGGCGTTGACGCGGCATCAACAATTGTCAATGTTGATCCGGGGTCAAGTGTTGACGGCATGACGTCGGGGAACAGCGCGACGAACAGCGACACCACGGCCAGTCCGATCGCGAGCGTCGTACCGACGAAGGCCCAGCCCTCGCGGCGCAGGAGGTTCGCGACCAGACCGCCCGCGAATGCAACGATCGCCGCGATCGTCACGAGGACGGAGCCGGTGTCGCCGCGCAACGCCTGCGCCCAGGCGAGGAAGGCGATCGTCAGCACCGCGGCGACGGCACCGGTGCGGGTGGCCAGTCGGTTGGCGCGGCGGCGCAGGTCGTCGGTGGTGCGCAGGGCGAGGAAGATCGCGCCGTGGGTGACGAACACCGCGACGAAGGTCAGGCCGCCGAGCAGCGCGAACGGGTTGAGCAGCGTCCCGAAGCCGCCGACGTACTCGTGATCGGCGTCCAGCGGCACCCCGCGCACGATGTTGCCGAAGGCAACGCCCCAGAGCAGCGCGGGCAGCACCGACCCGACCACGATCATCGCGTCCATCCGCGCGCGCCACTCCGGCTCGTCCCGCTTGCCGCGGTACTCCAGTGCGACGCCGCGCACGATCAGTCCCACCAGGATCGCGAACAGCGGCAGGTAGAACCCGCTGAACAGCGTTGCGTACCACTCCGGGAACGCCGCGAACGTGGCCGCGCCGGCCATGATCAGCCAGACCTCGTTACCGTCCCAGACCGGGCCGATCGTGCTGATCGCGGCCCGCCGTTCGGGCTCGTTCCGGCCCAGCACGCGGTACAGCATCCCGACTCCGAAGTCGAAGCCCTCGAGCACGAAGTACCCGGTCCACAGCGTCGCGATCGCGACGAACCATACAGTCGTCAGTTCCATCACAGGCCCCTCAGTACGCGAACGAGAGCGGTTTGTCGGGCTGATCCGGAGCCGTGTCCGGTGGCGCATCCGTCCCGGCCAGGCCGGTCCGGATCGTCCGCAGCAGCAGCTTGGTCTCAACCACCGCGAGTACGCCGTACAGCGCGGTGAACCCGACCAGCGAGGTGATCACCTCGCCGCTGGTCGTACCGGGTGAGACACCCGACGCCGTCGGCAACAGACCGAACACCAGCCACGGCTGCCGACCGGTCTCGGTGAAGATCCAGCCGAACGTGTTCGCCACCAGCGGCAGCAACGGCAACGGCGCCGCCAGCCACACCAGCCAGCGGGCAGGAGCCCGCCCGCGACGCGTGGTCCACAACAACCACAGCGCGACCGCCGCCGACGCCATCCCGACCCCGATCATCAACCGGAACGTCCAATACGTCAGCGGGATGTTCGGCTTGTACGACCCCGGCCCGTACAACTGCTCGTACGCCTCCTGCAGCGAATTGATCCCCTGCACCTCACCATCGAAACGCCCGGTCGCCAGGAACGACAGCAGGTACGGCAACTTGATCGAGAAAATCTCCTTCGAACCGTCCAACGTGCCGACCGTGAACACCGAGAACGACGCCGGCTTCTCGGTCTCGTACAACGCCTCAGCCGCCGCCATCTTCATCGGCTGCACCTCGGTCATCACCTTGCCCTGCAGATCACCGCTGATCGCGACACCCACACTGGCCACCAGCACGACCGACGCGCCTATCTTCAGCGCCGACCGGAAGACGTCCTCGTCGACCATGGGACGCCGTACCAGATGCCACAACGCGACACCGGCCACGAACGCACCACCGACCATGAACGCCGCGAAGATCGTGTGCGGAAACGTCACCAGCACGACCTTGTTGGTCAACACCGCCCACAGATCCGTCAACTCCGCACGACCACGCTCGGCGTTGTAACGAAAACCCACCGGGTTCTGCATCCACGAATTGGCCGCAAGGATGAAGTACGCCGACAACTGCGTGCCGAGCACCACCATCCAGATGCACCCCAGATGCACCAACTTCGGGAGCCGGTCCCAGCCGAAGATCCACAAACCGATGAACGTCGACTCCAGGAAGAACGCCAGCAGCCCCTCCAGCGCCAACGGGGCCCCGAACACGTCGCCGACGAACCGCGAATAGTCACTCCAGTTCATCCCGAACTGGAACTCCTGCACCAGGCCGGTGACCACACCCATCGCGATGTTGATCAAGAACAGCTTCCCGTAGAACTTCGTCAACCGCAGATACTTCTCCTTCCCCGTCCGGTACCAGGCGGTCTGCAAGCCGGCGGTGATCGCGACCAGCGAGATCGTCACCGGCACGAAGAAAAAGTGGTACACGGTGGTGATCGCGAACTGCCACCGCGCCAGATCCAGGGTGTCCATCGGAAGGCCTCCCCAGCCATCTACGACGTGTCGTAGTAGATGCTAGCGCGGATCTACTACGACGTGTAGTTATACTGGTCACGTGGCGAGTGAGGAGAAAGGACCACGCCCCCTGGGCGACCTGGAACGCCTGGTGATGGAGCAGCTCTGGGCGGCTCCTGCCGCGCTGACCGTGCGTGAGGTGCACGAGCGGCTGGCAGGCACCCGTGAGCTCGCCTACACGACCGTGATGACCGTTCTGGACCGGCTGGCGAAGAAGAAGCTGACCGAACGCGAGCGCGACGGCAAGGCCTGGCGCTACCGCGCCGCCGCACCACGCGAGGAGCTGGCCGCCGACCTGATGCGGGACGCACTCGACCGTGCGGGCGACCGGCGCGAGGCCCTGGTCCGTTTCGTGGGTCAGGTGTCCGACGAGGAAGCGGCACTGCTCCGCGAAGCCCTGTCGAGGTTGAACGAACAGGAGCCGACGGGGTGATCACCCCGGTCCTGCTGGCCATTCTGGCGCTGGTCCTCACCGGCCCGGCACCGGCCCTGCTGGCTCGTTCCGACTGGCCCTACCGGGTCCCCCGAGCCGCCGTCATCCTGTGGCAGGCGATCGCACTGGCCGCAGTACTGGCCGCCCTAGGTGCTGGTGTCGCGTTGTCCTACTCGATTGCCGGCCGCCCTGGCGAGCCACGGTTCGATCCGTCGTCGGCACGGGATCTGGTGGCCGCAGCGATCCTCGCCATGGTCGCGCTGGTCGTAGTGCGGCTGCTGTGGGCGATCGGGCGGGTAGCGGTCGGGACTCGGGCACGGCGCAAGCGGCACCGCGATCTCGTCGACGTACTGGCCACACCGGACGGACTGATCCCAGGGCTGCGGGTGCTGGCCGAGGAGACACCGCTGGCCTACTGCCTGCCGGCGCTGCGTGGCGCGCGGGTTGTCGTCTCCGTTGGCGCGTTGGAGCGGCTGGACGACAGTGAGCTGAAGGCTGTCCTCGCCCACGAGCAGGCGCACCTGCGGGCTCGGCACGACCTCGTGCTGGAGGAGTTCACCGCGCTGCACCATGCCTTCCCGCGCTGGGTCCGTAGCGATGTCGCCCTGGAGCAGGCCCGCACACTGGTCGAACTGCTCGCAGACGACGACGCTCGCCGCCGCAACGGTCCACGCCCACTGGCGCGCGCCCTGGTCGCACTCGCCGGTTCACCGGCACCAGAGGCCGCAATGGCAGCAGCCAAGTCCGCCACAGTCCTGAGGGTTCAACGCCTGGCCGGCCCGGCCCCCAACGAGGCCAGGCTCTCCGCTGTCACGTACGCCGCAGCAGCCGCACTCCTGATCCTGCCGACGATCACCATCGCCGCTCCGATCGTGCGCGCGATGGTCGACGCGCTCAGTTAGCCGGCCGGTACCGCACCAGTACCCCGCCCGCACCCCAGGGACGCGCCTCGATCAGCTCCAGACCCACCGGCGAACCACCGGAAGGGAAGGCGCTCTTGCCTACCCCCAGCAACACCGGGCAGATCCGCAGCTGCACCTCGTCGACCAGCCTGGCCCGCAGCAACGACTGGAACAGCGTGATGCTGCCCCACAGGATGATGTCCTTGCCGGTCTGCTCCGCCTTCAGCGCCCGCACCGCGTCCAGGTCACGGACCACCAGACCAGGCTCGTACGGACCCCACGGCGCACTGCGCAGCGTCGTCGACACGACGACCAGTCGCAGCGCGTTGAGCTTCTCGGCGATCGGCTCGCCGGCCGACGCCTCGGTCGGCCAGAACCCTGCGAACAACCGGTACGTCTCGGCGCCCAGCAGCATCGTGTCGACACTCTCGAGCAGCTCGAGGTTGTCGTCGTCCGGCTGCGAGCTGATCGCGTCGAAGAACTCCAGTCCGCCGTCCGGCCCCGCGGCGTACCCGTCGAGCGTCACATATTCCTGGAAGATCAACCGCCTCATCCAGCGAGGCTACCCGAAATGTTTTCCCTCACCCCGTGCTACCGCCAGGAGCACCAGCCCCGACAGAACCAGCAGAACCACCATCGTGACGACGAATGTCAGCACTTCTCTCCCCAGATCCCCACAACCAACACAGTGCTTGACGTTCTCAGCGTGCCAGAAGTTCCGCGAACGCCTTGGCGATCTCGTCGATCTGCCATTCCAGCGACGCCGGCGTCATCACCAGCTCGACCCACGACCACCCTGGTACGTCGGCAGGCTGCCACGGCCCGCACAGCGACTCGTGTGTCCGCTCCATCCGCTCGACGGCAGCATGCTCGATCGACTCCGCGGAACGCGGCGCGTAGACCCGGAACGAGTTGGTGTGCGGCGGCTCCGGGAAGACGCGGAAACCTTCGCTCTGCAAGGCCATTGCGACCTCGACGGCCCGCTGGTGCAGGTCGTTCATCAGCGGCAGCACCGTGCGAAGTCCGTTGCGCGCGGACACGGCGTACGGGAAGAGCGAGTACAGGTTGCCGCCGAGGCGCCGCTGCCACCGCCGTACCTCTGCGATCACGTCCTCGGGGCCGGCCAGCGCTGCACCACTGATGCCGCCCAGCACCTTGTAGAACGACACGTACACCGTCGACGCCAGCGCTGCGATCTCAGCCAGGCTGTGCTCCAGGTACGGCGTGCTCTCCCACAGCCGTGCGCCGTCCAGGTGGAGCGGTACGCCGCGCTCCGCACAGGACTCGGAGAACACGACCAGCTCGTCCCAGCTCGGCAGCACGAACCCTGCATCGCGTAGCGGCAGCTCGAGCGTCACCGCGGCCAGCTTGCCCGGGATCGCGGTCAACTCGTCTGGTCGCGGCTGACGCGGTTCTGACGTCAGCCGCTCGATCCGCAGGTGATGCACCTCTTCCAGCGCGTTGAGTTCGTGCACCAGCAGGTGGGCGAGCCCGTGGACCGCTACTCGGCTGATGCCCGCGCGGTCGGCGTACACCCGCAGTACGCCCTGCTGAGCGAGGATGCCGGTCGGAAGGAACACGGCGGCCGGTTTGCCCAACAGCTCGGCCACCTCCTGCTCCAGCGCGGCTACCTCACCACCGCTGCCGTAGACATCGACCAGATCGTCGGTTGCGACATCTGCAAGGTGACGCAGCCGGTCCGCTACGGGCACCCGCCGCTGGCCAAGCCAACGCTCACAGTTGTCCGCCGCGTTCTTCCGGCGCTCTCGCAGGTCCTCGGAGGTAGTAGCCACAGCTCCATCCTCTCGCGTCCCGCAACGGGGTTAGATCGTGGCCGTCACCACGTGCTTTCCCTGCACGGTCCTGATCTCCACCGAACGCACCTGGTCGATCGGAGTCAGCACACCGCCCCCGAACGTGCTCCCGTTCTTCGCAGCCTTCTCGGACACCAGCCAACTGCCCGCTACCCAGGTCCTGCCTGACTTGTCGGTGACGACCATCTCGCACTGGTCGCCGGCTTTCAGACCGCTCACCTGCACCCTCACCCAGCTCCAGCCCGCCCGCGGTTCCACTGTGGCGGCCATGGTGGCACCGGTCGTCGTGTCGGAGGTTGTGACCTGTTTGGAGCCGGCGACAGGCTCATTGGAGTCCGGTGCGGTAGACCGGCCGAGTACGACTCCCCCGCCGAGCGCACCAGCCACCACGACCACCGCGGCCGCGATCAGCAACCAACGCGAGCGTCGCTTGGGCTTCGCCTGGGGCTCCAGTAGCTGCGGCTCCAGTGCCTGAGGCTCCCGGACCTCGCGCAGCGTGCGCTGCAGCAACAGGTCGCCACCCTCAGGTGGTCCCTCCAGGAACGCCTCCGGTGGTACCTCTCCCAGGAATTCCTTCATCTCGGTGAGCTCAGCCAGCTCCGCACGGCACTCAGCACAGCTGGCCAGGTGCTCGTCGACGGCCGCTACCTCGGCCGGCTCCAGTGCACCGAGAGCGTAGGCGCCCAGTTGCGTACGGTCATGCTCACTCATGGGACACCTCCGTTGCTTTCTCTGCCATCACCGCGCGCAGAGCTCGGAGGGCGTAGTACGAACGCGATTTCACGGTACCGGGCGGAACACCCAGCTCTTTGGCAGCCTCTGCGACGGACCGGCCGCGGTAGTACAGCTGCACGAGTACTTCGCGGTGCTCGGGCGACACCTTGTCCAGCGCGTCCATCACGACCATGGTGTTCACCACGGACTCGGAGTGATCCCCTGTGACCGGCGGCGTGTCCACCACGTCCGCCACCTCGGTCGGGCGCACTGCCCGAGCGCGTGCCCGGTCAGTGACCAGATTGCGCGCCACCGTCAGCAGCCAGCCCCGCACCGACCCGCTGCCGCTGGTCAGGTCGTCCGCGTGCTTCCAGGCCCGCAGCAGCGTCTCCTGTACGACGTCCTCGGCCGCGGCTCGATCTCCGGTGAGGCGGGTGGCGTACGCCAGCAAGCTGCGGCCGTGTTCGGCGTACAGCGCCCGGATCAGGATCTCGGTGTCGTGCGGCCCTGGGTTGTCAGCCACCGACCGCACGATACCGGGATCAGCGGGCGCCCACACCACGACAGCACCAGCCAGACACCACCGACGGCCTATCCACTCATCACACGCTGCATCACAGGCTCCCCCGATCGGGTCCGAACGTCACCTGTCATACGTGCCGATCCGCCGATCGGTTCAGGCTGGAGCGATATCGTCGTCGGCATGAGCCAAGAGATTCCCGCAGCGGTTCAGCGCGCGCTCGACGCGATCGACGCCCTGGACAACGACGCGTTCGTGGCGGCGTTCGCCGCGGACGGCTACGTGAACGACTGGGGCCGCGAGTTCCGCGGCCACGACCGGATCCGCTCCTGGAGCGACAACGAACTGATCGGCAAGAACGTCACCTTCACCGACACCCAGGTCACCACCCCCGGCAACCCCCTGACGATCCTCACCCAGGTAGGCGGAGACGGCTTCAACGGCCCGTCCCACTTCACCTTCGAAACCCAAGGCGACGAACTGGCCTCCATGACCATCACCGCGTGAGGTCCTAGACGGGTTCGGGTTCGCGGATCCGTTGGGAGATGACGGCGGAGACGCCGTCGCCGCGCATGGTGACGCCGTACAGGGCGTCGGCGACCTCCATGGTGCGTTTCTGGTGGGTGATGACCAGGAGCTGGCTGTTCTCCCGGAGTTCCTCGTAGATCTCCAGGAGGCGGCCGAGGTTGGTGTCGTCCAGGGCGGCCTCGACCTCGTCGAGGATGTAGAACGGCGACGGGCGGGCCTTGAACAGGGCGACCAGGAACGCGACCGCGACCAGCGAACGCTCGCCGCCGGACAGCAGCGACAGCCGCTTGACCTTCTTGCCCGGCGGGCGCGCCTCGACGTCGATACCGGTGGAGAGCATGTCGTCGGGATCGGTCAGCACGAGCCGGCCCTCACCACCGGGGAACAGCCGGCTGAAGACGTGCTCGAACGCGATCTCGACGTCCCGGTACGCCTCGGTGAAGACCTGCTCGACCCTGTCGTCGACCTCCTTGACGATGTCCATCAGGTCGCGCCGCGACTTCTTCAGGTCCTCCAGCTGCTCGGAGAGGAACCGGTGCCGCTCCTCCATCGCCTCGAACTCCTCGAGCGCGAGCGGGTTGATCTTGCCGAGCTGGTTGAGCGCACGCTCGGCCTGCTTGAGCCGCTTCTCGACCTTGGTCCGGTTGAACGGCTCGGCCTCGAGCTCGAGCGTGTCGTCGTCACCGGCCTTGGGCAGCGGCGGCACCAGCTGGTCCGGTCCGTACTCGGTGACCAAAGCGTCGACCTCGATACCGAGCTCGCCGAGCGCCTTCTCGTACAGCTGCTCCAGGCGCATCTTCTGCTCGGCCCGGGCCAGTGCGTCCCGGTGCACGGTGTTCGTGAGCTGCTCCAGCTCGGAGCTGAGGTTCCGCGTCGCGGACCGAGCCTGTGCGAGCGCCTGTTCCCGGTCGGCCCGCTGCGCCTGGATCGCCGCCCGCTCGGCCGCGGCCAGCTGCAACGACGACTCCAGCCGCGCCAGCACGTGACCGGCAGCCAGGTGTACGGCGTTCGCCGCCTCGGCCTGCCGCGCACGGCGTGCCGCCCGCGCGATCGACCTGGCCCGCGCCTCGCGCTCCTGCCGGGCCGCGCGCTCCAGCGAGTCCGCGCGACCGGACAGCGCCCGGGCCCGCTCTTCGGTGGTCCGCAGCGCCAGCCGCGCCTCCATCTCGGCCGCACGCCCCGCCTTGGCCTCCTCGGCCAGCCGGTCGCGCTGCGACGTGTCGGGCTCGTCGCCCTCCTCGTCGAACGCCTCGGCGTCCATCAACCGCTCTTCGAGCTCGGCCAGACCGGACAGGTTCCGGTCGCGCTCCTCCTCGGCGGCCGCGATCGCCTCGGCCATCCGCGCCGCCTCGCCGCGGGACGCCTTCGCCAGCGATCCGAAGTGCCCGAGCTGCTCGGCCACGGCCGCCATCGACGCATCCGACTCGTGCAACCGAGCCAGCGTGATCTCGACGGACTCCTTCTGGCGACTCCGCTCGTCCTCGAGGGCCTGCAGCTCGAACCGCAGCCGCTCGCTCCGGGCAGTCGCCTCGGTCAGCTTCTCCGTCGCCTCGTCGACCGCGGACTGCACCTCGATGAGGCTGGGTGCCGCGTCCGACCCGCCATACGCGAAATGAGCGCCCAGTACGTCGCCCACACGCGTCGTACACGTGACGTCTGGCAGGTTCCGCAGCAGGGACCGTGCCGCGTCCACGTCGTCGACGACCGCGACCTTGCGCAGCAACCGCCGTAGGGCGGGCCGCAGGGTCTCCGGGCATTCCACGACATCCACGGCGTACGACGCGCCGTACGGCAGCACCGGCCACGTGGCGTAGTCGTCGGCCGGGGCGTCGCCCAGGAGCATCCCGGCGCGGCCGAGGTCGTGCTCCTTGAGGTGACCGACGGCGTGCAGCGCCGCGTCGGTGTGGGTGACGGCGACCGCGTCCGCGGCCTCACCGAGCGCCGCGGCGATCGCGGTCTCGTACCCGGACCGCACGCTCAGCAGGGCGGCGACCGACCCCATCAGCCCGTTGATCTGCTCCGACGCGGCCAGCAGCGCGCCGGCCCCGTCCTTGCGGTTCAGACCGAGCTCCAGCGCTTCCTTGCGGGCGGCCAGACCGGTGCGCTCGCGCTCGGCGTCGCGCTCCTCGGCTCGCAGCTTCGCCAGCCGCTCGTCCAGCTCGTCGAGAACGGCCTGGGCAGCCTCGTACTGGTCGTCGAGGCCCTTCTCCCCGGCATCCAGCCCGGCGACCTGGGTCTCCAGCGCGGTGAAGTCGTGCTGGGCCTTCGCGGCGCGCTCCTCGGCCTCGCGCCGGTTGGCGGCGAGCCGGCCGATCTCGGACTCGGCGGCGGCCGCGCGGCTCTTCAGCGCGTTCACCTGGCCGGTCAGCCGGGCCAGCCCTTCGCGGCGGTCGGCCGCGGCCCGGATCAGTGCCGAGATCCGGCGCTCCTCCTCGGCCTCCTGAGCCTCGAGCTGCTGGCGGCGCTCGACGCACTCGGCGAGCAGCTCCGAATGCGCCTCGACCTCGGCCTCGATCTGCGCCTCGGTCTCGCGGACCCGGGCCGCTTCCAGTTCGAGTTCCTCGGGGTCGCGGCCGGCCCGCGGCTCCTCGGCCTCGTCGTTCAGCGACCGGATCCGATCCGCCGCGATCCGCGCCGTACCTTTGATCTTCTCGCCGAAGCCGGACAGCTGGTACCAGGTGTCCTGGGCGGCCTGCAGGGCCGGCGCGTCCTCGCGGAGCGCGTCCTCCAGCTCCGCCTCGAGCTCGCGGGCCTCGCGCAGCTTCGCCTCGGTCTCGGTACGCCGCTGCGTGAGCGCGGCCTCGTCCCGCAGCTCCGCCTCGAGCGCGGACTGCGCCTGGACGATGTCGTCGGCGAGCAGCCGGGCGCGGCCGTCGCGGACCTCCGCCTGGATGGTCACCGCCCGGCGCGCCACCTCCGCCTGGCGCCCGAGCGGCTTCAACTGGCGGCGGATCTCCTGGATCAGGTCGCCGAGCCGGTGCAGGTTGCCCTCGGTGGCCTCCAGCTTCCGGATCGCCTTCTCCTTGCGCTTGCGGTGCTTCAGGACACCGGCGGCCTCCTCGACGAATCCGCGGCGGCCTTCCGGCGTGGCGCGCAGGATCGAGTCCAGCTGGCCCTGACCGACGATGACGTGCATCTCGCGGCCGATCCCGGAGTCGCTGAGCAGCTCCTGGACGTCGAGCAGGCGGCAGTTCTGGCCGTTGATCTGGTAGTCGGACCCGCCGTTGCGGAACATCGTCCGGCTGATCGTCACCTCGGCGTACTCGATCGGCAGGGCGCCGTCGGTGTTGTCGATGGTGAGCACCACCTCGGCGCGGCCCAGCGGGGCGCGGCCGGAGGTGCCGGCGAAGATGACGTCCTCCATCTTGCCGCCGCGCAGCGACTTGGCGCCCTGCTCACCCATCACCCAGGCCAGCGCGTCGACGACGTTGGACTTGCCGGAGCCGTTCGGCCCGACGATGCAGGTGATGCCTGGTTCGAAGTTCATCGTCGTCGCGGACGCGAACGACTTGAAGCCTCGGAGCGTCATGCTCTTCAGGTACAAGGCGAAGCTCTCCAACCCGTGAAAGGACAGACGGTACCGGAGGAACCGCCGTAGCTGTACGTCGCGCTGCCGCTACCCGGGGGAAGGTGTTCCGCTTCGCAGTCTACAAAGAGATCCGCGGAATCCAGCGGAGGCCAGGCCGTTGAGAGATGGCCGGCGAGGATGGGTGCACAACCAATCGTTGAACCTACGGCGCTGTTACACACCACGGCGGCGGAGGCCCGGACGGGGGCCACCGCCGTCCCGCGAACGTAGCAGCGTAGTGCGGACGGTCGAGATCGAATCTCTGCCTGCGTCAGACCGAAGCGGGAGTACGCAGGGCCTCGTCGACGGTCAGCAGCCGACCCTCGTGGATCTGTGCCACCAGGTGGTCGTTCTCTGCCTGGAGCCGCATCACGTGCGCCTCCAGATCTGCGACGCGCCGGTTGAGCAGACGAACCTGCTCGAGCATGCGCGGGTCAGTGCCTCCAAGATGCCCTAGAAGAGCCTTGGCCATTGTGCTGTCCTCCGGAAGGGTTCTGGCCGGTCGCGCTCCGTGTCGAGGTCATGAAGGAGCGCCGAAAATGTGTGCCGTCTTTCAGGGTGACACCGGCGAGGGCGACGGGTCAACCTGGACCACGTTTATTAACGATACCTCGTTCACCAGCGGACATGGCGCGGGACCGGTTGACATTTCGGGCAGCGGTACGACGAACGGTTCATGAACGGCTCGCGACGGATCGGCCGGCCGTCCCGCGGGCAGGGCGATCCCTCCTGGCCGTAGACGTTCAGGCCACGCTCGAAGTACCCGGATTCCCCGTTCACGTTGACGTACAGGGCGTCGAAGCTGGTGCCACCAACGGTCAGCGCCTCCGCCATCACGGCGTGCGCCTGCTCGAGAATGCCCTTTATTTGTGAGGGTTTCAGCGTTTCTGTCGCCCGGGCGTAGTGCAGCTTGGCCCGCCACAACGCCTCATCGGCGTAGATGTTGCCGATCCCGCTGATCGCGGTCTGGTCCAGCAGTGCTCGTTTGAGGCCGGTCCGGCGGCGGCGGATCTTCGCGGTCGCCAGCTCCGGATCGAACAGAGGATCGAACGGGTCGCGGGCGATGTGGGCGATCTCGGCGGGCAGTTCGGCACCGCCCTCGGAGTACGACAGACCACCGAACATCCGCTGGTCCACAAAACGGACCTCTCCGCCGCCGTCGGCGAACCGGAACCGCACCCGCAGATGCGGCTCGTCGGGCGCGCCGACCGGCTGGACCCGGAACTGACCGCTCATTCCGAGGTGGGTCAATACCGCGTCACCGGACGTCAACGGCAGCCACAGGTACTTGCCGCGCCGGGCCGGCTCGGCGAAAACCTGCCCCTTGAGCCGCGACACGAAGTCCTCCGGCCCGGCGGCATGACGCCGTACCGGGCGGGGGTGCAGCACCTCGACGGTCTCGATGGTCCGCCCGGCGAGAAACTCCACCAGACCGCGCCGTACGACTTCTACCTCAGGAAGCTCCGGCACTTCAGGACTGCGAGGGGTCCACGCTGTCGGGATGCGCGGCGCGCAGGGCCTTCCAGGCGGTCTCGGCGGCCTGCTGCTCGGCTTCCTTCTTGCTCCGGCCGATGCCGTGGCCGTAGGTGTCGGAACCGATCCGGACCCGCGCCTCGAACGTCTTCGCGTGGTCCGGTCCGGACTCCGCGATCACGTACTCGGGGACGCCGACGCCGAGCTGGGCGACCAGCTCCTGCAGCGACGTCTTCCAGTCCAGGCCGGCGCCGAGCCGGGCCGACGACTCCATCAGGTCGTCGAACAGCCGGTGCACGACCCCGCCCGCGACCTCGAAGCCGCGGTCCAGGTACACGGCGCCGATCAGCGCCTCGACGCAGTCGGCAAGGATCGACGACTTGTCCCGGCCGCCGGTGGCTTCTTCGCCGCGGCCGAGCCGCAGGTACTTGCCCAGCTTGAGCTCGCGGGCGACACCCGCGAGCGCACGCATGTTGACCACCGCGGCCCGTAGCTTGGCCAGTCGGCCCTCGGACAGGTCGGGATGGTTCCGGAACAACGACTCCGTGACGATGACGCCGAGCACGGAGTCCCCGAGGAACTCCAGCCGCTCGTTCGTCGGCAGCCCGCCGTTCTCGTACGCGTACGAGCGGTGGGTGAAGGCGTGCTCCAGCAGTTCGTCAGCCAGCGATACGCCGAGCCGCTGGTTCAGCTCGGCGTAGAGCCCCGTTTCGTTGGCAGAGTTCACTGTGAAGGTGGCCGTTTAGCTCTCGACGACCTGGCGACGCTCGCCCTTCGCGCCGTACTGGCCGCAGTTCGGGCAGACGGTGTGCTGCAGGTGCTTCGCGCGGCAGGCGGGGTTCACGCAGGTGACCAGCGACGGGGCAGTCGTCTTCCACTGCGCCCGGCGGCTCCGGGTGTTGCTGCGCGACATCTTCCGCTTCGGAACGGCCACGGTTATGACTCCTCGGTTCGGCCGGGGGCTGGTGGACCCGGCCGGCTCAGTCTGACGTTTTCGGGTGGAGCGGTACTGCGGTGTTGCGATGGAGCTGTTTCAGTTGTCCTGCTGGTCCTGCTGGAGCAGGTTGCCGAGGGCGGCCCAGCGCGGGTCGGTCCCGTCCTCGTGCTTGTGGCCGGGCTCGTCCGCCAGGCGTACCCCGCAGTCGGGGCACAGACCCGGACAGTCGTCCGTACACAGCGGCTGGAACGGCAGTGCGAGCACCACCTGGTCCCTCAGCACCGGCTCGAGGTCGATCAGATCGCCCTCCATCCGGCTGGCCTCGTCCGGCTCGGCTTCGCTCTCCGGGTAGACGTACAGCTCCTGGATGTCAGCGAGGAACTCGTCCTCGATGTCGACCAGGCACCGCGCGCACTCCCCGACCAGACGGCCGCGAGCCGTTCCGGTGACGAGCACCCCTTCGACCACCGATTCCAGCCGTAGATCGAACTGGATCGGATCGCCCTCGGGGACGCCGATCACGTCGATTCCGAGATCCGCCGGCGCCGGCGCCGTGAAGGTGACTTCGCGTTGGGACCCTGCGCGGCGGGTCAGCTCGTGCGTGTCGATCACGAGTGGGGACCGCGGGTCCAAGACGCTCAGAACATCCCTTTCAGGCGTGGGCAGGCAAGAACTCGGTCTCGTCGAGACCGGTGATCAACACTACCAACTCCCCGGCGTTGCGCCCAATCCGGGGACACTCACAGCGTGTTCAGTAACCGTGTGTGAACGGCCGGCGTCACGAACGTGCTGACGTCGCCGCCGAGCCGGGCGATCTCCTTGACCCAGCTGGACGAGATGAAGGCGTGTTCCGGCGCGGTCGGCAGGAAGACCGTGTCGACGCCGGTCATCCGCCGGTTCAGCTGCGCCATCTGCAGCTCGTAGTCGTAGTCGGCCGCCGAGCGCAGGCCTTTCACGATCACGCCGGCGCCCTCGGCCCGGCAGTAGTCGACCAGTAGTCCCTCGAAGGAGCCGATCCGGACGTTCGGGAACGGCTCTACCAGCTCGGTGAGCATCTCGATCCGCTCCTGCGGGCCGAACAGCCGGTTCTTCGACTGGTTCACCCCGGTCGCGACGATCAGCTCGTCGAAGGCGGCCGCCGCCCGGGTGACGATGTCGAGGTGCCCGACCGTGGGCGGGTCGAAGGTCCCTGGGAAAACGGCCCTACTCATCCCGGGACCTCGCCGTCGCCTTGACCATGGCGGTGACCGTACCAAAGGCGTGCCTCACCGTACTTGCGGTCCCGCAGCGCGGCGAACCCCTCGGGCCAGTCCCACGGCTCCCGTTTCCCGCGTTCGACGACCACGACCGCGTCGTCGGCGAGCCAGCCGTGCGTCACCAGGTCGGTCAGCACGTCCTGCAGCTCGGCCGTCTCCAGCTTGTACGGCGGGTCCGCGAAAACGAGGTCGAACACCGAGTCGAATCCAGGCGGAGGGTCACCGGCTGTCACCTTCTCCACGGGCCGGGTCAGCAGCGTCGCACCCGGCAGCCCCACGACCTTGATGTTGGCCGCGATCACCTCGGCCGCCTTCCGGTCCGATTCGACCAGCACGACCGTCGCGGCACCCCGGGACAACGCCTCCAGCCCGATCGCGCCGGATCCGGCGTACAGATCGAGGACCGCGAGCCCGTGGAAGCTCCCGAACTCGGACTCCAGCGACGAGAACAGCGCCTCGCGCACCCGATCCGCCGTCGGCCGCGTCCCACTCCCCGCCGGCACCCCGATCCGCCGCCCCCCAGCCGCTCCCCCGATGACGCGCGTCACGGGGCCTCCCGTTCTGGACTGAGGAGCGGAGGGAGCGAAGCGACCGGAGCGACGAGGGAAGAACGGGAGGAGAAGGCCCGTGACCCCCGCGCCGGAGGCGCGGCATTCAACACAGTCACGTTTTCTCCAGGTACTCGGTGGTCTCGGACTGCAAGGCGTTTCGGACGATTGCGAGGAGTTCCGGGAACTCGGACAGAGCGGGGTCCACGCCGACGATCCTGGTGGCCTCGTGCCGGGCCGCGAGGATGATGTCCTCGTCCCGCAGCACGCTGAGCAGTTTGAGGCTGCTGCGCCGCCCGGACTGCGCGACACCGAGCACGTCGCCCTCGCGGCGGGTCTCCAGGTCGATCCGCGACAGCTCGAACCCGTCGGTCGTCGACGCGACCGCGTCCAGTCGCCCGTACGACTTCGATCCCGCCCACAGGTCCGTGACCAGCAGGCACAGCCCCGGGACCTTGCCCCGCCCGACCCGGCCGCGCAGCTGGTGCAGCTGCGAGATGCCGAACCGGTCGGCGTCCATGATCACCATCGTCGAGGCGTTCGGTACGTCGACCCCGACCTCGATGACCGTGGTCGCGATCAGTACGTCGATGTCCCCGGCCGCGAACCGGGACATCACCGCGTCCTTCTCCTCGGCCGGCAGCCGCCCGTGCAGGATCTCGACGCGCAGGTCGTGCAGGATCTCCGCGAGCGCCTCGGACACCTGCATCACCGAGATCGGCGGGCGGGCCTGCTTCTTGCCGCCTTCGTCGGTGTCGAGGAGCTCGCCTTCCTCGTCCTTCGCGTTCTTGACGTCGTCCCCGATCCGCGGGCAGACGACGTACGCCTGGTGGCCCTTGCCGACCTCCTCGCGGACGCGCGCCCAGGCCCGCTGCAGCCAGTCCGGCCGCTCCTTGGCGGGCACCACGGACGACTGGATCGGCGATCGCCCGGCCGGCAGCTGGGTGAGCGTCGACACCGCGAGGTCGCCGAACACCGTCATCGCCACGGTCCGTGGGATCGGTGTCGCGGTCATCACCAGCACGTGCGGCGTGTTCTCGCCGGACTTCGCGCTCAGCGCGGCCCGCTGCTCGACCCCGAACCGGTGCTGCTCGTCGACCACCACGAGCCCGAGATCCGCGAACTGGACCTTGTCCTCGAGCAGCGCATGCGTTCCGACGACGATCCCGGCGGCACCACTGGCCGCGTCGAGCATCGCCGTACGGCGGGATGCGGCGTTCAGCGAACCGGTCAGCAGACCGATCTTGGTGGCATGTTCCGCGCCGCCGAGCATGCCCTGCTCGGCCAGGTCGCCGAGCATCTTGGTGAGCGTCTTGTGGTGCTGGACGGCCAGCACCTCGGTCGGCGCGAGCAGCGCGGCCTGACCGCCGTTGTCGACCACGGACAACATCGCCCGCAGCGCGACCACGGTCTTGCCGGAGCCGACCTCGCCTTGCAGCAGCCGGTGCATCGGGTGCGGCCGGGCGAGGTCGGCGAAGATCTCCTCCCCCACCTCGGCCTGGCCCTCGGTCAGCTCGAACGGCAGCCGCTGGTCGAAGTCGTCGAGCAGCCCACCGGCCTGCCGCGGCCGCGGTACGGCGCTCTGCGCGTCCATCACCGCGCGGCGCTGGGCGAGGATCGTCTGCATCACCAGCGCTTCCTCGAACCGGAACCGCTGCTGCGCGTCGTGGATGTCCTTCTCGGTGTCCGGAAGATGCACCTTCTGCAGGGCTTCCCGGAGGCCGAGCAGCTTCTCGTTGCGTAGGACCAGGTCCGGGACCGGGTCGTCGACGCGGTCGTCGAGGCTGTCCAGGACGATCTTGACGGACCGCTCGATCGTTGCGGTGGGCAACTTCGACGTGGCCGGGTAGATCGGGCGGAACGGCCGGGCCCGGCGTTCGATCTCGGCCTCGGTGAGGTCTTCCTCGTCCAGCACCTCGGTGCCGGGATTCTTCAGCTGCATGGTGGTGCGGAACATCGTCACCTCGCCCCAGAACAGGGCAGCGGTGCCGGGCGTCAGCTTCGTCAGCAGCCAGGGCTGGTTGAAGAACGCCAGCTCGATGTCGTTGCGGCCGTCGGTGACCACGACCTTGGTGATCGTCCGCTGCTTGCGGAACCTCTGGACCTGGTCGGGCTTGATCTCGATCTTGCTGTCCAGCGCGCGAGCCGTGACCTTCTTGACCCGGCCGTTGACAGTCGCCTGGTCGCCGACCTCCAGTTCGTCGAACGGGGTCAGCTCGCCCTTCTTCAGGTACCGCCGCGGGTAGTGCCGCAGCAGCTCGCCGACGGTCTCGATCTCGAGCACGTCCGCAAACGTCTTGGCCGTCTTCGCCCCGAGGAAGTCCCGGAGCTTGCGGTCCATGTCGCCCGTACTGTTCAACACCGCTATTCCACCCCGATCAGCAACGGGTACCTGTCCTGTCCTCCGTCGTACACCACGACATCGACATCTTTGCGTTGCCGACGTACGTGCCGCTCCACAGCCTCGGCCAGGGCGGGGTCGGCGTCGCGGCCGGTGACGATCGTGAGCAGCTCGCCACCGCCGCCGAGCAACCGGTCGACGACCGCCAGCGCCGCCTCCTCCAGGTCGGCGGTGATCAGCGCGAAGTCGCCGTCGACGACGCCGAGCGCGTCGCCGATCCGGCACCGGCCGGCCATCGTCCAGGCGTCCTTGACCGCGATCGTGACGGCGCCGTGCCGGGTCTGCCCGGCGGCCGCCGAGAGGTGTACGACGTCGTCGTCGAAGCTGCGGTCCGGGTCGTGGACGGCGATCGCCGCGAGGCCCTGGACCTGGGCGCGGGTCGGGATCACGGCGACCCGGATCCCGTCCTGGCGGGCGGCGGTGGCGGCGGCCTCGGCGACCGCGATCGAGTCCTGGTCGTTGGGCAGGATCACGATCTCCGGCGCCTGGGACTGCTCGATCGCCTGGAGCAGCTCGCCGGTGGAGCAGCGGCGGCCGGGAGCGCCGCGGATGATCCGGGCGCCCGCCTCGGCGAACAGGCCGGCGAGGCCTTCGCCGGCGACAACCGCGATCACCGCGCGGCCGGGAGCGGGCTCGTGGTGGTGCGCCTGGTCGTCGAAGTGGGTGACGCGGATCCGGTGCGGGCGGCCGATGTCGATGCCCTGCTCGATCGCGGCGCCGACGTCGTCGGTGTGGACGTGGACGTTCCAGAGCCCGTCGCCGCCGACCACGACCACGGAGTCGCCGAGCGCGGCCAGGGTCTGCCGGAAGTCGCCGATCTTGTCGTCGAGCGCGTCGAGCAGGTACATCACCTCGTACTCGGGCCCGTCCTGGCTCTCGGCGCTCTCGCCCTGCGGTTCGACCCTGGCCGGTACGTCGACGCGCACGTGCTGCCCGGTGAGTACCGATTCCATCGCGCCCAGGATCACGACGAGGCCTGCTCCTCCGGCGTCGACGACCCCCGCATGCCGCAGTACGTCGAGCTGTTCCGTCGTCTTGGTGAGGGCCTGGCGCGCGGAGGCGACCGCGGCGAGGCAGACGTCGGCGAGGGTCTTGCCGTCGTTGGCGGCGGTCATCGCACCGGTGGCGGCGGCGCGGGCGACGGTGAGCATCGTGCCTTCGACGGGCTGTGCGACGGCCCCGTACGCGGCGTCGGCGGCGAACTTGAGCGCGTCGGCGAAGGCGGCGGCCTCGCTCATCTGTGGATCGGCCAGGACGCCGTCCGTCTGGTGGTGCGGGAGGTTCTCGTCGAGGCGGAGGCCGCAGGCACGGATCAGCTGGGAGGTGATCACGCCGGAGTTGCCGCGAGCGCCGAGCAGGGCACCGCGGCCGAAGGCCTGGATCGCCTCGGTGAAGGTCAGTTCGCCCTTGGGCAGCGCCTCGCAGGCGGCTTCCCAGGTCAGGTAGAGGTTGGTGCCGGTGTCGCCGTCCGGCACCGGGTACACGTTCAGCTCGTCGATCTCGGTCCGGGCGCGGGCCAGATCGGCCAGTGCGGTCCGGGCCCAGGCCCGCAGCACGTCAACGGTCAATTCCTCCACGCCCGGAAGGCTAACGCGTACCGAAGGACAGGAGGTGGTCCCCTCCGCTGCTCGTGTTGCGCAGTTCGCCAGGCGTGGACCGGCCTATACGTACTCGACTACGTCCTGTCGTTCGGTACGGTTCCCGGGTGAGCGGCGGCAGGAGTGTGTTGTTCTCGGCCGCGGCCGACAGTTACGAGTTGGCTGTGCGGGAGATCCGGGGCGAGTTCGGGCGGGACGTGCGGATCCAGCGGGTCGGCGCGGAGCTGGGACGGGTCGACGGGCCCCCAGGGCTCACAGTGGAGGCGTTCGCGGCGGCGTGTGATGCGGGACGGATCATGTTCGTCCGGCACCTGACGGTGGAGATCGCCAGCTTCGAGGAGCTGCCGCCGGAGTACGAGCTGGCCGAGGTGGTGCTGGGCGAGCTGCCCGAGTACCCGAAGGCACTCGCGGTACAGGCCTGGACCGATGCGGCCGGCACCGGCGGGTCGTACTACCACCGCCTGGAGGAGGCCCTGACCGGCCGCGGGGTCGCCGTCACGCGTTCCGGGCAGGAGTACGTCGTCTCGTGCTTCGCGGGGCGGAAGGCGGTGCTGCTGGGGCTGAACCGGCTCGCGGACAGCCTGTCGGACTGGCCCGGCGGGCGGATGCGGCTGGCTCGTGGTGACGAGCGGGTATCGCGGTCGGAGTTCAAGCTGGAAGAGGCGATCGCGACCTTCGGGCTGGAGCTGCCGCGGGGCGGGAAAGCAGTCGACCTCGGCGCCTCACCGGGCGGATGGACGCGGATCCTGCGGCAGCACGGGCAGGAGGTGTGGTCGGTCGACCCCGGTTCGCTGGATCCGCGGCTGCGCGGCGATCGCCGGATCCATCACGAGCCCACGACGGCGGGCCGGTTCTTCGCCGCGAACCGGGTCCGCTTCGACGTGGCCGTGAACGACATGCGGATGGATCAGGTGACGAGCGCCCGGATGATGCTGGACGCGGCGGCGCACCTACGGCGCGGCGGTCTCGCGATCGTGACCCTGAAGGGCGGCGGCAAGAACCCGCTGGACGGCGCCCGCCGAGGCATCGACATCCTCCGCGAGCAGTACGACGTACTCCACGCCCGGCAACTCCACCACAACCGCAACGAGATAACCGTGGTCGCGAGGCAGAGGTCCCGCGAGTAGGTGGCGCCGTCGCGAGCGTCGTCCCGCGGAGTGCTGGGCAAGGCGGAGGAGGGAGGCAGGACGGAGTCCTGTCGACCGACGACAACGCCGCCCAGTGCCCGCGGGGCGGCGCGCAGCAGGCGCCACCTACTCGCGGGACCTCTCAACACGAATAGGCGCCCGGGGTGAGACCCGGGCGCCTATCGGAAGGCCCTACACGGAGTGAAAGCTGAGGGATCAGCCGACGACGCGCTGGACCTTGCCGGCCTTGATGCAGGAGGTGCACACCTTCATCTTGGTGGGCGTGCCCTTGATGATGGCGCGGACCGGCTGGATGTTGGGGTTGAACCGGCGGGGCGTACGAGCCTTGACCCGCCGGATCATCGCGCCCTTACCCAGACGGGCAACGCTGTTGCCGAACGTCGGCTGCTTGCCGCAGACATCGCACTTCTTAGACATGATTCTCCGTGTTCAGGGTCGTGACACCGACAGACCATGTTACATGTGTGTCAGCGCCCCACCAATTCGGCTGTCAGGCAGTGAGGTAGGCCACTTCGTCGTCCGTCAACGTGACCGAAAGACCAGGTGTTGAGGTCCTGGTCTCGCTGACGTGCCGCGGCCCGATCAGCGGGAACACCGGGTACGGCTGGTGCAGCAACCAGGCCAGCGCGATCGCTGTCGGCTCGACTCCCTTGGCGGCCGCCAGCTCCCGTGCCCGGTCGAGCCTACGGAAGTTCTCGTCGGAGTAGAAACAGCGCACGAGCTCCTGGTCCGAGGTGTCCTCCGGCTTGGCCCGTCCGGTGAAGAACCCGCGCGCCTGGCTCGACCACGGGAACAGTGCGACCTGCCGCTCGCGCAGCCATTTCTGCGACTCGTCGTCGGCCACGTGCCGGCAGCCGGCCCACGGTACGTCGTAGGCCCGCGCGAGGCTGAGGTGGTTGCTCAGCAGCGTGAACGGCTGCTTGCTGTTCGCCTCGGCGTACGCGTTGGCCTCGTCGAAGCGCGCGGTCGACCAGTTGGAGCCGCCGAACGCCTTGATCCGGCCGGCCTTGAAGTGCTCGTCGAGGACGTCGACGAACTCCGAGACCGGGATGTCCTCGTTGTCGCGGTGCATGAAGTACAGGTCGACGTGGTCGGTCTGCAGCCGTTCGAGGCTCTCGTGCAGCTGCCGGGTGATCGACTCGGGGTCGCAGTACGGCGTGTGCGCGCCCTTGCCGATCACGACCAGGTCGTCCCGGTTGCCCCGCGACTTCATCCACTGCCCGAGCAGCTTCTCGCCGCGCCCGCCGCCGTAGATGTACGCCGTGTCGAACGTCGTACCGCCACGCTCGACGAAGTCGTCGAAGATCACCGCGGCGTGCGGCAGCGTCTGCTGGTTGTCGACGCCCATGACGAGCCGGGAGACCTGCTTGTCGACGCCCGGCACCTTGCCGTACGTCATCGGGGCGTCGTCGCGCCGGGTCAGCGGCCGTCCGGTCGCGGTCGGGATGATCGCGTCGTCCCGCTCGCTCGCGTACTGCTGCCCGATCGCGGCCCGCCACTGGTCCTGGACCGTGAGGTTCCCGAGGGTGTCGGCCCAGGTCATCTCCGGCGCCTGCTTGGCCCCGGACTGGATCGCGGCCTGCACGGCCTCGGCCTCCGCCGTGTAGATCAGCGCCGGCTCCGCGGAGATGTCCCGCGCCTCCTCCCCCACCCGGTGCAGGGTGACATGGGTCGGCTTGCCGTCGCCGCCGAACCACGGGTCCTCGACGACCAGGTATCCCTCGCTGCCGAAGATCCGGACCTGGTTCTGGTCGGCGAGCCGTACGCCGGTGCTCACCTGGGCGGTGACGCCGCCGTCGAAGAACAGCGTCGCCACGGTCCATTCGTCGGCGCCGGTCTCACCGACGTGCCCGACCGCGCTGACGGCGGCCGGGTCGGCGTACGGCTGCCCGGTGGCCGCTCCCGCGATCAGGCGGGCCATCGACACCGGGTAGCCACCGACGTCGAGGATGCCGCCGCCGGCCAGGTCGTCGGCGAAGATCCGGCTCTCCGGCCGGTACCCGGCGGCGAACGCGAACGTGGCCTGGATCTGGTGGACGGTGCCGATCTCGCCGTCGCGGACCAGCTGGGCGATCAGCTTGGTCTGCGGCAGGCACCGGTACATGTACGCCTCCATCAGGAAGACGTCGTTGCGTACGGCGGCCTCGATCATCGCCTCGGCCCACGCGCGGTTGATCGCGAGCGGCTTCTCGCACAGCACGTGCTTGCCGGCCTCGGCCGCCTTGATCGCCCACTCGACGTGCATCGGGTGCGGCGTGGCGATGTAGACGGCGTCGACGGTTGCGTCGGCGAGCAGGTCGTCGTACGAACCGTGCCGGTTGGCGATGTCCCACTTGTCGGCGAAGGTGTTCGCCGACTCGAGGGACCGGCTGCCGACGGCGACGACCTCGTTGGTCTTCGAGGTCGGCACCTGACTGGCGAACCGGGAAGCGATATTGCCGGTGCCGATGATGCCCCAGCGGAGCGTGTGGTCAGTCAAAAGAAATCCCGTTGTGATTGTGGTTGCAGGTCAGAATTTCAGGGTCAGAATTTCATCGCCCCCGCGGCCAGGTCGGCGATGAAGGAGCGGGCGCCGATCAGGAAGACGCCGATCAGCGGGATGACGCTCATCAGCGCACCGGCCATCACCATCGAGTAGTCGGTGCCGTAGATGCCGTTCAGCTGGTCGAGAGCGACCTGGAGGGTGAGACGGTTCGGGTCGGTCATCACGATCAACGGCCAGAGGTAGTCGTTCCAGACGTTGATGAAGGTGAAGATGCCGAGGAAGGCCAGACCGGGCCGGAGCACCGGCAGGCCGACGGTGAGGTACTGCCGGAAGAATCCGGCGCCGTCGACCTTGGCGGCCGAGATGAGTTCGTCGGGGATGGCGCCCTTGGCGTACTGGCGCATCCAGAAGATCCCGAACGCGTTCGCCGCGCCCGGGATGATGAGGGCCTTCAGCGACCCGATCCAGCCGAACTCGGCCAGCGTCACGAACTGCGGCACCAGCGACAGCTGGGCCGGGATCATGAAGGTCGCCAGCAGCAGGCCGAACAGCAGGTTCCGGCCCGGGAACTCGTACTTCGCGAACGCGAACGCGGCGAGCGAGTCGAAGAACAGCACCAGGACCGTGACGCCGAGGGACGCGATCAGCGTGAGCAGCATCGAGCCGAAGAAGTCGATGTTGTCGAGCACCTTGCCCATGTTCTCGAACAGGTGCGAGCCGATCAGCAGCTTCGGCGGGTAGCTGAAGATGTCCGGGGTGGTGTTGGAGGCCATCACCACCATCCAGTAGAACGGGAACAGCGAGACCAGCACGCCGAACATCAGCACGATGTGACCGACGGCGGTGCGAATGCGCTCAACGGACATCTGCGGCCTCCCTCTTGGCATTCTGGGCTGCGATCCTGCGTTCCACCCGTCGTGCGGCGCGTCGGGTCAGCCGTTCGTCGTCGTTTCCGCCGATCAGCCGCCAGTTGATGATGCTGAACAGCACGATCAGGATGAACAGCGCCCAGCCGATCGCGGCGCCGTACCCGAACTGGTTCTTGATGAACGCGCTCTGGTACAGGTACGAGACGATGGTCAGGCCGGCGTCGCCGGGGCCGCCGATGTTGTTCGTGTCGCCGAACAGCACCCGGGACTCGGTGAAGATCTGCAGTCCGCCGATCGTCGAGGTGACCGCGGTGAACAGGATGACCGGCCGCATCATCGGGACGGTGATCCGCCAGAACGTCTGTCGCGGGCTCGCGCCGTCGACCTTGGCGGCCTCGTACACGTCGGCCGAGATCGCCTGCAGGCCGGCCAGGTAGATGATCGCGTTGTAGCCGACCCAGCGCCAGGTGACGATGGTGGCGATCGCGATCTTGATGCCCCACGGGGAGGTCAGCCATTGGACCTCGCCGACGCCGATCGAGCGCAGGAACGCGTTCAGCAGGCCGAAGTTGTTGCTGAAGATCGAGCCGAACACCAGGGTGATCGCGACCACCGAGGTGACGTTCGGGATGAAGTACGCGATCCGGTAGAAGGTGCGCAGCCGGGTCGCGTTGTGCAGGGCGTTGGCGATCACCAGCGCCAGCAGCAGCATCGGGACCGTCGAGAGCACCCAGATGATCATCGTGTTGCCGATGGTCTTCCAGAACGTGACGTCGCTGAGCAGATACTTGTACTGCTCCAGGCCGACCCACTTCATCTGCCCGATGCCGTCCCAGGAGTGGAACGAGATCCAGATCGAGAACAGCACCGGGAACGCGCCGAAGATCGCGAACAGGATGAAGAAGGGCGAGACAGCGGCGTACTGCGGGAACGCCTGCTTGTACTTGTTCGGCGGCTTCTCCGCGGTGCTCGCGGTCGTGGTCGTTACCACCGGGGCAGTCTTGCTGGTGACAGCCATGTCAGATCGCCCCCGCTCGGGTGAGTTCGCGCTCGACCTGGCGCTGGGCGTCGGCCCAAGCCTGATCCGGGTCCTTGCCGGACGCCTCGATGTTCACGAGTTCGGCGCTGATCGGCGTGTCGATGATGGTGTCGTACGGCGAGAAGTAGGCGCCCGGGTACTTCTTCGCGGACTCCGCGAACACGTCGACGATCTTCTGGCCGCCGAAGAACGGGTCCGGCGCCGACAGCTTCGGATCGGTGTAGCTGGCCGGCGTCGACGGGAACAGCACCGGGTCGAGGAACGCCTGCGCCTGGTTCTTCGCCGACTCCAGCCAGCTGATGAACGCGAACGCCGCCTTGGGGTTCTTGCAGTACTTCGTGATCGCCAGGAAGGACCCACCCTTGTTGCCGGCGCCACCAGGAGCCGCCGTCACCCGCCAGAGCCCCTTCGTCTTCGGCGCCGCGTTCTTCGGCCCGAGCTGCGCCCACCAGACGGCACCCATGAACGCGACGAGCTTGCCGTTGGTCACGACCGCGTTCTTGTCGCTGGAGTTCTGGGCGTTGGCCGACAGGCCCTCCTTCACCACGCGGACAGCCAGGTCGAAGGCCTGCCGGACGTGGTTCTGATCGCCGAGGTACTGCCCGTCGGGCGTCATGTAGCGCTTGGACTGCTGCGCCATCCGGTACCCGTAGATGCTGGTGATGTTGTCGGTGATCGCGGAGCCGGGCACGGCCTGCTTGAGCTTCTTGCCGAGCGCGATGTAGGCGTCCCAGTCCGGCGCCACCCCCGCGACCGCCGCCGGATCTATGTCGACGCCGGCCTTCTGGAAGATGTCGGTCCGGTAGAACAGCGCCGTCGGCCCGGTGTCCATCGGGTAGGCCATCATCTTGCCTTCCGGCGTGACGCCCCACTTCCACTTCCAGGGCAGGAAGTCCTTCTCCAGGTCCTTCGCGCCGAGCTCGTTCAGGTCGTAGAACTGGTCGGCGTTCGGGAAGTACGTCGCGACGTCGTCGTTGATCGCGACGATGTCCGGGACGAGCGACTTGCCGGCCAGGGCGGTCAGCACCTTGGTCTTGTAGTTGGAGCCGATCCGGGTCATCGCCAGCTTCATGTCGTCGTACCCTGGAATCGCCTTTTCCGCCTGGCCGATCAGGTCGTCGTTGACGGACCCGACCCAGGTCCACATGCTGAGCTCGTGCGAGCCGCCCAGCGAGCTGCGCGAACCGCAGCCGGTGAGCCCCGCGGCGGCTATGGCGGAGCCGGCCGCGAGGAAGTGCCTTCTGCTCAGGGTCATAGCCTCACCTGGCGCTTTCTGTTGGATTTCGCCGGAAGGTGTCCACATATGTTTACGTAGCCATCAAGGTAAGCGCATACCGACTGAACCGGTCAAGCCTCGGATGACAAGATTGGGTTCCATGAGTCCCAGCGCAGTCCTCTTCGATGCCGATGGCGTTGTGCAGCGTCCTGACCGCGACTGGTGGTCGCAGCTGACCTCATTCGTCGGCTCGGACGGCGAGGCGTTCGTCGCGGACCTGATGGTGGCCGAGAAGCCGGCGCTGATCGGGAAAGTCGATTTCCGGGACGCGCTGGCCGACGTGCTGCGGCGCTGGAACTCGCCGGCGTCCGTCGACGAGGCGCTCGAGCCGTGGAGCTGGTTCGTCGCGGAGCCCGAGGTGATCGCGCTCATCCAGTCGCTGCGATCGGCCGGCATCGGGTGCCATCTGGCGACCAACCAGCACGCGCACCGGCGGGCGATCATGCAGGACGAGCGCGGGTACGGCGAATGGTTCGACCAGACGTTCTACTCGTGCGACGTCGGGCTGGCCAAGCCGGACCCGGCGTACTTCCGGGCGATCCTCGGCTCGCTCGGATTGCCCGCCTCGTCGGTGCTGTTCATCGACGACAACGTGGACAACGTGGCGGGTGCTGCGAGCGTCGGGCTGCGGGCGGAGGTGTACGACCTGTCGTCCGGCGTACCGGCCCTGGTGGAGCTGCTTCGGCGTCATAATCTGCCTGAGGTCTTGTGATGGCGTGAGGGCTGTGACATCGTCGCCGGGCAGATGACAACGTAGGACAGTCGACCAGCCGCTCCCTGGAGGCATCACATGTCCGATCGCCGCCGCACGCTCTCCCGCCGCAGTGCACTGGGTCTCACCGCGGGCCTGGGCCTCGCCGCTACCGTCTCGCGTCAGTCGCCTTCGGCAGCTGCGTCTGCTCCGTCGGCGTACCCGAAAGGGCAGCGGCCGCGGCTGCTGAACGTATTCGACGAGAACGCGCTGAGCCTGCCCGAGCGGACACTGGCGACCACGCTGCAAGGCCTGATGGCCCGACGCAGCGGTGAGTCGCTGTACCTGAACCTGCCGACGCTCGGCTACCAGCACTGGCTCGACGACCTGGTTTCGCGGTACGGCGTCCAGGCGCGTCCCGGAGACCTGTGGAAAACCGTCAAGCGATCCGGCGTCCGCGGATACGTTCTCTTTCGTACGGGCACCCCGTCGGTCAACGTCGCGACCACGCTCGCCGGCGTGACGGGTGCCGTGGCAATTGAGGAGAGCTTGGAGGCACTCGCGATCCGGAACGGATTGCGCAAGGTCCTGGACGTGCGGGACAAGGACGACCGCTGGGTGTTCGAGACGTACTGGCCCCGGCTGCGGCACGACGTCGTGGTCGAGCAGCGCGCCGACATCCCGGAGCGGCTCCGGGACTACGTCACGATGGCGGGGACGTTCGCCTTCTTCGACGGGAACTCGGAGTTCCGCGCCGACGTCGTCGACGCGCTGGACGACGACGGCACGGTGATCGGCTGGGGTGACGCCTCGGCTGGCGAGGACGCCTTCATCGGCGTGAACTCGGCCACCGGTGTCAAAGCACTGCCCGCCGACCACGCCCGCAACCTGTCGGTGCTGTCAGGCATCTCCGAAGACCGCCTGACGCAGCACGTCCCGGCGCAACCTCCGACTCCGGACCCCGGCGCGCATTACGTCACCTTCCTGATCACCGATGGCGACAACATTCAGTGGGCTCTGGGCGACTTTCCCACCGATCCGCGGTGGTTCGGGAGTCCGCGCCGCGGCGAGGTCGACCTCGGGTGGGGCATCTCCCCGTCGCTGATCGATCTCGCGCCGTCGGTGATGCGCTGGTTCTACGACCAGTCGCGGAAGGATCGCTGGGTCGTCGGCCCGTCGGGCGGCGGGTACATGTATCCGAGCCGCTACCCCGCTGCTGCGCTGGACAAGCACACCGCGTCCCTCGCCCGGGCCATGGGGCGGGCCGATCTCTCGGTCGCGCAGATCATCGACTTCGACGCGTTCGAGAACACCCGGCTGTGGTCGTCGTACCTCAAACGCCCCGAGATCGACGGCCTCATCTACCTCGAGTACTCCAGGTACGACGGTCTCAAGGGCAAGGTGGTCTGGTCCGAGGGGAAGCCGGTGATCTCGGCCCGGACCATGCTCTGGGAGGGTCTCGACGGCGCCGACGAGGCCTCCGTCACCGCGGAACTGAACGCCGCGCCCCGCAACCCCTTCTCCACGGCCGGCTACTCGATCGTCGTCTGGCACGCGTGGAGCAAGTCCGTCGACGACGTCCTCACCGTCGTCGACGGCCTCGCCCCGCACGTCAAGGTCATTCCACCCGACACGCTGGTCCGGATGCTCGCAAAGCACGCCAAACCGTAGTTCCCAGGGTCAGGTGCGGGGGACCTTGAGTTTGTCCCAGGTTTCCTTGCCGGGGATGCCGTCGGCATCGGAGCCGGGCTGGGCGACCGAGCCGTGGAAGCCGAGCTTCTGCTGCCAGGCCGAGTAGGACTTGAGGTCGCCGGTGCCCCAGGTGTCCTTGTTGGTCTGGGTCTCGTACCTGTCGCACCCGACGGCCACGAGCCGCGCGTGCATCGCCGCGACGATCGGGCTCTTGCGACCCATCACGAAGAACGACTTGCCCGGGAACGTGACGAACCCGGTGCGCGCCCCGGCCGAGTGCACGTACTTCGGCCGCCCGTAGCCGGCGATCGTGCTGGACATCCGCGTGTGCCGGCCGCACTTGTCGCTGTAGTTGCCCTCGATCGTGTAGACCTTCGAGCCGCTGACCCCGGTGACGAGGCCCACGTGATCGATCCTCGACTTGAGATCGGTGCCGTCCCAGTCGAAGAAGACGATGTCGCCACGCTGGATCCCCGCGACGTCCACGTGCCACTGGTTGTGCGTCTTGAACGCGTGGGCGTGCGCGGTCGTCAGCGCGAAGTCCTTCCCGAACGTGACCGCGTTCTCGTTGCCCGAGTGGAACGCCCAGAAGGTGATGGACGCGTCGCACCAGGCGAAGTTGCCGTTGAACGCCGAGCCGTTGCGCTCGCGGTACCACTTCTGGATGTGGTTCGGCTCGCCGAGGCCGATGTCCTCCTCGGCGATGCTGATCATGTCCTCGACGCCGCTCATGATTCACCACCGCCACCGGTCAACGACGGTTCCTGGTCATCAGCCGGCGGCTTGCGGCCGAACTCACCGTCCTCGGCGGGCCCGAACTCGGCCTCCAGTTCCTCCGCCTCGTTCTCGATGTCATGGTCGAAGCTCGGTTCGACGAGCAACTCGGCCTGCTCTTCCTGCGACATGTCGTCCGGCATCTGGTCCAACTCGTCCAGCGACGGCCGCGCGTTGTCGGTCATGACAATGCCTCCCCCTCACCACGATGAATGCCCCCAGCCCTGATCCACTCATCATGCTCCGGCCCGTGAGGTTCGACTAGAGCTCACGGAAGTACACGGCCACCGGCAGCTGCACACATCCGAGCGACTCGTAGAACGCACGCGCCGGCGCATGGAAGTCGTCGCCTCCGGTGCCGATCTCGACGTACTCCGCGCCCTCGGCTCGCATCGCGGCGAACGCGTGCTCGCAGAGCGCGGTGGCGATGTTGGAGCGGCGGTGCTCGCGCGCGACCGCCAGGAGTTCGACAGTGGCCCGATGGCGGGCGGTGTCGAGATGCCAGGCGACGTACCCGGCAGGTACGTCGTCAGCGACGGCAACGGCGACGTACTTGTGTGCGGCCGGATCGTGCAGCCCGGCGATCTGCCGGCGATAGTCGCCGCGCCAGTCGCCGTGCTGGCGGGTGAAGATGAGGTCGCCGACCAGCGGCCGGAACGATTCCTCGTAGAACGGCCCGAAGGTCTCGATGGTGAGGTCGATGAGCCGGGCCAGGTCAGCGTCGACGTACGAACGGATGTGCATGGAGCGTGCCTCTCGCGAGTGAAGGAGAAATCCGGGCAGGCGCGACCGGCTCACCGCACGCGCGCAGGCGGCGGCGGTGGGCCGGGATCAGCGCCGGGTACGCCCGGCGGCGAAGCACTCCATGTCCGCGATGCTAGCGAGCCGGCGGCGGTACGGCGACCGGGACGGTGTGGATCTGGCCGGTTCGGGGGCCGTTGGTCAGGCGGCCGAGGTTGTCGGCGATGCTGTCGGCCATCCGCCATTCCGCGGTCAGGATGCACAGCGTCGGGCCGTCGAAGTCGACCAGGCCGAGTGCGAACGGCGCCCGGTTCTCGGGTACGTCGATCCGCTCGAGGATCTCGCCGCCCGCCGCGACGCGGACCACGCCTTCTCCCCAGGTCTGGGACCAGATCGCGCCCTCGGCGTCGAGGCAGATACCGTCCGGGCCGAGGTTCTCGGCGTACACGCGACGGTTCGACAACCCGCCGTCCGGCTCGACGTCGAACGCGGTCAGCCGCCCGGCGAACGACTCCGCGATCACCAGCGTCCGGCCGTCCGGCGTCAGCACCATCCCGTTCGGGAACTGGATGTCGTCGGCGACCTGCCGCACCCGGCCGTCGGGGGTGACGAGCTTGATCCAGCCGGGTACCGGCTCCTCGCCACCGGAGAAGTCGAAGTCCGCGCCGTCCAGATAGATGTTGCCCTGGGCATCCACCACGATCTCGTTCGCGGCCTGCTCGGCGAGCACGGTGATCGAGCCGTCGGGCTCGTACCGGCGCAGCTTGTCACCGGTGGTCAGCATCCGGCCGTCCGGCAACCAGTCGACGGACCACCCCATCAGGCGTTCGACCGGTGCCTCGAAGGTCTCCGTCGTACCGTCGGCGTCGACAGCGACGATCTGCTGCGCGATCCAGTGGCAGAACCACAACCGGCCGTCGTGCCGGCGCGCACCTTCGGGAAAGGCCAGGCCATCCAGCAGAAGCTTCATCACGTCACCTCGTTCGTCGTTTCGGGCTCGTTCACCCCCTACACGAACGCGGCCCGGTCAGATCGACGGCTCAGCAGAAGAAGTAGGGCGATCAGCGGCAAGGTCACGAGGTACGCCGTCCGCAGATCGACGACCCGTGCGAGTACGGCGAGGAGCGCAGGCGCGACGAGGATCGCCGTACCCGAGGCCATCGCACCAACCGCGGCGAGGCGGGCCGAGCTGAGGCCGGGGGTCGCGACGAGGGCTGCGAGCGTCACCGGGTACAGCGGGGCGACTCCGAGACCGGCCACGACCAGGCCGAGCGCGACCACGGCCGGCGCGTCGAACAGGCTCACCAGCAACGTGCCGCAGGCGGCGAGTGCGCCGGACGGAAAGACCGGCGACCAGCCTCGGTACCGGATCGGTCCGATCGCGCGGCCGACCGCCATACCGATCGGGAACGCGCTGCCGAGCAGCGCGGCTGCTGCCGTGGGCAACCCGCTGGCCACCAACCGTGCCACGGCCCACACCACGAAACAGAACTCGACCGACACGGCGAGCACGACCCGGAGCCAACCCGCGCCGACGTCCATGACGACCCGCCGCCCCACTCGCCGCCACTTCCCTCCGAGCCCGACAGCCGGCGCCGAATCAATCAGCACCGGCACATCCCCCGCGCCGCGCGCCGCCGTTGTCTGGGGTGGTCGAGTGCGCCGAGTTAGCACCGCCAGGAGGAGGAGTGGTGGCGCGGCGGCGAGCATGGCGTAGCGGCCGCTGGGGCCCAGACCGTCCAGGGTGCCGATTGCCAGCGGCGCCAGGATTCCGGTTCCGCTGGCGACCGCGTTGACCCGGCTCAGCCGGGCGGCGGCTGTCGGACCGTTGAGCATCAGCGGGGCGACCAGGACAAGGAGCGCGCCGCCGAGGCCGACCAGCAGCCCACCGGCGATAGCCACCGAGTACGCCGGGGCAACCGCGATGAGCACCGCGCCCACCGCGCAGACGACGGAACCGAGTCCAAGCACCGTCGGCATCGGCCAGATCTTGAGCATCCGCGGACCGATCACCGCGACCAGCAACAAGCCGACCGCGAACCCCGAGGACATCAGCGCCAGCCGGCCGATCGGCTCGTCGAGGTCCCGAGCGAGGATCGCCACACACGCGCCGAGCCCGGCCAGCACGAACCCCATCGCGGACAGCGCGATGCCGATGCGTATCTCGTCGCCGCGGGCACCGCTCCGCGGCGGGGCCTGCGCGCCCGCGGTCATTCCAGACCTTTGAACAGCGCGTCGAGCTGGTGCAGATCAGCCAGCTCGATGTCCGCCGAAATGCCCTTCAGGCCGGCCGTGAGCGCACCAGACGCCTGACCGGCCGACAATCCGACCACGGTGTCCTCGACCACCAGACACTGCGTCGCGGGTACGCCGAGAAGCTCCGCCGCCCTGAGGTACCCCTCCGGGTCCGGCTTGCCACGGCTGACGTCGTCGACCGTGACGAGGACCGACGGCGCGATCCCGGCCGCGGTGAGTCGCACCTTCGCGAGCTGGGCCGGCGCACTGGTGTAGACCGCCCACGGCACACCGATCCGGTCGAGCGTGGCGAGCAGATCCAGCGCACCCGGCTTCGCCACCACGCCGTCGACGTCGTTGACCTCGAGATCGAGCACCCGCGCCCCCGCCGCGGCACGCTCGGCCGGCGTCGCGTCGGGCAGCATCTGCGCAACAGTCGCGACCGCGGGGTTCCCGTGCGCGACGGCGAGCACCTCGGCCGGCGAGATGCCGTACTCCGTCGCCCAGCGGCTCCAGCTCCGGTCGACGATCGCGTCGGAATCGACCAGAGTGCCGTCCATGTCGAACAGGACCGCGCGGATGTCCCGGATCTCCATGAGCCCTCCTATTAAACTCGTCCTCCGAGCATAACGGGAAGGACAGCGATGACTCCAGTACGCCGTGGACAGTGGCAGACGGCTGCCGACGTACTGACCCAGCTCACCCGGCAGCCCGGGATCACGCGGGCGGCGGTCGCACGGGCGCTGCGATTGAGCACGAGTTCGGCGACAGAGGTGACCGCTCGGCTACGCGACGTACACCTGCTGACCGAGGTACCTGCTCCCAGTCAGGGCCGCGGTCGGCCGACCACGGTGCTGCAGCCGCATCCGCTGGGACCTGTGGTGCTCGTACTCGACCTGAGGCAGAGCAGTTGGCGGAGCGCGGTTGTAGCGCTCGACGGGGCGCTGCAGGAGCCGCAGTACAGGCGGCACCGGAGTCGGCGCGCACAGGTCGTGCTGAACAACCTGCGGCGTGAGGTGGAGCAGGCGCAGCAGCGGTACGGCGCTCGGCTCCAGATGGTGAGCCTCGCCGTACCGGGCACTGTTCGTGACAACCACCTGATGCAGGCACCGACGCTGGAGTGGGTCGAGCTGGATCTTGCACAGGTCACTGGCGACACCGGCGTACCGCTGCTTGCCGGCAACGACGCGACGCTGAGTGGGGTGGCAGAGGCGCGTACTGGCGCTGCTGCAGGAGCTGGTACGGCGGTGCACCTCATCATCGAGGTGGGGATCGGCGGGACGCTGCTGATCGACGGGGTGCCGGTACAGGGCGCGTCGGGAGCAGGTGGCGAGTACGGCCACATGCCCTTTGGCGACCGGTCTCGTGCCTGTCCGTGTGGTGCACGTGGCTGCTGGGACCTGGAGATCGACGGACGGGCGCTGGCGCGTTATCTGAAGCAGCCGACGCCGGACGATCCCGTTGCCTACACAGAAAAGGTACTGCGGCGCAGTGACCGGGCTGCCCGCGCTGCGGTGATCAGGGTGGTTGCTTCCCTGGGCTACGGCATCGCAGGTCTCGTAAATGCGCATGACCCGGATGTGGTGACGATCGGTGGTTTGGCGATCCCCCTGCGAGCAGCGGCGGAGGACACCTTTGCTGAGGCGTACGAGAGCGGACTGATGACGTCCCATCGCGGTGCTCCCCCGCCGGTGCTGCCGGCCACGCACCAGCTGGACGGGCCGCTACGTGGCGCAGCCGCGCTGGCCCTCGACCAGCTCACCAGCGAGCAGGCCATCGCAGCCTGGGTCGCCCAGCGCTAGTCGGTCACCTCTACTTCTTCTGCAGCCTCTTCCTCAGTCTCTTCGACGCGGGGCTTGGGGACGATCGGGGGTTCCACCTTGGCCAGGATCTCGAGGATGTCGTGCCGGTGGTGCTGGATCTCGTGGGCCGTGTGCCGGATGATCCAGCCCAGCGTGCGCGGCGCCCGGACCGGATAGTTGTACAGCCCCAGCTTCCCCAGCTCCTGCGGCTGCAGCACCCGCGCCGCCGCCCCGAACTCACGCGCGAACCGCACCAGCGCGGCCGCGACCTCCATCGGGTCCTGGTTCTCGTACTTCTCCTGCTTCACCCGCCCGGTCCGGTCCATCGGCGCGTACACAGGCCGGTCCTCGGCCAGGCACTGCGCGATCCGGTGCCGCTGCACCTCCAGTACGTCGCGCACGTGGCACGCGTACTCGATCGCCGACCACACGTCCGGCTCCGGTCGCAGGCGCACCACGTTCGGGTCCGGACCGGCCGCGGCCTTCGTCAGCGCCATGCTGCAGTCCGCCGACTGCCGGACGAGCAGCGTCACCGTGCCCTGCAAGGTCCCGGTGTCGTAGTTGAAACCGCACTGCTCGCAGTACCCGTCGACCGGGGGCTGCTGCTTAGAGGGCATCTGGGACCCCTGCGCCGTCGCGAGCAGGTGCTCGGCGGAGTGCCTCGGCGGGCTGGAGCGGAGGGTTCGATGTGGTTTCATCGTGCCCTTCGCTCCAGCGCGGCGAGGTGCCCGCCGAGTGCCGCGCAGTAGGCGCAGGGGTCCCAGATGCCCTCTTTATCAACTGCTACTCCCTCTGAATCTCCACGCATGATCGACCGGACCGATGCCGTCGCCGAGCGCGAACCCGGCCGCGATCGCCCCGGTCACATACTCCTTCGCAGCACCGACAGCACCTGGTACGTCGTACCCACGAGCAAGGTACGACGCGATGGTGCTGGCCAGCGTGCATCCTGTGCCGTGCGTGTGCCTGTTGTCGGCCCGGACCGCGCTGTAAGAACGCCGTACCCCAGGACCGTGCAGTACGTCGACCGACGCCGTACCGACGTCGTGGCCGCCCTTCACCAGCACCCACGACGCACCCGCCTCGAGCAGAGCCTTCGCGGCGAGCTCCCGGTCCTCCACCGTCTCCAGGTCGATGCCCGAGACCGGTCCGAGCTCAGTGAGGTTCGGAGTGAGGACTGTGGCCAGCGGGACGATCTCCGAGCGCACGGCCTCCATCGCGTCGGCCGCGAGCAGTGCGTCGCCGTGCTTGGACACCGACACCGGATCGACCACGACCGGCACGTCCGGCGGCAGGGTCCGCAGCAGGGACGCGACGACGCGCACCATCGACTCGGACGCCAGCATGCCCGTCTTGACCGCGTCGACCCCGATGTCGTCCACCACGCTGCGGAACTGGGCGCGGACCTGCTCCTCCGGCAGCTCCCAGGCGCCCTGGACGCCGACGCTGTTCTGCGCGGTGATCGCGGTCAGGACGCTCATACCATGCACGCCGTTCGCGAGCATCGCCTTCAGGTCCGCCTGGATCCCGGCCCCGCCGCCGGAGTCGGAACCGGCGATCGTCAGCACTCTGGGGGGAGGCATCTCAACTCCTGAAATGGGCGTGTCCGGTGTCCGCAGCATACGGCGCGCCGTCGACGGTCACCGTCCCGGCCGGTCGTTCCTCGTTGCCCTCAGCAACCGAGCCGATCACTGTCCAGCCCTCGGGGACGTCGGCCGGCTCGAAGGTGCCGACCAGCGCGTGGTCCTCGCCGCCGGTCAGGACGAACTTCAGCGCGTCCACACCGGTGGCCGCAGCCACCGCCTGCAGCGGCTCCGGCACGGTCAGGGCCTTCGTGTGCACGTCGATGATCACCTGGCTCGCCGCCGCGATGTGGCCGAGATCGGACAGCAGGCCGTCGCTCACGTCACACAACGAGGAGGCGCCGGCGAGCGCGGCCCGCGGACCTTCGGCGTACGGCGGTTGCGGGCGACGGTGCGCCTCGACGACGGCCCGTGGCGACCGGAACCCGCGCGCGAGCACCGCCCAGCCCGCCTCGGCCCAGCCGAGCCGGCCGATGTACGCGACCTCGTCCCCCGGGCGAGCGCCCGAGCGCAGCACCGGCGGACGGCCGTCGAGCGAACCGAAGGCGGTCACCGAGACGACGATCTTGTCGGACTGGACCGTGTCGCCGCCGATGATGCTCGCCTCGACCAGCTCGCATTCGTCGACGAGGCCTTGGTTCAGCTCCAGCGCCCACGCGGTCGGCAGGTCGGCAGGGCCGCCGAAACCGACCACGAGCGCGGTCGGGCGGGCACCCATCGCCACTACGTCGGCCAGATTCTGTGCGGCGGCTTTGCGGCCCACGTCGTACGCCGACGACCAGTCCTGGCGGAAGTGCCGACCCTCGACCAGCAGGTCCGTCGTGATCACCATGCGGCCGTCCGGCACCGCCATCACCGCCGCGTCGTCACCGGGACCGACCAGGACGTCCTCACCTGTGGACAGCCCCTTGGTGACGGCCGCGATCAGGCCGAACTCACCCGTGCTCCCCAACGTCTCTGTCACGTCAGCAGACCTCCCATATCGCTGACCGGAGTCTAGGCGGTACCGTGACCGGGCAACGAGTACGCCCGGCCACCTGGCAGTACTGTGGCTGGAGCCAGCTGAGGACGACTGAGTGGAGAACGACGTGGTGGTCCAGGCCTACATCCTGATCCAGACCGAGGTCGGCCGTGCTGCCGACGTCGCGGCGCAGATCGCCGAGGTCCAGGGCGTCACCCTGGCCGAGGACGTCACCGGTCCGTACGACGTGATCGTCCGCGCGGAAGCTCGCAACGTCGACGAGTTGGGCAAACTGGTGGTTGCCCGGGTCCAGAACGTTCCCGGCATCACCCGCACCCTGACCTGCCCCGTCGTCCACATCTGAACCAGACCTGATCGTCGACACGGGGACCCGCCACTTCTTCGGTATGCCCAAGCTCCTGCTCGCAGCACCGCCCTGGTCCCGCCCCCGGACCACGCACCGGCCCCCGACCCACCGCGGCCAGCTCGCTCCGCGCGGCCGGCTCGGCCTGCGCAGCCTGGTTGGTCTGCGCGGCCGGTTTGCTCTGCGCAGCCGGCTCGGTCTGCGCAGCTTGGTCGGTCTGATTGGGCTGTTGCTGATTGCCGGCTGCAGCCCCGGGCCGACGCCGGTGCCTGTGCCCTCCCCCGCGCCCGAGGTCGCCGCCGCCTGCGCCGAGCTCGTCAAGGCGCTCCCCGCCAAGGTCCTTGACGCCGAACGCCGCGAGGCCTCCCCGAAGAGCCCGCTGACCGCGGCGTACGGCGACCCGCCGATCGAGATGACCTGCGGCGTCACGCCCCCGGCCGGCATGGCCGAGGCCCAGTCCCAGTGCTTCGAGGTGAACGGCGTCGGCTGGTTCGCCAAACAGGTCGAGAACGGCTTCATCTTCACCACCATCGGCCGCAGCCTCTACTTCGAGGTCGCCGTCCCCGCCAAGTACACTCCCGAAGCCAACGCCCTCACCGACGTCTCCGACGCTGTCCAGAAGCACAACAAGCTCGTCACCCCCTGCACCTGACGACTGCATAGTCGATGACGAGCTCGAGACGTCTCTCGCGTCGGCGCACTGGGCGCGGCCGTGCAGAGCTGCCCTTCAGCCGATCAGATCGGCGAAGACCACCAGATTGGCCTCGTACTTCTTCTTCACGGCATCGAGCCCACCGCACGTGATCAGTCGCAGTCCGGCGTGGTCGATATCGCCGTAGACCGCGGCGCTCGGGAAGGTGGCCTTCGGGTACTCCTGGACCCGGCTCACCCGGAACGTGGCGGTTGAGCGGTCCTGCCGGGCCACCATGATCTTGTCGCCGGGCTTCAGCGAGGCGAGCCTGGCGAAGACACCGGGCCGGCCGGACCAGCGGACGTGGCCGGCGATAACGGCTGGGCCTGTCTCGCCGGGTGTGGGGGCACCGGTGAACCAGCCGGCCGGGAAGCCGTTCGGCGGCACCTGCAAACTGCCGCTGCGGGTGAGGCCGAGACGCATCAGACGTGAATCCACCCCGATCGCGGGGATCCGCACCCGGATCGGGGTGGACGTCCGCAGCGAGGCCGGCTTTCCGCGCCCGTGACCGTGGGGTGGTCGTCGGGACGGTTCGGCGGATGGCTCCGTGCGGGGTGCTGGGGTGTTCTTGCCTACCGCAAGGGTGCGTCTTCCGGTCGGTGCGCCCGTGTTCCGTGTGCTCGGGGTGGGGATGCTGGGCGTGGGTGTGATGACGGTGGTGGTTGGCGCGGCGGCTCCGCTCGGGACCTCGGCCGAGGGTGCGCCTTGAGTCTGCCCCGTGCCTGACTCAGTGGTGCATCCGGCCACAGTGAGGGTGGTCGCGAGGAACAGAACCGCCGCGCCGGTCCTCATGGGGTGCCGGCCAGTGTCCACCAGAACCAGGGGAAGGTCGGCGGCTCCACGAGGAGTATCGACGGGCCGGACGCGTCACCCGTTCCGACAGAACCTCCCGGCGTCCTGGTGACCTGCGGCGGCCTGGGCGTGGTCGGCGGCGTGGTCGGCGGCGTGGTCGGCGGTGTCGTCGGCGGTGTCGTCGGCGGTGTCGTCGGCGGCGTGGTCGGCGGTGTCGTCGGCGGCGTGGTCGGCGGTGTCGTCGGCGGTGTCGTCGGCGGCGTGGTCGGCGGTGTGGTCGGCGGTGTCGTCGGCGGCGTGGTCGGCGGTGTCGTCGGCGGCGTGGTCGGCGGTGTCGTCGGCGGTGTCGTCGGCGGTGTCGTCGGCGGTGTCGTCGGCGGCGTGGTCGGCGGTGTCGTCGGCGGCGTGGTCGGCGGCGTGGTCGGCGGTGTCGTCGGCGGCGTGGTCGGCGGCGTGGTCGGCGGTGTCGTCGGCGGGGTGGTGCTGCAGGTTGGTTTGGTGAGGGTGTTGGTGTCCAGGGTCACCGAGCCGTTACGAGCCAGCATCCGGCCGACCGCGGTGGCACCGGTGTTCATCGTGATCGATGTCAGCGCCATGATGGTCCCGCGGAACTGGGTCGCCGTACCGATCGTCGCCGAGCTACCCACCTGCCAGAACACATTGCACGCCTGAGCACCGTTGGTCAGCACCACGCTGCTGCTGGACGCGGTGGTGAGCGTGGAGCCCGCCTGGAACACGAACACCGCCCCCGCGTCGCCTTCGGCATTCAGAGTCAATGCCCCGGTCAGCCCCATCGAGGAGGCCGAGTTGTAGACGCCCTGGGTCAGCGTCTTGCCGCCCAGGTCGTCCGTCACCGGCGTCGGCGGCGACTCCCCGGCGGCGACGTTGTAGGCCGTGACCAGATCCTTCTTCGCCTCCTGGGTCACGTTGTCGCCGGCGTGGTTCGTTCCGGTGATCGTCATCGTTCCGGTGCCGGTGATCGCCGGGTTCGGGAAGCTGCCGATGTCCCCCGTGAGCACGGTCGGTCCGGTGTTGGTGATTCCGGCTCCAGCCAGGACCACGAAACTCTCGGCGGTACCGAGTGGCACCGCCACGGCTGCGGCCTGCGCATTGCCTCCGGTGACGAGCAGACCGCCCGCGGATACGACGAGCGCCGCGGCGACCGCCAGTACGCTCAGCCGGAACCGGCCGAGTGTGGGCGCATAGGTGGGCAACTTCATGATCGGTTTCACCCTCAGTCCGTCGATAAGCCGCCTGATCGGTGACAGGACGACTTGTTGTTCGGGCAGTTCGTCGTTGGAGATGCGCGGTCGCAAGAAATGACATCGAGCGATCCGGGACAGGTCCAGGCCCGGTAACAGGACATCGGGAGATCGCCACGGGAAGCAGAATCGCTGTCCCGCCATCGTGCTGGCGTCCCGTTCGATCAGCGGCGGCCTCACGGGCCGTCTCACGCCGATCACAATTCGTTACTGATAGCAGACGCTAGGTCCATGCTGACTTTCTGTCAACAGTTTGATGCGGGCGCTCGGCAATCAAACCTAGTTGTTGCTTCATTCAACTAGTACCGTGCCGCGATCCACCGCTGCTGCGATCGCGGTCCCACGGTGGACACCGGCATACTCGCTGATGGGGTCCGGATTCGTCTGCTGGTGGTGTCCGGTTGGGGATGTCGGGCGCGACGTCTCGGGTGGAGGCGCCCGCAGTGGGCGCCCGGAGGACGGGAGTGATCGATGAAGTACATGATCCTGACGTACGCGTCGCAGCAGGACTACGACGGGATGGCGGGGAAGGACACGGGGAAGCCTGCCTGGAAGCCGGAGGACTTCGCGGCGATGGCGCAGTTCATGGACAAGTTCAACAACGAGCTGGTCGAGTCGGGTGAGCTGGTCGAGACGCGCGCGCTGGCGGCGCCGGTGCTGACCCGGCGGCTGGGGTCGAAGGACGGGGAGTCGGTAGTGACCGACGGGCCGTACGCCGAGACACAGGAGGTGCTCGCGGGGTACTGGATCGTCGAGTGCGAGTCGTTCGACCGGGCCACAGAGATCGCGTCGCGGCTCGCCGACACGCCAGCGCCGGAGTTCGTCCGCGCGACGGCGTACGCGGACATCCGGCCGCTTGTCGAGGATCGCGACGACCTGGTGGAGTGACGTGTCATGACTGGTGCTGTCGAGGAGCTGATGCGGGAGCTGGCACCGCAGGTTCTCGGGGCGCTGGTCCGGCGGTACGGGCACTTCGACACGGCTGAGGACGCGGTGCAGGAGGCGCTGCTCGCGGCGGCGCAGCAGTGGCCGGTGGACGGTGTGCCGGACAGTCCGCGCGCGCGTGGTTGATCACGGTCGCTTCTCGTCGGCTGACGGATCTGCTCCGGCGGGAGCAGGCCCGCCAGCGGCGGGAGGACCGGGTCGCGTCCTGGGCGCTGCAGGGCGACCCGGTCGGGGACGCGGATGACACCTTGGTGTTGTTGTTCCTGTGTTGCCATCCGTCGTTGTCGCCGGCGTCGCAGATCGCGTTGACGTTGCGGGCGGTCGGAGGTCTGACGACGGTGGAGATCGCGCGGGCGTTCCTGGTGCCGGAGGCAACCATGACGCGGCGGATCACCCGGGCGAAGACGAGTGTGCAGGACAGCGGCGCGCGGTTCACGATGCCGGCCGATCGCGAGGAGCGGCTGGGCGCGGTGCTGAAGGTCGTGTACCTGATCTTCAACGAGGGTTACGCGAGTACGACGGGGCCGAGTCTTCAACGGGTCGAGTTGGCGGCCGAAGGGATTCGGTTGGCGCGGATGCTGCACCGGCTCCTCCCGGATGATGCCGAGGTCGCCGGCTTGCTGGCGTTGCTGTTGCTGACGGATGCGCGGCGCCCGGCGCGGACCGGGCCACTCGGTGAGCTGGTGCCGATGGCGGAGCAGGATCGGTCGTTGTGGATTCCGGAGCTGATCCGGGAGGGCGTCGAGCTGATCACGAAGACGCTGCCGCGTGGGCCGGTCGGGCCGTACCAGTTGCAGGCGGCAATCGCGGCGGTGCACGACGAGTCGCCGACGGCCGAGGAGACGGACTGGCGGCAGATCGTCGCGCTGTACGAGGTGCTGCTGCAACTCACCGACAACCCGATGGTTGCCCTCAACCACGTAGTTGCGGTCGCGATGGCGCGCGGTCCGGACGAGGGACTCGTGTTGCTGCGGTCGATCGAGCACGACGACCGGATCGCCAAGGACCACCGGCTGTCAGCGGTGCGGGCACATCTGCTGGAGATGTCGGGCGACATGTCGGGCGCGCGAGCGGCATACGAGGAAGCAGCAAGCCGCACAACCAGCCTCCCCCAACAACGCTACCTACACGCCCGAGCCGCCGCCCTCCCCACCACCTGACCCCCGCACCACACCCCGCCCCGCACACGTGCTCCCCGCACCACATGGGTTATCCCGTCGCGTGCAGGTCGCGCCGGTTCCTGTGCAGCGGCGGTCAGCCAAGCTGGCTCGGCGGGTCAGCGGAGGTTGTGCCAGGTGTGGCGTTCGGTGGGGCGGTCGTCGGTGGTGGTGCCGGAGGCGGTGTTGAAGTGGCGGCTGATGCGTTGTTGGGGGGTGTACGGCGGCCAGCCGGGGTCGCCGGTTACCGCGAAGTCCACCCAGGACTTGTGGACGAGATCCGCCAGGTGCTGCGGTGGCGCGGGACCCAGCATCGGTGCCGCCGACGGGTCGTCCAGGTTGTCGAAGACGAACGCCAACTCAAGGCCGTGACAGGCACCGAGAGCACCATCGCAGGCGGGCGATCGCCAGCCGAACTCGTAGACGTACGTGCCCTGGTGGGCCTCGGCGAGCCGGATCGCGGGGATGCGGTAGTACGAGTCCGTCATGACCGCCGCCAGCACATCACCTGGCGTGGCACCGGGGAGGCCGGCGCGATAACGACGTACGCTGCCTACAGGCAACCCGAAGCGGAGCGCGGCCGCGGTGTACAGGAAGGGTGTGTTCATCCTGGCGCCGACGCCGGTCGGAACGAGGAAGAGCCGCGCCTCCTCGCTGTTCGTGCCGATGAGGAGGTCGACGTCAGCGCCGGCCCCGGCCCGGATACGGTCGAGCGGCGCAGCGGGCAGAAGGTCGCCGTCGACCACGGGACTGAACGGCAGCAGCGTGCGGGCAACGTCACCCCACAGTTTGGCGCGCGGTTTCGCCGCCACCTGCTGGCTGAGGCTGTCCTGCGCGGCAAGCAACTGCGCGACAGGCACCCGAGCGATTGCCTCACGCGTCGGCGCCGTACCGAGAGCCGCGGCCAAACGAGCGCCGACTTGGCGCGCGGACGACGGCCCGATCGTGTTGTGAGCGGCGCCCGACTCGGCGATCGCCCGGTGGAACAGGCCTTCGGCAGCGGGCATTGCGAGCAACGTGCAGACGCTCATCGCACCGGCCGACTCGCCGAAGATCGTCACGTTGCCCGGGTCGCCGCCGAACCCGTCGATGTTGTCGCGGACCCAGGTCAGGGCCGCGATCTGGTCGAGCAACCCGAGGTTCGGCGTACCGTCACCGAACCACAGGAACCCGTCGGCGCCGAGCCGGTAGTTGATCGTCACGAGTACGACGCCGTCGCGGGCGAACCGCGTGCCGTCGTACACGGACAAGGCTCCGGTGCCGCTCGTGAACGAGCCGCCGTGGATGAAGACCATCACCGGCGCCCGCCCGCTCAACCCCGGCGTCCAGACGTTCAGGTTCAGGTAGTCGTCGCCCGGGATGATCGTCCGCGGGATGAGTTCACCCATAATGCCCTCGGTGCGGGTCTGCGGCGCAGTCGCCCCGTAACTACGCGCGTCACGGGGCGAAGTCCACGGCTCCGGCGGTCGCGGCGGCAGGAAGCGGTTCGGGCCGACGGGCGGCGCGGCGTACGGGATGCCCTTGAAGGACAGCACGCCGGCGTCGGTTCCCCGGACGGGGCCGTACTGCGTGCTGACGAGCGGCATCCGGTGGGTCAGCGGAGGCCTGTGGGGCGGGTCATGGCCAGTTGCAGGAGATGCTCGACGAGGGCTGCGTAGTCCTTGCCGGAGGCGGCCCACAGCCGCGGGAACATGCTGGTCGGCGTGAACCCGGGCATCGTGTTGATCTCGTTGATGACCACGCGGTTGTCGGCGTCCAGGAAGAAATCGACGCGTGCCAGCCCCTCGGCCTCGATCGCGTCGAAGGCGATCAGCGCCTTCGCGCGGACCTCGTCGGCGATCTCCGAAGGCAGGTCGGCCGGCACCGAGAGCGCCGTGTACTCCTCGCCCTCCGGCAAGTACTTGGTCTCGAAGTCGTAGAAGTCGTGCCCGCCGCCCGAGATCGCGATCTCGCCGCAGACGCTGACCTCCGGGTTGCCGCCGTTCAGGCCGCCGAGGACCCCGACCTCGATCTCGCGCGGGCTCTCCGCCGACGCCTCGACGATCACCTTCGGGTCGTGCGCCCGCGCCACCACGATGGCCTCGTCGAGCTCTTCGAGGCTGTTCACCTTGCTGATCCCGAGACTCGACCCGCCCCGGCACGGCTTCACGAACACCGGGTAGCCGAGCGCGTCCACAGCCTCCCGGCAGGCGGCCGGGTCCCGGGTCCAGTCGCGGTCGCGGATCACGACGTACGGCGTGACCTCGAGTCCGGCGGCCTGGAAGACGACCTTCATGTAGTGCTTGTCCATGCCGACGGCGCTCGCGAGGACGCCGGAACCGACGTACCGGATGTCGGACATCTCGAGCAGGCCCTGGATGGTGCCGTCCTCGCCCCACGGACCGTGCAGCAGCGGGAAGACCACGTCAACCTCGCCGAGCGTGCTCGGCACCTGGTCGGGTTCGCTGACCACGAGCTCGCGGTTCGCGCCGAACAGCACCGGCATCGCGGTCACGTCGACCTCCGGGAGCTTGCCGTCGGTGATCGACAGCCGCTCGGGGTCACCGCTCTCGAGCACCCAGTGCCCGCTGGTGCTGATGCCGACCGGGACCACGTCGTACTTGTCCCGATCGATGACCTGCAGGACGTTCGCGGCGGTCACGCACGAGATGGCGTGCTCGCTCGACCGGCCGCCGAACACGACGGCGACACGGGGCTTTCGCTGACTTTCCGAGTACTCACTCACCGGCTCGACTGTAGCGGCCCGGAGATCAGGTTCCGACCGGGGTTCGGTTAAGAACCCTTCAGATCGCAGTAGGTAGCGGCGGGTCCCAGGTGACTGGCAACGCTGTCACTCCGTACACGAGCGTGTTGTCTCGGTAGTCGATTTCCTCGAACGGTACGGCGAGTCGCAGCGTCGGAATGCGGGCGAACAGCCGCGTGAACACCTCCTGCAGTTCGACCCGGGCGAGCTGCTGGCCGATGCACTGGTGCGGCCCGAACCCGAAGGCCACGTGCGCCGCCGCGTTCCGCTCCAGGTCCAGTCGGTCCGGGTCCGGGAACACGCTCTCGTCGCGGTTGGCCGAGGACAGCGCCGCGATCAGGTAACCGCCGGCGTCGATCGTCAACGGGCCGACGGGCAGGTCGTCGGTGACGTAGCGGAACAGTCCGAAGTGCACCACGGACAGGTACCGCAGCAGCTCTTCGACCGCGGCCGGTGCGAGCGATGGATCGGCCCGCAGTGCATCGAGCTGCGCCGGATTCGCCAGCAGCGCCAGCGTGCTGAGCGCGATCATGTTCGCGGTCGTCTCGTGGCCGGCGATCAGCAGCGTGACCCCGACCGTCACCAGCTCCTCCAGGCTCAGCGGCGTACCGAGCTCCTCGCCGCGGGTGATCAGCCGGGACAGCAGGTCGTCCTCGCGATGTGCCTGTTTCGCGAGCACCAGGCCGACGATGTACTGGTTCAGCTCGTCGCTGGCCCGCCCGATCTCCTCGGTCCACCCGTCGACCCGGACGAGCAGGGCGCTCCGCTCCTGGAACTCGTCGCGGTCCGCGTACGGAACGCCCAGCAGCTCGCAGATCACCAGCGACGGAATCGGCAACGCGAACTCCTGCACCAGGTCGACCGGCCCACCACCAGCCAGCATCGCGTCGAGCCGTTCCTCGATCATCGACGCGATCCGCGGCCGCATCGCCTCCATCCGCTTGGCCGCGAACTCGGTCGCCAGCATCCTGCGAAGGCGTTTGTGCGCCGCCCCGTCCACCTGCAGGATCGACCCCGACTCCACCTCCCGGTCCAGATCCGCATCCGGTACGACGTGATCGGACGGCGCCAGCCGCGAACTCAGCCGGCTGTCCCGGAGCAGCGCGCGGACGTCGTCGTACCGGCTGATCACGTACGCGTCGACACCGGCCGGCGTCGACACCTTCGCGGGCGCCTCGGTACGGCGGAACGCGGCGTACTCCGGCGCCGGATCGAAGGGGCAACCGGACGGCCTGCGGACGGGGAAGCTCTCGGTCATCGCGCGCCCTCTCCTGGGAATTTGGTAGTGACTACCATATGGCTGACGCTTCCGATCAGGAACAGGCTGCGGCGCGTCGGAGGCGGTACCCTGCCCGCGGAGGTGCTGATGGGACTGCGCGAAGTGAAGCGGGAGCGGACCCGCCGGCTGATCGCGGACAAGGCGTTCGAGCTGTTCAGCGACAACGGGTTCGGCCGGACGACGGTCGAGCAGATCGCGGCGGCGGCCGAGGTCGGGCCGAGCACGCTGTACCGGTACTTCCCGACCAAGGAGGGCCTGGTCCTCGAGTTCGTCGACGACTGCCTGGCCGACGCGGTCGACTGGTTCCACCAGCAGCCCGCGATGGACCTGCCGGACGGTCTGCGCGCGGTGATCGAGCGGGTCCTCGAACAGCTCGAGAGGAACCCGGAACGGATCCGCGCGGTGTTCGACCTGGCCGAGCAGACCGGTTCGGTGAGCGCCCACCTGAACGAGCTGATCTGGCGCTTCCGCACCGATCTCGCCGACGAGCTGGTACGCCGGCTGCCCACGGACGACCCGCGCCGCTCGGAGTTCGTCGCCGCCCTGTCCGCGGGGATCGCGATGAACATCATCGAGACCGTGGTCCGCGTCTGGGTGGACACCCCGGACACTGTCGAGGCGAAGGCGCTGGCCCGGCGCGCGATGCGACTGCTGTCCACCGGCGGCGTCCCACTCCCCGGAGCGCCCGACGCTTGACCCGCCCGATGCGAACGGTCGGTAGGCAGGGACAATTCGGGGTATGAGTCCTGACCTCGATCCGTCCACCGTTGTCGTCCACGCAGGCCGGCCGGAGCGGGTGCCGAATGCGCCCGTCGGTGAGTCCCCGGTCTTCAGCTCGACGTACGTCGCCGGCGGCGATCGTGGCTACGGGCGGTTCGGGAACGACGCCTGGACCGCGCTCGAGGAGACCCTCGGCGAGCTTGAGGGAGGTCGCGCGTTGACGTTCGCCTCCGGGATGGCGGCCGCAGCAGCCCTCATCGATCTGATCCCGGTCGGTGGCCGCGTGGTCGCACCGCAGCACGCGTACTCCGGCGTACTCGCGCTCCTCGATCAGCAGGCGGCGACCGGCCGGCTGAAGGTTGACCGAGTCGACATCGCCGACACAGACGCAGCTGTCCAAGCGGTCGACGGCGCCGACATGCTGTGGATCGAGTCGCCAACGAATCCCGCGATGGAGGTCGCCGACATCCCGGCCCTCGCCGCGGCAGGGCGTGCCGCCGGTGCGACCGTCGTCGTCGACAACACGTTCGCCACTCCCCTGCTCCAGCAGCCGTTGCGGCTCGGCGCGGACGTCGTGATGCACTCGGCAACCAAGTTCATCGCCGGCCATTCGGACGTTCTTCTCGGCGCGATCGTCACCGCGGACGACGACCTGTGGTCGGCCATCGACCTGCGTCGCCGCAGCCTCGGCGCGATCCCGGGCCCGATGGAGGCCTGGCTCGCGCTCCGCGGCCTGCGCACGCTCGCACTCCGCCTCGAGCGGGCACAGTCGAACGCCGCCTTCCTCGCCGAGCGACTGCGCGAGCACCCACGCGTCAGCCGGGTGCGCTACCCCGGACTACCGGACGATCCGGGACACGACCGGGCCGCGGCGCAGATGTCCGGCTTCGGCGCGATCTTCGCGTTCGAGCTCGGCGGCGACGCGGCCGGCGCCCAGAAGGTCTGCGAGAGCACCGAACTCTGGGTGCACGCGACCAGCCTCGGCGGCGTCGAGTCGATGCTGGAACGCCGCCGCCGCTGGCCGATCGAGGTCCCGACGATCCCCGAGGACCTGATCCGCCTGTCCGTCGGCATCGAACACCCCAACGACCTCTGGGCCGACCTGGAGCAGGCGCTCAACGCGGTGACTTGAGGACCGGTCCGCCGAAGAACGTCAGGATGCACAGGACGACCGGCAGGATGAATGCGATGTTCAGCGGCATCCAGTGCGCGAGGCCGCCGATCAGTGCGGGACCCGCCAGCAGGCCGACGTACCCGAGGCCGACGACACGGGCCATCAGCGCGCCGGACGAGCGCGGGTCGAGGTTGCCGGCGGCGGTGAACAGTTGCGGTACGCCGCCCGCGAGGCCGAGGCCGAAGATCGCCCAGCCGACGAGCGCGACCGGCACCCACGGTACGACGATCACCAGCGTCAGACCGACCGCGGCCATCGCGGCGCCCCAGCGCACGATCGCCGCCGGACCGACGACGGCCGCCACCCGGTCGGTGAGGAACCGGCCGACGGTCATCGCGACCGCGAACGCGCCGTACGCGAAGGCCGCCGTACTGACCGAGGTGCCGAGGATGTCGCGGAAGTGCAGCGCGGCCCAGTCGTTGGCAACCCCCTCGGACAGCATCAGGCCGAACGCGAGCCCGCCGAGCGCCCAGACCAGCTTGGCCGGCGGCTTCGCCCGCGGCGCCGCGTCGTCCGCGTCCTCCTCCTCGATGGTTGCCTCCAGCAAGAACCGGCTGGCGGCCACCGCGATCGCGATACAGACCAGGCCGGACAGGCCAAGCGTGACCTCGGTCGGTACGCCGGCCCTCAGGGTGGCCGCGCCGATGACGGCGGCGATCGCTCCGCCGATCGACCACATCGCGTGGAAGGCGGCCATGATCGGTCGCGGGTAGCCGCGCTCGACCACGACGGCCTGCGCGTTCATCCCGACGTCGATCGAACCGTTGCCGAAGCCGACGAGGATCAGCGTGAGCCCCAGCGTCCACCAGTTCGTGGCCAGACCGGGGCCGGCGAGCGCGATACCGAGCAGGATGCCCGCCGCCGGGACGAGCCGGCGTTGGCCGAGTCTGTCGACGAGCGGCCCGGCGACCTGCATGCCGATGAACGCGGCGCCGCCGAGGACCAGCAGGAGCAGTCCGAGGGTGCTGTGGGTGATCCCGGTCTTCTGCTCGATGCTCGGGATGTGCACGACCCACATCCCGACCGCGAACCCGTTCAGACCGAAGTACAACCAGGTCGCGACCCGAGCGGCTCGGGGCGGCGCGCTCTGCAGTTGTAGGGTGCTCAACCTGCCACCTCTACCAGTACGCCGCGTTGGGTCAGCATGGTTCGTTGGTCCTCGGGTGCGGAGTCGTCGGTGATGATCAGGTCGGGGCGATCCGCCGGGCAGACGTAGGCGAGGGCGGCGCGGTCCCACTTGGCGCCGTCGGCGAGCACGATGGTGCGGGTGGCAACGTTCATCGCCTCCTGCTTGACCTCCGCGTCGCCCAGGTCGAAGGCCGTCAGTCCCGCGTCGAGACTGAACGCGCAGGGGCTCAGTACGGCGGCGTCGAAGCGAAGTGCACGCAGCGAGGCAACGGTCAGCGGACCGACCAGCGACAGCTCCCCCTTGCGCGCCTCGCCGCCCGGCATCAGCAGCCGGATCCGCGGCGCGTCGGCGAGTTCGTGCGCGACGTGCAGCGAGAGCGGCATCACCGTCATCGTGCGGTCGCGCAGGAGCTTCGCGGTCTCGAGCGCCGTCGTACCGCTGTCGAGCACGATCGTCTCACCGTCGCGAAGATGCTCGACGGCAGCGCGGGCGATCGCCTGCTTGGCGGCGACGGCGGCCTGGGCGCGCAACGAGTGCGGCGGCTCCAGGCCGGACGGCATCGAAGACACCGCGCCGCCGTGGACGCGCTTCAGCACGCCCTGCGCCGCCAGGAAGTCGAGGTCGCGGCGGACCGTCATGTCCGAGGCCGCGGTCGCCTCGACCAGCTCCTGGACCGACACTCGGTCAACGACTCGTAGTCGTTCTACGATCACTTGGTGCCGTTCCGCGCTTCTCATGCGCAAAAAACTACCATCCGCCTGATCGTTCAAACAGATAGTGTGTTTGCTTGTGACTGAAGACACCACGCTCGTCAAGCGATCGCGGTACGCCGTGGCCGCCGTCTTCTGCGTGCACGGATCGGTGACCGGGTCGTTCGCGACCCGGGTGCCCTGGATCCAGGACCATGCAGGGGTGTCCGCGGGCCAGCTCGGCCTGGCGCTCGCGTTCCCGGCGCTCGGAGCGGCATTGATGATGCCGCTCGCCGCCCGGGTCAGTCACCGGTTCGGGACCCGCACCGCACTGCGCGGGCTGCTCGCGCTCTGGACGCTCTCCCTGATCCTGCCGTCGTTCGCTCCCGGCCTGCTGACGTTGTGCGCCGCGCTGCTGATCTACGGCGGTACGGCGGGGATGGCCGACGTCGCGATGAACGCGCTCGGCGTCGAGGTCGAGCATCGGCTGAAGAAGTCGATCATGTCCGGGTTGCACGGCCTGTGGAGTGTGGGCGCGCTGCTCGGATCCGCGGTCGGGACGGTCGCGGCGCATGCGGACCTCAGTGCGCAGATCCACCACACGATCGCTGCCGTCGTCCTGACTGTCGTCGGGGCGGTGGTGTGTCAGTTCGTGCTGAACATCCATCCCGAGGACGACGAGGAGCCTCCCGCACGGTTCGCGCTGCCGCCGAAGTCGGCGTTGCTGATCGGGGCGGTCGGGTTCTGTGCGGTGTTCGCGGAGGGCGCGAGCCTGGACTGGTCGGCCGTGTACCTGCGCGACATCCTGGACAGCTCGGCCGGCGTCGCGGCCGGCGCGACGACCGGATTCGCGTTGACGATGGCGATCGCCCGGATCACCGGCGATGCGGTCGTCGACCGGTTCGGCGCCGTACGCACAGTGCGCTGGAGCGGCGTGATCGCGACCCTCGGTGGCCTGCTGGTCGTCCTCGCACCGAACGCGATCCTCGCGATGGTCGGCTTCGGCCTGATCGGCATCGGCATCGCGGTCGCGGTACCGCTCGCCTTCGCCGCCGCCGGCCGCACCGGCCCCAACCCGAGCCAGGCCATCGCCGGCGTCGCCACCATCACCTACTCCTCCGGCCTGGTAGCGCCGTCGATCATCGGCGGCATAGCCCAGGCCAGCAACCTGACCATGTCCTTCATCGTCGTCACCGCCCTCGCCGCCGGCCTGGCCGTCTTCGCCCGGGTCCTCGCACCCACCCAGCGGACAGCACCCGGCGACGTCCTCCCACGGTGATACGAATCATCAGGTGACGACTTTTCGAGTGGCTGGACCAAATGACGCGGCGGCGGTTGCGGAGTTGCACGGGGACAGTTGGCGGCGGCATTACCGGGGTGCTTACGCGGATGAGTTCCTCGACGACGAGTCGCCCGAATATCTCGGAACTATGTGGGCCGAGCGGCTCGCGGCGCGTGACGGTACGTGGACGACGGTGGCGGAGTACGACGGGCAACTGATCGGGCTCGCGCACGTGGTGTACGACGCGGATCCGAAGTTCGGCGCACTCGTCGACAATCTGCACGTCCGGGCACCGCGCAAGCGGCAAGGGATTGGCACGCGGCTGCTCGCACTTACGGCCGAGACGGTACGGGACACCGGGATCTATCTGTGGGTGCTCGAGCAGAACACCGCCGCACAAGGTTTCTACGAAGCGCGCGGTGGTATCCGAGGCGAGCGCAAGGACGTCCCACCGCCGGGTGGTGAGCCGCGTCGCCTCAACGGCCGGCCCGCCTGCTTCCGGTACTACTGGCCGGATCCCGCCACCTTGACGGACTCGATGAGCGCGTACGACGCCTGACTCGCCGCCTCGGAATCACCGGCCCGGATCGCCTCCAGTACGTCGACGTGCGCGTCGAGGATCCGGTGGTCCTCGGGGATCGTCGCGGTTTCCCGGATCGACTCGGCGAGGACCTCGGCGAGGGCGTCGTACAACCGCAGCAACAACGGGTTCCCGCTCGCGACGACGACGCCGCGGTGGAAGTCCGCGTCGACCGCCACGAACGCCTCCAGGTCCCCCGCCGCCAGGGCGGCGGCGCGAGCCTCCAGCGCATCGGACAGCGGCCTCAGATTCGCCGGATCCGCGTGCTGAGCGGCCAACCGAGCCGCGGCCGCCTCGATGCCGGCGCGGGCGTCGAGGACATGCGTGAGCGACGCCGAGAGCTCGTCCCGGGCCAGTACGCCGCTGATCTCGTTGGTCGCCCGCACGTACGTGCCGTCGCCCACGCGCGGCTCCAGCAGACCGGTCAGGCTCAGCGAACGCAACGCCTCCCGCACCGTGCCACGACTCACCCCGAGCTCGCTTGCGAGCTGGTTCTCCCCGGGGATCCGCGACCCGCGCGGCCACGCCCCGGACTCGATCTGCGCCCGGAACCGCTCCGAGACCTGCAGCACGAGCGGCACCTGCCGCACCGGCCCTTCGAGTGACCCCTTCAACGACATCACCTCTTCACGCGTAGCGTACTGTGTAAATGTAGGACATCTGCACAGGGAGAGAGGCGTGTTGTGGCGGTAGTGTCCGAACCAATGGCTCGAGAGCGGTCGGCGCTGATCACCGCGACCGCCTTCGTGGTCGCGCTGAGCCTGCGCCCGGCACTGACCGCGGTCGGTCCGGTGCTGCCGCGTATCGGGCTCGATCTGCACCTCGGTGAGGCCGCGCAGGGTCTGCTGGGCACGCTGCCGCTGCTCGCGTTCGCGGTCGCCTCTCCCCTGGTCCACCTCGCGTCGCGGCGGTTCGGGATGGAGCGGGCGGTGTTCGTCTCACTCCTGGTGCTCGCGGCGAGCAGCGCGCTCCGCCCGTACACGGGCCAGGCCGGTCTGTGGATCGGTACGGCGGTGGTCGGCGGCGCGATCGCGGTCGGCAACGTGCTGGTGCCGGTCATCATCAAACGCGACTACGCCGCGCACGTTTCCCGTGCGACCGGCATCTACACGGCGTTCATCACCGGCGGCGCCGCGATCGCCTCGATCCTCGCCGTACCGATCGCCGACGCGGTCGACTGGCGGCTGTCACTCGCGGTCTGGGGTGGGCTCGCCGTGCTGGTCGCAGTGATCTGGTTGCCGCGGACGTTGTCGCCGGAGCCGATGCCGTCGGCAACAACGGACGACGGCGCTCCGCCGGTGAGCGTCTGGCGGCAGCCGGTGGCCTGGCTGGTGACCGGGTTCATGGGCCTGCAGTCCACGAGTTTCTACCTGTTCGTGAACTGGCTGCCCACCATCGAGATCGCGACCGGCGGCGTCTCGGAGCGGTCCACCGGGGTGCATCTGTTCGTCTTCCAGGTGTTCGGCCTGATCGGCGGGCTGAGCATCCCGTTGCTGCTGAAGCACCCGACCAACCAGCGAGCCGGGTTGATGACCGCGAGCGTGCCGATTCTGCTAGCACTGCTAGGTCTGCTGCTGGCGCCGCACCTGGCGATCGTCTGGGCGGTCGTCGGTGGGCTGGGCCAGGGCGCCGGACTGGTCGCCGCGCTGTCGTTGATCAGCCTCCGCGGCCGCGGCCACCACGAGACCACACAGCTGTCCGGGATGGCGCAGGCAGTCGGGTACACGCTCGCCGCTGCCGGTCCGGTCGTCGCGGGCTACTTGACCCAGGTGACCGGCGGCTGGACCACGACGCTGACCGTGTTCGCGACCCTGGCCGCCGTACAAGTCACGCTCGGCTTCGCGGTCGGCCGCGACTCTCGCCCTGTTTGAGCGACTTGGGGAGGGTTTTGGCCCGTTTCGGGTAGAAAACCCTCCCCAAGTTCGGCTACTTGTCGGTGGCGAAGGCGGCGTCGAAGGCGGCTTCGGGCTTGTCGAAGGCGAGTGCGCGGATGACGTTGACCGCCTCCGCCGCGCCGACCTTGCGCTCCATACCGGCGTCCTCCCACTCGACCGAGATCGGGCCGTCGTAGCCGATCGAGTTCAGCACCCGGAAGCAGTCCTCCCACTGCACGTCGCCGTGGCCGGTGGAGTAGAAGTCCCAGCCGCGGCGCGGGTCGCCCCACGGCAGGTGCGAGCCGAGCCGGCCGTTGCGTCCGCCGCCGACCCGCATCCGGGTGTCCTTGCAGTCCACGTGGTAGATCCGGTCCTTGAAGTCCCAAAGGAACGCGACCGGGTCGATGTCCTGCCACACCATGTGCGACGGGTCCCAGTTCAGGCCGAACGCCTCGCGGTGGCCGATCGCCTCGAGGGTGAGCGTGGTGGTCCAGTAGTCGTACGCGATCTCCGACGGGTGCACCTCGTGCGCGAACCGCACACCCTCCTCGTCGAACACGTCGAGGATCGGGTTCCAGCGGTCGGCGAAGTCCTTGTACCCGGCCTCGATGCGCTCCGCCGGCACCGGTGGGAACATCGCGACGTACTGCCAGATCGAGGAGCCGGTGAAGCCGATGACGGTGTTCACGCCCAGCTTCTTGGCCGCGCGGGCGGTGTTCTTCAGGTCCTCCGCGGCGCGCTGCCGGACACCTTCGGCGTCGCCGTCGCCCCAGATCCGGGACGGCACGATCGCCTGGTGCCGGAAGTCGATCGGGTTGTCGCAGACCGCCTGCCCCACCAGGTGGTTGGAGATCGCGAAGACCTGCAGGTTGTACTTCTCCAGGATGTCCTTGCGGGTCTGGACGTACGAGTCGTCGTCAACGGCCTGCTGGACGTCGAAGTGGTCTCCTGAGCAGGCGATCTCGACGCCGTCGTACCCGGCCTCGGACGCGAACTGACAGACCTCCTCGAACGGCAGGTCGGCCCACTGACCGGTGAACAGTGTGATCGGGCGTGGCATCTCACAGGCTCCTAAGAGTTCTCGACTGGGATCCAGGCGCTGTCGTCCGCCGCAGACCGCAGTACGGCGTCGACCACGCGAGCGGACCGCGCTCCGGCGGCGAAATCGGGCAGGCCGTCCGGGCGGTCACCCAGTACGGCGGCATAGCTGTCGGCGACGAACGAATCGAACGCGTCCTGGTACCCCTGCGCGTGCCCGGCCGGAAGCCGGTTCACCCGGGCCGCGGGCGGGCTCAAGGTCTCGGGGTCGCGGGTCAGCAGTTGCGAAGCGGTACGGCGACCGACCCAGAGGCGATCCGGGTCCTCCTGGTCGAAGCCGAAGCTCGACTCGGTGCCCGACACCTCCAGGTACAGCCGGTTCTTGCGGCCGGCCGCGACCTGACTGACCACGATCGTCCCGACCACGCCGGCCTCGGTCCGGAACTGCGCCGTGGCCAGGTCCTCGGTCCGTACGTCGACGCCGCCACGCTGCGCTCGTACCGTCCGCAACTGGGCGCTGATCGCGGCGATCCGGTCGCCGGTGACGAACTCGGTCAGGTCGCACCAGTGCGACCCGATGTCGGCGAACGTGCGCGACGGCCCACCGGTGGTGTCGTCCACCCGCCAGTTCTGGTCGTCCGCGCCGGCGAGCCAGTCCTGCAGGTACGAGCCGTGCAGGCTGGTGATCACGCCGGCGTCGCCCGCGGCGATCCGGGTGCGCAACTCGCGGACCATCGGGTGATAGCGGTACACGAACGGCACCGCGCCCACCAAACCTGCCTCGACCGCGGCGGCGTGCAGACCGGTCGCGTCCTGCACCGAGGTGGCGAGCGGCTTCTCGCAGACCACGTGCTTGCCCGCTTCGAGAGCCTTCAGCGCGACGTCGCGATGCGTGTTGTTCGGCGTACAGATGTGGACGACGTCGATGTCGGCGGCCAGCAGCTCGTCGAGGGTCGCGAAGCCGCGCTCGGCACCGGTCGCCTCGGCCGCGGCCTCAGCTCTGGCAGGCGACGAGCCGACCGCGCCGACCACCGTCGCCCCGGAGACCAACGCGGACCTGCCGTGGACCTGGCCCATGAAGCCGCCGCCGACGATACCTACCCTGAGCCGTTTGGTGGACACGTCGTAGGACGCTATGGGACCCTTTTGAACCCTGTCAAGCAAAAGTCCAGGCCCAGTACGACGAAAGTCCGGTGATGAGCGATCTCGGTACGGCGGACGCGGTGCTGCGGCTGCTCCTCGACGGGCAACCGTGGACGCGCGCCGAGCTGATCGAGCGCAGTGGTCTTGCGCGGTCCACGGTGACCGGGCGGATCGAGGCGTTGCTCGCGGAAGGGCTGGTGGTGCCGTCGGGTGAGGCGGCGTCGACAGGCGGCCGGCCGCCGGCGCGGTTCCGGTTCAACCCGACCGCGCGGCTCGTGCTCGCCGCGGACGTCGGTGCGACGCACCTGTCCGTCGCCCTCACGGACCTGGCCGGCGAAATCCTGCACCGGTCGACGATGCCGCTCGAGATCGCCGAAGGACCCGAAGTCGTCCTCGATGCGGTCGCCCGGGCCGGACACGCGCTGCTGCGTGAGGCCCGAAGGCCACCGGACGATCTGGCGGGCACCGGCGTCGGGCTGCCCGGGCCGGTCGAGCACAGCACCGGGCGGCCGAACCATCCGCCGATCATGCCGGGCTGGGACTCGTACGACGTGGTGGGTCGACTGAGCCGTGAGCTCCCCGGACCCGTCCTGGTCGACAACGACGTGAACATCATGGCGCTCGGCGAGCACGCGACGACGTACCCGGACGTCGAGCACCTGCTGTTCGTGAAGGTTGCCACCGGCATCGGAGCGGGCGTGATCAGCGGCGGCCGGTTGCACCGTGGCGCGCAAGGGGCGGCCGGCGACATCGGCCACATCCAGGCGCCCGGACACACCGAACTCTGCCGCTGCGGCAACACCGGCTGCCTGGAAGCGATCGCGTCCGCGGCCGCACTCGCCCGCACGCTGGGCGTCGAGACCAGTCAGGACATCGTCGACCTTGTCCGAGCGGGCAACACGCCCGCGACCACCGCCGTACGCCAAGCGGGCCGCGAGATCGGCACGGTCCTCGCCGCCGCGGTCAGCCTGCTCAACCCGTCCGTGATCGTCGTCGGCGGCTCCCTGTCCCAGGCCGGCGACAGCCTCCTGGCCGGCCTCCGCGAAGCTGTCTACGCCAGATCGTTGCCCCTGGCCACCACCCACCTCCACGTGGTCCGCTCCCGCACCGGCCGCGACGCCGCCCTCCTGGGGGCCGTCACCCTGGTCCTCAACCAGGTTCTGCAGGCCTAGTCGGTCCAGCTGATGGCGAGCTCGTCGATCAGGCGGAGGATCTGGTCGAGGTGGCTGCCGCCGCGGGCCCGGCCGAAGCCGTGGCGGCGGCCCCAGAACGACGACTGTACGGCGATCAGCTGGAGCCAGCGGTTGATGCGTTCGGGGTCGATGCCTGATGCCTCGGCGAACTGCCCGAGCTCGGCGCGCAACTGCCGCAGCAGGTCGGCCGCGAGAAGACCGTCCGCGACGAACAGGTGGTAGGCCCGGGTGCGGAGAAAGATCGCGGCGTCGTACGCCGGGTCGCCGACGTAGCCTTTCGGGTCGATGGCCAGCCATGGCTCGCGGTCCGCGCTGAGGATGTTGCGGGGGTGGAAGTCGCCGTGGATCAGGATCTCCGGCTGATTGCGACCGAGGTCGTCGACGACCGCGAGGGCTGCGTCCACCACCGCCGCGGGCAACGGGTGATCCAGCTCGGCGGCGTCCTTGCGGAGCGCCTCCGCCCACCCGTCGGCCTGCTCCGACAACCGCGGCAGGCCGTCAGGAGCCGGGATGGTCAGCTGGCGATGCAGTACGCCGGCGATCGTGACGACGTCCTCGTCGTTCTCGAACAGCGTCGAGGGATGCGCTCGCTCCAGCAGCATGGCGTAGCGGGCGTCGTCGCGTTCGTACAGCTTGACCGCCCCGCGACCGTCCCACGCCTCGAACGCATCCGGCTCGTGATCGTTGCCGGGGTGCGGGAACGACACCTTCAAAGCAGCACCGCGCACCGGCACGACGACGCCGACCTGGCCGTACGCGACCTCGCCGTCGACCGTGCAGTCCCAACGCGCCAGCAGATCCTCGATGATCTCCGGCAACTCGGCCAGCCACGCCGCCCCGGCGTCGCCTTCGCGCGCGACTGTGCTCTGCGCGAACGCTTCCGGGATCAACCCCAGCGCTCCGACTTCGCAGAGCGCGACACGAGACTGAACAGCATGTCCTTCGGGGTCATCTCGCCGGCGACCACCTTGGTGACATGCTCGACGATCGGCATCTCCACGTCGTGATGGTGCGCGAGTTCGCTGATCGACGCGCAGGACTTCACGCCCTCGGCGACCTGACGGGTCCCGCTCGCGATCTCGGCGACCGTCATGCCCTGACCGAGCTTCTCGCCGAAGGTCCGGTTCCGCGACAACGGCGACGAACACGTGGCCACCAGGTCGCCCAGGCCGGCCAGCCCGGAGAACGTGTGCTCGTCCGCACCCAACGCCGTACCCAGACGAGCGATCTCGGCCAGCCCGCGGGTGATCACCGACGCCCGGGCGTTGTCGCCGAACCCGAGACCGACCGCCATCCCGACCGCGAGTGCGATCACGTTCTTGCAGGCGCCGCCGAGCTCGCAGCCGACGACGTCGTTGTTCGTGTACGGGCGGAACGTCGGGGAATGGCACAGCTTCTGCAACCGCGCCGCCGTCCCCTCGTCAGCACAGGCGACGACCGACGCGGCCGGTTGTCCCTCGGCGATCTCGCGCGCCAGGTTCGGCCCCGACACCACCGCGATTCGCTCGGGGCCGGCGCCGGTGAGCTCGGCGATCACCTCGCTCATCCGCTTCGTCGTACCGAGCTCGACGCCCTTCATCAGGCTGACCAGCGGTACGGCGTTCGGCAGCACGCCGGCCCAGTCCGCGAGGTTCTCGCGCAGCGACTGCGACGGCACCGCGAGAACCACGGCCTCCGCCCCGTCGGCCGCCGCGGCGGGATCGTGCGTCGCGGTGATCGCGTCCGGCAACCGCAGTCCCGGGAGGTAGTCGGGGTTCTCGTGCGCGGTGTTGATGTCCGTGCACAAAGTCTCCCGCCGGGCCCACAGGGACACGTGGTTCCCGGCGTTCGCCAGCACCACGGCGAACGCCGTACCCCAGGATCCCGCGCCGAACACCGCTACTTTCGTCATACCTTGTCCTCACCGTCGGCGGCTTTCCTGGCCTTGCGCAGGTCGTAGAGCTCCTTGGGCGGGGTCTCGCCGCGCAGTTCGCCGAGGGTCTCGGCCACCCGGGCCATGATCACCTCGGTTGCCTCGTGCAACAGCTGGTTGGTCAGCGGCTTGCCTTCGAAGGCGCTCAGGTCGACGGGCGCACCGGCCCGCACCTGCAGGGTCTTGCGCGGCAGCAACCGGATCCGGATCTTGCCGGTGTACGACTGCAGGATCTCCTGCGCGCCCCAGTTCGCGACCGGGATCACCGGGCAGCCGGTCATCAGCGCGATCCGCGCGGCGCCGGTCTTGCCGGTCATCGGCCACATGTCGGGATCGCGGGTGATCGTTCCCTCCGGGTAAACGCCCACACACTCACCGCGTTCGACCGCGGCCACCGCGTCCCGGAAGGCGTCCACGGCCTGCGCGGAATCCCGATACACCGGGATCTGCCCGGCACCGCTGATGATCTTCCCGAGCACCGGGATCTTGAACACCGACGCTTTTCCGAGGAAGCGCGGGATCCGCCGGCACTCCCAGATGAAGTACCCGAGCAGCACCGGGTCGAAGTGCGAGATGTGGTTCGGCACGTACACCACGCCGCCGGTGCGGGGCATGTTCTCCCGTCCGGTGAACCGGCACTTGGTGAACACGATCATGAACGGCTTGACGATCGCGACGATCACCCCGAACCAGAATCCACGCGGCGGCCGTGGGTCCGCCTGCCTCGCGTCCACAGCTGCCTCCTGGTGCTCATGATGGCCGTCGGTCATGGGAGAATCCTGCCTGATGGCAGACCTACAGGTCGCTCCCTGGACCCTGGTGATCCCGGTGAAGCGTACGGCGATCGCGAAGAGCCGGCTCGCTGCGGCCTACCCTCAGCACCGTCCCGAACTGGCCCGCGCGTTCGCTGTCGACACTACTGCGGCCGCTCTCGGCTCTCCCCTGGTGCAGGCCGTCCTGGTGGTCACCGACGACCCGCTGGTCGCCGCGGACGTGACCGCCGCCGGAGCGCACGTGGTCCCGGACCTGCCCGCCGCCGGTCTCAACGAAGCCTTGCTGCATGGAGCCACTGTGGCCGCTGCCGAGTTCGGAGGCAACGCAATCGCCGCCCTCTCGGCTGATCTTCCCGCCCTGCGCCCGGCCGAACTGACCGCCGTCCTCGCAGCCTGTACGGCGCCGCGCTCGTTCGTGATCGACCAGCCCGGCACCGGTACGACGTTGCTCGCCGCGGCGCCCGGGGTGGCGCTGGATCCGCGCTTCGGCGTCGGTTCCGCCCTGGCGCACCAGGCGTCCGGGGCGATGCCGATCGAGCTGACCGCGATCGAGTCGGTACGCCGTGACGTCGACACGGCCGCCGATCTCGCGCACGCCGTACAACTGGGAGTCGGTCCGGCGACCGCGGACGTGATGTCGCTGGTGCTCGGTGCCGCGACCGGGACCGAAGGTCTAGCCTGCTGACATGCAGGCAACCGTGAGCCGCTACGACGGCGAGACGTTCTCCGGTGCAGTGCTGACGGACACCGGGATCGAGCTCCCGTTCACCGTGCACGCCGTCTCGGACACACCGGTCCGCCACCTGCGGGTGGGCCAGCGGGTGCGGATCGAGACCACTGGTTCGGGTGCTGGACTGGCGATCACCAAGCTGGAGTTCGGCACCGCTCTGTAGTTGCCACAAGCATCTCCGGATACTTTCTCCGGACACTTCTCGGGACACGGCGAAGGCCGGTCAACCCTGGAGTGGGATGACCGGCCTTCGCTGTTGTGCGGTATGCCGCAGTGCGTGAAGATCAGCGGGCGGTGCGCTTCGCCGCGGTCTTCTTGGCGGGGGCCTTCTTGGCCGGCGCCTTCTTCGCAACGGTCTTCTTGGCCGGGGCCTTCTTCGCCGGGGCCTTCTTGGCAACGGACTTCGCCGGAGCCTTCTTGGCGACCGTCTTGGCCGGGGCCTTCTTGGCGACCGTCTTCTTCGCAGCGGCGGTCTTGGTCGCAGCGGCCTTGGCCGGAGCGGCCTTCTTCGCCGGGGCAGTCGCCTTGGTGGCGGTCGCGGCCGGCTTCGGGGCTACCAGCTTCGGCAGCTTCTTGGCACCGGAGACAACGGCCTTCAGCTCCGCACCCGCGCGGAACTTCGGAACCGTGGTCTTCTTGGCGCGCTTGGTCTCACCGGTCCGCGGGTTGCGCACGATGCGCGCACCACGCTCGATGGCCTCGAAGGCACCGAAACCGGTGATGGCGACCTTGCCGCCCTTCTTGGTCAGCTCACGCTGGACGGTGTCGATCACCGACTCCAACGCGTGCTGGGCCTGGCGGCGGTTTCCGTCGAAGTGCACTGCGAGCGCTTCGACCAACTGGCTCTTGTTCACTGCTTCCCTCCGTGAACGTAGGCGTCGAGCACAGCGCTCGATCTCACAGGAACGTTATGGACTCAACACGCCGTTCACAAACACCAACGCGGCAATTCGGCCTTGTTTTAGGCGATTCGTGCCACAATTTGGCCCGATTCGGCCCGATACGGTGCCGTTAGCAGGGTTTCAGAGCCAGCCGCGGCGCTTGAAGATCTGGTGCAGACCTCCACACACCAAGGCCATCAGGCCGATCGCGAACGGGTATCCGTACTCCCAGTGCAACTCCGGCATCTTGTCGAAGTTCATGCCGTAGACGGTGCCGATCAGCGTCGGGGCGAACAGGATCGCCGCCCAGGCAGAGATCCGCTTCACCTCTTCGTTCTGCTCGCTGCTGGCGATCGCGAGGCTCTTCATCTCCTCGTTCTGCTGCTGGGCCACCAGGGTCGCGTTCACGGTCAGGATGTCACGCAGCAACTCCCGGAAGCCGTCGACCTTCTCCACCACTTCGGTGACGTGGTCGGCCACGTCCCGCAGTGAACGTTGCAGTTCCTCGTCGACGCCGTACTTCTGGAATCCGCCGCGGAGCTGCTCGAGCATGCCGACCAGTGGCCGGGTCGCGCGCTGGAACTCGATCACCTCACGGGACAGTTCGTAGATGCGCCGCGACACCTTCGGGTCACCGCGGAACACCTCGGTCTCGATCTCGTCGATGTCGTTCTCCAGACCGGCGACCACCGGCGCGTACCCGTCGACGACCTTGTCCATGATCGCGTACAGCACCGCTTCGGCGCCCCGGCCGAGGAGTTCGGGGTCGCGCTCGACACGACGCCGTACCGCGGCCAGATTGGGCGCTTCGGCGTGCCGGACCGTCACCACGAAGTCCGGGCCGACGAAGACGTGCACCTCACCGAACTCGACCTCCTCGGTCGCGTCCCGGTACCGCGCGGCCTTCAGTACGACGAACAACGTGTCGCCGTACCGCTCCAGCTTCGGCCGCTGATGCGCCTCGTTCGCGTCCTCGATCGCGAGCTCGTGCAGGTCGAACTCCTGCGCCAGCGAGGCGAGCTCGCGGCGGTCCGGCCGGTACAGGCCGATCCAGGCCAGGCTCTGCGGCGACGTGTGCAGCGCCGCGTAGGTCTCCGCGAGCGAGTGCGGGGACGCGATCCGGTTGCCGCCGCAGTAGATCGCGCTGTCGACGACGCTGTGCCCCTTGGGCTTCTGCGGATCGCGGGACGGCTTCTCGGCCGGCTCGATCGCGGTCGCGGCAACGGACGCGGCGTGCTTACGGGCGGCGGCGCGCAGTGACGGGGTGCGGCTGAACGCGCGGAGCGAACGCAGGCGCAGGTCGGACATGAGTCCTCCAGGAGCAGTGTGGTGCGGGTGAGTGATGAGCGCGCACGTCTGCTCGACCCCACAACTGCTGGCGACTCTGCGACTTCTAGAAGAAGGAGGCCCCCGAAGGTCGAGCGAGACCGGTATGTCTGGAGGGATCGCTGTTCATCAGCGCCTCACCTCCTCGGTCTCGCAAGCCTTGTTCTGACAACCACGCAAGGGTAACACCAGAGTTATCGCCCCCGCCCCCTCCAACGTTACGGGGACGATAACTCCGGTTGAGCTTCAGGCCTTCGCGGGCAGGGTGGCCGGCTTGAAGGACGGGCGGGTCGCTTCGTAGGCAGCGATGTCGTCCGCGTGCGACAAGGTGATGCCGACGTCGTCCAGACCGTTCAGCAGCCGGTAGCGCGTGTAGTCGTCGATCTCGAAGGGTGCCGAGACGTCACCGGCCGAGATCGTCTTGTTCTCCAGGTCGACCGTGACCTTGGTCCCCGGGTCGGCCTCGATCGCGGTCCACAGCTGCTCCACGACGTCCTGCGTCACCAGGGCCGCGAGCAGACCGGCCTTGCCCGAGTTGCCGCGGAAGATGTCGCCGAACCGCGACGACACGACGACCCGGAACCCGTAGTCGAGCAGGGCCCAGACCGCGTGCTCCCGGGACGATCCGGTGCCGAAGTCCGGTCCCGCCACGAGGACCGAGACACCGTCGTACTCGGGCTGGTTGAGGACGAACGAAGGATCGTTGCGCCAGGCCGCGAACAGCCCGTCCTCGAAGCCGGTCCGGGTGACCCGCTTCAGGTAGACGGCCGGGATGATCTGGTCGGTGTCGACGTTGCTGCGGCGCAGCGGGGCCGCCGTACCGATGTGCTGGGTGAAGGCATCCATGATTCCGTTGCTCCTCAGGCGTTCGCAGGTGCGGCGACGGGCGGCAGGTCGGCCGGTGCGGCCAGGGTGCCGGTGACGGCGGTCGCGGCCGCGACCAGCGGCGACACCAGGTGGGTGCGGCCGCCCTTGCCCTGACGGCCTTCGAAGTTGCGGTTCGAGGTGGAGGCGCTGCGCTCCCCCGGGGCCAGCTGGTCCGGGTTCATCCCCAGGCACATCGAGCATCCGGCGCCCCGCCACTCGGCGCCGGCGTCCTTGAAGATGGTGTCCAGGCCCTCGGCCTCGGCCTGCAGCCGGACCCGGCCGGAGCCCGGGACCACCAGCATCCGGGTGCCCTCGGCAACCTTCCGCCCGGCCAGTACGCCGGCCGCGGCGCGGAGGTCCTCGATCCGGCCGTTGGTGCAGGACCCCAGGAACACCGTGTCCACGTGGATCTCGCGCAACGGCGTACCGGCGGTGAGGCCCATGTACTCCAGGGCGCGCTCGGCGGCGACCTTGTCGTTCTCGTTGTCGAAGTCGTCCGGCGACGGCACGGTCGCGGACAGCGGAACACCCTGGCCGGGGTTCGTGCCCCAGGTGACGAACGGCGCGATGTCCTCGGCGCGCAGCACGACCTCACGGTCGAAGCTGGCGTCCTCGTCGGTGGCCAGGCTCTTCCAGTACTCGACCGCGGCCTCCCAGTCGACACCCTGCGGCGCGTGCGGCTTGTCCTTCAGGTACGCGAACGTGGTCTCGTCCGGCGCGATCATGCCGGCCTTCGCGCCCCACTCGATCGACATGTTGCAGATCGTCATCCGGGCTTCCATGCTCAGCGCCCGGATCGCCTCGCCGCGGTACTCGACGATGTAGCCCTGGCCGCCGCCGGTGCCGACCTTCGCGATCAGCGAGAGCACCAGGTCCTTCGCCGAGACACCGTCCGGCAGTACGCCGTCGACCGTGACGGCCATCGTCTTCGGGCGGGCCTGCATCAGCGTCTGGGTGGCGAGCACGTGCTCGACCTCGCTGGTACCGATGCCGAAGGCAATCGCCCCGAACGCGCCGTGCGTGGACGTGTGGCTGTCACCGCAGACCACGGTCATCCCGGGCTGGGTCAGGCCGAGCTGCGGGCCGATCACGTGCACGACGCCCTGGTCCGGGTCGCCGAGGGTGTGGATCCGGATGCCGAACTCCTCGGCGTTCTTGCGCAGCGTGTCCACCTGCGTCCGCGACACCGGGTCGGCGATCGGCTTGTCCACGTCGAACGTCGGGACGTTGTGGTCCTCGGTCGCGATCGTCAGATCCGGCCGCCGGACCTGGCGGTTCGCCAGCCGGAGGCCGTCGAACGCCTGCGGACTGGTCACCTCGTGCACCAGGTGGAGGTCGATGTACAGGAGGTCGGGTTCTCCGTCGGCATGGCGCACGACATGCGCATCCCAGACCTTTTCCGACAACGTCCTACCCATCAGACTCTCCTTCGAGGATGTGTGTGGTGAAGTGCTCTCGCTCACAGTGCTCTCGATTGGGCAGCTGAAGCGACTTGCGTTCCACGATTCGAGACGGCAATATCGTCTCATGGACAACTCTAGCGGAGTCGGTGTTCTCGACAAAGCAGCCCTCGTACTGTCCGCCCTGGAGTCCGGGCCGGCGACCCTGGCCGGTCTGGTGGCGGCCACGGGCCTGGCTCGTCCGACGGCCCACCGGCTGGCGGTCGCGCTCGAGCACCACCGCCTGGTCGGCCGCGACATGCAGGGACGCTTCGTGCTCGGGCCGCGACTCAGCGAGTTGGCCTCGGCGGCCGGTGAGGACCGGTTGCTCGCGACCGCCGGTCCGGTGCTGGCGCGACTGCGGGACATCACCGGTGAGTCGGCGCAGCTGTTCCGCCGCCAGGGTGAGTACCGGGTGTGCGTCGCCGCTGCCGAGCGTCCGTCCGGTCTGCGTGACACCGTCCCCGTGGGCAGCCAGCTGACCATGGCGGCCGGGTCGGCCGCTCAAATACTGCTTGCGTGGGAAGACCCGGAGCGGATGCACCGCGGTCTGCACAACGCATCGTTCAACGCTGCCGCGCTGGCCGGCGTACGGCGTCGCGGCTGGGCGCACTCGGTCGGCGAAAGGGAGCAGGGCGTCGCGTCCGTCTCCGCCCCCGTCCGCTCCCCCAGCGGCAAGGTGATCGCGGCCGTGTCGGTGTCCGGCCCGATCGAGCGCCTGTCCCGCCAGCCCGGCCGCATGCACGCGCCTGCCGTCATGGCCGCCGCCGAACGCCTCTCCGAAGCCCTCCGCCGCGCGTCGGAGTAGCGCGTCGGAGTAGTCCCAAGAAGGCCAAAGGGTTCCTGGACGCCCAAGAACCCTTCACATGCAGCCGTCAACGCTTGAGGGGCCAGAGTTGTCCTGTGCTGCTGTCGATGAGGGCGGCGTGGTCGGCGGTGGCTTCGAGTGGGAGTACGTCGTACACCGCTGCCGCCAGCACCGGCAGCGCGGCCAGCGGGACCCGCGGTGCAAGAGTGCAATGCGGCACCCACCGCCCCGGCTGATAGTGCCGATGCAGTTCGGCATCCGTCGCCCGCAGCGCGGACACCACGGTCGCCTGCAGTTGCAGCACCTCCACTCCCACAGCCGGCACCAGCCAGGCTCGGCCGCGGCGGAACGTGCCGAGCGCATCGAAGTACAGCTCGGCAGAGTGTTCGTTCAGCAGGGGTTGGACGGCTGTCTGCACTCTGTCGTGGTCCCACTCGCGCAGTACTGCAAGCGACAGGTGCGGCACGTGCCGGCCATGGGTGTGGGATTTCAGCGTCGGTACGCCGAGATTCTCCAAGCGGTCCCACAGCGCTCGCAGGAGCCGGTCGGTGCGGCGATCGAAGAGTAGGCAGACGGCAAGTGCCACACGACCACAGTAGGTCGGTGATTGCCGTGAGTGAGCAATCGGATCACCATGAGGAGAGCGAGCCCTCAAGGAGGTCCGACATGGAGCGGGACTGGTTGACTCTGGGGTGGAAGATGCTGCTCGTCCGCGGTGCGATCGGCATCGTGTTCGGGATTCTCGCGATCGCGTGGCCGATCTCCACGGCGATCGCGCTGGCGCTGCTCTGGGGGTTCTGGGCCCTCACCGACGGGATCGGATCGATCGTTCAGGCCTTCCAGCCCGAGTCCCGGGGTAGTCGGCTGTGGTTGGTCGTGCTCGGCGTGATCGCGTTGCTCGCGGCGTTCTTCGCGATCACCAGTCCCGGCATGACCGCCAAGACGCTGACCTGGATCCTCGGGATCTGGCTGATCATCCGCGGCATCTTCGAGCTCGCGGGCGCCTTCAGCAGCCACCAGGTGATGCCGCGCTGGCTGCTCGTGCTCAACGGGCTGTTGTCGCTCCTGATCGGCGTACTGTTCGCCGCCAATCCCGGTGCGGGCGCGGTCAGCATCGCCGTACTGCTGGGGATCACGGCACTGATCTGGGGCGTGGTCCTGATCGGCGTCGGATGGTCGATGCGGCGCGCGCTCTCGGCCCCACCCGGACCGACCCGGTCGAGTCCGTCGCCGGCCTGACGAGCAACTAACCGAGTGCGTTGCCCTGGTTCCAGCCGCCGTACGGCACCGTGAGGATCTCGAGGTTGTGGCCGTCGGGGTCGTCCCAGTACAGGCCGCGGCCGCCGTCGTTGGTGTTGATCTCGCCTTCGCTGCGGTGGAAGGGGTCGGCCCAGTAGGTCAGCCCGCGGTCGACGATCCGGGCGTGGATCTGGTCGAACTCCTCCTCGCTCACGAGGAAGGCGTAGTGCTGCCGGTGCGGCTGCCCCTGGCCCTCGGCGAAGTCGAGCGTCGTGCCGTTCGCGAGCTGCACGACGGCGAACGGCCCGTAACTGCTCGGTTCGCCGACCCCGAGGATGTAGGCCAGGAACCGGGCCGAGGCATCTTTGTCGGTGCAGTTCACGATGGTGTGGTTGAACTCGACAGCCATTCCTTCAGGCTACTCGGATTCGGTGCAGCCGCAGGAGGTGCTGGGAACCAACTCGTAGTCGAGCACGTGGCGGGCTGCCGGTGGATTGGTGCGGTCCAGCAACAGTTCGACGGCCTGGCGGGCGGTTTCCTCGATCGGCTGGCGGACGCTGGCCAGTGGCGGGATCGTCACTGTGCACTCACTGGTGCCGTCGAACCCCATCACAGCCACGTCGTCCGGCACCTGCAGCCCGGCTTCCCAGGCCGCGAACAATACGCCGAACGCCTGCTCGTCCGTCGAGCAGTAGATCGCCCGCGGCGGCCGCTTCTGCGCGAACCACGGCCGTACGGCGTCCCGCGCGGCGAACCGCGACACGGGCGCGGCGACATACCGGGCCGAGGCTTGCGGATGCGCCTTCAGCGCACGTTCGATGCCCCTGCGGTGTTCCGCCGTACCGGGTGAATCCTCGGGGCCGGTGACGACACCGAGGGTCCGGTAGCCGTGTGACAGCAGATGGTCCGCCGACGCCTCGGCGCCCGCGACGTAATCGATCGAGAGCGTGGAGACCGTCACGCCGTCGGGGACGGGATGCAGAGCGACGACCGGTACGCCGGCGGTCGCGAAGCGCTGGATCGCCGGCGCGACGAGCAGCGAGACGAGGACGACGCCGTCGACCTTGCGTTCGATGAACGAGCCGATGTGAGCCGACTCCTGTTCCGGGTCGCCGGCCGAGTCGCCGATCAGCAGCAGGTGGTCGTGCTGCCGGGCGTAGTTCTCCAGATGCTCGGCGAGCGTGGCGAAGTACGGGTTGCGGATCTGCGGAATGAGCAGCCCGAGCGAGTACGTGCGGCCCGCGCTCAGCGCCCGGGCGAGGATGTTCGGCCGGTACTCCAGCTCCGCCGCGGCCTCCAGCACGCGCCGACGGGTCTCCGCCGACACGGGCCGGGGGCCGTTGTTGAAGACGTAGCTGACGACCGCCGTGGACGTGCCGGCGCGTTCCGCGACGTCACGTGCGGTCGCCATCGATCTCCCCACGAGCCACAGGGTATGCCGTCCCGGCTGCCACGATCCGCGCCGTGATCTCCTCGGCCACCTGCTCGGCCTCCAGCGCGGTGACGATCCGCACGGTGCCGTCCGCATGGGGCGCGAACGTGCTGTGCCCCGCCCGCTCTCCCCCGACCTCGATCGAGACTCGTCCGAGCTTGGAGAACGTGAACAGTTCCGGGCGACTCATCGCGAGTACGGCCACCGGATCGTGCGGCACGTTCCACGTCTCGTTCCAGTACGCCCACCATTGCTCGATGTCCGCCCCGAGCGCGGCACCGAGCGGTCCGGCGGCGCGGATCCGCTCCAAGCGGGCCGCCTCGATCGTGACCTGCTGGGTGATCTCCAGCCCGGTGATCGTGGTCGGAATCCCCGCGCTCAGCACGGCCTGCGCAGCCACGTCGTCGGACTTGAAGTTGTGCTCGCACACGTCGTCGCCGAACGACCCGCCCATCACCCACAGATGCCGGATCCAGTAGGCCGCCTGCGGTTCGAGAGCCAGTGCGGCCGCCACGTTCGTCAGCGGACCGATCGCGGCGACGTCGAGCTCACCAGGTTGCTCGCGGAGCCGGGCGACCAGCCGTTCGGGTGCGCTGTCCGCGCTGATCGTCTCCTGCCCGAGGTGGTCGTGCAGCGTGCCTTCGTGCCCGGCCCACCAGACCTTTCGCCCCGACAACGCCTCGGCCTCACCGGGTACGACGTTCAGTTCGCGGCCCGCGAGTACGCCGTACCGCCTGGCGAGCTGGGCCCGCAGCCGGGTGTCGCCGTACACGGTGTGCACCTCGACGAGGTCGAGCTCCGGGCTGCCCAGGAGCTGGGCGAGCGCCATCGCGTCGTCGACGTCGGAGCCGATATCGGTATCGAGAATGATGGATCGCACAGATCTCCCTTACTTGAGTCCGGTACTCGACACGGACTGGACGAAGTACCGCTGGAAGCCGGCGATGACGACCAGCGGGATGACGGTGAGGACGACGGCGCCCGCGAACACGAGACCGTAGTCGGTGAAGTTCTGGCCCTGCAGGTTGGACAGCGCGACCGGGCCGAGGATGTGCTTGGCGTCGGTGCCGATCAGCAGCGGCCAGACGTACGCCTGCCACTGGAAGAGGAACAGCATCAGGCCGGCGCCGATCAGCGCTGGCTTCGACAGCGGCAGGTAGATCCACCGGAACACGCCGAACCAGCCCAGCCCGTCGAGCCGGGCGGCCTCGACCAGTTCGGCCGGGATACCGAGGAAGAACTGCCGCAGCAGGAAGATCGCCATCCCGTTGCCGATCCCCGGCAGCACCAGACCCGCGAACGTGTTGGTCAGGTGCCAGTCCCGGAACATCGTCGACAGCGGGATCGCGATCGCGTCGAACGGCACCAGGAAGCTCAGGACGACGATGCCGAAGACCAGCCCGCGGCCGCGGAACTGGAACGCCGCCAGCCCGAACGCCGCGGTCGCGCAGATCGCCAGCCCGATGACGACCGTGGCCGCGCTGACCACGATCGAGTTGAGCGTCGCGCGGCCGATCGCGCTGTTCAGCAGGGCGGAGTAGTTGGTGAGGGTGGGACGCAGCTCGAGGAACGTCTGCCAGGACAGCGGATTGAGGTTGGCGAACGTCTCCGAGCCGGGGCGCAGCGAGTTCGTCACGACCCAGAGCAAGGGCAGGAAGAACAGGATGCCGACGACACCGCCGAGCACCGAGAGGCTGGCGCGCTTCACTGGTCACCTCGCAGCAGCCGGAACTGCCCGGCCACGATCGCCAGCGTGAGCGCGACCAGGATGACGACCTCGGCCTGGGCGACGTGGATGTCGCCGATCGCGTACGCGCGGCTGTAGACGTCGTACATCAGCAGGTTGCTGTTGCCGTTCGGGCCGCCCTTGGTGAGGATCTGCACCGGCGCGAACACGAGCAGGTTCGACACCGTGTCGGCGACCAGGACGAACGCCAGCGGACGACGTACCAGTGGAAGGACGACGGACACCATCCGGCGCCACGGGCCCGCGCCGTCGAGCAGCGCCGCTTCACGGACCTCTTCCGGGACCTCCTGGATGCCCGCGATCAGGAACAGCATCCAGTACCCGACGCCGATCCACGACAGCAGGACGATCAGCGACGGCAGCACCTGGCTCGGCGATGTGAGGAACGGCTGCGCAGGTAGGCCGAGTCGTTCGAAGACGCCGTTCGCGAGTCCGTCCGGCCGGTAGATGACGCTCCAGATCACTGCCGACACCGCAGGCGGGGTGGCTATCGGCAGGATCACGAGCGTGCGCCAGAGCTTCGCACCCGCGGCCCGCTGGGTGAAGAGGACCGCGAGCAGGAACGAGACCGCGACCTGGATCGGGTTCACCAGCACGGTGAACAGCAGCGTCACGCCGACCGACTGCCGGAAGTCCTTGTTCGACAGCAGATCCGTGTAGTTGCCCAGGCCCGCGAACACCCGCCCGCCGCGCAGGAGGCTCTCGGTGTAGAAGCTCTCGACCACGGCCGAGATCGCCGGGACGATCCGCAGTACGGCGAGACACACCAGCGCGGGGGCCAGGAAGGCGAGGGCGATCAGCCCCTGCCTTTGTTTCACTTGATCGACTTCCAGGCGTCGGTGAGCTGCCGGGTCGCCTCCTGCAACCGCGCGTCCGAGTTGGTCCCGTTGCGGATGTCGGCGAACGCCTTGCCCATGACCTCCTCGAACTGGATGTACCCGACACTCACCGGCCGCGACACCGCGGTGTGCTCACTCTCGTACGTCGTGATCGCGGCAGCACCGGCCGTCTTCGCGCCGGAGAACTTGTCCATCTGCGGTGTGTACTGCTTCTGCGCCTCGAGATTCGCCGGGATGATCGTCGTCGTACTCGTGGTGGCCAGGTTGCCGGCCGGGTCCAGCGTCGCGAACTCGACGAACTTGCGCGCCATCCCCTGCTGCTTCGACGCCGGGTTGATGCCGACCGACCACGAACCGGTCGGCGTGACCGGCTTGCCGCCCTGGAAGTACGGCATCGGGGCGACGCCCCAGTCGACCTTCGAACTGCCGAAGATCTTCAGGTCCCACGGGCCGCCGACGAAGAACGCGACGTCACCGGCCGCGAACACCGGACCGGTCTGGAACCCGCCGATGCCGCGCGGCGACAGTCCGCTCGCGAACGTAGCGCCGTACCACTGCATCGCCTTCTTCCAGCCGTCGGTCTCGACCGCCGGGGTGAGTGCGTCGTCGCCTTCGATCCCGGATCCGCCGCCGAGCGACTCGGCCAGCGGCTGCAGCTGGTAGTACGCCTCGGGCTGCTCCAGGAACAGGCCGTACTTCGTGCCGCCCGACTGCATCGCCTTCCGGCCGGCGACCTCGACCTGCTCCCAGGTCCAGCGCTGCTCCGGGTCCGCGGTCGGCGGCGTCACCTTGGCCTTGGCGAGCGCGGTCTTGTTGTAGAAGAGGAACTGCGTCGAGTTCCACATCGGCAACGACCACAGCTTGTCGCGGAAGTGGTTGGTCTTGTACGCCGTCGCGCTGAAGGACGTCTTCACCTTGGCGTCGAGGTCGCTGAGATCGGTGAGGAAACCCTTCGCGGCGAGCTGCGAGACCCGCGGTTCGTCGACGGTGTAGACATCGATCGCGGCGTCCTTCGCGCTCAGCCGCTGCTGCATGGTCGCGTTGAACTGGTCGAACGGGATCTGGGTGTAGGTCACCTTGATCCCGGGGTTCTTCGCCTCGAACGCCTTGATCACGGGCTGGTAGGTCTCGGCGTTGTCGGTGCCGGTGAACGTGATCGTGCCGGTCTGCGGACCTTGGTCCGCGGTGGCCGGAGCGCCGGTATCCGGCGAGCCACCGCATCCGGCGACGAGTGCCGCGACGGCAACGATCGCGGCGGGAAGTAGTCGCTGCACAGGAGTCCCTTTCCTCGAACGGCCCCCGACGGTCTGATCTAAGCGGTTAGACTAAGCGCTTAGACCTCGCCTGTCCAGCAACTCGGGTGCTGTCCGATCCCGGGCTCACCGACGTACTCTCAGCTGATGAGGGTGGGGATTCTCGGGGCGGCGGAGGTCCTGCGGGACGGGGAGCCGGTGGAACTCGGTGGCCGGAAGCAACGCATGCTGCTTTCGGCCCTGGCGCTGTACGCCGGGCAACCGGTGCCGGTGGACAGCCTGATCGACATGCTGTGGCGGGACAGCCCGCCGCCGAGCGCTCTGTCGACCCTGCAGGTGTATCTCGCCGGCGTGCGCAAGGCACTGGAGCCGGACCGGCCGGCTCGCACCTTGCCGAGAACGGTGGTGACGGTGGCTCCGGGCTACGCCCTGCGCCTGCCCGGGGACTGCCTCGACGCAGCGCGGTTCGCCGCCGTCGTCGACGCGGCACATCGTCGCCTCGGCTCGTGGTCCGACGAGGTTTCGGGGGCAATCGCGGCGCCGGAACTCGAGCCAGACGAACTGGGCCCGGTCATCACCGCGCTCGACGACGCGCTGGCCTTGTGGCGAGGCACGCCATACCTCGATCTGGACGATGCCCCCGCGGCGATCGCCGAGCGCGGACGACTCGAGGAACTTCGGCTCGTGGCTCTCGAGGACCGCGCGGTCGCCCGGCTGGCGCTCGGCCAGCATGCGACGCTCGCCGCGGAACTGGAGGCGCTCACAGCCGAGCACCCCCTGCGGGAACGGCTGTGGGCACTGCGCGTCCTGGCGCTTGCGGGTGCCGGCCGGCAGGCCGACGCGCTCGACGCGCTGCGCCGGGTGCGCAGGGTCCTGGCGGACGAACTCGGGCTGGATCCGGGCACACCGCTGCGTGAACTGGAGCTCGCCGTCCTTCGCCAAGACCCGCAACTGGTCTGGCGGCCGAAGCCCGGCAACGGATCCCACGTCCTTCCAGTCGCCACCGGTCCTGTTCCTGATGCTGCTACCGGTGCTGCTACTGGTGCTGTTGCCGGTGGCGCGTCGCACTGGCCGCTCGTCGGACGGGTCGCGGAGCTCGCGGCGCTCGAACGGCTGCTCGACGAAGCGGGTGCGGCACCGCAGTTCGCCGTACTCACCGGGGAGCCGGGAATCGGCAAGACCAGGCTGGCATCGGAGATCGCGGCGCGAGCGCGGTCGCGCGGATTCGCCGTACTCACCGGGCGGTGTTCGGAGGACGAGGGCGCACCGCCACTGTGGCCGTGGATCGGTGTCCTCCGGGCCCTCGCCGACGCAGTCGATCTCCCGGACGCGGTACGGCGGCAGCTCGCCGAGCTGACCGGCCTACTGGAGCCCGGTGTCGCGGGACCGTCAGCGCCCGCGGAGGACGTGGATGCCGCGCGGTTCCGGCTGTGGACCATGACCTCCGATGTCCTGGTCTCCGCGTCGCGGATCCGGCCGCTGCTCGTGATACTCGACGACCTGCATTGGGCCGACCCGTCGTCACTCAAGCTGCTCAGACATCTCGCCGACATGATCGACACCGGACGCCTGTTGGTCGTCGCCACTCGGCGAGCGGCTCCCGAGCTCGCGGGTCAGCTCGCGGCCGTGGCCGAGAGCCTCGCCCGGCGGCACGCGCTGCGCCTGGACCTGCCGGGGCTGACGACGTCCGAGGCGGCCGCACTGGTCGAGGTCGCGACCCATCGCCAACCCGGCGGCCGGGAAGCGGAGGCGTTGCGTGCGCGGACGGACGGAAACCCCTTCTTCCTGGTCGAACTCCTCCGCGACGGCCGCGGGGACGTGCCGGCGGCGGTGACCGACATCGTCGCCCGCCGGGTCGCGAGGTTGCCCGAGGCAACCGGTGAACTGTTGCGCACCGCAGCTGTCATCGGCCGGGAGTTCGACCTCGCGGTCCTCGCCGCGGCGACCGGGCGCGACGAGGACGAGCTTCTCGACGCGCTCGATCCCGCGCTGGCCGCCGGTGTGCTCGCCGAGGGAGACCGGCTGGAGCGGTTCCGGTTCGCCCACGCGCTGGTGCGCGACGTGGTGTACGCCGGTCTGCCGGCGGCGCGGCGGGCTCGCCGCCACGCGGTGATCGCGCGGGTGCTCGAGGATGCCGACGCAGCACCATCCGAGACTGCGCGGCACTGGCTGGCCGCCGGGCCGGCGCATGCGGCACGAGCCTGGCGGTCGGCTGCCGTCGCGGCCGAGCACGCGACCCGGCTGTACGGGTACGACGAAGCGGCCGGGCTGCTCGCGGCCGCACTCGACGTACAGCGCACCGACGGCGCGGCCACCCCACTCGACCGGTACGGCCTCTTGATGGCACGAGCCGACGCGTGCCGCTGGTCGGTCGATCGCGACGGCCTGGACGCAGCCCTGACCGCCGCCGTGCAGGAGGCCGAGCAGCTCGGCGACGTCGTACGCATGGCACAGGCGGCGGTCAGTACCGCAGAGGGCGCCTTGTGGCAGACCCGCGCCTACGGGCGGGCAGATCGGTACATGATCGCGACCCTGCGGCGGGCGCTGCGGGAGCTGCCCGCGGAGGACCAGGAGCTGCGCTGCCGGGTCCTTCTCGTCCTGGCGACCGAGCTCTACCACACCGACGCGCCCGCCTACCGGGAGGCGTTGGTCGAGCAAGGCCTGGCGATGGCGCGCAGGCTCGGCGACCCCGCCTTGCTGGTGTGGGCTTGTCAGGCCGCGTTCATCGCCATCTGGCGTCCGGCCACTGCGCCAGACCGTCTGCGGCTGGCGGACGAGGCCCTGGCCAGCGCGGTCGAGCAGGCCGACCCGGTACGCGAGGCGCTGGCGCGCACCCTCCGGGTGATCGTCACCTGTGAGCTGGGCCTGGTCGCGGAGATGCGGGACGAGATCAGCCGGCTCCGGCAGATCGCTGAGCCACGGCGGCTGGTGTACGTCCTCATCGTGCTGACCGAGCTCGAGCCACCGTGGCTGGCGATGCAAGGGCGGTTCGACGAGGCAGACCGGCTCATCGAGCAGCGGCGCGAACTCGTCGCCGGTGCCTCGCTCCCGCAGCGGGACGAGTCGATGGTCGCCGCCCCGGCGTGCATCGAGCTGTGGCGCACCGGCGCAGCCGGGATCGTGCCCGCGTTCCGGGCGCTCGCGTCGGTCAGTCCGATGCCGTTCGACCTGACCGTCCAATGGCTGCTCGTGCGGGCCGGCCGGCTGGAGGAGGCGCGCACGGTCCGGGCCGAACCGGTTCCGTCCACCGACGACTGGGTCTCGGTGCACCACTACTGCATCGCGGCCGAGGTCGCCTTCGCCCTGGAGCGGCCCGCGGCGGCGCGTTCGGTGTACCACTGGCTGAGTCCGTACGCGGGACGCGTCTGCAGCGCCGGGTTCTCGGTGGCAATAGGTCCGGTGGACGCCTTCCTGGCCTTCGCGGCGATGGCGTCGGGCGAACGCGAGATCGCGAGCCGGCACGCCGACACGGCGCTGGAGTTGTGCGTCGAATGGGAGATCCCGCTGGCCGCACAGTGGTTGCGCGAGCAGCGGGATCGCGGCGGCTTCTGAGTCAGGCGTAGCGGAACGCCGCGCGTTCCCGGCGCTCGAACGGGCGCCGCCAGAAGAGCCGCCACACCAGTTCCATCGGACGCCCCGCCATGGAGTCGCGAACCCGGCCGAAGTGTTCGGCCGGCAACCCGTGCAGGGCCCACGAGGCGATGAACGGCAGGTCGCGCGGGCCGTAGACGGGCTTGAAGTGCTCCGTCTCCAGCCGATGCCAGTCGGCGTCGACCAGATAGCGCTGGACCAGGACCATGGCGTCGCGCTCCTCGTGCGCCAGGTGTCGCGCCAGGTGTTCCCCCAGAGCGACCACACGCACCTCCAACGCATCCCGCGCGTCGACGTCGGCGTACGCCGCCAGTCGCTCGAATCCCGCCGTACACGACGTCAGGAGCGGATCGATCTCGGCATGCTCACCCTCCATCGCCTCCAGCGTCGCCCGGCTGTCGGCGTCCGCCTTGGCCATCAGGAGCGGCCACAAGCCGGCGTCCTCGCCGGTGTGGTGCTTGTGCAGGATCTCGCAGAACCTGCCCCATCGCCTGGCGAGTGCCCGCCAGGTGCCGCGGTCCCCCACCGGCGTTCCGATCACGGCGGTCTTGAAGGCGGCGAGGTCGCGACGGAACCCGTGGTGCATGACGTACATGGCGGTCAGGTCCACCGGTCCGGGCGGTGCGGCCGCCTGTCCCGGCAGCATCAACTGATCGACGGTCGCTGTGCTCATCAGCGGTTCCTTCCTCTCGAGCTGCGCCTACCGTCTCCCAGCTCGCTTGGAAGGCGCTTGGGGCCGAACCTGAAGCGGACCCCAAGCCGAACCCAAGCGACCGCGCGGATGATCCTTCCAAGGACCCAAGGGGAGGAATTGTCGATGAACACCGTGTCCGCACCGTCGGTCTCGCGCTGGCCCGCGGAGGTGCTGCCGCTCTTCGAACGTGCCATCACCTGCGAGTACGCGTCGCTCACCCGTTCGGGCGCACCGATCACCTGGCCGCTCACGCCGTACTACGACCCGGGCGCGACGACCGTCGACGTCAGCACCGGGCTCACGTATCCGGCCAAGGCGGAGCGTGCCCGGCGTGACCCGCGCGTCGCTCTGCTGTTCTCCGATCCGACCGGTTCCGGCCTGAGTGATACACCGGTTGTTCTGGTCCGGGGGTTGGCGACGGTTCGAGACGCCGATCTGCAGGCCAACACGGATCAGTACGTGCGTCGCGTGCTGGAGAAGCTGCCGCAGACAGTGGCCGGGCAGCCGTGGTTCTTGGTACGGCGGCAGCAGTGGTACTGGAGCCGGCTGTGGATCGAGATCACGCCGCTGAAGATCCTGTGGTGGCCAGCCGGTCAGCTCGACGCCGAGCCGCTCCGCTGGGACGCCCCCGCAGACGTGATCGCACCGCCATCGGATCCGGCGCCCGAGGGTGCCGCACCGCCGCCGTGGGCCGCACCACCTGCCGACTGGCGGCCGGGGGCCGATCGCGCGATGCGACTCGGTCACCCGGTACTGACCGTCCGCGACGCGGAAGGCTGGCCACTGCCGCTGCGATCGCTGGGAGTCGAGCGGGTGGACGACGGCTTCGTGGTCCGGACCGGTGCGCTCGGCACTGCGGCCGCCGGTCGGGCCTGTCTGACGTTCCACGACCATCCGGAAGTCTTCACCGGCCAGGAGAACGCCGCGTTCGTCGGCACTGCGACCCCGGCTGCTGGCGGCGTCCATGTCCGGGTCGACCGTGCGCTGGCAGACTTCAGCCTTCCGACCGGCCGCTTCAGCCAGCTGCGGAGATTCGTGTCCAGCAGCCGGAGGTTGACGCCCCGACTTGCTCACGAGGCCGCTCGCAGACACCAGCCGGTACCGGTCGTCCGCCGTCCTGAATGACAGTCGTCAATGAGCGTCGACAACGACATCCGTTGATGACCGTCCGGAATGACAACAGCCTCCCGTCCGACTGGATGGGAGGCTGTTTCTCTGGTAGCCCCGACGGGATTCGAACCCGCGCTACCGCCTTGAGAGGGCGGCGTGCTAGGCCGCTACACAACGGGGCCAGAGGTGTGTCATCCGGACCTGATGGCCCGGGCAACGAGGTTGAACTGTACCGATTTTCACCGGTGCGGTCCAATCCGCTGGGGTACTAGGACTCGAACCTAGACTAACTGAACCAGAATCAGACGGGCTGCCAATTACCCCATACCCCAAAGGCATTTCACTGGGTCGAGAGTTTGTTTCCGCCCTCATCAACCCGGCTCGGAGAGCTTACCCGAGGCAGGGACCGGACAGCAAAACGGGCCCCTCGCGGCGGGTTGTCACTCCCGTCACACCCGTCCCGGGCCGGCGACCGGCAGCGCGGTCAACGGCAACTCGGAGGTGCTGGCCAGTTTCATCCGCCCGGACATCCACCACGCGATGGCGCCGAACGCCACGAACTTCACCACGTCGATCGTCACCAGCGGCCAGGGCGCGTCCTTCACGCCGAAGCTCGCCCCGACGGTGTCGGTCAGCGCCGCGAACACGAACGTCACCACGTTGTTCGCCGCATGCGACGCGATGCCGGCCTCCAGACCGCCGGTCCGGATGACGAGCAGCCCGGCGACCAGACCGAACGCGAGCCGGTCGACGAAGAGCGCCGGGCTCTGCCACGGCCAGATCCCGTGCGCCGCGGTGAACAGCATCCCGGTGACGATCACAACCACCAGCGCGCTCCGCACGAACGACCCGACGGCCTGCAGCAGGTACCCGCGGAAGAAGTACTCCTCCCCCGCGGCCTGGATCGGCGAGGTCAGCAGCGTGATCGCGATGACCGCGATCGCGTCCGGCGCCACACCGCCACCGTGGCGTTCACCGGTGGCGAGCGGGACGTTGCCGACCTGGATGATCGCGAACGCGACCACCTCGAGCCCGACCGAGACCAGCGCGAACCAGGCCAGCGGCCGCCACCGCAGCCGGCCGACCACCGATGACAGCAGGCCCGGCGTCTGCTTGTTCAGTGCCCGGGCGACCAGCACCGACAGCGGGATCAAGGAGATCAGGGTCAGGTTGACGCCCAGCAACCCGAACCAGGACAGCGTCCCCTCGGCGTCCTTGTGGATCGCGAGTTGCACACCCTGGATCACGACCCCGGCGATCATCCAGCCGACCAGGATCGTGAGCGAACCCAGTACGACGAACGCGCGTGGCGTGATGTCGTTGTCGAGCAGCCGCTGGTACGGCGTGGTCTGCTTGCTCATCACGTCGTACGGCGAGCGCGCTCGAGCCGGTGCAGAGACTTCTCCCGCCCGAGCAGTTCCAGTGACTCGAACAGCGGCGGCGAGATGCGGCGGCCGGAGATCGCCACCCGCACCGGGCCGAACGCGTTCTTCGGCTTCAGCCCGAGCCCGTCGATCAGCGACGCCCGCAGCGCGGCCTCGATCGCCTGGGTGGTCCACTCGGTGTCGCCCAGGTCGGCCAGCGCCTTGGCGGCCGCGTCCAGTACGGCGTGCGCGTCACCGGTCAGCACCTTCGCGGCGGCGTCCGGATCGACCCTGAACGCGTCCTCGTCGACGAACAGGAACCCGAGCATCTCGTCGGACTCCGACAGCGTGTTCATCCGCTCCTGCACGAGCGGTACGGCGGCCCGCAATACCGCGAGCTGCTCCTCGGACGGCTGCTCCGCAAGCACGCCGGCCGTGGCCAGGAACGGGATCATCCGCTGCGCGAACTCCTCCTGCGGGAGCAGCCGCATGTGCGCGGCGTTGATCGCCTCGCACTTCTTCGGGTCGAAGCGGGCCGCGTTCGAGTTCACCTTGCGGATGTCGAACGCCTCGACCATCTCCGCCATCGTGAACACGTCACGGTCCTCGGCGATCGACCAGCCCAGCAGCGCCAGGTAGTTCAGCAGCCCCTCGGGCAGGAACCCGCGCTCGACGTACTCCGTCAGCCCGGATCCCTTGTCCCGCTTGGACAGCCGCTTGTTGCCCTCGCCCATCACCATCGGCAGATGCCCGAAGCGCGGCGTCCGGCCGCTGCCGACGCCGATCTCCGCCAGCGCCTCGTACAGCGCGATCTGGCGCGGCGTCGACGGCAGCAGGTCCTCACCGCGGAGGATGTGGGTGATCTCCATCAGCGCGTCGTCGACCGGATTCACCAGCGGGTAGAGCGGGTAGCCGTTCGCCCGGACCAGGACGTAGTCGCCGAGGTTCTCCGGGAGGAACGTGATCTCGCCGCGGACCAGGTCGTCGAACACGATCGGGCGGTCCGGCATCCGCAGCCGCACCACGGGCCGCCGGCCTTCGTCGACGTACGCCTGGACCTGCTCGGGCGAGAGGTTGCGGCAGTGGCCGTCGTACCCGCTGTGCTGGCCGGCCGTGCGGGCCTCTTCGCGGCGCTGGTCGAGCTCCTCCTGCGAGCAGTAACAGTGGTACGCCTTGCCGGCGGCCATCAGCTTCGCGACGACGTCGGCGTAGATGTCCATCCGCTCGGACTGCAGGTACGGACCGAAGTCGCCGCCGGCCTCGGGGCCCTCGTCCCAGTTCAGGCCGAGCCAGCGGAGTGCGTCGTACGTGTACCGGTAGCCCTCCTCGGTGTTCCGGGAGGTGTCGGTGTCCTCGATGCGGAGCACCAGCGTGCCGCCGAAGTGCCGGGCGAAGGCCCAGTTGAACAGCGCGCTGCGGATGTTGCCGACGGTCAGCATGCCGGTCGGGGACGGTGGGAACCGGACCCTGACGGCACTCGGTTCCAGATCGCCCAGTACGGCGTCAGTCACGCACGATCACCTTGTTCGTCAGGGTTCCGATTCCTTCGATGCTGACCGAGACCTCGTCACCGGGCAGCATCGGGCCGACGCCGGCCGGGGTGCCGGTCAGCACCACGTCACCGGGCAGCAGCGTGGTGAAGGAGGTGATGTAGGCCAGCACCTCGGGGATGTCGAAGATGAACTGGGAGGTGCGCCCGTCCTGCTTGGGCTCGCCGTTCAGCTCGGTGCTGACCCGCAGGTCGGACACGTCGAGCTCGGTGCTGATCCACGGACCGAGCGGGCAGAACGTGTCGAAGCCCTTGGCCCGCGCCCACTGCCCGTCGCTCTTCTGCAGGTCGCGCGCGGTCACGTCGTTGGCGATCGTGTAGCCGAAGATCACCTCGTTGACCCGCTCCTTGGGCAGATCCCGGCAGATCCGGCCGATCACGATCGCGAGCTCGCCCTCGAAGTGCAGGTCTGCTGTCTGCTCCGGGTAGACGATGCCGTCCCGCGGGCCGATCACGCTGGTGTTCGGCTTCAGGAAGATCAGCGGTTGTTCCGGTACGTCGTTGCCGAGCTCCGCGGCATGCGCCGCGTAGTTGCGGCCGACACAGACCACCTTGCTGCGCGGGATGACCGGCGCGAGCAGGCGGACGTCCGCGAGCTGCAGCTTCTCCCCGGTGAACTGCGCCGACCGGTAGAGCGGGTCGGAGTCGAGGACGTTGACAGTACCGGCGAGGCCTTCGGGGTCGTCGGTCTCGACGACGCCGTACTTCGGCTCGTCGTCCACGGAGAATCTGGCGATACGCACGGGCCGAGCCTACCGGGGCGTGGGATGAGACAGTTATGCGGTGACTGTTGAGATCCGGCCGGCCGTTCCGGCGGAGTACGACGCTGTGGGCGAGCTGACCGTGGAGGCGTACTCGCACGACGGTTTCGTTCGTGGTGAGTACGCGATGACGCTCCGTGCAGCCGCCGACCGCGCCGCGAAGGCGGAGCTGTGGGTCGCGGCGGACGCTTCCGGTCTGCTGGGCACTGTTACCTACTGTCCTGTCGGCTCGGTCTACCGCGAGATCGGGCGGGACGACGAGGGCGAGTTCCGGATGCTCGGCGTCGCGGGCCGCGCGCGGGGCCTGGGGATCGGGACCGCGCTGACCGAGCACTGCATCTCGCGAACGCGTGAGCTCGGTCAGCGGCGAATCGTCATGAGCAGCGCCGTCTACATGACCACAGCGCACCGCATCTACGAGCGCCTCGGGTTCGTCCGCCTGCCTGAACGTGACTGGTCCCCCATCCCGGGCGTCGATCTGTACGCGTTCGCCCTGGACCTATGAGCGTCACGCTGCCCTTTGCGGAGTGGTCGTCGTACGCCGAGGATCACGCCGCGCGCGTCGACGTACTGCTGGCGGACCACCTGGAACGGCGGCGCCGCCGGGAAGCGCATCCGGTCGAGGACTTTCTCTTCACCTACTACCCGACGCGGCCGAACCAGCTCCGCGTCTGGCACCCGGGCCCTGGGATCCGCCTGGAAGACGCTGCTTCGTACGGCGATCGGCGCGGGTACGTCGTCGTCGACGGGACTGCCACACTCGATCCGGCCGAGATCGCACGCCGCGCGGACAGCATCACGTGGATCCGCCGGCTGCTCGCGTCGACACTCGATCGACAGCCCCAGTTCGGGTGCTTCGGCCTGCACGAGTGGGCGATGGTCTACCGGACTCCCGACGTACGGCATGCCGCTTGGCCGCTCCGGCTAGGTGCCGAGGGCACCGATCAGGTCGTGGAGTCGCACAAGATCAGCTGTTCGCACTTCGACGCGTTCCGCTTCTTCACCACTCCTGCTCGGCCCCTGAACACACTCCAGCCCGACCGCGAATCCCAGCCTGCGTTGGAACAAGGCGGCTGCCTGCACGCGAACATGGACCTCTACAAATGGGCGACCAAGCTGATGCCGTTCACGCCCAGCTCACTGCTCCTGGAGTGCTTCGAGCTCGCCCGTGACATCCGCACCCTCGACATGCGCGCATCGCCGTACGACCTGGCTCCCCTCGACTACTCCCCCGTGCGGATCGAAACCCCTGAAGGCAAAGCGGAGTACACCGCCGCCCAACGCGCCTTCGCCGACCGCGCCCGCCCACTCCGCGCGAAGCTGATCGCCCTCTGCGACGAGCTGCTCCGCTAACCTCCCTGCATGGGAAAGATCGTCGCCATTGCCTTCGCCGCGCTCCTCATCGCGACCGGCGGCGTCTGGACACTGCAAGGCCTCGGCTACCTCAAAGGCAGCTCCATGACCGGCAGCACCCTCTGGGCCACCATCGGCCCAATCACCGCAGCCTTCGGCGTCTCCCTGCTGTACGTCGCGATCCGCGGGCCTAGGAAGCGCTGACTCGCAGCACTGCCCACTGGTAGTGCATGACGCGGTCGTCGTCCCAGGTCATCCACTCCTCCACCGCGCCGTACCGGCCGAGGACCTCGCGCAGTCCCTCGTCGCTGCGGATGCTGAAGAACCGGCCGGGACCGTAGCCCTTGCCGTCCTCCCAGACGTGTTCGTGTGCGCTGACGTCACCCCAGAGTCCGACGGCCAGCGGCGCTCCTGGGCGCAGTACCCGGATAATCTCCTGCAGCGCTTGGTCGAGATCTTCGTCGGCGACGTGCAGCAACGTGCTCATCGTCCAGCCGGCATCGAACGTCGCGTCGTCGAACGGCAGGTCGAGGACCGAGGCGACCTCCGCGCGCAGGCCGAGCTCGCGGCAGGCGTCGACGCCGGCCGGCGACAGATCCACGCCGGTGTAGCTGAATCCGGCCGCCGCGATCGCTTCTCCGTCGCGACCGGGACCGCAGCCGAGTTCGAGGACCGTGTCGCGGCCTTCGGCGCGAAGTTGTTCGAGGTACGCCGTACGCCGGGCGATACGCGGCTCGGGGAGGTCACGCTCGACGCGAGCCTGGATCTCGTTGGAGTAGTAGGTGATGAGGTCCTGCTCGCGTTCTGCGCGGCTCATGGCTTCGTGACCTTCAGGGCGAAGAGAAGTGGGATACGAGGCGCGGTGTCCGGGAGACGCCACCAGCCCTCGGGGGTCTGCTGCATCGATGGCCAGCGAGGCCACGGGAGTACTTCGGATTCGCGCAGTGTAGTGATCTGGAAGCCGGCGCCCGCGAGGGTGGTGACGATCTCGCCGAGGCCGTGGCGCCACTCGTAGCTGGTCTGGCGGCCGGGGACATCGTCGCCCGTGTAGGTGACGGTGGAGTCGTGAGCGATCGGCCCGCGGCCCTCTAGGTAGTCGGCGCGAAGAACCAGGTCGTCGGACTCGCCAGGCAGGGAGACCTCACGGAGCGCGTTGAGCAGCGGGTGGAACTCGACGATGTAAAGGACGCCGCCTGGCTTGAGCAGGCCGCGAACGACCTCAGCCCACTGCTTCAGCTCGGGCAGGTAACAGAGCGCGCCCTTGCCGGTGTAGACGATGTCGAACCGCCGTCCGTCGACCGCGTCCAAGGCGTCGTACACATTGGCGTGCACGTAGTCGACCTCGACGCCCGCCGCGGCCGCGATCCACCGTGCGGCCTCCAGCGCCCTCTCGGACAGGTCGAGTCCGCTGGTCCGCGCACCCCGCCGCGCGAACTCGATCGTCTCGGTCCCCAGGTGACACTGCAGATGCAGTACGTCGCGACCGTCGAGCGGACCGAGATCCTTCCACTCGTAGTCGGCGAACCAGAACTCCGCGGGCCGGTCGTAGAACTCGCTCGCCGCGTGCAGCGGCGCCCGTGCGTTCCAGTCGGCCTGGTTTGCGGCCACCATCTGCTGCGTCTCAGCGTCCAGAGTCACAACCAGCAGTCTCCCCGTCACCGGGTTCAATGCAGGTTGCTTATCCACAGACCTTGTTCAAGGTTTGTGGATAAGCTTGAATAAGGGTATGGCGAGGGTTGAGTTGCACCGCTGGCCCGGGCACCCCGACGGGTTCACCCGGGCGGAGCGCCTGGGCGGGTCGTACGAGCTGTATTTCCCCGACCCGTTGGTCGGGCGTGAGTTCGACCTGTCCGACGACGTGCTCGCAGTGCTCGAGGACGCCGCCGGCGATCTGGCCCGTCTGGACGCGACAGCCGCCGTCCTGACGAACAGCGAGGCGCTGGCGCGGTTGCTGCTGCGCGCCGAAGCGGTCGGGTCGTCGCACATCGAGGGACTCGTCGTCGGCGCACGCAGGCTGCTGAAGGCCGACGTACTGCGGGATCGCACCAGCGACGTGACCGCCGAGGAAGTGCTCGGCGCGGTCGACGCGATGACGTGGGTGACCGAGTCCGTCCAGGCCGGGGAGAAGCTCGAGGTGGATCATCTGCTCGAGGCGCATCGCCGGTTGATGGCGCAGTCGCCGCATCCGGAGTACGGCGGCGAGATCCGCTACCTGCAGAACTGGATCGGCGGCCGCTCCCCCGCCGAGGCGTACTATGTGCCGCCGCCGGCGCAACTGATCCCCGAACTGCTCGCGGACCTGATGACATTCGTCCGCGAGTCCGGGCTGCCGGTGCTGGCGAAGACGGCGATCGCGCACGCGCAGTTCGAGACCATCCACCCGTTCGCGGACGGCAACGGCCGGACCGGGCGCGCGCTGATCCACTTGATCCTCCGCGCCGACGGCCTGATCACGCGCACCGTGCCACCGGTCTCGCTCGCACTCGCCACCCACGCCGCGGAGTACGTCGAGACACTGACCGCCTTCCGGTACGTCGGACGCGCGACGACCGCGAAGGCCCGCGCGGCCGCGAACCCGTGGCTTCGGATGTTCGCGAAGGCCTGCACGCACGCGACCGCCGAAGCCGCGCGCTTCGAGCGGAGTGCCGCAGACCTCAAGGCCGAATGGCGGGAACGCGCGGCGCCGGTCCGCGCCGGCTCCGCGGCCGAACTCCTGATCGAGGCACTGCCCGCCGCACCGGTCCTGACCCTCGCGGCCGCGGCCCAGCTCATCGACCGATCCCAGCAGGCCGCGAACCAGGGTCTCGCCCGGCTGGTCGAGACAGGCATCCTTCGCGAGATCACCGACGGGCGCCGGAACCGCGTCTACGAGGCGCCCGAACTGATCGACGCCTTCACCTTGCTGGAGCGTCGCTTCGCGAGTCCGGCCGCCGACACGCGGATCCAGGCGCCTAGCAGACCGGTCCCCGCGAGGCCAGAACCGACACGCTAGGGGGTTTGACTTTCCGGTCGCGATCGAGCAAGAATTCGAACACATGTTCGATCATACAGGGGAGTTGTGATGCCGGAGGCGTTCGACTGGGACATCCTGCACCGGCCGTCGGCGATGGCGATGGTCCGCGGCCAGCTCGGCTTCAGCTGGATGGTGCTGTCCGGGCGGCTCGCCCAGTTGACCGACGAGCAGTACTTCTGGCGGCCCAGCAGTGAGGCGCTCACCGTCGTACGGCGGCACTACACCGGGCGATTCCGGCCACTCGGATCCGGCGAGTGGGTCGCGCAGTGGCCGGACGAACCGGACCATCGCGGACCGCGGACGATCGCCTGGCTGATCGCGCATCTGACCGAGATGTTCTTCGAGCGCTGGGAGTGGACGTTCGGCGAGAGCCGGCAGGGACGGGCCGACATCACGCTGCACGGCAACGCCCGGGACGCGGTCGCCTGGCTGACCTACTGGGTCGAGGCCTGGCAGGACGCGATCGCCGGCCTGGACGAGGACGCCGCGATGACGATCGGCCTGAGCCAGGCCAACGAACTGGATGCCGCCGAGCCGTTCGGCCACGTCGTCCTGCGGCTGAATCGCGAGCTGATCCATCACGGCTCGGAGATCATGACGCTCCAGGATCTCTACGCGGTCGCCGCATGATTCGAGGGCGAGGACCACAAGATGTGCGACACGCGGCGTGGCGCTACCACAAGATCTAGATCAATCCGCCTAGCATCCCTACCACTGGTGGGTTGGAGCGATCAGCACCACAACATGTTGTGGGCGCCTGCCACCGGTGCGTGTACCGCCGGTGCACGCGGTCCGAGATCTCGCGGGTGGGTCGCAGGGCGTGACGGCAGTGTTCCCGGCCGGTGCCGCCGGTCCCGTCGTACGCCTGCTCGCGCGGTCCCGGATCTCCGAACTCTTCTGGAGCGCACACCTGTGACCATTGCTTCCTCGTCATCTGTGGCGACGGCAGATCTCCGAACGGAGCTCACCGTCATCCGCAGGGACGGCACCAGTACGCCGTTCGACGCCACCAAGATCTCCGTCGCCATGACCAAGGCCTTCCTCGCTGTCGAGGGCTCCGAGGCCGGCGCCACGCACCGGGTCCGCGACCTGGTCGCCGACCTGACCGGCCGGGTCGTCGCCGCGTTGACCAGCCGCGGCGACACTCGCCGCAGCGTGCAGGTCGAGGACATCCAGGACCAGGTCGAGCTGGCGCTGATGCGCGCCGGCGAGCACCAGGTCGCCCGCGCCTACGTGCTGTACCGCGAGGAGCGGACCAAGGCCCGCACGCCCGCCGATCCGGCCGGCGTCACCGAGAAGCCGGCGCTGACCGTCCGCGCCGCCGACGGCAGCCGGTCCCCGCTCGACGTCGACCGGCTCCGGGTGATCGTCGCCGAAGCCGCCTCCGGACTCGACGCGGTCGACCCCGAGCTGATCCTGAACGAGACCCTCGGCGCCTGCTACGACGGCATCGCGCAGCACGAGGTCGAGCTCGCGCTGGTGATGGCCGCGCGGTCGTACGTCGAGACCGAGCCGCAGTACAGCTTCGCCGCGTCCCGACTGCTGCTGGACCAGATCCGTCGCGAGGCGCTGGGTCGCGTCCACGGCGAGCCGCGTCAGGCGAGTCAGGCCGACATGACCACGGCGTACGTCGACTACTTCCCGCGCTACATCCAGCTCGGCATCGAGGCCGGGCAGCTCGACCCCGAGCTCGGCCGCTTCGATCTCGACCGTCTCGCCGCGGCGATCAAGCCCGAGGCCGATCTGAACTTCACGTTCCTCAGCCTGCAGACGCTCTACGACCGGTACCTGCTGCACCTCGCCAAGGTGCGGTACGAGTTGCCGCAGGCGTTCTTCCTCCGGGTCGCGATGGGAATGGCCCTGCGCGAGGACGACCGCGAGGCGCGGGCGATCGAGTTCTACGAACTGCTCAGCTCGTTCCGCTTCATGTCGTCGACGCCGACGCTGTTCAACTCCGGCACCACCCGGCCGCAGCTGTCGTCGTGCTTCCTGACCACGGTCGAGGACGACCTGTCCGGCATCTTCACCGGCATCCGCAACAACGCCCTGCTCGCGAAGTACTCCGGCGGCCTCGGCAACGACTGGACCCCGGTCCGCGGCATCGGCGCCCACATCCGCGGCACCAACGGCGAGTCCCAGGGCGTAGTCCCCTTCCTCAAAATCGCCAACGACACCGCCGTAGCTGTGAATCAGGGTGGAAAAAGGAAGGGCGCTGTCTGTGCGTATCTCGAGACTTGGCACATCGACGTCGAGGAGTTTCTCGAGCTGCGGAAGAACACCGGCGACGAGCGGCGGCGTACGCATGACATGAACACCGCGAACTGGGTGCCGGATCTGTTTCTGCAGCGGGTGGAGGCCGGCGGGGAGTGGACGTTGTTCTCCCCCGACGAGGTGCCGGATCTGCATGATCTGTACGGCGCTGCGTTCGCCGAGGCGTACGCGCGGTACGAGGTGGCTGCGGATCGCGGGGAGATCCGGGTGTTCAAGCGGGTCAAGGCCGTTGACCTGTGGCGGCGGATGCTGACCGTATTGTTCGAGACCGGGCACCCGTGGATCACGTTCAAGGACGCCTGCAACCTGCGCTCGCCGCAGCAGCACGACGGCGTCGTCCACTCGTCGAACCTGTGCACCGAGATCACGCTGAACACGACCGTCGACGAGACCGCGGTCTGCAACCTCGGCTCGGTCAACCTGGTCGCCCATCTGACCGAGGACGGTCTGGATGCCGACCTGCTCCGCGACACCGTGAAGACCGCGGTGCGGATGCTCGACAACGTGATCGACGTGAACTTCTACACCACCCCGGAATCGGAGCGCGCCAACCAGCGGCACCGCCCGGTCGGCCTCGGCCTGATGGGATTCGCCGACGCGTTGTTCACATTGCGGATCCCGTACGCGTCCGACGCCGCGGTCGAGTTCGCGGACCGCTCGATGGAGCAGATCAGCTACCACGCGATCGAGGCGTCCAGTGAGCTCGCGGCCGAGCGCGGCCGGTACTCGTCGTACGACGGATCGCTGTGGAGCCTCGGGATCCTGCCGATCGACTCGCTCGACCTGCTGCACACGGCGCGCGACGGTGACGTGATCATCGACCGCGACACCCGGCTCGACTGGGACGGTCTGCGCGCGAAGGTCCTGCGTGACGGCATGCGGAACTCCAACGTGATGGCGATCGCGCCGACCGCGACGATCTCCAACATCTGCGGCGTGAGTCAGTCGATCGAGCCGACGTACAGCAACCTGTTCGTGAAGTCGAACATGTCGGGCGAGTTCACCGTCGCCAACCCGTACCTCGTCTCCGATCTGAAGGCACGCGGGCTGTGGGACCAGGTGATGGCGTCGGACCTGAAGTACCACGACGGGGTGGTGTCGGGGATCGAGCGGATCCCGGCCGATCTGCGCGAGCTGTACGCGACGGCGTTCGAGATCGACCCACTCTGGCTGGTGAAGGCGGCGTCGCGGCGGCAGAAGTGGATCGACCAGGCGCAGTCGCTGAACCTCTACATGGCGAAGCCGTCCGGCCGGGCGCTCGACGAGCTTTACCGGTCAGCTTGGCGTTATGGCCTCAAGACGACTTATTACCTGCGTTCCCAGTCAGCGACCCATGTCGAGAAATCCACGCTGAAGGGCACCGACGGCCGGCTCAACGCCGTACCCGTATCCGTCCCTGAACCTACCGGAGCGGTCTGCTCGATCGACGACCCTGACTGCGAGGCCTGCCAGTGAGCGCCATTTCGATCGGGGCCGCCCGCGTCGAGGTCGCCGACAAGGCGATGATCAACTCGCGCGCGGACGTGAACCAGCTGCTGCCCTTGAAGTACACGTGGGCCTGGGAGAAATACCTTGCCGCGTGCAACAACCACTGGATGCCCACCGAGGTCTCGATGCAAGCCGATATCTCGCTGTGGAAGTCACGTGATGGTCTGACCGACGACGAGCGCTTGATGCTGCAGCGGAACCTCGGGTTCTTCGCCACCGCGGAGTCCCTGGTCGCGAACAACATCGTGCTGGCCGTCTATCGCCAGCTGAGCAACCCCGAGTGCAGGCAGTACCTGCTCCGCCAGGCGTTCGAGGAGGCGGTGCACACGCACACCTTCCAGTACATCTGCACGTCGCTCGGTCTCGACGAGGGCGAGCTGTTCAACATGTACCGCGAGGTGCCGTCGATCTCCGACAAGGACGCGTGGGCCTTGAAGTACACGCAACACTTGGAGGACCCGGATTTCCGCACCGGTACGCCGGAAGCGGACACCGCATTCCTGCGCGACCTGATCGCGTTCTACGTGGTGTTCGAGGGGATGTGGTTCTACACCGGGTTCGCGCAGATCCTGTCGCTCGGCCGGCGGAACAAGATGGTCGGTATCGCCGAGCAGTACCAGTACATCCTGCGCGACGAGTCGATCCACCTGAACTTCGGCATCGACTGCATCAACCAGATCAAGCAGGAGAACCCGCACCTGTGGACGACGGCGTTCCAGGCCGAGGTCCGGCAGATGCTGACCGAGGCGTGCGAGCTCGAAGTCGCCTACGGCCGCGCCACGATGCCCAACGGCATGCTCGGCCTCACCGCGGACCTCTGCGAGCAGTACATGCACTTCGTCACGGACCGCAGAGCAGAACAAATTGGTATCGAACCGATTTTCGGTGAAACGCGGAACCCCTTCGGGTGGATGTCAGAGGTGATGGACCTGAAGAAGGAGAAGAACTTCTTCGAAACCCGCGTCATCGAGTACCAGTCCTCCAGCGGCCTCAGCTGGGACTGACCCGATCCGGGGGGCCCGCGGCGCAACTCGCCGCCCCGCGGGCCTCCCGCCAACTCACCGCCCGCCGAGCAGCTGACTCGGGGAGGATATTGCGCCGGTTGCATGGAACGCCAAGCCTTGTCCGGACGATCGCGCCGAGGCGTGTCGTTTGGCTCGGCCCCGGGACCGCGAGTCGTGGATCGGGGTTGCGATTTGCCGCCGAAATCTAACCGGGCTCATCCGAGCAGTGCGAGGATCTCCGCCGTCGAGCCGGTCTCTCCCAGTCGCGGGAAGATCCAGTTCAGTGAGTTCTCGTGCGCGGAGGCGCTCAGGTCGGTCATCGCGTCGGTGGCGAGGGTGACGTGGTAGCCGTGCTCGTACGCCGCTCGCGCGGTCGACTCCACGCCGATACTGGTGGCCACGCCGGTCAGCACAATCTGCGTGATGCCGCGACGGCGCAACTGCACATCGAGGTCGGTGCCGTGGAACGCGCCCCAGTTGCGTTTCGTCACGACGATGTCCTCGGCGTGACCGGCCAGCTGGTCGACGATCTGGTCCGCCCCGGCCGGCGGCGTCCCTCCACCTGAGCGGGCCGGCTGCTCAGTCCGGCCGGGCAGCCGGTCGCCACCGTCGGCGGCGAAGCTGACGCGGACGAGGACAACCGGAAGGTCGTGCTTACGGAAGGCGTCGGCGAGCTCGACGGTCTTGCAGATCACGTCCGCGGTGGAATGCGGCGCACCGGGCAGTAGGGCGACGGCGTTCTGCAGGTCGATGACAACGAGGGCGGTCTTCGGGTCAAGGGTAGTGACAGGCACAGTTGAACCTCTCTATTCAGGTAGGTCGAGGAAGGTGACCAGGAGGAGCAGGCCCGCGACGACGAGCAGGAAGATCGCCAGGTCGTGCAGTCCGGCCGTGGTTGCGCCGTACTGGAAGAAGTGGGCGTTCGCCGCGGCCGAGATGAGAGCACCGACGTACACGCAGGTTCGTAGCAGGCCCGCGGATGAGCCGATGCGGGCCGGATCGGCCTGCTGGTACAGGGCGGTCTGGTTGGCGAGGTTGTTGAGGCCTTGTGGTACGCCGGCGATCACGCCGACGAGGGCGAGGACCCAGATCGGCGTGCTCGTGCCGACGAACAACTGCGCGGCCGCGGCCAGCAGCAAAAAGAGGCCTCCGGCAACGAGTTTGCCGCGGATCGCTGCCCGCCGGCCGGTCAGCGCGGTGATCACAACCGCCGCGAGCGACAGCGGCAACAGGAGCAGACCGGCCGCGGACGCACCGAGCCCGCGGGCCTCCTCCAGCCACTGGGTGAAGCCGTAGAGGAACGAGTAGGCGCCGACATACGCGAGCACCTGGCGGGTGTAGGTCATGATCAGCGGCCGGTTGCCACCCAGTACACGCAGATCGATGAATGGCTCCACCACCCGCAACTGCGCGATCACGAACGCCACGCCAAGGGCGACCGCGAGCACCACCAGGTACCAGTGCGAGACCCGCGGCTGCATGAGGAAGAACATCAGTGAGACCAAAGTGCCGGTGAACAGCACGATGCCCACGTAGTCCAGTCCGCCGGCACCCCGCGAACGTGCGCGGCGCGGCAGCCAGAGCGAGCCGAGGACCACGCAGATCACGGACAGCGGGACGTTGATCGTGAAGATCAGATGCCAGCCGCCGAGGCCGATCAGGAGGCCGCCCAGCGTCGGGCCGATCACCGCGATCACCTGGTTCGCGATCGACAGACTGCTGAGGATGGCGGCGGGCGTGTCCATCCCGGTCCGGTCGGCCTCGCTGCGGATCAAGGACATCGACGCCGGGTACGCCGCCGACGTACCGAGGCCGAGGAGGACACGCGATGCGACGAGTACGCCGAGGTTGGGGGCCAGCGCACCGAGCAGACCGGCCACGCCGACGAGCGAGGTGGCGATCAGGTAGAGCGGTCGCGGCCCGAACAGGTCGACGAGCCGGCCCATCACGGGCTGACCGACCGCAGTCGCGAGGTACAGGCCGGTGACCAGCCACGCGGTCTGCGACGGCGGTACGCCGAATGCGGCGCCGATCGGGATCAGCGCGACCGCGAGCATCGACGAGTTGATCGGGTTCAGGATCGACCCGACGAGCATCGGTGCGATCAGCCGCCGATCGAAGCGTTCCGGCGGCGTCACCTCGAGGCCGCCGTGGACGTGCGATGACAACCGGTCAACGGTCGGTCGCCGCCTCGATCGCGTGGTCCAGCAAGGCGAGCGCCTTGATGATCGTCTGCCGCTCGGCCTCGGTGCAGTGCTCCTGGAGCGTCTCCGCCAGCCACTCCTGCCGGACCTTGCGATCGCCCTGCAGACGATTCCGGCCGGCTGTGGTCAGCGAGACCACCTGGCGGCGGCCGTCCTCCGGATCCGGGTTGCGCTCGAGCAACTCCGCCTCGCGCAGCCCGGCGAGAATCGCGGCCATCGACTGCGGCCGCACCCGCTCGGCCGCCGCGAGCTCGCTGGCCGACGCCGGTCCCTCCTTGTCCAACCGACTCAGCACGGACGACTGCGACGGCGTCAGGTCGTCGGTGTCCGCAAGCGCCTTCAACCGCCGTTTCACACGGCCGAACACCACCCGCACCTGACTCGCGGCCTGGACGGCAGACTCTGACACACCAGCCATATGAACAGTATAAACTGTTCAGTCCAGACTGACTATCTCTGGAGGGTCGCCAACCGGGCGTCGACGGCGGTCGACGAGAAGACCTCGTTGACGACCAGGCGTGCCATGCCGTCGAGGGCGGCGTGGTCGGCGAGTCGGCCGGTCGTGACGCCCAGATGACGGGTGGCCCGGGGCAGCGTCACCTGATAGAGGACCTCGTTGACGCCGGCCACGAAGTCCGTGTGGGCCAGGTCGCCCGCGATCATCAGCACCCCCGGATTGAGGACGCTCACCACGGTCGCGAGCACCTCCCCCACCCGGCGGCCGGCCTCGCGGGCGAGCCGCAACGCGTCCGGCTGCCCGGCCTGCAGCAACGCCCGGACGTCGGCGCCCGAGCGCGCGGCCACGCCCAGCTCGGTGAGCGCCGCGGCGATCGCGCCGCCGCTCGCGACCGCCGCCAGGCAGCCGATCGAGCCGCACTGGCACTTCGCGTCACCGGCGTCCCGGACCCGGATGTGCCCGATGTCGCCGGCCCCGCCGTCGATCCCACGGAACACCTGCCCGTCGATCACGACCCCGGACCCGATCCCGGTCGACACCTTGACCAGCACGAACGCCGGGCAGTCCGGGTACTCGGCGGCCTGCTCCCCGAGCGCCATCGCGTTCGCGTCGTTGTCGACCAGCACCGGTACGTCGAACCGGCGGCGGAGGTGATCGCGGATCGGGTACTCGTCCCAGCCCGGCATGATCGGCGGCCGGATCACCAGCCCGGTGTCGAACTCGACCGGACCGGGCACCGACACCCCGATTCCCGCCAGCTCCGCCGCCGACCGCCCAGCCGCGGCGAGCAACGCGTCGAACCAGTCCGCCAGCGTGTCGAGGACGACGCCCGGACCGTCCGCGATGACGAGGTCGCCGGACTGCTCGGCCAGCACGGCGCCGCCGAGATCCATCAGCGCGGCCCGCGCGTGCCGGGTGTCCAGGTCGGCGGTCAGCACGCAGGCATGCTGCTCGTCGAACCGCAGCACCACCGGCGGCCGCCCGCCGGTGGAAGCGGTCGACCCCGCTTCCACCAGCCAGCCGTTCTTCAGCAGGCCGTCGAGACGCTGGCCCAGCGTCGACCGGGAGAGGCCGGTGAGCTCCTGCAACTCGCCACGGGTCAGCGCCCGGCCGGTGCGAACGAGCTCCAGCAGGTACCCCGACGTCGTGAGATCAGCTCTTATCGGCCCCACTGGTCAATCCCTCCGTCAGCATGCGCTCCGCCGCGTAGAACATGAGCACCACCGGCAGAGTCAACACGACCGAGCCTGCCATCAGCACGGTCTTCGGCACCTCGACCCCGTTCGACAGTTGCTGCAGCCCGAGCGAGACCGTCCAGTGTGTCGGCTCGGCCGCCAGGAACAGCAGTGCGAACAGGAACTCGTTCCACGCGATCATGAAAACGTACAGCCCGGTGGCCATCACCGACGGAGCGGCCAGCGGCAGCACGATCCGCCGGATGATCGACAGCCGCGAGCACCCGTCCAGCGCGGCGGCCTCCTCGACACTCACCGGCACGGTCGCGAAGTAGTTGCGGAGCATGTAGATCGCGACCGGCACGGTCTGCGCGATGTACACGATCACCAGTCCGACGAGGCTGCCCTGCAGCCCGGCCTTGGCGAACATCACGAACAGCGGTACGGCGAGCAGCGTCGCCGGGAACAGGTACACGCCGAGGAAGAGCGCGCTCACCTCGCGCCGCCCGGTGAACCTCAGGCGGCTCACGGCGTACGCGCCCGGGATGGCGACCAGCAGCGTCAGGACGACGGCTCCGATCGACACCAGGGCGGAGTTCCGCAGCATGGTGAGGAAGCCCTGGCCGCCGTCCTCGACCGAGGTGAGCACCTGCCGGTACGAGTCCACGGTGAACTCGCTGACCGACACCCAGATCCGGCCCGGGTCCAGCAGCAGGTTGTCGATCGGCTTCACCGACAGCAACAGCATGTAGTAGAAGGGGAAGAGCGTCGCCACCACCAGGACAGCGATCACCACCCAGCGCATCACGCCGAAGAACTTCTCCTGGAACGCCGCCCTCACGACTCCTCCTCCTGTGCGCGCCGGCCCCAGAACCGGAAGTACAGACCGAGCAGCACGATCAGCACTGCCGCGAGTACGACGGCCTGCGCGGACGCCAGTCCGACATCGAACCGCGCGGTCAGGAACCGGTAGACCCGGACCGCGACCACGTCGGTCCCGGCGCCGCCGCCGGTCAGCAGGTACACGTCGTCGAACTTGTTGAACGTCATGATGAACCGCAGCACCGACAGCAGCGCGATCACCGGCATCAGCTGCGGCAGCAGGACGAACCGGAACCGCTGCCACGGCGTGGTCCCGTCCACGACGGCCGCCTCCTCGAGCACCACTGGGACCGCCTGCAGCCGGGCCAGCAGGAACAGGAAGGCGAACGGGAAGTACCGCCAGGTCTCGAAGGCGATCACGGTGAACAACGCCATCGGCACCGGTACGCCGAGAACGTCGTACGAGCGTTGCGTCAGGAAGGCGATCGGGCGGTCCCAGCCGAAGATGTTCATGCCCCAGTGGTTGACCACGCCGAGGTCCGGGCTGAGCAGGACCTGCCAGACGAACGCGACGGCCACGACCGGTGCGACGTACGGCAGCAGCATGGCGCCGCGGATCGGGGCACGGCCGCGGAACGGCCGGCGCAGTGCGAGCGCTGCGACCAGGCCGACCAGGATCGAGCCGAGGGTGGAGCCGATCGTGTAGACGACCGTGGTCCACAGTGACGACCAGAAGCCCGGCGAGCTGAAAACACGTTCGAGGTTGCGCAGGGTCCAGTGGCCCCACAGACCCTGGCTCTGGATGTCGACGAGCCGGACGCTCTGGAACGCCAGCACGATGGTCCAGAGGATCGGCAGCACCACGACGACCAGCACGATGACGAAGGTCGGCGAGACCAGCGCGAGTCCGGTCCGGTTCTCCTCGCGGCGGGCGGTGCGAGGCCTGGTACGGCGCTCCGGCTCGGTCGCCGGCGGCCGCTCGGTCAGTGTTGTCATCAGGCCCTCACCCCAACGTGTCCTGGATCGCGACGATGTCGTCGGTCGCCTGTTTCGCGGCCTCGTCGGCCGTCACCTGCCCGCTCGCCAGGGCGCTGATCGCCTTCGGCACCGGCAGCTCGCCGAGCGTCGCGCCGACCAGGGCTCCCCTGTCCTTCGGTGATCCCCCAGCGCTGCATCTTGCCGACCCCCTCGCGCAGGTCGGTGATGAGCGGCGCAGGGTAGAGCGCGGCCAGCGGCTTGCGCGCGTCGACGCCGATGTCGGCCTTGTCCCACGCCTGGTCGAACGCTTCCGGCTCGGCGGCGGTCCCGTGCCGGACCGGGAACTTGCCTTCGGCAGCCATCCCGATCCACTGGTTGTAGCCCTCGTTCAGCATGTACTCGACGAACTGTCGCGAAGCGTCCGCCTTCGCGGTCTTCGTGACGGTCCAGCCAGTGAGTTCACCGAACTGCGCCGGCTGCTTGCCGTCCGGCCCCTGTACGGCGGTGACGACACCGGTGTTGCGCGAGAGCCACTGCTTGTCCGCCTTGCACTGCTCGCAACTGGGCAGTGCGTCGTCGCGCAGGCCGGCGAGCTCGTCGAGCAGGAACGACGACCAGACCACCATGGCGGACTTCCCCGCGAAGTACGTCGCACGCGTCGAGTCGACCGTCTGCGTCCCTGAGGCGGAGTACTTGGTCGCCAGGTCACCGTAGAAGCGGAACGCGTCCTTGCACGGCCGGCTGTCGAGCGTCACCTTGCCCTGCGGGTCCACGAGCTGGCAGCCGTTCGCCAGCGCGAGGTGCTCGAAACTCTGCTGCGTGAACGGGTCCGCGGGGTCGGTGGCCAGCGAGATGCCCTCGACACCGCCCTTGTTCAGCGTCCGGGCCGCCTGCTCGATGGCGGCGTACGTCGTCGGCGCGGGCAGCCCGGCGGCCGCGAACAGGTCCTTGCGGTAGTAGAGCAGCTGAGTCCAGCCGTCCGACGGTACGGCGAGTTGCCGGCCGCCGTCCCTGGTGAGCTCGAGCGCCCGCGGGTTGAACGTGGAACTGCCGAGATCCTCGACCGCCTGGTTCGCGACGTCGGGGTTGAGCAGGCCGTTGCTCGACAGCTGTTGCATCGCGGCCAGCGGGACCGCGCCGATCACGTCGGGCAGCTTGCCGGCCGCGGCCGCCGACATCACCAGCTGGCTGAGCTGCGGCTCGTCGACCCCGACGAGCTTCACCTCGATGCCGGTCTCGGCGGTGAACTTCTTCAGGATCTGTCGTGTGGTCTCGAGCCGGTCGGAGACGTTCTCCAGCGACCACACGGTGATGCTGCGCGGGTTGCCGCCGGCTGACTCGTCGCCGCACGACGTCAGCAACCCTGCGGCGAGCACCAGCGCGCACAAGGTGCCGAGCACCTTGGTCAGACGTGCCATGCGTCCTCCTCGATGGACGATCACGAGGCATAACATCAGGACTTATGCGTTTTGACAAGACCTAAGTCCGGATGATTTGTTGGTCTCGTTCCGTTCGCCAGTGCCGGAGGTGCCCTGTGGCCCGTGTCGTCCAGTTCTCCGCTCCCCGCGTCGCCGAGGTCGTCGACTTCGATCCGCCACCGCTGCCGCCGGGCCACGTCCGGGTGCGGACGGCGTTCTCCGGTATCTCCGCCGGCACCGAGCTGACGGCGTACCGCGGCACGAATCCGTACCTGACGCGCAGCTGGGACCCGGACGCCCGGCTGTTCCGCGAATCGACCGCGGGGATCGCGTTCCCGGTCGTCGGCTGGGGGTACTCCGAGTCCGGCGAGGTCACCGAGGTCGCGGACGACGTGACCGGCCTCGCGGTGGGCGACCAGGTGTGGGGCATCTGGGGTCACCGCAGCGAGGCCGTGCTGCCGGCCGAGAAGCTGGCCGGGCACCAACTGCCCGACGGCGTCGACCTGGCCGCGGCCGCGTTCGCGCGGGTCGGAGCGATCGCCTTCAACGCGATCCTGGCCGCCGGGATCTCGCTCGGCGAACTGGTCGCGATCTACGGTCAAGGCGTGATCGGCTTGCTGGCCACCCGGCTCGCGGTGCTGAGCGGAGCCCGCGTGGTGACCGTCGACGCGGTCCCGGCCCGGCGGGAGGAGTCGGTGCGGTTCGGCGCCGCCGAGTCCCTGGCGCCAGGTGCAGCGGCCGAGCGGATCCGCGAGCTGAGTCCGGCCGGCGCGGACACGGCGATCGAGCTGTCCGGCGTGTACGCCGCGCTGCACGAAGCGATCCGGTCCGTGACGGTCGGCGGGCGGGTGGTTGCCTCCGGCTTCTACCAAGGTGGCGGCGATGCGCTACGGCTCGGCGAGGAGTTCCACCACAACCGCGTGCAACTGGTCAGCTCGCAGATCGGCGGGGTGCCGCCGGAGCTGACCGGACGCTGGTCGGTCGATCGGCTGCAGACGACGTTCCTCGGCCTGGTCGGCAGCGGCCAGGTCGACGTGCGGCCGCTGATCAGTCACCGCGTCCCGGTCGACGACGCCGCGGACGCCTACACCCTGCTCGACACGCGTCCCGGCGACGCCCTGCAAGTGCTGCTGGAGTTCTGATGAAGATCATTTGCCAAGAGCAACTGCTGCCGGGCGAGAGCCTGCAGGAGAAGTGGGACTTCGCGGTTGCCGCCGGCTACGAGGGTATCGAGCTGCGCGGCAAGGGTGACCTGTCGTTCCGCGACCGCTTGCCGGAGCTCCGGCAGGCCAAGGCGGACGGTGTCGTGATGCCGACGGTCTGCGTCGACATGCTGCACTTCTTCGGCGCGTTCGACGTCGATCAGCGGGCCGACGCGGTGGCGCAGATGAAGTCGCAGTTGTCGGTGATCGCGGAGCTCGGCGGGATCGGCGCACAGACCCCGGCGTCCTACGGGATGTTCTCCCGGCGGCTGCCGCCGTTCGAGCCGCCGCGGGACGAGGCCGGCGACCGTGAGGTGCTGCTCGACGGACTCCGTCAGCTGGCTGAGCACGCGGCGTCCGAGGGCGTCGAGCTGTTCCTGGAGCCGCTCAACCGGTACGAGGACCACATGGTCAACCGGCTCGAGCAGGCCGCTGGACTGATCCAGGAGGTCGGGCTGGACGCGGTGCGGATCGGCATCGACAGCTATCACATGAACATCGAGGAGGCCGACCCGTCCGCCGCGATCACCGAGTTCGCGCCGTACGTCGGCCATGTGCAGCTGAGCGATTCGAACCGGCTGCAGCCGGGCGCGGGGCATCTCGACTGGGCCGCGTTCCTCGGCGCGCTGGACGCCGTGGGCTACGACCGGTACCTGGCCGTCGAGTGCCGGTTGAGTGGTGACCCGGTCGAGGCGGTCCGGTCGATCCCCGCTGTCGTCAGGCGGTACGTGTGAGCGAGCTGCGGCGCGCGGCGGAGCGCGTGCTGTTGGGGAACTGGACCGGCCGGTCGACCGTGCCGTCGCACTCCCTGTATCCGCATCAATGGAGCTGGGACTCGGCGTTCATCGCGATCGGCCTACGGCACCTCTCGCCCCGCCGTGCCCAGGTCGAGCTGGAGTCGCTGTTCGGCGCGCAGTGGCAGGACGGCCGGATCCCGCACATCAGCTTCTCCCCCAGCGTCCCGCGGGACGCGTACTTTCCCGGACCCGACTTCTGGCAGGCGACGACGCGAGGCGGGGTGGAGAGCTCCGGGATCGTCCAGCCGCCGGTTCATGCGCTCGCGGTCTGGCTGACCCATCAGGCCGACGAGGCCGAGTCGATCAGCCGGGGCTTCCTGGCCAGGATGTATCCGAAGCTCGTTGCCTGGCACACCTATCTGCGCGAGCGCCGCGATCTCGGCGGGCGCGGACTGGTCGCGGTAATACATCCGTGGGAGTCAGGCATGGACAACAGTCCGGCCTGGGACGAGGCGCTCGCGCGGGTCGAGCCGGCGCCGTTGCATTCGTTCACCCGCAGGGACACCGACCATGCCAGCGACGACGACCGGCCGACGGACCTCGACTACGGACGCTACGTCCAGCTCGCGGCGACGTACCGGGACCACGGGTACGACGACGCGCGGACACCGTTCGCCTTCGCCCTCGAGGACCCCTGTTTCAACGCCCTGCTCATCGCCTCCGAGCATGCGCTGGCCTCCATCGCGGACGCCCTGTCTCTCGACCGCAGCCGCCATGTCACCGCGGCCGCCGAGTTGACATCCGCCCTGACCACCCTGTTCCACGACGGCATCTTCCGCCCCCGCGACCTGCGCGCAGGCCAGCCGAGAGCGGAAGATGAGCAGACAACGGCGGGTGAGCAGGCAGCGGGGCGGCTTGTCGAGGTCGACACGGTGGCGGGGCTGGTGCCGTTGATCGTGCCGGAGTTGCCGCAGGCGAAGGAGTTGCTGGCGACCGCGCGGGGGCCGAAGTTCCGGTTGGGCGAGGTGCGGATGGTGCCGAGCTACGACCTGACCGGGCCGGCGTTCGAGCCCGGACGCTACTGGCGCGGCCCGAGCTGGTTCAACACCGCGTGGCTTTTGCATCGCGGCCTGGTTCAGCAAGGCGGGCACCAGGCGGAAGAGCTGGCCGACGCGTTGCGGGCCGAGTTACTCGAGCTTGCGGGATCGACCGGCTTCGCCGAGTACGTCGAGCCCTTCACCGGCGAGGCCCGCGGCGCCCGCGACTTCTCCTGGACCGCAGCCCTAGCCCTCGACCTGCTCCGCCTCTCTCGCCCTTGACCTCCACCCCTCTCGCCGTTGACCTCTGCCCCTCTCGCACGGGCCTCCCTCCCACCCGCCCATGACCTTCGACCACTCGCGCTTGACCTGCTGGATGCACTCGCCAACCGAGGCGGCCCCCGGACATCCCAGCTAGGAGGTCAGGCGTCGGCGGAGGGTCGGGAGGAGCCCGAGGGCGTTGTCGCGGCTGATCTGGCGGTGTCGGCGTCGGTGCCGGGTGGCGGATGATCCGGGTGCTGGTCGTGGACGACGAGTGGATGGTGCGCGCGATGCTGTTCCGGATTCTCGACGGGTACGACGACCTCGAGGTCGTCGGCGAGGCCGAGGACGGACGCCAGGCGGTCGAGGAAGCGCGCTGCATCGCCAACAGCGATATCGCCGAGCAGCTGTATCTCAGCGAGGCGACGGTGAAGACTCACGTCAGCCGGATCCTCGCCAAGCTGCAACTCACGAACCGCGTGCAGGCCGCGATCCTCGCCCACCACGCGGGGCTCAGCTGACGGAGACCTCGAGGACGCCGATCACCTTGGCGAGCCGGGCGGCGACGCGGCCGGCGTCGAAACCGTCGCCTTCGACGACGACCCGCAACTCGCCGCGGTCCAGTGAGAGCGAGAGCTCGCGAACGTCGTACGGGTTCAGAATTACGGCGATCCGCGCGAGGATCCCCGTGGTCTCGACGACCTGGGCGGTGAACTCGGTGACGGTGCGTTCGACCGCGAGGAGACTCATCGCACGACCTCCTTGTGGCGCAGGAGACCGAACGTGAAGCCGTCGACCAGCGCCTCCCAGGACGCCTCGACGATGTTGTGGCCGACCCCGACCGTCACCCACGAGCCCTCGCCGTCCGCGGTCTCGATCAGCACTCTGATCACCGCGTCCGTCCCGTGTCCCTGGTCGAGGATGCGGACCTTGTAGTCGACCAACTCGAACTTGTTCACCACCGGGTACGCGCGCTCGATCGCGGTCCGCAGCGCGTGGTCGAGCGCATTGACCGGGCCGTTGCCCTCGCCCGTGACGATCTCCCGCTCGCCGCCCGCGACCAGCTTCACCGTCGACTCCGACACCGCCTCGCCGTCGGCGCGCGACTCGGTGATCACGCGCCAGGACTCGACGTCGAAGAAGGACGCCCGCTCGCCGGTCACCTCTTCGGTCAGCAGCAGCGAGAACGACGCGTCCGCGGCCTCGAACGTGTATCCGCGCGACTCCATCTCCTTCACCCGATCGGTCACCCGGCTGACCAGCTCGCGGTCGCTGCCGAGGTCGAACCCGAGCTCCCGGCCCTTCAGCTCGACGCTCGCCCGGCCCGCCATCTCGGACACCAGCATCCGCATGTCGTTGCCGACCTTCGCCGGATCCGTGTGCTGGTAGAGATCCGGGTCCACCTTGATCGCGCTGGCGTGCAGGCCCGCCTTGTGGGCGAACGCGGACACACCGACGTACGGCTGCCGGGTCGACGGCGGCACGTTCGTCACCTCGGCGATCGCGTGCGCGAGCCGGAACGACTCGGCGAGATTGCCCTCCGGGAGCAGCTTCAGATCACGCTTGAGCTCGAGGTTGGCGACGATCGCCAGCAGATCGGCGTTACCGGTGCGTTCGCCGTACCCGTTGATCGTGCCCTGGACGTGCGTGACGCCGGCCTCGACGGCGGCGATCGTGTTCGCCACCGCGCAGCCGGCGTCGTTGTGACAGTGGATGCCGAGCCTGGCCCCGGTCGATTCGAGTACGTCGCGGACGACGTCCTGGAGCTCCCGGGGCAACGTCCCGCCGTTGGTGTCGCACAAGGCGACGACGTCGGCGCCGGCCTCGGTGGCTACCCGTACGACCTCGAGCGCGTAGGCGCGGTTCGCGCGGTACCCGTCGAAGAAGTGTTCGGTGTCGAGGAAGACCCGCTGGCCGTTCTCCCGCAGGTGCCGGACGGTGTCGGCGACCATCCGGAGGTTCTCGTCGAGCGTCGTCCGCAAGGCCCGTTCGACGTGCGCGTCGTGGCTCTTGGCAACGAGTGTGACGACGCCGGCGCCGGACTCCCGCAGCGCGGCGACCTGCGGGTCGTCGGCGGCCACGGCCTCCGGCTTACAGGTCGCACCGAAGGCCGCGAACGTCGCGTGCCGCAGGTGCAGCTCGGTCTTCGCCCGCTCGAAGAACTCGGTGTCCTTGGGTACGGCGCCCGGCCAGCCGCCCTCGATGAAGCCGACCCCGAGCTCGTCCAGGTACTGCGCGATGGCGATCTTGTCGGCCACGGACAGCGCCAGACCCTCCTGCTGCGCACCGTCGCGCAGAGTGGTGTCGTACACGTGGAAATCGTCCGAGATAGTCATGGGGGTCGGCCTTCCGGAGGGGTGTGCGGCGTCGATACGGGCAAACAAAAAACCTCCCGCAAGGTGCGAGAGGTCTGCGCGCTCAGGTACAGCTTGCTGAGCGCGCCTAGGAAATAATCACCCGATAGTGCTTCATGACGTTTTGCAGTCTGCCACACAATGTCCGGACCATGACGCGGCTGTCTCGCATCACGAACATTCAGTACGCGGAGGCGTACTGGAGTTCAGGCCCCAAGATTACGCACTGAGGGACCAGCCGGGATCGTCCCAGGCGGTGTAGAAGTCTTCGCGGGTGAGCGGACGCAGGCCCCACTCCTCGCGGTCCAGGGACTGGTCGGTGAGCATCCCCTCGTCGTCCTCGAGGCGCTGCCACCAGTACCGCCGTACCTCGCCGTCCTCACCCATCCCGAGCTGGCGGACGACGACCCACTCCCGCTCGTGCCAGACCGCCTCGTAGAGCCAGTCGGTGCCGTAGTCGTCGACAACAGCGCCGTACGTCCGCGACGCCGTCCCACGGTCCAGATCCCGAATCAGCTCGACCGTCGCCCGAATCGCGGCGGACGTCTCGGCGGACCATCCCCGGCGCTCGGCCAGCTCGGCGTAGTAGCCCTCGACGTCGTCCGGGAAGCTGCTCATGGCGCCCGACCCTATCGAACCGAACCTGTGCACAGCGACCACCGGTCCAGCCCCCAGACCTGAAAAGATCCTGTGAAACATCCGCTGGAGAGATGGGAACCATCAAGTGAGTGAGCCCGACGACCAGGTCGACCTGAACGTCCTGAAGGCTCCGTTGCCACCGCAGGGCGAAAGGGATCCCCTGCAACGGCTGCGGTTCCAGCTGCTGGGTTACGCCACCGCGCTTGCGGTGCTGGTCACGCTCACGCCGACCTGGCTGACCCGGGAGTACAGCCGCAGCAGCCCTCACCTGTACACCGGATTCGGCATGGCCCGCGACGCCACGATCCTCGGCAGCGCCGCCAACCTCTTGTTCATCGCGTACGTCGTCCTGGTGCTGGTCGCACTGGCGACGCCGACGAGGCTCGCCGGCTTCGTCTGTGCGTACGCCGGGCTCGTGGACACGATCGTGATCATGCTGCTGAAGCCGGACGGGAGTCGACACACCGAGATCGGCTGGACCGGGGCGCCGATCCTCGCGCTCGGACTGTGGTTGCTGCTGGCCGTCATCAACCACATCGGCTGGTTCGAGACCAGGCGCCGGTCATGACAAAGGCCCGGCGACAAATCGCCGGGCCTTCGTCACCTGCTTCAGGAGATGCGGGTCATCCAGCCGTGGGGGTCAGCCGCTCGGCCGTACTGGACGTCGAGGAGGGCGGTGCGGACGGCTGCGGTGACCGGGCCGCCGTTGCCGTCGCCGATCTGGGTCTCGCCGCCCCTCCACTTCAGCGAGGCGACCGGGGTGACGACCGCGGCGGTCCCGCAGGCGAACACCTCGCGCACCTTCCCGGAGGCCGCGCCCTCACGCCACTCGTCGACCGAGACCTTGCGCTCGGTGACCGTGTAGCCGAGGTCGGTGACCAGCTTCAGGATCGAGTCCCGGGTGACGCCCTCCAGGATCGTGCCGGACAGCTCCGGTGTGACCACCGAGTTGTCGTCGAGGACGAAGTACAGGTTCATCCCGCCGAGCTCCTCGACCCACTTCTTCTCCACCGCGTCCAGGAACGCGACCTGGTCGCAGCCCTGCTCGATCGCCTCGGCCTGGGCGAGCAGCGAGGAGGCGTAGTTACCGCCGGTCTTCGCCGCGCCGGTGCCGCCGGGGGCCGCGCGGGTGTACTCCTCGCTCAGCCAGATCCGGACCGGCTTCACGCCGTTCGCGAAGTACGACCCGGCCGGCGACGCGATCGCGCAGTACGTGACCTGGGCGGACGGGCGGACACCGAGGAACGGGTCCGAGCCGAACATGAACGGCCGCAGGTACAGCGACGTCTCGCCGCCACCCGGAACCCAGGCCCGGTCGATCTCGACCAGCTTGTGCAGCGAGTCGAGGAACGCCGCGACCGGCAGCTCCGGCAGCGCGAGCCGGTGCGCGGACCGCTGGAACCGGATCGCGTTCGCCTCGGGGCGGAACAGATGGATCGAGTCGTCGGGATGCCGGTAGGCCTTCATCCCCTCGAAAATCGTCTGGGCGTAGTGGAACACCGAGGTCGCGGGAGACAGCTCCAGCGGCCCGAAGGCGGTGATCCGTGCGTCGTGCCAGCCCTTCTCGGCCGTCCAGGTGGCGATCGCCATGTGGTCGGAGAAGTACTGCCCGAATCCCGGGTTCGCCAGGATCTGGGCGCGCTGGTCGTCGCTGGCCGGTTGGGTGTTCGGCTCAACTGAGAACTGCAGATCGGCGCTCATGCCGAAACCGTACCTCTCGGCTGACTGGTCATGCGAGCATCAGCCTTTCTCAGCCGGCCGCGCGCTTGGCGATCGCGTCACCGATCTCCGCGGTACTGCGGGCAACGCCCGTGCGCTCCTCGATGTCCGCCGTGACGGCGTCCTCGATCGCGCGCGCGGCCTCGGTCAGACCGAGGTGCTCGAGCAGCAGCGCCGCGGACAGGATCGCCGCGGTCGGGTCGGCCTTCTGCTGGCCCGCGATGTCCGGCGCGGAGCCGTGCACCGGCTCGAACATGCTCGGCGCGGTCCGGTCCGGGTTGATGTTGCCGCTCGCGGCCAGCCCGATCCCGCCGCTGATCGCGGCCGCCAGGTCGGTGATGATGTCGCCGAACAGGTTGTCGGTGACGATCACGTCGAACCGGGCCGGGTCGGTGACCAGGAAGATCGTCGCGGCGTCCACGTGCAGGTAGTCGACGGTGATCTCCGGGAACTCCTCGGTGACCTTGTCGACGGTCCGCTTCCACAGGTGGCCGGCGTGCACGAGCACGTTGTTCTTGTGCACGAGCGTCAGCTTCTTGCGCGGGCGGGCCTGCGCACGGGCGAAGGCGTCCCGCACGACCCGCTCGACGCCGTACGCCGTGTTCACCGACACCTCGGTGGCGATCTCGGCCGGCGTACCGACCCGGAGCGCGCCGCCGTTGCCGACGTACGGGCCCTCGGTGCCTTCGCGGACGACGACGAAGTCGACCTCGCCCGGGTTCGCCAGCGGGGAGCCGACGGACGGGTAGATCTTCGACGGCCGCAGGTTCACGTAGTGGTCGAGGGTGAACCGGAGCTTGAGCAGCAGACCGCGCTCGAGGACGCCGGACGGGACGCTCGGGTCCCCGACCGCGCCGAGCAGGATCGCGTCGTGCTTGCGGATCTCCTCCAGCTCGGCGTCCGGCAGCGTCTCGCCGGTGGCGTGCCAGCGCTTCGCGCCGAGGTCGTACTCGGTCCGCTCGAACGTCACGCCGTGCTGTGCGGCGACCGCGTCGAGGACCTTGAGCGCCTCGGTGGTCACCTCGGGTCCGATCCCGTCACCGGGGACGACGGCCAGCGTGAAGTTCTTCGTCTCGCTCACTTCTTGGGTTCTCCCCCATTGTCACGGCGGTTCATGGCCTCTTGGACAGCCTTGACCTCGTCGCTCGCCGGGCGCGCGGTGCGGCGACGCCGGGTCGCCTTCCGCTCGCGCGCGTCGATCGAGGGCCAGTTGGCTGGATACATGTCGTACATGCAGCTGCTCCCAAATATGTCGTGGGCGGCAGGATGCGCACGAATTTACTCGCACATCCGACTATTTCTCCACCATGCGGGCAGCTTGTCCCGGAATATGAGATCCGAGTGCGGTCACTGGACCGGACCTGTGCGACTCTCAGCCGGTGAGTGCTCCTCCAGAACTGCCGCCGCTGGTTTCAGCGGCCCTCAGCCTGTCCGGCCGGCGCGGATTCGTCAGTTCCACCAGGAACGAGACCGGCCGTTTGCTCGCCACCCTCGCAGCCTCGAAGACCGGCCTGCTCGGTGAGCTCGGGACCGGCTGCGGCGTCGGCTCGGCGTGGCTGCGCAGCGGCGCCGGCGAGAGCACGTCGATCGTCACCGCGGAGAGCGATCCGCAGCTCGCGCAGGTGGTCGCGGAACTGTTCGCCGACGACGAGCGGATCGAGGTCGTCTCCGCCGACTGGACCGCGCTGATCGAGCGCGGCCCGTTCGCGCTGCTGTTCGTGGACGCCCGCGAGGCGAAGCTGTCCGCCCGCGACATCATCGCGGACGTGGTCGAGCCGGGCGGCTTCGTCGTACTGGACGACTTCACGCCGTCGGCCGTCTGGCCGCCGATGTACGAGGGGCGCGTCGACACGCTCCGCCAGGAATGGCTGATGGACAGGCGCTTCACCACCGTCGAGGTGATGGTCGCCCCCGACGCCGCCGTCCTGCTCGCCACCCGGCACTAGATATGAAGGCGGGCCCGAGCTATGGAGCTCGGGCCCTTGTCAGCCGCCATGCGCCTGCGGGCGGCTGACCGCCTCCAGTAAATCAGTCGTTGGGGTGAATCAGGCCTCGAGGTCCACGGTGCGGGCTGTGTCCGCCTGAACCGCGACCGCGATGTCGTCCAGGACCGTCGGCACGATCTTCGAGTCGACCGACAGCGCGACGAGCGCCTTGCCGCCCTTGCGGTCCCGGCTGACCTGCATGCCGGCGATGTTGACGTCGGCATCGCCGAGGATCCGGCCGATCTGGCCGACCGCGCCCGGCCGGTCCTCGTAGGTGAGGAACGCCAGGTGCGCGGCAAGCTCGATCTCGAGGTCGTACCCGTCGATCTCGACCAGCCGCTCCGACTGCCGGACGCCGACCAGCGTGCCGGACACCGACACCTGCGCGCCGTCGGCGAGCGTGCCGCGGAGCGTGATCAGGTTGCGGTGCTCGGGGCTGTCGTGGTCGGTGACCAGCCGGACCTCGAGGCCCCGCTCGGCCGCCAGCAGCGGCGCGTTCACGTACGAGACGTTGTCCTCGACGACATCCGCGAAGACGCCCTTCAGCGCGGCGAGCTCGAGCACCTTCACGTCGTACTGCGTGATCTCGCCGCGGACCTCGACGTCGAGCTGCTGCGCGACGCCGCCGGCCAGCGCGGTGAAGATCCGGCCGAGCTTCTCGGTCAGCCCGATGCCCGGGCGGACGTCCTCGGCGATCACGCCGCCCTGGACGTTGACCGCGTCCGGGACCAGCTCACCCGACAGCGCCAGCCGGACCGACTTGGCGACCGCGATACCGGCCTTCTCCTGCGCCTCGTCGGTGGACGCGCCGAGGTGCGGCGTGACGACGACGTTCTCGAACTCGAACAGCGGCGAGTCGGTGCACGGCTCGGACGCGAACACGTCCAGACCGGCGCCGGCCACCCGGCCTTCCTTGAGCGCGCTGTACAGCGCCTGCTCGTCGACGATGCCGCCGCGGGCCGCGTTCACGATGATGACCTCGGGCTTGACCTTGTGCAGCTGCTCGTCGCCGATCAGGCCGATGGTCTCCGGGGTCTTCGGGAGGTGCACCGAGATGAAGTCACTGGTCGCCAGCAGCTCGTCCAGGGTCGCGAGCCGGACGCCCATCTGCGCGGCCCGGCCGGCCTGCACGTACGGGTCGTAGGCGATCACGTTCATGCCGAAGGCGGCCAGCCGCTGTGCGACCAGGACGCCGATCTTGCCGAGGCCGACGATCCCGACGGTCTTCTCGAACAGCTCGACACCCGAGTACTTGCTGCGCTTCCACTCGCCCTTCTTGAGCGACTCGTTCGCGGCCGGGACCCGGCGCGCGGACGCGAGCAGCAGCGCGACGGCCAGCTCGGCGGCGCTGGTGATGTTGGAGGTCGGGGCGTTCACGACCATCACACCGGCCTGGGTGGCGGCCTTCACGTCCACGTTGTCCAGGCCGACCCCGGCCCGGGCGACGACCTTCAGCTTCTTCGCGGCGGCCAGGGCCTCGGCGTCCACCTTGGTGGCGCTGCGGATCAGGATGGCGTCGACGTCGGCGATGGCCGGGAGCAGTTCGGCGCGGTCGGCGCCGTTGGTCTGGCGGATCTCGAAGTCGGGGCCGAGCGCCTCGACGGTGGCCGGGCTGAGCTCTTCGGCGATCAGGACGACGGGCCGGGTTACGTCAGTCATGGAGGAATCTCCTGCAGAAGCGGTAGGGGCTCATCAAGAACAGAGCACCGCGCTGTGCCCGCTGCCTCGATGGTACCCCGTCCGCTGCACGCCGTGTGCGGGGACCCGGATGCCGGTCACAGGGGGTGTCTAGCTGTCGCAGGGGACCGCTGCGGTCATCGGCGAGGTGCGGTCGATGACCAGCTTGCCCTTCGAGCGGACCAGTTCGAACTTCGTGTCCAGCCGGCTGCAGTTCTGCCCGGCTGCGCCCGTCGCGGTGGGGGCGAACAGCACGTTGTACGACATCCGCGCGTAGGACCCGTCCGCGGCCAGGTCGGTGAGCTTCGGGCCGAAGAAGTACGACGTCAGGTGCTTGGCCCTGTCTTGTTCCTCGCTCAGGTTCCGGGCGAACCGTGGCGAGTACAACGGCCGCAGCGCCGCGAAGTCCTGGCGATTCTCCAGCGTCAGGTAGCTGCCGAGCAGCTTCTGGACCTCTACCGCCAGCGGCGTGTTGGCAACCTGCAGCACCGGCGCGATCGCGGCCTGCGGGCCCTTCGATTGGGCACACGTTCCAACCGCTGCGACGGTGAGGCCCGTCGGCGCGGGAGCGACGTACCCCCGGAGCTTGTCGAGACCGACGACCGTGCCGGCCTGGACGGTTCTGCCGACGACGAGACCGATGAGTCCGCCGGACTTGTCGACGACCGGGCCGCCCAGCTTGGCCGCGTTCATCACCTCGCCCAGCGCCGTAGGGTCGGCCGCCGAGCCGATCGCGTTGATGACCTCCTTGCCCGCGGCGGTGTACCCGACCAACGCGCGCTCGGCCTTCGGCTCGGGATCCGTGGCCGGCAGGTGCAGCGGCGCGCCGTCGAACCCGATCGACTGCAGGACCGCGACCCCGTCGGCGCTGGTACTGAGCAGGTTGGCCCGCCGGATCCGGCCGTCCGGCGCCACCACCACGATCGACCTCGGATTCTCGACCGCCGATGTCGCGGTCAGGATCCGCCCGTTGTCGATCAGCACGCCGGATGCCTCGCCGGACGAGCCGCAGGTCGTCGCGAGCACCCGGACGACCGACGGTCCGACCGACTCGAGCACCTCGTCGGTGTTGATCCGCAGGCTCTCCTGCCGGATGAACCAGCCCGCACCGGCACCGGCCGCGACGATCACGATCAGCACGAGGAGGCCGGCCAGGATCCGGCCGAAGATCCACGGACCCCGAGGCGGCGGCGTGGCTCCGGCCGGCCGGCTCGGAGCCTCCAGCTGGGTCAGCGTGCCGACCCCCGCCGGAACCCGCCGCGGCGGCCGCGGAAGTCCGCTCCTGCCGTCCTCCACCGCTCGCCCTCCCCCAGATCACCAGTACAGACCACAACCGTCACACATTGTGTCAAACAAAAGGGCCCGGCGAGGTCGTTCGTCAGCGGGCCGCGCTGCCCTCGACGTAGTCGTCGTCGTGCGACTTGACCCACGCCATCAGACCGCGCAGCTCCTTGCCGACGGCCTCGATCGGGTGCTCCTGGCTCTTCTTGCGGAACTCCGCGAACTCCGGCGCGCCGGCGTCCTGGTCGGCGATGAAGCGGGCCGCGAAGGTGCCGTCGGTGATGTCGCCGAGGACCTCCTTCATCCGGGCCTTCACCGACGCGTCGATGATCCGCGGGCCGGACACGTAGTCGCCGTACTCGGCGGTGTCGGACACCGACCAGCGCTGCTTGGCGATGCCGCCTTCGTAGATCAGGTCGACGATCAGCTTGAGCTCGTGCAGGCACTCGAAGTACGCGACCTCGGGCTGGTAGCCGGCCTCGGTCAGCGTCTCGTAGCCGGCCGTGATCAGCGCCGACACGCCACCGCAGAGGACGGCCTGCTCACCGAACAGGTCGGTCTCGGTCTCCTCGGTGAAGGTGGTCTTGATACCGCCGGCCCGCAGGCCGCCGATGCCCTTGGCGTACGAGAGCGCCAGGTCCCACGCCTTGCCGGTGGCGTCCTGCTCGACCGCTACCAGCACGGGTACGCCGCGACCCTCGGAGTACTCGCGACGGACCAGGTGACCCGGGCCCTTCGGGGCGACCATGAACACGTCGACACCCGCCGGCGGCTTGATGTAGCCGAACCGGATGTTGAAGCCGTGACCGAAGACCAGCGCGTCGCCGTCGACCAGGTTCGGCTCGATGGCCTCCTTGTAGAGCTTGCGCTGCGCGGGGTCCGGGGCGAGTACGACGATCACGTCGGCTTCTTCGACCGCCTCGGCCGGCGTGACGACCCGCAGGCCCTGTGCCTCGGCCTTGGCCCGGCTCTTCGAGCCCTCCGGCAGACCGACCCGGACGTCGACGCCGGAGTCGCGCAGCGAGAGCGCGTGGGCGTGGCCCTGGGAGCCGTAGCCGAGCACTGCTACGTGCCGGCCCTGGATCACCGACAGGTCGGCGTTGTCGTCGTAGAACATTTCAGCAGCCACTTCGGGCACTTCTCCTTAGTGTTGATTCGGTACGGCGGCGGCGGTCCGGCCCGGCGGCGGGGCCGGCACCGGGTGGTGCGAGGAGCCGGCACTGGCCTGGGTACTGGCCTGGGCACTGGTACTGGCACTGGTGTTGGCGGGTCGCGCCTGCACGTTCGGGGGTCCGGTCTGCACGTGCGGCGGCGGCACCGGGACCGGTCGCAGGGTGCGGTCGGAGATGGAGCGGCCGCCCCGGCCGATCGCCACCATGCCGGACTGCACCAGCTCGCGGACGCCGAAGGGTTCCAGCACCCGGAGCATGGCCTCGAGTTTCTCGGGATTGCCGGTCGCCTCGATCGTGATCGCGTCCGGTGCCACGTCCACCACCTTCGCACGGAACAGCTGGACGGTCTCCAGCACCTGTCCGCGGGTCAGGGTGTCCGCCTTGACCTTCACCAGCAGGAGTTCACGCTGAACCGTCTGCGTGGGTTCGAGTTCGACGATCTTGATCACGTTCACCAGCTTGTTGAGCTGCTTGGTGATCTGCTCCAACGGCTGCTCGTCCACGCTGACCGCGATGGTCATCCGGGACACCTCGGGGTGCTCGGTCGGACCGACCGCGAGGGAATCGATGTTGAACCCGCGCCGCGAGATCAGGGCAGCCACGCGGGCCAGCACACCGTGCTTGTTCTCCACCAGGATGCTCAGCGTGTGCTTACTCATCAGAGTTCCTCCCCGTCCCACTTCGGCGCCATGTCGCGGGCGATCTGGATGTCGTCGTTGCTGGTGCCGGCGGCGACCATCGGCCACACCATCGCGTCACGGTGCACGACGAAGTCGACCACGACCGGCTGGTCGGTGACCGACATCGCCTTGTCGATGGTGGCGTCGACCGAGTCCTTGTCGGAGCAGCGCAGCCCGACGCCGCCCATCGCCTCGGCGAGCTTCGCGAAGTCCGGGATCCGGGCGGAGTGCAGATCGGTGTTGGAGTAGCGCTTGTCGTAGAACAGCGTCTGCCACTGGCGGACCATGCCCAGCGACTGGTTGTTGATCACGGCGACCTTGATCGGGATGCCCTCGAGCGCGCAGGTGACGAGCTCCTGGTTGGTCATCTGGAAGCAGCCGTCGCCGTCGATCGCCCACACGGTCTTGTCCGGCCGCGCGACCTTGGCGCCCATCGCGGCCGGCACGGCGTACCCCATCGTCCCGAGGCCGCCGGAGTTCAGCCAGTGGCCGGGCTTCTCGAACGGCAGGTAGTGCGCGGACCACATCTGGTGCTGACCGACGCCGGCGGTGTAGACGGCGTCCGGGCCGGCGATCTTGCCGATCCGCTCGATCACGTACTGCGGGGACAGCGTGCCGTCCTCGGGTTCGTCGTACGCCACCGGGTACTTCGCGCGGACCGATTCGAGCAGCCCGCGCCAGGCGTCGTACGACGGGGTGCGGCCGGCGCTCGCGATCTCGGTCTTGAGCGCCGCGATCAGGTCGGTGATGACCTCCTTGCAGTCGCCCACGATCGGCACGTCGGCGGCCCGGTTCTTGCCGATCTCGGCCGGGTCGATGTCGGCGTGGATGACCTTCGCCTCCGGTGCGAACGAGTCGAGCCGGCCGGTCACGCGGTCGTCGAAGCGGGCGCCCAGGGTGATCAGCAGGTCGGAGCGCTGCAGGGCGCCGACGGCCGAGACGGAGCCGTGCATCCCGGGCATGCCGAAGTGCAGCTCATGGGTGTCGGGGAGCGCGCCGCGGGCCATCAGCGTGGTGACCACCGGGATGCCGAGGAGCTCGGCGAGCTCCTTCAGCTCGGCGCTGGCCCGAGCGCGGATCACACCGCCGCCGACGTACAGGACCGGCTTCTCGGCGGCGACGATCAGGCGGGCCGCCTCGCGCACCTGCTTGGGGTGCGGGCGGGTCACCGGCCGGTAGCCGGGCAGCGACAGCTCGGTGGGCCACTGGAAGTCGACGCCGGTGGTCTGCATCGCGTCCTTGGTCACGTCGACCAGCACCGGGCCGGGCCGGCCGGTGGAGGCGATGTGGAACGCCTCGGCGATCGTGCTGGCGATGTCGTTGGGGTCGGTCACCAGGAAGTTGTGCTTGGTGATCGGCATCGTGATGCCGCGGATGTCCGCCTCCTGGAAGGCGTCCGTACCGATCGCGGCCCCGGCCACCTGACCGGTGATCGCGACCATCGGCACCGAGTCCATGTACGCGTCGGCGATCGGCGTCACCAGGTTGGTCGCGCCCGGCCCGGAGGTCGCCATACACACGCCGGTCTTCCCGGACGCGGCGGCGTACCCCTGGGCGGCGTGGCCGGCGCCCTGCTCGTGACGTACCAGGATGTGGCGGATCTGGGTCGAGTCGAGCATCGGGTCGTACGCCGGGAGGATCGCGCCGCCCGGGATGCCGAAGACGGTGTCGACTCCGGCATGTTCCAGTGCGCGGATCAGAGCCTGTGCCCCGGTCAGCAGCTCACTCATGGGTGCCTTCCCTCAGTCCTGTCACGATGTGGCCTTGATGGCTTTTCGCGACCGATCCATCCTCGCTTGTGGCTGTCGTCCGGGCACTACTGGGTCGCAGATAGTCGCCCTGGCAACAAAAAACCCCCTCCGCCGGGTGGGCTGAAGGGGGCGCGCTCGACTCTGTGGTCGCGTCAGTCGGCGCGCCGCACAAGTACGAGGAGAATCGATCGCATGTAGGCATTATTCGCCCGCGGACCGCGACCCGGTCAAGTTGGACGCCGCCGTGTCTCATCATTTGGTACGACCGTCCCTAGATGCAGACAGCGCCTTCGGAGGCGGAGCGGACCAGGCGGGTGTACTTGCCGAGGACGCCCTTGGTGATGGCCGGGGTCTTCGGGGTCCAGCCCACGCGGCGGCGTTCGAGTTCCTCGGGGTCGACGTGGAGTTCGAGGGTGCGGTTCTTGACGTCGAGGGTGATCCGGTCGCCGTCCCGGACGAAGGCGATCGGGCCGCCGTCGACGGCTTCCGGCGCCACGTGCCCCACGCAGAGTCCCGTCGTACCGCCGGAGAAACGGCCGTCGGTGAGCAGCAGGACGTCCTTGCCGAGGCCCGCACCCTTGATCGCGCCGGTGACCGCGAGCATCTCGCGCATGCCGGGGCCGCCCTTCGGGCCTTCGTACCGGATCACCACCACGTCGCCGGGATTCAGCGAGCCGACCGCGTCCATCGCACCACGCTCGCCGTCGAACACCCGCGCCGTACCTTCGAAGACGTCCGAGTCGAAGCCGGCGCTCTTCACCACCGCGCCCTCGGGCGCGAGCGAGCCGTGCAGGATCGTGATGCCGCCGGTGCCGTGGATCGGCTTGTCCAGCGCGCGGATGATGGTGCCGTCGACATCGGGTGGCGCGATGTCGGCGAGGTTCTCGGCCATCGTCTTGCCGGTCACCGTCAGGCAGTCGCCGTGCAGCAGGCCGGCGTCGAGCAGCGCGCGCATGATCACCGGGATGCCGCCGACGCGGTCGACGTCGGTCATCACATAGCGGCCGAACGGCTTGAGATCACCGAGATGCGGGACCCGGTCGCCGATCCGGTTGAAGTCGTCCAGGCTCAGATCGACCTCGGCCTCACGGGCGATCGCGAGGAGATGGAGTACGGCGTTCGTCGAGCCGCCGAGTGCCATCACCACGGCGATCGCGTTCTCGAACGCTTCCTTGGTGAGGATCTGGCGGGCCGTGATGCCTTTCCGCAGCAGCCCGACGACGGCCTCGCCGGACCTGCGGGCGTACCCGTCGCGGCGGCGGTCCACCGCGGGCGGGGCGGCCGAGCCCGGGAGCGACATGCCGAGGGCTTCGGCGGACGCCGCCATGGTGTTGGCGGTGTACATGCCGCCGCAGGCACCTTCGCCGGGGCAGATCGCGCGCTCGACCGCGTCGACCTCGTCCTGGGTGATCAGGCCGCGGACACAGGCGCCGACCGCCTCGAAGGCGTCGATGATCGTGACGTCCTTGTCGCCGAGCTTGCCCGGCATGATCGAACCGGCGTACAGGAACACCGACGCCAGATCGAGCCGGGCCGCGGCCATCAGCATGCCCGGCAGCGACTTGTCGCAGCCGGCCAGCAGGACCGAACCGTCCAGCCGCTCGGCCTCCATCACGGTCTCGACCGAGTCCGCGATGATCTCGCGGCTGACGAGCGAGTAGTGCATGCCGACGTGGCCCATCGAGATGCCGTCGGACACGCTGATCGTGCCGAACTCGAGCGGGTATCCAGCGGCCGCGTGCACGCCGTCCTTGACCGCCTTGGCGAGCCGGTCCAGCGACAGGTTGCACGGGGTGATCTCGTTCCAGCTCGACGCGACGCCGATCTGTGGCTTGACCCAGTCGTCGTCCCCCATCCCGACCGCGCGCAGCATGCCTCTGCTGGCGGTCGCTTCCAATCCGTCGGTGACTGTCCGGCTGCGGGGCTTCACATCGACCATGCCGCCCACCCTATTCCTGGGTCGCCGCCCAGTAAGGTGCGGTGGGTGATCGATGACCCGTACGGCGACCAGCAGTTGGTGGAGCTCTACGACCTGGACAACCCGGCCGGGGAGGATCACGACTATTACCGCGCTTTGGCCGAGGGCACTGCGAAGGTCCTGGACTTCGGTTGTGGAACCGGTCTGCTCACCCGCTCGCTGGTCGCGCCCGGGCGCGTGGTGATCGGCGTCGATCCGAGTCCCACCATGCTCGGGTACGCGCGGCGGCAGCCCGGCGCCGACGCCGTCACCTGGATCGACGGCGACCACCTGGTGGTGGAGCCGACCGGCGATGTGGATCTCGCGGTCAGCAGCGGCAACACGATGATGCACGTCGCGGAGCACGCAGCCGCGGTCGCTGCGCTGGCGGCCGCGCTGCGTCCCGGTGGCGTGCTCGCCTTCGAGTCGCGCAATCCGGCGGCACGGGCGTGGGAGCAGTGGACGAGCGAAGCGACGTACGGCGAACGGGACACGGTGGCCGGGCACCTGAAGGAGTGGCTCGAGCTGATCGAGATCGCGAACGGGCGCGTGACCTTCGACGCGCACAACGTCTTCGAGGACGGGCGCGACGCGGTCTACCGGAACGTTCTGTACTTCCGTTCTGCCGACGAGATCACGGCTGATCTGCGCGCGGCGGGCTTCTCGGACGTCGTGATCGAAGGCGGTTGGCACGGAGAACCGTTGACCGAGGCATCACGTCTGCTGGTGGTGCGCGCGACGAAGTAGGCTGGGCGCACCGCGACTGGCGAGGGTGGAGTACCACCGGGGAGCGGGTGTGTTCGTACAGTGTTCGTACAGGGCGTCGTCCGCCTGGGCGCCTCCGATCCGATCGGAGGTCCTGATGCGTTTGCGGTACGGCATGAATCCTCATCAAGCGGCGAGCCTCGACTCTGCGCCGTTCACGGTGGTCGCGGGTGAGCCGTCGTACATCAATGTTCTCGATGCGCTGACCGGATGGCAGTTGGTGCGGGAGGCTGCTGAGCGGTTCGGCGTACCGGCTGCGGCGTCGTACAAGCATGTGTCACCGGCGGGTGCCGCGCTCGGCGAGACGGTGGCGGCCGCGTACACCCGTGCGCGGGACGCTGATCCGAAGTCGTCGTACGGCGACTTCGTGGCGGTCTCGCATCCGGTGGATCTCGAGTTGGCCATGCTGCTGAAGCGGGTGGTGTCGGACGGGATCATCGCCCCCGGGTACGACGAGGGCGTGGTGGAAATCCTCGCCGCGAAGAAGCGCGGGACCTACCTGGTGCTGGAGGTCGACCCGGAGTTCGAGCCGCCGGCCGAGGAGGTGCGTGAGCTCTACGGAGTGCGGCTGACGCAGGAGCGTGATGCGCTGCCGGTGCCCCGCGACCTCCCGGACGACGTGGTGCTGGGGATGATCGTCGCCCGCTACACCCAGTCGAACACGGTCGTGATGGTGAAGGACGGGATGACCATCGGCATCGGCGCCGGGCAGCAGTCGCGGGTGGACTGTACGAGGCTCGCCGGTGAGAAGGCCGCACTCTGGTGGGCCCGCCGTTCGGCCGATCCGCTCACCGGTGTCTCGATGGTCTCCGACGGTGCGCTGCCGTTCACCGACAACGTCGTGGAGGCCCAGCGGTACGGCGTTTCGCACATTGCCGAACCGGGCGGTTCGATCCGCTCGCCCGAGGTGGCGGCCGCCTGCGCGGCAGCCCGGATCACGTGGTCGGAAACCGGGATCCGCCTGTTCAGGCACTGAGCAGATAGTTACCTGAGGCAACGGCTCCGCGGACCTCGGCCGCCGTCTGCTCCGCATCGAGCCGACTGGTGTCGATCGCGTGCGGCTCGAGGGCGCCGAGGTCCGCGAACGCACCGTGCAGACCGGTGAGCGCGTCGGCGTCCGTCAGCTCGGGGTGGGGCCGGTCTTGCCCGCGCCGCAACGTCGTACCGAGGTCTGGACGCAGTACGACGTACGACATCGTCCACTCCCCCGCCTTGGCGGCCTCGCGGAACGGGGCGAGGAACCAGGGCCCGATGATGCCGTCGACGACCACGTCGTACCCACCGCGCGCGTACACGCTCACCGTCGCGACGATCGCCTCGACGACCACCTCGTTCTGGCGGTGCGCTCCTGGCAGGTACGGCGCGATGAAGCCGGTGCGGATGCCGCGGTAGAACTCGTCGGTCGTCAGGTGCATCGTCGGCTGCGGCGCGCCGGTCGCGACCATCCGGGCCACGGTCGTCTTACCGGAGCCCGACGGGCCGGTCAGCAGGAGGACGTTGCTCATGCCGCCCGACGCTAACCAAGCCCGCCGCCGAACGGCAGTCTTTTGTTTTCGCCGGCGCGGGACGTCAGCCGCCGGCGACGCTCGGGAGGATGAGGAGCTCGTCGCCGTCGGTGAGCTTGGTCTCGAGCCCCGAGAGGTCGCGGATGTTGTCGTTGCCGAGGTAGATGTTCACGTGCCGGCGGACCGCGCCTTGCTCGTCGGTGAGGCGGCGGCGGAGCGCCGGGTGGTCGGCTTCGAGCGCCGCGAAGACCGAGGCGACGGTCGGCGAACCGTCCACCTCGACCTCCACGCGTTCGGCGCCGCCCGCGAACGGGCGCAGCACCGTGGGTAGGCAGACCGCGATCATCCGACCCCCTTATCCCAGCACCGCTGCTCGCACGGTGAGGACATCCGGCAGGTGGCGCGCGACCTCGGTCCAGCTGTCGCCGGCGTCGGCGCTCGCGTAGACGCAACCGTCCCGCGTGCCGACGTACACACCGGCAGGGTCGGCGGTGTCGACGGTCATCGCGTCCCGCAGCACCGGGGCGTAGGACACGTCCGGCAACCCGGCGGCCAGCGGCTCCCAGGTCGAGCCGGCGTCGCGGGAGCGGTAGACCCGGCACTGCGCCTCGGTCGGGATCCGGTTCCCGTCCGCGACCAGCGGGAAGACGTACACGGTCTCGGGCTCGTGCGGGTGCACCACGATCGGGAACCCGAAGTCCGAGGGGAGGCCGTCGGCGATCGACTTCCAGACCGCGCCGCTGTCGTCCGACCGGTACACGCCGTGGTGGTTCTGGGCGAACATCCGCTCCGGGACGTCGGGGTGCGCGGCCAGCTTGTGGACACACTGACCGAACTCCGGATACGGGTCCGGGAAGAACTTCGCCTGGATGCCCTGGTTCCGCGGCGACCAGGTCTTCCCGCCGTCGGCGGTCTGGTACACCCCGCCGGTCGACATCGCGACACTCACGCGGTCGGCGTCGGTCGGATGCGGCAGCACGGTGTGCACCGCCTGGCCGCCGAATCCGGCGCCCCACTCCTTGCGGTGCGGGTGGTCCCACAGGCCGGTGACCAGCTCGAACGTCACGCCGCCGTCGGTCGACTTCCACAGCGCCGACGGCTGCGTCCCGGCGTACACGACGCCCGGTTGGCCGGCGGGTGCCGGCTGGATCTGCCAGACCCGCTCGAGGGAGGCGTCGGCGCCGGCCGGGAACCCGATCGAACCCTCCGGCGGCTCCGCCCAGGACGCGCCGAGGTCGTCGGAGTGGAAGACCGCCGGGCCCCAGTGCTCGCTGGTGCCGCCGACGAACAGCCGGGCCCCGTGGGCACCGCGGGCACTGTCGCCGCGGGTGTCGATGCCCACGGCGTACACGCCCTGCATCTCGAACTCCGGCACCGGTCCGTCGAGCCGCCACTCCTCGCGGGCAGCGTCACTCCGGCCGATCCAGAGACCTTTCTTGGTCCCGATCAGCAGTACGGCCTCGGACATCGTTGTCCTCCCCTTTCAACCTCTTAAGCCTCTTTCAGCGTGGCGGACCCGCCACCACATTGATCAACGGTTCCCCGGACGCGTAGCGCTCGAGTTGCGCGCGCACCAGCCTGGCCACCCGCGGCGCGAACGCCGTCGAGGCGCCGCCGCGATGCGGATTGATCAGTACGTTCGGAGCAGACCACAGCGGATGTCCGGCGGGCAACGGCTCGGGATCCGTGACGTCCAGCGCGGCCCGGATCCGCCGTGTCCCGAGCTCGGTCAGCAACGCGTCGGTGTCCACGACGACACCGCGCGCGACGTTCACCAGCAGCGCGCCGTCCTTCATGCTCGCCAGGAACTTCGCGTCGACCATCCGCTCGGTCTCCGGCGTCGCCGGCGTCAGCAGTACGACGACGTCCGCGCGCGGCAACAGCTCCGGCAGGTCACTCGTAGGATGCACACCGTCGCGGGCCCGCCGGGCGACCCGGATCACGTCGCACTCGAACCCGGTCAGCCGGCGCTCGAGCGCCTCACCGATCGCTCCGTACCCGAGGATCAGCACCGTCCGGTCGGCGAGCGAGTCGTCGACCTCGTCGTACGAGTCCGGCCAGATCTGCTGCTCCTGGTCACGGACGGCCCGCGGAAGATTCCGGTACGACGCCAGGATCAGCCCGACCGCCAGCTCGGCCGTGGACGCGTCGTGCACCCCGCGCGCGTTGCACAAGGTGACGCCGTCGGCGATCCGCGACTGCGCGTGCTCGAACCCGGCCGTCTGCAGCTGCACGACCTTCAGTGCCGGCATCTCCCGGATGACGTCGAACACGTCGCCACCGCCCATGTAGCTGGGCACGTAGAACTCCACCTCGTCGAGCGACCGCGGCCGCTCGGCGCCGGAGTAGTAATCCACGTCGTACCCCTTGGGCACCCCGCCGAGGAACGCGTCCGGATCCTCCCACGGGAGCCATGCCTTCACCACGTCAGCCATGCACCAGAACCTACTCGGGGTCGTGGACACTTTGAACTCCCGCGCCTGAGGAGGCGGCGCCGTCGTACTCTGGTTTGGTGCCTTCGACATCGGACATGGCGGTGGGGGTCGCGCACGATCAGGCCGTCGGGCGGCTGCGGGAGTCGTACGAGCAGATCCCGCCGGGCGAGCCCGTCCGGCTGGCGAAGCGCAGCTCGAACCTCTTCCGGCCGCGCACGGAGATCCAGCGCCCCGGTCTGGACGTGTCGAAGCTGACCGGCGTGATCAGCGTGGACCCGGTCGCGCGGACGGCCGACGTGCAGGGCATGTGCACGTACGAGGACCTGGTCGCGGCGACCCTCCCACTCGGGCTGACGCCGATGGTCGTGCCGCAGCTCAAGACGATCACGCTCGGCGGCGCGGTGACAGGGCTCGGCATCGAGTCGTCGTCGTTCCGCGCCGGCCTCCCGCACGAGTCCGTGCTCGAACTGGACATCCTCACCGGCGCCGGCTCGTTGGTCACGGCGCGTCCCGAGGGCGAGCACGCCGACCTGTTCCGGATGTTCCCGAACTCGTACGGCACGCTCGGGTACGCGACCCGGTTGCGCATCGAACTCGACCGCATCTCGCCGTACGTCGCCCTCCGGCACGTCCGGCTCGGCCTCGACGCGCTGGCCCCGGCCGTCGACGAGATCGTTGCCTCTGGCACGTACGACGGTGAGCCGGTGCACTTCGTCGACGGTGTCGCGTTCAGCCCCTCCGAGGCGTACCTGACCCTCGGCCGGAACAGCGACGCCGCGGTGCCGACCAGCGACTACACCGGTCAGCAGATCTACTACCGCTCGATCCAGCAGCGCCCGAAGGACTTCCTCACCGCGCACGACTACCTCTGGCGCTGGGACACCGACTGGTTCTGGTGTTCCGCGGCGTTCGGTGCACAGCATCCCGTCGTACGCCGGTTGTGGCCGAAGCGCTGGCGCCGCAGCGACGTGTTCCACAAGATCGTCGGGTTCGAGAACCGGCACCACGTCGCCGCCCGGCTGAACCGTCGCCGCGGCCAGCCGGACCGCGAACGCGTGGTGCAGGACGTGGAGATCCCGGTCGCCCGGCTGGCGGACTTCCTGCGCTGGTTCGACGGAGAAGTCGGCATGCGTCCGGTATGGCTCTGCCCGCTGCGGCTTCGTGGAGACACGTCCTGGCCGCTCTATCCGCTGCAGCCCGGCGAGACCTACGTGAACGTCGGCTTCTGGGGCACCGTCCCGATCGCCCCCGGTGCCGCCGACGGCGACGTCAATCGGCGGATCGAGCAGGCCGTCACCGACTTCGGCGGCCACAAGTCCCTGTACTCCGACGCCTACTACGACCGTGACACCTTCAACCGGCTCTACAACGTCGCGGCGCTGGACAAGGTGAAGAAACGCTACGACCCGGACGCCCGGCTCACCGGGCTCTACGAAAAGGCGGTGACGCGCCGATGACGACGCTTGCGACCCACGTATCGATCGCCGAAGCCCTCACGGCGGTGACTCCGGACGGGCTGCCGTTCCGGTTCACGGCGTACGACGGCAGCGCGACCGGACCGGAAGATTCACCTGTGCACATGCACCTCGCCTCCGAGCGGGGACTGTCGTACGTGCTGACCGCGCCTGGCGACCTCGGTCTGGTGCGGGCCTACGTGATGGGTGATCTGGAGATCACAGGTGTGCATCCGGGCAACCCGTACGACCTGATGCGGATGATGCTGAACCACGTCCACTTCCACCGTCCGAGCCCCAGCGAGGCGCTGCGCATCGTCCGCGGGCTCGGCTGGAGTCACCTGAAGCCGCCGCCACCACCGCCGCAGGAACACCTGCCGAAATGGCGTCGTACGTTCGAGGGTCTGCGGCACTCGAAGGCGCGGGACAAGGCAGCGATCCACCACCACTACGACGTGTCGAACCGGTTCTACGAATTGATCCTCGGACCGTCGATGACCTACACGTGTGCGGTCTACCCGTCGGCCGATGCCACGCTCGAGGAGGCGCAGGCGGAGAAGTACGACCTGGTCGCGCGCAAACTCGACCTGCGACCGGGGCAGCGGCTCCTCGACGTCGGCTGCGGGTGGGGCGGCATGGTCCGGCACGCGGCCCGCGAGTACGGCGTCCAGGCGCTCGGGGTCACGTTGTCCGCGGCCCAGGCGGAGTGGGCGACCCAGGCGATCAAGCGGGACGGCCTGGAGGACCGCGCCGAGGTGCGGTTCCTCGACTACCGCGACGTCGCCGAGCGCGACTTCGACGCGATCAGCTCGATCGGCCTGACCGAACACATCGGCGTCCGCAACTACCCGTCGTACTTCGGTTTCCTGCTCGACCGGCTGAAGCCGGGCGGCCGGCTGCTCAACCACAGCATCACGCGGCCCGACAACCGGTTCCGCTCGACCGGCGCGTTCATCGACCGCTACATCTTCCCGGACGGCGAACTGATCGGGTCCGGCCGGATCATCGCCGAGGCCCAGGACGCCGGCTTCGAGGTCCGCCACGAGGAGAATCTCCGCGAGCACTATGCCCTCACCCTGGCCGGCTGGTCGGCCAACCTGCTCGCGAACTGGGACGAGGCCGTGGCCGAGGTCGGCTACCCGACCGCCAAGATCTGGGGCCTCTACCTGGCCGCCTGCCGCGTCGGCTTCGAACGCAACACCACCCAACTCCACCAGGTCCTCGCCGTAAAACTCGACGACGACGCCAACGCCCACTTCCCCCTCCGCCCCACCTGGGGAAGCTGAGCTCAGGTTGGACCTCGCAGTAGCTTGGGGGCAGGGCTAGCGGAGGAGACGGGCGTGCGCGGTCGGGCTGCGGTGGTGGTTGCGGCGTTGGCGTTGGTGTCGGGGTGCTCGGACGACTCGCCGTCGGGCGCGGGTACGGCGCCGGCGCCGGCCAGCTCGGGTACGGCGTCCGGGCCGCGTGGGGCTGCCGCGGTGAGCCTGACGGTGGCCTCGACCGTGGCGACGGGGATCGAGGTGCCGTGGGGGCTTGCGTTCCTGCCGGACAAGAGCGCGTTGGTGGCCGAGCGGGACTCGGGGAAGATCAAGCGGATCGCCGACGGGCAGGTGTCCGAGGTCGGGTCGGTCGACGGGGTGAAGAACTCGTCAGAGGGTGGGCTGCTCGGGCTGGCGGTGGATCCGGGATATCCGGGGAAGCCGTACATCTACGCCTACTACTCGGGTGGGGACGACAACCGGATCGCGCGGATCACCTACCAGGACGGGAAGTTGTCGGACCAGCAGGTGATCCTGGACGGGATTCCGGCGGCGGCGATCCACAACGGCGGACGGCTGCGGTTCGGGCCGGACGGGTTCCTGTACGCCGGGACCGGCGACGGGTCGGACCGGCCGAACTCGCAGGCCGACGACTCGCTGGGCGGGAAGATCCTGCGGATCACCACCGAGGGCAAGGCCGCGCCGGGCAATCCCGACGGCCGGGTCTGGATCACGAAGGGCCACCGCAACGTCCAAGGCCTCGCGTTCGACGGGAACCAGTTGTACGCCGCCGAGTTCGGGCAGAACACCTGGGACGAACTCAACGCCATCACCCCCGGCTCGAACTACGGTTGGCCGGCCGCCGAAGGAATCAGCCAGCTGGACGGGATGACCGACCCGATCGCGCAGTGGCACACGGCCGATGCGTCGCCGTCCGGGATCGCGTTCGCCAAGGGATACGTCTTCATGGCGTCGCTACGCGGCCAGCGACTCTGGGCAATTCCTGTTGCCGGAGGCAAACGAGTTGGCGAGCCGCAGGCGTTCTTCACCAACAAGTACGGGCGTCTGCGCACGGTCGAACTCGCTCCGGACGGCTCGTTGTGGGTCACCACGTCGAACACCGACGGCCGCGGCGGCACCCGCGACGGCGACGACCGCATTCTCCGAGTGACCATCAGCACCTCCTGACCAGTCAACCGTTTGCGCTCTTCGGTCGTCTGGTACTTGTTGAGGAAAGAACCGCACGACTCGAGGAGGAGATCGGTATGCCGACCGGCCAGGCGTCTGGCGTCCCCAGCAGTGTGATCGCATCGGTGAGCAACTTCGGTGATGCTCAGCGGACAGTCGAGTACCTGCGAAGTTACGGGATGGACGCGGCGAGGCTGGAGGTTGTCGGCGCCGGACTCCGGCAGGCGAGCAGACAGCGGGCGGTGCCGGTCGCGCGGCTCACAGCGGTCAGCGCGTCGCAGGGCGCGCTGCTCGGCGTACTCGCGGCGATCTTCATCACCCTGGTCGCCGAGACCACGCTCAACGGCCTCGCCGTCGTGGTCTGGGGCTTTGTGTACGGCGTCCTGATCGGAGCGCTCTGGGGCCTGTTCCGGGGTCTCGTCCGCAACCGCCCGGACGCGTTCGACACAGAAGTGCTGCCGACTCGCTACGAGGTCCGCTGTCCGGCCGATGAGCTGTCGGTCGCCCGAACGTTGCTCGCGGATGCGGCCGACGTGGACGACGGCCGGGTCGAGCGTGGAGTGATCGCCGACGCGCCACAGTCCGAGGAAGCGCACAGAGACGCGGCGTGAGAACCGAGGTGCCGGACCTGGGTCCGGCACCTCGGCCGCATTCAGATCCCCAGCTTCTCGTTCAGGAGTTGGCGGACCTTGGCGGCGTCGGCCTGGCCGCGCATGTCCTTCATCACGGCGCCGATCAGCGCACCGGCCGCGGCCGGCTTGCCGGAGTTGACCTTCTCGACCACGTCCGGGTTCGCCGCGATCGCGCGGTCGATCGCCTCGAGCAGCGCCGAGTCGTCCGACACCAGCGCCAGACCGCGCTTCTCGATGATCTCCGCCGGCGTACCCTCACCGGCGAGCAGACCCTCGAACACCTGCCGCGCGAGCTTGTCGTTCAGCGTGCCGTCGTCGACGAGCTTCTGCACCTCGGCGACCTCGGCCGGACCGACACCCAGCGCGTCCAGATCCTTACCGGACTCGTTCGCCGAGCGGGCCAGCTCACCCAGCCACCACTTCTTCGCGGCGGCCGGCGTGACGCCGAGTTCGATGGTCGCCACGATCGGCTCCAGCGCGTTTCCGTTGATGACGTCGCGCATCTCGAGGTCGGTGAAACCCCAGTCCTCCTGCAGCCGCACACGACGTAGCGAAGGTGCCTCGGGCAGGGTCGCGCGCAGCTCCTCGACCCACTCGCGCGACGGCGCGACCGGGACCAGGTCGGGCTCCGGGAAGTACCGGTAGTCGTCGGCGTCGGACTTCTCCCGGCCGGACGTGGTGATACCGGTGTCCTCGTGCCAGTGCCGGGTCTCCTGCAGGACCTTGCCGCCGGACGACAGGACGGCCGCCTGCCGGGTGATCTCGTACGTCACCGCACGCTCGACCGAACGGAACGAGTTCACGTTCTTGGTCTCGGTCCGCGTACCCAGAACAGTCGAGCCGTGCGGCTTCAGCGAGACGTTCGCGTCGCACCGCAGCGAGCCCTGGTCCATCCGGACGTCGGAGACGCCCAGCGCGAACAGCAGGTCACGCAGCATGCTCACGTACGCACGCGCTACCGCCGCAGCCTTCGCCGGCGGCACCTCGATCGTCTTGGTGACGATCTCAATCAGCGGAATGCCGGCCCGGTTGTAGTCGACCAGCGAGTGCGAGGCGCCGTGGATCCGGCCGGTCGCGCCACCGACGTGGGTGGACTTGCCGGTGTCCTCCTCCATGTGCGCGCGCTCGATCTCGATCCGGTACGTCTCGCCGTCGACGACGACCTCGGTCCAGCCGTTGAACGCGATCGGCTCGTCGTACTGCGAGGTCTGGAAGTTCTTCGGCATGTCCGGGTAGAAGTAGTTCTTCCGGGCGAACCGGCACCACTCGGCGATCTCGCAGTTCAGCGCCAGGCCGATGTTGATCGCGGACTCGACGGCCTTCGCGTTCACCACCGGCAGCGCGCCCGGCAGACCGAGGCAGACCGGGCAGGTCTGGGTGTTCGGCGGCGCGCCGAACTCGGTCGGGCAGCCGCAGAACATCTTCGACTTCGTGTTCAGCTCGACGTGGACCTCGAGGCCCAGCACCGGGTCGTACTGCGTCAGCGCGTCGTTGATCTCAAGGACATCAGCAGTCATCGGGTCACCTCCAGCTCCGGAGCCTTGGTCATCAGTACGCCGCCCCACTGCTCGGCCAGCGCGGACTCCAGCGCGGCGCCGACCGTGTAGAGCAGGTCGTCGCGCATCACCGGCGCCATCACGTGGAAGCCGACCGGCAGGCCGTCCTCGTCGGCGAGGCCGCACGGGAACGACGCGGCCGCGTTACCGGCCAGGTTGGACGGGATCGTGCACAGGTCGTTCTTGTACATCGCGATCGGGTCGTCGATCCGGTCGCCGATCGCGAACGCGGTCGTCGGAGTGGCCGGCGAGACCAGGACGTCGACCTGCTCGTAGGCCTTGGCGAAGTCGCGGGCGATCAGCGTCCGCACCTTCTGCGCCTGACCGTAGTACGCGTCGTAGTACCCGCTCGAGAGCGCGTGCGTGCCGAGGATGATGCGGCGCTTCACCTCGGCGCCGAAACCGGCCTCACGGGTCAGGCTCGTCACCGTCTCCGCGCTGTTGGTGCCGTCATCGCCGACGCGCAGCCCGTACCGCATCGCGTCGAACTTGGCCAGGTTGGACGAGGCCTCGCTCGGCAGGATCAGGTAGTAGGCCGGGAGCGCGTACTCGAAGTGCGGGCAGGAGACCTCGACCACCTCGGCGCCGAGCTTGGTGAGCAGCTCGACCGCCTCGTGGAAGCGGGCCTCGACCCCCGACTGGTACCCCTCACCGCCGAGCTCCTTCACGACACCGATCCGCAGGCCGGCGACATCGCCGTTGCGGGCCGCCTCGACGACAGCCGGGACCGGCTGGTTGATCGAGGTCGAGTCCATCGGGTCGTAGCCGGCGATCGCCTCGTGCAGCAGCGCCGCGTCCAGCGTCGTCCGCGCACACGGACCGGGCGTGTCCAGCGATGACGCCAGCGCGATCAGTCCGTACCGCGAGGTCCCGCCGTACGTCGGCTTCACACCGACCGTGCCGGTGAACGCGCCGGGCTGCCGGATCGAGCCGCCGGTGTCGGTGCCGATCGCCAGCGGCGCCTCGTACGCCGAGATCGCGGCCGACGAACCGCCGCCGGAACCCCCCGGGATCCGGGCCAGGTCCCACGGGTTGTGGGTGGTGCCGTACGCCGAGTTCTCGGTGGAGGAGCCCATCGCGAACTCGTCCATGTTGGTCTTGCCGAGGATCACGATCCCGGCCGCCTTCAGCCGCTTCACGACCGTCGAGTCGTACGGCGGCTTCCAGCCCTCGAGGATCTTCGAACCGGCCGTGGTCGGCACGCCCTCCTGGGTGAGCACGTCCTTCAGCGCCAGCGGTACGCCGGCCAGCGGGGACAGCTGCTCGCCACTCTTCCTGGCCGCCGTCCGCTTGTCGTCGACCGCCTTCGCCTGCGCCAGCGCGCCTTCGGTGTCGACATGCAGGAACGCGTGCACAGCACCGTCGACAGCGGCGATCCGGTCCAGGTGGGCCTGCGTGATCTCCACCGAGCTGGCCTGCCCGGACGTCATCAACTCCGCGAGCTCCGCCGCAGTTTTCCTGGTGAGGTCGCTCATCGTCAGTCCTCCTCCAGGATCCGCGGCACCCGGAAACGCTGCTCTTCCGCGGCGGGCGCGCCGGACAGCGCCTGCTCGGGGGTGAGGCACGGGACGTTCTCGTCCGGGCGCATCACGTTGGTCAGCGGCAGGGCGTGCGAGGTCGGCGGGATGTCGTCCGCCGCCACCTGGCTGACCTGCCCGACCAAGGTGATGATCTGGTCGAGCTGCGGCGCAAGGTGGTCGAGCTCGTCGTCGGAGAGCTCGATCCGCGCCAGTCGCGCCAGGTGGGCGACCTCTTCGCGGGTAATCGATGGCATGAACTGATCCAATGGTTCGCAGGACTTCCGCAGCGTGTTCCGCCGCGACCCGAGCCATCCTAGTGGGCCGCTGTGACAGGCACGTTGCGTCGCCCCCCGGGCTGTGGACGACGGTGGGATGAGATGGGTCGGCGTGTCTGTGCCTACCGCTCTGTAACATAGGCCGCGACAAGGCGTTACGCGCATGGTGATCGGCTGGGAGATGATCGTTCGGTGTTCCTGCTGCGCTTGATCATCCCCGACCGGCCCGGTTCGCTGGGCGTGGTGGCGACGGCCCTCGGTGAGGTGGACGCCGACATCCACGCGATCGAGATCGTCGAGCACCGGCGGGAGAACGGCACCGCCGTCGACGACATCGTGGTCGACCTGCCACCGGGCGTGCTCCCGGACCGCCTGGTCTCCGCCTGCAACGGCGTACCCGACGTCGAGGTCATCTGGTTCTCGCGGTACGGCGCCGGCGGCGGACTGCACATGGACCTGGAAGCGGTCGAGCAGATGACCTCGGCGCCCGCGGACGCGATCGACATCCTGGTCGAGCAGTCACCGGCCGTGCTGCACGCGGACTGGGCGGCGCTGCTCGACGGCACCGGCAGCGAGGTGAAGGTCGCGCTCGAGACCAGCGCGACGCCGGAGTTCGGTGACATGGCCGGCGCCTGGCTCCCGCTGGAGAAGGCGACGACGCTGCAAGCCCCGGACCACAAGGGTCTGTCGGAGTCCGTGCTGGTCGCCGCGCCCCTGGACTCCGACCGCCGGGTCCTCGTCATCGGCCGCCGCGGCGGCCCCGAGTTCCTCGGCTCCGAAGTGGCCCGCCTCTCCTACCTGGCCTCCCTCGCCGTAACCATCCGCGCCACCGCCTGATCCACCGCGAAAAGCGTCAAAAGCAGCCGCGTCAACCACGCGACGCTACGACCGTCGCCGGATCGACCACAGCCGGGGATATCTCGTCGTGTGTGGGGTTCTCCCCTCGCATATCAGCAGAGAACCCTCCGTCCGAGGGGATAACCCGTTCGAGTCGCGGGTTTTCGCCGGTGCCCGGAGGGTGAGCTTGTCGCGTCGGCCCGCGTGAGCTGTCGTGGTGGGAAAGAAACCGTCGCGATATGCAATTTTGTTTCCCCGCTCTTGGGGTTCGGCCCGGAGGAGAGCGCGACAACCCCCGCTCGCTGAGTGGGTGCGAGCGGGGGTTTGCTGTCTCAGGTGAAGTGTGGCTCAGGTGAACTGGAAGTAGGCGAGGGCCCAGAGGCCCGCGATGATCAGCAGGACGACGATGCCGATCAGGCTGACGATCAGGATCGCCTGGCTGTTGCTGCCGTTCCGGTCCGGGAGGTCGAACTGGGTGGGACCCCAGGCCCCACCGCCGTCGACCCGCTGGACCGCCTCGGGCGGTGGCTGGGCCATCGTCCGGGACTCCCGCTTCTCCCGGGGGAACTTCAAACCGTCCTCCGTGCTGCTATCTACTGCTCCGTGCTGCTGGTCAGGCGTAGAACGACTCGTACTCGATCGAGACCTGCTGCGACGTGTAGCTGGCGGAGCTGTTCCCGCTGATCTCGACCTTCCAGCCGCCTACATAAGCAGAGTACGGCTTCCCGTCGTTGTGCGCCTCGACGTACGCCTTCACGGCTTCGACGTTGCCGCCCTTGAGGGCACCGAACGCGTCGCCGAGCGCGGCCGGCAGGGCCTTCTTGGCGTCCCCGGCCTCACCTGAGGCGCTGATCTCGATGTCCTTGATGCCCTTGCCGCTGCTGGCGTAGAAGAAGACCCGCTGGTAGCCGTACTTGCCGACGTCCTTCTTGCAGGAGGTCGTGCAGACGTAACCCTTGGCCTTCAGCGCCGTCACCAGCTGCGCCTGGGTGGTGTCGAAGGACTGGTCCGGCAGGTCCAGCGAGTCCTCGCCGGACTTGTGACCGGACAGCCGGACGCTCTGGCCCTGGTTGCTCAGCTGGAACTCGCCCCAGGTGGTGCCGACCTCGTCGGAACGCTGACCGGTCTTCACCGCGTCCTGGACCTTCTTCACCTGGTCCGCGCCGAACGTGTCGTTGCCGAGCGCCTGCAGCAGCTGGTCGAAGGCGACCTGGGCGTTGTTGAAGTTGTCGTCGTCCTCGGCCTGCAGCCGCACCGCGATGATGGTGCCGTCGGACTGGAACTGGAAGATCGCCTCGGCGCCCTTGCGGCCGTCGGTCTTGAAGCAGCCGCGGTGCGCGCCCTGACCGGTGTTGAACAGGTCGCTGCAGCCGAAGCCGAGGCCCTGCAACTTGTCGGTCGCGGTCTTGGCCTGGCCGGTCGCGTTGCCGAGCTCGCCGTTCTGGCCCGGACCGCCGGAGGTGGAGGTCGTCGGGTTGCCGGTCGGCTCACCGGTCGGCTGCCCGGTCGGCTGCCCGGTCGGCTGCTCCGTCGTCGTCGGCTGGGTCGTCGGCTCGTCGTCACCGCCGAACGCGCGGATGCCGAGGAACACCAGCAGGCCGATCACAATGAGACCGATCACGCCGCCACCGATCACCAGCGGCAGCTTCTCCTTGCTGATGCCGCCCGGGCCCTTGGAACCCGGACCGCCCGGCTGCCACTGCTGGCCCGGACCGCCCTGCTGCTGGTGCCAGGCGCCTGGCTGCTGCGGGCGCTGACCCCACGACTGCTGCTGGTACGCGCCACCCTGCTGCGGCGGCTGACCCCAGCCACCCGCAGGCGGCTGTCCCTGCTGCGGCTGACCCGGGTGTCCAGGCTGACCCGGTTGTCCAGGCTGCTGTCCCCAGCCGCCCTGCTGCGGGGGCTGGTCCTGCCGCGGCGGCTGACCGTGCGGGGGCTGGCCTTGCGGCTGCTGCGGGGGCTGTCCCCAGCCGCCACCCTGGCCTTGGCCCGGGGGCTGCTGTCCCCAGCCACCCTGCTGTGGCGGCTGGCCGCCTTGTCCCCCGTGCTGCCCGCCTGGCTGGCCCCCCGGCTGCCCAGGACCCCATGGTCCCTGCGGCGGCGTCGTCATATGTGCTCCTTCTGACCCAGTGTCGACGTGCAAAGTTAACAGTCGGACGGCTCAGCGCTGCCGTTGGATCCATCCGGTTCGCGGACTGCCGAAATCGTTACGACTGGTCGGCCGCCGGCGTGGTCGCGACGGCTGCGGCCGCCTCGGCGCCGTCGTCGAGCAGCACCCGGAAACCGGCGGCGTCCAGGATCCGTACGCCGAGCTGGACGGCCTTGTCGTACTTCGATCCCGGCGAATCGCCGACGACCACGAACGACGTCTTCTTCGACACCGAGCTCGCGACCTTCCCGCCGCGCCCGACGATCGCCTCGGTCGCCTCGTCCCGGCTGAACCCCTCGACGGTCCCGGTCACCACGACCGACAGCCCGGTCAGCGTCTGCGGCAGCGTCGGGCCGCTGCGCTCCTCGCGCATGACCACGCCGGAGGCTTGCCACTTGTCCACGATCGCCTGGTGCCACGGCACCTGGAACCACTCGATCATCGCCTGCGCGATGGTCGGTCCGACGCCCTCGGTCTCGGCCAACTGCTCCTCGCTGGCCGCCCGGACATCCTCGATGGTCCGGAACACCTCGGTCAGCGCCACCGCCGCCGTCGGTCCGACGTGGCGGATCGACAGCCCGACCAAGACCCGGGACAGCGGCTTGGTCTTCGCTTCCTCGAGGTTCGCCAGCAGCTTGCGGGCGTTGGCCGACAGGGCGCCGGCCTTCGTGGTGAAGAACTCGCTCTCGGCCAGCTTCTCCTCGGTGAGCGCGAACAGGTCGCCCTCGTCGGCGATCAGGCCGCCGCGGATAAGTGCGTCGGCCGCCTTGAACCCGAGTCCTTCGATGTCGAACGCGGACCGCCCGGCCAGGTAGAACAGCCGCTCCCGCAGCTGGCCCTGGCAGTACTGCGAGTTCGGGCAGCGGATGTCGACGTCCGACTCCTTGGCCGGGGCCAGCACCGTGTCGCACCACGGGCACCGGGTCGGCATCTCCCACGCCGGCAGGCCCTTCGGACGCAGGTCCACCACCGGTCCGAGGACCTCGGGGATCACGTCACCCGCTTTCCGCAGTACGACGGTGTCGCCCGGGCGGACGTCCTTGCGGGCGACCTCCTTGGCGTTGTGGAGGGTCGCGTACTCGACCGTGGAACCGGCCACGCGGACGGGCTCCATGTGCGCGAACGGGGTGACCCGGCCGGTGCGGCCGACGTTCACCTCGATCTCGATCAGCTTGGTGTTGACCTCTTCCGGCGGGTACTTGTACGCGATCGCCCAGCGCGGGGCGCTCGACGTCGACCCGAGCGCACGCTGCAGATCGACCTCGTCGACCTTCACCACGACACCGTCGATCTCGTGGTCCACCGAGTGCCGGTTCTCGCCGTAGTACGCGATGAACTCGTTGACCTCGTCGAGCGTGCCGACCCGGCGGGCGCGATCGCTGACGGGCAGGCCCCACGCCTTCAGCTGGTCGTACGCCTCCGAGAGCCGTCCGACGTGGTAGCCGTCGACCTTGCCGAGGCCGTGTACGACGAACCGCAGCGGCCGGCCGGCCGAGACTCGCGGGTCCTTCTGACGCAGCGATCCGGCCGCGCTGTTCCGCGGGTTGGAGAACACGTCCTTGCCGGCCTCGACGAGCTGGGCGTTGAGCTCCTCGAAGTCCTCGACCCGGAAGTAGACCTCGCCGCGGACCTCCAGGAACGTCGGGAGGTCGTCGCCGCGCAGCTGCTCCGGGATGCTCTTGATCGTCCGGACGTTCGGCGTGACGTCCTCACCGGTGCGGCCGTCCCCGCGGGTCGCGCCGCTGACCAGCTTGCCGTTCTCGTACACCAGGTCGAGGGCGAGGCCGTCCACCTTGAGCTCGCAGAGGAAGCCGCTGTCGTGGATCTGCTGGACCGTGACCTCGCGCTCCAGCCGCTTCGCCCAGGCCTCCATCTGCTCGGCGGAGAACGCGTTGCCGAGGCTCTCCATCCGCGTCGGGTGCTGGACCGGCGTGAACAGCGTGGAGATCGGCGCGCCGACCTTCTGGGTGGGCGAGTCCGGCGTCCGGAGCTCCGGGTACTGCTCCTCGAGACCCTGTAGCTCGTGCATCAGCGCGTCGAAGTCCGCGTCCGAGATGATCGGGCTGGCCAGGTAGTACCGCGCCCGGTGGTCCTCGATCTCCTGGCTCAGCTCAGCGTGCCGCGTCCTGACCTCAGCGGGCGCCGCCCCGTTCTCCTCCGTGCTCATGAGGTGAATTTACAGGGGGTTACCGACATTTCCGCTCAAGCGTCGGCAGCTTCGCCGACGACGTCGACGATGTCGCGGAGGAGCTTCAACCGCGCTCTGGCATCGGCCGGTGACGGAGCGGCCGCAAGCCCGCAGGCGGGCGTGATGACGACCTTCTTCAGCAGTTCAGGGTCGAGGCCGAGTTCGCGCCAGCGGCGGACGAGCGGGTCCGCTGCCTGCTCGGCGGACGGCAGCGGCCCGGTGGTGGGTACGACGCCCGCGTAGATCGTGGTGCCCGCCTCGGCGGCGATCGCGATCTGGTCCCAGGCCGCGGTGTTCAGCAGGGCCGTGTCGACGGCCACCCCGCTGGCTCCCGACTTGGTGAAGACCTCGATCGGAGGCCGGGCGGCGCAGCAGTGGACGACGGTGGGTGCACTTGTGGTGAACAGGCTGAGGAGCTCGACAGCACCAGGCCCGTCGACAGACCGGTGCTTGCTCCAGCCGGACGCAGTCGGTACAGCTCCCGCGAGTACGGCGGGCAGGCCGGGCTCATCCACCTGCAGCACGACCTCTGCCCCTGGAACCCGCTTCCGTACGTCGGCCACGTGTTGCTGCACACCATCCGCCAGAGCCTGCGCCAGGTCCCGCCGCGCACCGTGGTCCGCCAGCATCTTGTCCCCACGCGGCCGCTCCACCGCAGCAGCCAATGTCCACGGCCCTGTGACCTGTACCTTCAGCAGCCCCTGGTACCCGTCCGCGTACTCCTCCAGCACGTCCAGGTCCTCGTGCAGCACCGCACGCGCCCGCCGCTGGTCCAGGCTCGCCCGTGAGTCCCCACCACCGGTCAGCCGCCACCCGACCGGCTGCAGGTCCGCAGCCAACCCCGTCAGTACGGCGACGGTCCGGCTGATCATGTCGCCGTACGGACGCGCCGGGAGCTCCGGCAGGAATGGGAGGTCGACCAGCTCGAGTACGGCGCGCATCCACTCGCGGATGTCGTCGCCGGGGAGCGAGCCCAGGCCAGTGGTTGTCATACCGCAGCAGTGACTCGCTCGACGGTGTCGATGGTCGCGGAGCCGATCACCCGCGTGCCGTCGTACAGCACGACCGCCTGCCCAGGTGCAACGGCAGAGGTCGGCTCGGCGAACTCGACCTGAACCTGGTCACCGTCCAGCCAAGCGGTAACTGCCACCTCGTCACCATGGGCGCGGAGCTGTGCCTTGACGGTCATGCGATCGGCCGGAGCTGGGCCGCACCACCGGGGCTTGGAGGCGGTCAGGCGCTCGACAGCCAGCTCCTCGCGGGATCCGACGGTCACGGTGCGGTCGACCGGGCTGATGTCGAGGACGAAGCGCGGCTTGCCGTCCGCGGCCGGCGTACCGATCCGCAGGCCCTTGCGCTGGCCGATGGTGAAGCCGTGCGTGCCCTGGTGCTCGCCGAGCTTGTTGCCGTGCGCATCGATGATGTCGCCGGGCGCCTCGCCGAGCTGTGCGCTGAGGAAGCCCGGGGTGTTGCCATCGGCGATGAAGCAGATGTCGTGGCTGTCCGGCTTGGCCGCGACCGACAGGCCACGGCGCTCGGCCTCCTCGCGCACCTCGGTCTTGACCGTGTCGCCGAGCGGGAAGAACGCGTGCGCGAGCTGCTGCTGCGTCAGCACGCCGAGCACGTAGGACTGATCCTTGGCCGGGTCCACGGCTCGGTGCAGCTCACGGCCATCAGCCGTGTCCACGATCCGCGCGTAGTGGCCCGTCGCGACCGCGTCGAAGCCGAGTGCGAGGGCCCGCTCCAGTACGGCGCTGAACTTGACCTTCTCGTTGCACCGCAGGCACGGGTTCGGCGTACGGCCGGCGGCGTACTCGCTGACGAAGTCCTCGACCACGTCGGCGTGGAAACGCTCGGCCAGGTCCCAGACGTAGAACGGGATACCGATCACGTCCGCGGCCCGGCGTGCGTCGCGCGAGTCCTCGATCGTGCAGCAGCCCCGTGCGCCGCTGCGATACGACTGCGGGTGGCGGCTGAGCGCCAGGTGCACGCCGGTCACGTCGTGCCCGGCCTCGGCCATCCGCGCGGCCGCGACCGCGGAGTCCACTCCGCCGGACATGGCTGCGAGTACCCGCATCAGGTGTTCCTTCCCACGTTCTGCAGACCGGCGGACTTCGCCCGCTCCACGACCGGTCCGATGTTCTCCAGTACGGCGTCGATGTCGGCGCGCGTACTCGTGTGCCCGAGGGTGAACCGGAGCGAGCCGCGGGCCCGCTGGTCGTCGTACCCCATCGCCAGCAGCACGTGACTCGGCTCGGCGACCCCGGCGTTGCACGCGGACCCGGTCGAGACCTCGATCCCGCGGGCGTCGAGCAGCAGCAACAGCGAGTCACCCTCGCAGTCGCTGAAGGACAAGTGTGCGTTACCGGGCAAGCGGTCCGTCGGGTCCCCCGACAGCAGCGCTCCCTCGACGGTGCCGGTGATGCCGCGGATCAGGGTGTCCCGCAGCTCGGTCAGCCGACTGGCCTCGTCCGCCTGGTGCTTGACCGCGTGCTCTGCTGCCACCGCGAACCCGGCGGTCGCGGGCGCGTCGAGAGTGCCGGACCGTACGTCGCGTTCCTGTCCTCCGCCGTGCAGGATCGGCGTCAGTTGCGTCTCCTTGTGGACGACGAGCGCCCCGATCCCGTAAGGACCACCGAGCTTGTGCGCGGACACCGTCATCGCGTCCACACCCAGCTCACCGAAGTCCACCGGCACCTGCCCGATCGCCTGCACGGCATCGGTGTGTACAGGTACGCCGTACTCCTGAGCGATCGCCGCGACGTCGGCAACCGGCTGCAGCGTGCCGACCTCGTTGTTCGCCATCATCAGCGTGATGAACGACACGGACTCCGGGTCGCGCTCGACGGCCCGCCGTACGTCGTCCGGACGCACACGACCCAGCTCGTCGACGGGGAGCCACTCGATCTCGGCATGCTCGTGCTGGCCGAGCCACACGGCCGGGTCGAGCACCGCGTGGTGCTCGATGCCGCTCAGCAGGATCCGGCGCCGGCGTGGATCGGCTGCCAGGCGGGACCACCACAGGCCCTTCAGCGCGAGGTTGTCCGCCTCGGTGCCGCCCGACGTGAACACGACCTCGCTCGGCTGCGCTCCGAGCGCCGCGGCGATCGACTCGCGGGCTTCCTCGACCGTACGCCGCGCGCACCGGCCGGAGCCGTGCAGTGACGACGCGTTACCGGTCCGGGAGAGGTGATAGGTCATCGCCTCGATCGCGGCCGGGAGCATCGGGGTCGTCGCCGCGTGGTCCAGGTACACCGTGCGACGGTCGGAAGCAGTCATATCGGTTTCAAGGGTATGTCCGGTCCGGATGTTCCCGCTCCCCGGGAGTCAGCGCGCGAGACCGATCGTGTACTGCTCCTCGAACCGGGCCCCGATCCGGCGGAACATTCCGGCTGCCTCCAGGAGTGCGTCACGGTCCCCCGTCAGGCGGGCCTGGGCCCTTCGGAGGACCGCCTCCGCCCAAGCGTTCTCGCTCACCGCCCGCTCCAGGTACTGCGCCGCATGGGCGTGCCCCGACACCACGGCCAACTCCGCCCCGGCCGCGTGAGCATACGGAATCCACCACGGCTCCGGAAAAGGCGCGAACGCCCGCTCCACCACCTCGCCCACCCCGATCGGCGCGGTGTCGTGGCGGTGGAGGGTGAGGCGGGCTTCTACGAACGCGGCGGGGGCCGCGAGGCCCGGGTCGTCGGTTGCGTCGGTCACGCGGGCGATCTCCAGGGCGCGGGCCTGCCAGACCGCCTCCTGTCCACTGCCGAGCAGTCCGTGGGCGAGCGCTGCCATTGCGGCGGCCGAGGCCATCCAGACCCGCGGCGGGCATCCCGCCGCCCGCCAGCCGTTCCACATCACGTCGGCGGCGTGTACGGCGTCCTCGAACCGCCCGGCGAGCGCGTAGGCCCGCACCTTGCGCGGGGCGGTGATGTACGGATGACCATGCACCGGGTCGTCGATCAGCTGCGCGAGCCGGACGGCCTCCACGATGTCGCCGACCGCGATCGCCGTGGTCGAGGCGACGTGGAACGCGTCGACGATCTCGGCCGCGGCCCGCGGATCGTGCGCGGGAAGAGTTGCAGCCAGCGACATCCGCTCCTTGGACGCCGCGTCGGCCTCGCGCATGCGCCCGGCCGCGGCGACCGCAGTGCTGTACGCGTCGAGCGCACTCATCAGATCCAACGGCTGGTTCGCCCGCCGAGCAGCGGCCACGGCATCCTCCGCCGACGCGATCCCGAACCGATCCGCCCAAGCCCACGCCACCCGAACCAGCACGCTGGCTCCCGGGTCGCCCGGTTTGCCTGGGAGGAGGCTCGCGCCGCGGTCGTCGGGCAGGTCGGCCGGGCGGGTCATCTCGTAGCGGTTCAGGATCGTGACCGCGTACCCAGCAGCGTCAGGGACCCCGTCCACGGCCGATCGCATCATCAACTGGTAGGCGTGTGCACCGTCCGCCACGACCAACGCAGCATCGGCAGCATCACGCAGGTCGTCGTACCGCTTGGCCGCGTCTGCAGCGTTCGCAGCAGCAACCAGGTAGTGCTCGCGCGCCTCCAGGAAGCGCCGCCTGGCAAACGTCAGATGAGCAAGCTTGCGAGCGACAGACCGTACACCGCCACTCGCCACGCGCAGGTCCGGAGCAAGCAGGTCGAACTCCCGCTGCCACTCCTCCCCCGCCTCCAGCCGCTGCTCCAGCTTGGTGGCCAACTGGTCAGCCCACGCCACATGGAGCGCAGCAACCTCGTCGTACGCGTCCTTGAGCTCTTCGAGCGCGAAGACCCGCACGGTCTCCAGCATCCGCCAGCGACTGGTCCCCGCGTGTTGACTGCGGTGCAGGAGGCTCTTGTCGGTCAGCCGGCCGAGGAGGTCGCTCAACTCGCCCCTAGTACGGCCCGGCGCCACACCAGCGACCGCAGCAAGGTCGAACCCACCAACGAACACGCCCAGCCGCCGGAACAACCGACGCTCGTCGTCACCGAGCAGGTCGTAGCTCCACCCGATCACCTGCGCCAGCGAGTTGTGCCGCTCGTTAGGACCACGTCCTCCGGACAGGAGCCGCAGCCGATCGTCCAGCGCCGCCAGAAGACCGTCCGGCCCCAGCGACCCGGCGCGAGCCGCCGCCAACTCAATAGCCAGCGGTACGCCGTCCAGCTCGGCACACACCTTCTGCGCAAGCTCACTGTCATCCGCCAGCTCAGGCGCGACCAGAGCGGCCCTGTCGCGGAAGAGCTGCTCTGCCTCAGCTCCTAGCGTCAGCGGGCCCAGCTGCACCGGCCGCTCCCCCGCCACACCAAGACGCTCGCGGCTCGTCACTAGCACTGCCGTCTCAGTCGCCTCAGTGAGGATGCGAGCGACCAGACCGGCCACCTCGTCCAGCAGGTGCTCGCAGTTGTCCAGCACAAGCAGAGTGCGGCCGCGCTTGAGTCGTTCGAGTACGGCGTCCGCAAGCGTCTGTGGTGGTTGCTCGGTGGCCTGGAGCGCTTCGGCGACCGCAGCGACCACAAAACCAGGACGTACCGGGACGAGATCGACAACTGCACCGCCGTACGGGTAGTTGTCGGCGATGTCGGCTGCGACGCGCAGCGCGAGGCGGGTCTTGCCCACGCCACCAGGTCCCAGCAGGCTGACGAGGCGGTTGCTGCCGAGTGCTCTGGTCAGCTCTGCGCGGTCCTGCTCGCGGCCTACGAACGTCGTACCCGGTCCGGCCGGCGTACTGAAGCCCGGCGGTTGTGAGTCGGCCACGTCCGCGAGTGCGGCGAGCTCGTGCCGGTCCGCGACGCCGTACTTGCGCAGCAGCGACGAGATGTGGCTCTCGACGGTCCGGATGCTGATGTGCAGCCGCCGGGCGATCTGGGCGTTCGAGCGGTCGCCCGCGAGCGCCGCGAGTACCTCGGCCTCCCGTGCCGACACGTCCTTCGGACCAGCCATTGGCCCATCATGCGGGATCCGTGGTCCTTCCGTGGCCGGTACGGACGACTTTCCGTGGCGCCCGCGCCGACGGTGGAGGCACAACCTCGGAACCAGGAGAAGACCATGGGACGCGTACTGCTGGACATCACGATGTCGCTCGACGGATTCGTCACCGGACCGGGAGCGGACCTCACGCACGGTCTCGGGATCGGCGGTGATCCGCTCCACGACTGGATCGCCGGCGAGGCGGACGCCGACCGCGAGGCGTTCGATCGCACCAGCACGGGCATCGGCGCCGTACTGATGGGACGGCGGACGTTCGACCTCATCGACGGGCCGCAGGGGTGGAGCGCCGACGGGTTCGGCGGCGAACGGCCGGCGATCTACGTGGTGACGTCGAATCCGCCGAGCCGGGTCCGGCTGGACGGCTGGTTCGAGTTCGTGCCGGACGGGATCGGTGCCGCGCTCAAGCTCGCACAGGCCGCCGCGGGTGCGCGGGACGTGATGATCATGGGTGGCGGGCACCTGTGCCGGCAGTACCTGTACGCCGGGCTGGTGGACGAGCTGCGGGTCCACGTCGCGCCGATCGTGCTCGGCGACGGCACCCCGCTGTTCGAGCGGACCACACTGACACCGATCCGGCTGGTGCCACGAGGCACTACGAGCACACCGAACGCGACCCACCTGACCTACGACGTACCTCATCAGGAGCAGTGATGACACAAGAGATCCTCGACCGGCGGGCTGCGGCGGTCATCGAAGCGAACAAGTACATGGCGCTCGGGACGGTCGGAGGGGACGGGCTGCCGTGGGTGACGCCGGTGTACTTCACGCCGGACGGGCACGACACGTTCTACTGGGCGTCGTCGCCGAACTCGCTGCACTCGCGCAACCTGGCCGAGCGGCCGGACGTGAGCATCGCGATCTTCGACTCGACCGTTCCGATCGGCGGAGCGTCGGCGGTGTACTTCCGCGCGCAGGCCGCTCTCGTCCCGGACGACGAGCTCGAAGCGAGCGCGACGCTCTTCTCGTCGCGCTACACCGAACTGCGCGCGTACACCGCCGACCAACTGCGCGACGACCTCCGCCTGTACCGTGCCCGCGCCACCGAGCACTGGATCCTGGTCACCGGCGGCGACCCGGAGTACGGCACCGGACGCGACTCGCGGCGACCCGTGTGGCCCTGATGACCCGCTGACACGCAATCCTTCCGGAGAGCAATGTTCTGGTGGAGCGGAAGGCGGAAGCATGAGCGACTGGTGGACTGAACGCAAGCAGAACCAGCAGCTCTCCAACTTGGAGAGCGAGATGTCGTATGCGCGCCAGGAGGCCTCCAGTCTCCGGTCCCAGCTGTCCCGGATCCAGGGCAGCCTACAGAGCCGCGTGGACAGCATGTCTCGCGCTTTCGACGCCTTCGTCGAGCTTTCCGATCTCCGCCACGAGACGGCCGGTTTCGTTGCCGCCGCGGAACTCCGCCGCTACGCCACCCGGGTCCTCTCCGCAATGGCGTCGGGCACCGAGCTACCGGAGCCCGTTGCGCCCGTCGCCCGGTACTGGTTGAGCCCCGCCACCCAAGCGCTGATCTCCCTGCACGCCTCCACGCCGGACGAGCAGGCGATCAGTGCGGCGATGGAGCTCGACCAGCGCCGTACGTCGATCTACCTGTCGCTGGCGTTGGCGGTGCTCGGTCAGCGGCACCAGGTGCAGAACGAGTGGCTGGACGTCGCGTTCGGCGTACCGGCCGCGGACGGGACGCTGACCCGGGTACAGCGGGTGCTGTGGACTACAGCTGCGCGTGGGGGCTTCGGGGCCGACGGTCTGGAGCTCGTGGTGAAGCGGCTGCAATCGGCGGCGTCGCCCGACGGCGGGTGGCTGTCGCGGCTCGAGATCCGCGGCAGCTCGAGCCGCTCGAACGGCCCGCGTCTCAAGGCGACCGAGGAGCAGGACGAGGCGGCGTACCGCTTGAGCCGGATCCGCAACGCCGTCGAGACGATCCTCGGCAACACCGAGGCCCGCGAGCCCGACCCCGACCTGAACTACCCGGAGACCCGAAAGACCGACAGCACCCCGGACGACACCAAGTCGTCCCGTCGCGGTGCCAAGGCGTCCGCCGAGGCCGAGAAGGAGCCCGAGGACAGTGCCGCCGCCATGCTGCGGCTGCTGATCTCCGAAGGCAGCGAGCCGGAGCGCGAGACGCTGGCTCGCATCGCTGTACTGCGTGCACGCGTGAGCGGAGCGGCCGAGTCGGAAGCGCAGACGCTCGACGACTCGGCCGGCACGGTCGACGCGCTGCTCACCGAGGACCTCGGCCTGTCCTCCGATCCGCACCTGGCGACCGCCGCCCTGCGCGTCGTCGGCCCGTTGGTCCTGCCCGCGGTCGAGACCGTGGCGCGGACCGCCGAGCTACCGGCCCCGTCGGAGGTCTCCATCGAGAGCGGCGTACACACGATCACCGTCCGCGCCGACGGACCCGACCAGCTCGAGCTCGGCAAGGCGACGTCATCGCTCACCGCGTCCGCCGGCGTCACGACCACCGGACAGCGCGCCACTCCGATCGCGCTCCTGGTCGGCGGCGCGGTGGTGGCGATCGGGCTCGGGTTGCTCCTGCACTGGTTCTGGATCGTGGTCGGCCTGGTCGTGATGGCCTTCGGCCTCAACAGCTACGTCAAGCTGCGGGGCGCCGTCAACGCCGACAAGACCCGAGCCGCCGGAGAGGTAACCACCCTCAACGAACGCTGCGCAACAACCGCCACAGCACTCGCGACCTACCTCAACAACACCGACGCCCGAAAAGCCGCCATCGCGGAAGACCTAGCCACCATCCGCCACCAACTAACCACCTGAGCCAACAGATCCGCCCACACCAGGCGCAGATGGGACAGCCCGGCTCGGGCGGGTGCCGGGCCGGGCTGTTGGCGGGGTGTGGCTCAGGACTTGCGCTTGGTGACTTCTTCGGTGGCGGTGGGGAGGACCTTGTGGAGGTCGCCGACCACGCCGAAGTCGACCAGCTCGAAGATCGGGGCCTCGGGGTCCTTGTTGACCGCGACGATCGTCTTCGAGGTCTGCATGCCGGCCCGGTGCTGGATCGCGCCGGAGATACCGGCCGCGACGTACAGCTGCGGCGACACGGTCTTGCCGGTCTGGCCGACCTGGTAGGCGTGCGGGTACCAGCCCGAGTCCACCGCCGCACGCGACGCACCGACAGCGGCGCCGAGCGAGTCGGCGAAGGCCTCGATCGGGCCGAAGTCACCGCCCGTACCGCGGCCACCGGACACGATGATCGCGGCCTCGGTCAGCTCCGGACGACCCGTCGCCTCCCGCGGCTTCGACTCCACGATCCGCGCCGTCTTCGCGGCGTCGGAGATCGTGACGTCGAACTCCTCCACCTCCGGCGAGGTCTCGGCGGCCTCGGGAGTGGCGGCGTTCGGCTTGACCGTGATGATCGGCGTGCCGTGCGTGACCTTCGCCCGCACGGTGAAGTTGCCCGCGAACACCGACTGCGTCGTCACCGCGCCACCGTCGGCCGCGACGACGTCGACGGCGTCGGTGATCAGGCCAGAGTCAAGCTTGACCGCGAGCCGGGCCGCGATCTCCTTGCCCTCGGCGTTCGACGAGATCAGGATCGCCGACGGCTCGATCTTCGCCGCGACCTGCGCCAGCGCCTCGGCCTTGGGAGCGACCAGGAACTGCGTGAGCTCCGGGTTCGACAACGCGATCACCTTCGTCGCGCCGTACTGCCCCAGAGCCGGCAGCGCCGCCTGCACATCACTGACACCCTCACCGACGAACACCGCGACCGGCTCGCCGAGCCGGCGGGCGATCGTGAGGAGCTCGGCGGTCGTCTTGCGGACCGCGCCCGCGGTGTGGTCAACGAGAACCAGAACGTTCGACATAACTAGACCCGCACCCCTCAGAGGAACTTGTTCGTGGACAGGAACTCGACCAGGCCGGCGGCGCCGCTACCGTCCTCGTCGGTGACGATCGTGCCGGCGGTCCGCGGCGGACGGGCGGTCACCTCGACCACCTCGGTCCACGCCGACGAGCCGCCCACCTGCTCCGGCGTCAGCTCGAGGTCGGCCAGCGACCAGGTCTCGACCGGCTTCTTCTTCGCGGCCATGATCCCCTTGAACGACGGGTACCGCGGCTCGTTCGCCTGGTCCGACACCGACAGCACCAGCGGCAGCGTGCCCTCGATGGTCTCGCTCGCGGTGTCGCCGTCACGGCGGATCCGCACGGTCTGCCCGTCGACGGTCACCTCCGAGCCCAGCGTCACAGCCGGCAGGCCGAGCCGCTCCGACACCATCGCCGGAACGACACCCATGCCGCCGTCGGTCGACCCCATGCCGAACACGACCAGGTCCGCTTCCAGCTTGGCCAGCGCCTTGGACAGGATCAGCGAGGTGGCGACCGCGTCCGAACCGTGGATCGCGTCGTCGAGAACGTGGACACCGGCGTCGGCGCCCATCTGCAGGCCCTTCTTCACCGCGTCGGCCGCCTGCTCGGGGCCGACCGTGAGAACGGTCACCTCGGCGTCGCCGGCCTCCTTCACGGTCAGGGCGGTCTCGACGGCGTACTCGTCCAGCTCGGACAGCAGCCCGTCGACACCCGCACGGTCCACCGTGTTGTCCTCCGGACGGAAGCGGCGGTCCGCGGTGGCATCCGGCACGAACTTCGCGCAGACGACGATCTTCATAGCGTGTGGGACCCCTTCTGGTTAACGGTCTCTGCCAAGCCTGCCACGGATGTTACTCGCGAGAAACATAACTGCGATGCGAGTCCCATCACAGTCTCGTGGACGACTAGTCTGAGTCAGTGACCGAGACGTTACCGCTGACCGGTGAGAGGACCGCGCCCGGGATCTGGCACGAGAACTATTGGTTCGCGCGCCATGATGCCGCCTATCGCTGGATCACGGCCCACCTGCCGATCGGGACCGGTCGCGTCCTCGACGCCGGCTGCGGCGAGGGCTACGGCGCGGAACTGCTCCGACTCGCCGGGGCGAGCCCGGTCACCGGTCTCGACTATGAAGATACGACGTTGCGGCACGTCCGCCGCGTTTATCCACAGGTCGATGTCGCGCGCGGCAATCTCGTGCAGACGCCCTTCGCGGACGACGCTTTCGAGATGGTGACCTCACTGCAGACGATCGAGCACCTCTGGGAACAGCCGCGGTTCGTCGCCGAGTGCGCGCGCGTTCTCGCCCCCGGCGGAACGCTGGTCCTGAGTACGCCGAACCGCCTGACCTTCCCGACCGGGAACTGGTACCACACGCGCGAACTCACCGCCGCCGAGTTCATCGAACTCCTCGAGCCGCACTTCGAGATCACGCAGGCACTCGGGCTCCACCACGGCGAACGGCTGACGTCCTGGGAGACGCAGTACGGATCCTGTGTCGACGCGCAGCTCGCCGCCGGGCACGACCAGTGGGACGACAACCTGGCCGCGCTCGTGCGCAGTACGACGTACGCCGACTTCGAGATCCGCCCAGGAAACCTGGACGAATCTCTGGATCTCGTCCTGGTTGCTACGGCCGGATGATGCGTTCGAGGATCTTGCCGGCGATCAGGTAGACGAGCGCCGCGATCCCCCAGTTGACCAGCAGGGTGTTCTTCGCGGTCTCCAGCCGGAACAGATCCTTGAACGGGCCGACCAGATCGTGACCGCGCTCCAGGATCCAGCGCACGATCTCGTTGCTCTGGTTGGTCTGGTCGAGCGCGGTGAACAGCGCACCGAGCGCCAGCACCGCGGCCGCGAGCACCGCGGCCAGCCAGATCAGCGACGCGATCAGGTTGCGCAGCTTCCGGACACCGGAACCGACCGAGGTCAGCGCCTGCTTGCCCACCCCGGACGCGCCGCCCTTCGAAGCCGGTTTGTTGCCCGAGGCACCGGTCGGTTTCGCGGCAGGCTTGCCCGCCCCAGCGCCTGTACCAGTGCCCGCACCAGTGGCCGCCGCAGCCGGCACCTTGTCAGTGGCACCCGTCCCGGCATCCTTCGAGGCTTCCTTCGAAGCATCGTCCGGCCGACCGGGCGCGGCCTCCTCCGAGGCGGCCGCATCCGCTGCCGGGGCCTCGGCCGCCGCCTTCTCCCGGGCCCGCTGCTCCGCCACGATCTCCGCCGCCGTCTTCGGCCGGGCAGTCTTCGTCGCGGTCGCCGCACCCGAAGCGCCGGTGCCGGCCTCGGCGGCAGGAGTGGTGTCTGCCTTCTCGGCTTTCAACTCAGCCTTCTCGTCCTGCGTACCCACGTCGTCCATCTCCTCAGCCGGGGTCCGTTCCTCGTCCGTGGCCGCTGCGGTCACGTCGGTCGCTGTGGTCACTGTGGCCGGCGGTCTCCTACGCCGGCTGACCGGGACCGGGCGTGGCGACAACCGGCGGCGCGCGCCCGCAACCGGTGCCGCCGCCGTACTGCCGTCTACTGCTTCCGGGTTCACGCTGCTGTTCACGCCCATGTCTGACTCGTTCGTTTCAAGCACTGGTTCCAACGTAGCGCTGCCGGCGACCACTGGCTCTGCCACGATCGGCACCGGGTCGACCGCGCGGGTCCTCGCCTGCGTGATCGAGTTGTCGGCCGCGGCCTGGTCGAGCGGCGACCGGGCGGCCGGATCGGCCGGGCCAATCGCGGCTGGGTCAGCCACGCTACTTCTCCTCTCCGATGCTCATCCGGTCGTGGGCGTCCGACCGGATGTGGGGGCCATAGTGCCCGACTGGTGAGTAACTTGAGAACCCCTCACGCTCTCTTTTTCACCATCTGCTTCTACCTCATCACCACCCGCATCCCCCGGCGCCACGCTCTGGGTCGGCCCAGAGGAAGGCACAGTCGGGGTCTCACCGGACCTGAGCAGGCCGGCGGTCCGGGCGTTCGCCGCGGCCAGACCGGCCAGGTACTTGCGGCGTTCGGCATTGGCGGCGTACCGGGCGGTGCGGTCACCGAGGACCTTGGCCGGTACGCCGGCCGCGATCGCGTACGCCGGAATGTTGCCACGGGCAACACTGTTGGCGCCGATCACCGCGCCGCGGCCGATGTCGGCGCCCCGGGTGACCGTGACCTTGGTGGCCAGCCAGCAGTCCGGGCCGATCCGGACCGGCGACTTCACCAGGCCCTGGTCCTTGATCGGCAGGTCCAGGTCCTCGGTCTTGTGGTCGAAGTCGCAGATGTAGGTCCAATCGGCGATCAGCGTCGATGCGCCGATCTCCACGTCCAGGTAGCAGTTCACCGTGACGTCGCGGGCGAACACCACCTTGTCGCCGATCCGCAGCGTGCCCTCGTGCGCGCGCAGCCGGGTCTCGTCACCGAGATGCACCCATCTGCCGAGCACGATCCGCCCGTGACCGGGCCGCGCCACGATCTCCAGGTGCTTGCCGAGGAACACGAACCCCTCGGTGATCACCTGCGGGTGGCGCAGCTTGAACCAGGCGAACCGCCAGTAGCGCTTGAGGTAGTACGGCGTCCACGCCCGATGGCGCACCACCCAGCGCAGATTCGCCACGGACAGCAACCGCATCAGCACACCCTACTGCGCTACTCCGGTGATCGAGACGTTGTAGTACAGCTCGTCCGGTACGACGGCCGACAGCGCCTTGTCCACCTTGGACAGCTGCAGCCACGACTTGTACGCGAACATCCGCCATCCGAACCCGAGCTTCTGCTCCGGTACGGCGGCCTCGAACGTACGGATCGGCCACCCGACCCACGCCGCCAGCAACTCCTCCGTGACGGTCTTCACGTCCACCGCGCCGGCACGCGACGCCATCCGGGCCAGAGTGTCCGGGTCGAACGTGTGCAGGTCGACGACTGCCTCCAACGCCGCGGCCCGGGAGGACTCGTCGAGTTCCGCCTGCGGCCGCCGCCAGTGCGCGAGCGCCGGCAGCTTGGTCACGTTGGTGGTCGCCCACCAGGTGAAGCGGGACAGTCGCCGGGCCACGAAGTCGCCGTACCGTGTCGGCTCACCGCAGATCACGAAACGTCCGCCCGGCTTGAGGACCCGGAGCATCTCGCGGAACGCCAGCTCGACGTCCGGGATGTGGTGGATGACCGCGTGCCCGATGACGAGGTCGAACGTGTCGTCGTCGTACGGCAGTTTCTCGGCGTCCGCGACCTTGCCCTCGATCGCGAACCCGAGGGTCTTCGCGTTCTTCTTCGCGGCCTCGACCATGCCCGGCGAGAGGTCGGTGACGTGCGCCTCGTCGAGAACGCCGGCCAGCTTGAGGTTCAGCGTGAAGAAGCCGGTGCCGGCGCCGATCTCGAGCGTCTTGCCGTAGGGCCAGCCGCGAGTTCCGGCGACCGCGACGAAGCGGTCCCGGGCGTAGTCGACGCAGCGTTCGTCGTACGAGATCGACCACTTCTCGTCGTACGTCGACGCTTCCCAGTCGTGGTACAGCACCTGGGCGAGCTTGTTGTCGTTCCAGGCGGCCTCGATGTCTTCGGCAGAAGCAGCGGGCTTAGAAGTAGCAGACATCAGATTCCCTTGAACTCAGCTTTGCCAGGACCGTTCTCGACGAAGGACTTCATCCCGATCGCGCGGTCCTCGGTGGCGAACAGCGCCGCGAACTGCTGACGCTCGATTTCCAGCCCGGTGGTCAGGTCGACGCCCAGACCGGAGTCGATCGACTCCTTGGCCGCGCGCAGCGCCATCGCCGCGCCGCGGGAGAACTGGGACGCCCAGGCAACGGCCGCGTCGTACACCTCGGCGGCCCGGACCACCTTGTTGACCAGACCGATCCCGAGCGCCTCGTAGGCGTCGACGAACCGGCCCGTGTAGATCAGGTCCTTGGCCTTCGACGGGCCGACCAGGCGGGACAGCCGCTGGGTGCCGCCGGCGCCGGGGATGATGCCGAGCAGGATCTCCGGCTGGCCGAGCTTGGCGTCCTCGGCGGCGATCCGGTAGTCGGCGCAGAGCGCGAGCTCGCAGCCGCCGCCGAGGGCGTACCCGGTGATCGCGGCAACGGTCGGCTTCGGTATCGCGGCGACCGCGGTCAGCGAGGACTGCAGCGGACCGGAGCGCTTGGCCATGTCGGCGTACGACATGTCCGCCATCTCCTTGATGTCCGCGCCGGCCGCGAACACCCGCTCGCCGCCGTAGATGACCACGGCGCGTACGTCGTCGTTGGCCGCAGCCTCGAGCGCCGCGGCCCGGATCTCCTCCTGGACCTGGACGTTCAGCGCGTTCATCTTCGGCCGATCCAGCCGGATCGTGCCAACACCCTCACTCACGGTGAGGTTGACGAACTCGCCCATGGCGTCCACTCCTTACGGTTCCCGGGGCTTACCGGTCGGTCACATCCCCGGGAACCGTACCTGACAGGAGCAGGACCTTAAACATCCACCGCCTGGCCGGAGGCCGCCGAGCGGCGGGCCGCGTCGACGATCTTCAGCGTGCGGAGGCCGACAGCGCCGTCCGGCTGCGGTACGACGGCCGGCGCCTGGCCGGGCTGTGCCGGGCCGGAGGTGCGGACGGCGTCGAGGAACGTGTCGAGCAGTGACGCGTCCAGATTGCCGCCGATCGGGAGGAAGACCTCGCCCGCGGCATCCGTGCCGCCGATGTGCGCGACGAACGGCTCGATCTCCACGGACCCGTTGGTGCCGGTCACCTGCAGCGATACGCCGCCCCAGGTCGGACCGTTGTCCGGGACGCTCCACGAGCAGTCGATGGTTGCCAGCAGCCCGTTGTCGTAGTTGATCGTCACCAGACCGCCCGTCTCCACCTCCACACCCTTGTCCTGGTGCAGGATCCGGTTCGCAGCGGCGTACACGCGGGTGGCCGACGCGCCACCGGTGAGACCGTCGATCAGGTCCGCGCAGTGCACGGTGTGGTCGACCAGCGCTCCCCCACCGGCGAGTTTCGCGTCGGTGAACCACTGGCGGGCGGCGTAGGGGATCTTCCCGTTGTTGGTGCCGAGAATCGCGAACACGTCACCGAGCCGGCCGGCCTCGACGTTCGCCCGCAGTTGCGCGTACGCCGGCGCGAACCGGACCGGGTACGCGATCATCAGGATCGTCCCGGCCGCCTCGCACGCCGCGAGCATGGCCTCGCCGTCCGCGACCTCGGTCGCCAGCGGCTTCTCGCACAGCACATGCGCACCGACCGCAGCGGCGCGCTCGACCAGTTCGCGGTGGCCCGAGTTCTCGGACGTCACCACGACCGCGTCGGGTCCCCACGCGAACAGTTCGTCGTACGAATCGACGTACGGGATGCCGAACTGTGCGGCGAACTCGGCCCCACGCGGACCGGGGTCCGGCGCCCCGGCACCATCTGGATCGGCGGACAGTACGTCGATGTCCGGCAGCGACGCGAGCAGGTGCGCGTACGAACCCGCGTGGACGTGTGCGAACGAAGCGATCGCAACCTTCAAGCTCATGCCACTGCTCCCGTCGAGACGAAGGTCTTCATGTCGATCGGCTGACCGGACTCCATCGACGCGCGCGCCGCTTCGGCCAGGTAGACCGCGGTCGCACCGTCCGACGCGACAACGCGCGGCTCCGGTCCGCCCCGCAGGCCGATCGCCAGCTCCCGCAGCTGCGTCAGGTACGGGCTCTCGCCCAGAGCCGACTCGGGAATCAGCAGGTCGCCGGCAGTAGCGCCGTTCTGCAGCTCTTCCTTGTAGCCGGTGTCGGCGTCGGACTTGAACTTCAGTACGCCGCTCGAACCCGCGACCGAGAAGCCGGTCTGGAACGTCGTACCGGTCGCTCCCCAGGTCGCGCGGCAGTGGCTGATCGCACCGGACTCGTGCGTCAGCGTGACGTGAGCAGCCACGTTGACGGGACTGACACCGTCCACGGTCGGCGGGTTCTGTACGGCGTACACCGTGGTGACCTCGCCGCACAGCCAGCGCGCCTGGTCGAGGTCGTGCACCATCAGGTCCATGATCACGCCACCGGACCGGGCCACGTCGCGGTACCAGCCCGCACCGGCCGGCGAGGACGCCTGGCGGTAGAACCGCGCCACCGCGACCTCACCGATCCGCCCGGCCTGGATCGCGTCGTACGCCGCCTTGTACGCCGGGAACCACCGCACCACATGCGCCGGGTACAGCCGGACGCCGGCCGCCGCGGCCGCGTCGATCACCTCGTGCGAGTCGGACGCCGTGAGCGTCAGCGGCTTCTCGCAGATCACGTTCCTGCCCGCCTCGATCGCGGCCAGCGTGATCTCCTTGTGCGTCGCCGACGGCGTGACGATGTCGACGAACTCGACCGCGGCCAGCAGCTCCTCCCGCGACGCGACGACCTCCAGCCCGTACTTCTGTGCCAGTTCCTCCGCGCCTTCGAGTGAATAGACCAGGACCCGGGCGCCGACGGCCTTCCAGGACGCGGCGTGGATGCGCGAGATGTTGCCCGCGCCGATCAGACCGACGGTCAGACCGGCCAACTCTTCCGACATGTGTTCCCCTGGGGGTGGGTAAATTAGTAACGGTCCTTGCGTATCACTGCGCACAGGCGTTCGCAACTACCGTCTCACGAACACAACCACCTCACTATCGTGAACTGACGCCGTACTGTGCAGAATGACCCGGTGAAAGAAGCGACCGCCGCCCCGAGCGCTCCAGGCCAGTCCCCCGAGACCGGTCCGCGTCCAGGCGCAGTGGTCCAGACCGATGGGACCACTTTTACGCTCTGGGCTCCGGCCGCGGAACGGGTCGAGCTGGCCCTGATCGCCGACGACGGCAGCCAGCGGAACCTGGACCTCACGCACACCGGCGAGTTCTGGACGGGGTTCGTCCCGGGTGTCGGCGCCGGCCAGCGGTACGGGTACCGCGTGCACGGTCCGTTCGACCCGTCGCACGGTCTGCGCTTCAACCCGTCGATGCTGCTGCTCGACCCGTACGCACGGGCCGTGGACGGTTCGCTGGACTTCAACAGTCCGCTCGTCTACGACTCCTCCGACGGTGACTCGGCCGGGCATGTGCCGGTCGGCGTCGTGGTCGCCGACTCCGCGCCGCCGCCACCGATCAGCAAGCCGGTGCACTGGGGCGAGACGGTCATCTACGAGCTGCACACGAAGGGGTTCACGAAGCTGCATCCCGACGTACCCGAGCACCAGCGCGGCACGTACGCCGGTCTCGCGCATCCGTCGGTGATCAAGTATCTGACCGAGCTCGGCGTGACGTCGGTCGAACTGTTGCCGATCCACCACTTCCTCACCGAGCCGGCGATCGCAGCACGCGGCCTGCCGAACTACTGGGGCTACAACACGCTCGGTTTCTTCGCGCCGCACGCGCCGTACTCCTCGTCCGGTTCGCGCGGTGAGCAGGTGGCCGAGTTCAAGGCGATGGTCGCCGCGTTCCATGCCGCGGGCATCGAAGTGATCCTCGACGTGGTCTACAACCACACCGCCGAGGGCGGCTTCGACGGACCGACGCTGAGCTTCCGCGGCATCGACAACCGCGCGTACTACCGGCTGACCCACGGTGACGGTCATGGCGCCGCGATGTACGACGTGACCGGCACCGGCAACTCGGTCGACACCTCGCACCCGCACGTCCGGCAACTGGTGATGGACTCGCTGCGGTACTGGGTCGAGGAGATGGGCGTCGACGGGTTCCGGTTCGACCTCGCCGTCACGCTGGTGCGCAACGAGCGGCACGAGGTCGACATCCCCGACCACCCGTTCCTCGCCGAGGTCGCGGCCGATCCGGTGCTCGGCCGGGTGAAGCTGATCGCCGAGCCGTGGGACGTCGGCCCGTTCGGCTACCAGGTGGGCAACTTCGGGCCGCCGTGGTCGGAGTGGAACGGCAAGTTCCGTGACAGTGTCCGCGACGTCTGGCGCAACACCTCCGACGGCGTGAAGGACCTCGCCTACCGGCTCTCCGGGTCCAGCGACCTGTACGGCGACGACGGGCGCTACCCGTACGCGTCGATCAACTTCCTCACCGCGCACGACGGGTTCACGCTGCGGGACCTGGTCAGCTACGACCACAAGCACAACGAGGCGAACCACGAGGACAACCGGGACGGGACCGACGACAACCGGTCCTGGAACTGCGGTGTCGAGGGCGAGACCGACGACGCCGGCGTGATCGCGTTGCGCAAGCAGCAGATGGCGAACCTGATGTCCACGCTGATCCTGTCCACCGGCGTGCCGATGATCACCGCCGGAGACGAGTGCGGGCGGACGCAGCACGGCAACAACAACGCGTACTGCCAGGACAGTGAGATCTCCTGGTTCGACTGGTCGCTGCCGAGCACCTGGTCCGACCACCTCGAGCTGACCAAGAAACTGTTGGCCCTCCGCGCCGCGCATCCCGCCCTGCGGCAGTGGCACTACTTCTCCGGGCAGCCCGTCGTGTCCGGTGGCCGCAAAGACCTGTCGTGGATCGCTCCGCACGGCGGGGAGATGACCGACGCGGACTGGTTCGACGGGAACCTGCGGACGATCGGCATGTTCCTGCGCGGTGACGCGTTGCGGGCGACTGATGCGGAGGGCAACGCCCTGACCGACAGCTCGTTCCTGCTCGCGCTCAACGCTACGGCCGAGACGCGGAATGTCGTTGTACCGGATGCGTCGTGGGCGCCGGCGTACGAGGTGGTGCTGGACACCAGCAACAGCATGGTGACCGAGGTGGAGGCCGGTGCGACCGTGCCGCTCGGTCCACGCTGTTTGGTGCTGCTGCGCGCGCTCTGAGGTTGTTAACCTTCCGCCTGTACATTCGTCGGTCACCTGCTGTTCACCCCTGGGGGGACCGATGTTGCGGGAACGGACGACCCCGATCGGGGCGATGCATCGCGCGATCATGCGCTGGGGTGAGGCAGAGCGGACCAGCTCGCGACTGGCGATCCAGCGCTGGGTGGACGGCGTGGCGTACGTCGACGTACAGGCGCGGACGTATGCGGAGTACTGGACTGCGCAGAACTCTTTGACGCTGTCGGCCGAGGGACCGCTCTGGGTCGTCCTCGGCGACTCGACCGCGCAAGGGCTGGGCGCTTCGTCGCCGCTGCACGGGTACGTCGGTCAAGTGCTGAACGCCCTGCGTCGTAAGGGAACGCCGTGGCGAGTGCTGAACCTGTCCCGCTCCGGTGCGCAGACGCGACACGTACTGGAGGACCAGCTCCCGCTGCTGGACGGTCTGACGCCGGCACTTGTCACCTGTGGCATCGGCAACAACGACATTCTCGCGACGCCGCCAAAGCGTTTCCGTGACCACCTCCGCCAGGTGATCGACCGACTCCCCTCCTCGTCCGTCGTGATGGACCTGACCGTCCCAGACCGTTTCTGGCGCATCGGTGGAGCTGTGAGCCCCTACGTCTCCGGTATCAACCAGCTGATCAGCAGCACAGCCACCTCCCGTGGCCTCCCGGTTGCCGAGGTGTCCCGCTACGCCCGCCCACCGTGGCGGGGCATGCTCGCGCCAGACGCCTTCCACCCCAACAACCTCGGCTACCGCCGCCACGCCGACGCCCTACTGGCCGCGCTCCCTGAGAAGCTCTTGTAGCCGGTCCAGCGTCTTGTTGCTCTCGTGTCGCACTCTGATCGGGATGATCGCGGCACGGCCCGGTACGCGAATGCCGCCGGTCAGAGCCACCCGCGTGCCACCACCTGGTTCGGCGGCGACTGCCATGCCGATGATCAGGAAGCGGCTCTGCAACCAGCACCACCCCGGGCGGAGCTGACCTTCCAAGCGCGCGCGTTGTCCTCTGGCGCCTTTCGCCCGTACGACGACGCGATCGCCGTCGCGCTCCTCGAGCGTGGCCGAGACCAGGTCCGCCTGAATGGTGGCGAACACGTCGAGGTCGGCGAGCATTGCCTGCACCCGATCGGGATCTTGAGGCAGCACGCGTTCGGTGACGGCTGCACCCGGCACGCCCGCGGCGAGCGCGCGGAACCGCTCGACGTCGGTCAGTTCAACTTGTGGCCAGTTCATGAGCTCCATGCCTTCCGAAAGCTTGCCCGGGCCCGGTGCAGCCGCGACTTCGCCGTACCCGTTGGCACGTCGAGTACGGCGGCCGCTGCGTGTTCGTCCATTCCTTCGAGATCCCGCAGTACCAGGACCGCCCGATGCTCGGGCGACAGCCTCCTGAGCACGTCCTGTACGTCGATCGCGAGCTGCGGATCGTCCGCGGCCGGCAGGTCCGCGAGCTCGGCGGGCCGTTGCCGCTGCCCGCGGCGCGCGACCCGGACCGCCTCGCGGACGGCGATCGCCCGCGCCCAGCCGAACAGCGCCGCCGGCTCCTGCAGGCTGTGGAGCCCGCGGAAGATCGCGATCAGTGCTTCCTGCGCCGCGTCGGCTCCGTCGTGCAGCGCGATCGGCCCGCAGATCCTCCCGACGTACGGCGTCAACGCGTCGAGCACCTCGTTCATCGCGACCGTGTCACCACGTTGCGCCGCGCGCACCAGATGTTCCTCGATCACCTGAGGAAGTCTGACAGCAGCGGCCTGTCCACTGCTGCTGGCCGGCGCGCTCGGAGGAGCTTCAGATCAGCTACGCACAACGCGACACAGGCCGGGGTGTAGAGGAACAGGTTGAGCCAGTAGAACGCCGTACTCGTGTCAATCGCGCCCGTGATCCAGACCAGCCCAACAGCCGCCCGCGCGGCCAGCCCGGCCACCAGCCCGACGACCACGAGCCTGCTGAGTCTCCACCTCGCACTGGTGAGGACGGCGCCTGCCAGCAGGAGGTGCAGTGCAGCCAGTGGCAGCACGACCCTGGGGCCGAAGCTCGCCTGCGTGTTGAGGACAGTCAGCGAGAGGCTGCGCTCATCACTCGCGGGCCAGCTGGCGCCCGTTGCCCAGTAGACGTGCACTGCCGCAAGCAGGAAGTGTGCGCTCGCGGAGACCTTTCGAGAATCCATCTCGACTCCTTCTCAGATGTGCGTGACAGCTGAGAAGAGGAACCGTTCGACCGAGACGTTCCCCTGCGTGACGCAGATCTCAGTCAGCGCAAATACTACGGATTCGGATAATCTGGCTGCCGAGGTGAACGTGCTGGCGAACCTCGCGGACGGCCGGCCGCGGACGGTCTCCGAGATCGGGGTCGCGGCGGGTGTGCGGCCGACGACGCTGACCGGCGTACTCGACCGGCTTGCCGACAAGGGGCTGCTGACTCGCGCCACCCGAACCGGCGACCGGCGCGCTGTGGAGATCTCACTGACTGCAGCCGGCGCCCGGAGTGCGGCACGGGTGGCTCAGGCGTTCAAGGGGGTGGAGATGCGAGCGTTGGACGGCGTACCCGAGTCAGCGGTCAAACAGACTCGGCGGGTGCTGAAGGCGTTGACGGAATCATGAACGACTTCGACGAGCTGATGGGTGACGTGATGTCGACCGCCGAGCGGTTCGGGCATCGGGAGCACGTCCGCTTGACCTGGCTCGCCGTACGGCGGTGTGGGACAGCCGGCGCGGTGGAGCTGATCAGTAACGGGATCCAGAAGACGGCCCGGTACGCCGGGGTGCCGCAGAAGTACAACGCCACGGTCAGTAGGGCGTGGGTCGAGTTGACGGCGTACCACATGGCCGAGGCGCCGGGCGAGGACTTCGAAGAGCTGGTACGCCGGAACCCGGGACTGCTGGACAAGCGGCTGCTGACGCGCTTCTACAGTTCACGCGCCTTGGCGTCTTCGGCTGCGCGGACCGGATGGGTGGAGCCGGACGTGAACGCGTTCCCCTTTACTCTGCCCCAAGGGCAGGGGGTGTGATGGTCCGGTGTTGACGATCAGTGAGTTCGGGCGGAGGGCCGGGCTTTCGCACAAGGCGCTGCGGTTGTACGACGTGTCGGGGCTGCTTGCACCGGCGCAGGTCGACCCGGCGAACGGGTACCGCTTGTACGACGAGGCGCAACTGGAGCGGGCGCGACGGATCAGTGTGCTGCGGCAGTTGGACATGCCGCTGACCACGATTGCTGAAGTACTCACCGGGACGGACGAGGACGCGTTGATCCGGCTCGACCGGTGGTGGGCCGCCGAGGAGGCGACCACGGCGGCCCGGCGGGCGACGTTGCAGTACCTGCGCGACCGCCTGTCGCGTTCGGGTACGACGGGGCTCGCACCGCGACCGGTGCACACCCGGGACGTGCCGGCGACGAAGACCGCCACCATCCGGGTCGACACCGATCAGCAGATGCTGGTCGGGATGATCGTGACGTGCACCGACGAGATCACGTCGTACCTGCGTGCTGCCGGGGCGACCGCGACCGTGGGCTCGTGGGTGATCTTCCACGGCGCGGTGACGCCGGAGGCTGAGGCGACCGTCGAGATCTGCGTGCCGTTCGACGGCCTCGTGGACCCGTCCGGCCGGATCGGCATCCGGGTCGAGCCGGCCCATCGGGAGGCGTACTGCACGATCACGATGGACGAGTGCGCGTACCCGCGGATCATGCTCGCGTACGACCTCGTCTACGACTGGGTCCGGTCGTCCGGCAACCCCGAAGCGGGTCCGCCGCGGGAAATCTACCGCCCGGACTGCCACCTCCTCCCCCGCGACGAACCTGCCGTCGACATCGCACTGCCCATTCTCGAGAGGAACCTTTGATGGACTACGCGATTCAGACGCGCTTCAGCGATCCCGGCGTACATGCCGGCCTGTTCGACGCGCTGCCGGACGACGTCAGCGAGATCGCCGCGGTGGTCCGCAACCTGCTGATCCACTACCGCGCCGGCGGCATCGAGTTCACCGGCGAACGACTGGCCGAGATCGACAACCGCTGGGTGTCGGCGATCCTCGCCACGGACCAGAAACGCAACGGTACGGCGCTCGCGGTGCCGCGGGAACCGGTGGACCGGGTAGTTGGCTGTTGCCGCGACTACACGCTCCTGTTCGTCTCGATGCTGCGGCACAAGGGGATCCCGGCGCGCAGCCGGGTCGGGTTCGGGAACTACTTCACCGAGGGCTTCAGCCACGACCACGTGGTCGCCGAGTACTGGAACGGCGACCGATGGGTGATGATCGACGCCGAGATGGATCCGGCCGATCCGCGCTTCACGTTCGACGTGGCGGACATGCCGGCCGGCCCGTTCCTGTCGGCGGCCGAGGTGTGGCGGGGATATCGGTCCGGCGAGCTGAACGGTGATCTGTTCGGCGCGGACCCGAATCCGGACGCCCCGCTGAAGCTGCATGGTGGTTGGTTCATTCGCACTTATGTGCACTATCAGCTCGCGCATCTGAACGGCGACGAGCTTCTGCTCTGGGACAACTGGGGGTCCATGTCGGACACGCTGGAAGGCGCCGACGTCGAGCTGACCGATCGGATCGCCGACCTGATGGTTGCCTCCGACAACGGCGACGACGCGGCGACGAAGGAGGTCAACGAGCTGTACCGCACCGACCCCGGACTGACGTACGCGGGCCGCGCCTTCGTCACCTCACCCGCCGGCAGCCCGTTCGCATGGAAGGACCTCGGCTAGCGGTCGGGGCTGAGCACACCCGCCGGGGCCGCGAGACAGGTTATTGCCTGTGCCGCGGTCCCGGCGCTTGTTCACAGACACAAAACACCCCCGCCTGGTGAGGCAGGCGGGGGCGTGTCTCAGATGGTGTTGGACCAGAACTCCGAGCCGGCCGGGAGGTCCGGGATGGAGGGGTCGTCCGGGTCGGACGGACCTGCGGCGAGGCCGAGTTCGGCGACGCTCGCCAGGCCGACGTGGTTCGGGACGACGCGCACCGTGTAGCCGAACGGGCCGGTGCGGTCCAGCTTCAGCTCGCCCTCGTACCGGTGCCGGTTGCCCTCGTACGTCTCGGCCAGCGAGAGCGTGGCGCGGACCGGGTCAGTGATCTCGTCGTTGGTGTCGACGCGACCGTGCAGCACCTCGACGCAGATGTCCGACGGGGCGAGGTCGCCGAGTGCCGCGAACGCGCGGATCCCGACGGTCGTGCCCAGCTGCGGTACGTCGCCGAGGCCCTGGAGCTCCACGTGGTCGACCCGGATCTGCGGCCACGCCGCCCGGACCTTCTGCTTCCACGCGGCCAGCTCACGAGCACCGTCGTACGTCGAATTGAGGGCCCGCGACGACTGCGCCGCCGGCACGTACAGCTGCTCGACGTAGTCCTTGACCATCCGGGTGGCGAGCACCTTCGGGCCGAGCTCCTTGATCGTGTGCCGCAGCATCTCGATCCAGCGGGTCGGCACGTCACCGTCGTAGAACCGCGGCGCGACCTGCTTCTCGATCAGGTCGTACAGCGCGTGCGCCTCGAGGTCGTCGCGGCGGTCGGTGTCCTCGATCCCCTCGGCGGACGGGATCGCCCAGCCGAACTCGTCGTCGTACCACTCGTCCCACCACCCGTCGCGGATGGACAGGTTGAGACCGCCGTTGAGCGCGGCCTTCATGCCGGACGTGCCACACGCCTCGTACGGACGCAGCGGGTTGTTCAGCCAGACGTCGGTGCCGGGGTACATCGGCTGCGCGAGCGCGATGTCGTAGTCCGGCACGAACACGATCCGGTGCCGCACCTCCGGGTCGTCGGCGAAGCGGACCATCTCCTGGATCAGCTTCTTGCCGCCCTCGTCGTGCGGGTGCGCCTTGCCGGCGATGACGATCTGCACCGGACGCTCCGGGTGCAGCAGCAGCGCCTTCAGCCGCGCCGGGTCGCGCAGCATCAGCGTCAGCCGCTTGTACGACGGAACCCGCCGCGCGAACCCGATCGTCAGGACGTCCGGGTCGAGGATCGAGTCCACCCAGCCGAGCTCGGCCTCGCTGGCGCCACGGTTCAGCCAGGACTGCCGCACCCGCGAACGGGTGTCGTCGATGAACCGCTGCCGGAGCAGCCGCTTGGTCTCCCAGATCTGCGCGTCGGTGGTCTTGTCCAGACCCTCGAACACCGAGTCGCCGTCGGCGGTGTAGTTCGCGTAGGTCAGGTCGTGCACCTCACGCGCCACCCACGTCGGCGCGTGGACGCCGTTCGTGATCGAGGTGATCGGCACGTCGATCGAGTCGAAACTCGGCCAGAGCCCCGCGAACATCCCGCGGCTGACCACACCGTGCAGCTTCGACACGCCGTTCGCGCGCTGCGCCAGCCGCAGTCCCATGATCGCCATGTTGAACAGCGCCGGGTCGCCGCCCTCGAAGTCCTCGGCGCCGAGCTCGAGGATCCGGTCGACCGGGACCTCCGGACCGAACACGTCCGGCGAGAAGTGCTGCTGGATCAGCTCGACCGGGAACCGGTCGATACCGGCCGGGACCGGGGTGTGCGTGGTGAACACGGTGCCACCGCGGTTGACCTCGAGGGCGGTGTCGAAGTCGAGATCCTTCTCGGCGGCGAGCTCACGGATCCGCTCGATACCGAGGAAGCCGGCGTGGCCCTCGTTGGTGTGGAACACCTCGGGCGCCGCGTGGCCGGTGATCCGGCAGTACGTGCGGACCGCGCGGACACCGCCGACGCCGAGCAGCAGCTCCTGGAGCAGGCGGTGCTCGGTCGAACCGCCGTACAGCCGGTCGGTCACCTCGCGCTCCGACGGCTCGTTCTCCTCGATGTCGGAGTCGAGCATCAGCAGCGGCACCCGGCCGACCTGGGCGACCCAGATCTGCGCGTGCAGCTCGCGGTTGCCGGGCAGCGTCAGCGTCACGGTCGCGGGGGCGTCACCATCCCGGAGCAGGCTGATCGGCAGCCCGTCCGGGTCCACCAGGGGGTAACGCTCCTGCTGCCAGCCCTCACGGTTCAGCGACTGCGCGAAGTAGCCGTGCCGGTACAGCAGACCGACGCCGATCAGCGGTACGGCGAGGTCGCTGGCCGCCTTCAGGTGGTCACCGGCAAGGATGCCCAGACCGCCGGAGTACTGCGGCAGCACGTGGGTGATGCCGAACTCCGGGGAGAAGTACGCGACCGCGTCGAGCGGCGAACCGCCCGCGGTCTGGAACCACCGGTCTTCGGTCACATAGCTGTCCAGGTCGGCTACAGCCAGTTCCAGCCGGCGCAGGAAAGCGTGGTCGTTGGCCAGCTCGTCGAGCCGGGCCGCCGGGACCTCGCCGAGCAGCTTGACCGGGTCACCACCGGTGCTCCGCCACAGCTGCGGGTCGACAGCCTCGAAGACGTCCTGCGTCTCCGGGTGCCAGGCCCAGCGGAGGTTGTTCACCAGGGTGCCCAGGCCGGTCAGCGGCTCGGGCAGGACAGGGCGGACGGAGAATCGTCGTATCGCTCGCACCGGGACACCGTACAAGCCCAGGGCGAGCAAGACACCCTCGGGATGCATCGATCTTGCAACGCGAGCAAGAATTTGCAGCTCTGCATGCCACAGACCGGTACTGGGAACCGATAACGTCAGCAGTGCAGTTCCCGACGTACTTGCCCAACCGCCGGATCCACGATCCGACGGTTCCTCTATTCGGAGAGTGAAGGTTCGTCTACGCCATGACTGGGCGCATCCCGATCACCGACGTCACCCCGACCGTCGACGCCGGAGCTTATCCGGCGAAGGCCGCGGTCGGCGAGACGTTCACCATCGCGGCCACGGTCTTCCGGGAAGGCCATGACGCGGTGAACGCGAACGTCGTACTGACCTCGCCGTCGGGGCAGACCAGACGGATGCTGATGACCCCCGTCGGTCAGGGCACCGACCGCTGGACCGTCGACGTGACGCTGCAGGAGCAGGGCGCGTGGACGTTCGCGGTCGAGGGCTGGAGCGACCCGTACGGGACGTGGCGGCACAACGCCGAGATCAAGATCCCGGCCGGCCTGGACGTCGACCTGATGTTCGCCGAGGGCGCCGCGTTCTTCGACCGCGCGGCCGCCGGCGTGCCACCCGCCGTACGCGCAGATCGCGGAACGTTGAGCGACGCGGCGCATGCGCTGGCGAACGGTGCGCTGCCGCCGGAAGCGCGGCTGGCCGCGGGCATCTCCCCGCAGGTACGGGCGGCCCTCGGTCGCTACCCGGTGCGCGAGCTGATCACCTCCTCCGAGACGTACCCGGTGTGGGTCGACCGGACCCGCGCGCTGTACGGCAGCTGGTACGAGTTCTTCCCGCGCTCCGAGGGTGCGACGTACGACGAAGAAGCCGGTCAGTGGAAGTCCGGAACCTTCCGGACCGCGGCACGGCGGCTCGAAGCGGTCGCGAAGATGGGCTTCGACATCCTCTACGTGCCGCCGATCCACCCGATCGGGCACTCGTTCCGCAAGGGCCCGAACAACACCCTCGACCCGAAGCCGGGCGACCCGGGTTCGCCGTGGGCGATCGGCTCCGAGGACGGCGGTCACGACGCGATCCACCCCGAGCTCGGCACCTTCGAGGACTTCGAGTACTTCGTCGGCCGGGCCCGCGAGGTCGGCCTCGAGGTCGCGATCGACCTGGCGCTGCAGGCGTCGCCGGACCACCCGTGGGTGAAGGAACACCCGAAGTGGTTCTCGGTCCGCGCCGACGGCTCGATCGCGTACGCCGAGAACCCGCCGAAGAAGTACCAGGACATCTACCCGATCAACTTCGACAACGACCCCGAAGGCATCTACGCCGAAGTCCTGCGGATCGTCCGGCTGTGGATCTCCAAGGGCGTCACGGTGTTCCGGGTCGACAACCCGCACACGAAGCCGGTCAACTTCTGGGAGTACCTGCTCGGCGAGATCCGCAAGACCGACCCGGACGTGGTGTTCCTGTCCGAGGCGTTCACCCGGCGACCGATGATGCAGGAGCTGGCGAAGGTCGGGTTCCACCAGTCGTACACGTACTTCACCTGGCGCAACGAGAAGTGGGAGCTGGAGGAGTACCTGGAGGAGCTCACCAAGGAGACCGGTCACTTCCTGCGGCCGAACTTCTTCGTGAACACACCGGACATCCTCACGGCGTACCTGCAGTACGGCGGTCCCGGCGCGTTCAAGATCCGCGCGGCGATCGCGTCGACGTCGTCACCGGCCTGGGGTGTGTACGCCGGGTTCGAGCTGTTCGAGCACGTCGCGCTGCGACCCGGCTCGGAGGAGTACCTGGACACCGAGAAGTTCCAGCTCCGCCCGCGGGACTGGGAGGCCGCGGAGGCCGAGGGCCGCTCGCTGGCGCCGTACCTGACGCTGCTGAACAACATCCGCCGCCGGCACCCGTCCCTGCAGCAACTGCGCAACCTGACGCTGCACACGGTCGATGACGAAGCGATCATGTGCTTCTCGAAGCGCTCGACGGCACCCGACGGCCACAGCGACACCGTCATCGTGGTTGTGAACACCGACCCGCACTCGGTTCGCGAGTCGATGGTCCACCTCGACATGACCGCCCTCGGCATGCGCCCCGAAGACACCTTCACCGTCTACGACGAAATCACCGGCGCCACCTGGCGCTGGGGCCAGAGCAACTACGTCAAACTAGACCCCAACGGCGAACCAGCCCACATCCTCGCCGTCCGCCGCGGCCAAGCCTGAACAGTCCCCGTGTCGACGCTCTTGAGGGATTGCTCCGACCGAATGGAGTCTCATCGCCGGGCTGCCGCCGCCCCTGTTCGGGGTCTGTGACCTGCAGCCTGGTTATGGCTGTGACGTCTTCGTTCTCAGCCAACCTGCTGAGGAGTTGCTGCGACGGAGTCGCGGGCGAACTCGGCGATCGAGGTCGGTGTCACGCCGTAGGAGCTCGCCAAGCGGCTGATGTCGATGTGCGAGTCGTAGCTGTCAAGCACTGCGAGTAGCTGGGCGACGAAGTCCGGGAGGCCGGGCACCGGCTGCCCGGGCGGCACGCTCCGCAGTGCCACTGGATGGCCGAGTTCTTGCTCGAACACCTCGACGATGTCACGCCACGTCAGAGCCTGAGGCCCGCCGATCAACAGTGTTTGCCCCTCTGCGTCTCGGTGGTCGAGCGCTGCTATGGCGTACGCCGCGACGTCGCGCATGGCCACGAAGGAGTGACGTCGCCGCCCGTCGCCGACAACCGTGACTGGCTGGCCCGCGAGGGCTGCGCTGCCGACCACGGCCGGGACCCAGGTGTCCATGAAGGCGTCCGGCTGCAGCACCGTCCAGGCCATGCCGCTGTCACGAAGCCGCTGCTCGGTCTCACCCTTCGCCCGCACGAACGGCATGGCGCTCTCGGGACTGGCGCCGAGCACCGACGTGAAGACGAAGCGACGCACGCCCTCGGCCGACGCCGCTTCGACGAGATTGCGATTGCCGACCCGGTCCACTGACTCGACGGTGTCGTCGCCGCCGCGCCCCATGGAGTTTGCCGTGGTGAGAATCGCGGTGGCGCCTGCGCATGCGGCGCGGAGAGAGGGCGGGTCCTTGAGGTCACCGGTCACGGGCTGGGCGCCGGCGGCCACGAGACTCTCGTACGACGAGCCGCTGCGCACCAGGATGCGCACGGGCTTTCCTTGCGCCAACAGTGTCCGGGCGATCAGCCCTCCGAGCCGACCTGTGGCTCCGACAACGAGGATCATGAGATTTCCTTCGGGTTCGCCGCGGTGCCGACAACGCGGCGGGTGTGGGCGTCGACGTCGCCGCTGGTCTCCTCGACCGGTTCCAGGTAGAACCGGGCCGAGGTGATCGCTTGGTCCGTGATGCCGAAGATGACAACGCCGCGCATGAGAAACGCGGTCCCGTCGGGCCGGGTCCCGGTGATGTCCCACTCGGTCCACAGCGTGCCGCCGTCCACCGCGCTGCGAGGCACCCGGGCTCGCAGATTCGGGACGCCGGCGAGGATCTGAGTCCAATTGGTGCGGACCTGCGCGCTGCCGCGAAATCCTCGCTGTGGGTGCGCGGGGGTCTCGTTGACGTAGTCGTCGGCGAAGCAGGCCACCATCGCGTCGAGGTCGTGGGCGTTCATCGCCTCGAGCAGTCGTTGCAACACCGGCAACTGGCCTTGGTTCGGTCGGTCCATGAGGACCTCCTAGCTCTGTTACAGTTATCTGTAACTAATACAGAAGCATGGAACGAATTATGAGCCGAGTCAAGGGCAAGCGTCAGTACGACTCCACCGGCCGCCAGGCGCAAGCACGGCGCGCCCGCGAGGAAGTCCTCGACGCCGCCGAGCGGCAGTTCCTGGCCAACGGGTACGCCGCCACCACCATCGCCGCCGTTGCCGCCGAGGCCGGGGTATCCGTGGAAACCATTTACAAGGCGTTCGGCGGCAAGTCGGGGCTGGTGCGCGCCATCTACGAGCGCGGCCTGACCGGGCGGGGACCGGTCCCGGCATACCAACGCTCCGACGAAATGCGGGCACACGAAACCGACCCCGAATCCATCATGCGCAAGTGGGGCCTGCTCACCACCGAAGTCGCCTCGACGGTTACGCCGATCCGGTTGCTCATGCGCTCGGCCGCCGCCATCGACCCCGACATGTCCACCGTGCTCAGCGACAGCGACGCCGAGCGCCTCACCCGGATGCGGCACCACGCCCGGTTCCTGGCCGAGCGCGGCTATCTCCGCGCCGGCGTCACGGTCACCGAGGCCACCGACATACTGTGGACCTGCAGCTCCGTCGAGATCTACGAACTCCTCGTCCTGCAGCGCGGCTGGTCGCCCCGCCGGTTCGCCCGATTCATCGCCGACTTCATGATCGCTTCGCTGCTGCCGGACCGCGAGGCGAACGTTGCCGCGCCCGATGGAGCCCTAGATGCGTGAGTCATCGCAGATCCGGAAGTGGCGGAACGGTCTCCGGGTACTTCAGGCCCGCGCCGGTGTTCAGGGCGACGACCTGTTCACCGGCGCGGATCCACCCGGACTCTCGCAACTGACGGATCGCCGCGAAGTTCGCGGCACCTTCCGGACAGATGAACGAGCCCTCCAGCTGAGCGACCTGGTGCAGCTCGGCCAGCAGGTCCTCGTCGTCGACGGCTACCGCGCAGCCGCCAGTCTCCGCGATCGCCTGGAGGACGAGGAAATCGCCGAGGGCCTTCGGGACGGTGATGCCGAAGGCAACGGTCTTGGCGTCCGGCCAGGGCTCGCTCTCGGGGAGGCCCTTCTCCCACGCGCGGACGATCGGGGCGCAGCCGGTCGACTGGACCGCGACGAGGCGCGGCAACGGTCCCTCGATCCAGCCGAGGTCGCGGAGTTCGTTCAGTGCCTTCCAGATGCCGATGATGCCGACGCCGCCCCCGGTCGGGTAGACGATCACGTCGGGCAGCTGCCAGTTCAGCTGCTCGGCGATCTCCAGGCCCATCGTCTTCTTGCCCTCGATCCGGTACGGCTCCTTCAGCGTCGACGCGTCGAAGTACCCGGGCTGTTCCTGGATCAACGACCGGATGTACGCCGCCGCGTCGCCGATCAGCCCGTCGATCAGCTGCAGCCGAGCGCCGACCGCGGTCACCTCGCGCCGGCAGATCTCCGGCGCGGCGATCGGCATCGCGATCAACGCCTCCATCCCGGCGCGCGCGGCGTACGCGGCCCAGGCGGACCCGGCGTTGCCGTTCGTCGGCATCGCGATCTTCCGGACGCCGACCTCGTACGCGCGCGACACCCCGACGGCGGCGCCCCGCGCCTTGAACGTCCCGGTCGGGATCAGCCCCTCGTCCTTCATCAGCAGGCGATCGACCCCGAGCTCGGCGCCGTACCGCGGCAACGGCAGGAGCGGCGTCATCCCCTCCCCCAGCGTCACCACGTTCTCGGGCGAGCGCACCGGCAACAGCTCGTGATATCGCCACAGGTCCGGCGCCCGCGAGGCCAGGTCCTCCTTGCGAAGCGCTGGTACGTCGTACCTCGCGAGCAGCGGCGATCCGCACGGGCACAGGCCGATGATCTGATCGGCGTCATGGGTGGCGCCACAGCGAGGACACTCGAGATGACTCAGCGCGGAGAAGGTCACGACAACAGAAACTACCCCGCGCGCAGATCGGTGATCATCGGGCGCTGGTGATCGGTGAGCCGGAACCCGATACCGCGGACGGCGTCGATGGTGACCGTCGTACCAAGGTCGTCGAGCTTGCGGCGCAGACGCTTCACCACCGAGTGCACGTCGGCGGTGCCGCTGATGTTCCGGTCCCGCCACACGGTGTGGTGCAGAGCGTCGTACGACCAGACCCGCAGCGGCGCGGACATCAGACGGCTGAGCAGCTCCTGCTCGAGATCGGTCAACTGGATCTCGTCACCACCCCAGCAAGCCACCGAACGAGCCCGATCGATGGTGAGTACGTCGGCCTCGGGGTCGTCGCCGGTTGCACGGACGGCGGTGGCATCGACCGCATCGGGGTCCGGCGGCTCGGGCTGCCCAGGTGCGGCGGGCGGTGGTTGCTGCGCGGGAACCAGCAATCTGCGCAGTTCGTCGAGGCTGGAGACCAGGAGCAGCGGCGCGACGTCGTCGACGAGTTCGGCCAGCCGGACGCGCTGCTCGGGTGAGGCCGCGACCGCGATGAGCAACGGGAACGCCCCTGATCCGGTAGTGGTCAGATCGGCGTCCGTAGGGGCGGGTTCACGGGCGGTGACCATCTGATCACGATGTCAACATCTGCCTGCGATCGTCAACGGAATGCCAACGTTTGCCCAGCTTGCCTCGATCGGTGCGACAGCTAGTCACAAGTTGCTCACCAAGTGTGCTTGTTACCACGTTGTTCTGACACATAAGGTCCACGTCAAGCTTGCGGTGTCACATGCCGCGACCTGGGGGGCACTGAGCGTTCGCACGCCCTCCTGCAGCAATGACTCGGGGGAGTCGACTCGGGGTCGTTTCAAGTGAGGGGCTGCAGAGATGTCACATCAACGAAAGGGACTCGCCAGATCACTGGCGGGCGCCCTCGCGACGGTGGCAGTCGTCGCAACCAGCCTGGCCGCCGCCGGCCAGGCCCAGGCTTCATCACCGACCAAGCCGGAGGCCACGCCGGCCTCCAAGATCAAGCCAGAACTTCTGGAGAAGCTCGACGGCAAGGACGCCAAGTCCGCGACGGACTACTGGGTCCGCTTCGCCGCGAAGGCCGACCTGACCGCCGCGAGCAAGATCACCAACTGGAACGAGCGCGGCACCGCGGTGGCCGCCGCGCTGAAGAAGGCCGCCGCGGACAGCCAGGCGAAGATCCGCGCCGAGCTGGACGCGCAGCACGTGAAGTACCAGTCCTTCTGGGGCACGAACGCGATCCGCATCGAGAGCGGCTCGCTCGAACTCGCCCAGAACCTGGCTGGTCACACCGAGGTCGAGGGCCTGTACGCGCCCGTCCAGATCGAGGTACCGAAGGTCACCCCCGGCCAGCAGGAGAAGGCGATCCAGGCCGTCGAGTGGGGCGTCGCCAACATCAAGGCGAACCAGGTCTGGTCGCAGTACGGCGACAAGGGCGAGGGGATCGTCGTCGCCAGCATCGACACCGGTGTGCAGTACGACCACCCGGCGCTGGTGAACCAGTACCGCGGCAACAACGGTGACGGCACCTTCAACCACAACTACAACTGGTTCGACGCGGCCGGCACCTCGCCGAACGCGCCGGCCGACGGCAACGGCCACGGCACCCACACGATGGGCACCATGGTCGGTGACGACGGCGCGGGCAACCAGATCGGTGTCGCCCCGGGCGTGAAGTGGATCGCCGCGAACGGCTGCTGCCCGAGCGACGCCGCGCTGATCACGTCCGGCCAGTGGATGCTCGAGCCGACCGACCTCGCCGGGCAGAACCCGGACGCGAGCAAGCGGCCGAACGTCATCAACAACTCGTGGGGCTCCACGCTGCCGTCGAACGACCCGTTCATGGAGGACATCACCCTGGCCTGGACCGCGTCCGGGATCTTCGGGACGTTCGCCAACGGCAACAGCGGTGAGGGCGGCTGCAACACGTCCGGCTCACCGGGCAGCCTGACGAGCAACTACTCGGCCGGCGCCTACGACATCAACAACAACATCGCGTCGTTCTCCGGCCGCGGTGTGGGCCAGAACGGCACCATCAAGCCGAACATCTCGGCCCCCGGTGTCAACGTCCGCTCCAGCCTGCCGGGCAACACGTACGGCGCCTTCAACGGTACGTCGATGGCGACACCGCACCTGACCGCCGCTGTGGCCCTGCTGTGGTCGGCCTCGCCGGCCCTCAAGGGTGACGTCGCGGCGACGCGGGCGCTCCTGAACTCGACCGCGATCGACACGCCGAACAGCCAGTGCGGCGGCACCGACGCGAACAACAACGTCTTCGGTCAGGGCCGTCTGGACGCGCTGGCGCTCCTGAACGCGGCGCCGATCGGCGACACCGGCACGCTCTCCGGCACTGTCACCGCCGCCACCGGTGGTGCCGCTCTCGCCGGCGCCAGCGTGACGGTCAAGGCAGCGGGCCAGCCGGACAAGACGCTGACCACCAGCAGCAACGGCACGTACTCGACCGTGCTGCCGGCCGGCGACTACAACCTGACGGTCGCATCGTTCGGTTACGCGACGCAGACCGCCACCGCCACCATCACCACGGGTCAGACCACCACCAAGAACTTCGCTCTGGTGAGCACGCCGCAGGTGAGCGTCGGCGGCACCGTCACGGACGGCTCCGGCCACGGCTGGCCGCTGTACGCGAAGGTGTCGGTCGAGGGTCCGGGTGGCGTGTTCGACTACACGACCCCGAGCAACGGCCGGTACAGCCTCAAGGTCCCGTCCGGTGCGGCGTACTCGCTCAAGGTCGAGTCGAAGTACCCGGGTTACCAGACCGTCAGCCAGCCGATCACCGTCGGCACCGGCAACCTGACGAAGAACATCGCCGTACCCGCCGACAGCAACTCGTGCAGCACCGCGCCCGGTTACAAGTGGGGCTCGGACGGCGTGTACGAGACCTTCGACTCCGGTGCCGCGCCGAGCGGCTGGACCGTCGTCGACAACAAGGGCAACGGTCAGGTCTGGAAGTTCGACGACCCGGGCAACCGGGGCAACCTGGCCGGCGGCAGCGGCAAGTTCGCCATCATCGACAGCGACAAGTACGGCGGTGGCGGATCGCAGGACACGTCGCTGGTCAGCCCGGTCGTGGACCTGACCTCGGTCACCGCTCCGGTGATCCGGTTCAACCAGGACCTGAACTACCTCGGCGGTGAGAAGGGCGACGTCGACCTGTCGATCGACGGCGGCGCCACCTGGAGCAACGTGCTCACGCAGTCCGTCGACGCCCGCGGCGTCAAGGAGATCGCGATCCCGCAGGCGGCCGGCAAGTCCGCGGTCCAGGTGCGGTTCCACTACTACAACGCGTCGTACGAATGGTGGTGGGAGGTCGACAACGTCCTCGTCGGCAGCCAGGTCAGCTGTGTGCCGACCGGCGGCGGGATCGTCGTCGGCAACGTCAAGGACGCCAACACGAGCGGCTTCGTGAACGGCGCGGTCGTCACCCGTGACGGCAGCATCGAGTCCGCGACCACCGTGGCGACGCCCGAGGACACCGGTCTGAACGACGGTTTCTACTGGCTGTACTCGTCCGCTGACGGCGACCAGGGCTTCACCGCCAAGGCCGGCAACTACGTCAGCTCGACCGCGACCGTCGGGGTCGAGGCCGACTGGACGACCACGGCCGACTACACCTTGAAGGCCGGCCAGCTGTCCGTGACGCCGGGTGCCGTCAGCGGCAGCCTGAAGCTGCCGACCGGCAAGGTGACCAAGTCGTTCACCGTCAAGAACACCGGCGGTGCCGATGTCGACGTCAAGTTCGGCGAGAAGGACAGCGGTTTCGTCCTGCAGAACGCGAACGGCAGCACGACGACCAAGGCCCAGGTGGAGAACGGACCCGGCGCACCGCTGCAGCGGCTCGCCGTGGACACCTCGTTCGCCCGGATGCTGACCGGCAAGACCGGCCCGGTGTCACCAGGGCCGGCCGCCGCGAAGCCGATGGCGGCTCCGTGGACCGACATCGCCGACTACCCGGCGTCCGTGATGGACAACCGGGTGGTCAGCCTCGAGGGCAAGACGTACTCGATTGCCGGTGGCAACGGTAGTGCGTCGACCGGGAACAGCTACGTGTACGACCCGGCGACCCTCGCCTGGACCGCGATCGCCCCGCTGCCGGGTGCTCGCAACGCCATCAGCGTCGGTGTGATCGGCGGCAAGATCATCGCCAGCTCCGGCTGGGGATCGTCCGGCCCGGCGCCGGAGACCTGGTCCTACGACCCGGCCGCCAACGCCTGGACCGCACTGGCCGCCAACCCGGCCCCGCGGGCCGCGGCCGGTCAGGCCGTGCTCGACGGCAAGTTGTACGCCGTCGGCGGGTGCACCACCTCCAGCTGTCTGCCGATGAGCAACACGGTCGTCCGGTACGACGCGGCGGCGAACGCCTGGGAGACGCTGGCGAACTACCCGCAGTCGGTCGCGTTCGCGTCCTGCGGTGCCATCGACGGCAAGCTGTACTGCGCCGGCGGTAACGACGGCACGAACTCGCTGAAGGCGGCGTACGTCTACGACCCGGGAGCCGATTCCTGGACCGCGATCGCGGACGCTCCGGCCGACCACTGGGCGGCGTCGTACGCCGTCGCGGGCGGCAAGCTGCTGATCGTCGGCGGTGTCCAGGCCGGTGCGGTCACCAACGCCGGGTTCTCGTACGACCCGTCGTCGGAGAGCTGGACCGCGCTGCCGAACGCCAACCTGCCGCGGTACCGCGGTGGTGCGGCGTGCGGCTTCTACAAGATCGGCGGCTCGTCCGGCAGCTTCAACGCGACGGCGGACAGTGAGGCCCTGCCGGGTCTCGAGGACTGCTCCGAGTCGTCGGCGGACGTGAGCTGGATGTCCATCGACCAGACCGAGGTCACCCTGGCCCCGGGACAGTCGGCGACCGTCAAGGTCACGCTCTCCGCGAGCGTCGACCAGCCCGGCACCTACAGCGGAGCCGTGACGATCGGCGAGAACACCCCCTACACGGTCGCTCCGGTCGGCGTGACGATGACCGTCACCCCGCCCACCACGTGGAGCAAGCTGCAGGGCACCGTCACGGGCGTCAGCTCGTCCGGCGCCTCCGCCGCCCTCCCGGGCGCAATCGTGCAGGTGGACTCGTGGGCCCAGTCCTACACCTTCATCACCGACAAGGACGGTAAGTACGCCTACTGGCTCGACCGTCGCAACAACCCGCTCACCCTGATCGCCGCGAAGGACGGCTACAAGCCTCAGACCCGCACCACCAAGCTGGTCGCCGGCACCCCCGTCACCGAAGACTTCGCCCTGAAGTCGATCAAGTAAGCAGGCAGTAAAGCTCGGCCCCCGGACCACACACGGTCCGGGGGCCGAGCCCTTTGCAGAGGGAGTGGGGAATCCAACGCACCTGAGACGACCAGTAGGACTCCCCACTCCAGAGACTCGTGCACAGGAGGGAAGTTGGGCGGCAGTCTGGGGTGGGGATCGGTGCATGTGCAGGCTGCGCGGCGAGGCCGGAGTTGTCATCACTCGAACTCGCGACTTCGCTGACCGGGTGCTCGGATCACGCGAGCCGCCGATGGTCCGGCTCGAAGTCGCTGTCCTGACGGTCGCGAGTCGACGGTCCCGGCCGGACGACGCGGCGGCGCTCGTGCTCGACGTATGTCGTCAACGTCGTACGACGCCACAACGTCTGCTCGCCGAGTTGGCCCGGATGCAGCAACTGCCCCGGCGCGTGGCGGCGAAGGCGACCCTTCGGTTCGGCTACCAGATCGTGAGTGATCCGTGCGGTGCTGCAGTCCAGGTCGCCACGGTCCTCCGCACCCGCGGCTGGCCCGGTCCAGCTACCGCGTGCGGCCCCAAGTGTCCGGTTGGGTTGGGGAACGCAGCGAACCTGAACTGACCTGCTGGATTCCCCAGTTCGTGAGGGTCAGGTGGTGGGGAGGAGGTGGAAGCCGACGCCTCGGACGGCGTGGATGGAGACGGTGGCGCCGAGGTTGGTGAGTTTTTGCCGGAGGCGTTTGACCACCGAGTGGATGTGCGAGCCGTGGCCGAGGTGCTCGTTGCCCCAGACGGCGTGGTGCAGGCGCTGGTACGTCCAGACCCGGCCGGGTTCCGCTACCAGGCAGTGCAGGAAGTCGTGCTCCAGCCGGGTCAGCGGCAGCTCGCGGTCCTTCCAGCGGACCACCCGGCGGTGGACGTCCAGCCGCAGCTCGGCGACCGGCTCAGGTTCACGCACCGCCTGCATCCGGCGCTCAACAGGCGCCGCCACATCCGGTACGCCGCCTGCCGCACTGATTGCCGCGCTCGGGGCGACCGTGACGCCGGTCAGCTCCAGGAATGCGCGGGCCTGGTCGGCGTTCGAGACCAGCAGCAGCGCGTCGGCTCCGCCGAGCAGGCGAGCCAGGTGTACCCGTTCGGCCGTGGACGCGGCCACGCCGATGATCAATGACGAATCGGACGGCCTCTCGATCGGCATCACAAGCTCGCCCCTCCCAGTCGAACCGGCCCGCCACAAGTACGGTTCACGGCGCGAACCAAGTCAAGGGATTCGCCGCTCCGTGGGCTGGCACATATGCGTCCTGTCCGAGACAGGACAGGCAAACCTTGGCAAAACCTCGCGCCGCTCCCCGGACAGGTGTGCGATCGGCCCGCCAAGCGGAGTAGTCTCCTCGCGCACGGTCACTCTGACCGCATCCACGGAGGAACAGTGCCCGGTCTCGTTCGACGGCCGCTCGTCATCTGGTTGCTCGCGGCCCTCGCAGTCCCTGTACTGCTGACGGCTGTGCTGATTCCCGCGAGGGCCGGCACCACCGAGGACGACCTCCGCGAACGCACCACGGCCGCCCTGAAGGCGCGCGGTATCGAGACCGGCGGCGTCGACTTCGACGGCCGGAACGCACGCATCACCGTGCCGTCCGGCGTGGATCCGGCGGTCGTCCGCGAGGTCGTCTCCGGCGTCGACGGCGTGCGGTCGGTCGAGCTCGTCAACGGGCAAGCGGCCGGCGCAACGCCGACACCTGCTCCGACCAGCAGCAGTACGCCGCCGCAATCCGACGTACCGGCATTCGAGCTCGGGCGGACGGATCGGTCGATCCGGGTGCAGGCGCCGGTGCGGAGCCAGGCGGTCAAGGACGCGATCGCGGCCGAGGTCGACCAGGTGCTCGGCGAGGACCGTGAGTACGACGACCGCACGACGATCGACGCCGCGACCGGGCTCGCCGACGCGTCGACGGTGTCCGCGCTGCTGCGGGCGCTGGCGATCGGCAGCGGTGACGCCTCGGTGCGGTACGACGGGGACACCGTGACGTTGTCCGGTCAGGTACCGGACCAGGCGACGAAGGCGACGATCGGCCGGGCCGCGGCGACTGCCGTTCCGGGTGCGGTGATCGCGGACGAACTGGCGCTCCCGGCGCCGCCGAAGAGCGCGGTCAGCGAGCCGTGCCGTACCTTCCCGAGCCGGCTGGCCGAGTTCAGCCGGCAGCACCCGATCAACTTCCTGTCCGGTACGTCGATCGTGAACAACGCGTCGAAGCCGTCCGTGGTGAAGGCCGCCGCCGTCCTCAAGTCGTGTACGACGGTGCGCGTCGAGGTGGCCGGTCACACCGACGACCTCGGCTCACCCGCGACCAGCCTGCCGCTGTCCGAGCGCCGGGCCGCCGCGCTGAAGGCCGAACTGGTGCGGCTCGGGGTCGGCGCCGACCGGATCCTCGCGCACGGGTACGGCGAGGCGTTCCCGATCGCATCCAACGCCACGGGCGCCGGGCGGGTCGCGAACCGCCGCGCCGAGATCCGAGTAGTACAGGGGAATTGATGAGCTGGCTGATCGCCGAGACCTGGATTCTGCTGCTGGTCGCGTTCGTACTGGGCAGCGCCGCCGCCTGGCTGGTACACAGACTCGTCCGCCATTCGGCCGGAGGAGCACGCTGATGGGCTGGCTACTCCGAGACAACTGGCTGGGCTCCCTCCTCGCGTTCGTCGTCGGCGCGGGCATCACCTGGGTCCTCCTCGACCGCCGCAGCCCCGCCCCCGCAATCCCCGCTCCCACCCAGCAGCCGACCGGCACCAAGCCGGCTGCCGCCACCGCCCCCTCTCCCCCGACACCCGCACCAACCCCACCAGCAGCCGAGCGAGCCACTCCGGAACCGCCTGCCGAGCAACCGACGGCGACGCCGGGACCCGAGGTTGACCCGGCTCCTGCAGCTTCGACAACTCCGGCAGCGCCCGCAGCTTCGCGTGGTGAGGTTGAGCGGCCGGTGTTTTCGCAGTTGATGGGTGAGGAGGAGACGCTGTTCGACCACATCCAGCCGGCTGCTGACACGACTCCGGACGCGCCAACCGACGTACCAGCTGGACGGTACGGCGAGGGATCGGCGGATGCGGTGCCGCATCAAGGCCCGCCCGACGGGTTCACGATCAAGGGCAACGCGCAGTCGATGCTCTTCCACACACCCGATTCGCCGTACTACGGCCGCACCAAGCCAGAGGTCTGGTTCCGCACCGAGGCCGACGCCGAGCGGGCCGGCTTCACCAAGTACACCCGCCGTCCGCGCAAGGCCGCGGACCCGCGCGACTGACCCTCGCGCGAACAACCCCGGGAGAGACCGTGCGACGCCAGCTCCACCTTCCCTTCATCGTCGGCCAGGACGAGGACGGCACCTGGGTCGCCGAGGCCGCGCTCACGCCGGACATCTTCGTCTCCGGCGAGGGCGACACCCGCGAATCCTCCCTCGACGACCTCCGCGTCCAGATCGCCCGCGCAGTAGCCGATTCCGGCGCCCCCGAACAACTGGTCATCGACATCGACGTCCCGGACAACTGACCCGCCAACAGTCCTACGATTCCGCCAACACCGAATCACCAGGAGGCGGAGTGCAGCGCGACATCACCGTGCCCTTCACCGTCGTACAGGACGAGAACGGCGCCTGGTGCGCCGCGGCGGCGCTGAGCTCGGAAGCGTTCGCGAACGGCGAAGGCGCTACCCGTGACGCCGCGATCGCGGACCTCCGGGAAGCGATCGTGCTCCTCGTCGCGGAGATCGGCGTGCCCGATCAGCTGACCGTCACGGTTGAGACCGACTGAGAGAAGGAGGCCGGCTGATGAGCGAGGAGCTGTCCCGGAGCGAACCTGATCCTGGCACGCAGGGGCCGGATGAGGTGCTGACGCCGGACGCCGTCATTCTGCCGGGGGAAGGGCAGGAGGGGCGGAGCGTCAATGCGGACGAGGCGTATCCGGGGCTGCGGTCGGTGAACGTCAGGGGGCTGTTGCGACGGTACCGGCGTGGTGGTGGTCGCGGTGGTGCGGCCCAGCAGACCGCGAAACAGCGTGAGGAGCGGTCGCCGCGGCGGTGATCCCGCCGCGCTGGACCGACCGCCCCGAAGCCCGTTCGCAACTGCCGTCATCGAATCGCAGTACAGCCGGATTGCGAGCCCTATTTGCTTGTACTGGCAAAGGGCCGCCAGACTGTGCGGAACGCCTTGCGGACCCGTCCGGCCGACGGCGTCACCACATCATCGCTGTACCCCCGGGAGTTGTCCGGGCGCAACGCACTGCCCTCCCCTTTTAGGTGCGCCCGAACGGGGTACGGGACCTTAGGTTTGATGACACCCGATGGAGGTGAGCGTGACCGACATGCTGCCGGAGCAGCACCACGGACTGACGAAGAGTGACCCGCTGTGGTTCAAGCGGGCCGTCTTTTACGAGGTCCTCGTGCGGTCCTTCAAGGACTCGAACGCCGACGGCATCGGCGACCTGCAAGGCCTGACCGAGAAACTCGACTATCTCGAGTGGCTCGGTGTGGACTGCCTTTGGTTACCTCCGTTCTATCCCTCGCCGTTGCGCGACGGCGGCTACGACATCTCGGACTACACCGACGTGATGCCGGAGGTCGGGACGGTCGCCGACTTCGCGGAGTTCCTGCAGCAGGCACACGCCCGCGGCATCCGGGTGATCGTCGACTTCGTCATGAACCACACCTCGGACCAGCACCCCTGGTTCCAGGCGTCGCGGGAGGACCCCGAGGGTCCGTACGGCGATTTCTACGTGTGGTCCGACACCGACGACAAGTACGCCGACGCACGCATCATCTTCGTCGACACCGAGCAGTCGAACTGGACCTGGGACCCGGTGCGCGGCCAGTACTTCTGGCACCGGTTCTACTCCAACCAGCCGGACCTGAACTTCGAGAACCCGGCCGTCGGCGACGCGATGATCGAGGCGCTGAAGTTCTGGCTCGACCTGGGCGTCGACGGTTTCCGGCTGGACGCCGTGCCGTACCTGTTCGAGGTCGACGGCACGAACTGCGAGAACCTCCCGCGCACCCACGAGTTCCTGAAGCGGGTCCGCAAGGAGGTGGACGCGAACTACGAGGACCGCGTCCTGCTCTGCGAGGCGAACCAGTGGCCGGCCGACGTGGTCGAGTACTTCGGCGACCGGGACTCCGGCGGTGACGAGTGCCAGATGGCGTTCCACTTCCCGGTGATGCCGCGCATCTTCATGGGCGTACGGCGGGAGTCGCGGTTCCCGATCTCCGAGATCCTGGCCCAGACGCCGGAGATCCCGGACACCTGCCAGTGGGGCATCTTCCTGCGCAACCACGACGAGCTGACGCTCGAGATGGTCACCGACGAGGACCGCGACTACATGTGGTCGGAGTACGCGCAGGACCCGCGGATGAAGGCGAACATCGGCATCCGCCGCCGGCTCGCTCCGCTGCTGGACAACGACACCAACAAGATGGAGTTGTTCACCGCACTCCTGCTCAGCCTGCCGGGCTCCCCGATCCTGTACTACGGCGACGAGATCGGCATGGGCGACAACATCTGGCTGGGCGACCGGGACGGCGTCCGCACCCCGATGCAGTGGTCCCCGGACCGCAACGCCTCGTTCTCGACCGCGACGCCGGGCAAGCTCAGCCTGCCGGTGATCATGGATCCGGTCTACGGTTTCCAGGCGGTGAACGTCGAGGCCGAGATGGAGAACGCCTCGTCGCTGCTGCACTGGACCCGGCGGATGATCCAGACCCGCAAGCAGCACCCGTCGTTCGGTATGGGCACCTTCACCGACCTGGGCGGCTCCAACCCGAGCGTGCTGTCGTACGTCCGGGAGTTCGGCGACGACGTGGTGCTGTGCGTGAACAACCTGTCGAGGTTCCCGCAGCCGATCGAGCTGGATCTGCGGCAGTGGCAGGGCGTCGAGCCGATCGAGCTTCTCGGCGGCGTGCACTTCCCGACGATCGGCGAGTTGCCCTACCTTCTGACCCTCGGCGCCCACGGTTTCTACTGGTTCCGGCTGCCGGTGGCGAAGCCGGAAGCACAGTCGGAAAAGCATGAGGAGAGCATTTAAGTGACTTCCCATCTGGACCAGGTCCAGTCCTTCTGCTCGGGCCAGAGGTGGTTCGGCGAGAAGGGACACGACGTTCACGTCGAAGCGATGGCCACCTCGGCGTGGCTCTCGGACGCGGACGCCTGGCCCGCGGTCCGGATCGGATTCGTCTACTGTGCGGGTCCACCCGGGGCGGAAACCCCGATCCGGGTGTACCAGCTGCCGCTCAGCTACCACCGCGAGCCGGTCGAGAACCTCGGCCACGCGCTGGTCGGTGAGTGGACCGAGCCGGACCTCGACGACACCGAGGTCTGGGTGTACGACGCGTTGCACGACAAGGAAGCGACGCCGTACTGGCTGGACGGGCTCACGCACGGACGGCAGCTGGACGGGCTGGAGTTCCATCCCGTCCAGGCGCCGGAAGGGTCGATCAAGGTGCCGGAGGACGCGCAGTCGCTGGTCCTCACGGTCGAGCAGAGCAACACCTCGCTCGTGTTCGGCGATGTCGCGCTGCTGAAGGTGTTCCGGCGCCTCGAGCCCGGGAGCAACCCCGGGGTCGAGATCGAGTCGGCGCTCACCGAGGCCGGGTCCGAACTGGTCCCGGCGGTGCTGGGGTCCGCGCGTGGTCGGTGGCCGCGGGCGGGCGGCGGCACCGACAGCGGCGAACTGGCGATGATGACGGCGTTCCAGAAGAGCGCGACCGACGGCTGGACGTTCGCGACGTCGTCGGTGCGCGACCTGTACGCCGAGGCGGACCTGCACGCCGAGGAGGTCGGCGGTGACTTCGCCGCCGAGTCGCACCGGCTCGGCGCGAGCACGGCGCAGGTGCATTCCGAGCTCGCGAAGGCGCTCGGCACCGACATCTGGGAGCCGGCCAAGCTGGTCGAGCACGCGGCCGCGATGCGTCGCCGGCTCGACAAGGCCGCTGCGGCGATCCCGGAGCTCGCACCGTACGCCGACGGACTGGCGCGGGCGTTCGACGCGCTGGCGGCGTACGACCAGCCGGTGACGGTGCAGCGGATCCACGGCGACTTCCATCTCGGGCAGGTGCTGCGGACGATCGACGGCTGGAAGCTGATCGACTTCGAGGGCGAGCCGGCCAAGTCGCTGGTCGAGCGGCGGGCGCTGGACACCGAGGTGAAGGACATCGCCGGCATGCTGCGGTCGTTCGACTACGCGGCCCGGTCGTTGCTGGCCGATCACCAGGGCGACCAGCAGATCGCGTACCGCGCGGCGGAGTGGGTGACCCGCAACCAGCAGGCCTTCTGCGACGGGTACGCCGAGACGGCGGGCAGCGATCCGCGCGAGCACAGCGTGCTGCTGAACGCGTTCCTCGCGGACAAGGTCATCTACGAGACCCTCTACGAGGCCCGTAACCGCCCGAGCTGGCTGCCGATCCCGCTGTCGGCCGCCGCGCAGCTGGCCGAACGGTAATACCCCGAAATCTTTGACCGTTTGTGTACTTCGGGACTCGTCGGGTACGGGGTGCGGTGTACAGGGTCCGGATCGGGCAGGATGGGGTTCATGGGAGAGCGTGAAGCTTTTGAGGTGCCGGTGGTGGCGGCCGACGAGCCTGTGGTGACAGCGGTTCCGGTCGCTCGGACCGATCTCGAACGACTGGTCGCCGGCACGTTCCACGATCCTCATCAGGTGCTCGGCCCGCATCTCGGCGAGCACGGCGTCACCGTCCGCGCGCTCCGCCCGTACGCGAACAGCGTGACCGTGCTGTACGACGGCCAGCGGCTCGACCTGCGGCACGAGCACGACGGGGTCTGGGTCGGCGTACTCGATATCGACAAGGTCCCGGACTACCGGCTCGAGGTCACCTACACCGACGGTCCCGCGACCGAGGTCGACGACCCGTACCGGTACCTCCCGTCGCTCGGCGAGGTCGACCTGCACCTGATCGGCGAGGGCCGGCACGAGCAGCTGTGGACCGTGCTCGGCGCCCACGTCCGCCGGTACGACGGCCCGGCCGGGCAGATCACGGGTACGTCGTTCGCGGTCTGGGCCCCGAACGCGCAGGGCATCCGGCTGACCGCCGACTTCAACTTCTGGGACGGTCGCGCGCACCCGATGCGTTCGCTCGGCGGCTCCGGCGTGTGGGAGCTGTTCGTGCCCGGCGTCGGCCCGGGTACGCGGTACAAGTTCGACATCTGCGGCCGGGACGGCGTCTGGCGGCAGAAGGCCGACCCGATGGCGAACCTGGCCGAGACTCCCCCGGCGAACGCGTCCGTCGTGCACGAGTCGACGTACGAGTGGAGCGACTCCGACTGGCTGACCAAGCGCGCCGGCGCGCAGGCGTACGCCGAGCCGATGAGCGTGTACGAGGTGCATCTCGGCTCGTGGCGCAAGGGCAGGTCGTACCGCGAGCTGGCCGACGAGCTCGTTGCCTATGTCAACGAGATGGGTTTCACCCATGTCGAGTTCATGCCGGTGATGGAGCACCCGTTCGGCGGTTCGTGGGGCTACCAGGTCACGTCGTACTTCGCGCCGACCTCGCGGTTCGGTGACCCGGACGACTTCCGGTTCCTGGTCGACAGGCTGCACCAGGCGGGCATCGGCGTCCTCGTCGACTGGGTGCCGGCGCACTTCCCGAAGGACGCCTGGGCGCTGGCCCGGTTCGACGGTACGCCGCTCTACGAGCACCCGGATCCGCGCCGCGGCGAGCAGCCCGACTGGGGCACGCTGGTGTTCGACTTCGGCCGGCCGCAGGTGCGCAACTTCCTGGTCGCGAACGCGCTCTACTGGGCCGAGGAGTTCCACATCGACGGCCTGCGGGTGGACGCGGTCGCCTCGATGCTCTACCTGGACTACTCGCGGCAGGACGGGCAGTGGGTGCCGAACCAGTTCGGCGGCCGCGAGAACCTGGAGGCTGTGTCGTTCCTCCAGGAGATGAACGCGACGCTCTACAAGCGGGTCCCGGGCGTGATCACGGTCGCGGAGGAGTCGACGTCCTGGCCGGGTGTCACCCGCGCGACGCATCTCGGCGGGCTCGGATTCGGCTTCAAGTGGAACATGGGCTGGATGAACGACTCGCTCCGCTATCTGGAGCACGAGCCGGTGCACCGGCAGTACCACCACCACGAGCTGACGTTCTCGATGATGTACGCGTACTCCGAAAACTTCGTCCTCCCGCTGTCCCACGACGAGGTCGTGCACGGCAAGGGGTCGCTGCTGCGGAAGATGCCCGGCGACCGCTGGCAGCAGCTGGCGAACCTCCGCGCGTACCTGGCGATGATGTGGGCGCATCCGGGCAAGCAGTTGCTGTTCATGGGATGTGAGTTCGGCCAGGAGTCGGAGTGGTCGGAGAAGGGCGAGCTGGACTGGTGGCTGCTGGAGCACAGCGACCACAAGGGCCTGCAGGACCTGGTCCGCGACCTGAACCGGGTCTACAAGGACAACCCGGCGTTCTGGCGGACCGATCACGACGCGGAGAAGTTCAGCTGGATCGACACGAACGACGCCGGCAACAACGTGTTCTCGTTCCTCCGGTACGGCGCGGAAGGCGAGCCGACCGTGGCGTGTATCGCGAACTTCTCCGCGATCCCGCACCACGGCTACCGCCTCGGCCTGCCGTACGCCGGTCGCTGGGAGGAGGTCGTCAACACCGACGCCACCTCGTACGGCGGATCCGGTGTCGGCAACTTCGGCGCGGTCGAAGCAAACGGCACGCCGTGGCACGGGTTGGAGAGTAGCGCCGAGCTGTCCGTGCCACCCCTGGCGACGGTGTACCTGCGGTTCACCGGGTAGCGTTCACGGCGTGACCGCCGTACCGCCGCTGACCGATGGTGACCTGACCCTGCGACTGTTGCGCCACGATCCGAAGGTGATCGCCTTCGACGTCGAGAACGGCGCACCGGTCGGCACGGTCGAGGTACGCCGGACCACGCCCGGCGTCGGCCTGGTGGTCTGGGCGGTGGAGAACTCCGACGCGGCGCAGCGCGCGCTCCGGCTGGTGAGCGAGTACGCGTTCGGTGAGCTCGGTCTGGAGCGGCTGCAGGTCGAGGTGGACCCCGAGCTGCACTCCTCCGCCCGGGTCGCGGTCCGGTCCGGTTTCCGGCGGGAGGGAGTCCTGCGCGGGGCCGCGCTCGTGGAGGGCGAACGCCGCGATGTCGCCGTGTACGGGATGCGCGTCGACGATCCGCGTCCGGAGACGGTGACAGGCTGGACCGCGTTGATGGACTCGACGCTGCCGAAGAAGCGGGTGATCGCGCACGTCGTCGTACGCGACACCGGTGGACGGGTGCTGCTGTGCCAGGTCAGCTACAAGAAGGACCTGGAGCTGCCGGGCGGGGTGGTCGAGCCGGACGAGGACCCCGCGACGGGTGCGTCCCGCGAGATGGAGGAGGAGCTCGGTACGGCGCTCCCGCTGCTCGGCGTACTCGCGATCGACTGGCTGCCGCGCTGGGAGGGCTGGGGCGACGCCGTCGAGATCCTGTACGACGGCGGCGTACACGACCCGTCTCTCATCGACAGGTTGCAGCCGGACGGGTTCGAGATCCGGGGCATCTCGTGGCACGCACCGGAGAAACTGGCCGGCCTGGTCTCGCCGCTCAATGCCCGCCGGCTCCCGATGCTCCTGGACGCGCCGGACCAGCTCCACAACCTCAGAAACGGCTCACCCATCACCTCGTGAGCTGATTGACGCACCAGGTGTAGTGGCCGTCGCCGGCGTTCTCGTCGTAGATCGTGGCGGTGATGATCGCGTACGCCCGCCGGTACAGCCGCATCCGCTCTCGATCGTGTCCAAGGTCCTCGAACCGGGCGGTGAGCAGGTCGTCGAGCCGGCGCGCGTCGGGCGAGTACATGTCGAAGAACCCCGCCGCCAGCGACGCCTCGAATGTGCTGTCCCCTGCGGTCGACAGGAATCCCCAGTCCAGCACTGCCGCCACCCGCTGCCCATCCATCAGCAGGTTGGGCGGACAGATATCCCCGTGCACGACGCTCGACGCGTCCTCCAGCTGGGTCAGGCCGTGCAGCACGTCGTCCAGCAATGCTGGGAAACCGGAGACATCACGCTCCAGGTGAGCACGGGACGCTTCGGCGCGACGTCGTACCAAGCCCGCCAGACTCTCACCCCAGGACCGCCCCCAGAACGGCTGCCCCACTACCGGCATCGCCTTGCTCGCCGGCCCAGGTCGCACCTCCCGCAACGCCTCCACGACTGCGACGAACGCGTCCAGCGCAACGTCTTCCGGCAGCCCGGCCTCGTGCAGCGGCACCCCGGTCAACTTGTCCTCGACGCTGACCGCGAGCCCGTCCTCCCCCGCCGTGATCTCCCGGATCCGCGGCGTCCGGAAGGGCAATTCCGGCAACTCGTCGAGGAACGCCTTCAACGGGCGCACGTCCTCCGGCCGCCGATCGAACCAGACCTTCCGCACGGTCCCGTCGCCGAGATCGTAGACGGCGCCTTCCATCCCCTGCCCGATGAGCTCCACCGGACCGACCCTATCGGCCCCGTCCAGCGAGATCCGTCTAGCGGATGAAGCGGATCGTCAGCGGATAGCTGTAGTCGTTCCCACCGGACGCGGCGACCGTCGCGAGGATGATCACCACGAGCGCCGCGATCGCGCCGATCACGACCAGCGGTACGACGATCAGCACGCCGAGCCCGAACGTGATGAAGATCAGCACCGCCGCGAGCGCCGAGTAGATCAGCAGCGAGATCTGGAAGTTCAGCGACTCCACCGCATGCCGCCGTACGAAGTCCGAGCGGTCCCGGAAGACCAGCCAGATGATCAGCGGGCACAGGAACCCCATCGCCAGCCAGGCCGCGATCAGCACACCGACGTGCGCGACCATCGCCCACGTGCGTTCTTCAGAGCCGGACAGCGGCGTGCTCATAGTCCAGTCAAGCACACCGATTCCTTTTCGCGGTGTCCTCGGTCAATACCGGTGACAGACCTGCAACGAAAGGGATGCACGATGGCGAGCAAGGAGTCGGAAGCGGTTCTGCGGCACTGGGCCGCGAACCGGAAGGCGGCTGAGGAGAACATCCAGGACGGCGATCAGGAGCTGGCCGATCACCGCTGGGCCGGGCTGACGACCGAGCCGCCGGAGGTGGACTACCTGGCGGTGCCCGGACGGCGGGCGATGTGGATCGTGCCGCACGGCGCCGCGGCGGACCGGGTGCTGCTGTGTCTGCACGGCGGCGGTTTCATCGGCGGATCGCAGTACTCGCACCGGAAGCTGTTCGCGCACCTCGCCCGTGCGGTCGGGGCGCGGGCGCTGGTCTTCGACTATCCGCTGGCGCCGGCTCACACGCATCCGGCCCAGGTCGACGACGCGGTCGAGACGTACCGCTGGCTGCTCGACCAGGGAATCGCGCCCGAACACATCGTGTTCACGGGTGACTCGGTGGGCGGTGGCCTCGCCATCACCACCCAGTTACGCGCGCGATCGGCCGGCCTGCCACTTCCCGCCGGCACGATGCCGTTCTCACCGGCGGTGGACTTCGAGGCGACCGGAGCGTCGTACGACACCAACCGCGACCGCGACGCGTTCTTCCACCGGGACCTGGTCCGTGGGCTCGCGTGGATGTTCCTCGGACCGGACGGCTCGCCGCGCGACCCGTTCGTGAATCCTCTGTACGGCGACCTGACCGGGCTCGGACCGATCTACATCCAGGTCGGCGGGGACGAAGTACTGCTGGACGACGCGCAACAACTCGCGGCCGCAGCCGAGAAGGCCGGGGTCGAGGTGCGGCTGGATGTGTTCCCGGAGATGCAGCACACGTTCCAAATGGCGGCCGGACGCGCGCCGGAGGCGGACGATGCGATCCAGCGGATGGGAAGCTTTGCTCGTCGGGTGCTGGGGCTGTCATGACTCAGGGAGCTGTGATGACGGAGGACGCTGAGTTCGCTGACCGGACCGAGCCCTTCCGCAAGGAGTTGCTGGCGCATTGCTATCGGATGCTCGCGTCCGTGCACGAGGCCGAGGACGCCGTACAGGAGACATACCTGCGGGCCTGGCGGTCGTGGGACGACTTCGAGGGCCGCTCGTCGGTGCGGGTCTGGGTGTACCGCATCGCGACCAACGTGAGCCTCACCGCGCTCGAGCAGCGCGGCCGCCGCGCGCTGCCCTCCGGTCTGGGAGCACCTGCCACCGACCTCAGTCCCGGCGTGCCGCCGGACGATCCAACGGTGCGCTTCGTGGAGCCGATCGCCGAGACCTTGGTCGTGTCCGATCCCGCGTCGATCGTCGCCGTCCGGGAGAGCCTGCGGCTGGCGCTGATCGCCGCCCTGCAGTACCTGCCGCCGAAGCAGCGCGCCGTACTGATCCTGCGAGAGGTCCTCGCGTTTCCGGCCGCCGAGGTCGCCACGATGCTCGACACGTCGGTCGCGGCCGTGAAGAGCACGCTTCAACGCGCCCGTGCCCGCTTGGACGAGAAGGCGCCGTCACAGGGTGACGTCTCGGCGCCGACCGATCCTGAATCGCTAGCACTGCTGGACGACTACATCGCCGGTTTCGAGAACGCCGACACCGCAGCCCTCGAACGCGCTCTCCGCGCGGACGCCGCGATCGAGATGGTCGGTACGACGGCCTGGTTCAACGGTCGCGTGATGTGCATGCGCTTGCTGGCTTCCGCGGTCGGCGCACCGGGTGACTGGCGGATGATCCCGATCATCGCGAACGGCCAGCCCGCGGTCGGCAGCTATTTCCAGGGCGATCCGTACGGCGTCGCCGTACTCACGCCCACTCCGACCGGAATCACCCACATCCACGTCTTCAGCACCCCGAGCCTCGTCACGTACTTCGGTCTGCCGCCTACAGCTCCTGCACGGTAAGGCGCGCGCGGCGGCTCGTGCTGACGAGAGCCAGCGCCAGTACGACGAGACCCATGGCGAGCGTCGGCCACCAGACGATGTGCTCGGCGCGGACGAACCGTCGCGGATCGGTCGTCGCGGTGGCACCGACGATCGATCCGGCGATCGCGACGCCGAGCGACGTACCGGTCTGCCGGCCGACCGAGGCGAGCGAACCGGCCAGACCGGCCATCGACCCCGGCATCCCGGACACCGCCGAGTTCGCGATCGGCGGGTTGATGGTGCCGAGGAAGACGCCGAAGAACAGGAAGACCGCAAGCACGTTCGGCAGCGGTGTGGACGCTTGGATCGTGAGCGATGCGAGCGCTCCGAGCGTCAGCGCCGTACCGGCGACGACGAGCGGCAGGCGTGGGCCGCGCGCGCCGACGACCCGGCCCGTCAGCGGTGAGAGGACGCAGATGAGGAGACCGACCGGCAACAGGCACAGGCCCGCGTCCAGGGCGGACAGGTGGCGAACGCTCTGGAGGTAGAGCGTGGTGACGAACAGGAACGCGCCGAACCCGGTGTAGGCGAACATCGCGATCACGACGGCCGAGCTGAACGGGACGCTGCGGAACAGGCGGAGTTCGAGCAACGGCTCCGCGCGGCGGCGTTCGTACGCGATCAGGAGGACCGCGGCGACGGCAGCCGCGACGATCAACGGCGTACGCCACCCGTTGTCCTCGATGATCGCGGACACCACGCTGCCGAGGAGTACGACGACCAGGAGCTGGCCGATTGGGTCGAAGCGGCGGCCACGCGCGGCCCGGGACTCGGGCACGTACAAGCTGGTGAAGACCACCGCCAGGACGACGATCGGCAGGTTCACCCAGAATATTGACCGCCAGCCGAGACCGTCGACGAGCGCGCCGCCGAGGATCGGGCCGAGGACGAGCGACAGGCCGGCGGTCGCGCCGAAGATCCCGATCGCGCGAGCCCGCTCGGCGCGCTCCGGGAACACGGTCGCCACGATCGCCATCGCGACCGGGTTCAGCAGCGTGCCGCCGACGGCCTGGACGGCGCGGGCGGCGATCAGCGCCTCGATGCTCGGGGCGAGGCTGCAGAGGAGCGAGCCGAGGCCGAACACGGTCAGACCGAGGCGGAACATGCGCTTGCGTCCGTACCGGTCCGCGGTGGAGCCGGCCAGCAGCAGGAAGCTCGCCAGCACCAGCGTGTAGGCGTCGACGGTCCACTGCAGACCGGCCGTCGATGCGCCGAGATCGTCCCGGATCGCGGGCAGCGCCATGTTCACGATCGAGATGTCCATCACCGAGATCAGCAGGCTCGCGCAGCAGATCGCGAGGACGACGTACCGGCGGGCACTGGCCGTTTCCTGGAGTGTTGGAAGGGTCATATCACCACGCTAGGATTTAGAGCGTGCTCGAAGTCAATGAACGCGGGATCAGCATCGCCGAAGCCGCCGAACGCACCGGCGTCAGCGTCCACACGCTGCGGTACTACGAGCGCGCCGGCCTGGTCGTCACCACCGTCGACCGCACCGCCGGCGGGCGCCGTCGCTACCGCCAGATCGACCTGGACTGGATCAAGATCTGCACCAAGTTCCGCGCCACCGGCATGCCGATCCGCACCATCCGCCGGTACGCCGAACTCGTCACCGCCGGTCGCGGCAACGAGAAGGACCGCCTCGAACTCCTCGAGACCCACCGCGCCGAGATCCTCACCCAACTGGCCGACCTGACCGAGAGCCTCGAACTGATCGACCACAAGATCGACGTCTACCGCGGCCGCATGCAAGCCGGCGACGCCGACCAACTCTGGGCGCCCCGCGAGTAACCACCGGCATGGCCTCAGACGGGCGTTAGCGGCTCAGGTTGGTGAGGCGGGTGGTGAGGAAGCGGCGCTCGGTTTCGTTCGCCGTCAGGTGGATCGCTTGCTCGTAGGCCTCTGCCGCTTCCCCGGGACGGCCGAGCCGGGTGAGGAGATCGGCTCGCGTCGCGGGGAGGTAGGCGTACGTCGCGAGGGCCGGCTCCTTGCTCAAGGCATCCAGTTCGACCAGGACCGCCTCAAGATCGGCCCCCGGAACCAGACTGCGCGCAGCCACCCGATTGAGCGCCACGATCGGGGTAGGCCAGCTCACCATCATCGCGTCGTACATCCGGACCACCTGCCTCCAGTCCGTCTTCTCCCACGACGGCGCCGTCACATGCAGCCCGGCAACCGCCGCCTGCAAAGCGAACCGACCATGCCCGCGCTGCAACGCCGCCGTCGCCCGGGAGACGCCCTCCGCCAACAGCTTCACGTCCCACCGCGAGCGGTCCTGATCCGCCAGTAGCACCAGTTCACCGTCCGCACTGACCCGCGCATCACCGCGCGCCTCGGTCATCAGCAGCAGCCCTAGCAGTGCTAGCGGTTCCGGCTCGTCCGGCATCAAACGCTCCAGCATCCGCGCCAGCTCGATCGCCCGCCCGGTCAGATCGGTCCGCGTCAGCTCCACCCCCGTGGCGACGTACCCCGCCGTGTAAACCAGATGTACGACGGTCAGCACCACGTCCATCCGCGCCGGCAACTCGTGATCCGCCGGGATGCGATACGGAATCCCGGCCGCCGCGATCTTCTTCTTCGCGCGGGTGATCCGCGCCGCCGCCGTCGCCTCGCCGATCAGCAGCACCGCGGCAACCTCCCGGGTGGTCAACCCGCAGATCAGCCGCAACGTCAACGCCACCTGCGATTCCCGTGCCAATGCCGGGTGGCAGCAGGTGAACACCAGCCGCAACGGGTCTGTCGGCTGCTCGGCGTCGTCAGGCTGCTCGGCGTCGGGCTGCTCCACCAGAAGCGGCAACTTCCGCCGCAGATTCGTCTCCCGCCGCAACCGGTCCAGCGCCAGCCGTCGAGCGACGGTCGTCAGCCAGCCGGCCGGATTGTCCGGAATCCCGTCCGGCCAGGTACGCAGCGCCTGGACGAACGCGTCCTGTGTGCAGTCCTCCGCGAGATCCAGGTCCCGAGTCAGCCGGACCACGGACGACAGCACCGTCGACCAGCTCTCCCGGTGCGCCCGGTCCACCACCCGGGTCACCTCTACCGCCTCCGTCACCATCTCCCCTGTCCCCCTGCCCGTGGGTACGCCGACGGGACGGAGCGTCGGCGTACCCGGGTCGAACGGCATGATCAGGCCGATCGCGATCGCGATCGCCGGTCAGGCCGGCGGCGCCGCGTCCTCGGACGTCGGCATCACGGGCCGGACCTCGATGTTGCCGGACGGGCAGAGCTTGGCCAGTTCCAGCGCCTGGTCGAGGTCACGCGCCTCGATCACGTAGAACCCGCCGAGCGCTTCCCGCGTCTCGATGAACGGCCCGTCGGTGACCAGCGGCTCGGCACCCTCACGGTTCTTGACCGTGCTCGCCGTACTGGACCGCTCCAGCGCCTCCCCGCCGAGGATCCGCGCCCCGGCCTTCTCCACCGCCGCCGCGAACTCGCCGTGCAACTTCATCGCCTGCTGCCACTCGTCGCGCGTCAGGTTGTCGTACCACTCCTCGCTGTCGAACAGCAGGAACATGTACTGCGCCATCTCAGGCTCCCTCGTTGAGGTCTTGTACTTGGACATCTTGCTGACGATCGTCGCGACACGGAATCGACAACACCCGGAAAGAATTTTTATTACCGTGGGGTACATGGAGCATCTCGACGTCCTGATCGTCGGCGCAGGGCTGTCCGGGATCGGTGCGGCGTACCGGATCCAGACCCGGTGCCCGGACCGCACGTACGCCGTACTGGAGGCCCGCGACGCGATCGGCGGCACCTGGGACCTGTTCCGGTACCCGGGGGTGCGGTCGGACTCGGACATGTTCACGCTCGGGTTCCCGTTCCACCCGTGGAAGGCGGCGAAGGCGATCGCGGACGGCCCGTCGATCCTCGACTACCTGCACGAGACCGCGACGACGTACGGGATCGACAAGCACATCCGCTTCGGGCAACGCGTCGTACGGGCCTCGTGGTCGTCGGCGGACGCGCTGTGGACCGTGGAGACGGCGGACACGGCGTACACCTGCTCCTTCCTCTACGTGTGCAGCGGGTACTACGACTACGACTCGGGGTACGTCGTCGACTTCGACGGAAAGAATGATTTCCAGGGACAGATCGTGCATCCGCAGCACTGGCCGGACCAGTTGGACTACACGGGCCAGCGCGTCGTCGTGATCGGCAGTGGCGCGACCGCGGTGACTCTGGTGCCCGCGATGGCGGGTACGGCGGAACACGTGACGATGCTGCAGCGGTCGCCGAGCTATGTCGCCTCTCGCCCGGCCCACGACGCGATGTCGGACCGCATCCGCGCCGTACTGCCCGAGAATCTCGCGCACCGCTTGATCCGTGGGAAGAACGTTGTCCTCAGCACCGCGATCTACAACGCGTTCCGGAAGTGGCCGGCGCATGCGGCGTGGTTGCTGAACAGCACCGTGGCGAAGCAACTGCCCGAGTCGATCCCGGTCGATCCGCACTTCACGCCGCGGTACAAGCCGTGGGATCAGCGACTGTGCCTGGTCCCGGACGCGGACCTGTTCAAGGCGCTGCGCAACGGATCGGCCTCGGTGGTGACCGACGAGATCGACCGGTTCACCCCTCGCGGACTGAGGTTGCGGTCCGGGCGTGAACTGGAGGCCGATCTCATCGTCACCGCGACCGGCCTCCGCATGGTTGCGCTCGGCAACATCCAGGTGACGGTCGACGGACGGGCGATCGCGCCGCACGACACGTTCGTCTACAAGGGCATGATGCTGAGCGGCGTACCGAATCTCGCCTGGTGCATCGGGTACACCAACAACTCGTGGACGCTGCGCTCCGACCTCACCTCGCAGTACGTCTGCCGGCTCCTCAACCACCTCACGGCCACCGGCACCCGCATCTGCGTTCCCGAGGTCGACCCGGCCGAGTACGACGCCCCGCCCCGCCCCGTCGTGGACCTGAGCTCCGGCTACATCCGCCGAGCCGCCCAGATCCTCCCCCGCCAAGGCACCCAAGGCCCCTGGCGCCTCCGCCAGAACTACCCCCGCGACCTCATCACCCTCCGCTACAACCGAGTCGACGACGGCGTCATGCAATTCACCCCCTGACCCAGCTTCCCCGGCGGCCCACGACCACCACCTCCCCCGACCATCTCCCGCGACCACCACCTCCCACGACCAACGCCGACCCACCCCACGCCACGCCAGCCCCACCCCGCTACCCCCCCCGCCCGCGGGTGACCCCCGCAGATGGAGGGTTGCCCCCTCGAATTCTCAGTGGGCAACCCTCCAGTCGAGCGGGCAAGTCCGGCGTCGTCCGATCTGGTGGTGCGGGCGCGGCGTTCGACCAGTGCGGGTCAGGGGACGGGTACGGGCGGTTGCGGGCCGACGTACGTTGCGATCGGGCGGATGATCTTCGGGTCGCGGGACTGTTCGAGGATGTTGGCGGACCAGCCGATGATGCGACTGACGGCGAACGTCGGTGTGAACATGGCGCGCGGGATCCCACACAGCTCCATCACGACACCGGCGTAGAACTCGACGTTGGCGTACAGGTTGCGGCCCGGCTTCAGCTCGGCGAGTACGTCGACGATCCGCTGCTCGACGGTCGTCGCGAAGTCGACGAGCTCGCCGCCGATCCCGCGGGCGATGTCGCGCAGCATCAGCGATCGCGGGTCCTCGGTGCGGTACACCGCATGCCCGAACCCCATGATCCGGTCGCCGGCGGACACCTTCGCGCGGACCCAGTCGTCGATGCGGTCCGGCGTACCGATCTCGTCGAGGCTGGCCAGAGCGCGATCCGGCGCGCCGCCGTGCAACGGACCGGAGAACGCACCGATCGCACCCGCGACGGCCGAGACCACGTCCGCACCGGTGGACGCGATGACGCGGGCGGTGAAGGTGGACGCGTTGAAGCCGTGGTCGACGGTCGAGACCAGGTAGTGCTCGATCGCGGTCGCGTGGACAGCGGTGGGTTCGGTGCCGGTCACCAGGTAGAGCCAGTTCTCGGCCGCCGACAGATCGGCGCGCGGCGCGAGCGGCTGCTGTCCTTCGCGAAGCCGATACAAGGCCGCGAGGATCGTCGGCGTCACTGCGCAGACCAGCATCGCGTCGGCCTTGCGGCGGGCCGGGTCCGCGTCCCAGAGCGGCGGCAGACCACGGACAGCCGCCAGGAGCGACAAGGCGGTGCGGAGTCCGGCGAGCGGGTTGAACGTCGTACCGGCGGTCGCGATCGCCGGGAGGACGGCACTGACCTCGTCGGGCAGGACACGCAGCGGGGTTAGCTCGGCGACGAACCGGTCGCGCTCGGCGGCGGTCGGGAGGTGGCCCTCGAACATCAGGTACCAGACGTCCTCGAGGGTCTTGGACTTGGCGAGATCGATCGCCGAGTACTCGCGGTAGTGGTAGAAACCCTCGTCGCCGCGGACGTCACCGAGGGTCGTCTCGGTGACGACGACGTTGCGCAGGCCGGGCGGAACATTGATTGTTGTTGACATATCTTCAGAGTTGACAGGCGATCAATGATTGTCAATATTGATCCAGTCAACATGAATGGTCCGAGGAGCGGGGATGCCGTCCGAAGGTGACGAGAATTACCTGACCACCGCCGAGGTGGCGCGCCGTCTGCAGGTGAAGCCGGCGACGGTCTACGCCTACGTCAGCCGCGGCCTCCTCACCAGCGTCCGGGCCCGAGGCCGCCGCGGCAGCCTCTTCCCCGCCGCCGACGTCGAACGCCTGGCCGCCCGCTCGGTAGAACACTCGGGCGTCGTCGAACGCATCGAGTCCGAACTGACCCTCCTCCAGGACGACAACCTCTACTACCGAGGCCACTCCGCCCAGTCCCTGGCCACCACCGCCACCCTCGACCAGGTAGCCACCCTCCTCTGGACAGGTCAACTCCCAGCAGATTCGGCTGGGGTGGAGGCTGACTTGTTCGGGGTGGAGCGGGCGGGGGTGGAGCTGGCTCGGTCGGCGATGGAGGTGGTGCCGGCGGGGGCTCGGTTGACGGATCGGTTGCGGGTGGCGGTGGCTGTATTGGGGGCTGCGGATCCGTTGCGATTCGACCTTTCGGCGGCGTCGGTGACCGCTGCGGCCGGGAGGTTGATCGGGACGTTGGTCGCGGCACTCCCGGGGCCGATCGTCACGCGTACGACCCTGGGCGGGAAGCTCTGGCCCAAGCTCACGGACGCAGAACCGCGACCAGAAGTACTCGACGCCGCACTCATCCTCCTCGCCGACCACGGCCTCGCAGTCTCCACCGTCGCGGCCAGAGTCGCGGCCAGCGCACGAGCGAACCTGTACGCCGTCATCTCGGCAGGACTCGGCGCACTCGACGGCCAGTACCACGGCGCCGCGCCGACCCTCGCCTACGAGTTCCTGGACCGAGCGAAACACGATCCGCTGAAGGCGTTGTCGGACCAGTTGCGTTCCGGCGAACCGATCCCCGGCTTCGGCCACCGCATCTACCAGCACCGCGACCCGCGGGCCGACGTACTGCTCGAACTCCTCGGCGACCACCCGATCGTCAGCACGATCCACGCGATCGCCGAACGTACGCCGACATTCCCCAACAGCGACCTCGCGATCGCCGCCGTCATGCACGCCTACAACTTCCGCCCCGACGCCGGCGACGCCCTCTTCGCCCTGGCCCGCATGATCGGATGGACCGCCCACGCCCTGGAAGAGTACGCAGCCCCCGCCCTCCGCTTCCGAACCCTAGGCATCTACACAGGCCAAACCACCTAACCGGTGGGTGGCTGGCGACTACTGGCCTGGGGCTACTCGGTGGTTAGTTTGAGGAGGGTTGCGGCGCCGGGGGCCAGGGAGATCGGGACTGGTGCGACGCGTTGTGGGGTGTACTTCTGGCGCGCCGGCTGGAAGGTTCCGATCGAGCCGACCGTTTGCTCGTTGACCGACACGACCGCCCGCGCCCGGGCGCTGTGTGAGCGGTTGGCGACCAGCAGCCAGCGATCGCTCGACGCGGCGTCGCGGGATCGGAAGGTGCCGACCACGACCGCGTCGCCCGTGATACCCGACACCAGGTTGGTCGGGGTGAAGCCGACGGTCCCGTTCGGCAGCGGTGTTTCGTTGGCGTGCTCCACGGTCTCGGAAACGAGCGGCTTGAGTTCACGGCCGACCTGGTGCAGCCAAGTGGTGTTGATCTGCTTCGCCGCGTAGTACCGCGACGTCCGTTCCCCGTCGACGGTGATCAGCGCCGGCCCGAACCCTTCACCGCGGGCCGCCTCGGGCGTCCAGTAGGTGAAGTACTGGATGCCTTTGGCGCCGTACGCGAGGCTGATGTTCACCTGCCAGAGCAGTTCGGCCGCGGTCGGTTCGCGATGGTTGTTGTAGGCAAGCGTCTGGATGAACACCCAGGGCGGGATGTCGCCGTGCAACGCCGCGTCCCGGACGATCGCCCAGTTGTGGAAGTAGTTCGCGTCCTCGCGCCCCTCGGAGAGCAGCGGGTACCGGTCGAACGAGATCAGCGACGGCTTCACCACGTCGACGAAGCTGCGGTAGTACGACGCGTCGTCGGACGGGAACAGGTTGATGTACGGCAGCAGTTGCGGCGCGAGCTCGCGGGAGATCGACAGTGCCTTCGCGAGCGTCGCGAACCAGCCCGCGCCGGGTTCGTCGTAGAAGTTGAAGCCGGCGAGGGAGGAGAACGGCCCGTACGCGTCGCGGGCCCGGATGTAGAGCGCGCTGGCCTCGGCCGGGGTGACGCTGAGGAAATCCGACGGGGTGTCGGAGATCGAGAACCAGCGGGACATGTTGCGGATCTGGATGTCGTCCGAGATCAGCATCTTCAGGCCGGCGTCGCGGGCGAGCCCCAGCTGGTACTGGAAGATGTTGCCGTCGCCGGCGTAGTTGCCGGAGATCACGAAGTCGAACCCGGCGTTCTTGATCTCGCCGAACCGTTCCGCCGTACTCGCGTACGGATGCGGCGGCCAGAACAACCCGATCGGGAAGTCGGCCCCGCCCGTCAACGGCAACGTGTCAGGCGACGGTACGGCGACCGCAGCCGAGCCGATCGAACCGCCAGCGGCTGCACCCGACGCGGATCCTGCGGAAGCTGATCCCGCCGAAGCGGAAGTGGTGGAAGCAGACGCGGTGGAAGCGGACGCGGTCGTAGCGGATGCCGCGGAGACGGCTCCTGCGGTGAGGGCGGTGGCGCCGGCGCCGAGAAGCAGGGCGCGACGGCTCATGCCGAGGGTCTGGTGTGGACTCTGCATGTCTCTCCTTCGAAAGGCGGTCGAACGGACTGGCGAGGGTTGTTCAGGTGGGTTGCCGGTGCGTGGACACTGCGTCGGCGGTCGCGTCGAACGCTTGTTCTGCCAGGGGGTAGTCGCGTTGGGCAACGCCGAGGTAGAGCGCGTCCAGGACGATCATCTGGGCATGCCGTCCGGACAGTCCCCCGGTGCGGAACGTGACGTCGCGGGCCGCGGTGACCAGCACGATGTCCGCCGCCCGGGCCAGCGGCGAGCGGGGATAGTTGGTGATGGCAACAGTCGTCGCACCCTGCCGGCCGGACCGTGCCATCGGCTCCAGGACCTCGATCGTCTCGCCGCTGTGCGAGATCCCGATCGCGACGTCGCCGGAGCCGAGCAGCGCGGAGCTGGCCAGCGCGGTGTGTACGTCGCTCCAGGTGCTCGCGGCGCGCCCGATCCGGTGCAGCCGCAACCGCAGGTCCTCGGCGACGGACGCCGACCCCGCCACGGCGTACAGATCGATCCGCCGCGCGTCCGAGATCGCCCGGACGGCCCGCCCGAGCGCTTCGACGTCGAGTGCCGCGACCGTGTCTTCGAGCGCGCGGGTGTCGGCGCGCAGCAGAGTCCGGAGTACGTCGTCCAGCGAGTCGTCCGGTCCCACCTCCGAGCCGGTCCCCCGCTCCCAGCTCGGACTGGTCCGACCACTCTCGGCCGCCAGCGTCAGCCGCAACTCGGCGTACCCGGACAGACCGAGCGCGAGGCAGAACCGGGTGACGCTCGGCAACGACGTACTGCACCGGGCTGCCAACTGGCCGATCGTCGACGAGGCGACCGCCGCCGGGTCGCGGAGCACCTCGGCGGCGATCCGCGCCTGCGCCGGGCTGAGCGCCGGCAACAGGCCGTGGATCCGCGCCTCGAGACTCGGCGGCGGCGACTCGACAGCACTCATGTAAAGAATTCTCAGAGCACGCCAACCACAATTACAAGAATTCACACTGACCGGTTCCGGCCAGGCAAAGTAACATCCGCCGACCAGTGCACTGGTCAGACCAGTGCACTCGCCCGACGAGAACCGGCGGGCGCACACTCGCGAAGAGTTAGAACAGCGCGGCCATCAACCGGCGGCGCGCCTTGACGACGCGCTCGTCGTCCGCGCCGACGACCTCGAAGAGCTCGAGCAGGTGCAGCCGTACGGCGTTCCGCTCATCGCCCGAGGTCGCCTGGACCGTGGAGATCAGGCGTGCGAACGCGTCGTCCACATGCCCGCCCATCAGGTCCACGTCGGCCACCAGCAGCTGCGCCTCGACGTCGGTCGGGTCGTCGGCCGCCCGCGTCCGCACGTCGGCCGGCACGTTCTGCGTACGCTTCACCAGCTGAACCCGGGCCAGCCCCGACTTCGCCTCGGCGTCGTTCGGCGTCTCCTTCAGGAGCTCTTCGTACGCCGCAATCGCGCCGTCGAGATCGCCCGCGGCGACCGCGTTCTCGGCCTTCTCGTACCGCGGGTTCGGGGCCGCTTCCTCCTCGGCGGCCTCGGCCGCCGGGCCGACCGGCTCGGCGCGCCCGGTGATCCCGTTCGCGACGGCGACCGTCAGCAGCTGGTCGAGGTACTGCCGGACCTCGGGCTCACCGAGGACGCCCTGGAACAGCGGCACCGGCTGACCCCGCAGGATCGCGATCACGACCGGCACCGCCTGTACGCCGAACGCCTGGGCGACCTGTGGGTTCGCGTCGACGTCGATGCGGGCCAGTAGGAACTTGCCGGCGTACTCGGTCGACAACTGGGCCAGCACCGCACCGAGCGCGTTCGAGCCCTGCGACCGCGGCGAATACAGCTCGACGACAACCGGTGCCTGGAGCGAGCGCTCGATGACGTCGGACTGGAAGTTGGCCTCGCCGACCTCCAGCACGTACGCACCTGCAGGCCCGCCACCCGCGGCGCCACCCCCAGCACCACCCGCTGGAGCACCAGGAGCGCCGGGCGCACCGGCCGGTTTACGGAGGGACGACAGGTCGACCGCCCCTGGACGGGAGAAGTTGGACTGGCTCACCACTGTCCTCGCATTCCGTGCACACTCCGTACGTTCACAGGTCCATCCTCTACGACGCGGCCGACTTGCGCTGCGCCCGGGTCACCATCAGCAGCCGGGCGAGGCCCGCCCGGGTCCCCGCGACCGCCAGCCGGTCCCCTACCTCGACCTGCCGCTCGGACGCCGGACTCCACTCCCAGGGACCGTCCCGATCCTGCCGTGCGAGCACCCGCAGGCCCTCGGCCTCGTTCAGTTCGCCGAGCCGCCGACCGTCGGCGACCGACCCAGGCTCGACGGTCACCTCGGTCAGCAGCAGCACGCGGCGCCCGGCCGGGATCGTCACCTGCTTGCGCCGGTTCGCGACCGCGGCAGCGATCGCCGGCGCCACCAGCATCGACACCGAGCGGCTGTGGCCGAGGCCCAGCCGCCGCTCGACCCGCTGCGCCAGGTCGTGGTCGAACATCCGCATCGTGATCCGGGCGTCCGGGTTCAGGTCCCGGGCCACCATCGCCGACTCCAGGTTCGTGATGTCGCCGTCGGTGATCGCAAGCACCGACTGGCATCGCTGGACGCCGGCCGACCGCAGCGTCTCCTCGTTGCTGCTGTCCCCGATCACGACCGGGATCTTCAGCCGGTGCGCGACCTGGATGCCCGGCGCGTCCTCGTCCTGATCGACGCCGACGACCGCGACGCCCCGCTCGGTGAGGATCTCGAGCACCCGAGCGCCGACCGTACCGAGGCCGCACACCACCACATGATTGCGAGGCCGCCCGCGGACACCGCCGATGATCCGCGACAGCCGCGCGCCGATCAGCGAGTCGACCACGACCGCGGTCAGCAGCGCCATCAGCACGATCCCGGTCAGTTGCACGACGACCGCCGCGACCTTCACCCACGGGTCCGCGTCGGAGAACGCGTTGTCCTCGATGCCCGCCGAGGTCACCGCACCGGCCGCCAGGTAGATCGCGCGCCACCAGTCGATCCCGCCGACGAAATGGATGACCGCCGTACCCGCCGCGACCAGGAACGCCATCACCGCGGCGATCTTCCGGACCCGGCTGTCCAGGATGTCGCGGAGCCCCATGAACCAGCCGGCCGGACGTACGTCGCGGCTGCGCCAGATCGCCCGTACGCCGGTGCCGAGCACGATGTCACCGTCCGGGTCGGCGCTGGCCATCGGCAACAGCTGCGGCGTCGCGGACGAGGTCGTGTCCGCGAGCACCGTCAGATGCGGCTCGCGGATCAGATCGGCCTGTCCCACGACCACCCGCTGACCGCCGAGCTCCATCCAGGTCAGCTCGTCGTCCTCCAGCGCGTCCGACACGAACGCGGGGGCGGCGAGCGACGGCCCGTTGATCACCACGCAGTCGCCGAGCAGGCTGTTCAGCTGCTTACTGAGCCGCGGATTGACCATCTGTACGACGATCCGCAGCTCCGGATCCATGTCCCGCGCAGTCAGCGCGGTGTGCACGTTGTGTACGTCGTCGGTGTCCAGCAGGACCAGTGCGCGCGCGGTGGACGGCGTACCGTCGTCGTCGGCGTCGATCCCGGCCCGCCGCAGCAACGCCTCGCTGATCACCCGGGCGCCCATCACGGTCGCGCCCAGCTCACCGATCCGGTCGTAGTGCCGGGAGGCGGGGTTGACGATCGCGGTCACGCGTTCGCCCGAGCTCACCAGTTCGGTGACCACCCGCAGCATCGTGCGGTCCGAACCGCAGACCACGACGCGCCGTCCGTCCGGGGAATCGGCCGCACCAGGGGCCTCTCGCCCGGACGGTGGCGGCTCCTCAGAATCGGGCGGGCTCTCGGTACTCTCCCCACTGTTCCCGAAGAACGTGACAGATTTCCCCCATCGTGGCCTCCGCACGCACTGCCTCCAGCATGGGCTCGATCAGGTTGCCAGTGCCGCTGGCCGCCTCCACCAGAGCCGACAGCGTACGCCGTACCCGGTCCTCGTCGCGGTGCGCCTTGCGTTCCGCGAGGACGCGGCACTGCTCGACCTCGACCTCGTGCGAGACCCGGAGGATCTCCAGCTCGCCGGACACGGTGTCGGTGAGCGTGTTGACGCCGACGATCTTCTTCTCGCTCTTCTCGAGCTTCTGCTGGTACTCGAACGCGGCGTCGGCGATCTCGGCCATGAACCAGCCGTCCTCGATCCCGCGCAGGATGCCGCCGGTCATCGTCTCGTCCGGGCTCATCTCCTTGATCCGCGCGAAGATCGCCTCGGCCTCGGCCTCGATCGCGTCGGTCAGCGCCTCGACGTACCAGGACCCGCCGAGCGGGTCGGCGACGTTCGTGATGCCGATCTCCTCCATCAGCACCGACTGGGTCCGCAGCGCGATCTCGGCCGACTCCTCACTCGGCAGCGCCAGCGTCTCGTCGAGCGCGTTGGTGTGCAGCGAGTTCGTCCCGCCCAGTACGGCGGCGAGAGCCTCGACAGCCGTCCGTACGACGTTGTTGTACGGCTGCTGCGCCGTGAGCGACACCCCGGCCGTCTGCGTGTGGAAGCGGAGCCACTGCGCCTTCTCGGTCTTGGCGCCGTACACGTCCCGCAGCCAGCGGGCCCAGATCCGGCGGGCGGCGCGGAACTTCGCGATCTCCTCGAAGAAGTCGAGATGGCTGTCGAAGAAGAAGGACAGGCCCGGTGCGAACACGTCGACGTCGAGCCCGCGGGAGAGCCCGAGCTCGACGTACCCGAAACCGTCGGCGAGCGTGTAGGCGAGCTCCTGCGCGGCGGTCGAGCCGGCTTCACGGATGTGGTACCCGGAGACGCTGAGCGGCTTGTACGCCGGGATCGTGGTCGCGCAGTACTCCATCAGGTCGCCGATCAGGCGCAGGTGCGGCTCCGGCGGGAACAGCCACTCCTTCTGCGCGATGTACTCCTTGAAGATGTCGGTCTGCAGAGTCCCGTTCAGCTTGGAGATGTCCGCGCCCTGGCGCTCGGCCGCGACCAGGTACATGCAGAACGCCGGCACGGCCGGGCCGGAGATCGTCATCGACGTGGTGACGTCCTGGAGTGGGATGTCCTTGAACAGCCGGTCCATGTCGACGGCCGAGTCGATCGCGACGCCGCAGTGCCCGACCTCGCCGAGCGCCTTCGGGTCGTCGGAGTCGCGGCCCATCAGCGTCGGCATGTCGAACGCGACGGACAGGCCGCCGCCACCGCCGTTCAGGATCATCCGGTAGCGCTCGTTGGTCTGCTCCGCGTTGCCGAAGCCGGCGAACTGGCGGATCGTCCACGTCCGGCCGCGGTACCCGGTTGCGTACAGACCACGGGTGAACGGGAACTCCCCCGGCCAGCCGATCCGCTCCATCCGCGGGTCGGCGACACCCTCGGGCGGCCCGTACACCGGCTCGACCTCGGTGCCGGACAGCGTGGTGAAGTCCGCCTCCCGCTTGCGCGCGGCGTCGTACCGCTGCTGCCACCGGCTCCGGCCGGCCGCAATCTGCTCGGCATCCATCAGTCAGACCTCCTAGGGAACTGGTCCCAAAATACTAGGACGTCCAACTATTTCCAACCGGCACGATCGTCCGGGTTCGGGTCAGTTGAAGTCGCCGGCGTTGTGGCGGAGGGGTTCCAGGACGGACCAAAGCATCTTCAGCTGCTCGTCGGTGAGGCCGGACAGGGCGAAGTCGGCGGCGACCAGGTCGGCGGTGGCGCGTTCGACCAGGTCACGGCCCTCGGGGGTGATCTCGCAGAGGACCGCGCGACCGTCGTCCGGGTGCGGCGTCCGGGTCACAAGCCCGGCCGCCTCGAGCCGGCGGACGATCGAGGTGACCGACGTCGGGTGCACCTGCAGCCGCTCCCCCATCTTCCCGAGCGGCAGCGATCCGCGCCGGGAGAAGGTGAGCAGCACGAGGGCCTCGAACCGGGCGAACGTCAGCCCGTGCTTGCGGAGGATCTCGTCCAGCTCGTTGATCACGATCTGCTGCGCGCGCATCAGCGACGTCACGGCCCGCATCTGCTCGACGGCGCCCCAACGCCGCCCCCACTGCCGCGACGCCTCGTCGATCGGATCGAACGGCAACGCCCTCTTCCTGGCCATGACCGGAACCTTAGTCCCCCATCGATCTGGCCACGGACCGAGAACTGGCAGGCGGCGCTCACGGCGCGCGGCATCAGAAACTGTCGATGGAGCCTGCGAGGGTGCCGGCATGAGATTCCTGGAGCACGTGCGGACGGAGAGCGCCCGGCTCGGTGAGGTTGCGCGGATCGGGCTCGACGCGGCCGTGCCCAGTTGTGCGGGGTGGACGGTGGACGACGTGGTGCGGCACGTCGCGATGGTGTACGTCCACAAGGTCGAGGTGCTGAAACTCGGCGCCCTCCCCGACCCGTGGCCGCCGGACTTCTCCGGCCTCACTTCGCTGGAGTGGTACGACGATGCGCGCGCAGCGATCGTCGACGCCCTGGAGGCGGCCGGGACCGCGACGCAGACGTGGACGTTCAGCCCCCGCGACCGCACGTCCGCGTTCTGGTACCGGCGGATGGCACACGAGACCGTCATTCACCGGATCGATGTCGAGCAGGCGCATGGCGTCGTCACACCGATCGACGCCGACCTCGCCCTCGACGGGATCGACGAGGTCCTCTACCCGACGCTCGGCGGGCCGTGGTGGGAGGAGGGCGACACCGCCTACCCGATCGACGCGACCGTTCGGCTGACCGCGGGAGGCCGGTCCTGGACCGTGCACGCCGACGCGACGAGTGTCGACGTACAACAAGGGGCTGAGGGGGATGCCTTGGCGGAGGTTTCTGGGGATCCGGCGCGGGTCTACCTCTGGTTGTGGGGGCGGGCCGGCGAGGACGCGATCGAGACGGCCGGCGATCCGGACGTCGTGCGGGCGTTGCGCGGAAGACTTTCCGAGGCCTCGCAATGACAATGTCCTCTCGGGGGCGGGCTGTTCGTTCTCCCATTGAGAGAGCACAGCCCGAGAGACCACAGTGGTCTCAGCGAGAAGGAGGAGTCCGATGGCGCAGTACCTTGCACTGACCTACACCGCCGACGTCGACTGGTGGGCGCCCGAGCAGGCCGAGGAGCTGGCCGAGTACCGGAGGTTCGGCGTCGAGTTCGCCGAGCAGGTGAAGGCGAGCGCCGTACTGCATCCGACCTCGACGGCGACCGTCGTCCGGGTCGAGGGTGCCCGCGGCGGTCCGGTGGTCACCACCGACGGGCCGTACGCCGAGACCAAGGAAGCGCTGACCGGCTACTACCTGATCGAGGCCGACGACCTCGAGGAGGCGGTGCGGGTCGCGGCCGAGATCCCGGCGGCCTGGGGCGGCGCGGTCGAGGTCCGCCCGGTGATCGTGGCGAAGTAGCACAGGTCCCGTGAACGAGCGGTACGACGCGGTCGCCGAGACGATCCGGATCGAGGGGACGCGGATTCTCGCGACCCTGATCCGGACCGTCGGCAACGTCCAGCTCGCCGAGGACGCGGTCCAGGAGGCGGCGTTGGCGGCGCTGGGTGCGTGGCCGGTGACCGGCGTACCGCCCGAGCCGCGCGCCTGGCTGACCGTGACCGCCCGCCGGAAGGCGATCGACATCATCCGCCGAGAACAATCCCGCGGCGCCAAGGAACGCGACGGCGCCGACCTGATCGAGCTGACCAAGCGCGAGGTCGAGACCGAAGCCGTCGTTCAGGACGACCTGCTGCGGCTGATCTTCACCTGCTGCCACCCGTCGCTGTCTCCGCCGACCCGAGTGGCTCTCGCGCTCCGCACGCTCTGCGGCCTCTCACCCGCACAGATCGCCGGCGTTCTGCTGACGACCGAGGTCGCCACGACGAAGCGGCTGGTCCGCGCGCGGCAGAAGATCGCCGCCGCGCGCATCCCGTACCGCGTGCCGGCCGAGGCCGAGCTGCCCGAACGGCTGCCCGCGGTCTGCGCCGTCATCCACAGCCTCTACACCGCGGGTCACGCGCCGGCCGAGGGCGAAGCGGCGTACGACGTCGACCTGTGTGCTGAGGCGATCCGGCTGGCTGAGCTCCTGCACTCGCTTCTCCCCGACCAGCCGACACCGACCGCTGTGCTGGCGCTCCTGCTCCTCACCGAGGCGCGTCGACCGGCCCGTGTCGATGACTCCGGCGAAGTGGTGACGCTCGATCTACAGGACCGTTCGCTGTGGGATCAGGACCTCATCGACCGCGGCGTCGCGCTCCTCAACGACTCGCTGGAGCGGTCCGAGCGGCAAGCCGACGCGTACCAGTTGCAGGCCGCGATCGCGGCCGAGCATGCGCGTGTACCCAGCTACACCGCGACCGACTGGCGCGAGATCGTCCGGCTGTACGACCTGCTGGTCGAGGTCTCCCCCAGTCCCGCGGCCGAACTCGCCCGCGTCGTCGCGATCGCCGAAACCGGCGACGTCGACAAGGCCCTCAAGCTGCTCGACGAGATCCCGCCCAGCTCACGCAAACACGCCGTACGCGCCGAACTTCTCGCCCGCACCTCGCGGTACGCCGAAGCCGTCGCAGAGCTGGACCAAGCGCTGGCCGGCGCGCCGCTCGATCATCCCGAGCGCGCACATCGGGAACGCCGCCGAGCCCTGTTCGACGCGAAGTCCACCATGAACACCTGACCAGCTGTCCGCAGCCGGGTCAGTCCTCGTCGGTCCAGTTGCCGCGTTCGCTGTTGAAGATCGACTTCGCGCCGGAGGAGGGTGGCGGTGCCGGCCGGGAAGGCTGGCTGCTCGTCGTCGTGACCGGCGCGTACGCACCGGCGACCTCCTGCGCCGAGTCCATCCCGATCGGACCGGTGCCGTCGTCGTCGGAGTCCTCGTCGCCCTGGAGTACGTCGACGCTCGCGGAGGCTCGCAGCCCGGTGCGCTGGATCACGCGCTGAATGGTGAGGTCGCGGTCGTCGGGCCGGCTGACCCACTTGATCTCGCGGAAGCCCTGGTCCTGCGCGGCGGATTCGAAGACGAAGTGGCCGTAGCCGAGCATCCGCCCGATGATCGGCTTCTGCAGCGTGATGTCGAGGACCCGGGCGATCGGGGTGGTCGCGACGGTCTGGGAGAAGACGCCGCGGATTCGCATGACCCGCATGTTCGTGACCACGAAGCGGTCGCGATGCTGGGTGAGGAATTGCCAGAAGGCATGACTGAGCAGCACCAGGACGATCGCCAGCAGCACCGGCTGCCCGCCGATCGATGTGGTGGCCATCGTGAGCAGCAGGGCCGCCGCGAGCACGACCTCGAGCATCGGCACCGTGAACACCACCCAGTGGTGCCGCACCTCGTCGATGACGACTTCGCCCTCGTCCGAGATCAGATGGCGCCGGACCTTCGGGTCGAAGATCCGGAACAGGCCTATTCCGGCCATCCGCTCACTCCCCTGTCACGCTGTTGTGTGACCCCGTACGACTCAAGTGTCCCGCACGACGACGCGCAACGGGACACGAGAGACGGCAGATCAGCTGAACAGCGCCGTCAGGAAGGTGATGACGCTTCCGAACGCGTCACCAACGGCCGAGAACGCACCCCCTACCGCTCCCGCGGCGTTGGCCGGCTGAGTGAACAGATAGAAGCCGGCAAAGGCGATGAGCGACCAGATCAACAGCTTCTTCGGCATGTCGCCACTCCTTGTTCCTAACCACTCGGTCGACTGTGTTTTGAGTTTGTATCACGGACCGTGACCAATTGTCACTGACTGAACACAGCCCACCGCACAATCCTCACCAGCTACAAGGTCCATTCTGTAACGGATCCGGGGGCACGGCAGCCATCGGCGCGCCGCCCTGAGACGCAGATCGCCGTACCCGGCGGAAATCCTGCGGCATTTGCCCGAAATCGGTACAACTTCCAGTGAACGAAAGCAAAAGACACGATGTGACACACCGTGGTCGATTGTTCCACGGCGAGACAAGTGTCACAAAGCAGAGATCAGCTCGTCGGCCGCTGAATAGGGGTCGGTGCCGCCGTCCGCGACCTTCGCGGCGAGTACGTCGAGTCGCGCGTCCCCGTGCAGGTGCGCGAACCGGGCCCGCAACGCCGTCGTCGCGATCGCCTCGATCTCGTCCCGCGCGCGACCGCGGCGCCGCTCGGTCAGTACCCCGTTCCCACGCATCCATTCCAGCCGGTCCTCGATCGCCTGCACCACCTCGGCGATCCCTTCGTTGCGGGATGCGACCGTCTTGAGGATCGGCGGCGACCAGGCGCCTTCGGGCCGCTCGGCCAGCGCCAGCATCGACCGCAGGTCCCGGGTGACCGACTGGACGCCGTCCCGGTCCGCCTTGTTCACCACGTAGATGTCGCCGACCTCGAGGATCCCGGCCTTGGCCGCCTGGATGCCGTCACCCATTCCCGGCGCCAGCAGGACCAGCGTCGTGTCGGCCATCCCGGCGATCTCGACCTCGGACTGCCCGACTCCGACCGTCTCCACCAGCACCACGTCGAACCCGGCCGCGTCCAGCACCCGCAGCGCCTGCGGCGTCGACCACGACAGCCCGCCGAGATGCCCGCGCGACGCCATCGACCGGATGAACACCCCTCGGTCGGTCGCATGGTCCTGCATCCGCACCCGGTCCCCGAGCAATGCGCCGCCGGAGAACGGCGACGACGGGTCCACGGCGAGTACGCCGACCCGCTTCCCGGTCTCGCGGTACGCCGACACCAGGGCCGACGTCGATGTGGACTTGCCGACGCCGGGCGAGCCCGTGATGCCGACGATGTGCGCGTGACCGGCGTGCGGCGCCAGCTCCGCCATCACCTCGCGCAACAGCGGGGATTCGTCCTCGACCAGCGAGATCAGCCGAGCGACGGCCCGGGAGTCGCCCTCCCGGGCCCGCTCGACCAGCTCACCGACCGGCGCCGTACGTCGTGGCATCAGCTCTCGATCAGCTCTAGATCACTTCTGGGGAACGCGGACGATCAGTGCGTCGCCCTGACCGCCGCCGCCGCACAGGGCCGCCGCGCCGACGCCACCGCCGCGCCGGCCGAGCTCGAGGGCCAGGTGCAGCACGAGGCGCGCGCCGGACATCCCGATCGGGTGGCCGAGCGCGATCGCGCCGCCGTTCACGTTCACCTTGTCGTCGCTGACCTGCAGCTCACGAGCGGACGCGATCCCGACCGCCGCGAACGCCTCGTTGATCTCGATCAGGTCGAGGTCCGCGGGCTGGATGCCTTCCTTCGCGCAGGCCTTGACGATCGCGTTGGCCGGCTGGCTCTGCAGCGACGAGTCCGGTCCGGCGACCGAACCGTGCGCGCCGATCTCGGCGATCCAGCTGAGCCCGAGCTCCTCGGCCTTCGCCTTGCTCATCACGACGACCGCACAACCGCCGTCGGAGATCTGCGACGCCGAACCGGCCGTGATCGTGCCGTCCTTGCCGAACGCCGGCCGCAGCTTGCCCAGCACCTCGACCGACGTGTCACCGCGAACACCTTCGTCGCTGTCCACCACGATCGGGTCGCCCTTGCGCTGCGGCACCTCGACCGGCACGACCTCGTCGGCGAAGAGGCCGTTCTTCCAGGCCTCGGCGGCGCGCTGGTGCGAACGGGCGCTGAACTCGTCCTGCTCCTCGCGGCTCAGCTTCTGGCGCTCGTTGTTCGCCTGGTCGGTCAGCGCGCCCATGGCCTGGTCGGTGAACGCGTCCCACAACCCGTCGTACGCCATGGAGTCGACCAGCGCGGTGTCGCCGTACTTGAAGCCCTCGCGGGACTTCGGGAGCAGGTGCGGCGCGTTCGTCATCGACTCCATGCCGCCGGCGACGACGACGTCGTACTCGCCGGCGCGGATCAGCTGGTCGGCGAGCGCGATCGCGTTCAGCCCGGACAGGCAGACCTTGTTGATCGTGATGGCCGGCACATCCATCGGAATGCCGCCCTTGACCGCAGCCTGGCGGGCGGTGATTTGACCGCCGCCGGCCTGCAGGACCTGGCCCATGATCACGTACTCGACCTGGTCCGGCGCGACGCCGGCCTTCTCGAGTGCGCCCTTGATCGCGAACCCGCCGAGCTCTGCTCCGGTGAAGCCCTTGAGGCCACCCAGCAACCGCCCGATCGGGGTCCGTGCACCGGCGACGATGACGCTGTGGTTCCGCGTGTCAGACATGCCGTCACGATACCTGCGACCGCACTGGTACGCCGCTGCTCGCGCACGTCAGACGGGTCACACAGATGGTGTCAGGTGAGCCACTTTCGATGGTCTACTGCCGCGAGCTGCGCCAGGCTGACGGGATGGACCAGCTGTTCGACGCGATCGACCACGTCGGCATCGCGGTGCCCGACTTCGACGAGGCCGTCCGGTACTACGCCGACGTGTTCGGCATGACCGTGGCGCACGAGGAGATCAACGAGGAGCAGGGCGTCCGGGAGGCGATGCTCTCGGTCGGCGACTCGGGTTCCTCGATCCAGTTGCTGGCGCCGCTGTCGGACGCCTCGCCGATCGCGAAGTTCCTCGACCAGCGCGGCCCCGGCATCCAGCAGCTCGCGTACCGGGTCCGCGATCTCGACGCGGTCTCGACGGTCCTCCGCGACCGCGGCGCCCGCCTCCTGTACGACGAGCCGAAACGCGGCACCGCCGGCTCCCGCGTCAACTTCATCCACCCGAAGTCGGCCGGCGGAGTCCTGGTCGAACTCGTGGAGCCATCAACCTCGCACTAGCTGTGACGGCGCGCTGTTCGAGTCTCCTCGGCGTCGTTGGCGGACTACGCTGTTCGGGTGCTGAAGGACAGCGCCACCGACTCCTTGCACGGTGCGCCGGCCGGATTCCTGCACGACGCCTTTGTCCACGTGTCGGACGAGGAGTTCGTGCAGCGCTCGGCTGCGTTCATGCAGGATGGTCTGGCGGCGGGGGAAACCATCGTGGCCGTGCTGCCTCCGGAGCGCATCGCCGTACTGCGCGACGCTCTCGGACCGATCCACCATGAGGTCTGTTTCACCGACATGACCGTTGCCGGGGGCAACCCGGCGCGGCTGATCCCGTACTGGCGGAGCGTCATCGAGCAGCACCCCGGCCCGGTGCGCGGGCTCTCCGAGCCGGCGTACCCGGGCCGAAGCGCGGCGGCGTACGACGAGGTGCTGCTGCACGAGGCGCTGTCCGACATCGCGTTCGCGCAGGACCGGGCGTTCCGGCTGTACTGCGCGTACCAGGCGTCCGTCGGCATCGACCCGACCGTGACGCATTCCGGCGCGGAAGCTCTTGCGGAGAAGGAGTTCCGGACCGCGCTCGACGACGTACCGGACCGGGCCGAGCGGTGGGAGTTCGGGCCGGGCGAGCTCGGGCAGGTCCGGCAGTGGCTCAGTGGGCAGGCGGCGTCGCACGGCGTGTCGAGGGACAGGCTCGAGGACCTGTCGCTGGCGTTGCACGAGATCTGCACGAACAGCATCAGGTTCGGCGGCGGACGCGGGCGGCTGGCGGTGTGGATCGCCGACGGCACGCTGATCTGCGACGTACGGGACTGCGGGCGGATCGACGACCTGCTCGTCGGACGCGTGCTGCCGCCGCTGGACGGGCTCGGCGGGCGAGGCGTCTGGCTCGCCAACCAACTGTGCGACCTGGCGCAGTTGCGGTCGGGGGACGACTTCACCCAGGTACGGCTCCACACGCGTCTGCGGTGACCTCGAGGCGATAAGACCACTGACAACGGTGGACTGGAAAAGTGACGGTCGTCTCAACCGTCGCTCGCTGTGTTACAGCGCACAGCCAGGGGCGCATACTCAACGGTAAGTTCCGCTCACCGATTTGTTACGGGACCGCCGCTGCAGGAGGTACTTTCGTGAAGCAGATCCTTGAGGCGATCCTCTCCGGCGACAACGCCGCCGTCGGAGAGCTCGACGTACCGGAGCATTACCGCGGAATCACCGTCCATGCCGACGAGGCCGCGATGTTCGACGGGCTGGACAGCAAGGAGAAGGATCCGCGCAAGAGTCTGCACCTCGACGACGTACCGACGCCCGAGCTCGGGCCGGGTGAGGCGCTGGTCGCGGTGATGGCCAGCGCGATCAACTACAACACCGTCTGGACGTCGATCTTCGAGCCGGTGTCGACCTTCTCGTTCCTGAAGCGGTACGGGAAGCTGTCGCCGCTGACGGCCCGGCACGACCTGCCGTACCACGTGGTCGGCTCCGACCTGGCAGGCGTCGTACTGCGGACCGGACCGGGCGTCAACGCCTGGAAGCCGGGCGACGAGGTGGTCGCGCACTGCCTGTCGGTCGAGCTGGAGTCGCCGGACGGGCACAACGACACGATGCTCGACTCCGAGCAGCGGATCTGGGGATTCGAGACGAACTTCGGCGGTCTCGCCGAGATCGCGCTGGTGAAGTCGAACCAGCTGATGCCGAAGCCGGCCCACCTGACGTGGGAGGAAGCTGCGTCGCCGGGGCTGGTGAACAGTACGGCGTACCGGCAGCTGGTGTCCGCGAACGGCGCCAACATGAAGCAGGGCGACGTGGTGCTGGTCTGGGGCGCGTCCGGCGGTCTGGGGTCGTACGCGACGCAGTTCGCGCTGAACGGCGGGGCGATCCCGGTGTGCGTGGTGTCGTCGCCGGAGAAGGCGGAGCTCTGCCGGGCGATGGGCGCCGAGCTGATCATCGACCGGACGGCGGAGGGGTACCGGTTCTGGAAGGACGAGACGACCCAGGACCAGAAGGAGTGGAAGCGGTTCGGGGCGCGGATCCGGGAGCTGACCGGCGGGGACGACCCGGACATCGTGTTCGAGCACCCGGGCCGCGAGACGTTCGGGGCGTCGGTGTACGTCGCCCGCAAGGGCGGCACGATCGTGACGTGCGCGTCGACGTCCGGGTTCATGCACGAGTACGACAACCGGTACCTCTGGATGAACCTGAAACGGATCATCGGCTCTCACTTCGCGAACTACCGCGAGGCCTGGGAGGCCAACCGGCTGATCGCCAAAGGCATGGTGCACCCGACGGTCAGCAAGGTCTACCCACTCGAGGACACCGCGCAGGCGGCGTACGACGTCCATCGCAACCTCCACCAGGGCAAGGTCGGCGTCCTCACCCTGGCCCCCACCGAAGGCCTCGGCGTCCGCGACCCCGCGCTGCGCGAGCAGCACCTGGGCGCCATCAACCGCTTCCGCAACAGGTAGTTGCCACCGACTCCCGATTGGCTGGTTTCGAGTCGGTTCTGACAGGCTTAAGGTGGGGGATTCACACTGAGCCGCCAGAAGGGAACCTCGGGAGAATGCCTGACGAGTCGAGCCTGCCGTTCTTCGACCGCACGGCGACTGCGGCCGGGGGCTTCCCGGTCAGTCGCCGAGGGTACGACAAGCAGGCCGTGGACGACTATGTCCGCGCGCTGGAGATGCAACTCGTCGAGGCACGCAACCGCGCCGACGAGCTGCAGCAGAGTGTCGCGCCGATGCAGCACGAGCTCGCGGAGACGCGGCGCCAGCTCGAGGCCAGCGCCAACCCGTCGTACGCCGGGCTCGGCGACCGGGCCGCGCAGATCCTCCGGCTCGCCCAGGACCAGGCGTCCGAGGCGCTCGACGAAGCCAAGCGTGAGGCGGAGGAGCTCCGCGCGAACGCGGCCAAGGAGGCTGCCGCGGCGCGGGCGACCGGTGAGCGTGAGGCCGAGGACATCCGGACCGTCGCGCTGAACGAGGCGGACAGCATGCGCCGTACCGCCGAGGGTGACGCGGCCGAGCTGCGGCGTACGGCGGAAACCGAGGCCGCCGAGGTGCTGCAGGCGGCCCGGCGGAAGGCGGAGCAGCTGCAGCTGACCGCCGAGTCGCAGGCGAGCACGCTGAAGAACGGGGCGCTGCACGAGGCCGAGAAGATCCGGACCGCGATCCAGCGCGAGTCGGCAGCCCTGCGCGCGCGGCTGGCGGACGAGCGCGAGCAGCAGGCCAAGGAGCTGGCCGACAAGCACCAGCAGATCGCGGCCGACACCGACAGCCTGACCACCCAGATGAAGGAGGCCGCCGAGGCGTCCGAGCGCCGGGTGGCCGAGGCGACCGAGCAGGCCCGCAAGATCCGCGCCGAGGCGGAGGAGTCGGCCGAGCGGACGCTCGCGCGTGCCCGCCGGGAGGCCGAGCAGCTGCTGACCACCGCGCGTACCCGCGCCGAGGCCGAGCTGGCGAACGCGGCCGACGAGGCGGAGCGGTCCCGGACCGTCGTCGCCCGCGAGACCGAGCGCCTGGCGAAGCGCCGCGACGGCATCCTCACCCAGATCGCCGGCCTGAACGAGATCGCCAGCAACATCGCCCGCCAGGCCGCCGAGCTCGACTCGGAGACCGCCGCGGGGCCGTACGCAAACCCGTTCGCCCGGCCCGCCGAGTCCCCCCGGCCCCCGGCCGGTGCGCTGGGGCAGGGTGTCGGCAGCCCCTTCGCCTCAGAGCCCTCGACCCCGTACCCCTCCGCCCCCTCAGCTCCGTCCGACTCAGCTCCTGCTGGCTCGGGTCCTGCTGGCTCGGGTCCTGCTGGCTCGGGTCCTGCTGGCTCGGCTCCGGCTGGCTCGGGTTCGGCTGGCTCGGGTTCGGCTCCGGCCGGGGCAGGTACGGCGGCTGACTCGGGCGCTGCCGCGGACTTCGGGGATGACGACAGCCCGTTCCCGGCGACGACGCCGGCCGACAACCCGTTCCCGGGGGCGACGCCTGCCGCGGGATCCTCGCGCGAGTCGTCGTACGACACCGAGGGCCCGTTCACCGGTTCGAGCCCGTTCGTCGGCATCGACGCCGGGGACGCCCGCGTCGACGAGACCCGGATCGACACCGGCCTGCGCATCGACCCGAAGGACGCCGGCAACCTCGCCGGCCAGACCAGCAAGACCGCCGGCGGCCCGGCCGACCCCGCTGCCGACGCCGCGGACCTCGCCGAGCTTGCCGACATCGCCAATTCTGCCGACCTGGTCGAGACGGCCGGTGCCGAGGACTCGGACGACGACGACAAGCCGAAGGACTCGACGATGGTCGACGAGTTCCGGCTGGGTGACCTCGCGAGCGAGGAGACTCGGGTCCAGAAGCGGCGCTCCAGCTCGGCGAAGTCCTCCGACGACGAGTCGCCCGCGGACGACGAGAAGACCGATGCGGCCACCGCGCGCGCGCGATCCCCGAAGGACAAGATGTGACGCCATCCGGCGACGACACCTCCACAGCGACCCCCGACAAGGATCTGGCCGACGCCACGCGCGAAGCCAAGTCCGCCGCCGCGGAAGCCCAGGCCGCCGCCGACAAGAGCGAACAATCCGCAACCGAGGCAGCCGATGAGGCTGCTGCCGCCGCGCATGCGGACGACGACGACACGAACTTCGCGGACGAACTGCTGATCGAAGAGCGGCACCCGTCCGTCGGTATGGGTACGCCGGGTCCGCCGCTGCGCCGGGGGAACCCGTTCACGTTCGGCTTCTTCGCGGCACTCGGCGTACTCGTCGCCCTGGGTCTGTGGAACGCAGCCGGCCAGGCCCGCTCGGTCCTGATCCTGCTGCTGGTCTCGATGTTCATTGCGGTCGGCCTGAACCCGCTGGTCGAGTGGTTCATGCGCCGCGGACTGAAGCGCGGCCTGTCCGTCGGCGTGGTGTTCCTGCTGATGATCCTCGCGGTCGCCGGTGTCGCCGTCGCGATCGTCCCGGTCGTCTCGGACCAGATCAACAGCCTGATCAAGAACGCGCCCGAGTGGCTCGACCTGCTGAACAAGTCGAAGACTCTCAACGAGCTGGACGACAAGTACCACTTCATCCAGAAGGCCCAGGAATACGTCCAGGACCCGGCGCTGGCGCAACGTGCGTTCGGCGGGATCCTCGGCGTCGGCAAGGTGGTCGCGGGCGCGCTGTTCAACACGTTCACGATCCTGGTGCTGACGCTGTACTTCCTCGCCTCGCTCCCCTCGGTGAAGCGGGCGGCGTACAGCCTGGTCCCCAGCACCCGCCGTACCCGCGTCTCGATCCTCGGCGACGAGGTCCTCGGCCGGGTCGGCGGCTACGTCAGCGGCCAGTTCCTGGTGGCGCTGACCGCCGGTGTCATGATGTTCATCTTTCTCGAGATCATCGGGCTGCGGGAGTACGCCGTGGCGCTGGCGATCGTGGTGATGTTCTGTGACTTCATCCCGATGGTCGGCGGCCTGATCGGCGTCGTCGTGGTCGCGCTGATCGGCTTCACCGGCGGCCTCGGGATCGGCATCGCCTGCCTGATCTACGGCGTCATCTACCAGCAGGTCGAGAACTACTTCGTCGCACCGCGCATCATGCGCCGGGCCGTCGACATCCCCGGCGCCGTCACGGTCATCGCCGCCCTCCTCGGCGGCGCCCTCCTCGGCGTCGTCGGCGCCCTCCTGGCCATCCCGTCAGCCGCCGCCATCCTCCTCATCATCCGAGAAGTCTGGGTCCGCAAAGCCGACGCCTCCTAGCTAGGAACACGTGACGTCGAGGATGAAGTGCTGGGCGGGGGTCAGGCGGTTGTAGGTGTTGAGGCGGATGTAGGTCTGCTGGTCGAGCTGCTGGGGTAGGTGGCGTCGGGCGAAGTAGGAGTGCAGGGCTCGGCGGGGGTTGTCGGTGCGGTTCTGGGTGCCGCCGTGCCAGAGGTGGCTGTTGAAGATGACGACCGTGCCGGCTTGGCCGGTCAGTTGGATCTGGTCGGTGTGGTCGGCGCCCGGGTCGGGCATCTCGTCGCCGGGCATGGTGCCGCGGCGGTGGGAACCGGGGACCACGCGGGTGGCGCCGTTCTCGGGGGTGAAGTCGTCGAGGAGCCAGATCGAGTTGCAGACCTCGTACTCGCCCGGTTGGACGGGATGCCCGAAGTCCACATGCAGGCCCTGGCGCCCTTCACCGGGTAGGGCCGCGCGGCTGTTGAGGGACGAGAGTTTGAACTCGCCCAGCACGTGCCGCATGGCCGCCAGCACCCGCGGGTGACTGAAGCACACCTCGAACCTCGGATCCTTGTTCACCAGATCCGCCAACCGGTCCGTACCCCGCTCCTGATGCACCTCGAGGCCGGCCCGATCCCCCTCGGCCGCGGTCAGTTCGGCCAGCCGTTCGTTGATCGCGGCCACCTCCTCCGCCGTGAGAATCCCCTCCAGTGGAAGGAACCCGTGGCGGTCGAGCTGGTCCTTCTCGTCCTGCGTGAGTACGTCGTCAGTGACGCCGAGATCGCGTAATGCGGTCGCCATATCCATCGGAGTGCTCCTTCACAAGATGCACGAATCGATGCCAGCATCGTTGCGACGTAACCTGAGAAACAATGCAGGAGGCGACAGGGCTTATGCACAAATCGCCACGGCTGCTCGGCGCCGGCGTACACACGGCGGCGCCCGGCAAGGACTATCCGCCCCACGCGCACACGTCGTGGGAGCTCGTGTACTACGTTCGCGGCCGGATCACCTGCCCCGTCGGCGACGAGACGTACGACGCCACTCCGGGCACCGTGCTCCTCACCCCGCCGCACACCTGGCACGCCGAGCAGAGCCGCACCGGGTACGCGAACCGCTTCCTCCAGGTCGACGCCGCAACCACCCACCCCTGGCCGCGCCTGTGCTACGACGACACCGACCACACCCTGCGCCGGGTCTTCGACGCCCTGGTCCGCGAAACCGAGAGCGAGGACCTCCGCTCCCTGCTCCTGGCCGAGCTGGATCTCCGCCTCCGCCGTGCCGCAGCCACCCCACCCACAACGCTCGCCGAACAACTCGTCGCCCAAGCCGAGCAGCTCTTGGAGGAACGCTTCGCGGCCGGTCTCCGCATCGCGCAGGTCGCAGCCGACCTCGGCGTCTCGCAGTCGGGCCTGCGGGCCGCGTTCACCCGCCTCCGCAACACCAGCCCGCAGGCCGCCCTTCAGGCAGTACGCCTACGCCACGCCCTGGCCCACATCCGCAACTCGACCCTCCCTCTCCAGGCCATCGCCGACCTGACCGGCTACCACTCGGTCAGCCACCTCACCCGCCACATCAAAGCCGCCACCGGCTCACCCCCGGGCGCCCTGCGCATCAAGGGCATGTGAATCAGAAGGCAGCCTGGACCGTGGTGAGTTCGATGTCGTGGGCCTCGATGGCTTGGCGGATCTCCGGGTCGGTGACCATCGCCTGGTCGGAGAGGCGGTACTCCTCGGCCCAGCGGTAGGTGTATGAGCCGGGCCGGTGGATTGCTGCTAGCTCCGGTTCGGCGGCTGCGCAGTGCGTGACGAGCAGGTGGACGCCGGGCGTCAGCTTGTCCAGGTACTCGAGCAGCCAGGGCTTCTTCTCGGCGGCGTCGCGGTCGCTCAACGTCTCGATCGACGTGAACCGTTTCGACTCCTCCGGCCCGTAGATGAACGGCTTCCCGAGCGCCGCCGAGACCTCGTCGTACGCCGCCGGTGCTGCCTGACCCATGTGTACGTCGAGATACTCGAGCGTCAGCCCTTCCGCCGCGAACTTCGCCGCCTGCGCCGACAACTCCCGTACCGCGTCCGCGTGACTGACCGCAGCCTTGGACTCCTCGACCGTACGCCGGAACGTGCCGTCCTCCCCCACCAACGACGTACCGTCCGTCAACGGCCGCCACCGGAGGAAGTCCCACTCACACGTCAGCGTCTGATGCACACCCACCGGGATCGCGAACTCGCGCGCCAACGCGGCCGCCTCCGTGAACCACGGGCAGGCCGCCATCGTCGACGCCTGCGTCACGATCCCCTCGCGAAAGGCCTGCACCGTCCCCACGTTGACCGCATGACACATCCCGAAGTCGTCACCCTGAACAACCAGCCGGACTTCACTCACGCCTACTCCCACCATCCGCCGACAGAGCCACCACTGACCGTACGACCAAACGCCGACAGATCCCCTATGGTCCGGCGAGTTTGGTGACCTCTGGGGACTGATCGGTGTGGAAGGCGCACGCCCGGGGGTACGACGCCAGACAGCCGCGAGTCGTCATCAGCGCGGTGTAGTAGTCGATGTACCGGAAGCCGTACGTCTCGCCGCGGGCGAAGGCCTGGTGCCGGATGGCGGACACCCAGCGGTAGAACGCCTCGTCGGAGATCGGGACGTACAGCGAAGGCGTGAAGCCCTCCATGTCCTCCCAGTTCTCCGCGTGCAGGAACGAGCGCACGCCGTGCCGCGGCAGTGCGGCGAGCTTCGCGGCCAGTTCGGCGTACGGCGTGATGGCGGCGAAGTCGTCCGCGGGATCGATCGGCAGACCGGCGAGGAAGCGGGCGCGCTCGGCCAGCACAGCGGTGTGCTCGTGATCGCGGTGGATCGAGTGCTTCCAGTGCGTGATGATCGTGTCGGGCTGCTTCTCGCGGATGATCTGGGCGAGCTGCAGGGCCACGTCGTCGGTGTCCGGGAGGAAGCCGTCGCTGTGGTCGAGGACCAGGAAGTCCGCGCCGATCGCCTCCGCGAACGCCGTACCCTCCGCGATCTTCTGCTTCTTGTAGTCGGCCGGCGTCAGCCGCGGGTGGCCGCGCTCCCCCGGTGTGAGCGCGACGATCGTCGCCGACGCGCCCTCCAGGACGAGCTTGGCCAGCGTCGGCCCGGCGGTCAGGTCCATGTCGCCGATGTGCGCCCCGATGGCGAGCACTGATCTGGTCACAACAATCTCCTCACTTCAGGCCGCTGAGTACGACGCCACGCACGTAGTACTTCTGGAACACCAGGAACACGACCAGCACCGGCAACGTGCTGATCACCAGGCCGGCCATCACGATCGGCATGGTGCGGTCCGGATCGAGGAAGCTCTGCAGCAGCTGGATGCCGACCGGCAGCGTCTGCAACGACGGGTCGGACGACGAGATCAGCAGCGTCCAGATGTACTCGTTCCAGGTGCCGATGAACGTGATCAGCCCGAGCGTGATCGCCACCGGCTTGGTCTGCGGCAGCACGATCAGCCGCCAGATCTGCCACTGGTTCGCGCCGTCGATCTTGGCCGCCTCGAGCATCTCGTCCGGCAGCGAGATCATGAACTGCCGCATCAGGAAGATCCCGAACCCGGAGACCGTGAACGGCAGGATCAGCGCCAGCAGGCTGGTCGTCAGCCCGCCGTCGCCGCCGCGTCCGAGGAAGTCGTTGCCGCCGGCCAGCGGCCAGTTGAGCATGATCAGGAACGTCGGGATCAGCAGCAGGAACGGCGGCAGCATCATCGTCGCGAGGATGAACCGGAAGATCACCGCCCGCCCGCGGAACCTCAGCTTGGCCAGCGCGTACCCGGCCAGCGCCGAGGTGATCAGCACCGACACCGTCACGCTGACCGTGACGATCACGCTGTTGCGGAACAGCCGTGGCAGCTCCAGCTGCGAGAACGCCTCGCGGTAGTTGTCCAGATCGAACGACTCCGGGAACAGCTTGTACGGGATCACGCCGTACTCGCCCGCGCCCTTGAACGAGCTCATCACCATGTCGAGGAACGGCATCACCATCGCGACCCCGCCGAGGATCACGACCAGGTACGCGAACCACGGGAACTTGCCGTGCCGCCTCACGAGGTCTCCTCCCCGCGCCGCCGGGCGACCCACAACTGCAGCAGGGTGATCGCCAGGATGATCACGAACAGCACCATCGCCATCGCGCTCGCCGTGCCCCAGGCGCCGTACTTGAACGCCCGCTGGTACATCTCGAAGGCCGCCACGTTGGTCGCGTTCACCGGCCCGCCGTCACCCGTCATCACGATGATCAGCGCGAACGACTGCAACCCGCCGATGAACTGCGTGATCAGCACGAACAGCAAGGCCGGCCGCAGCAACGGCAACGTGATCGACCAGAACATGTGCCACGAGTTCGCCCCGTCCACCTCGGCCGCCTCGTAGTACATCTCCGGGATTGCCTTCAGCCCGGCCGTCAGGATCAGGACGGCTCCGCCGATCGAGGCCCAGGCCTGTACGACGGTCACCGACGGCAGCGCGTACGACGCGTCGGACAGGAACCCGATGCTGTTCACACCGAGCTTGTTCAGCACACCGTTGATCAGCCCGGCCGGTTGGTACATCATCTTCCACACGTTGCCGATGGCCACGACCGTGGCGACCACGGGCAGGAAGTACAGCACCCGCCAGAACCCCTGGAACGCCAGCCGATCGATGCAGTAGGCCACCAGCACCGACCCGAACGTGGCCAGGAACACCGACCCGAAGGCGAACAGCAGCGTGTTCACCAGGATCGGCTTGACGAACGTCCCGTCGAAGCTCAGGACGTCGCCGAAGTTCGCCGTACCGGCCCACTTCAGGGTCCCGAGGTCGAAGCCGCCCCAGTCCGAGAACGCGAGCACGATCGCGAAGATGAACGGCAGGATCAGGAACACGCAGAAGAACAGCAATGCCGGCGCGAGGAACAGGTACGCCGCCCGTCCCTCGCGCTGCAGCTTTCCGACGCGCTGGGCCGGCACCGCCAACGTGCCGACCCTGCCGACCGCGGACGTCATTGCGGCTTGACCGCCTTGGCCGCCTGCGCCAGCGCGTCGTCCGGGTTCTTGCCGTCGGCAAGCACACCCATGAGCGCGTTGTGCAGCGCGGTCTTCGCCTCGTACGCACCCGGCTGGTTGGGTTCGGCCATCGCGTACGTCGCCGCGTCGTAGATCGGCGCCAGGTTCGGGTCGGACAACGACTTCTTGTACGCCGCCTGGTCAGCGGTCCGCGGCGGGATCAGGCCCTGGTCGGCCAGCCACTTGCCGGTCTCGGTCACCTGACCGTCGGCCGCCTTGTGTTCGTTCATCCAAGTGAGGAACTTCCACGCTTCGTCGGCGTGCTTGCTGCGCTGATTCACGCCCATGAAGAACCCGTACGCCAGCGAGCCCTTGCTGCCCGCCGTCGGCCCGGGGATCGCGGTCACGCCGACGTCGGAGGAGTACTTGTCCTTCATCTGGGTCTTCAGGCTGCCGATCCACCAGCCGGCCTGGATCGCCATCGCGACACCGCCGCTGCGGAACTGCTTGGTCGGCATGATCGAGGGGTTGGTCGCCTTCGCGGCCGCGAGGTCGGCCTCGAACTTCAGCGCCGCCTTGCCCTCGGCGTTGTCGAACTGCGCCGTACCGTCCGGGCCGAGGAACTTCCCGCCGGCTGCGTCGAGCAGCGACAGGAACGGGTGCACGGACTTGTTGTCGCCGTCCTGGATCAGGCTCAGGCCCTCGACCTGGATGTTGCCCTTGGCATCGCGCTGCACCGTCTTCTTGGCCGCGTCGGCGAGCTCGGCCCAGGTGGTCGGCGGCTTGCTGATGCCGGCCGCGGCCAGGATCTTCTTGTTGTAGAAGAGCACGTAGGTGTTCAGCTCGGTCGGGTACCCGAGCAGCGTGTCGCCGGTGGTCACCGCGCCGAGCGCGGCCGGGCTGTACTCCGCCTTGATCTTGGTCGCGATGTCCTCCGGCACCTTGGCCACGACGTTCGCCTTCATCAGCTGGCCGCCCCACAGGCCGTACGCGCTGACGATGTCGGCGCCGCGGCCGCCGGTCTGCCGGACCGTCATCGTGGTGAGCAGGTCGTCGAACTTGACCACCTGCGCCTTCACCTGGACCTTCGGGTTCTCCTTGTTCCACTGCTGGATCATCTTGTCCAGCCCTTCCTTGGACGGGCCGTCGCTGTAGTGGCTCAGCAGCGTCAGCTCGACCTTGTCGCCGCTGCCGCCCGCCGCGCCGCCACCGCCGCCGCAGGCCGCGGCCGTGGCGAACAGTCCGAGCGCAACAGCAAGCCGCAGACCTCTGGAAATCCTCATGTCATTCCTTCCCGCCATCCGGGACCAGGGGCGCCCGGAGGATGGTGAACGTGCGGGTGATGTCGAAACCTGTCTTCAGGTACAGCTGCCCGGCGGCGGACTTCTCGCCGGTCCACAGGAACCAGGCGCTGTGCGCGCCGGCGGCGACCATCCGCTCGAGCGTCAGGTGCAGCAACACCTTCCCGAGCCCGGTGCCGCGGGAGGCCGGCAGGACGCCGAACGGCCCGAAGCGGTCGATCACCGCCTCGTACGTCCCATGCATCGCCCAGCCGAGGATCGCTCCACTGGGGTCGCGTGCTACCACGATGCGGTCGAGTGGCAGACCGGACACGACGCCCTCGCGGATCGCGCGCGCCCAGTCCGGGTTGAACTCCGCGCCCGCGATCGCGATCAGCGCGGTCAGCTCGTCGCCGGATGGTGTACCAAAGCTGTAGCCCTCGGCCGTCAGCGCGTCGATCCGCTTACGGACCTCGTCCGGAACGGCGTACCCAACGAGGCTGCGGTCCATCGCGACCGCGTCGTACCCGCGCTCGAAGCCGAGCTCGGCGAGCAATCGAGCCGCGGCGGGATAGCGCGCCGCGTCGAGACCGGGGAGGAAGTAGTTCGGCGTGTACGACGAGAAGTAGACCTCGGACCGCCCGTGGGACCGGAGCCAGTCCATTGCCGCGGACAACAACTCGCGCCCGAGACCACGACCGCGGTACTCCGGATGCACGAAGAAGAACGGGATCCAGCCGGACGCCGGCTCCAGGTCGTCGGCGTCGACGGCGATCAGCCGGCGGACGGCGTACGCGGCGCCGACGACCTGATCATTGATCACGGCCACCTGCAGACCGGCCGCGTCGAAGTTGCGGTCGAGCAGGAACAGGTCACGGAACCGCTGGTAGCTGATCGGGTCGGCCGGCGCCGCGGCGGCCCAGGCCGCAGCCAGTGCCGGCCCGTCGCCGACCTGGAACGAACGGATCATCGGGCAGCCCCTTCGTAGAGCAGTACTCCGTCGCGTACCCAGTCGGCCGGTGTGGTTGCCGCGGGCAAGAGCTCGACCGGGTCGTCACCGGCCTCCAAGGCTTTCCGCAGCGAGTCCGAACCCCACAGTTTGTCGAGCGACGGCAACAGATCGAAGTCGTCGGGATACAGCTCGTTCAGCACCCGCAACATCGTCAGCGCGGTCCGCACCGGCTCGAACGCATCGCGGTCCACGACGTGCAGCTGTACGCCGGACAGCGGCTGGCCCGCGTACTTGTGGAACACCGGCTCGAACCACGTCCGCCGGAAGATCACCCCGGGCAGCTCACACGCGCGCAACGCCGGCACAAGCCGGTCATCGACGTACGGCGCTCCGATCGTCTCGAACGGTCGCGTCGTACCGCGGCCCTCGCTCAGGTTCGTGCCCTCGAACAGGCCGGTGCCGGGGTACACCAAAGCCGTCTCCGGTGTCGGCATGTTCGGCGACGGCGGCACCCACGGCAGACCGGTCCCGGTCGAGGTACGGCTCCAGCCCTCCGCCTCGACGACCGTTGCCGTACCCAACTGAAGGGCGAGTTCGCCGACCGTCAGTCCGTGCCGGAGTGGGATCGGCGCCCGCCCGACGAAGCTCTCGAACCCGGGCTGCAGCAGCGGGCCCTCGACCCGTAGGCCGCCGAGCGGGTTCGGCCGGTCCAGCACCACAAATGGCATACCAAGCCGGGCGGCCGACTGCTGGCAGTCGTACATCGTCCAGATGTAGGTGTAGAACCGCGTCCCGATGTCCTGGATGTCGAACAGCAGTACGTCGACACCGGAGAACAGGTCGTCGAGCTCGGCCACCGTACGCCGATAGGTGTCGAACACCGGCAGTCCGGTGTCGGGGTCGACGCCCTCGCCTTCGCTTTCACCCGCTTGCGCCGTACCGCGGAGGCCGTGCTCGGGACCGAACAACGCCGTCAACGGCAACCCGGCCGCACGCAACGCGACCGAGGTCGGCGTGAGGTCCGGCAGCACGCCGGTGAAGTTCGTGATCAGTCCCAGGCGCCCGTCCGGCACCAACCCCGGGTCCTCGGCCAGACGCTGCGCGCCGGTCCGGACCACCATCGCCACCACCCCAGATCGTGGATCCTGCAGGAACTGGGTTGAAAACTTACCGATGTTTTCAGGTGAAGGTCAATGGATTACGGACAAACGTTTGCCGGTGTCAGGTTCCGAGCGAGCCCAGGTAGTCCATCACACGCGCGCGGATCTCGTCCGCCGGGATGTCGCGGGCCCGCAGTTCCGCCATCCAGCCGTCGTACACCTCGTTGGAGGCACTCAGCTCGAGCGCGATGCCGTCCGGATCCCGGAAGTTCAGGTGCGACCCGAACGCCTCGTCCCGGATCGGCGTGTACGTGACCCCGAGCGCCTCGAAGCGTCGCTCCCACTCGACGAGCTCGTCCCGACTCGCCGCCGCCATCCCGACGTGGTCGAGACCCGTTGTCAGCTCGGTGAACGGCGCGGCTGTCCCGAGCTCGTGCCTGCACAGCGACAGTACGAACCCGCTCGCCCGGTCGACGAACGTGCGCACGGTCCCGAAGTCCATCAGCGGCTTCAGCCCGAGGATCTCGGTGTAGAAGCGCTCGCTGCGATCCAGGTCGGTGACCGTCAGCGCGAGATCATCGATTCCCGCAAAGGCCGGCATGGTGGCCCCCTTCCCCTGCTCGCGAATGTAACTCCGCGGCGTCAGGGAAGGAACGGTGTGAGCAGGGCGAGGAAGTCGTCGAGGCGTTCGGCGTGGACCCAGTGCCCGGCCTCCGGGACTTCGGCGTACTGGACGTGCGGGAAGTACGCCGCGATGGTCGCGCGGTGGTCCTGCTGGACGTAGTCGGACTTGCCGCCGTAGATGAACAGCGTCGGCCCGTCGTACTGCCGTCCCTCGACCGCGGGCCAGCCGGAGATCGCCGGCAGCGCGGCCTCGATCACCGGCAGGTTGGGCCGCCACCGCGCACCGTCGGCGTCGAGGATCAGGTTCTGCAGCAGGAAGGCGCGTGTCCCGGGCGTCGGTACGGCGTCGGCGAGCTGGGCGTCCACCTCCGCCCGGCGGGTGATCGACGACAGGTCGGCGTTCCGCATCGCCCGGGCGTACTCGACGAACGCCGGCGGATACGCGACCGGCGCCGCGTCCACGACGACGAGCCGCTCGACCGCCGCGGGGTACTGCAGCGCGGTGAGCATTGCGGTCTTGCCGCCCATCGAGTGCCCGACGAGCGCGACCGGCCCGAGCCCGAGCGACTCGATCGTCTCGCGGACGTCGTCGGCCATCTCCGGGTAGCTCATCGTCTCGACGTGCGGCGAGGTCCCGTGGTTGCGCAGGTCGAACGCGAACACCCGGTGCCGGTCCGCGAGACGGCGCGCGGCGGTCATCCAGTTCCGCCCCGAGCCGAACAATCCGTGCATCACCACGACCGGCGTACCAGTGTCGCCGTACGCCGTGACCGGAAGCTTCATGCCCTCCACCCTTTCACCGAGCTCACCGACTGCTCACCGACTGCTCACCGTCTGCTCACCGACTGCGCTGCCAGCAGGCCGTGTGCCAGTGGCGCCGCTCGTCCAACGACTGGCTGCCACCGATCGCACCGAGCAGGCTCGGGTTCTCCGGCCACACCACGACGTGCGGGGTGGCCGGCAGGATCTGCTGGTCGCAGCCCGGGCAGCGGTACGACTTCGCGGACGCGGACCCGGACACCCGGCGGACGTTCCACTCGGCGCCCGCCTTCACCTCGCGAGACTGGGTACCACCAAGGAGCGGCCGGTCACTGACCGGCCGCTGCCACTTCGAAGGCCTCCTACGCGACATAGCCCCTCAAGGCTAGGCCATGCCCCAACCAGAGGTCTGACGTCATCGCCACCTGTCTCCAGGAGCACGCACGTACTGCTGCCAGACGTACCGCCACGGCGTGACCGCGAGGATGACCAGGACCACAGCGCAGTTGACCGCAATGGCTTGCGTAGCCGAGTCCATGTCTCCGGCGACTGCCTTGGGTAGTGCCACGACGGAGAGCCAGATGAGCTTCCAGGCGGACTCGAAAAGAAGGAGCGGCAGCAGCCGGACCGGGTAGCGCAGCCCGAGGAACGCGAGCAGCGACATGGCGGTGAGGATGCAGGTGACGACTCCTTCGAACAGCGGCCAGGAGCTGCCGTGGCTGATGAGGATCGGCCACTTGACGACGGCAAGACCGACGCCCATGAGGAGGTACCCGGCGCGCATGAGGTGCAGACGGTAGAGCGGCAGATCGGTGGTGGTCGTAGGTCCTGGGTGGGTGATCAGAGTCGACATCAGAGCTCCTTCGTGGGATGGCTCAGTGGTCCGCGGATCGAGACAGGATGCGGGTGCGGAGCCGGTGGAGTTGCGGCATCACGCCGTAGATCACGATCGGTACGGCGATCGTGGCCAGCACGAACGTGCGCAGTACGGGCGCGAGCGTGCCCAGCCAGTCGGCGAGGGTCAGGTTGAGCACGGTGAGGGTCGGAAAGACGGCCAGCCAGATCATCAACGCCAACTGATGCTTGGACGGCGGGCCGGCCACGCGCCGGCTGGGGTCGGCACTGGTGCGGGGGTTCGGGGTGGTCATATCGCTCCTTGGTGTTGTGATGGTGATGTGTGCGCGAGAGGTCAGTGCACGAGGTCGTGAACGGCTTTGCGTACGTCGTCCTCGACCAGGTCGGCGTCGAGCGCGATCGCGGCCGGCGCCGTCGGCGGTGACGGTGGCGGTGGCGGTGGCGACCTGGGCGGGTGGCGACGACATCGCCCGCGCCCCAGACGCCGGGAACGCCGGTGCGTCCAGTCGCCTCGACTGCGCCCCAGCCGCCGTCGTCAACCGCCCAACCGAGGCTGCGCAGAAGATGGTCGTTCGGTACGAACTCGGGCGGCACGAACAGCACATCCCGCGCCACCACGCTGCCGTCGACCAACTGCACACCGCGCAAGCGGCCACCGTCGACGATCAGCTGTACTCCCGTGCCGCGGCGGGACGTGACCTCCGCGCGGTTGTGGCTGAGGCTGACCGTTCCCGCGACCACACCGATCCCGCGGGCCGACAACGCGGATCGTCCGGTCGCAGTGAGCGCGTCGGGCGGGGTGAAGTAGACGAGCTCGTGGGTCCATTGGCGCACGATCTGCGCGTACGGGACCGCACCCGAGCTGCCTCCGATGACGCCGAGCCGACGGTCGCAGACCTCGTAGCCATGGCAGCACGGACAACGCAGAACGTCGCGTGCCCATTGGTCGCGCACTCCTGGGACGTCCAACAGTTCGTCCCACAGGCCGGCAGCCACCAGCATCCGACCCGCCAAGACCCGCCACCCGCCAACAACGCGCAGTCCGACACACACCCCAGCAACCACCACCACCCGACCCGCCAACACCCGCCACCCGCCAACAACACGCAGCCCGACACACACCCCAGCAACCACCACCACCCGACCCGCCAACACCCGCCACCCGCCAACAACACGCAGCCCGACACACACCCCAGCAACCACCACC
>NZ_SODT01000014.1:284675-289017 GCF_004366005.1 Kribbella sp. VKM Ac-2566 | reverse complement strand
CACCACCCGACCCGCCAACACCCGCCACCCGCCAACAACGCGCAGCCCGACACACACCCCAGCAACCACCACCACCCGACCCGCCAAGACACGCCACCCGCCAACAACGCGCAGCCCGACACACACCCCAGCAACCACCACCATCCGACCCGCCAAGACTCCCCGCCCGTCGACGAGGCGGCCCCAGAAGCCGTTGTTGCCATCGGCCACCAGTTCGGTGGTGGTGCCGGTGAGGACGCCACCGCCGTACCTCCCGACTTCGTCCCGTCCGAGCTCCAGCAGTTCGCTGTGCGGGAAGCCGTTACGCGACAGGTACCCGTGCGGGTGGACGGCCGGGGTATTGCGGGGCGTGCCGGCATCGACCACGAGAACCTTGCGGTGAGCGCCTGACAGGACCAGGGCGGCGGACAGTCCGGCGGCGCCTCCGCCGATGACCACCACGTCGTACTGACTCATGTCCATCAGGCTGAAGCACCGTCGATCTCTCACCTACGGTCGTTGCTGTTTCCGGGAATGCGCAGTGTGATGAGGTCGTGGAAGACACCTCATCGGAGATCGCCGCGGTGCTCGAGCAGGTTGGGCCCAGGCTGAAGCGGGTTCGCACCCAGCGCCGTATCACCCTGACCGGTCTGGCGGCCACGACCGGCATCTCGAAGAGCACGCTCTCGCGACTCGAGACCGGACAGCGGCGACCGACCCTGGAGCTGCTGCTTGCGCTGTCGCAGGCCTACCGGGTGCCCCTGGACGATCTCGTCGGCGCGCCCGAGGTCGGCGACCCACGCATTCGCCTCAAGCCCGGCCGCGTCAAGGGACGGACGGTCATCCCACTCACCCGGCAGCCCGACGGCATGCAGGTCTGGAAGATCGTCATCCCGACCAGCAAGATCATCCCGGAACCGCGGGCCCACGACGGTCACGAGTGGATCTACGTCCTGTCCGGGCACCTGCGATTCGTCCTCGGCGAACGGGACTGGGTCCTCGGCCCCGGCGAGGTCGCCGAGTTCGACACCCACGTGCCGCACTGGTTCGGCAGCACCGGCGAGGGGCCCTCGGAGATCCTCAGCATCTTCGCAAGACCCGGCGAACGAATGAACATCCGAACCCCCGACCCCAAACCCTGATCCCGCGGGCGGCCGACATTGCGGTGGCTCGCATGGCTCGTGTCCGGTCCACGGACGACGGTATCGACGACCCGACTCGCACTCCTGCATTCGTTGCCTGGAGAGCCCCAACCGTCACAGCGACCACGACCGCTCCGGCGGCCTGGGATCCGGTGAAGGGATCCGATGATTTGGAGTAATCGAACACATGTTCTAATGTAGGTGCATGAGCGGAATCCCGGGCACCCACCTCGGCGCCGACCACCAGGTCCCCGCCGAGCCGGGAGCGCCCACCGCGACCGTCGCCCTCTCCCCATCCGGGGCGGCCGGGACCCTGGTCGCGCACGACCTCCCCCAGACCGCGACCGCCCCAGCAGAACGGGCAGAACGGTTCGTCGACGATCTCCACACCCGCCTCGGTGGGCCGGCTAACCGGCCGGACCGGAGTGCACCAGCGAGCGGCTGCCGGGCTGCCTCCCCTGTCCGCGCCTCAACGGCTCCGGCTCCTGACCAGGCGGCCATGATCGACTCCACCCCCACTGGGGCGGTCAGGCGGTCTCCATGGAGCGGTTGGGATGACGAGCCGCTCGCCGATGACTACGTGCCGGACGACCTTGTCTACCCGACCGATCCCGAGCTCCCCGGCGGCCCTGCGGTGGTCAGCGAGCAGGACCAGTTGGATGCCGAACTCGACGAGCTGCTGGGCCGGAACCGCTACTCCCGTGTCGATGAGTTGGAGTGGCAGGAGTGGGACGGGGTCGAGCAGGACGCCGCCGAGCGGGAGATGCTGCGCCGGGAGGCGCCGGCCTGGGCGTTCCTGCCGCCCGGCGGTGCGCTGGCTGCCGCGTTGGAGGTGACCCGGCCGGAGGCGATGTCGCCGATGGCGCTGATCGAGTTGATGAAGGCCGCGGACCGGCTGATCAGCTGGGGAGAGGCGATCAAGACCAGTGCGACGGCGTCGTTCGTCCGGCAGCGCCGCGCCGAACACCGCGAGTCGCCCCGCCCGACCCAGCTCGATTCCAAGGGCCGCCCGATCGACCCCGAGCGGTCCTGGCACGGCGAGATCGCCCTGGCCCTCGGCCTGTCCCCGAACACCGTGGGCCGACGGGTCGACACCGCGCTGCGGCTGACGTCGTCCCTGTCGGCCACCTATTCGGGCCTGCGCTGCGGCGCGCTGACCTGGGGCAAGGCGCTGGCGATCTCCGAGGCCACCAGCGACCTGCCCGATGACGCGGCCCGGGCGGTGCAGGCCCATGTGCTGAAACGTGCCGCGAAGCAGACCCACCGCAACCTGTCAGAGTCGCTGCGCCGCCAGGTCGCCAAACACACCACCGCGCAAGCGACCGACGATCACCGCGCCGCGGTGGCCGAGCGCACCTGCAAGATCGTCCCGCTGGCCAACGGCATGGCCGGGCTGTGGATCGTGCACACCGCCGACAAGATCCAGCAGATGTGGGTCACCCTCCAAGCCATGAGCACCCTCGCCAAACGCAGCACCCCTACCACCAACCCCACCACCGACGAAGCCGCGCCTGCAGCCGGCCCCATCACCGACACCACCGCCGACACCGCCACCGACGCCAACGTCCACGCCACGGCCGACACCACCACTGCGGACGCCGACGACAGCCCCGACGCCGACACAGGCACGACCGGCGCCGCCGGCACGACGGGCAACGCAGGCACCGCCGGCGACACGGGTACGACGGGCAACGCTGGCAACGCGGTCCCCGGTGGCGATACAGCCGACGTCCCAGGCGGCGGCACTCTCAGCGCCACTGCTGCACCTCAAGCCAACGACTCAGCGCCCACAGGCAACGCCGCAACGGCGCCGCTCGGCGCGTCCGTGGATCCCGGACCGCCGGCCCCCGCGGACGCCGGCCCATCCCCGCACGCCAGACCCGATCCCGATTCGGCCACCCCCGACGACATCACCGCCACCGGCACCACCGCCAGTGCGGGTTCCAATGCGGGTGCTGAGGTGAGTGCCGGCGCTGGTACGGATATTGGCGTGGATGCTGATGCAGGCGCCGGCGCTGGTGCGGGTGCTGATGCCGGTGCCGGGAAGGACACCCGTACCGTCGAGCAGCGGCGTGCGGATGTGGCTGCGGATCTGTTCGAGCACATCCTGCGCAACGGGCTGGACTGGCTCGGCCGGCGGCTGCCCGACCAGCACCGCCGCCGCCCCCACATCGAGGTCGTCGTCCCCGCCTCAACCCTGCTCGGCCTCGACAATGACCCCGCCGAACTCACCGGCTACGGACCCATCCCCGCCGACCTGGCCCGCCGCATCGCCACCGACGGCACCTGGCGACGACTCCTCACCGACCCCACCAACGGCACCGTCCTCGAAGCCTCCACCACCCGCCACGACCCCGGTGCGTTGGTGACCGAAACTTTGCTCGCCCGCCACCCCGTGTGTGCCTGGCCCGGCTGCAACCGCACCTCCCGCGACTGCGACCGCGACCACCTCACCCCCTTCACCCAGTCCGGGCGCACGAGTCTGTCCGGGATGGCGCCGTACTGCGAATATCACCACGTCATCAAAGACACCCCCGCCTGGGGCTGGACCACCACCAGCCACCCCGACGGGTCGATCACCCTCACCACGCCCACCGGTCACCGCTACACCACCGTTCCGCCCGCCCGCGGCCCCATCACCCAACAACCCGAGACACATCCCACCACCGGCCCCCGGCAGGCAGCTCACGACCCGCCACCCTTCTGACCAGCACCGCCAGCCAGAACTCACCAACCGCCGTCGGCCCGTTCGCCCGGCCCGGCCGCGTGACTCGGCCGCGTGACCCGGCCGCGTGACCCGGCCGTATGACCCGGCCGCATAGCTGGGCCGCGTGACCCGGCCGCATGGCTGGGCCGGGCGCACGCCATCACTCTGAAGGCACGCCATCACCGGCGCCAGCAGCCCCAGAACCACACCGGCCGCCCCGCGACGCTGCTCGTGCTCCAAGACGAGGACGAGGCCGACGACGCCCTCTCACGGGCAACGCCGTCGCCGGCAAATACCATTGCCGGCCCTCGGCAGGCAGCTCACGACCCGCCACCGTGCTGAAGCCAGCACGCCAGTCGGACTCACCATCCCCCATCGGCCCGGCCGCATGACCCGGCGGCATGGCTGGGCCGCATCGCTGGGCCGCATCGCTGGGCCGCATCGCTGGGCCGCATCGCTGGGCCGCATCGCTGGGCCGCATCGCTGGGCCGCATCGCTGGGCCGCATCGCTGGG
>NZ_SODT01000014.1:178815-284589 GCF_004366005.1 Kribbella sp. VKM Ac-2566 | reverse complement strand
GCCGCATCGCTGGGCCGCATCGCACGCCATCACTCTGAAGGCACGCCATCACCGGCGCCAGCAGACCCAGAACCACGTCCGCCGCGCCGCGACGCTGCTCGTGCTCCAAGACGAGGACGAGGCCGACGACTCCCTCTCACGCGCCAACGCCGTCGCCGGCAAATACCGTTGGCGGCCCCCGGCAGGCAGCTCACGACCCGCCACCGTTCTGAAGCCACCACGCCGGCCAGAACTCACCAACCGCCTCGGCCCGTTGACCCGACCCGACCGCCCGGCCGCACGACCGGCCGCACGACCGGCCGCACGACCGGCCGCATGACCGGGCGCATGACCGGGCGCATGACCGGGCCGTATGACCCGGCGGCATGGCTGGGTCGTGGCTGGGTCGCATGGCTGGGCCGGGCGCACGCCATCACTCTGAAGGCCCGCCATCACCGGAGCCATCACTGGCAAACGCCGTCGCTGGCACCGCTATCGGCGAACTCGGATTTCGCGTTTACCGCCACAACTAGCCCGCGCAACCACACACAGCTGCCAACGGCCCAACAGACTCCTGACGAGCCGCACCCCTGACCAGCAGGCCCTGACCGAAACGCCCCGGACCGGCACGCCCCACACCGGCACGCCCCACACCGGCACGCCCCTCACCGACACGCCTTCACCAGCACACCCCTGACCGGAACGCCCACACCGGCACCCCCCACACCAGCACGCCTCTCACCGACACGCCTTCGCCAGCACGCCCCTGACCGACACGCCCTGACCGGCACGCCCCGAGTCGCACGCGCCGTGCACCGCGGCGACAGCTCGGGCTCGGTTAGGTGGTTGTGGTTGCTCGGGTCGCTAGGGCGTCGAGGATGAGGTCGAGGCCCCAGGTGAACTCGTTTCCGAAGTCGTAGCCGGGGCGTAGGTAGTAGTCGGTGGCCATCTCGACGAGGTGGGGGTACTCGCCGGTCGAGAATCGTTCCATGATCGGCTCGGCGACGTCGGCGACGGTGTCCGAGCCCTCGAAGGGCAGACCAGCCTCCTGCAGCGCGAAGCCGTACGTGTAGCTGTCGAGCATCGCGTAGGCGTGAGCCGTCAACTCCTGGGAGAAGCCGGCGGCCCGGAGGGTTGCGATGACCGCGTCGTGGTGCCGCAGAGTCGCCGGCCCAGGACTGGTGCGCGACTCCATCAGGCCGATCGCCCAGGGATGGGCCCGCAGCACCCGGCGCGCCGAGTCCGCTCGCCGGCGGATCTCCGTACGCCAGTCACCGCCGGGCTCGGGCAGCTCGATCTCGCCGAACACGAGGTCGACGATGCCGTCGAGGATCTCGTCCTTGTTGGCGACGTAGTAATAGACCGACATCGGCTTCGTACCCAGGCTCTGCGACAGCGAGCGGATCGTCAGGGAGTCGATTCCACCGGCGTCGGCCACCGCGACGGCAGCCCACAGGACGCGTTCCCGGCTGAGCCGGGGTCGTTCGCCGGGGCTGTCGTCCGTCTGTTCAGTCATCTCACTCCAGCCGAGCCGTAGTGCTTTCGTACTTTGTACTGTAGCTTCTCGTACTAAGTACGACGACCCGACACGAGGACAGCCATGACAAGCACAGCGGCAGGAAGCCAGGCGTCAGACGCCACCACCCCCGGCGGGAGGCCGGCAGCTGCCGCTTCGATGCGCGCGATCGTGCAGGACTCGTACGGCGACGCCGGCGTACTGCGCCACGAACGCATCGCCCGTCCGCAGATCACCGGCAACGAGGTCCTGGTCCGGGTGCACGCCGCGGGGCTGGATCGCGGGACCTGGCACCTGATGGTCGGCAAGCCGTACCTGATGCGGATCGTGGGCCTCGGGTTCCGCGGCCCGAAGGCCCGGGTGCCGGGACGTGACCTCGCCGGAACGGTCGAGGCCGTCGGTCCCGCGGTGACCAGGTTCGCCGTCGGCGACGAGGTGTACGGCGTCGGCCGCGGCGCGTTCGCGGAGTACGCCGTGGCTGTCGAGGACAAGCTGGCCCACAAGCCGAAGAGCCTGTCGTTCGAGCAGGCAGCTGTGGTGCCGATCTCAGCAGGGACCGCACTCCAGGCGTTGACCGACCACGGCCGGATCGAGGCAGGGCAGCGGGTGCTGGTCATCGGCGCGTCCGGGGGTGTCGGCAGCTACGCCGTACAACTGGCCAAGGCCTTCGGCGCGGAGGTCACCGGCGTGGCGAGCACCGCGAAGCTGGACCTCGTGCGCTCCCTGGGCGCCGACCAGGTCCTCGACTACACCCGCGACGACTACGCCGACGGTACCCACCGCTACGATCTGGTCCTCGACATCGCCGGGAACCCCAAGCTGTCCCGGCTGCTCCGCGCGCTCACACCCAAGGGGACAGCGGTGCTCGTCGGTGGTGAGGACGGCGGCGATCTGACCGGCGGCATGAACCGGTCCCTCCGGGCGCTGATGCTCTCGCCGTTCGTCGGCCAGCGGCTGGCCTGGTTCGTCGCCCAGGTGCGGGCCGGCGACCTCGAGCGGCTCAACGAGTTCGTCGAGTCCGGTCAGGTGACGCCGAGCATCGACCGCACGTACCCGCTCGACCGCGTGCCGGAAGCCATGCGCCACCTCGCGTCCGGGCAGGTCCGCGGCAAGGCAGTCATCACCATCTGAGGACTGCTACGCGGTGGCGCGGAGTTCCTCGCCGACGTCGTGCATGTGACGCAACCCCAAGCGGTACGACTCGATCAGGCTCGTTGAGACGTAGGGCATTTCGATGCTCTCGCAGTACTTGCGCACGATCGGCTGGGCGAAGCGAAGGTTGGCGCGCGGCATGCTCGGGAAGAGATGGTGCTCGATCTGGTAGTTGAGCCCGCCCATCATCCAGTCGGTGACCAGACCGCCGTTCACGTTGCGTGAGGTGAGCACCTGCTTCTCCAGGTGGCCCCAGTTGCTGTCGTCGTCGGGCATCTCCATGCCCTTGTGGTTCGGCGCGAACACGCTGCCGAGGTGCAGCCCGAAGATCATGTGGTGGACGAGCGCGAAGACGACCGCCTGGCCCGGCGACAGGATCAGGAACAGCGCGGTGAAGTACAGCACCAGGTGCGCGGCCATCAGGCCGAGCTCGACCTTCTCCGTACGGCGGCGGGCGAGCAGGAAGCGGATGCTCGACACCTTGAGGTTGAAGCCCTCCAGGGTGAGCAGCGGGAAGAAGATCCGCGCCTGGTTACGGCTCAGCCAGCCTTCGAGTCCCTTGCGGCCGGAGGCCTGCTCGAGGGTCCAGACCAGTACGCCCTCGCCGACGTCCGGGTCCTTGTCGGTGTGGTTCGGGTTGGCGTGGTGCCGGTTGTGCTTGTCGTTCCACCAGCCGTAGCTCATGCCGAGCAGGAGGTTCCCGTGCAGCATCCCGATCCAGTCGTGCAGCTTGCGCGAGCTGGCGATCTGCTGGTGCCCTGCGTCGTGCCCGAAGAACGCCGCGCGGGTGGTCAGGATTCCCATCGGGAGCGCCAGCAGCAGTGCCCACCACGAGCTGCCGATCACGGCGACGGCCGCCCACGTCAGACCGAGCAGAACCGCGTTGATCCCGATCGCCATCGCGTACGCCGCCGTACGGCGCTCCAGGAGTCCGGCAGCCTTGATCTCCCGTAACAGTGGGGAGAAATCGGAACGGCGGGTAGCAGCAGGTGACGCGACAGGCTGTGCCATCAGGTCCTCGTCTCGGTAGCGGGGGAAGGCCTAGGCGTACAGCCGCGGCCAGCGTAGTGCATCAAGCCTCATCGCCCTAACCTCCGAAAGCATGAGAGTTACTACCCGAATCGGCTGTGGAGTCAGGCCCCAGGAGACAGTGGGGATAACACCACTGCAGGAGATCTCACGCTCGGTCATGATGGAGGCATGAGCACCGTTGCCACGACTGAGGCGCCGCCGATGCGCTATCCCAAGCTTGCGCAGCCGTGGATCGCGCTGTTCCTCGCGATCCTGGCCGAGCTGGGCATCGCCCTGTTCGTGCTCAGCGTGGTGTCCGTTCCGCTGATCGCCGTGTGGGTCGGGATCCCGCTGCTGCTCGTCGTCGTACCGGCCGCGCGGTGGTTCGCGAACTGCCACCGCACGCTACTGGCCGGCTTCCTCGGTGAGCGGATCCCGCGCCCGTACAAGAAGCCTCCGATGCCCGGCATGCTGATGCGGCTGCGGACGATCCTGACTGATCCGCAGACCTGGCGCGACATCGTCTGGCTGCTGGTGAACGCGGTGATCGGATTCACACTGTGCCTGCTGAGCGCCGTTCTCTTCCTGGCCACACTGTTCTACCTGGTCTACCCGCTGCTCGTCGGCGTCACGCCGGAGGGCGTGTTCACCGAGCCGTTCGGCGGGTTGTTCACGGTGAACTTCTGGACCAGCTTCCTGCTGATGCCGGTCGCCCTGCTGGCGTTCATGATCTGGAACGCCGCCGGCGAGCGGCTGCTGAAGGCGAACGCGTTCGTGGCCCGCTCACTGCTCGGCCCGACCGAGAGCGCCAAGCTGGCGATGCGGGTCCGCGAGCTGGCCGAGTCCCGGGCGGAAACCGTCGACACCCAGGCGGCCGAGCTGCGCCGGATCGAGCGCGACCTGCACGACGGCGCCCAGGCCCGCCTGGCGGCGCTGAGCATGAACCTCGGCATGGCCGAGGAGATGGTGGCCCGTGACCCGGCCCAGGCGGCTGCCCTGCTGACCGAGGCCCGCGAGTCCGCGAGTACGGCGCTGTCCGAGCTGCGCGACCTGGTCCGCGGGATCCACCCGCCGGTGCTCGCCGACCGCGGTCTGGACGGCGCGGTCAAGGCGCTCGCGATGTCCTGCCCGTTCAAGGTCGACGTGACCTTCGACGTACCCGGCCGTCCGCCGGCGCCGGTCGAGTCCGCGGCGTACTTCGCGATCGCCGAATGCCTCGCGAACGCGGTGAAGTACTCGGCGGCGACCACCGCCTGGATCCAGATCACCCACGAGGACGAGAAGCTGCACATGATCGTCGGCGACGACGGTGTCGGAGGTGCCGTGATCAGGCCCGGCGGCGGTCTGTACGGTATCGAGCGGCGGCTGGCCGCCTTCGACGGTACGTTGACCGTGGTGAGCCCGAGCGCCGGGCCGACCACCGTGATCATGGAGCTGCCTTGCGAGTCCTCATCGCTGAAGACCACGCCCTCCTCCGGGACGGCCTGATCCGCCTGCTGGAGGCGCACGACTTCGAGGTCGTCGAGGCGGTCGACAACGGGCCTCGTCTGGTGCCCGCGCTCGTGGAGCACCGGCCGGACGTAGCGGTGGTCGACGTACGGCTGCCGCCGACCTTCACCGACGAGGGCCTGCGGGCCGCGATCGAGGCCCGCAGCCAGGTGCCTGGGCTGCCGATCCTGGTGCTCTCGCAGTACGTCGAGCAGCTGTACGCGCGGGAGCTGCTGACCGGCGGCGGAGGCGGTGTCGGGTACCTGCTCAAGGACCGGGTGTCTAACGTCGCCGACTTCCTCGATGCGGTACGCCGGGTCGCAGCCGGAGGGACCGCGATGGATCCGGACGTGATCGGTCAGCTGCTGGCCCGGAACACCCGCGACGAACCGATCGGCCGGCTCACGCCGCGCGAGTCCGAGGTCCTCGGCCTGATGGCCGAAGGCCGCTCGAACGCCGCGATCGCCGCCGCCCTGTTCGTCACCGAGAAGGCCGTCAGCAAGCACACGAACAACATCTTCTCGAAGCTCGACCTGCCGCCGTCCGAGGACGACAACCGCCGCGTGATGGCAGTCCTCACCTACCTGTCGTCCCGCTGACCCGGCGCAGGAACTCCTGGGTGCGGGCCTCGCGGGGAGCGTCCAGGACCTGGGCGGGTGGGCCGATCTCGAGCGGCCGGCCGTGGTGCAGGAAGCAGACCTGGTCGGCGACGTCGCGGGCGAAGGCCATTTCGTGGGTGCAGACGAGCATCGTCATCCCCTCGGACTTCAGCTCGCGGAGCAGGTCGAGGACCTCGCCGACGAGTTCGGGGTCGAGCGCCGACGTGACCTCGTCGAGCAGCATCAGCTGCGGCGAGTTCACCATCGCGCGGGCGATCGCGGCGCGCTGCTGCTGACCGCCGGACAGCTCGTCCGGCTTGGCCGCCGCCTTGTCCGCCAGGCCGACGCGCTCCAGCATCTCCATCGCCCGGGCCCGCGCCGCATCACGCGGCACCCGGTGCACCCGGATCGGCGCCAGCGTGATGTTGTCGAGCACGGTCAGGTGCGGGAACAGGTTGTACGCCTGGAACACGATCCCGATCCCGGACCGCACCTTGTCCGCGTCGACCCGCGGATCCGTGATGTCGGCGCCGGCCAACTCGATCACGCCGTCGTCGACCGTCTCCAGGAGGTTCACGCAGCGCAGCAGCGTCGACTTCCCGGACCCCGAGGCTCCGATCAGTACGACGCACTCTCCCGCCGCGACCTCCAGATCCATCCCGTCCAGTACGACGTTGTCGCCGTACGCCTTCCGCACACCGCGGAGACTGAGCAGATTCTTGGGCAAACTCATACCGGTCCGCCTCCCCCGCCGTACCATCCCTGCCGTCGGGCGACGTAATCGGTCAGCCGGGTCAACGGGATCGTCAGCGCGACGAACAGCAGCCCGGCGGCGACGTACGGCGTGAAGTTGAAGTCCTCGGCCGTCTCTAGTTGCGCGGCCCTGATCGCGTCGATGACGCCGAGTACCGCGATCAGCCCGGAGTCCTTCTGCAGACTCACGAAGTCGTTCAGCAGCGGCGGCAGAACCCGCCGTACCGCCTGCGGAAGGACGACGAAGCGCAATGTCTGTCGATAGCTGAGCCCGAGTGATCGCGCCGCCGCCCGCTGCGACGGATGCACCGACTCGATACCGGCCCGGAACACCTCGGCGACGTACGACGAGTAGGTCAGGACGAGGGCCGCTCCGCCCCAGATCACCGCCTGGTTCGGCAACCCGCGTAACTGCAGGGCCGGTACGCCGAAGCCGAGCAGGAAGATCACCAGCAGCAAGGGCAGGCCGCGGAACACGTCCGTGTAGGCGGCCGCGAACACGCGCAGCGGGAAGAAGATCGGTCCCCGCGACGTCCGCATGATCGCCAGCGTCAGCCCGAACACCACGATCAGCACCGCACAGACCAGCATCACGCGCACGTTCAGCCAGAGGCCCTCGGCAACGACCGGCAATGCCTCCCAGCCACGATGGACGTCGAAGAACGTCGCCCGGACCCGCGGCCAGCCCGGCGTGGAACCGATGCCCACGACAACCAGCGCGAGCAGGATCACCGAGCTGACCAGCGCGATCACGGTCGATCGCCGCGCTTGCCGACGCCGGTACGCGATCCGCTCGCGCTGCAGCTCCGACGGTTGCCAGGTCGTCACGAGAGTTCGGGCGCGCCGGACTCGGTCAAGTACTGCTTCTGCAGGTTCGCCAGGGTGCCGTCGGACTTGAGCGCGTCGACCGCCTGCGTGACGCAGCCGGTCAGCTTCGAGTTCTTCTCGAGCACGAACCCGAACTGCTCCGCCTGCCCGCCGGCCGGCAACTGCCCGACGATCTTGCCGTCGTCGAGCTGCGCCGCGGTCATGTAGAACGCGGTCGGCAGGTCCACGACGATGCCGTCGATCTGCTTGTTCTTGAGCGCTTGGACGGCCAGGTCGTTGGTGTCGAACACGGCCGGCTTCTGCTTGGGCTTCACCTGGTCGCGCAGCGCGGTGTAACTCGTCGTACCGACCTGGGCCCCGAGCTTCGCATCAGCGAGGTCGGCGACGGACTTGGCGTTCGCGATCTTGCTGCCCGCGGTGGTGATCACGGTCTGGCGTACGTCGTAGTACCCGGAGGAGAAGTCGACGGCCTTGCGGCGGTCCTCCGAGATCGACACCTGGTTGACGTCCAGGTCGAACGCCTTCGGGCCGGGCGCGAACGCGGTGTTGAACTGCACGGTCCGCCACGTCACCTCGGCCTGCTCGAACCCGAGCTTCTTCGCCACCGCGTAGGTGACCGCGGACTCGTACCCCTTGCCGTTGCTCGGGTCGTTGCCGCTGAACCACGGTTCGTACGCCGGCTTGTCAGTGCCGACCGTCAGCGTGCCGGCCGTCTTTACCGCCAGCTTGTCCTTCGCACAGGCATCCGCGCCCGACGGCGTCGAGGACCCGGACGAGCTCTCCTCCGGCGCACACGCCCCCAGCCCCACGATCGCCAGCACCGCCAGCCCCACCACAGCACGCGTTCTCATGCGGAGAACTCTAAGACCTCTTGCGGTACGCCGTGGGGCTTGATCCGGTGTGCAGACGGAAGCGGGTCGCGAAGTAGAGCGGGTCGGCGTACCCGACCTGGGCCGCGACCGACGCGACCGACCGGCTGGTGAGCTCCAGGAGCCGCGCCGCGGCGTCCAGCCGGCGGCGCTCGACGAACTGTTGCGGGCTGACGCCCAACTGCTCGCGGAACAGGTGCGCAAACCGTGACACCGAGAGATTCACGGCACGAGCCAACCGCGGTACGTCGAGACTCGCGGTCAGGTCCTGGTCGATCAGCTCGATCGCACGCAACAGGCGGTCGTCGATCTGCACCGCCTTCGGGTTCTGGGTGTCGCACCACAGCAGCGCCGCCTCCAGCGAGTTGGCGCTGAGCTGCTCGGCCTGCGGCAGGACGCTGTGTTGATGCCGTACGGCGTCGCGCAGGTGGTCGGCGATCCGCTCGAAGGTCGGTGCGGCGGGATGGAGCTGAACGATGCCGGGAGCAACTTCCGGCCAGTCCAGCAGCGGCAGCCAGTCCGGCTTCGGGTGCATGTGCGCGTAGCGGAAATGCCAGCGGTCACCGACCGTGGCGTAGTCGTGCAGGGTGCGCGGGCGGACCAGCGTGACGCTGCCCGGCGCGGCCGCGACCTGACCGAATCGTCCCTGGCCGTCGAGGGTCTGGACCAGCAGCCAGTCGGTCGTTCCGCGCCGCCGATACGTCGCGTACTCAGGGCCTTCGTCGAACTCACCGGTCACCAGCCGGCGTACCACCGGATGCGGAGACTCAGCAGGATATCGAAGGTTCACAGCTCGATAGCGTATCGCAGCCCGCGGCTCGGCCGCCGCATCCTGGAGACATGACAGTGGTTGACATCTACCAGCGCGACGGCATCGTCCAGGTCCCCCAGCTGCTCGAACCCGCCGAGGTCGAGCGGATCAAGACAGTCTTCATGGAGCAGGTCGCCGTCGACCACTCGCTCGCCATCGACGACGGCGTACCGGACGACGATCCGCTGGCGAAGTACCCGCGGTTCGTGCACCCGCACCGGGCAAGCGATACCGAGGCCGGCAAGCTCGCCATGGAGCTGATGCTCGACGACCGGATCCTCGATGTCGTCCAGGCGCTGATCGGTCCCGCGCTCGGCGCCCAGTCGATGTTCTACTTCAAGCCGCCGGGCGCCCGCGGGCAGGCGCTGCACCAGGACAACACGTTCCTGCGCGCCGACCCGGAGACCTGTCTCGCGGCCTGGATCGCGGTCGACGACGTGGACGCGGACAATGGCGGACTCGCAGTCGTCCCGGGCTCGCACAAGACCGAACTGGTCTGCCCCGAGCCGGCCGACCTGACCGAATCCTTCACCAGCGTCGAGGTCCCGGTGCCGGAGGGCCTCAGCAAGGTGCAGACGAAGATGAAGGCCGGCGACGTCCTCTTCTTCCACGGCAGCGTCGTCCACGGCTCCCGCCCGAACTCCACCGACGACCGCTTCCGGCGGTCGCTGATCTTCCACTACATCCCCGAGGACAGCGTGGAGATCGCGGCCTTCTACAACCCTCTGGTCCGCCCCGACCGCCGCGAGACGGTCCTCCCCGAAGCCATCGGCGGCGGCCCCTGCGGCGACTACGCCCAGGCCGAGCCGTAAGTCAGTTGGAGTAGTCGCGGAAGCCTCGGCCGGTTTTGCGGCCGAGGTAGCCGGCCGTCACCAGGTGCTCCAGCAGCGGAGCAGGGGCGAAGCCGGGCTCGCGGAACTCCAGGTACAAGGTGCGTTGAATGGCGAGCGAGACGTCCAGCCCGACCACGTCGAGCAGGGCGAACGGGCCCATCGGCAGGCGGCAGCCGAGCTTCATCGCGGCGTCGATGTCGTCGACACCGGCGTAGTGCGCCTCGAGCATCCGGACCGCGTCGTTGAGGTACGGGAACAGCAGCGCGTTCACGATGAAGCCGGCCCGGTCGCCGCACCGCACCGGGTGCTTGCCTGCGGCAACGGCCACGGCGGCCACCGTGTCGGCGACCTCGGGTGCGGTGCTGACGGTACTGACGACCTCGACGAGCTGCATCACCGGCGCCGGGTTGAAGAAGTGCAGCCCGACCACGTCACTCGGCCGCTTGGTCGCCATCGCCAGGTCGATCACCGGCAGACTCGACGTGGTGGTCGCCAGGATCGCGCCCGGCTTGCAGATCTCGTCGAACGTCTCGAACAGCGCCTGCTTGACGCTGAGCTCCTCGACGACGGCCTCGATCACCAGGTCGGCATGCGCGAGGTCGTCGAGCTTCGCCGTACCGGTCACCCGGCGCAGCGCGGCGTCCCGCTCCTCCGTGGACAGCTTGCCGCGCTGAACGCCCTTCTCCAGCGAGCGCTCCAGCACGCCGCGGACCCGGTCGACCTTCTCGGTACCGCGAGCAACGTACAGCACGTCGTACCCGGCCTTGGCGAGGACCTCGACGATGCCGACCGCCATCGTGCCGGAGCCGACGACACCGACCTGCCTGACCGCGCGGATCGGCACACCGTCCGCCGACACGACCGGGGTGTTTTCGTCGTCGACCACGACCGGCGAGTCCGGCGACTCGTAGGTGTAGAAGCCGCGCCCGGTCTTCCGGCCGAGGAGGCCCGCGGTCACCATCTGCTTGAGGATCGGGGCCGGCGCGTGCAGCCGGTTGCGGCCCTGCTTGTACATCGTGTCGAGAATCTCGTACGCCGTGTCCAGGCCGATCAGGTCGAGCAACGCCAGCGGACCCATCGGGTACCCGCAACCGAGCCGCATCGCCGCGTCGACGTCCTCGCGGGTCGCATAGCGCGACTCGACCATGGAGACCGCGTGGTTCAGGTACCCGAACAACAGCGCGTTGGCGATGAACCCGGCCCGGTCCGCCGCGACGACCGGGACCTTGTCGAGCCGGCGGGCCAGCGCCTGCACGTCCTCGACCACGTCCGGCTCGGTGACCACAGTCTTGATCACCTCGACGAACTCCTGCACCGGCGCCGGGTTGAAGAAGTGCATCCCGACCACGCGCCGCGGGCGCTGGGTGGCGACGGAGATCTCGGTGACCGACAACGACGACGTGTTGGTCGCCAGAATCGCGTCCTCGCGGACGACCTTGTCCAGTGCGGCGAAGATCTCGCGCTTCAGCTCGAGCCGCTCGACCACGGCCTCGATCACCAGGTCGCAGTCCGCGAGCGCCTCCAGCGAGGTGGCGAACGTGACCCGGTCGAACAGCGCCTGCTGGTCCTCGACCGACAGTTTGCCGCGCTTCACGGCACGGTCGGTCGAGTGCTGGATGTGCCCGCGGCCGCGCTCGACGGCTTCCTCGTCACGCTCGACACCGACGACCGTCAGGCCGTTGCGCGCGAACACCTCGGCAATCCCGGCGCCCATCGTGCCGAGACCCACCACACCCACCGTCGTCAATTCCCGAGCCATGCTGTGCACTATGCCAGTCCAGGCACTGGTAAGCCCATGAGCTGCGTCACCGGCGAGGTCAACCTCACACAGCTCACACTGTCTCGTCGATGACGACCGGAGTCGCCATCCAGCCGTCGAGCAGCCACCACGGGTCAGGTGCGCCCTGGAGTGCGGCGGCGATCGGTCGCGGCCGGAGGTCGCAGGCGGCGAGGTCTGCCACCGGGAGCCAGACGGCGCGATAGCTCCCCCGCTCCGAGTCGGCCGGGCTGTCCAGCTCCGGGCCGTCGCCGGTGCCGAACTCGCCGCCGATCACGTCGGCGACGAAGTAGTGCTGCGTGCTGTCGCCGAAATGCACGACCGCGACGGCAGAGCGGATCTTCACCAGCAGGCCGAGTTCCTCGTGAACCTCCCGGTGCGCGGCCTCCGCCGGGCTCTCGCCGTCCTCGACCTGACCGCCGGGCAGCACGTGGTACGTCCGCCCGTCGCGAACCCGCTCGATCGCGGCGATCCCGTGCTCGCCGAGCAGTACGACACCGGCGCGGATCACGAGCGCGTCGCCAGGATCTGGAACCAGGTGCCGATCTTCGAGTCACCGCGTTCCAGCCGCGCGACCGTCCACCCGGTCGCGGTCAGCAACTCACGGAGCGGATCTTCCTGCCAGAGAACGAAATGCCGCGGCAGGTCCAGGTGCCGGTTCGACCACTCCTCGCCTTTGCCCTCCCGGGTCGCGAACGCGAGGATCGGCGCGGAACGGGCCGCCTTCCGTAGTACGTCGACCAGTTGCGCGCGATCGAAGTGCAGGAACACCGCGCTCGCGTACACGGCGTCGTACGGACCGCCGAAGTCGTCGGTGATCGCGTTCAACCGGTCGGCGGCGTACCCGTCGGATCGCATCATGCCGACGAACGCCTGCGTCGCGTCGGTACGGCGTACGACGTACCCGCGGCTCTCCAGCTCGATCGCGTCCTTGCCGGTGCCGCTGCCGAGCTCGAGCACCCGTCCGCCCGGTGCGAGGTGTTCGGCGAGCAGGTCGATCAACAGGTGGTTGGGGTCCTTGGGGATCGAGTCGCGGAACTTGCCGGCGGCCTGCTCGTACGCCGCGAGCGTGAGCTCGTTGTCCGAGGCGACCCGGGTCCAGCCGTCGCCGGTGTGCTCGACGACGGCGGGCAGTTTGAGGCCGAGATCCAGCCCGAGGACGACGACGGTCTCGCCGCGATGCAGGTCCGCGATCGACTGCAGCTCCTCGTCCGGCTGCTGGGTCAAATCGGGTACGACGGTCAGCCGCACCGCGAGCGCCTCGGCCAACCGAGCGCCGGCGGCCGCCTCGAACGACCCGGCGTACACGTGCACGACCCGCTCACCCACCACCGCGTCCTGGACGTCACCGGGCAGCAGCAGGATCCGGGCGGGACACATGAGGTTCATCGATCGACGTACTCCAGGGCCTCGGCGGCGTAGTCCGGCCAGACACCGGACTGGTCGAGCGGGATCCTTACCCACTCCTTCATCGGCCGACCCATTCCCGGATCGAACTGCTCCGCACCGGGGACCGCCAGTGCCTTCTCCCGCGGCTCGGGCGGGAGCTTGAAGGTCATCGCGTCGCCGTACATCCCGGCGAGCACCTTCTTGCCGATCTTCAGGCACGGCATCCCGAACATGCTGCCGCGGACCACTCCGGCCCCTTCGAGCCCGGCCGCAACCGCGTCGTACGCCGCGACCGCCTCGTCGCTCACCTTCGGCATCATGCTCACCACCTTCCCACTCCGTAGCCCCGGTGCACTACCGTGCTTTCTCGTGCGCTTGGTGATTGCTACGTGTTCTGTTGACTACTCGGGGCGGCTGACGGCTCATCTGCCGATGGCGCCGCGGCTGCTGATGGTGAAGGCGGACGGGTCCGTGCTGATCCACGCCGACGGCGGGTCGTACAAACCGCTGAACTGGATGTCGCCGCCGTGCAAGCTGACGGAGGACGAGGGGGTCTGGAGCGTCACCAACAAGGCTGGTGAGGAGCTGCGGATCACCATCGAGGAGGTGCACAGCGACACGGCGTACGAGCTCGGGACGGATCCCGGCCTGATCAAGGACGGTGTCGAGGCGCATCTCCAGGAGCTGCTCGCCGAGCACGTCCACACGTTCGGTGAGGGCTGGACGCTGGTACGCCGGGAGTACCCGACCGCGATCGGCCCGGTCGACCTGCTGCTCCGTGACGCCGACGGCAAGCACGTCGCGGTCGAGATCAAGCGCCGCGGCGAGATCGACGGCGTCGAACAGCTGACCCGGTACGTCGAACTCCTCAACCGCGACCCCCTGCTGGCCCCGGTCCGTGGGATCTTCGCCGCCCAGCTGATCAAGCCGCAGGCACAGTTCCTCGCCACCGACCGCGGCCTCGACTGCCTCACCGTCGACTACGACGCCCTCCGCGGCATGGAGTCCGACGTCCTCCGGCTGTTCTAGCTCCTGACAAAGCAGGTAATTTGCCCGATTTCGGGCAGATGCTTGGCGTTGGCCCCGGAAAGACTGCATGGTGGACCAGTGATCAGTGAGGCGGCGGCCGTGGAGCCGGTCGACGAGCTGGCCGATCAGGTCAGCCGCACGACCGGACTGTCGGCGGATGTCGCGCGGCGCGTGGTCGCCGACGTACTGGCCTATTTCACCGAGACGACCGAGGAGTACGTCCGGCGCCGGCACCGTGAGCTGCAGACCTACGGCGCCCGCAACGACGAGATCTTCGCCCGTCTCGGCACCGAGCTCCGGCACTGGCCGGTCCGCTCACCCGAACTCTCCGCCCGCCAGCTACGACGGATCGTCTACGGCTGACGGGCCACTCTGGCACGACCGAGAAGACCTACGAAGGGGCACCACTACATGTGCGGAATCGTCGGGTACGTCGGCACCAAGCCGGCCGCGCCCATCCTGGTGGACGGACTGGCCCGGCTCGAGTACCGGGGCTACGACTCGGCGGGCGTCGCCGTCCTCGGGTCCAGCGAGCTGAAGGTGCACAAGGACGCCGGCCGGGTCCGTGAGCTGGAGGCGTCGCTGCCGAAGCGCTTCGGCGGCAAGCTCGGCATCGGCCACACCCGGTGGGCCACCCACGGCGGCCCGAGCAAGGACAACGCGCACCCCCACACCAGCGGCAACGAGCGGATCGCGGTCGTGCACAACGGCATCTTCGACAACGCCGGTGCGATTCGCGCGCAGCTCGAGGACGCCGGCGTCAAGCTGCGCTCCGAGACCGACACCGAGGTGCTCGCGCACCTGATCGAGCAGTCCGACGGCGCCACCCTCGAGGAGAAGGTGATGGCCGCCCTGCGCCGGATCGAGGGCACCTACGGCATCGCGGTGATCGACCTCGACTTCCCGGACCGGATCGTGGTCGCCCGCAACGGCAGCCCGCTGATCCTCGGCATCGGCGACGGCGAGATGCACATCGCCTCCGACGCGGCCGCGCTGATCCGCTACACCCGCCAGGTCGTCTACTTGGACGACGGCGAGCTGGCCACCGTCCGCGCCGACGGCTACCGCACGTTCACCCAGGACGCGTCCCCGACCACCAAGACCGCCAAAACGGTCGAGTGGGAGGCCGAGGAGTTCGAGCGCGGTCTGCACGAGCACTTCATGATGAAGGAGATCCACGAGCAGCCGGACGCGGTCGGCCGGGTCATCCGGGGCCGTCTGGACGAGCGCTTCCACACCGTGCACCTCGGCGGCCTGAACATGGACGCCCGCGAGGCGCGGGAGATCAAGCGGGTCAAGATCCTCGGCTGCGGTTCGGCGTACTACGCAGGTCAGATGGGCGCGCAGTTCATCGAAGAGGTCGCGCGGATCCCCGCCGACGCGGAGCCGGCGTCCGAGTTCCGGTACCGCAACCCGGTGGTCGAGCGGGACACCCTGTACGTCGCGGTGTCGCAGTCCGGTGAAACCCTCGACACCCTGGTCGCGGTGCAGGAACTGAAGCGCAAGGGCGGCCGGGTGATCGGCCTGGTCAACGCGGTCGGTTCGAGCATCGCCCGTGAGGTCGACGGCGGCGTGTACCTGCACGCCGGCCCGGAGGTCTCGGTGGCGTCGACGAAGGCACTGACCAACATGGCGGTCGGGTTCGCGATGCTCGGCATCCACCTCGGCCGGATCCGGGACGTGTCCCCCGCCGACGGCCGCCGGCTGATCGAGGGCCTGAAGAAGCTGCCGGCGGACATCGCCGCGATCGTCGCCCAGGAGGAGGAGCTGGCCAAGATCGCCGGCCGCCTCGCCAAGCACGAGAGCCTGTTCTTCGTCGGCCGGACCCGCGGGTACCCGGTCGCGCGTGAGGGTGCGCAGAAGCTGAAGGAGATCTCGTACCGGCACGCCGAGGCGTACCAGACCTCCGAGCTGAAGCACGGCCCGCTGGCGCTGATCTCGCCGGACGTGCCGAGCGTCGCGATCGTCCCCGACGACGAGCTGCTCGACCGCAACATCGGCGCACTGCACGAGATCGGCGCCCGGTCCGGCCCGCTGTACGTCGTCACGCACCCGGGCGTCGAGATTCCGGACGGGGTCGCGGCGAAGATCGTCGTACCGAAGAACGAGCCCGAGCTGGACCCGATCCTGCTGACGATCCCGCTGCAGATCATCGCGTACTACGCCGCGGTCGCACTCGGCCACGACGTGGACAAGCCGCGCAACCTGGCGAAGTCGGTCACCGTCGAGTAGAGGTCACAGGTGCTGGCCGGGCTGTCCCATGCGGCGCCCGGCCGCCCCGGCCTTCGCCGCGTCGGCGGCGTTCACCGTCACACCGCCCGACCCGGCCCTGGCTACGCCGCCGAGTGCGCGGTCGGCGGCGCTCGCTGCTTCGGCGCGCTTGTCGGCCTCGTTCATCTGGCCGCCGATCTGGTGTGCGGCGACGCGGCCGGCGGTCATGCCGCGGTACGGGTGCAGGCCGAACTCGTTGACCAGCCGCTTGCACACCTCGACCCCGCGCACCGAGTTGCCGACCGCGTCCAGCCGCGGTGAGAACACCACGACGGCCATGCGCTTCGACGGCACCACCATCATGACGTTGCCGGACACCCCGCTCTTGGCCGGCAGCCCGACCTGGTTCGAGAACTGTCCGGAGTCGTTGTACATCCCGCTGTGGCCCATCACGGACAGCACCCGCGCAGCGGTGTCCGCGGAGAACACCTGCTTGCCGCTCAACGGTGCGACTCCATTGTTCGCGAGCGTCGCGCCGGCCTTGGCCAAGCGCTCGGCGTTCATGGTGAGCGAACAGACCATCGTGTAGAACTCGGTGGCGTCCTCCGGGGCACGCCGGTCGGTCGGACCGGCGCCGTACAGCTTCCCCACCTTCGCCAGCGCGTTGGCGAACGCGACGTTGCCGAACCCGGTGTCGCGCTCGGCCAGGAACGTCGCACCGTGCACCTGCGGCCGCTCGCCCGTCATCGCCCTCCACGTGTCCTGGACGGTGGCCAGCCGGCCGGACTGATCCTTGCCGGACTCGACCAGCGCGAGCGTCCCGATCGCTCCGGCGTTGATCATCGGATTGTGCGGCCTGCCGTCCCGGCTGAGCGACAGCAAGGGATCGTTGAAGGGACCACCGCTCTGCTCCTGGCCGATCCAGCGGTGCACCTCCTCCGGGCCGAGCTGCTCCAGCGCGATCGCGTAGCTGAACGGCTTCGAGGTCGACTGCACGCTGAACTCTTCCGCGGTGTCGCCGATCGAGAACACCTGACCGTCGGCGGTGCAGATCGCGATCCCGAACTTCTCCGGATCCGCGTCCCGCAAGGTCGGGATGTAGTCCGCGACCTCGCCGGACCGCTCGTCCAGCAGGTCGGTATGGATCCGCTCCACCGCGTGCGCGAACTCCGCGAACTCGTCTGCGGGGACCGCGAGGTCACCGGTCAGCGTTCGCTGGATCACCCCGTGCTGCGCGACCTCGGCGAACGTGTCGAAGTCGAGCTGCACCGGTTGGGCGTACGGCGTGATCGCCGGCCGGCCGGCGGCGTCACGGACGCCGTCCAGCGCCACCCGTACCCGCGGATCGTCCGGCATGATGCCGGCCCGGCCGAGCGTGTTGAGCAATTCCCAGGACCAGATCCGGCCGTCGCCGTCCTCGTCGATCTCCACGTACGACCGGAGCAGCTTCTCCGCAACGTCCATTGGCTGCTTCCTTCCCCAGCTGGCGGCAGGCGGGCGCGCACGACCACACTGTCGGCACTGTCGGCGCGCAGCAGCTTGTCCAACTTGTGTTTCCAGAGCAGTCGCCTGGTGTTACGGCGACGTCAAACGAATCTGTTGTAGGACAAGTTGGCTGCTTGTATGATCACTGCCTATGGACCGCATCCGCCAGGTGAAGCTCTCGTCCGTCGTCCTCCCGCTCGAGCAGCCGATCAGTGACGCCAAGGTGCTGACCGGGCGGCAGCGGCCGATGACCGAGGTGGTGTTCCTGTTCGCGGAGATCGCGACCGAGCAGGACCAGCACGGCATCGGGTTCAGCTACTCGAAGCGGGCCGGCGGACCGGCGCAGTTCGCGCATGCGAAGGAGATCGCGGCCAACCTGATCGGCGAGGACCCGTCCGACATCGCGAAGGTGTACGACAAGCTGCTGTGGGCCGGTGCCTCGGTCGGCCGGTCCGGCGTCGCGACGCAGGCGATCGCCGCGATCGACATCGCCCTGTGGGACCTGAAGGCGAAGCGCGCCGGCCTGCCGCTCGCCAAGCTGCTCGGCGCACACCGCGACTCGGTGCGCGCGTACAACACCTCCGGCGGGTTCCTGCACGCCCCGATCGAGGAGGTGATGGAGCGCGCGTCGAAGTCGCTCGCCGACGGGATCGGCGGGATCAAGATCAAGGTCGGCCAGCCCGACAGCCGGATCGATCTCGACCGCGTCCGCGCCGTCCGGGAACACCTCGGCGACGACGTACCGCTGATGGTGGACGCGAACCAGCAGTGGGACCGCCCGACCGCGCTGCGGATCGGCCGGGTGCTCGAGCAGTTCGGTCTGGTCTGGATCGAGGAGCCGCTGGACGCGTACGACGCGGAAGGCCACGCCGAGCTCGCGGCGGCGCTCGACACCCCGATCGCGACCGGCGAGATGCTGTCCAGCGTCGGCGAGCACGTGCGGCTGATCGAGGCCCGCGCGGCGGACATCATCCAGCCCGACGCGCCCCGGATCGGCGGCATCACACCGTTCCTCAAGCTCGCGACGCTGGCCGACCACAACGGTCTGCAGCTCGCGCCGCACTTCGCGATGGAGATCCATCTGCACCTCGCGGCGGCGTACCCGCGCGAACCCTGGGTCGAGCACTTCGAGTGGCTGAATCCCTTGTTCAACGAGCGTCTGGAGACGGTCGACGGACGCATGCTCGTCCCCGACCGGCCGGGCCTCGGCTTCACGACCACCGAGCAGTGCGCGCGCTGGACCGTGGACAGTTGTGAGTTCCGGTGAGCGGACTGGCGGATCAGATTGTCGAGGATCTGAAGCGGCGGATTCTCAGCGGCGGGATCGCGCCGGGCGAGAAGCTGCCGGGTGAGAACAGTCTGGTCGAGGAGTTCGGGGTCAGCCGGACCGTCGTACGCGAGGCGGTCTCGCGGTTGCAGGCCGCCGGGCTGGTAGAGACGTTCCAGGGGCGTGGCTCGTTCGTGCTGGAGGTCCCGGAGCGTACGCCGGGATTGCGCGAGGTGCGGTCGCACCGCGACGTCCTCGACTTGATGGATTTCCGGATCGGCGTCGAGAGCGAGGCGGCCGGGCTGGCGGCGCTACGGCGTACCGACCATCAGCTGAAGGGGATCGAACGGGCGCTGGACGATTTCCGGCGGGTCGGCGACGATCCGGGGCGGTCGGTGGAGGCGGACTTCGCGTTCCACCTCAAGGTCGCTGTTGCCTCGGGCAACCGGTTCTACGGGGACCTGATCGGGGAGCTCGGGCCGATGATGATCATGCTGCCGCGGACCCGGCTCGACCCGGCGTACGAGATGTCGGACCCGGAGCACCTGACCCGCGTGGTGCACGAACACGAGAACATCAGCGCGGCGATCGCGCGGTCCGAGCCGGAGGCGGCGCGGGCGGCGATGCGGGTGCATCTGTCGAGCACGCGACACCGGTTGCTGACGCACAACCCCTGACTACCAGCGTGCTGTGTGAGGGCTGAACCCCGGATCGACCGTCCGCATGTACGTCGTGTCATCGCGCTTCCGAATCCCGCACGCCAGGTACTGCTCGTGCAAGGCCCCCAGCACCTCGACATCCAGCTCGACACCGAGCCCCTGCCCACGAGGCACCCGCACACTCCCGGACTCGAACGCCAACACACCCGGCTTGATCACGTCCTCGGTCTTCCATGGGTAGTGCGTGTCGCACGCATACGTCAGATTCGGCGTCGCCGCGGCAAGATGCGTCATCGCGGCGAGACTGATCCCGAGGTGTGAGTTGGAGTGCATCGACAACCCCATCCCGAACGTGTCGCAGATCCCCGCCAGCAACTGCGACCGCCGCAGCCCACCCCAGTAGTGATGATCCGACAGCACCACCTGTACTGCGTCCGCGAGCACCGCCGGCCTCAGGTGTGCGAAGGCGATCACGCACATGTTGGTCGCCAGAGGAATCTCGGTTTGTCGCGCAACGGCCGCCATACCGTCGATCCCGGGTGTCGGATCCTCCAGATACTCCAGTACGCCGCTGAGCTCCCGAGCGACCTGCACCGACGTGTCCACGGTCCACGCACAGTTCGGATCGATCCGCAGCTTGTGCTCCGGGAACGCCTCGGCGAGCGCCCGCACCGCCTCGGCCTCCTGCGCCGGCGGGAACACACCGCCCTTCAACTTGATCGCCGTGAACCCGTACTCGCCGATCATCTTCGCGGCCTGCCGCACGATCCCGTCCGGATCGAGCGCCTCGCCCCACGCGTCCGCTTCACCACCTGGATGCGCGGCCCACTTGTAGAACAGATACGCACTGAACGGCACCTCGTCCCGGACCACCCCGCCGAGCAGGTCCACCACCGGCAGCCCCAACTGCTTGCCCTGCAGGTCGAGCAGCGCAACCTCGTACGGCGACAACACCACGTCGACCGGGTCCTGCAGGTTGAGCATCCCGCCGACCTGAGCCCCGCCACCACTGGTCAGTACGTCGTTCACCCGCTGACGCAGGCCGTTCACGTCGAAGATGTCCAGCCCGGGCAGTACGTCGGCGACGGCGCGCAACCCTGCCAGATGGTCGTCGGCGGCGTACGTCTCCCCCAACCCGACCAGCCCGTCGTCCGTCCACACCTGGACGATCGTCCGCAGCGCGAACGGTTCGTGGACGCCGACCACGTTGAGCAGCGGTGGGTCCGCGAACGCGACCGGGGTGAGTTCGACGCGGGCGATCTTGCTCATACGCGTTCCTTCTCCTTGCGTCGACGTACCAGCAGCCGGACACCGGGCAGTGCGAGGACGACGATCAGCGCCACGAGGACCGTGCCGGAGATCGGCCGGGTGAAGAAGCCCATCGGGTTGCCGCCGAAGATCAACAGCGACTGCCGGACCGCGGTCTCCATCACGCTCCCGAGGACGAACGCGAGCACCAGCGGCCCCGGCTCGAACCCGAACTTCTTCATCAGGTACCCGAGGACGCCGAACACGATCACCAGGAACATGTCGAACACCTGGTTCGCCACCGTGTAGACCCCGAGCAGCGTGATCAGCACCGTGATCGGCGCGAGGACGGCGGGTCGTACCTTGAGGATCTTCACGAACACCCCGACCAGCGGGATGCTCATGATCAGCAGCAGGATGTTGCCGAGGTACATCGAGTTGATCACGCCCCAGAACAGGTCCGGGTGCTCGGACACCAGTTGCGGACCGGGCGCGATCCCCTGGATCAGCAGCGCGCCGAACATCAACGCCATCGTCGCGTTCGCGGGGATTCCCAACGTCAGCAGCGGGATGAACGACGAGGTGGCGGCCGCGTTGTTCGCCGTCTCCGGTGCCGCGACCCCCTCGACCGCGCCGCGACCGAACCGCTCGGGTTCCTTCGTCCGCCGTTTCTCCACCGCGTACGCGACCAGCGACGACAGCGTCGCGCCACCACCGGGCAGTACGCCGAGCACGAAGCCGATCACCGATCCGCGGGCGATCGCCCCGCGCGACTGCCGCAGGTCGGCCCGGGACGGCCAGGCGTTCGCCACCGCGACCGGCGCCTGCACCTTGTGATGGCGTTCCTCGAGGTTGTAGAGGATCTCGCCGAGCCCGAACAGGCCCATCGCGATCGGCACGAAGTCGATGCCGTCGGCAAGGTTCAGGCTGTCGAACGTGAACCGGCTCGCCCCGGTGAACGTGTCCCGCCCGACCGTTGCCAGCAGCAACCCGAGCCCCGCGGCGATCACCGCCTTCAGCCGGCTGCCGTTCCCGACGGTCGCCACCAGCAGTACGCCGAACAACGACAAGGCGGCGTACTCCGGCGGACCGAAGTCGAGCGCCACGCCCGCGACCACCGGAGCTAGCAGTGTCAGCCCGATGATCGACACCGTGCCGCCGATGAACGACCCGATCGCCGCGATGCCGAGTGCCGTTCCGGCTCGTCCTTGTTTGGCCAGCGCGTATCCGTCGAACACGGTGACCACGGAGGACGCCTCGCCCGGTAGCCGCAACAGGACGGACGTGATCGTGCCGCCGTACTGCGCACCGTAGAAGATGCCGGCCAGCATGATGATCGCGGACACCGGCTCCACGCCGTACGTGATCGGCAGCAGGATCGCGATCGTCGCGGCCGGGCCGAGGCCGGGGAGGACGCCGATCAGCATGCCGATCACGACGCCGATCAGGCAGTAGAGGAGATTCGCGGGCTCCAGGACGACGCCGAAGCCGTCGATCAAGCCGCCCATCAGATCAACCTGGGCAGCGGAATCTGCAGCAGCAGCACGAAGAGGACGTAGAACGCGGCGACCGTCCCCACGCTGATCGCGACCGACGAGACCCAGGACTCCTTGCCGAGGAACCGCAGCCACACGAACGTCAGCAGCAACGACGGAATCTCGAACCCGATCAACGGCAGCACGGACGCAAAGACCGCCAGCGTCAGTACGGCGACCGCGGTCTGGACACTCGACCGCGAGAACTGCTCGGTGTCCGTCCCGTGCCGGCCGACCAGTGCAAGGATGATCGACAACACGGTCACGACAACGCAGACCACGAACGGCCACAGGCCCGGCCCGGGCTGGGTCAGCCGACCCAACCCGAGCGCGAGCGACCCGATCACTCCAGCGATACCGACGACAGCGGCGACGACCGCGGCCCCGAGCTGGGACCACGGCCCCGCGTGCGGCGGGCGATCCTCGGCGAGCTCCTCCCGCAGCGCGGCCTCACTCACTTCTTGGCCGCCAGCGAGATCCCGAACTGGTCGAGCTGTGCCTTGTACTTCGTCGCGTACCCGTCGAGGATCTTCCGCACCTCGTCCGGCGGCACCTCGATCGGCGTCAGGCAGTGCGCGTCGTTGAACTTCTTGTACGCGTCGGTCGCGTAGGTCTTCTTCGCCGCGTCGGCCAGCTTCGTCCTGACGTCGTCCGGCGTACCCTTCGGCGCCGTGAGGAAGCGGTACTGCGACACCACGACGTCGTACCCCTGCTCCTTGGCGGTCGGCACGTCGGGCAGGAACTTGATCCGCTCGGCCGAGAAGACCGCGAGCGGGACGACCTTCTTCGCCTTGATCTGCTCGATGCTGTCGCCGACCTGGATCGTTGCCACGTCGACCTGGCTGCCGAGCAAAGCGGTCAGCGCCGGAGCACCACCGTCGAACGGTACGTCGGTTGCGGGGATGCCGGCCTGTTTGAACGTCAAGGCGGACGCGAGTTGCGCGCCGGTGCCGACACCGGTGGTGCCGTACTTGACGTTCTTGCCGGCCTTCTTCAGGTCGGCGATCGTCTTGTAGCCGGAGCCGACCGGCGCGATCAGCACGTAGTCGTCCTGCGAGATTCCGCCGAGCAGGTCGAAGTCGTCGAGCTTCACCACCTCCTTGGCCGACACCGCGAGCGGGGTGATGGTGAACAGGGACGCGTTCTGGACCGCGATCTTGTAGCCGTCCGGCTTGGCGGCCTGCAGTTCCTTGGCGTTCAGCGCGCCGTTCGCACCAGGCTTGTTGACCACCGGCACCGAGACACCGAGCTCCTTGCCGAGCCCCTCCGCGATTGCTCGCGTGATCAGGTCGGTGCTGCCGCCCGGAGAAGCACCGACGCTCATCTGGATGTTGCCGGTCGGATAGTCACCCTTGCCGCCGGTGGAGGTCGTCTTGACCCCACCGCAGCCTGCCAACACGACTGAAGCCATTGACACAGCACTCACCGCCGTCACCAGGACGCGGCGGTTGAGCTTGCTGAACAGCATCGGAATCCTCCTCTGCGGAGAGTGGTCCTCCGGCTCGATTGCGTGAGCGTAAGAAGGGTGGATCATGCGTGTCCAAGGCCGATGTGGCATCGAGTGATACCTTTCCTGCATCATGTTTTCGCTCGACCAGCTGAGCGCGTTCGTCGCCGTCGCCGAGGAGCTGCACTTCGGTCGCGCCGCCGAGCGGCTGAACATGACTCAGCCGCCGTTGAGCCGCCAGGTGCAGAAGCTCGAGCGGGCCGTCGGCGCGCGGCTGCTCGAGCGCGACAACCGCAAGGTCGAGCTGACCGAGGCCGGGCAGGCGTTCCTCACCGAGGCACGCCGGCTGCTCGCGCTGGTCGAGACCGCGGGCGATCTCGCGCGCCGGGTGGACCAGGGCGCCGCGGGAACGCTGCGGCTCGGGTTCACGGCCACGTCGGCGATCCGGACGCTCGGGCCGCTGCTGCGCCGGCTGTCCGAGGAACTGCCGGACGTCGACGTGATCCTGCACGAGCGGGTCACGCCCGCGCAGATCGACGGGCTGCTGCGCGGCGAGCTGGATCTCGGGCTCGGGCGGCCGCCGTTCGACTCCGGCGTACTGGACTCCCGGATCGTGGTCCGCGAGCCGTTGTGCGCTGTTGTCCCCGGCAACCATCGGCTCGCCGCGCTCGGCCGGCCGTTGACGTCGGCGGACTTCAGCGGGGAGCAGGTGATCAGCTACTCGCCGACCCAGGCGCGGTACTTCCACGAGTTGACCGTCCGGTTCCTCGCCGAGTCGCATCCGCGGATCGAGCAGCGGGTGCAACAGATCCTCACGGTGATCCTGCTGGTCGCCGCCGGTCGCGGGGTCGCGCTCGTACCGGCGTCGGCCCGGCACCTCGGCGTCGAGGGCGTGACGTACTGCGACCTGGACGGACCGGGCGGACCTGTCGAGGCGGTCGAGTTGCACGCGATCTGGCGGCAGGACGCGACCAGCCCGGTCCTGCAGCGCGTGCTCACGATGCTCCCAGAGCATCATTAGATCCAAAATCGATCTTGGACAGGTATCCACCGACGTTCCTACGCTGACGGCGTGACCCACTACTCCCCCACTGAACTCGCCGCGCAGCTCAAAACCGGCCTGCTCTCGTTTCCCGTGACGCACTTCCACGCGGACCTCAGCTTCAACGAGGCCGGGTACCGCGAGCACTTGTCCTGGCTGAGCCAGTTCGACGTCGCAGGCCTGTTCGCCGCGGGCGGGACCGGCGAGGGCTTCTCGCTGACGCCGGTGGAGATCGACACCGTCGTACGGACCGCTGTTTCCGAGGTGAACGGGCGGGTCCCGGTGATCGCGCCGGCGACCGGTGGAACCGCGTCCGCGGTGGCGGGCGCCCAGGCGGCGGAGGCGGCCGGTGCGGACGGGGTGCTGCTGTTCCCGCCGTACCTGACCGAGGCGGGTCAGCGTGGTTTGATCGAGCATGTGTCGGCGGTGTGCCGCAGTACGGGCCTCGGGGTGACGGTCTACAGCCGGGCGAACGCGATCCTCGATGACGTGACGGTCGCGGAGCTCGCGGACAAGAACCCGAATTTCGTGTGCCTCAAGGACGGCGTCGGGAACGTCGAGCAGATGACGCGGACGTACGCACGGGTCGGCGAGCGGCTCACGTACGTCGGCGGGCTGCCGACGGCGGAGACGTTCGCGCTGCCGTTGCTGCAGCTCGGGTACAGCACGTACTCGTCGGCGATCTTCAACTTCGTGCCGGAGTTCGCCCTCGGCTTCTACGCCGACGTGATCGCCCAGGACCGCGATTCGGTCTACCAGAAGCTCCGGGAGTTCGTGATTCCCTACCTGGACATCCGCGATCGGACCAAGGGGTACGCCGTTTCGATCGTGAAGGCCGGCGTCAACGTGATCGGGCGCAGCGCTGGGCCGGTCCGGCCGCCGTTGCAGGACCTCAGCGACGAGGAACTCACACAGCTCGCGGAGTTGATCGGGAAGGTGAAATGACGCCTACCGTCACCTCGGTGGAGGTCGTGCCGGTTGCCGGGTACGACAGCATGCTGCTGAATCTGAGCGGGGCGCACGGGCCATTCTTCACCCGGAACGTCGTGATCGTCACCGACAGCTCGGGCAACACCGGCCTCGGCGAGGTCCCCGGCGGCGAGCGGATCGCCAGCACGATCCGGGACGCTGCGCCGCTCCTCGTCAACCAGTCGCTCGGTCGATACCGTCACCTGCTTCAGACCATCTCCACCACCTTCGCAGGTCGTGACAGTGGTGGGCGCGGGCTGCAGACCTACGACCTCCGGACGACGGTGCATGCCGTGACGGGGCTCGAGTCGGCGCTGCTCGATCTCCTTGGGCAGCATCTCGGCGTACCTGTCGCTGAATTGCTTGGTGACGGGCAGCAGCGTGCCGCGGTCCCGGTGCTGGGATACCTGTTTTATGTAGGAGATGTTGCGCTAACAGACCTGCCCTACCGGATAGAGGAGGGTGGTGCGGATGGGTGGCTCGGGCTCAGGCGGAGGCCGGCTCTGACGGCTGAGGCGGTGGTGGAGCTGGCTGTGGCGGCGCAGGAGCGGTACGGGTTTGCGGACTTCAAGCTCAAAGGTGGCGTGTTCGATCCGCATGTCGAGGTGGACGCGGTCCGGGCGCTGCACGAGCGGTTCCCCGCGGCGCGCATCACGGTCGACCCGAACGGCGCGTGGCTGGTCCGCGAGGCGGTCGCGGTCTGCTCGGGTCTGGACGACGTACTGGCGTATGTCGAGGATCCGTGCGGCGCCGAGTCCGGGTTCTCCGGGCGCGAGACGATGGCCGAGTTCAAGCGGCAGACCGGTCTGCGGACGGCGACCAACATGATCGCGACCGACTGGCGCGAGCTCGCGCACGCGATCCGGACGGACGCGGTCGACATCCCGTTGGCGGATCCGCACTTCTGGACGATGGCCGGGTCGGTGCGGGTCGCGCAGCTGTGTCACGACTTCGGGCTGACCTGGGGTTCGCACTCCAACAACCACTTCGACATCTCGCTGGCGATGTTCACGCACGTGGGCGCGGCCGCGCCGGGTGACATCACCGCGCTCGACACGCACTGGATCTGGCAGGACGGGCAGGCCCTGACCAAGGAGCCGCTGCAGATCGCCGGCGGCGAGATCGCCGTACCGACGCGACCGGGGCTCGGGGTCGAACTCGACCGCGACGCGCTGGCGGCCGCGCACGAGCTGTACCTGAAGCACGGCCTCGGGGCGCGCAACGACGCGATCGCGATGCAGTACCTGATCGAGGACTGGGAGTTCGACCCGAAACGGCCTTGTATGGTGCGGTAGATGAAGATCTTCTTGTCGACAGACATGGAGGGTACGGCGGGGGTCGTCGACTGGAGCCAGTGTCGCGGACCGGGACCGGAGTACGAGTACTACCGGGGCCAACTGCAGGCCGAGGTGAACGCCGCGATCGACGGCGCGCTGGCCGCGGGCGGGACCGAGTTCCTGGTGAACGACTCGCACTCGACGATGCAGAACCTGCGCCCGGACGAACTGCACGGCCGCGCGAGCTACCTGTCCGGGAAGCACAAGCCGCTGTACATGATGCAGGGCCTCGACGACTCGTTCGACGCCGCGTTCTTCGTCTCGTACCACGGGTCGGCGGGGTCGACGTCGTCCGTGCTGCATCACACGTACAACCCGCGGGCGATCGCCGAGGTCCGGCTGAACGGCGCGATCACCGGTGAGGCCGGGATCAACGCGCTCGCTGCGCTGGCGTACGGCGTTCCCGTCGTACTGATCTCGGGTGACCGGGTGACGATCGACGAGGCACAGGCGTTCTGTCCGGAGATCGAATCGGTCGTCGTGAAAGACTCGGTGTCGCACAACGCTGCCCTGTCGGTGCATCCGGAACGGGCCAGGGAGCTGATCCACGACGGTGCCCGCCGCGCGCTCGCCCGGCTGAGCGACATCCGGTTGCCGAGCATCCCGCTGCCCGCCGAGCTGACCGTTCGCTTCCACAACGGCGCGTTCGCCGAGCTGGCCTGCGAACTGCGCGGCGTCGAGCGGCGCGAGGAGAAGGTCGTTGCCTTGCGCAATGATGACCCGCTGCAGTTGTACCGAACCTTCATCGCGACCGTCCTGCTGAGTCGCGGCGTCAGCGAGTAACCATGCGTTCAACTGCCGTTGCGCAGGATAGGTTTTGATCGCAGCTGTCGACACCCCTAAGGAGTTCGGAATGCGTTGGCACCAGCCGCTGGCCGCAGCAGTCGTCCTGACCGCCCTCACCACGGCGCTCACCGCGTCCGCGACTTCTGTCCAGCGGGGCGGTGCGTGTTCGCCGGACGCAACGCTCCTCGGCTTCAGCGATGCGCTCGACAAGACGACGTACGGCGGACAGCCGGTGGCCGGGCTGTCGGCACTCAACGTGACCGGGCCGCACAGCGCGGTCGCGCTCGTCGACAACGTCGCGACCACGCCGGCCCGCGTGTTCGACCTGAAGGTGAACAGCGAGCCGACCTCGGTGCAGGTCGACGGGATGACGATCCTCCGGCGTCCGGACGGTACGCCGTACAACGGCGGCGACTTCGACGGCGAAGGGCTCGTTGTCGAGCGGGGCAACCAGACCATTCTGGCGACGTCGGAGCGGGAGCCGTCGATCCGGCGCTTCCGGCTGTCGGACGGCAAGCAGATCGGTCAGCTGCCGGTGCCGGCCCGCTTCCAGGTCGCGCCGGCCGGTGAGGCGACCAGCAACGCGACGTTCGAGTCGCTGGCGGTCAGCCGTGACGGTCTGTCACTGTACGCCGGGATGGAGGGCCCGCTCGCCTCGGACGGGACCGACGCCGACAACCGCACGCGGAACCGCATCATCCGGTACCTCGGCCTGCCTGGACACGAGTACCGGCCGGTCGCGCAGTACGCCTACAAGCCGGATCCGGGACTTGCGCTCGTCGAGCTCGCGTCGGCGAGCCCGACCGAACTGGTGTCGATGGAGCGGACGTACACGCCGGGCGTCGGGAACACGATCCGCGTGTTCACGGTGTCGCTGCGGCACGCTGTCGACGTGACCGCTCAGGCCTCGCTGGCGGATGCGCCCGAGTCGGTGTTTCTGCAGAAGAAGCTGCTGTTCGACCTCGTGGACTGCCCGCCGTCGGGCGCGGTCGCGAAGCAGCCGCAGCCGAACCCATTGCTGGACAACGTCGAGGCGCTCGCGCTCGGCGGATACCTGCCGGGCGGACGGCGGCAGCTGTACCTGATGTCGGACGACAACAACGGCGCCACCCAGATCACCCGCTTCTACTCGCTGGCCGTCGACCTGCACTAGCGCGCCTGGCGTGATCACCGTGTGTAGGTAAGACTGTGGGAATGCGCGTGATCGTGGTGGGTGCGGGCGTGATCGGGCTGAGCTGTGCCATCCGGCTCGCCGAGGGCGGGTACGACGTGGCGGTGTTCGCCCGCGATCTGCCGTTGGAGACGACCTCGTCCGTGGCGGCCGCGATCTGGTACCCGTATCTGTCGGCGCCGGAGGACCGGGTGGCAGGCTGGTCGCGGGCGACGTACGAAGAGTTCGCGAAGCTGGCGGAGATCGAGCCGTCGGTGCAGCTGCGGCACGGGCGCGAGTTCCTCGTGGAGCGGAAACCGGATCCGCGGTGGGCCGACGTACTCCCGGATCTCACGCGGGTCGCGTCGCCGCCGGCCGGGTTCGTGGACGGGTGGGCCTTCACGTCGCCGGTGATCGACATGCCGGCGTACCTGCCTGCGTTGGTGAAACGGCTCGAGGCCGCGGGCGGGACGCTGACGCGCGCGGCGCTGTCCGCGCTGCCGACCGGGGCCGATCTCGTGGTGAACTGCACCGGGCTGGGCGCGCGGCTGACCGCGAGCGATCCGACCGTCACGCCGGTTCGTGGACAGGTGCTGACGGTTGAACCGTGCGGACTGACCGATTGGTTGGTCGCGGACCGTTCGCCGGACGAGCTGACCTACGTGATCCCGCGGCAGAACGACGTGATCGTCGGCGGCACCAGCCAGCCCGGCGACTGGAACCTGGCTGTCGACCCCAAAACCACCGCGGAGATCATGGAGCGGGCGGCTGAGCTGGTTCCCCAACTACGCAAGGCGAAAATCATCCGTCAGCGCGTCGGGCTGCGGCCTGCGCGACCCGCGATCCGGTGCGAGCTCGTGCGTACCCGCTCCGGCGAGCCGATCATCCACTGCTACGGCCACGGCGGCTCCGGTGTCACGCTCTCCTGGGGCTGCGCGGACGAGGTCTTCGAACTGGTCCGAAGTGTCTGACCATCCGGTCATCCTGGACGGCGGCCTGTCGAACGCCCTGGAGGACCGCGGCCACGACCTGTCCGACGCACTCTGGTCCGCCCGCTTGCTGCGCGACGCTCCGTCGGAGATCGCCGCCGTACACCGCGCGTACTACGAGGCCGGCGCGATGGTCGCCACCACGGCGAGCTACCAGGCCAGCGTGGTCGGCTTCGAACGCGCCGGTGTCGAACGCGCCGAGGCCGAGCACCTGATCACAAGCAGCGTCCGCGTCGCGCTCGAGGTCCGCGACGAGTTCCCCGGACGGCTGGTGGCCGCGTCCGTCGGTCCGTACGGCGCGATGCTCGCCGACGGCTCGGAGTACCGCGGCCGGTACGGCGTGAGCTCACAAGTTCTCCGCGACTTCCACGGTCCGCGCCTCGAACTCCTCGCTAACGCGGGGCCTGACCTGCTCGCCGTCGAAACGATCCCCGACACGGACGAGGCCGAGGTCCTGGTCGAGCTACTGCACGAACTCGACTTCCCCGCGTGGTTCTCGTACTCGATCGAGGGCGACCACACCCGCGCCGGCCAACCACTCACGGAAGCCTTCGCGATCCCCGCCATCCCTCAAGTTGTTGCGGTGGGCATCAACTGCTGCCGGCCCACCGACGTCCGGGCCGCGGTGCAGACAGCAGTCGCGGTATCTGGCAAGCCCGCGATCGCCTACCCCAACCACGGCGAGTCCTGGGACGCGATCGCCCGCAAGTGGGTCGGCAACGGCGAGGGACCGGCAACCTTCGCATCCGGCTGGGTCGAGGCGGGAGCGACGTACGTCGGAGGCTGCTGTCGAGTAGGCCCGGACGACATCCGGGCGCTCGTCGGCCGGTTAGGTCCTGTCTGGTGATCCAGCGAGGACCTAGACGCCTAGGACCTGGCAGAGGAGGTCCAGGGCTCCGGGGTAGGCGTGGTCGGGTGGGGTGCCGTAGCCGACGATCACTGCCTGGCGGGTGGCTGGGGTGGGGTTGAAGTGGTACGTCGTGAGGGTCGCGAGGCCGAGGCCCTGGCGGGCGGCTCGGGTGACCATGTCTTCGGCGTCGCCAGGAACGTCGAGGAGGACGTGCAGGCCGGCTGAGATGCCGGCGACCTCGACCGTGGGTGCGCGGACCGCGAGCAGCTCCACCAGGCGGTCGCGGCGACGACGGTAGTGCAGGCGAGACCTCCGTACATGACGGTCGTAGTGGCCGGAGGCAATGAATTCCGCGAGGACGAGCTGTTCGAGGGTCGCGGTCTGGAAGTCCGCCGTCCGCTTCGCCGCGACCACCGGCTCGATCAACCGCTGCGGCAGCACCATCCATGCGAGCCGCAGCCCCGGCGCGAGACTCTTGCTCGCCGTACCCGTGTAGACGACCCGCTCCGGATCAAGCGCCTGCAACGCCCCGACCGCCTGCCGGTCGTACCGGAACTCGCCGTCGTAGTCGTCCTCGAGCAGCACCGCCCCCGACTCCCGCGCCCACTCGACGGCAGCGGTACGGCGCTCCGGTGCGAGCGGCACACCCGTCGGCATCTGGTGCGCGGGCGTGAGCAGCACGCCCTGCCCGGTCAGCCCGGCCGTCTGCGCACCCAACTCGTCGACCGGTACGGCGGCCACGTCCAGCCCGCGCGCCCGGATCACGTCCCGATGCAGCCCGTACCCGAACTCCTCGACCGCGATCGTCGTACCGCCGAGCGCCTTGATCGCCTCGCTCAGCAGACTCAGCGCCTGCACGTACCCCGAGCAGATCAGGATCCGCTCCGGATCGGCCCGCACCCCGCGCGCCCTGGCCAGGTAGTCCGCCAGCACTCGCCGCAACTCGATCCGGCCGCGCGGATCCCCCAGGCCGAACGCCTCGTTCGGCGCCGCGGTCAGCGCCTTCCGCGCGGCGGCCAGCCACTCGGTCCGCGGGAACGTCGCCACATCCGGCGATCCCGGCGTCAGGTCGTACCGAAAACTCCGGGCCTCGGGCAACGAAACGACCGGCGACGGCGGTACGGCGGCCCTGCTCGCAACCACTGTCCCGGACCCTTGCCGCGCCGTCAGCCACCCCTCGGCCACGAGCTGCCCGTAGGCATCGGCCACCGTGTTCCGCGCGATGCCGAGATCGCGAGCCAGGGACCGCGACGACGGCAACCGGGTCCCCGCCGCCAGCCGTCCGCTCCGGATCGACTCGTGCAACGCCCGCACCAGGTCTCCCCGCCCCCGGGCCGCCGTCAACTCGAGATGCAGGTCCGCGCCTCCGTCCTCCATAGAACTGGACCTTATCCCGGCCGGCGGGCGGAGGACCCGATCCTGGCCCGCGACATGAATCCAACGCTTGTATACGAGGGCCGGTGGGCCGATGTGCAACTTCCGGTCTGCCGGGTGCATCTAACAGAGTGTCCTTAGGGGGGCATCGTGAAATGTATTCCGACCATCGACATCCGCAGACCGATCCGCACCGCACTCGCGGTGCTCGCAATCGCCGCAGTACCGGCGGGAGCGGTCGCTGTACCGGCGTTCGCCGGCCCGTCCAAGGCCTCAGCCGTCACCACCGCTGCCGGCTGCGCGACCGGCTGGGGCTCGTTGCCTGATGCAAGTACGTTCCAGGGCTTGGGTCACCTGACCGACGTCCGGACCGGACAGCACGCGTGTTTCGACCGGATCGTGTTCGACATCGACGGCAAGCCGTTCTGGTTCCGGGTGGAGTACGTGAAGGACATCTTTACCGTCGGCGAGGGCAAGCTCGTTCCGGTCCGCGGTGGCGCCAAGCTCGCGATCGTCCTGCTGGCACAGTCCTACGACGAAACCAACCACTACACCTACAACCCGGCGAACTACGACGAGCTCACCGACGTGGCCGGCTACCGGACGTTCCGGCAGGTCGTCAGCGCAGGCAGCTTCGAGGGTGAGACAACGATCGGACTCGGCGTCCGCGCCCGACTCCCGTTCCGCGTCTTCACACTCACCGGTCCAGGTACGGCGAGCCGGGTCGTCGTCGACGTCGCCCACAGCTGGTGAGGGGCGACGCCATGAGAACACTTCGCACGTTCCGTCTTCGCACAGCACTCGCAGTCCTCGCGGTCGCCGCAGTACCGGCGGGAGCGGTCGCTGTCCCGGCGACCGCCTCCACGGCCGGCTCGCAAGCGCGAGCGACTTCTACCACGGCGTCCGCGTCCTGCCTGGTCTCACTGGGTTCACTGACGGCCGGCGGTGACCACCGGGCACGTCACGTCAGCGCGACCGTGCCGCCCACAGCGGGCGCCGGCGAGCTCGTGGCACACGATGTGTACCCCGACGGACTGGTCCGGCTGAGCAGCTCGATGATCGGCACCGACGACGGCTACGACGGCCTCGACGTCAGCGGCTTCGTCGTCATGGGCGATGCGCTGTACGGCAGCGGCTACAAGGCCGCGAACGGCGAGATCGTCAACGCCGGCCTCTCGCGGGTCGGTGGCGGCTGGAGCAGCTTCACCGGGTTCGAACGGGCCGAGTACCGGTCGCCGACCGGTGACTTCTGGCGGATGAACGCTTACGGACTCCGCAACGACGGCACGCTCTTCCGCTGGACCTTCGACCGCACCGGTGCCTGGCGCACCAAGACGTCGTACCCGGGATTCGCCGCGGTGAAGTCGATGGCCCTGATCAGCAAGACCCGGACCTACGACACGTTCCTCGCCAACACCCGCAGCGGAGCGCTCTACACCATCCACATCCCGACGACCTCGCCGATGAAGCCGGTCGTGAAGCTCGTCCGCGGATCGACCTGGCAAGGATTCGAAACGATGCTCGTCCAGCCGTGTGGTCAGAACGGCACGCTCCTGCTCGGCATCGACAAGGACACCAAGGCCGGCTACCTGTACGCCGTTGGTCACGCCAACGGGCCGGCCACTGTCATCCAAGGCCGCGGCAAGGTCCCGATCACCTTCGACGATCCGGTGAACTTCCGCTGGATCCCCCGCTACGACGACTGGCTCTTCGGAGAGTAGCCGCCGCCAGAAAGTTCCGAAGCGGTCAGGAAGCGGGGTGTCTGCGGTGGGTGAGGTTCTGGGCGCCGCGGATGGGGGCTTCGGCCATGTAGATCGCGGAGCGGATCGCCGACGAGTGCCACACGTTGCGCCATCTCGACCATTGGCGCCGCTTGTCCACGCAGACGACCTTTGTGTCGACGACCGCCTCCGGACAGCCGAAGTGCGCCGCGACGTTCCCGAGCGTCTCGCCCCAGAACCGGTCTTCCTGACCGTGGCCTCCCATCGTCAGCGCCAGCTCGAAGACGGGATCCGAAGCACGCATCAGAACTTGTGTCTGTACGACGGTCTCGTCGCCCTGCTGCGCCGCGCTGAACGTGATCCAGCCCGCGAACATGTGCCCCTGCGGCGTCATCAGCGTGAACGACTCCTCGTCGGCGTACAGCACCATCACACCGGTCGACAGCTTGCTGCCGCCGGGCATCCGCAGGTTGAGGAGCGCGACGTCACCAGGCTCGATGCCGGTGAGCGGTCCGTAGAAGTGATTCCCCGACGGCCAGAAATCACCGAACTGCCGACGCCAGGTGGCGATCACCTCGGCCGGTGCGATCCGCTCCCCCGGCAGCCGCACCAGGTACGTCTTCTGCCACATCTTCCCGAACCCCTGGATCGGGCTCGCGAGCTGCCGGCCGTCGACGTTGAGGTTCACGGCACCGTCCGGTACCTGTGCGACCTTCAGCCGCGAGACCATCTTGGCCCAGTTGGCCGCGTCGCGGTTCGCCGCGGTGGGCTGCTCGTCGTTGCTACTCATGGTGTTCACCCCTCCGGGCCACGCCGGCCGCGGCCAACGCGTCCTGCTCGGTGTCGTGAATGCCGATCGCCTCGTCGAGGCGGGTCAGCTCGAAGATCTGGCGGTAGTGCTCGGACAGCCCGTACGCCAGGAGCCGTTGCGAACGCCGCTTGGCGCGCACCAGCAAGGTGACCAGCAGACCGATGCCGCCGCTGTTCATGTACGAGAGCCCGGCGAAGTTGAGGACCACCGCCGTCACCTCCCCGGCGCTCTCGTACGCCTTCATCAGGACGTCCTCCGAACCCGCTGTGACATCTCCCCGGATGTCGAGAACCCCGGCGGACCCGTGCCGCCTTACGTCGAATGTCGCTGTTGCCTCAGCCATTTCCGTCCCCTCCCGCGCCCTGTGCGTCCCCGTGTATCGCCCCGTGTATCGCCCCGTGTATCGCTTGGTCCTCGTCGTCCTCGATCGCCATGAAGTCGGCCAGCCGGGTGATCTCGAAGATCTCCCGGTAGTGGTCGCTGAGCCCGTACGCCCGGATCGGGATCCGGTGGGCCCGTGCGCTCGCGAGCAGGCCGACCACGAGCGCGATACCTGTCGAGTTGATGTAGCCGCTGTTCTCGAAGCTGAGCACCACGGCATCGGGTCGCTCGCTCGTCGCGGCGGTCCAGGCTTCGTCCAGGGCCGGCTCGGCCGCGGCGTTCAGGTCACCGACCAGTTCGATGACCGCCACGCCGTCCCGCAGCCGGACGTGGGCGAGCGCTTCACGAGTCGCCATCGTCGTCTCCTTCCTCCCGCACCGGTTCCAGGTGCATGACGAGCTCGACGATGTGGCGTTCTCCGACGGTGGTCTCCCGCGCTTCGTCGACCATGTTCTTGATCAGGAACAGCCCCCACCCACGCGGCCGCTGCAGCCCCGCGAGCTTGGCCTCCAGGTCCGGTACCTCGGTCTCACCGGGGGCGGGCCGGGCGCCACCGCGGTCGGCGACCTCGACGCGGACCTGACTCGGCTCGCCGTACACGCGAACGGTCACCGGGCAGTCGGCGCGGTAGGAGTTGCCGTGCTCCATCGCGTTCATCGTGGCCTCGGCGACCGCGGTCTCGAGGCGGCGCAGCCGGGCGGCGGGGAGGCCGAGCGGAGCGACGAGGCCGGAAACCCGTTCGAGTGCCAGCCGCTCGTTGCCCTCGACGCTCGGCACATCGAACTCGGCGAGCATCTGCGGAGTGACCCGGCCGTTGGAGCGCTGAGCCGGCTCCCGTTGCAGGACGACCATCGTGATGTCGTCCTCCTGCTCGGCACCGGGTCCGGTGTGCGCGTGCAGATCGGCCAGTACGAGGTCGATCAGCTCGCCCCCACCCGGGTAGCGCGCCACCAACTCCTTGAGGCGCGGGAATCCGAACATCTGTCCCTGCGGATCGTGCGCTTCCACGATGCCGTCGGAGTGCAGCAGCAGCGAGTCGCCGGGGGCGAGCAGCGTTTCGTGCTCCTCGTAGGACATCCCGGTCATCAGCCCCAGCGGCATGCCGCGGGCGCGCAACTCGACCGAGCCTTCGGCGGTCTTGACGTACGGCAGATCGTGACCGGCGTTCGCGAACCGGAAACGGCCGGTCACCGGATCGAGAACGCCGTACAGGCAGGTGACGAACATCTTCGCCGGCATGTCCGGGCAGAGGTGCTCGTTGACCCGCTCGAGCACCTGGCCGGGCTCGATCAGTCGCTGCGCGGAGGCGCGCAGCACGCTCCGGGTGGCAGCCATCACCAGCGCGGCCGGTACGCCCTTGTCGGTGACGTCACCGATCACGAAGCCGACCTGCTCATCGGCCAGCGGGATCACGTCGTAGAAGTCACCGCCCACTTCCCGGGCCGGCTGGTAGCAGGCCGCGACCTGCCAGCCGGGCAGCTCGGGCAACTGCTTGGGCAGGAAGTTCTGCTGGATCAGCCGAGCGACCTCGAGTTCCTGCTCGAAGCGCTGGCGGGTCCGGGCCTCGGCCTGTTGCTGGCGGACCAGTTGGCCGACCCGCAGGGCAGGCGCGGCCTGCGCGGCGAGATTGTCGAGCAGCCGACGGTCGTCACTGGAGTACTCCTGCTCGGAGCGGCGCGGCCCGAGGTTCAGTACGCCGATCAGCTCGCCCTGACTCACCAGCGGTACGGCGAGCTTCACGCCCGCCGCCTTGAGCTCCGCCAAGGCCGGTGAGTCGAGTTCGAGGGTCTCTACGTCGACTGCGCCGCTCGCGCTCTGCAGGTAGGCCAGCAGCGGATCATTGGGTGCGATGTCGACCGGCGTCGCCTCGTCCCCTGCAGCAGGTTGCGGGCGCTGCTCGGGCGCGGCCTGACCGGCGTCCGCGGCGGTTCGCCTGCGGAAGCGGCGGAGAGTGCTGCTCAATACGACCATCACAAGCCCTTTCTACGGACCCGGCGTCCGGGAATCGTTACGGTCACGCAGCCACAACGTCACGTGAGCGGGTTGCATGGTGTCGTTCACCACGTTGCGCAGGTCGACGCCCAGCGCATCCAGGTCCAGTTGCTCCCGGAGCCGTACGCCGAATTCCTCGAGCGTGCGTACGGCGTCGTACCGGCGCCGGAAGAACCGCCGGTCGACCACGGCCTGGATCCGCGACCGCACCGGCCGGAACAACCCCGCCACCGCCAGGGTCGACACCGCGACAGCGGGTCCCGAGCCGTGCGTCACCGGACGCAGCACGAGCTGCAACACGAGCACACTGCCCAGATAGCCCGCGGCCAACGTGACGGTGAGGACGCCGTACACGATGGTGCGGTTGATCACCACGTCGATGTCGTACAGGCGATGGCGCAGGATACCGATGCCCGTGGCAACAGGCAGGCCGAGAACGCTGAGCATGATCGCGACGTTCGCGACCGCGGGTGTCAGCAGGTCGTAGCCGGCGGTGCCGATCGCGATCGCGGCGGCCGCGAGTGCCCCAGCCCAGACCAACCACTTGATCTGCTGGCGTTGCTCGTAACCCGCTCTGCGAAATCGCAGGATCAGCGCCAGCGGCGAGGCGACGAGGGCGCACAGCACCACCAGCGCGGACAGGCCCTCGCCTGTCGTCCGTACGACGTTGTCGATCGCGTACGGGTTCGCCAAGCCGGGATAGTCCTCGAGCGCGCCCGGCTGTGTAGCCGACGTCAGGAACGCGGCCGTGATTCCGAGCGCGGCGGACCAGGCCACGGGTCGCCAGCGACGGGACGGGAGCCGGCCGTCAGGGAAGAGCAGCGGCAGATACGCCACGGGCACGAGGACCACCGGGATCCATGACACGGTCGCGTACGAGGCCGCTGCCTCGGCGAGGGATCCGGCGGAACTCGATCCGACCTGCCGGTAGTCGGCGTACCCGCTGGCCAGTCCACCCAGGCCGTTCGCCACAGCGGAGGCGCAGAAGATCCAGCCGATCGGGTTGCGCCGGTGACGGGTCGCGATCATCACTCCGACCGTGCAGAAGACCAGCACCATCACGATGCCCAGGCTTCCCCAGCCGACGTCGAGCGTTCCGGCGGCCGCAGCCAGGCCGGCGGAGGTCGCAGTCAGAGCCACTGCCGCACCGGCCAGCAACCAGGCCATGACAGGTACGGCACGGGCACTCATCGGGGACTCCGCAGCCACAGCGACAGGTGGGCCGGCTGCATGGTGTCGCGCACCACGGCTTGCAAGTCGTGGCCCAAGGCATCGACGTCCAGTTCGTCGCGCAGCCGGACGCCGAACGCCGCCAGCGTCCGGGCCGCGTCGTACCTGCGCCGGAAGAAGCGCCGATCCACGACGGCCTGGATCCGCGACCGGACCGGCCGGAACAACGCCGCGACCGCAAGGGTCGACACAGCCACCGCCAGGCCGGATTCCTCGGTCAGCGGGCGCAGTACCAGCTGCAACAGCAAGACGATGCCGACGTACGCCGTACCCAATGAGACTGTCAGCCCGCCGTAGACCAGGGTCCGGTTGACCACGACGTCGATGTCGAACAGCCGGTGCCGCAAGATCGCGATCCCGGTTGCGACTGGGACGGTGGCGAGCGCGACCGACGGGATCAGGGCCGAGTAGGCACCGTCGTCACCGACCACGATGTCCAACCCGACCAGTGCGCAGAGACCGGTGACGAGCAGCAGGGCGGCGTACAGGAGCCACTTGATCTGCTGCCGCTCGACCGTGCGTGCGCCCCGATAACGGACCACGAGCGAAAGGACCGACAGTGCGACCGCTGTCAGCAGCGCGATCGTTCCCACCGCGGTCAACGGAGCCCACACATCGATGCCGACGTCGATCCCGAGCGGGTTGTCCCGTCCGGTGTCCTCCATCGGCCCCGGCGCAAACGCGGCTCTGACCAGCAGTACCACGAAGCCGCCGATGGCGAGCCAGGCGACCGGACGCCAGCGCCTGGACGGCAGTCGGCCGGTCGGAAAGAGCAGCAGCCCGAAGGTGGGTGGCAGCCAGACCGGCATCCAGCCCCAGGTCGAGAACCAACCGACCACGGGGACCAACCGGTCCAGTCCTAACCTGTCGAGTTGCCCGGCCACGAAGCCGGCGGCTCCCACCAGCACCGAGCTGACCCCGGCCAGGAGCAGGAACCAGCCGATCGGATGGCGGGGACGCTGCGAGACGATCAGCGCACCGACCGACACGAACGCCAGGACGAACACCAACCAACCGGCGGACGTCGGAAATCCACCGCTGGTGGTGATCTCGTTCACGACGCCGACCACCGGGACACCGACCGCGAGCAACCAGATCAGACCGATCGGAATCCACCGTTTCATCGCGAGCCTCGCAACCACAGCGTCACGTGGGTGGGCTGTACGGTCTCCCGCACCACGTCCGAAAGGTCGTTGCCCAGCGCATCGACATCCAGTTGGTCGCGCAGCCTGGAACCGAACGCCTGCAGGGTGCGCGCGGCGTCGTACTTGCGCCGGAAGAAGCGCCGGTCCACGAGCAGCTGGATCCGGCGCCGGGCCGGGCGGAACAACGCCGCCACCGCGAGTGTCGACATCGCCACGGCGAGATCCGACCCTTGGGTCAGCGGGTCCAGCGCCAGTTGCAGGAGCAGGACGCTGCCGAGGTACGCCGTACCGAGGGTCAGCGTGAGCGTGGCGTACACGAGCGTCCGGTTGATGACGATGTCGATGTCGTACAACCTGTGCCGCAGGATCGCGATGCCGATCGCGGCCGGCAGGCCGATGAGCAGGAGGGCGACCAGCGACCACCAGGCGATCACCTGCACCATGTTCAGCCAGGGTGCGACGTCATCGCCCGCGACCAGGCTGACGAGCGCGAGTACGACGAACGGGACGAGCGCCATGATGCAGATGTAGGCGAACCAGGTGACCTGCTGACGCTCTCGGCCGTGCGCTCGGCGCAGGCGCAGGAAGACGGACAACCCACCGAGTACCAGCGTGCCGGCCGCCAGCAGCTCGCCGGCGCCGGACAGCCAGGAGAGCGCCTCGCCAACGGGCCCTGCGATGCCGAGCGGATTTCGGATCGGCTGGTCCGCGGGGATCTCGAGGACGCCCGGCGCGAAGGCGGTTCCGACGATGTCGGCCGTGACAGCACCCATGCCGAGCCAGACGACAGTCCGCCACCGGCGCGACAGCAGCCGTCCGGCCGGGAACACCAGGACGAGGAACAGGGCCGGGACATAGAGCCACACGAACAGCAACCAGCTGTTGAGCCACCCCGCCCATTGCGCCCCGGGCGATGAAGACCGGCTCGCGTAGACGGTCGTGAACGTATCGAGGCCGAGGGCAACAGCAGCGGCGAGGAGCAGCCAGCCGACCGCGTTCGCGGGTTGCCGCGACGCGACCAACGCACCGACGAACGCGAAACCGATCCCCAGCGCGACCAGCGAATCCGATGCATGGCCGTTGCGAATCGCAACAAGCACCGGAGTCGCCGCGGCCAACACCACGAAGAGCCCGAACAGGCTCCACGCGAGCAGGCGGGCGGCGCGGGCGCTCATCGGCCGGACCCCCGCACCCACAACGACACGTGGGTCGGTTGCATGGCGTCGGCGATCACAGCTTGCAGGTCGTTGCCGAGCGCGTCGACATCCAGTTGGTCGCGCAGCCGCGTGCCGAACGCCTCCAGGGTGCGAGCGGCGTCGTACCGGCGCCGGAAGAACCGCCTGTCCACCACGGCCTGGATCCGCGACCGCACCGGGCGGAACAGCCCGGCCACCAGGAGTGTCGAGACCGCGACCGCGACGCCCGACCCCCGCGTCACAGGGCTCAAGACCGACTGCAGCAACAAGACGCTACCGACGTACGCCGCGGCCAGGGTCACGGACAGAGCGCCGTACACCAGCGTCCGGTTGATCACCACGTCGATGTCGTACAGGTGGTACCGCAGGATCGCCATGCCAATGGCCAGCGGGACGGTCATCAGCAAGCCCGCGTAGAAGAGCTCGTCCACCGGGATGTCACCGATCTGGAAGTTGACGGACGACAACGCGGTCGTGATCGGAATGGAGACGAACAGCATGGCCGCGATGTAGAACATCCAGGAGATCTGCAGCCGCTCCACCCCTCGTGCTCGCCGGAAGCGAAGCGCCAGTGCAGCCATCCCGAGAAGGAGCCCGAAACCGAGGGCAGGTGCGGCGACTCGCCCGACCGCCGCCATCACAGGGCTCGTTGCAGGAAACGGATTCGGGACCGTTGGGAAGTAGTGCAGTTCCCTCGGATCGAGGAGGGTCCCGGCAACGTAGGCAGCTACGTCGACCGCCACCGCCCACACGAGCCACCGCCATCTCCGCGACGGCACGTGTCCGGTCGGGAAGAGCGCGAACATCAGGATCGAAGTGCCCGCGACGGAGGGCCAGATGACGGCATCGGCCACGAGGCCTGCCCAGGCTCCGCCGGGCCCTGTGCCCGGTGCGCGAAGCAGGGAGTACGCGCCGTACTCGAGCAGGGCCTGCGAGACCGCGTTCCCCAGACCGGTTGCCAGGAGCAGCCAACCGATCGCGTTGTCCCCTTGCCTGGCGACAATCGCCGCGCCGACCGTTGGGAACCCCAGGACGCCGATATCGATGACGGCATCCAGAGAGCCGTAGGAGTCCGCCGGTCTGGTATCGCCGTTGATGACGAAGAGTACAAGCGCGACTGCGGTGAGCATGACGCACAGACCCCACAACGCCCATGCCGCCCATGCCGGCCAGGCCAACCGGGCAGCTGCACGCACTCGGTCCGTCACGTGTCCCCCTCCCCCTGCAGGCATGGAACTCCTGATCCGTCAGGTGACGACAGGTTCGCGCTCGACCGTGCAAGAATCGTTACGGTTTCGGTGCGCGGTGCCTGCGCAGCCGGCGCCGGGGGTGGGATGCGGTGATCGAGGTCAGTCTGTTGGGGCCGCCGCGGGTCGAGCGGGCGGGCACGCTCGTCGGGTTCGACACCCGCAAGGCGATGGCTCTGCTCGCCCATCTGGCGATGGCGGACCGGCCGCGGCCCCGTGACGCACTGGTCGACCTGCTGTGGCCGGACAGCGACGTCGAACGGGCCCGCGGTGCGCTGCGGCGGACCCTGTCCACGCTGCGGGCCGCGATCGGTCCTGAGCTCTTGGAGACCACCCGCGACCACGTACGCCTGGTGAAATCGGCTGGGTTGACCGTCGATGTCGACCGGTTCCGGGCCCTGCTGGCCGATGACGATCTCGCTGCGGCCGTCAACGTGTTCCGGGGCGATTTCCTCGAGGGCTTCGGTCTGCGGGACGCACCCGACTTCGAGGACTGGTCCCGGAACCAGGCCGACGAGCTGCGCCGCGAGCTGACGGCCGCGCTCGCCCGGCTGGCCGCCGACGAGGAACAGGGCGGCCACCTGCCGGCCGCCCTCGATCACGCTCGCCGCTGGGTGTCGCTCGACCCGTTGCACGAGCCGGCACACCGCGAGGTCATCCGGCTGTACGCCCGCACCGGGGATCGCGCCGCCGCAATCCTCCAGTACCGCCAGTGCCTTCGCACCCTCTCGCGCGAGCTCGGTGTCTCGCCGCTCCCAGAGACCACCGAGCTCTACGAGGCAATCAACGCCGGCGCCTTCGTCGGCCCGCCGTCCACCGCGACCTCTGCCTCGGCGCCGGAGGAGCCTGAGACAGCACGGACGCCGTTCGTCGGACGTGATCAGGATCTGCGCGCGCTGCGTGCGCTCTACGACGCGATCGATCACGACGGTCGGCTGGTCGTCGTCGAGGGCGAGGCCGGCGTCGGCAAGACCCGCTTGGTCGAGGAAGTGCTCCTCGACCTGCGCAAGAACGGTGCGGCCGTCCTGGCCGGGCGCGCGTACGAGGACGAGGCGACGCTGGCCTACGCGCCGCTGCTCGACGCACTGCGCGCCCGCCTGCACGAGGACAGCCGATGGATCGCCGACGTACCGGCTCAGGCACTCGCCGAGGCGTCGCGGTTGTTGCCCCAGCTCACCGAGACCCGATCGAGGGTCGACGCACAGAGTCCGGGCGCCGAAACCAGGTTCCTGGCCGGTGCGTGGGACACCCTCGCGGGCGCTGTCGCGGGGACGGTCCCGGGCGTGATCCACATCGACAACGCGCAATGGCTCGACGAGGCGTCCCTGGTGCTGCTGAGGTACGGCGTACGGCGTCTCGCCGGCCGCCGGCTGCTCATCGTGCTCACCTGGCGAACCCCCGCGGACCGTCCGCCCGGCAGCCTCATCGCGGCGGCCGCACGGGGCGTTGCCTCCGTACGACGGCTCGATCGCCTGGGGGTCGACGCGATCGAAGAACTGCTTGCTGCCGCACATCCTGAGCTGGACCGTGAGTTGTCACGCCGTTTGTACGCCGAAACCGAAGGCGTGCCGTTGTTGGTGGTCGAGTATCTCGACGCTCTGAAGACCGGTTCGGACGAGAACTGGCCGGTCCCGTCCGGCGTCAACGACCTGCTGCGCGCGAGGATCGACACTGTCGGCGAAACCGGCCGGCAGGTTCTGACCGCCGCCGCGGTGCTAGGACGATCGTTCGACGTCGACACCGTCCGTACCGTCAGCGGGCGCTCCGACGAGGAGACCGTCGCCGCGCTGGAGGAGCTGGTACGTCGTGGGCTGATCCACGAGGGCCCGCTCGAGTACGACTTCGTCCACGACCAGCTCCGCAGACTGGTCTCCGCCGACACCGGTCTCGCGCGGCGCCGGCTGCTCCATGCCCGAGCGGCGCGCGCCGTACGCGGTCCTGACGCGGCCATCGCCCGGCACCTCGAGCTCGCCGGCCAGGACCAGGAGGCCGCCCGCGTCTACGCCGGCGCCGCCGAGCAGGCCAGGCAGGTCTATGCCAACGCCGAAGCTCTCGAACACTTCCACGCCGCGCTGGCGCTCGGACACGAGCAGCCGTCGGCGCTGCACGCTTCGATCGGCGACCTCGAGACACTCGCCGGGGATTACACGGCCGCGATGCGTAGCTACGAACTGGCGGCCGCAGAGGCAGCTCCGAGTGACCTGCCGGGGATCGAACATCGGCTCGGACGTCTGTGTCACCGGCGCGGCGAGTGGGCCCTCGCCGAGGCACACTTCCGTGCGGCCTTGGACGTCCTGCCACCCGACCAGCCTGCCGCGTTCGCCGGTGTCACGGCCGATCTCAGCCTGACCCGCCAGGAAGCAGGCGATGCGGCAGGAGCGACAGACCTCGCCGAGCAGGCCCTCGCGTATGCCAGGGAGTCGGGTGACCAGCGAGCTCTCGGCCAGGCCCACAACATGCTCGGCATGCTCGCGACCACTTCCGGCCGGTTCGACGAGGCTTTCCGGCATCTGGAGGCCGGCCGTGACCTCGCCGAGCAGATCGGGGATCTGCCCGGTCGCGTCGCGGCCCTGAACAACCTCGCCCTCGCTCACCGCGCCCGCGGCGACCTCGAACCCGCACTCGAACTCGCCACCACCGGGCTCGCCCTGTGTACCGAGCAAGGCGACCGGCACCGGGAGGCCGCGCTGCACAACAACCTCGCCGACCTGCACCACGCCCTGGGCCACCCCGACGAGTCGATGCGCCACCTGAAGTCAGCCGTGACGATCTTCGCCGAGGTAGGCGCCTCACACGACACGGACCAAGACCCCCACCCAGAACTCTGGAAACTCGTCCGCTGGTGACGGCACCGGAATTTCTGTCCGCCGTGGATCGTTGAACCTTTCAGACCAGAGTTTCTCGTCTTCGTGACCGGCGCCCGGACCCGCGCAGGAATGCCGCCGTGGAACACCATCGGCCCGACCCGGCCCGCACGATGCGAGGATTCCTATGGCTTCGGCCGCTACCCTCCTGAACCGCCCCGAACGATCCAAAGGCAGCGACTTCGCGCCGCTGCTCCGCGAGATCAAGACGTCCGGCCTGCTGGAACGGCGTACCGGCCGGTATCTGGTCTCGATCGCTGTGAACCTGCTCTGCCTGGCCGCTGTCGTCGCAGGGCTGATCCTGCTCGGCAACTCGTGGCTGGTGCTGCTGCTCGCCGTACCCGCCGCGCTCTTCACCACACGCGCGGCGTTCTTCGGCCATGACGCGGGACATCAGCAGATCGGGCGCTCGCGCCGTCTCCATGACGCCGTCGGCCGGCTGCACGCCAACCTGCTGCTCGGGATGAGCTACGGCTGGTGGAACGACAAGCACAACCGCCACCACGCGAACCCGAACCACACGGACAAGGATCCCGACGTCGGCGCCGGCGTACTCGTCTGGACGCTCGACCAAGCCGAAGGCCGCACCGGCCTGTACGGCTGGCTGAGCCGTAACCAGGCCCGGATCTTCTTCCCGCTGCTGACCCTTGAAGGCATCGCACTGAAGGTCTCCAGCATCACCTACCTGCTCGGCCGCCGGCCGCGTCGCACCGCCGCGATCGAGCTCGGCCTGATCGCCGCCCACCTGACCGTGTACTTCGGCGGGTTGCTGCTGGTCGTGTCGCCGCAGAAGGCGATCGTCTTCGCCGTGCTCCACCACGCCCTCTTCGGACTGCATCTCGGCAGCGTGTTCGCCCCGAACCACAAGGGCATGGAGATGCCGGACAGCGGGACCAACTGGGGGCATCTGGAGAAGCAGGTGCGTACGTCGCGGAACGTCAACGGCAACCCGGTCACCGACTGGCTGATGGGCGGCCTGAACTACCAGATCGAGCATCATCTGTTCCCGAACATGCCGCGGGCCAACCTGCGGCACGCACAGGGCGCCGTCCGTGCCTACTGTCAACGCGTCGGGGTTCCGTACCTGTCCACCGGCGTCATCGACTCGTACGCGCAAGGCCTGCGCCACATGCACTCCGTCGGCGAGCAGCTTCGCCAGGCGGCAGCTCTGCCGACCTCGGCGGTGCAAACCTCATGACCGAACCCGTCGACCACGACGCCTACCGGCTGGACCGCCTGCAGCTGCCCGCTCACGTCCACGTCCGGATCCGCGGCGACTGGCGATCGGGATGGCTCATCGGCTGCGACCGCCAGCTGTCCGGCTGGCACGGCCTCGTCCAGTACCAGGACGACGACGAGAACCAGCCCGAGACCACCAGATGGCTACGCGCAGAAGAGATCACCGCCGACGGTGGCACGTAAACACCACCGCGTGAATGCTGGGTCTTGGCTAGCGCTTTCCGGACCAGACAGGAGTAGTGTCGAGGTAGTTCCGGAATCGTTGACATCCGCTTGAGGTGCCGGCCGCACCGGCCCTCTCCCCCAGGGGATGTCATGTCTGTATTCCGTCGTACCCCGACCACACCCGAGCCCGTGGCGACAAAGCCCGCGCCGACGCCGACCGACGACCTGGCACCGATGGGGTCGGCCGTGGACGAGCTCCTCAAACCGATCCAGAAGCGAGCGCCGGGGAACCCGATGAGCCGCTCCTGGCGTCGTCTGGTGCGTCGCCCCAAGGCCTGACGATTGGCCCCCCGATCTCTGCGAGGATTGGACCATGCCGCTGGGCCGGTTCACGCCTAGGTTGAAGGCATGAGCACAACTACGACGCGGCGGGTCAAGCTCGCCAATCTGGTGCCGGACTTCTACCAGGCGATGATCGAGCTGGACCGGGTGTCGGACCACGGCCTCGACCCGAAGCTGGCGCATCTGGTGCGGATCCGGGCCTCGCAGATCAACGGGTGCGCGTACTGCACCGACATGCACTCGCTCGACCTGCTGCAGTTCGGCGAGGACCAGCAGCAGCGGATCACCCTGCTCCCGGTGTGGCGCGAGGCGTCGAAGTTCTATACCGAGCAGGAGAAGGCCGCGCTGCAGCTGACCGAGGCAATCACGCTGATCAGCGTCGACCACGTCCCGGACGACGTCTACGAGGTCGCCGCGCAGGCGTTCGACGAGAAGGACCTGGCGCAGCTGATCGCGCTGATCATCACCATCAACATGTGGACCCGCGTCGGGGTCACCGGTCGGATGGAGCCCGGCCACTACAAGCCGTGAGGTCGCAGCGATGACAGCCGAACTGTTCAGAGCACTTCACCACGGCGGCACTCCCCTGGTTCTCCCGAACGCGTGGGACCCGGTGAGCGCACGTCTGGTTGCCGAGGCCGGCTTCTCCGCGGTGGCCACCAGCAGCGGCGCGGTCGCGCGCGTGCTCGGGTACGACGACGGGCAGCTGACCCCGCCGGAGAAGATGTTCGCCGCGGTGGCGCGGATCGCCCGCGCCGTCGACGTACCGGTGACGGCCGACATGGAGGCCGGGTACGGTCTGCCGCCGAAGGAGTTCGCGGAGCGGTTGCTGGAGACCGGCGCGGTCGGCTGCAACCTCGAGGACTCGGTCGACGGCGCGTTGGTCGACATCGCCCGGCAGGCGGACTATCTGGCCGAGGTACGGGCCGCCGCGGGGGCCGAGCTGGTGATCAACGCGCGCGTCGACACCTTCATTCGCCCGGTGGACGACCCGGTCGACGAGGCGGTACGGCGGGGACGCGAGTACCGCCGCGCCGGGGCGGACTGTGTGTATCCGATCCTCGCGCCGCTCGACCAGCTGGCCCAGGTGGCCGAGGCTGTGGGCGGGCCGATCAACGGGCATGCGAAAACCGGTGGACCGACGCCGGCCGAGCTCGCGGCGGCCGGTGCGACCCGGATCTCGTACGGGACGAGCGTGCACGAGTACGTGATGACCCAGCTCCGGGAGCTGCTCCTAACTCTCGGCGAGAGTCCGCGGTAGACCGAAGTACGGCGCGACCGAGGTCTCGAAGTGGGTGATCTCGTCGATCCGGTCCCCGGCGATGCCGATCACCAGCACCCCGATCAGGTGCAGGCCGCCGGTGACCGGGTCACGCAGATACTCGCCCCAGGCCGGTTGGCGGTTCGCGCCGACCGGGACCATGGCGGCGATCTGCCGCCGGTGGCCGGCCAGCGCGGTGAAGAACCGGTGCGCGGCCTCGGTGCCCTGGTACTCGAACGGCAGCGGCGGCATCCGCACCCACGCGTCACTGGTCATCAGCGCGACCAGCGCATCGACGTCCTGCGCCGTGAACGCCTCGACGAACCGGTCGGTCAACGCCCGCTCGTCCGTGCCGCCGTGCACGCCGTGCACAGGCGATCGGTCGGTCGCCTTCGCGTCCATCGTCGCCCGGGCGCGAGCAAGCGCGCTGTTCACCGCGGCCTCGGTGAGACCGAGCAGTTCCGCCGTCTCACTCGCCCGATAGCCCAGTACGTCGCGCAGCAGCAGTACGGCGCGCTGATTCGGAGGGAGCAGCTGTACCGCGGTGATGAAAGCAAGCGAGATCGCCTCACGGGACTCGTACCGCGCCTCAGGTCCCGGTAACTGATCCGGAAGGCCCTCCAGCAGGACATCCGGATACGGCTGCAGCCACAGCACCTCCCCTGACCGTGACGGTTCGGGCGCCGGAACCGGAAGCGGGACCGCCGGCACCGGTCGGCGCGACGTCGACCGCAGTGCGTTCAGGCACCGGCTGGTCGCGATGCGGTAGAGCCAGGTGCGGACCGAGGACCGCTCCTCGAAGCCGCTCAGCCCGATCCATGCCGAGAGCAACGTTTCCTGCAGCGCGTCCTCCGCGTCCTGCAGCGACCCGAGCATTCGGTAGCAGTGCACCTGCAACTCACCGCGATGCGGCTCGACCAGCGCCGCGAACGCTTCGCGGTCACCTTCGCGCGCCCGGTGGAGCAGCTCGTCAGGCATTCGTCACCTCCGTCGTCATTCTCCTCGCACTGGTTCTGACACCGCGGCTCCCCCGAACTGATCGATTCCCCAACGACCAGTTCGCGTCTTCACCGCCGTCTATCTCCTGTGCAAGCACCGTGAGAACTGAACGGAGAAGATCACCATGCCGAACCCCATCGCGGACCGCAGCGTCCTGATCACCGGAACCAACCGCGGCATCGGGCGTGCTCTGGTCGAGGAAGCCCTGCGCCGAGGCGTCGAGCACGTGTACGCCGGTACGCGGGTCCCCCTCACCCACGCCGACCCACGAGTGACGTACCTGAGCCTGGACGTGACCGACGAGGCCCAGATCGAGGCAGCGGCGAAGACCGTCAACTCCCTCGACGTCCTGATCAACAACGCGGGCATCGCGGCGTACGACGACCTCGGAGACCGTGCACTGCTCGAACAGCATCTGGCCGTCAACCTCTTCGGGCCACATGCCGTCACCACAGCGTTCCTGCCTCACCTCGTCGCGGCGCGGGGAGCGATCGTCAACGTGCTGTCCGTGGCGGCGATCGCATCCGTCCCGATCATCCCGGCGTACTCGATCTCCAAGGCGGCCGCGTTCTCGCTCACCCAGTCGCAGCGTGCGCTGCTCGCCCCGCGGGGCGTGCGGGTCCACGCCGTCCTCACCGGCCCGACCGACACCGAGATGTCGCGCGACCTCGACGTGCCGAAGGCAGCACCGGCGTCGGTCGCGCGGGCGATCTTCGACGGCGTCGCAGCCGGCGAGGAGGAGATCTTCCCGGATCCCCAGTCCGCGGCACTGGCTCCGAGCTGGGAAGGCGGTTCGGTCAAGGTGCTCGAACGTCAGAACGCCGCGCTGCTCAGCTGACCTGTCGTAGCGCGTAGACGAGGGCCCAGTCCTGGTCGTTGGCGAGCGGGTCGGCGACGTGGGCGGGCTGCCCGTTGACGCAGCTCGGGTACACGAACGCGCAGGTCGCCGATCCGTCCGGGGCGAAGCTGACCAGGTTCGCGCGGAGGATCGCGTCCTCCGCGCGATCCAGCCACGCGGCCTGCTCGGGTGTCACGAGTTCCCGCGGCCAAGCGGCGTACACGACCGCGCTCAACGCGGACCAGTAATGCGGGAAGACATCGCCCCACAGGCGCAGCCGGCCGAACCAGTAGCCGTCCCAGTGCCGGACCGCCACGTGCCGCAGCCGTACGTCGGGCTGGTCGGCGGCGAACGCGGTCAGCCACGGGAGGCGGCGGGTCAGCTCGGCGCCGTCGATCTGGTCCGGTGCGATTCGGTATGCCGAAACGAGCAGCTCGAGGAGCGGGGCGACCATCGACTGCTCGTAGTTGACCTCGTGCGGCGGCAGCTCGTCGCCGTACCCGATGAAGGTCTTCGCGTGCCGGACGAGGTGCTCGTGCAGGCCGAGTTCGCTGAGCAGCGGCCCGAGGTCGAAGGCGAGGAAGTGGTCGCCGCCGAGTTCGTAGTACCGGTTGAGGATGCGGGTCGCGGCGGCGCGATCGCCCTGGCCGAGCAGGAAGCGGGCGAACCACGGGAAGTTGTAGAGACGTACGGCGTTCTGGTGGACGCTGTCGTCCTGGATCGTGCCTTGCTCGTCGAGCAGATGCTCGCGGACGAACTGCTCGTAGCCGGCCAGTGCCTCGTCCAGCTCGGCGCGGTCGCCCCAGCCGCGGTCGCGGACCTCCTGCAGGAGAAGGGCCATGCCGACGCGTTCGCGGGCGTCGGACCAGTCGCGCCAGGCGCTGGACAGGACGGTGAGCCCGCTCTCGTTGTCGTACGGCACAAACGCGTACTTGCGGCTGTCGGGAAGCTCCGGTCGTCGCTGACGGTCGAGGACGAAGCGGACGCGGCGCTCGGCGATCGTTCGCAGCGGCTCGTGGAAAAGGACCGCGATCCGGGACCTGCCGTCGGGCGCTTCGACGTACCTGAGGCCGGGCTCGGCGCTGGTGATCTCGCGCCCGTCGTCGAGCTCGATCGTCTCGTTGACCTCGGCGGCGAGGCGGTCTGCGTCGATGAGCGGTGCGCGGTCCGCGTGGAAGGCGGGCAGGTCGTCGTACCAGGCCAGCTGCCAGGTCCAGCGGTACGACGCTCCCGGTGCGAGCGTGATCGCCGGCTGGCCGCCCATCGCGCCGGGTACCCGTGCGTGGTCGGTGACGTGGAGGTAGATGTGGCCGCGGATGTTGCTGCTCGTGCCGGGCTCGCGGGACTCGACCGAGTACGCCCAGAGCTCGCCCTCCTTGAGCTGCAGCCCGAGTCCGGGTCCACTGCCGTCCATCGGGACCGCCCAGACCCATGCGTCCGCGCCACCGGTCCAGACGTGCGCATGCACCGCGCCGGTGAGACTCTCCCGGCTCGACGTGTAGACATCGCGGTACGGCGTACTGATCGCGAGGGACCCGATCTCGATGGTGGCTTCGCTCGTGTTGCGCAGCTCGTACGTCTCGGTCCACTGCTCCCCGAAGCGGCGCCCGACGCGGAGCTCGAGGTCGCCGACCCGGTACATCAGGTCGATGCCGCTGCTCCGCCACCGGGTGAACCCCGGGGCATCGAACCGGTACGCACCGCGGTCGGTGATCACGAAGCCCTTGCCCCAGGCATGCAGGCTGTCGTGCACTGCATCATCGGCGCCCGAGTCGAGCAGCACGCACCGCCCGTCCGGGTGCAGCACCTGCGCGACCGCCCCGTCGTCGGCGAGCCGGACCGTTCCGCGACCGAAGTCAAAACTTTCCACGATTCGCCAACCTATCGATGTCGAGAACCCCGCGGCAGCTCCGTCCCCCTGATGAGAACCAGCCTCCTCAGATTGGAAACCGAGATGAACCAGCAGCAGATCGCCGAGATCCTCGCCAAGCCGTACGCGCAGCAGCTCCTGAACGGCTCCGAGCCGGCCCGCTTCGCCTACGACGGCCTGGACGGCGACCCGCGGTGTATCCCGATCGGGTTCTGGGTCGAGGGCGAGCAGATCGTGATCGCCACCGTGCCGAAGTCCGCGAAGGTCGCCGCGCTCCGCAAGAACCCCAAGGTCGCGCTCACGATCGACACCGGCGCGTTCCCGCCCAAGGTGCTGCTGCTCCGCGGCACCGCCGAGCTCACCACCGTCCCGGGCGTCCCCGAGGGCTACCTCGTCGCCGGCCACAAGGTCATGACCGACGAGCAGTACCCGGGCTGGGTCGAAGGCGTGAAGGCCCTGTACGACGAGATGGTGCTCATCACGATCACGCTCACGTGGGCCAAGCTGCTCGACTTCGAGACCACGATCCCGAAGGCCGTCGAGGACCTGATCAAGGAGAAGTCCGCGAGCTGATTCGCCCGGCAGCCGCCGGTACGCCATGCTGTGAATGGCCGTGAATGGCATACCAAAAGCTGGAGAGGGTCGATGAGCGACAGTCGGGAGTCCGAGACCGAGCGGGTCACGCGACAGCTACGGGGCGAGATCCTCGACGGCGTACGGCGGCCTGGACAGCGACTCGTCGAGCGGGAACTGGCCGCCGCACTGGATGTCAGCCGGGTGCCGGTGCGGGAGGCGCTGAAGGCGCTGGTCAGCGAGGGCCTGGTGACGTTGCGGCCGCGCTCGTGGGCGGTCGTGCGGACGTTCACCGACTCCGACATCGCCGATCTGACCGAGGTCCGGGAGGCGTTCGAGCCGCTGACGTTCCGGCTCGCGGCGGAACGGCGTACCAGGGAAGGACTCGACCGGCTACGGGCGGTTCTGGACGAGCAACTGGCCGCGGCACGGGCGAAGGACGCCGTCGTCGCGCGGCGGAAGGCGGCCGACTTCCACGAGCTCGTGACCGAGCTGGCGTCCAACGAACTGCTGGTCGAGATCGAGCGCCCGTTGCGCAGCCGGATGCGTTGGCTGCTGACCCAGCACGACGACCTGATCGCGGTCGCCGGCCAGCATCTGGAGCTGTTCACCGCGATCGCCAACCGGGACGTCGCGGCCGCCGAACGCCTTGCCGCCGAGCACTTGGCCCAGTCGCACGTCTTGTTCCGGAGCAGCCGCGGCATGGAGTGAAGGCACCGCGCAGTTTGGTATACCATTCTCGGCATGACCTCTTTGCTGCTTGCTGACGTGCACCCGTGGGGCGGCGACGCGGTCGACGTGACAATCGTCGACGGCGTGATCGCGGACCTCTCCCCCGCCGGGAGCAGCACCGAGACCAGCACCGGGAGCAGCACCGAGGGCAGTGCGGAGACAGACCAGCGGATCGACGGACGCGGGCTGCTGGCGCTGCCGGGCTTCGTCAATGCGCACGCGCACGTCGACAAGAGCTGGTGGGGCCGGCCGTGGGTGTCGTACGGCGGTGAGCCGACCACTCAAGGCCGGATCGCGCACGAGCGCGCCGAGCGGGACAAGTACGGCATTCCGAGCGTCGGCGGCGCGAAGGCCGTGCTGCGTGAGTTCCTCCGGCACGGTACGACGGCGACGCGCACGCACGTCGACGTCGACCTCGGCGTCGAACTGCGTGGCATCGCCAACGTCCGCGAGGCCGCGGCCGCGCTGGACGGCGCCGTCGAGGTGGAGATCGTCGCGTTCCCGCAGGACGGCGTACTCCGGCGGCCCGGCGTACTCGATCTGCTCGACAAGGCCGCGGCCGAAGGAGCGACGAGCATCGGCGGGCTCGACCCGGCGACGATCGACCGCGACCCGGTCGGCCAACTGGACGCGCTGTTCGAGATCGCGGTCCGGCGCGGGGTCGGGATCGACATACACCTGCACGACCACGGTGACCTCGGCGCGTTCCAGTACGAGCTGATCGCCGAGCGCACCGTGCAGGCCGGTCTGCAGGGCAAGGTGAACGTGTCGCACGGGTTCGCCCTCGGTGAGCTGGCCCCGGCGCGGCGGAGCGAAATGGTAGACCAGCTCGGCGCGGCCGGGATCTCCTGGACCACGGTCGCCCCGGCCACCTCGGCACCGCTACCGTTCCGCGAGATGCGCGCGGCGGGCGTCCCGATCGGCCTCGGCACCGACGGCATCCGTGACCTCTGGTCGCCGTACGGCGATGGTGATCTGCTGCAGATCGCCCGCGGGTTCGCGCGGCTGCACGGGCTCCGTACCGACGAGGACCTGACGTACGCGGTCGAGCTCGCGACGACGTACGGCGCCTCCTTCGTACACCGCGAGAACCACGGCCTCACCGTGGGCGCTCGCGCGGACATCGTGCTGCTCGACGCCGAGAACGCGCCGGACGTGCTGGTCCGCGCACCGCGTCGCGAGTACGTGATTGCCGGCGGGCAGGTCGTCGTGCGCGACGGCGAACTCCAGGTGTGAGCACCGGCACTGCCGTCGGACGCACACTGGGCTCCCTGAGGGACAACCGCGCGTTCCGGCTGTTCTGGTTCTCGAACCTGTTCTTCTTCGGCGGCGTCTGGACGCAGACGCTCGTGCTCGGGTGGCTCGCCTGGGAGACCACGCATTCGGACTTCCTGGTCGCCGTCTACACGGCGGTGCGGTTGGCGCCGTTGCTGCTCGGGCCGTTCGCCGGGGCGTTCGCGGACCGGCACAACCGGGTGCGGCTGCTGATCGTCGCGGCCTCGTGGGCGCTGGTGGCGGTCAGTGCCGTTGCCACGCTGGCCTCGCTCGGTAAGGCGCCGTACTGGGTGCTCGTGGTCGGCGGCCTGGCGATCGGACTCGCGCAGTCGCCGTCACAGCCGGCCCGCGCATCGCTCGTGATGGACCTGGTCGGCCGGGAGAACCTCAGCAACGCCAACGCGCTGAACTCGATGGCGCTGAACATGACGCAGGTGATCGGGCCTGCGATCGGCGGATTGATGATCACCGGCCTGGGCGCGCCGGCCGCATTGTGGGTCTCGACCTTTTGGTATGCCATTTCCTTGGCCGCGTTGCTGCCGCTGCGCGAGTACGGCCGGGTGGTCGGCGGGCACACCGGATCGGCGCTCCGGATGGTCACCAGCGGCCTCCGCGACCTCGCCCGGAACCGGCTGGCCTCGACCGTCCTCCTGATCACGCTGGCAGCGAACACCTTGCTGTGGCCGATCGCGCAGTCCTTCATGCCGGTGTTCGCGCAGGAGTCGCTCGGGCTCGACGCAGCCGGACTGGGCTGGCTCCTGACCTGCGCCGGCGTCGGCGGGCTGACCGGTTCGCTGGTGATCGCCTGGCTGGGCGACTTCCGGTTCAAGGGCGGCATGTTCGTGGTGGGTACGGCGATCTGGGGCACGCTGTGGTCGCTGTTCGCGCTGTCCCACGACACGATGGTGTCGTTCGTGCTGATGACCGCGATCGGGGTGATGAGCGCGGCGTTCGGCGTACTGCAGACGACGCTGCTCCTGATGACCACCGACGAGTCCCTGCACGGCCGCGCCCTGGGCGTCCAGGAGCTGGCGATCGGCATCATGCCCCTGGCATCCCTGGCTCTGGGTGCCTTCGCCGAGCACTACGGCGTCGGCATCACCACGTTCGTGAGCGCCGTACTTCTGGTCGCCGCCGTCGCTGCCCTCGGTCTCTGGACGCCCAAGTTGCTCCGCTACAGCGGCCTTCTTCGATAACAAATGACGATTCTTGGCAACCAATCGAGAGTCTCGCTGCATCTATAGGTTGAGTCCGGGGGGACTCAAGACACAAAACCAAGGGGCAAGTCTGACCTGATACCGGTCTAGTCCTTAAATGTCAAACCGTGGGGGAAGAACAACTGTGGATCGGAACTCGGACCCGCGCGACGGTATGCCGGCACGGCTCGACGCCTCCGTCCGGCTGCTCGTTGGTCCGGCCAACTTCGCGGGGCAGGGCACTCGGTGGGCGCGCGCGATCGAGGAGCGGGTGCCCGGCACGAAGGCGACCTCGTTCGCCTTCTTCAAGGGCGTGCTCGACTACCAGGTCGACTACGGCGTGCCCGCCCGCACGTATCGGCGCAATCCTCGGTGGCGGCTGAACTTCTACAACCATGTCGTGGGCAACTACACGCATGTACTGCTCGAGGCGGCCCGGCCGATCTTCGGTCCCTTGCACGGACCGGACGGGTCCTTCGAGATCCCGCATCTGCTCACCAAGGGTCTGCAGGTGGGGCTCATCGCCCACGGCTCTGACGTCCGGATCCCCAGCCGGCACGCGGAGACCGAGCCCTGGTCGCCGTTCCCCGACCTCGACGACGAGACCGTCGAGCTGCTCGAACGCAATTCGACCCGTGCCGTCGAGCTGTTCACGTCGTACCCGGGCCGCGTGTACGTCTCCACCCCCGATCTCCTCGACTACGTGCCCAACGCGGTCTGGTGCCCGGTGGTCGTCGATGTCGATGCCTGGCGCAGTGACGCCCCGGTGCTCGGGCGCAAGGTGCCGGTGGTGGCGCACGCGCCGAGCAAGTCGGCCATGAAGGGTTCCGAGCTCGTCGACCCGATCATGGAGAACCTGGCGCAGCGGGGCCTGATCACCTATCGCCGCGTCGAGGGTGTCGACCCGGCGGACATGCCGGCCGTCTACCGCGACGCCGACATCGTCCTCGACCAGTTCCGCATCGGCAGCTACGGCGTCGCCGCGTGCGAGGCCATGGCGGCCGGCCGGATCGTGGTGGGGCACATCGCTCAGCACGTCCGGGATCGCGTGGCCGCGGACACCGGGCTCGACCTGCCCATCGTCGACGCGACCCCCGAGACCGTCGAGCAGGTCGTGCTCGACCTGATCGCGCACCCGGAGCGGGGCCGCGAGGTCGCCGCCCGCGGACCGGACTTCGTCGCGACGGTGCACGACGGCAGCTGGTCGGCCAACGCGCTGGCCACGTTCGTCGAGCAGTCGAGCCGATCAAGTCCGGTGTCGGTCGACTGGAAACCGTCCTGGATCCGGCCCAAGGTCGTGATGATGGCCGGCAACGACATCGTCGTCGACGCCCGCGTGCTCAAGTACGCGCAGACGGTGGCCAACTGGGACCTCGACGTCACCTGCATCGGCCTTCCCGGACGCCGGTTCAGGGGCGTCCGCTACTTCGGCAAGGTGCAGGTGCTGTGCCCGGTCATCCCGTCGAAGGTGCTGTTGACCGGGTGGCGCAAGCGGCTGGCCAACCTCAAGACCAACCTGAGGCCGTGGTTCAGGACCGAGGCCGAGTACATGCTGGCCTACGGCCGCTGGCAGTACGCGAGTCGCGAGCTACGCGGCGACCGCGGCCGCGACCGCCGTGACCACGAGCGCGCCGGCGGCGAGCCCGGCTCGGCGGTGCGCGCCCAGCGGTCCGTCCGCGACCGGCTGCAGCGGGCGGTGCGCTGGCGGACGTTGCGACTGCACCGCGCGATCCTCCAGGCCCGCGCCTACTCGTTCCGGCGTACCAAGCCGCAGGCCGACATCACCGACCTGGGCATCGGCAAGCGGCGCGAGCGGCTGCTGAGGCTCTACCGCTACTTGCCGGCGGGGCGCTGGCGGCGGGTGATGCCCGAGCTGGTCGACCAGGAGCTGACGCTGGGCCCGCTGCTGGACCGCCTCCTGATCGAGGTCATCCACGTGCACGACGTGTTCATGCTCGGCATCGCGGCGCGCGCGGCGCACCGGGCGGCACTGGACGGGCGGACGATCAAGATCATCTACGACGCCCACGAGTACATCCCGGGTGTGCCGGTGGTGGCTCCGCGGCGAGTCGCGGCGTACAGCGATCTCGAGCGCGAGTTCATCCGCGACGCGGACCGCGTGATCACGGTGTCCGAGCCGCTGGCCCATTGGCTCAAGCGCGACCACAAGCTGGCCGAGCTACCCGACGTCGTCCTCAACGCGCCGGTCGAGCCGCCCGAGGACGCCGAGGACGCCGACTTCAAGGGTCTGCGCGAGCAGCTGCGGTTGCCCGAGGACGTGCCGCTGCTGGTGTACGGCGGCGGCGTCAACCGTGCCCGCGGCGTCGGGACGGCGGTCGAGGCGCTGACGAAGCTGCCCGGCGTACACCTCGCGATCGTCGCGCGGGCCAACTCCGTCACCGCGGAGTTGGAGGCCCGTGCCGCCGAACTGGGCGTGGCGGACCGCGTGCACCTGGCGCCGTTCGTCGCTGCCGAGGTCGTGCCGCTGTACCTGCGCTCGGCCACCATCGGCCTCAGTCCGCTGCTGCACGCGCCGAACCACGACATCGCGGTGACGAACAAGTTCTGCGAGTACATCGGTGCGGGGCTGTCCATCATCACCAGCGACACCCCGGCGCAGGCCGACCTGGTGAAGGAGCTCGACCTCGGCGCGGTCTACCCCGCGGGCGACGTGGAAGGCCTCGTGCTGGCAGTCCGGACGGTGCTCGCCGACCGCGACCGCATCGCCCAGCGCATCGCCGACGACCCCGAACTGCAGCACCGGTTCTCCTGGGCCGCGCAGGCCGAGGTCCTCCGGTCGGTGTACGCCGACGTGATGGGGACCCTGCCCGACGCCGCCTGGGCTCCCGGCGCCACGGTCGTCCGCAAACTTCTCCCCGGCCCGCCCGAACTGCCGGAGACGAAGTGGCGGGCCTTCAGGGAGAAGATGGCGAAGAGTACGAGCTTGCTGGTCTGAGTCGCGGGGTCAGGACCACCACTTGCCACTCTGGGACAGGGCGTCCGCGGTCAGGTTCGTGGTGTCGAGGGCGTCGAGGTCGGCGATCGCCGCGTCGTCCAGCTCGAAGTCGAAGACGTTGAAGTTCTCGACGATGCGGTCCTGGTGGATGGACTTCGGGATCACCGAGAGGCCCTTCTGGATCGCCCAGCGGATCAGGACCTGCGCCGGCGTGTGGCCGGTGGCCTCGGCGATCCGGGCGATGACCGGGTCGCCGAGGTGGCGGCCGGTGCCGAGCGGGCTGTACGCCTGCGCGACGACGTTCGCCTCCTCGCAGGCCTCGACGAGGCCCTTGCGGTACTCGAACGGGCTGAACTGGATCTGGTTCGCGGCCGGCTGGATGCGGGCGATCTTGTTCAGTTCCTGCAGCTCGGTGGAGCTGAAGTTGGAGATGCCGATGCCTTTGGTGAGGCCCGCGTCGACGGCCGCTTCCATCGCCGGCCACGCCCAGGTCGGCCCGCCCTGCGGCCAGTGGATCAGGTAGAGGTCGAGGTAGTCGGTCCCGAGCCGCTCGAGGCTCTTCTCCGCCTCGACCCGCGCGTCCTTGCCGCCCGGGTAGAACTTGGTCGTCAGGAAGATCTCTTCACGCGGGATCCCGCTCTCCCTGATCGCCTTCCCGACGCTGGCCTCGTTCCGGTAGGCCTGCGCGGTGTCGATCAGCCGGTAACCGGCCTCGAGCGCCCAGGTGACGGCGCGCTCGCACTCCGCCCCGTCATCCACCTGCCAGACCCCCAGCCCGAGCACCGGGATCTCAGTTCCGTTGGACAGCTGCCGAGTATTAGCGGTCATGCCTTCCTTCTACCACGGCCTACAACTTGTTCGCGTGGCGGATGACGTCGACGACGTCGGACATCATGCCGGTGAGGTCGTAGTCCTTGGGGGTGTAGACGGCGGCCACGCCGGCGGACCGCAGGGAGTTGGCGTCGGCTTCGGGGACGATGCCGCCGACGACGACGGGGACGTCCTCGAGACCTGCCTCGCGGAGGCCTTCGACCACCTGCGGGACCAGTTCCATGTGCGAGCCGGACAGGATCGAGAGACCGACGCAGTGGACGTCCTCGGCGACGGCCGCGGCGACGATCTGCTCGGGAGTCAGGCGGATGCCTTGGTAGATGACCTCGAAGCCGACGTCGCGGGCGCGGACCGCGACCTGCTCGGCGCCGTTCGAGTGGCCGTCCAGACCGGGCTTGCCGACCAGGAGGCGGAGGCGGCCGCCGAGCTCGGACGACGTGGCGGCGACCTTCTCACGGACCGCGGCGATCTCGGCGCCACTACCGGAAACCCCGACGGATCCGGCGACACCGGTCGGTGCGCGGTACTCGCCGTACATCTCCCGCAGTACGCCGGCCCATTCGCCGGTCGTCACGCCGGCGCGAGCGCACTCGAGCGTCACGGGCATCAGGTTGTCGGTGGTCTTCGCGGCGGCGCGCAGCCTCCCGAGCGCCGCCTCCACCGCCGACGCGTCGCGAAGGCCGCGCCACTTCCGCAGTGACTCCAGCGCAGCCGATTCGGCCGCCGGGTCGACAGTCTGGATCGCGGTGTCGAGGTCGGCGGTCAGCGGCGACGGCTCGGTGTTCTCGAACTTGTTCACGCCGACGACGATCTGTTCGCCGGACTCGATCCGCTGCCGCCGCTCGGCATGCGATCCGACGAGCGCCTGCTTCAGGTACCCGCTCTCGACGGCGGCGACCGCGCCGCCCATCGCCTGCACGCGGTCGATCTCCTCCTGCGCCCCGGCGACCAGCTCGTCGACCTTCGCCTCGATCACGTGCGACCCGTCGAAGATGTCGTCGTACTCGAGCAGGTCGGACTCGTACGCCAGCACCTGCTGCATCCGTAACGACCACTGCTGGTCCCACGGTCGCGGCAACCCGAGCGCCTCGTTCCAGGCCGGCAGCTGGACCGCCCGCGCGCGCGCGTTCTTCGACAGCGTCACCCCGAGCATCTCGAGGACGATCCGCTGCACGTTGTTCTCCGGCTGCGCCTCCGTCAAGCCGAGCGAGTTCACCTGTACGCCGTACCGCAACCGCCTGGCCTTCGCGTCCGTCACGCCGTACCGCTGCAGCGTCAGCTCGTCCCAGAGCCGGACGAAGGCACGCATCTTGCACGTCTCCTCGATGAACCGCACGCCGGCGTTCACGAAGAACGAGATCCGCTGCACGACGTCCCCGAACCGCTCCGGCGGCACCTGCCCGCCGTCCCGTACCCGGTCGAGTACGGCGATCGCCGTCGACAGCGCGAACGCCAACTCCTGGACGGGCGTCGCGCCGGCCTCCTGCAGGTGGTAGCTGCAGATGTTGATCGGATTCCACTTCGGCATCGTGGCGACCGTGTACGCGATCAGGTCGGTCGTCAGCCGCAGCGACGCGTCCGGCGGGAACGCGTACGTCCCGCGCGACAGGTACTCCTTGACGATGTCGTTCTGCGTGGTCCCGGTCAGCTCGTCCGGCAGCGCGCCCTGCTCCTGCGCGGCGACCTGGTAGAGCGCGAGCAGCCACATCGCGGTCGCGTTGATCGTCATCGACGTGTTCATCTGCGCGAGCGGGATCTGGTCGAACAACGCCCGTACGTCGCCCAGGTGCGCGACCGGTACGCCGACCTTTCCGACCTCACCCTTCGCGAGCGGGTGGTCCGCGTCGTACCCGGTCTGGGTCGGCAGGTCGAACGCAACGGACAGCCCGGTCTGGCCCTTCGCGAGGTTCCGGCGGAACAGCGCGTTGGACTCCGCCGCGGACGAGTGGCCCGCGTACGTCCGCATCACCCAGGGTCGATCCTTGTCGGTCGCCATGTACCCGAGAGTAGGACTCTGTGCCCTTGTGAGTCTGCCTCTCGTGACTGGCGTCACCAGGGGCTTAGATCACAGTCAGGCGCTGATCGGGAGCGGGGTCCGCTCCACGTTCAGCACGCGGTGCAGACGGGTGACCGCGAGGATGCGGACGACCGACGGCATCGGGTGCCAGAGCACGAGTTGGCGGCCGAGCAACTGGGTGCGGCGGTGGGTCGCGACCAGCAGGCCGAGACCGGTCGCGTCGACCGCATCGACCTCTTCCAGGTCCACGATCACGTCGCCGTCGGAGGCGTCGATCAGGTCGTTGAGAGTTTGACGGACGTCGCCGACGGAGCGCACGTCCAGGATGCCGGTCAGGTGTACGACGTTGTCAGAGGCCCTGTTGGGCTTGCTGTGGGTCGGTGCGAGCATGTCCGTGCCCTCCCGCTCTTCCGGCGGCCCCCGAGTTGATCGGCCGGCCCAGAAAATTTGTATGGCAGCGTCTGTGTTGGTAAAGACTCCCTGGAGACACGGAAGGTTGCCAAGGGGTCAGGATCTTTTGTTTCGCGAGACAATGGTGTCCGTGTTCGCCGAGGATTACTTCCTGTTCCCGGTGGTGGCCATCGCCCTGGCCGGCGTGATGGTGCTGCTGTGCCGCTGGGCCTTCTCGAAGGCGAAGGGCGGGTCGCTCGTACGCCGGGTGGACCACCGCCCGGCCGACCGGGACGCCTTCGGCCTGCTCATCGACATCCGCACCGTGCCGAACTACAACGAGGCCCGCGTCCTGGTCAGCCGCCTGCGGGACTTCGGCATCAAGGCCACCGCGGCCCGCACCACCGACGGCTGGACGGTCTACGTCTGGCCGAAGGACGAAGCCGCCGCCCGCGGCCTGCTCGAAACTCCTTGAGCGAACTGGTCGAGCTGATCGGCCTTTTGTGTGGGTCTAGGGTCGGAGTATGGGGACTCTGCTCGAGCTGGACCTGACCCGCGGCGTACTCGAGACGCCGCCCGCTTCACCGGTGGCGGCGTTCCGTGCGCGCCACCTGCCGACTCTGCGCGAGTTGGTAGGCGCGCTGCGGAAGGGGGCGCGGGACGACGGTGTGGTCGGCGTAGTGGCCCACATCGGCGGCAGCCGGCTCTCACTCGCGCAGGTGCAGGAGCTGCGTGAGGCGGTGGCGGACTTCCGTACGTCGGGCAAGGCGGCCGTAGCGTGGACCGAGTCGTTCGGCGAGACCGGACAGGGCACGGTGCCGTACTACCTGGCGACGGCGTTCGACGAGATCTGGCTCCAGCCGTCCGGCGACCTGGCGATCACCGGTGTGTCCGTGCAGGCGGTCTTCGTCCGCGGGGCGCTCGACAAGGCCGGTGTGATCCCCCAGTTCGGCAAGCGGCGTGAGTACAAGACCGCTGCCGACACGTTCACCGAACGGGAGATGACCGCGCCCGCTCGCGAGATGGCGTCGCGGCTGGCGGAGTCGGCGTACGAACAGATCGTCGAGGGCATCGCCGTACGACGGCGTCTGGACAGTGCACGGGTCCGAGAGCTCGTCGACGGTGCGCCGCTGCCCGCACAGGTCGGTCTGGACGCCGGACTGGTCGATCGACTCGGCTACCGGTCGGACGTGTACGACGAGCTCGAGAAGGAGCTGCGGTACGACGACAGGCTGCTGGCCGAGCGGTACATCCGGCGTGGTCCGCGGACGCTCCACGAGGTACGCAAGAACCTCCCGTGGCCGCAGAAGCCGCTGCTGGCGGTTGTCCGTGTGACAGGTGGCATCTCGGTCGGCCGCAACTCCAACAGCCCAATGGGGGGTCCTGGCTCTGGCTCCGACACCGTCGGAGCCGCACTGCGTGCTGTAGCGGACAACGAACGCGTGAAGGCGGTAGTGCTGCGCGTCGACAGCCCAGGTGGTTCGTACGTCGCCTCGGACGCGATCCGCAACGAAGTACTGCGGCTGCGCTCGACCGGACGGCCCGTGATCGCGTCGATGGGTGGTGTGGCCGCATCTGGTGGGTACTTCGTGGCGATGCCGGCCGACGTGATCGTGGCGCAGCCCGGCACGATCACCGGGTCGATCGGGGTCCTCACCGGCAAGGGCGTCATACGCGATGCGCTCGGGCGGATCGGCATCTCACGCGAGGCCGTGTCGGAGGGCGCGAACGCACAGATGTACTCGGCGCAGGAGGAGTTCACCGACGAGCAGTGGGCGCGGTTGGAGGAGACACTCGACCGCATCTACAAGGACTTCGTCGCCAAGGCCGCACAGGATCGCGGCCTGCCCGAGGACCAACTGGAGTCGCTGGCCCGCGGACGGGTCTGGACCGGCGCCGACGCGCACAGCCACAAGCTGATCGACGAGCTCGGCGGCTTCCAGCACGCACTGACGCTTGCGTGCAACCGGGCCGGTCTGGACCGCGACGAGATCGCCGTGACCTCCGTACCGCACCGCAACCTGCTCAGTCAGCTGAAGGCGCCCACGACGACCGATGATCTGGCTGTCGGTGCGGCGCCGTTGACGCTCGACGGCCTGACCACCGGTCTCTACAGCGCGCTGGGGTTGCCGCCGGCCGGCGTACTGCGGATGCCCTTCAGCTGGGAGATCAGCTAACCCCGTTCTCCGCCCGGGACCCAGAGGACGTCGCCTCCGGAGGACAGGTTCGCGACGCGGCCGAGGATGAAGAGCAGGTCGGACAGCCGGTTCAGATAGGTGAGCGCAAGCAGGTTGACGGACGGCCCGTGCGCCTCGACGGCGGCCCAGCCGGCCCTCTCGGCGCGGCGGACAACCGTGCGGGCGACGTTCAGGTACGCCGCGCCCTCGGTGCCGCCGGGCAGGATGAACGACCGGAGCTTGGTCAAACGACTGTTGTAGTCGTCGCACCAGCCCTCGAGGCGGTCGATGTAGTCCTGGGTGATGCGCAGCGGCGGGTATTCCGGGTCGGGCGTGATCGGGTTGCACAGGTCCGCGCCGACGTCGAACAGGTCGTTCTGGACGTGGGTCAGCAGGACCACGAGCGCAGTGTTCAGGTGCCCGGCCGCGATGGCCACGCCGATCGCGGAGTTCGCCTCGTCGACCTCGCCGTACGCCGCCAGCCGCGGATCCGTCTTCGAGGTGACGGAGTTGTCGCCGAGGCGGGTCTCGCCGGCGTCTCCGGTGCGGGTGTAGATCCGCGTCAAGTTCACAGCCATGCCAGGACTCTACGCAAAGCCTCGGCGGGTCAAACGCTACAGTCGACCGGTGGAACGGTTTCGGATCGCGGGTGAGGCACGGCTCGACGGCACTGTCGAGGTGGCCGGAGCGAAGAACAGTGTGCTCAAGCTGATGGCGGCAGCGCTGCTGGCAGAGGGTACGACGACGCTGCGGCAGGTGCCGGGCATTCTCGACGTCACGTTCATGGCGCAACTGCTGGACACTCTCGGTTGCGAGGTGAAGGTTGACGCGGAGCAGCGGCTCGCGACGATCGCCGTCCCGGGCACGATCGGGCACCAGTGTGACTACGACCTGGTCCGCAAGCTGCGCGCGTCGATCTCGGTGCTCGGTCCGCTGCTGGCCCGCTGCGGCCAGGCGGAGGTCGCGCTGCCGGGCGGCGACAACATCGGTTCCCGCGGCCTGAACATGCACGTCGCGGGCCTGGAGTCGATGGGCGCCAAGGTGCACATCGAGCACGGTTTCGTGATCGCCGAGGCTCCGCAGGGGCTGCACGGCGCCGAGGTCTGGCTGGACTTCCCGAGCGTCGGCGCCACCGAGACGATCATGATGGCGGCCGTGCTCGCGCGCGGTACGACGATCATCGAGAACGCCGCCCGCGAGCCGGAGATCCAGGACATCGCGGCGATGCTGGTCGAGATGGGCGCGCAGATCGACGGCGCCGGCTCGCCGCGGATCGAGATCACCGGGGTGAGCGGGCTGCTCAAGCCCGTCGACCACGTCGTGGTCCCGGACCGGATCGTGTCCGGCAGCTGGGCGTTCGCGGCGGCCATCACCAAGGGTGACGTGACAGTCACCAACGGGCACGCGGAGCACCTCGAGCTGCCGCTCGACAAGCTCCACAAGGCCGGCGCGGAGATCACGGTGCTGAACCCCGGTTTCCGGGTCCGGATGCACGACCGGCCGAAGCCCGTGGACGTGGTCACGCTCCCCTACCCCGGGTTCGCCACCGACCTGCAGGCGTTCGTGATCGCGCTGAACGCGATCAGCGACGGCGCGGCGATGGTCACCGAGAACCTGTTCGAGGGCCGGTTCACGTTCGCGCAGGAGCTGACCCGGCTCGGTGCGCAGATCCAGACCGACGGGCATCACGCGGTGGTTCGCGGCGTACCGCGGCTGTCCGGTGCTCCGGTGGTGGCCTCCGACATCCGCGCCGGCGCGGCGCTGGTGCTGGCCGGTCTCGCCGCCGAGGGCGAGACGCTCGTGTCGGCCGCCCACCACGTGCACCGCGGCTACACCGACTTCGCCGGCAACCTCCGCCGCCTCGGCGCCGACGTCGTCGTCGAGCCGGACGATGCGGAGATGTACTGGAGCTAATAGGGTCTCCCTCATGACTGAGCGTGTGGTGAAGCCGGTTGGGCGGGGATTTCTGTTTCTCGATTCGCATCCGGCGGGGTGTGCGCGGGTGGTGCGGGAGATGGCGGCGGAGGTCGAGCGTCGTACGCCGGAACGCCGTACGGCGCTCGTGATCGGGTCGAGTTCGGGCTACGGGCTCGCGACCACGATCGCCGGGCTCGCGCGGTACGGCATCGACGGCATCGGCATCTGCTTCGAGAAGGCTCCGACGGCACGACGTACGGCGACCGCCGGCTGGTACCGCACCGCGGAGACCGCCGCGCTCGCCGCCGAGCTCGGTCGCTCGTGGACCTTCGTGAACGCGGACGCGTTCGCGGACACCACGAAGGACGAAGTACTCGACCTGGTCGCCGAGCAGCTCGGCGGGATCGACCACCTCGTCTACAGTGTCGCCGCGCCGCGGCGGACCGACCCGCGCACCGGCGAGACGTACCAGTCGGTGCTGAAGGCGATCGGCGCCGAGCACACCACGAAGAGCCTCGCGTTCGACGACGGTGCGCCGGTGCTGCAGGAGGTCGGGATCGAGGTCGCGACCGACGACGAGATCGCGCAGACCGTGAAGGTGATGGGCGGCGAGGACTGGACCCGGTGGATCACCGCGCTCCAGGACCGCGATCTGCTCAAGCCCGGCTTCAACACCGTCGCCCTGACCTACATCGGCTCCGAGCTGACCGGTCCGCTCTACCGCCAGGGCTCGATCGGTGCGGCCAAGGCGGACCTGGAGCAGACCGCGCTGAAGCTGGCCGCGGACGGGTTGACCGCGATGACGTCGGTCAACGGCGCCGCGGTCACGCAGGCATCGTCCGCGATCCCGGGCATCGGCCTGTACGTCAGCCTCCTCCACAAGGTGACCGGCCTGCAGACACCGGTGGAGCAGTCGATCGCCCTGTGGGACCAGCTCACCGGCGCGTCCCCGTTCGACCTGGACGACGAGGGCCGCATCCGCCTCGACCGCTGGGAACTCAACGACGACGTACAGTCCGCCGTCCGCGCCCAGTGGGAGTCAGTGACCCAGGCCAACATCGCCGAGGTCGCCGACGCCGCCTGGTTCCTCACCGAAGTACGCCGCCTGTACGGCTTCGACGTACCGGGCGTGAACTACGACGCCGAAACCGAGGTCGACGTGAACTGGCCGAGCTAGGGAGTTCAGCTGACCAGGAGATCGCCGCAGAACGAGCGGATGGCGCGGTTGACCAGCTCGGGTCGCTCCCAGGGCAGGAAGTGGCCGGCTCCCTTGACCCAGAACGGGCCGACCGCCTCGGGATAGGCAATCGCGCACCGCTGCTCGACGTGGTCGTCCTTTGTCACCTGGTCCGCGCCGACGAGGATGAGGACGGGCTGCTGGACCGGACGGTCGAGCATCTCCGGGGCCGACAGCGGCCGGGTGCCCATGACGACCTCGTAGTCGGCGAAGGACGCGCGGAGGCGGCCGGCCTCGCCGTACGGCTCGGTCAGAAAAGCCAGGTCCTGCTCGTCGAAGGCGTCGGGAGGACACCACAGGCGGTGCCCGTAGAACTCGGCGACGTATCGCCGCCGCCGCTCGGGCGTGTCCAGCTCCGCGACCAAGGCATCGGCATCACGGCCCTGACGGCGAACGTAGTCGTAGACCGCGGAGCTGGCGTTGGCCGCTGGAATGCCGGCCGCCGCGAACGCGTCGTCCAGAGCAGGCGTGGAGTCGTCCAGGATCACCAGGCGGCCCACTCGGTCCGGGTGGCGGTTGGCCAGATCGATGGCGATCGACGCGCCCAGATCATGTCCGGTGACGACTGCACGCTCCCAACCGAGCTTGTCGAACAGACCCGTCAGGTCGGTGTTGAACGCGTTGAAGTCGTAGTAGTCGTCCGGCGCGAAGTCGGAGTCGCCGTACCCGCGCAAATCCGGCGCAACGACATCGAAGCCTGCCTCCGCCAGCGGCACGAGGTTGTGCGACCAGATGCGACTCGTGCACGGGAATCCGTGCAGAAGAAGCAGCGGAACGCCGCCGTCACCGCGCCGTCGCATCGCCAGATGGTGCCGAGGGCCGACCTCGACACGTACAAACTCCACAACCTCATCAGGAAGAGTCATGTCTCTGGTCTACACCGCATTCCGGACGAGAGCCTTCCGGAAGCGACCGTCACAGGGGCTTGAAAGACACCATTTCCAGGGCGAGTTCGCCGGCTTCGTCGGAGGCGTTCAGGTCGACGCTCGCGGTGATGCGCCAGTCGTGGTTGCCTTCGGGGTCGTCGATGATCTGTTGGACTTCCCAGTAGCCGGGGTGTTCCTCGACCATGAAGAGCGCGGGGCCGCGGGCGGCGGGGCCGGTGCCTACGACGTCGTGTTCGGCGTAGTACGCCGTACCGGCCTCGGCCCAGCGGCCCGCGTCCCAGCCGGCTGCGTTGTCGAGCTGCCCGAGCTCGGCCCAGCGGTGCAGGGCGAGTAGCTCGACTCTGCGGAACATGGCGTTGCGGACGAGGACGCGGAAGGCTCTGGTGTTCAAGGTGATCCGGCGCGGACCAGTCGGAGCCGGCGCGACAACCTCCTCCTCGGTCGGGTTGGTGAGCTCCTCCCACTCGTCGAGCAGGCTGGAGTCGGTCTGGCGGACCACTTCTCCGAGCCACTCGATCAGGTCGGTGAGATCCTCGTTCACCTTGTCCGGCGGCACGGTCTGCCGCAGCGCCTTGTACGCGTCGCTCAGGTAGCGAAGGACGATGCCCTCCGAGCGCGCGAGACCGTAGTACTGGATGAACTCGCCGAAGGTCATCGCCCGCTCGAACATGTCCCGTACGACGGACTTCGGCGACAGCCCGGCCTCCGCGATCCACGGATGCGTCTGCCGGTACATCTCCAAGGTTGCCTCGAGCAACTCTTCGAGCGGTTTCGGCCAGCTGATCTCGTCGAGCAGCTCCATCCGCTCCTCGTACTCGATGCCGTCGGCCTTCATCCCCTGCACGGCCTCGCCCTTGGCGTGGTGCAGCTGCGCCAGCAGGATCGCGCGCGGATCCTCCAGCGTCGCCTCGACCACCGACACCACGTCGAGCGCGTACAGCGGGTCCTCGGGGTCGAGCAGGTCCAGCGCGGCCAGTGCGAAGGTGGACAGCGGCTGGTTCAGGCTGAAGTCCTTCTGCAGGTCCACGGTCAGCCGCAACGATCGGCCGTTCTCGTCCGGCTCGTCGAGGCGTTCGACCACACCGGCGGTGAGCAGCGTCCGGTAGATCTGGATCGCGCGGCGGATCAGCCGGATCTGCGCCCGGGAGTCCTCGTGGTTGTCCTGCAGCAGGTGCCGCATGCTCGCGAACGCGTCACCGTCGCGGGCGATCACGTTCAGCAGCATCGCGTGGCTGACCCGCATCCGCGACTGCAGCGGCTCGGGGTCGGCCGCGACCAGCCGGTCGAAGGTGTCCTCACCCCAGGTGACGAAGCCCTCTGGCGGCTTCTTGCGCTGCACCCGGCGCTGCTTCTTCGGGTCGTCGCCTGCCTTCGCGAGCAACCGGACGTTCTCCACGACATGGTCCGGGGCCTGGACGACGACCGTGCCGGACGTGTCGTATCCGGCCCGCCCTGCGCGGCCGGCGATCTGGTGGAACTCGCGTGCTTTCAGGATCCGCTGCCGGCGTCCGTCGTACTTGCTCAGCGCGGTCAGCAGGACGGTGCGGATCGGCACGTTGATGCCGACGCCGAGGGTGTCGGTGCCGCAGATGACCTTCAGCAATCCCGCCTGCGCCAACTGCTCGACCAGCCGCCGGTACTTCGGCAGCATGCCGGCGTGGTGCACCCCGATCCCGTGCATGATCAGGCGCTGCAGGGTCCTGCCGAAGCCCGCGCTGAAGCGGAAGTGCCCGATCAGCTCCTTGATCTTGTCCTTCTCTTCCTTCGTGCAGACGTTGATGCTGGTCAGCGCCTGGGCGCGTTCCAGGGCAGCGGCCTGCGTGAAGTGCACGACGTACACGGGAGCCTGATGCGTCACCAGGAGCTCGGCGAGCGTCTCGTGCAGCGGCGTGGTGACGTACTTGTAGATGAGCGGGACCGGGCGCTCGCCGGACGCGACGATCGCGGTCGGACGGCCGGTACGTCGGGACAGGTCGATCTTGAACCGCTCGACGTCACCGAGGGTCGCGGACATCAGCACGAACTGAGCCTTCGGCAGCTCGAGCAGCGGCACCTGCCACGCCCAGCCGCGATCCGGCTCGGAGTAGAAGTGGAACTCGTCCATCACCACCTGGCCGACGTCCGCGTCCGCCCCTTCGCGCAGGGCGATGTTCGCCAGGACCTCCGCCGTACAGCAGATGATCGGCGCCCCCGCGTTGACGGAGGCGTCGCCGGTCAGCATGCCGACCTTCTCCGCGCCGAACACGTCGCACAACGCGAAGAACTTCTCCGACACCAGCGCCTTGATCGGCGCCGTGTAGAACGTCCGCTGCCCGTTCGCCAGCGCCGCGAAGTGCGCGCCGGTCGCCACCAGACTCTTCCCGGAGCCGGTCGGCGTCGACAGGATCACGTTCGACCCCGTCATCACCTCGATCAACGCCTCTTCCTGAGCCGGGTACAACGAGATCCCCTGCTCCCCCACCCACCGCGCGAACGCGTCGTACAGGTCGTCAGGCTCGGTCGTCTCCGGCAACATCTCGGTCAGCGTCATCACTACCCATTGTCCCCGACCGGCCAATCCACCGGCTGCCGGGATATCTACCGTTCGGCTCGCCAGGCCGACCGTTCGGCGACGGAACCTGTGCAAACGATTGCAAGCATGTCTATTCGGGGGTGACTTGATGGGCATGACTTTTACTGCGTGGCGCCGGGTGGGCGCGAGTTTGCTGGTGACGGCGGTGGGTGCGGCGGGTCTGGTGGCGGCCGCACCGGACAAGGTGGCGACGACCGGTGAAGGAGGACGTGGAGGTGGGCTCGTGACGACCTGGGGTGCGGCGGATGACATCGCCGGCGGGTCGTTGAGTGATGTGACGGTGCGGAACGTGCTGCGGACGTCGGTGGGCGGCAAGGATCTGCGCATCCGGATCTCCAACGCGAACGGGGATCAGCCGTTGGTGTCTGACTCGGTGTACGTCGGGCGGCAGGCCGGCGGCGCGACCGTGGTAGCAGGGTCGAGCCGGCGGTTGACGTTCAGCGGCAGCACTACGGTGACGATCCCGCCGGGTGCGATGGCGATCAGCGACCCGCTGCCCGGTGTGGTGCCGGCCCTGACGAGTCTGACGGTCAGCCTGCACGTGGTCGGGACGACGGGCGTGATCACCGCGCACAACCGCGCGATGCAGCACAGCTACAAGTCGACATCCGGCGATCACGCGGCCGACGAGTCGAGTACGGCGTACCAGACCGAGTCCTCGGCGTGGTACTTCCTGAACGCAGCGATCGTCCAGGCGACGCGGGACGTGGCGACGGTCGCGACGCTGGGCGACTCGATCACCTCGTCGGTCGGTACGACGATCGACACGAACCGGCGCTGGCCGGACATCCTCGCTGCCCGCTACGCGCGACTGCCGGAGCCGGCGCGGCTGGCGATCTCCAACGAGGGCATCTCGGGGAACCGGGTGCTCGGCGGGGTCGCGAAGGCGGGTAGTGCGGGGGCGAGTGCACTGGCTCGGCTGGACAAGGATGTGCTCACCAAGCCCGGCGTACGGACGGTGCTGGTGCTGGAAGGGATCAACGACATCTACGCCGGCGCGACGACGGAGCAGTTGCTCGCCGGATACCGGCAGCTGATCGCCCGGGTGCGCGCCTCCGGACGCTGCATCGTCGGCGGGACGTTGACGCCGATGGGGAGCTCGTTCGTGTACACGCCGGAGAAAGAAGCGATCCGGCAGGCGGTGAACACGTTCATCCGCACGAGCGGCGAGTTCGACGGCGTGGCGGACTTCGACGCGGCAACGCGCGACCCGGCGGATCCGTCCCGGCTCGCAGCGGCGTACGACGGCGGCGACGGCCTGCACCCCAACGACGCCGGCAACCAGGCGATGGGCGACGCACCGAACCTCGACAGCCTGCGCTGCGACTGACAGCCAACCGCCGTACGCATCGCCTTGCGGGCGGTGCGTACGGCGGTCGTTGCCTCCGGCTACTTCCGGCCCTGCGCGGCCATTGCTTCTTCGTACTCGTGGCGGATCGCGTCGCCGCTCGACTTACGCCAGTTGGCCACCGCCTTGTCCCAGTCCGACAGACTGGAGCGGCCGAGCTGGATCTCCTTGGTGAGCGAATCGAAGTCCTTGTCGGCGACTTTGCCCTTCGTCGAGTCTGTCGACGAGTAGAGCCCGTACGTCGGCTGCAGGATCGCGGTCGGCAGGATCGTCTTGAGGTGGTTGTACGCGACATCGACCGCCTCGGGATGACCCGGGAAGTAGACCGGATAGCCACCGTCGGCGAGGTACTGGATCGGGAACTCGCCCAGGCAGACCTCACTACTGCCGTCCTTGGTCAGCACCGGGTCGGTGCCCTTCAGGGTGTAGTGCCGCCCGGGCAGGCCGAACTTGCGGAACAGGTACTCCTCGGTGCCGAACGGCGCTGCCATCCAGTTCAGCACCCGCAGCAGCATCTTGGTCCGCTCCGGCGAGCTGGGTCTGATCGCCGAGATCGAGTTGTTCGGCGAACCCAGCAGGAACCGGCCGATCTTCCCGGCGCTGTCCCGGACGACCGGCAGCGCGATGGCGAAGTTCGGCGTCACGGCGCGCCGGTAGAAGCTCTGGATCGACGAGTAGGTGTCCTGCGTCATCACCGCGGACCCCTGGCTGAACCAGACCTTCTGGTTGTTCTTCGCCACCCCGTCGGGATGGATCAGCCCGTCGGCCTGCATCTTCGCCGTGATCGCGAGCATCTCCTTGTACTCCGGGAGCTCGCGGCCGTGCACCAGCCGGCCGTCGCGAACCTCCCAGCCGTTGGGCAGCCGCAGCATCGCGCTCAGCGCCGACGCGGGTGGGACCGCGAACGCCCAGCGGTTCTTCTTCTGGTCCGTGACCGCCTTCGCCACCGCGTTCAGCTCGTCCACGCCGGGTGAGCCGAGCTCGACGCCGAACTGGTCGAGGAGGTCCTGCCGGGCCAGCAGCAGGGTGGACGACATGACGCCGCGCTGGATCGGGACCGCCCGGATGCCGCCGGCGAACACGCAGCCGCGCCAGGAGTCGGGTGACAGGTTGGCCAGGAACGGGTACTCCAGGATCGCGTCGCCGGACAGGTACTCGGTCAGGTCCTGGGCCCGGGCCTCGAGGAACTGTGGCAGATAGGAGAATTTGCCGTCGACGTTGAACAGATCTCCCAGCGTGTCTCCGGCCACCGAGGTCGCGAACTTGTTGGTGAAATCGGAGCCGGTGGCCGAGGTGATCGTCAGCGACAGCGGCGAACCGATTCTCCGGTTCAGCTCCTGCCAGTACAGGTTGCGGTCCGCGGTCGGCGGAATCGGGTTCGACGTCGGCACCGACCCGGACAGGTCGCTGCCATCGGCCGGTACGCCGTCGGTGACCTTCGCCGGATGTTCCGGGAAGCGGTAGAAGCAGTCCGGCATCAAGGGGTGGCTGCGTGGCAGGTCCGGCTTCGGGCCGTCGAAGCGTTTGTACGTCGGGAGCGCGACCGGCTTGTTCAACGCCGCGATGTCCGTCGACCTGGTGACGGTGGAGCAGCCGCTCAGGCCGACGGCCGCGGCCGCCAGCGATCCACCGAGGAGCGTTCGCCTGCTGATCCTGCTGATTTCCGTCATCCCTTCACCGCCCCGGTCAGCATGCCCTTGGCGAAGTGCCGTTGCAGGAACGGGTACACGATCAGGATCGGCACCAGCGACACCACCAGGATCGCCATCTGGATCGACTCCTGCGGCGGCAGTTGGTCGGCCGACGCGCCGCCGAGATCACCGCTGCTCAGCTCGGTGTTGTTGATCACGTAGGTCCGCAGTACCAGCTGCAACGGCCATTTCGCGGTGTCGTTGATGTAGAGCATCGCGTTGAAGAACGCGTTCCAGTAGCCAACCGCGTAGAACAACCCGACGACCGCCAGCACCGCCTTCGACAGCGGCAGCACGATCGACCAGAAGATCCGGAAGTCGCCGGCGCCGTCGATCCGGGCCGAGTCGAGTACCGAGTCCGGGATGCCCATGAAGAACGAGCGCAGCACGATCACGTTGAACCCGCTGATCGCCGTCGGCAGGATCAGCGCCAGCAACGAGTCGAGCAGCCCGAACTCCTTCACCACCAGGTAGTTCGGGATCAGGCCCGGGCTGAACAACAGGCTGAACAGCACGATCATCAGGATCGGGCGCTGCCCGAACGACCCCGGCCGGCTGAGCGAGTACGCGAGCATCGTGGATCCGGCCAGGCTGATCAGCGTGCCGAAGGTGGCGATCACGACGCTGATCAACAGCGCCCGCTGCACCACGCCGCCGTTGAAGATCGCCTTGTACGCGTCCAGGTTCAGCCCGTCCGGCCAGAGCACGAACCCACCGGAGTTCGTGACGTGTTCCTGACTGGCGATGCTGGTCGCGATCACGCCGATGAACGGGATGATGACGACCGCGCAGCAGATCAGCAGTACGACGCCCTTCACCGCCCGCGACGGCATCCCGGGACCGTCGTCGATCCCTGTCTGAACAGCGCTCATCGTTTGTACACCCCTGCCTCGCCGAAGATGTGGGCGATCTTGTTGGCGCCGAGCACCAGGACGACGGCAACAAGACCCTTCACCAAGCCGACCGCGGCCGACACACCCCATTGGCCGGCCAGTACGCCGTTGTTGTAGACGTAGGTGTCGAGCACCTCGCTCGCCGGTCTCCCGACCAGGTTCTGCTGCAGGATGATCTGCTCGAACCCGACGGTCAGCGAGTCACCCAGCCGCAGGATCAGCAGCAGGATGATCAGCCCGCGGATCCCGGGCACCGTGACGTGCCACAGCTGCCGCCAGCGCGAGGCGCCGTCGACGCGCGCGGCTTCGTACAGCCCGGGATCGATCTGCGTCAGCGCGGCGAGGAACAGGATCGTCCCCCAGCCGGTGTCCTTCCAGATCACCTGGCTGGTGAGCAGCGCGATGAAGCCGTCCGGGTTGCCGAGGAAGTCGATCGTGCCCATCCCGTGTTCGCGGAGGAAGTTGTTGATCAGTCCGCTGCCGCCGAGGATCTGCTGGAAGATCGCGATCACGATCACCCAGGACAGGAAGTGCGGCAGGTACAGCACGGACTGCACGACCCGCTTGATCCGCTCGGACAGCAGGCTGTTCAGCAGCAGCGCCAACGCGATCGGGGCCGGGAACACGAAGATCACCTGGACCAGCGTGATCAGCAATGTGTTCTTGAGTGCGTTCAGGAACTCCGCGTCGCCGTTGAAGATCACCGCGAAGTTGTCCCACCCGACCCACGCGCTGCGGCCGAGCGGCACGAACGGCAGGTACTCCTGGAACGCGATCAGGTTCCCGAGCAGCGGCAGGTAGTGGAACACCAGGAGCAGCGCCAGCCCGGGCAGGGCCATCAGCAGCAGGATCTTGTCCCGCCGGGCGCGCGCCCACCAGGACGGCGGCTTCCCCGCCGAGCGCTCCGAGGATCTACTGTCCGTAACGGCGCCCGGCGGTCCGGACCCCGTCGGTTTTCCGGCCGTGGTCTGTCGGCTGGGGATTCGTTCTGTTTGAGCCACGCGACACTCCCAGGTCGTAGCCCCCCACGATTGGAGAGCGCTTTCCGATCTCCTTGTCCGACTGTGTCGTGTCTTGGGGAGTCACGCAGCTTTGTTCGGAGTGTCTTGCGGAATCCGGTCAGCCGGAGTGGTGCCAGCGGGTCTCGGCGCCGCCGCGACGGGCCAGGTGTTCGAGGTGCGCCCGGGCCATCCGGACGGTCTGCAGGTTGATCCCGCCGTACGCTCCCAGCTCGGTGCCGATGGCGTAGGCCAGGTCACGGACAGTCAGCGAACCCTTGCTACGTAGCAGGCTGCTGGTGAGCTCGTCGACGGCGGCGACCCATTCGAGGCTCTCCTCGAGCAGCTTCCGGCCGGCGGTCGCGTCCATCGCGTCGCCGTGCGACGGGACGAGCGCGTCGAAGTCCAGCTCGAGGAGCCGGCTCAGCCCGTTCGTGTACCGCGTGACGTCGGTGTAGAGCGGTGCCAGCCAGAGCGCGCTGTCGAGGTACGGGCGTCCGCGGCCCTGCACGTCGTCGAAGGTGAACAGCGTCCGCGAGGCCTCGTCGAGTACGGCGATATGCCCGGGACTGTGGCCGCTGGTCGTGATCACCTGCAAGGTGCGCTCACCGGGAAGCCGGTCCCCGTCGCGCAACAGGACGTCGATCCGGACCCGCTCGTCCAGCATCTCCAGCAGCTCGGTCTGCTCGGTGTCCGACAGGTCCAGCGCGTCCGGTTCCGAGCCCCACAGCTCGGTCAGCAGCCGCTCGTTGTCCTCCAGCCACCCGGCCTCCAGCGCGGGCGCCGCGAACCGTGCCCCGCTGTGCTTGCGCAGTACGGCGTTGCCGCCCATGTGATCGGGATGGGCGTGGCTGTTGACGACCAGGGTGAGATCGGACAGCCCGAGCCCCAGGCCGGCGAGCTCGGGTGCTGTCGACGACTCCGGCGTGGACGCGATCCCCGCGTCGAGCAGCACCAGCTCGGAGCCGGCGTCGATCACGTGCAACCAGAGCGGCAGTCCACACACGTGCGGATAGTCGGTCGCCAGCCGATGGATACCCGGCGCGATCTCTTCAGCCACAACCTCACCGTCCTTCGAAGGTTCCGGTACGACGTTCCGCGAAGGCCGCCCGTCCTTCGGCGGCGTCCTGCGTGCCGAGGGCAACGGCCTGCAGCTCGCGCTCGTACTGAATGGCGGCCTCCAGACCCATGGACCAGGCCGCGCGCAGGTTCGCCTTGGCCGCGGCAGCCGCGACCGGTGGGCGTGCGGCGATCCGGTGCGCCAACTCGGTTGCGGTCGGCAACAGGTCTTCGGGGTCCACGATCTCGCTGACCAGCCCGATGCGGAGCGCCTCGACAGCGTCGATGGGATCACCGGTGAGCAGCATCATCGCCGCATCGCTCGCCGGCACCGACGCCGCGAGGAGTGCCGTCACTCCCCCGCCGCCGATCCATCCGAGCTTGATCTCCGCCGCCGCGAAGCTCGCCGTTCCCGAGGCCAGCCGGATGTCGCACGACAGCGCCAGCTCCAGTCCGCCGCCGTACGCGTACCCGTTGACCGCCGCGATCACCGGCGTCCGCAACGAGCGCAGCGCGTCGCAGTAGTCCCGCCGGTTCCGGAAGTGCCACGGGCCGTCGTACCGGTCGAGCTCGCCGATGTCGCTGCCGACCGAGAAGGCGCGCTCGCCCGCTCCGGTCACCACGACCGCGCGGATCGACGGGTCGTCGTCGATACGCGGGATGAGCTCGAGTAGCTCGGCGCTCATCGACCGGGTGGCCGCGTTCAGCTTCGCGGGACGGTCCAGCGTGAGTATGCCGACGTACCCGTCCTGCTCGAAACGGATCCGCCCGTCCGCCATCACAGCGCTACCACCGCACCCTGCTCGAGCAACGCCTGTCGTCTCGCCGGTGACACACCGAGCTCGGCCAGCAGCTCATCGGTGTGCTCGCCGACCAGCGGAGCAGGACGATGTACGTCGGGAGGCGTGCGACTGAAGCGGTACGGGAAGCCAGGTGTCGTCACAGTGCCCTCGGTCGGGTGCTCGTACGTCACGAACGACTCGTTGTGCAGCACCTGTGGGTCCGTGCGTACGTCGTCGTACGAGAGCACTGGACCGCACCACACGCCGCGCTCACGCAGCTTGAGCATCCAGTGCTCTGTCGTCTCTCGTCGTAGCGCAGTGGACACCGCGGCGGCGATCTCGTCCCGCCGCGCAAACCCGTCTCGCTCCGCGTCCAGTCCGGCGAGCTGTGGCGCGTCCAGCACCTCTGCCAGTACAGGCAGGTTCGCAAACGCCAGTGAGATGTACCCGTCCGCAGTGGTGAAGATGCCGTACGGCGCACGGATGTAGCTGTGCGCATGCACCTCCTCCGACCGTGTCTGCGGTACGCCGCCAACGGTGTGCACCGACAGCTCCTGCATCTGTAGCGCGATCACCGCGTCCAGCATGTTCACCTGAACCAGCTGTCCCTCACCGGTCCGCTCCCGATGCAGCAGAGCGGCCAGTACACCTTCGAACGCGCTGTACGCCGTGACCGCGTCGGCCAGGAAGTACGGCGCAGCCACGGGCGGCTCGTCCGGTCGCCCGGCGCTGAACAGAGCACCGCTCATCGCCTGCACCAGCAGGTCCTGTCCGGGCCACTCGGCGTACGGACCGCTCTCGCCGTACCCAGAAATCGACACGTAGACCAGCGAGGGCTTCAGTGCGCGGAGGGTGTCGTAGTCGACGCCGAGACGAGCAGCCACACCAGGCCGGTAGTTCTGCAGGAACACGTCCGCTGTGCGCACCAGCTCGTACAAGAGCTCGCGGCCGGCGTTGGACTTGAGGTCTACGGCCAGACTGCGCTTGTTGCGGTTCAGCGACAGGAAGGACGCGTTGACCTGGTTGCCGGTCGCGCCACCGGCGGCCGTGTGCCGTTGCCATTCACCGGTGACCGGCTCGACCTTGACGACGTCCGCGCCGAGGTCGCCGAGCCGCATCGCCGCCAGCGGGCCGGCCATCGCCACCGACACGTCGAGTACTCGGTAACCGCCCAGGATGTTCATTGCGCCGTCCAGCCCGCGTCGACCGGCAGGATCGCACCGGTGATGAACGAGGCGTCGTCGCTGGCCAGGAACGCGATCGCCGCCGCCACTTCCGACGGCTGACCGATCCGGCCGAGCGCGTGATGCCGGTCGACCATCGCCTGCATCGCACCCGGATCGTCCGCACCGCTGACCTTGCCGTTGCGGATCAGCGGTGTGTCGATCAGCCCGGGCGCCACGCAGTTCGCGCGGACGCCGTCCGGGCCGTGGTCGAGTGCCATCGCGCGGGTCAGGTTCTCCACACCGGCCTTCGCCGCGCAGTACGCCGACCTGTTCCGCTCCCCGACCGTCCCGATCGCGGACGAGATCGTGACGATCGCACCGCCGCCCTGCACGACGAAGCGCGGCAGGACGGCCCGGCACGAGTTGTAGACACCGGTCAGGTCGACGTCGAGGATCGTCCGCCATTCGTCCGGCGTCGTGTTCGGCACGGTGTCGCAGACGTCCACACCAGCAGCACTCACCAACACATCAACCCGCTCCAGCCCCGAGACAACCTCCACCGTCCGCTCGAGATCAGTCACGTCGAGCTGAAACGCCGTACCACCCAGCTCATCGGCAAGCTCAGCAGCTGCTGAGCCGTAGCGGTCACAGATGACGACCGTGCCGCCCTCGTCGGCGATCCGGCGGGCGGTGGCCGCGCCGATCCCGGAGGCACCTCCGGTGATCAGCGCGACCTTGCCCTTGAACCTCTCGATATCCATTGAACTCTCAGAACCCTCAGGGCTTCTCGTAGGGGAAGGACGGCAGTACGCCGATCTGGTCGTACTGCATCTTGGAGTCGTCGAACCCGGCCTCCCAGCTCACGTTCGCGAACGTGTCGCACGGCCCGGCCGACGGCCCGTGGTACGGGTCGCTCTCGGTGTTCGTCACCTTGATGTCCGAGAACGCGAACCCGCACCCGCCGAAGTCCATGTGCACGCCGTACGGCTTCGCGTCCGGCATCGACGGATCGGCGTTCGCGTCGTCGATGATCAGCTGCGACACGGTGGCGTCCGGTGTGTACGGCGGCTGGTTGCGGACGCCGTACGCGTAGAACGGACCGGTGTCGCCGCTGTCCTGCGCCAGATGTGACAGCCGGACGAACTTGACGGTGTTGCCACCGGTGTAGTTGTCAGCGTTCGGGATCTCCGGCCGCGACTCGATGCTGATGCCGTACCGGGCGCCGTACTCGACGACGGTGTGGCTGACCTCGTTGCCGCCGCTGTTCATGATCTCGACGCCGGCCGAGTCGCCGGGCACCAGCTCGCCGATGTGGTGGATGTAGTTGTTGGTGAAGGTGTTGCCATGGGCAACGTCGCCCTCACCCGGCCAGCCGCCCTCGACCTTGATGCCGTCGTTGCCGAGGTGCTCGAGCAGACTGTCGGACACGGTGGTCTTCTCGTTCGCGAACAGCAACTCGATCGCGGTGAACCCGGTCTGCCGGATGTGCAGCCCGGTCAGCTTCACCCCGAGCGTGTTCGTGAGCGTGATCGCACCCCAGCGGTTCCGCGGCAGCTCGATCTGGGTGTCGTACTTCGGGTACTTGTGCTTGTTGCCCGAGTCACCCGTCCCGTTCCAGCCGTACCGGTACCAGTCCATGAAGTCGGTGTGCTGGATGGTCAGGCCGTCGAGTGTCAGGTTCTCCACCCGCCGGTTCGGGGACGCGCCCTCGATCGAGAACACCTGCGTCTGCGTCGGCCGGTACACCTTGACACCGTCCATGGTGCCGCCGGCCGGCTTGTAGTACAGCGTTTTTGCCGGGTAGTCCAGGTAGTACTCGCCGGCCTGGTCGAGCAGGCTCAGCGAGTTCTGCACGAAGTACCGCGAGCCGCCGCCCGAGTTGATGAAGCCGTACCGCGCCGGGTACACCAGCGTGGTCCGCTTCTTCGTGAAGTTGATGTCGAGCATCGGGATCGTGTCGGTGAACCACGACCACGAGCCGCCCGACCACACCGTCACCTGCGCGGGCCACGACGTACCGAGCCGAAGATCCCAGGACGAGTCGATGTCACCGGCGTTGAACCCGAGCTGGTCGCGCACCGCTTCCTTGGTCGGGTCGAACAGGACCGACCGCAGGTACGGCGCCCACTTGTCGTCGGACTCGCGGTTCGGGTAGCGGGCCGTGGTGGCACGCTTCCCGTCGGCGTACAGGCTGTAGAACGGCTGGCTGATATCGACCGGCGCCTTGAAGATGCCGTCCTTGTACGGCGTCCAGCCGCTCACCTCCCGCCCCGCTTCGAAGACCGCCTTGCCCGGCCCGTCCGCGCTCCGATAGGTCACGCCGGAGTCGCGGTCGTCGAAGGTGATCGTCTTGTCGACCTGGTAGGTGCCCGCCCGCAGGTTCACCACGGGCGTGCAACCCGCATGCGCCCTGATCCGCAAGGTGTCTCGTGCGTGTTCGATCGTCTTCCAGGGCTTCGACTCGGTCCCCGGCGCCTTGTCGTCGCCGTCCGGTGCGACCCAGAACGAGCTGCACGTGTCCTGCCCGGCCGGGGCGGCGGCTCGCGCCGCCACCCCGCCTCCGAGGACAAGAGCAGGAAGGGCCAGACCGGCCAGCACTCCCGCTGCGAAACGTGGCATCGGAGTCACCGGCCCGCGACGTCGTACGGGAAGGTGGGCAGTACGCCGATCTTGTCGTACTCCATCTTCGACGCGTCGAAGCCCGCCTCCCAGTCGGCGTTGGTCACCTGGTTGCACTGGTACGCCTGGTACTTCTGGTCGGTCACCTTCCCGACCTGCACGTTGCTGATCGCGAACCCGCAGCCGCCGGCGTCCATGTGCACACCGCGGGTGCCGCCCGCGTCGGGCATCGACGGGTCCGGAATCACGTCGCCGATCACCATCTGGTCGACCGTGTTCTGGATCGGGTGCGGCTCCTGGTTGTCCACGCCGTACGTGTAGAAGGCGCCCATGTCGCCGCTGTCCAGGCCCATCTCCTCCAGCTTGATGTACTTGAAGGTGTTACCGGACGAGTACTGGTCCGGGTCCTTCACCTCCGGCCGCGACTCCAGGCTGATGCCGTAGCGGGCGCTGTGCTTCACCTCGACATTCGTCACCGTGTTGTTCCCGGTGGTCATCAGTTCGATGCCTGCCGCGTCACCCGGGACCAGCTCACCGACGTGGTCGATGAACAGGTTCGAGAACGTGTGGTGGTTGGTCAGGTCACCTTCGCCGGGCCAGCCGCCCTCGACCTTGATCCCGTCGTTGCCGATGTTCTCCAGCAGGCTGTCGGTGACCCTGGTGTGATCGTTGGCGTACAGCATGAAGATGCCGGTGTAGCCCGTGTCGGAGATGTGCATCCGGCTCAGGTCGATGTTGCTGGTGTTGGTCAGGGTGATCGCACCGAACTGGTCCCGCGGTAGCTCGATCTGCCGGTCGTACTCGGGGTACTTGTGCTCGAAGCCGGAGTCACCAGGGGCGTTCCAGCCGACCCGGTACCAGCTGACGAAGTCGGAGTACTGCACGCCCAGACCGTCGAACGTCACGTCGTGCAGCCGGTCCTGCGGTGACTTACCGGCCAGGTTGAGCACGGTCTTCACCGTGGGCCGCAGGACCTTGACGCCGTCCATCGTGCCGGCGCGCGGCTTGTAGTAGACCTCACCGGCCTTGAAGTCGACGTAGTACTCCCCTGGCTGGTCAAGGAAGCTCAGCGAGTTCTGGAAGTAGTACCGCGAGCCGCCGCGGCTGTTCACCATGGCGAACCGGGTGAAGTACTTCAGGGTGGTCTGCGTCTTCTTGAAGTTGGTGTCCAGCAGCGGGATCGTGTCCGTGAACCACGACCAGGAGCCACCTGACCAGATCGTCACCGACGCCTGGCTCAGGTCCCACGTCGGATCCCAGTCACCGGCCTTGCCCCACAGCCAGTTGTGGACGTCCATCTTGTCCTCTTCGTAGAGGATCGACGTCATGTACGGCGCCCACGTGTCCTCGGCGGCGCGGTTCGGGTAGCGGGCGTTCGTGGCGCGCTTGCCGTCCTCGAAGAGCGTGTAGAAGGGCTTGGACGCGTCGAACTTGGTCTTGTAGATGCCGTTCTGGGTCGGGGTCCAGCCGGTGAGCTCCTCGGCGCCCTGGAGCTGCGCCTTACCGGGGCCGTCGACACTGCGGTACACGACCCGGTGACCGTTCTTGCCGGAGTCCTGCTCGTTCAGGTCGATCGTGGACGCGACCGGGTAGTTGCCGGCCTTCAGGTTGACGGTGATGTCGCAGTTCATCCGGTCGTTGAGATCCTTGTTCCGGATCTCGTCGCGGGCCCGGGTGACGGTCTTCCAGGGCTCCTTCTCGGTGCCCTTCGCGGAGTCGTTGCCATCGGGTGCGACCCAGAAGTTGTTGCAGTCGACCGCACCGGCGGGCTGGGCGTTGAATTGGAGGGCCGCGACGGTCACCAGGGCAGCCGCGACCACCCCGGCGCCGACGCTGAGCGTCGTACGCCTGGTTCTTCTGGACATGTTGGGCGGGGTCCTCTCTCAGGGGAGGGTCAGTCGCCGGCGTTGCCGTTCCGGCTGCGCCAGCGCTCGTACTCGAGACGGGTCTTCTCGGTCAGGGGGTAGTAGTCACGCAACGGGGCGCCTTCGTCGATCCGGCGCCGGCTGAACTTCTCCCACTCGTCGTGCTCGGCGGCCGCCTGGACGACGGACTCGGCACGCCGGCGGGGTACGACGACGGCACCGTCGTCGTCGGCGAGCACCAGGTCCCCCGGCAGCGTGAGGACGCCGCCGACCGCCACCGGGACGTTGTACGCCCACGGGAACAGCTCGGACTGGGACGCGTAGTGCGGGGTGGCTCCGGTGGACCAGATCGGGACGTCGAGCTCCGACACCCGCGGTACGTCGCGGATCCGGCCGTCGACGACGATGCCGGCCCCGCCGCGGAGCTTGAAGTAGCGGACCAGCATGTCGCCGAAGCAGCCGGTGGTGTGGCTGCCGTACGCCTGGACCACCAGGACGTCACCCGGCTGGATCTCGTCGAGCACGGCCCACAGCGCCGTACTGCGCTCGATGTACTCCTGGGTCTGGCCGTCGGCGATGTCCTCACGCTGTGGCATGAACTGCAGGGTCAGCGCACGGCCGACCACCTTCTTGCCGGGGAACATGCTGGTCGGACCGTCGACGAAGGTCCGGCGGATGCCCTGGTTGTGCAACCGGGCGCAGGCGGTGGCCGACCCGATCTCGGACAGCCGCGACACCAGGTCCGGATCCGGCGCCGGCGGGGTGTCGCCGCGTACCGGCAGGTCCCAGACAGGCGTCACCGGAGCTTGTTCCGTGCTGCTCATATGTCTCCTCAGTACTGAATTAGGCAAGCGCCAGGTGGGCGGCGCGATAGGTGTTTCTGGTCAGCCGCAGATCCAGCCGGATGGTCCGGCCCGGCGGCATCGTCACTTCGAGTCTGTTGCCGTCGACAACGACCGTCCGGCTGCCGGGCGTCGGTGGGGTCGAGGTGTACGCCGGGGACGGCCCCGGGTACTCGCCTGTGGCCGTGGACACCGTGGCCTCGTCGATCCGGTCGGTGCCGAAGCTCCCGGCCTGAACGATCACCCTGCGGGTCTGGGTCGCGGACAGGTTGACCAGTTGCAGACCTGTCCGGTCCGGCTCCACTGTGTCGACCAGTGCGGCGACATCAGGTGGCAGACCGGGACGGCCGCGGTCCGCGTCCAGGTAAAGGACGCGCAGTGGCAGCAGACCGCCGTTGTAGAGCAGCTGCGGCGTACCTGTGGTCAGCTGCAGCAGCGCCTCGGTGGCGACCGGGTTGTGCCGTTGCCAGTGGTGGATGTTCATGTCGGCCGGGTCGACGGTGTCGACGGCCATCAGGTCCATCCGGCGCTGCACCTGGGACAGTGCGACGCCCAGCATCGCCTCCGGGTAGCCGGGGTTGTCTCCGGCCAAGTAGGCGAGCCAGGGCGCCTCGTGACCGGCGTCCTCCTTGTTGCGGAAGTCGCGGACCGTACGCCAGTCATAACCGCTGCGCTCGCGCAGCATGCTCAACCGGTCGCGGTCACTCGACTCGAAAGATGCCTGCCACAACCACATCGGCAGTCCCAGCTGCGGCGGCTGGTAGTCGAACCACCCGTCGTCGCTGTGCCGGTTCGGGATCAGCAAGGTCGGGTTGGCGCAGTCGTCCCCCAGCTCGGCCTCCCACCGGTCCCGGATGCTCATGTCGGTCTCGTCGACCGCACCGCTGATGCCCCGTTCGTACAGGTGGTCCAGTAGCTGCCGTGCGAAGTCCAGCCGCTTCGCGTCACCCGTGAGCACGACGCCGTTCAACGCCGCGACGCAGGCCGCCGAGCCGACGCTGTAGACACCGTGCGGCCAGTTCCAGCCGTACTTGCCGCCGTACCAGCGGCCGTCGTGAAGCTCGCCGACGATGCCGTTCGGGCCGACGTTGTCGGGCAGCAGGCCGCCGTTCGCCTTGGCGCGCTCCTCCCACGCGTCCAGGTACTCCAGCGTCCACGCGGCGAACCGGTCGCTGTGGTCGTACAGCCAGGCGTTCGCGGTCAGCGTCGTCGCGGCCAGGTTGACTGCGGTGTCACCAGCACCGAGTCGGCGGATCATCTCCGCACCCATGAGGTCCGCGTTCGCCGGGTCCTTCAGATCGTCCCAACTGCTGATCCCGGGTACGCCGGACAGCGGCAGCCCGAAGATCCGCATCCGCTCCTGGTTGGCGCCGAACGTCCGCCACTCGTCGTTGATGCCCCACCGCGGACCGCCGGCGCCGTTGTGCGGCGCGCGGATCGTCCGGGTCACCGGGTCGTAGTTGGCCGCCGGCGATCCCGGGAGGTACAGCTCGGCGAACCGGTACGCGCGCTCGCGGAACACCTCGTCCGTCGGGTCGGCCGCGCACAGCGAGTAGAAGAAGATCATCGACTCGCCGAGGTGGAACCAGTCGTACCCGCGCTCGAACTCGTCGACCAGGAACCCCAGGTCGGTGAGCTGCCGGGTGACGCCTTCCCAGTGCCACTTCGACACGTCGATCAGGTCGTCAGCGCCACCGAGCTGGTAGAGCACCGGCCAGTTGACGAAGGCCTCGTAGAAGTCGTCCGCACCGTCGCGGCTCTGCACCGGGCCGGCGTACCGCAGGCTGCCGTCGGGGAGGCAGTAGCGTTCGCGGAACAGCCACCAGCCCTCGTCCATCACGTCGAACAGGCGCCGCTGCATGATCGCCCAGGCCGGGGGCGAGCCGATCGGTATCTCCGCGACAACAGGTTCGTTCATCCCTTGGTCGCTCCCGCGGTCAGGCCGCTGATCACGTGCCGCTGGAGCAGCACGAAGACCACCAGCAACGGAGCCACTGCGAGCAGCAGCGTCGGGAACACCACCGTGTAGTCGGTGGAGTACTGGCTCACCGCGGCGTACACGCCGGTCGTCACGGTGTAGAGACCGCTGCCCGGGCCGAGGATGATCTGTGGGTTCACGAAGTCGTTCCACACCGAGAAGGTGTTCAGGATGACCATCGTCACCACGGCCGGCTTCATCAGCGGGAACACGATCGACCAGAACACCCGGTGCTTGCCGGCCCCGTCGACCGCGGCCGCCTCGTCCAGGCTGGCCGGGATCGTCATGATGTATCCGGCGTACAGGAAGATCGAGAACGGCAGCGTCAGCGTGGTCTCGAACAGGACGAACCCGGGGATCGTCCCCATCAGCCCAAGGAACTTCAGCGTGTAGACGACCGGGATCACCAGCACCTGGCTGGGGATGAAGGTCCCGGCGACGAACAGCAGCAGGAGCATCCGGTACCGGCGTTCGCTGCGCCGCGCGATCACGTACGACACCGGACCGGCCAGTGCGACGGACAGCACGTTCACCGACACCACGAACAGGATCGTGACGGCGTACCCCTTTCCGATGTTGAAGTCGGGGTTCGTCGCGGCCTTCCGCAGGTACTCCGTGGTGAGCTGGTCGGGCGCCAGCGAGAACGGGTGCTGCAGGATGTCCTGCTGCGACTTGAACGCGCTGACAATCAGCAGGTACATCGGCACCAGCATCAGCACGCTGGTCACGACCAGGAACGCGACCCGTCCCCAGCCCTTTGCTTTGAAGGGTTTGAACTGCACGCTGGCCACCCGTGGCATCCGGAGCGCGCTCATGCCTGCACTCCTCGGTCAGCACGTGCTCGCAGCCGTGCGACGGTCAGAGCGAGACCTGCGGTGATGACCATCAGTACGACGCTCTGCGCCGAGCCGAACCCGAGCGCGTTGTTGTGGAACGAGTCCCACAGGATCAGGTACGCCGCGGTCTGCGTGGACCCAGCGGGGCCACCTCCTGTCAGCGACACGACGAGGTCGTACGTCTTCAGCAACGTCACCAGCGACAACACGAGGTTCACCGTCACCACGGGCGCCAACGCGGGCAGTGTGACGTTGAAGAACGTCTGCCGCTTCGACGCACCGTCGATGTGCGCCGCCTCCAGCAGGTCCTTCGACACCGTCTGCAGCCCGGCCAGGTAGAGCACTACGTTCACACCGAACCCGGCCCAGACCAGTACGGCGATCAGACTCGCGAGAGCCCATTTCGGGTCGGAGAGGAACGGCAGTACCTCGGCGCCCTTCGACGTGAGCCAGCCGTTGACGACACCCGACGTACCGAGCACTGCGCTCCACAGGAAGCCGACGACCAGTGCGCTCAGCACGTGCGGGTAGAACAGCACGATGCGGAAGAACGCGTTCAGCCGGGACGCACCGTTCACCAGCAAGGCGAATCCGAGTCCGAGCACGCTGAGCAGGACCGTGCCGACAGCCGCGATCAGGAGCGTCACCCAGCCTGCCCGGATCGCCTCGGCGCTGTGGGTCAGGCTGACGTAGTTCTTCAGGCCCACGAACGCCGGGTTCGCGCTGTAGCCGTCCCAGTCGGTCAGGCTGAGGTAGAGCGACAGGCCGACCGGGACGACCAGCATGACGACGAACAGCACCAGGGCCGGGCCGACCATACTGAGGGTCGTCAGATTTGTCGTCAGGCGGGCTCTCACGACTTCGAGCCCATCCAGCTGTCGATGCGGGCAGCGACGTCCTTCGCGCTCTTCCCCGTGTAGAGGCTCTGGACCGCCTTGTTCCATTCGCCGTTGAAGCCCTGCGGCAGCGTGTTGGCGCCGTACCCCTCGCCCTGGGCGACGTGCTTCGGCGCCTGGTCGAGGATGTCCTGCACCTGCTTGCCGAGCGGCGACAGCTTGTCGGTGTAGCCCTTGCGGAAGTTGCCGTCCTGCGCGAGCTGGCTCTGGACGGCGGTCTTGTCCGTGACCAGCCACTGCACCAGCTTCACCGAGAGGTCACGCTGCTTGGTCGACTTCAGGATCATGTACGGCGCGGCCATCGTGACACCCTGCGGACCCGGCGACGGCTGCCCCTTGTCGGTCGGGGCGGCGAACACACCGAGGTCGAACTTCGGCTTGGCGTCGTCGGCCGTGCGGACGAACCAGCTGCCCATGATGTACATGCCGGCCTTGCCGGACAGGAAGTTGGTCTGCGCGCCGACGTCCTTCAGGCCGAGCGCGTTCTTGTCGACGTAGCCGTTCTTGATCCAGGACTCGTAGCGCTCCAGCAGCGGCAGCATCGTGTCGCCGACCTTGGCCTGCTTGGAGCTGATCTGCTGGTACCAGTCCGGGTACTTGGTGGCGATCGACGGGTCGCTGAGCTGCAGCAGCTGCAGACCGGTCACGTAGTCGCCGGCGGTCTGCAGCGGCAGGTATCCGGCCGCCTTGAGCTTGCCCATGGCCGCGGTCAGCTCGTCCAGGTCCTTCGGCGGGGCGCTGATGCCGGCCTTCGCGAAGGCGTCCTTGTTGTAGAACACCAGCGACTGCGCCTGCTGACCGACACCGACCGTGTACACCTTTCCGTCCAGCGAGGCCTGCTCCACCAGCGGGGTGTCCTTGGTCCACGCCTGGTCGGTCAGGTCGAGCATCTGCGGCGCCAGCACCTTGTCGGCCATCAGCGTCTCGACGACATCCGGCGCGTTGCCGGCCGCCAGCAGTTGCGGCAGCGTGTCCTTGACGCCCGAACCGGTCGGCGCCTCGATCTTCACGTCGACGCCAGGGTTGGCGTCCTCGAAGGGCTTGACCAGGCCCTCCCAGTAACTCTTGGTCAGGTTGGGGGTGATGTTGACCAGCATCCGCACTTGGCCGGTGCTGTCACCAGCAGCACCCTTGTCGTCACTGAAGCCGCCACCGCAGCCCGCCGCGCCCACCAGGATCACAACGGATGTCAGCAGGCCGAGCGTGCGCCCTGGTTTGCGTGCCGAACGAGCCATTTCCGGGTCCTCCTCGGATCGTCCCGGCGTCGGGGGCGGCCGGGCGTCGTTATCGAGTGACGATGCAGAGCGCAGCGCTGAAGTGTCAACGTTTAAACGGCAAAGTGGACGTTCTGAGTCAGAAGTCCGTGCCATATAGGGTTGGCAGAACGCTGTGAACCGGGTCACCATGCAGCCATGCCCGATGCCGGAAGACCGAAGTCGCCGCTGACCCTGTCGGTGCCCGAGCGGACCGCGCTCAGCCAGCTCGCGGCCGCCCCGCGGACCAGTGCCGCGATGCGGCTGCGGGCCCGGATCGTGCTGGCCAGCGCCGAGGGACGCTCGAACAAGGCGGTCGCGGACCTGCTCGAGGTCACCCCGGGCACGGTCGGCAAGTGGCGCCGGAGGTTCCTCCGGATGGGCATGGCCGGCCTCGACGACGGGATGCGCAGCGGACGGCCGCGGATGGTCGACCGGGTGCAATTGGGCGCGGCGTCGATAACAGGTGCGCCAACATCGATGGCCGATTCCGGACATCGCCCCTCGACCCGCGAGCTGGCCGCGGCGTACGGCGTCTCGCAGTCGACGGTCTCGCGGCGGCGCCGGGAGGAGATCCAGCACTACCGCTCCGGTGCTGGAACTGTTGTGGCGACCAGCCATCCCGCCCCACCGCCGCCAAGTGACACAGAGTTGCTGTCCGACCGGGTGTACGAGGCGATCCGCGGCTGGATACTGTCCGGCGAGCTGGCGCCCGGGATGCGCGTGGTCGAGTCCGAGATCGCCCGGGTGCTCGGCACCAGCCAGACCCCGGCCCGGGAAGCGGTACGCCGGTTGGCGCACGAGGGACTCGTCACGTACCGCCCGCGGCTGGGGAACTTCGTCACCGAGATCTCGCAGGTCGAGGCCCGCGAGGCGCGGGAGGTCCGCGTACTGCTCGAGTCCGCGGCAGCGCGCCGGGCGACCGGCCACGCGCCACCGGAGGAACTCGACCTGCTCCGGATCGAGGTGCAGCGGATGATCGAGGCGGCCGGGCATCACGACATCGGCGCGTTCCGCGAGGCTGACCTGCGGTTCCACCGGCAGGTGCTGGCGACCAGCGGCAACTCGATGCTGCTGCGCGTGTGGCGGACCCTGGAGCCGGCGCTGTGGAGCCTGCAGGTGGTGTCGAACGCGATGTACGCCGGCGACTGGGGCCTGATGGCGCGCCGCCACCTGGACCTGATCGAGGTACTCGCCGGCACCGACCCCGAGGACTCCGCCCGTCTCTTCGCCGCCCACGCCCGCGGCGAGAGCTCGATCACCAGACCAGCCGGCCACCATGATTGACGCCCACGTCCACGTCTGGGACCTGACCCGCCGCCGCCTCCCCTGGCTGGCTCCCGACCACCCCCTCCGCCGCAACTTCACCCTCTCTGGCGTAACCGACAGCGAAGTCGTGCTGGTTCAGGCGGATGCCGACCCAGCTGAGGTGGATGACCTGCTGGCTCTGGCTCAGGAGAACGCGGCTGTGGTTGGTGTGGTCGGCTGGTTCGACCTGCTCGACTTCCCGGACCGGCTGCCGGACGACCCGCTTCTTGTCGGCGTGCGCAGTCCACCGGTCGACCAGACCGACCCTGACCTGCTGACAGCTCCCGCGCACGTGCGCGGCGTGCGGGCCGCCGCCGACGCCGGCCTCGCCATCGACCTCCTGCTCCGCCCCTCCGCCCTGATCGGCGCCGCCCGGCTGGCTTCCGCCGTACCGGACGCCCGTCTCGTGCTCGACCACCTCGGCAACCCGACAGCTGCCACCGCCGAGTGGCGGTCCGGAATGCAGGCACTCGCCGAGTGCCCGAACGTGACCGTCAAGCTCTCCGGCAACGCCCACCTCGCGACCGACGACCTCCGCACGCTGGTCGACGTCGCCCTCGAACTCTTCGGCAGTGAACGGTTGCTGTTCGGCTCGGACTGGCCCGTGTGCACGCTGGCCGCCACCCGCGCCGAGGTGATCCGCCGTACCACCGCACTGCTGCCACCTGCCACGCACAACGACGTGTTCCGTGGCACCGCCCAGCGCATCTACCGCTCCAGGGAGACCGCCCCATGACCCAGTACACCCGCCGTCAGGTCCTGCGGACCGCCGGCGCCGCGGCCGGCACCGCAGTTGTCGCCGGCTCGCTCACCAACCCCCTGACTGCCGGAGCCGTCGGCTCACCGCCCGGCAGTGACACCAACCCGCTCAAACTCTGGTACACCCAGCCCGCCACCGAGTGGCTCCAGGCACTTGCCATCGGCAACGGGCGCCTCGGCGCCATGGTGTACGGCGGCACCGCGACCGAGCAGCTGCAACTGAACGAGGACTCGATCTGGGCCGGTGGTCCACACCAGTACGACGACCCGATCGGCAAGGACGTCCTCCCGGAGATCCGCCGGCTGATCGCCGAGGAGAAGTACCTCGACGCGCAGAACCTCGCCGACGCGCACTTCATGGGTCTCCCGCACGAGCAGATGCAGTACCAGCCGGTCGGCTACCTTTCGCTGGCCTTTCCGGGCATCGACGCCACCGCGGTCACGGCGTACCGGCGAGAGCTCGACCTGACCACGGCGATCACGTCGGTCAGCTACGAGCACGCGGGCGTGCGCTACACGCGGGAGGTGTTCGTCAGCCATCCCGCACAGGTGCTGGTGATGCGGCTGACTGCCAGCCAGCGCGGGGCGCTCACGTTCGACGCGACGTACAGCACGGAGCAGGCCGCGACCGCTTCGGCGTACGACAAGCAGACGCTCGCGCTCAACGGGATCAGCGGCGATGCCGAGGGCCTGACCGGTTCGGTCAAGTTCTGCGCTCTGCTGCGCGCTTTCACCGAGGGCGGCAGTACGACGGTTGCTGACGGCAAACTCTCGGTCGCCGGCGCTGACGAGGTCACGCTGCTGTTCTCGGTCGGCACCAGCTACCGCAACTACCTCGACGTCAGCGCGGACCAGGTCGCTCGCGCCGTAGCACCCCTGGCCGCGGTCGGACGCCCGGCGTACGGCGCACTGCGGCACCAGCACGTCGAGGACTACCAGCGGCTCTTCGGGCGCCTCGATATCGACCTCGGTACGTCGGACTCGATCGCGCTGCCGACCGACCAGCGGATCATGGCGTTCCGCAACGGCGGCGATCCGCAACTGGCCGCGCTGTACTACCAGTTCGGCCGGTACCTGCTGATCTCCAGCTCCCGCACCCCGGGCCAGCCCGCGAACCTGCAGGGCATCTGGAGCTACAAGATGCTGCCCGAGTGGCAGTCCAAGTTCACGCTGAACATCAACGCCGAGATGAACTACTGGCCGGCCGGACCGGCCAACCTGGCGGAGTGCTGGGACCCGATGTTCCAGATGATCAGCGAGCTGTCCGAGTCCGGCGCCCGTACTGCGGCCACCATGTACGACGCACCTGGCTGGGTGGCGCACCACAACACCGACGGGTGGCGCGGGACCGCACCGGTCGACTTCGCGTACTACGGGGTCTGGCCGACCGGCGGTGCGTGGCTGTCGCTCCTGTTCTGGGAGCGGTACGAGTACACCGGCGACCTGGACATGCTCCGGAAGTACTACCCGGTCCTGCGCGGCTCTGTGGAGTTCTTCCTCGACCAGCTGCAGACGGACGCAAAGACGGGGTGGCTGGTGACCAGCCCGTCGCACTCCCCCGAGGTCAAGCACCACGACTACGACAACGTCGGCGTGAGCATGTGCGCGGGGCCGACGATGGACACCGAGATCCTGCACGACCTGTTCAAGGTGTTCGGGCAGGCGACCGCGGTGCTTGGTGTCGACAGCGCGATGGCCGCTGCCGCCGCGGACGCGCGGTCGAAGCTGGCACCGATCCAGATCGGGTACCTCGGCCAGATCCAGGAGTGGCTGATCGACTGGGAGGAGGCCGCTCTGGAGACGAGTCGACATGTCTCACACCTGTGGGCAGTCTTCCCCAGCGACCAGGTGACCCCACGCAGTACGCCGGAACTCGCCGACGCTGCCCGCAAGTCGCTGGAGCTGCGCGGCCCGGCTGTGACCGCAGGGTGGTCGCTGGCGTGGAAGCTCAACCTCCGGGCCCGGCTGCTCGAGCCGGACAACGCGTACAAGCACCTGACGCAGCTGCTGGGCCCCGGACGTACCGCGCCGAACATGTTCGACCTGCACCCGCCGTTCCAGATCGACGGAAACTTCGGCGGTGTCTCCGGGATCACCGAGATGATCATGCAGAGCCACTCCGGCGAAGTCGCGCTACTCCCCTGCCTGCCGACGGCGTTCCCGACCGGGACCGTCCGGGGTATGCGCGCCCGCGGCGGCTTCGACCTCGAGTTCTCGTGGTTCGGCGGGAAGTTGACCAAGGCAACTGTTCGGTCGCTGCTCGGCAACCGACTACGGCTGCGGACCGGCGCTTCGGTGGATGTCAAGTCGTCCATCGGCCCGGTGGCGTTCGCCCGCCCGGAGGACGGCGTCGTGGAGTTCCGCACTCGCCCGGGTGTCGACTACTTCATCGAGGTGCGCCCGTGACGGCTCTTCGATTGACGCTGCCGTTGCTGGCCGCGCTGCTCACTGTGGGCGCCACCGCTGTGCCGGCTGCGAGTAGTACGCCTTCTGAGCAGGGGACGACCGCCTGGCGTGACGGTGCGCTGCACAGCGACACGGCAGGGCTGGTGTCGCGGTCCGACCTCGTTCAGGAGGGCCCTGCGTGGCGCTCGTACCAGGCGATGCCGCTGGGAAACGGTGTGCTCGGCGCTTCGGTCTGGGCCGAGAAGGGCTACAGCGCACAGCTCAACCGCGTAGACACGTTCCCGGACCTCAAGTCCGCCGGGCGTCTCGTCGTACCCGGTCTGGACTCTCTGATGCGTGCTGACGACTACAGCGGACGGCTGGCGCTGTACGACGGTCAGGTCGTACAGAGCGGTGGCGGTCTCACTGCACGCTCCTACGTGCGTGCTGACGCGGACCAGTTCGTTCTGGAGGTGACTGGTGCGGACCCATCGCAAGAGCAGACCGCTGACCTGAAGCTATGGGCCGGCCGTACCCCGGCCGTCAGTGCAGCTGGTGGGATTGCTGCGCTCGCGGAGACGTTCCACGACGAGGCCTCCGGCAGCATCACCGGTGCGGTTGCCGCACTGACCGCACAGGCCGAGGGCGTCACCGCGTCGGTGGTGGACCCGCTGACGGTGCGGCTGACGTTCCGGCCGCGTGCGGACGGCAGTTTCCGGCTCGTGGTCGGCGTACCGTCGTACCGCGGCGGAGAACTACGGACAGCCGCGCGACGTGCCGTTGTCGAGTCGCCCAGTCATCACCTCGACTGGTGGCACGCGTTCTGGGACAAGGCGGCGCCGATGCGGATCACGTCGACGGACGGGTCCGGTGAGTACGTCGAGAACCTGCGGACGTTGCAGCTGTACACGATGGCCGCGTCGATGCGCGGCGACGTGCCGAGCACGCATGGTGCGGTGGTGCGGATGTTCTCGTCCTCGGGAGACCAGGCGGACTGGGCCCAGGACTCGTACTGGCACTTCAACCTACGGATGCTGGTGTCCGCGAACCTCGGCGCGGGCATCGGCGAGCTCAACTCGCCGTACTTCAAGTTCTACCTGGACCGTGCCGAGCTGATGCGCGAGTGGACGCGCACACACTGGAAAGGCGGCGAGGGCCTCTGCCTGCCGGAGTTCATGCGGTACGACGGCACAGGCGACGGCTGCGACAACATGCAGGAGCCCAGCTGGACGCGGCGGATCCTGACCAGTGGGCCGGAGCTGGTGAACAACATCTGGCAGCAGTACCGGTACACCGGTGACACGGCCCTGCTGAATCGGAGCTATCCGCTGATGCGGGACGTGGCGCGGTTCTACCTGTCCGCCATGACCACTGGTGCGGACGGCTACCTGCACCTGGAGCACGTGAATGCTCTTGAGGTGCAGTGGGACACCAGCGACCCGGTCCCGGACCTGTCCGCGATGCGGGTGATCTTCCCGCTCGTCGCCGACCTGGCGACGTCGCGTGGCGACACAGCATTGGCCAAGCAGTTGCGGGACGCTGTGGGCAAGCTGCCGCCGTTCCGGACCGTGCAGCGTGGCGGCGAGGAGGTGCTGGCGTGGTCCGGCACCGACGAGGCGTCGCACAACACGCAGAACCCGGAGATGGAGGCGCTCTGGCCGTGGGGCGTGTTCGACGAGACGTCCGAGCTGATGCAGGCGACGTACCGGCAACGGGTGTATCCGCAGGACAAGGACTGGGGCATGGACTCCACCTGGGCGGCCCGGCTCGGGCTCTCGGACGAGGTAAAACGCCTGCTGCTGAAGGGGATCGCGGACTTCCAGATCTACCCGAACGGCTTCACCGTGCACCGCACCGGCCAGGAAGCGGTCCGGAACCGCAGCTTCTACAACGAGTGGGGCGGCGTACTCACCACCGGCCTCCAGGAAGCCCTGGTCCAGTCGTACGACGGGGTTGTGCACGTCGCGCCCGCATGGCCACGTGATTGGGACGTTGCTGGGTCAGTGCAGATCGAGGGCGGGCACCGGATCAGCACCGAGGTGCATCACGGCGTACCGACCGTGGTCGGCATCCAGGCCGGCAGCCGCGAGACGTTGAAGCTGCGCAACCCGTGGCCGGGTCAGCAGGTCCGCGTGGTCGACTCTCATGGACGTGTTGTCGTCGGTGGGACTTCTGCCGACCTCGTGACCCTGCAGACGGCTCCTAGTACGTCATACACGCTCGAGCGCGTCGCCGTACCGCTGTCGTCCTTGACGTTCGCCCCGCTGGCCGGTCAGCCTGCGTCTGCGGTCAAGACGGTCGGCAACCGGGTCCTGGGCATCACGCGGAGCGAGCCGCCGCTGCTGAGCGACCTGGTGTCGGTGCAGTCGCCGGAGAAGCTGACCAACCTCGTCAAGGCTCAGGTCGGTGCACCGATCTATGTGGATCGCAGCTACACGGTCACTGAGCTGCCTGGGGCGTTGAACGGTCAGGCCTTGGTACAGGGCTCCAACGACGACTCCAAGGCGACGACACCACCTGACTACCTGACGCTGAATTTGACTCGGCCGGCGACCGTGTACGTCGCCTTCGATCCCCGCGGCGAGAACGTGTGGTGGCCGTCGTGGCTGTCCTCGTTCACTCGCACTGGTGAGACGGTCGGCACGACCGACCAGCGCCTGGTCCTCTTCAAACGCGACGTACCCGCCGGGCAGCTGTCCCTAGGCCCGAACTCCGGCGTGTCCGGCAAGGGGAACTCCACCTACGTCACGTTTGTGGTACCACGCTGAGCATGTTCAACCACGCACCCGACGGCTACGACTGCCCCTTCTGCCGACTAGCCGCCGGCCGCAAAGACCACCTCACGGCGCAGCACGACATAGTGCTGCGCCGTGAGCACCACGCCATCACGACCTAATCGCTATCCGTAGCACCTACGACTGTGAAGGAATCTCCATCCGCCAACACAACGAACCCGCCGGCTACCAGGACGCCTGGCACTACCACGTCCACGTCTTCCCCCGTTACCCCGACGACAACCTCTACAACACCCGCCACCTGGAAACCCCCGCCACCCCCGCCCAACGAGCCCCCTACATCCACCGCCTCCGCGCGTTCCTCGGCAACTGACGGGCTCACGTGTCGTCAGGAGGTCTTGTGGCGGGCACCGCCCTCGAGGTGGATCGTCTCGCCGGAGATGAAACCCGCGCGGAGCAGCCACATCACCGTGTCGACGACGTCGTCGGACTCGCCGTACCGTCCGACCAGCGTTCCAGCGGCACTCTTGCTCAGCAAGCCGACCTTGCTGTCGCCCAACCGATCCCAGGCACCCGAGTCGACGACCCCGGGCGAGATGGCGTTGACCCGTACCGGGGCGAGGTCCGTCGCGAGGTGGCGAGCAACGTACTCGACCGCACCATTGGTCACTCCCTTGACCAGCGAGCCCCGTCCCGGCCGCCACCCGACGACCCCGGAGAACAACACGATCGACCCGCTCGGCCGCAGTACCGGCGCGAAGTGCTTCGCGACCAGCATCGGCCCGATCACCTTCGCCGTGAACGCAGCGACCAGCTTGTCGTGATCCAACTCAACAGCCCGAACATCGTGCGGCGCCGAACCGGTCGACACGATGTGGTCGATCCCCTCCGCAAACCGCCCGGCCGCTGCCGCAACCGTGGCCTCGTCCTGCAGATCGATGCGCACCGCGGTCGCGCCGATCTCCGCCGCCTGCGCCTCGGCAGCAGCCAGATCACGCGCACCGATCACCACCTCGTACCCGTCCTTCACCGCACGCCGCGCGACGGCCGCTCCCAGCGCCCGTGCACCGCCGATGACCAGGATCCGCTCCACTTTTCGTCACTCCCTCTCGTAGGATCGGACCCACGGTATGGATTTGATACCGGTATCTTCAACGGAACTGGGAGCACCCATGGGCAAGGCGTACAACGTGATGGCGGCAACCTGTCCGAGCCGAACCGTGCTCCACCGCATCGGCGCCCGCTGGACCGTGTTCGTCGTCAACGCCCTCGCTGACGGCCCGCGCCGCTTCACCGACCTGAAGGCACACATCCAGGGCATCACCCCGAAGGTCCTGACCGAGACGCTGCGCTCCCTCGAAGCCGACGGCCTGATCAGCCGGCACGAGCACGCCGAGAACCCGCCACGTGTCGAATACGCCCTGACACCTCTAGGACGATCCCTCCTCGTCCCACTCCGCGCCGTACGAGTCTGGGCCGAACAACACGTCCCCGACATCGAAGCCGCCCGAGCCCGCCACGAGCACCAGACGTACGCCGACACGGTGTGAATGCACGAGCCAGGCTGGCCGCCCGACTCAACCCGGTCAACGCTGGCCCGCCGCTGCGCCTAACGAAGCATCACCCAACTCGAGCTGACGTCCGCAGCTGAATCAGCGTGTGGATCGCCGATCGTAAACCATTCCTCCGGTCCAAGACCGGAGACCAGCTGCACCCGGCCGCATACTGCGCACGAGTTGATGACGCATGTGTGCGCCGCCAGCCCGGCAGGCGAAGAATCGCGGAGATCCGCTGGGATCAGATCATGTCGAAGGAGGTCGGGCCGGAGCCGGACTCGGCGGTGGCGCGCTCACCCCGGACCGCGAACCGGGCCGCTTCCGCCCGCGTCACCTCATCGACCTGTCAGCTGGATCGCCGTACGCGCCATCGCGTCGGCCGACTGCGCGCCACCCGCTTGGCCTCACACGCCATCCGGCGGCTGCGGGCGCGGCGGTTCCCCGCCCCCACGGATCGTCTGGTGGGGTTGAGACTTGGAGCTTTGGGTTGCCGGTGGGCGCGGGTTCGCCGTCCGGCTGCTGTGCGGACAGAGGCATGCCCGGCGGGGTTGCCAGTCTGCCCGCGGATCGTGCAGACCCGATGGCAACTCCTTGCAGGCCGGCCTCGTCCTGGTCCCGTTCAGATCGTGGCGAAGGAGGGCGGGCCGGTGTCGGCGTCGTCGGTGGCGCGCGCACCCCACACCGCGAACCGGGCCGCTTCCGCGCGGGTCGACTCGTCGGCGTGCCAGCGGCTCGGTCTCACACCCGACCCGGTGGCCGCGGGCGCGGCGGTGTCACCCCAGGGATCGTCTTGTGGGCTTGAGATTCGAGGCTTTGAGTTGCCGGCGGGCGTCGGCTCGCCGTCCGATGGCTCCGAGGGCGTGGGGTGCTCGCGCGGTGGCTGGGGTGGCCGGGGTGCGTCACCCGTTGGTTTGTGCGCCCGGGATGGGTCATCGAGTGGGCCCGCGGGCGTGGGGCGATCACCCGGCGGCTCGTGCGCTCGGAAGGCGGCCTCCGATGGGCCCGAGGGCGTGCGGTGCTCGCGCCGCGGCCCGGGTAACCGGGGTGCGTCATCCGGTGGTTCGTGTGCCCGAGAGATGTCGTCCGATGGGCCCGACGGCGTGGGGTGTTCGCCCGGTGGTTCGGACGCCCGGGATGGGTCATCGGGTGGGCGCGAGGGCGTGGGGTGATCACCCGGCGGCTCGTGTGCGCGGGATGGGTCGTCCGGTGGGCGCGAGGGCGTGGGGTGGTCGCCGGGTGGCTTGGGTGCTTGGGGTGTGTCGGCCGGTGGTTGGTGTGGGTGGCGGGGTGGGTCGGCCCAGGTGGGTCGGGTGACGTGGACTTGGCCGTTGGTGATGGTGATGGTCCAGTGGCCGTGGTGGAGGTCGGTGTGGTGGCGGCGGCAGACCAGGGCGAGGTTGTCGAGCTTGGTGTGGCCGCCGTCGATCCAGGAGATCAGATGATGTGCGTCGCACATGACCGGTGGCGCATTGCAGATGACGCAGCCCCGGTCGCGGGTGTTGAGGGCGCGGCGGAGGGCTTTGGTGACGAGGCGTTCTCGGCGGCCGACGTCGAGGGGTTCGGAGTTGGAGCCGAGCACGATCGGGATGACGTTGGCGTCGCAGGCGAGGCGTCGGATGGTGGCGGCGGACAGGCCGTTGCTGTAGACGGTGTGCCCGATCGCATCAGCGGTCGCTGCCTTCAGGTCTTCCAGGTCGATTGTGACGGTCAGGTTCGCCTTCGCCCCGAACCCAGGCACCACATCACTACTCGCACCACCGCCCCGACCAGCCATCACACCAGCACGTTCGTCGGCTATCGCGGAACCGTCCGCACCACAGCCCTGGTCGGTTGCCGCCCCAACAGCCGAGCCAACAGCCGAGCCAACAGCTAAGCCGCTCGCCGCGTCGGCTGTCGTCTCCGCCGTGGAATCGGTGCCCGCTGAACGAGTAGAACCGGCGTTCGTGGGACCACCCTCCGGAGAACCAGCCGCCGCGGACTCAGTCTCGGTGGAACCAGCTTGCGGAGAACCAGTCCGCGGAGAACCGGCGGCCCCCGTGGAACCCGCCCCCGCAGAACCTGCCTCGGCGGCATCAGCGTCCGGGGAGTCAGCCGTCGGGGAGTCAGCCTGCGGGGAGCTGGCTGGTTTGTCGGTGGGGCGGGGCATGGTGGGTGAGGGGGTGCCGGCGTCGAGGGTGCCGGCGGCGAGGGTGAGGGTGGTGGTGAGGGCGTCGGCTTGGCGTTTTTCGCGGGAGCGGGGGTCGGGCTGGCCGTCGAGGGTTTTGTGGGGGCGGGCGCCGGTGACGATCAGGGTGCGGAACAGTTCGGCGTTCTCGTTGGCAAGATAGCCCTTGAACTTCACGCCGCGGTCGGCGGTGGTCAGGGTGAGGGTTTCGCGGGCGGCCGCCTTGTGTTCTTCGGGTTCGGGGCCGTCGGTGTCGAGGATGTCGCGGGATTGTTCGGCGGCCTTGCGCAGGTCGGTCGGACACAGGTGCCGGGCGAGACGGACCAGTTCCTGTTCGGCGAACTCCAGATCGGCCACCGGCACCGTCGTCGGCACCTTCTCCAGGGCGGTGACGATTGCTTCGGCTTGCGCCGGCCATAACAGCACCTCGGGCGGTTCGTCCCGGTCCTGCGCCACGTCGGGGAGGGCGGCGGTGACGGCTGGGTACTTGGGGAGCGCGCGGGCCAGGCGGACGTCGCGGTAGGCGCGGGAGTGGTCGAGGCGGTAGCGGAACTCCAGGTACTGCACCATGTCACGGGCACCGACCCGTTCGGCATACCCGGAGGAGTCCATCGCCGCGACCAGCCGCAACCGGCGCGTCTCAAGCCGCGCCAGCTCGGCATCGGCCTGGTCGAGAGCGCGAGCCAGCTCCGCGTCGCTCATCAACTCAACCGGCTTGTCCATATCGAGAGCGCGCGCCAGTTCGGCGTCGCTCATCAACTCGGCCGGCTTGTCCATGTAGCAGAGCCTAGACACCGCCACCGACAGTTTCCAAAGCCAGATCCCCTTATTTTCAAGGAGATTCGGTGCAGCTCTCAACTGTATGGGTGGAATCTGAGAGTAAAGGTGTAGGGCGCTACTTCGAGGGTGTGCTGCTGGGTGGCGGGTGGGCCACAGGATGCTGAGCCTAGGCCGTTTTGGGCCAGGTCGAGGTTCAAGTAGATGTGGTCGTGGGGCGTGAGGTCCGAGCGGTGACGGGCGCGTTCCAGGTCTTCGGTGGTCCAGCGGCGGGCGGTGAGCTGGAAGTGCGGCGTACCGGCGACTCGAAAACCGTTGCTGTTGGCATCGGTCAGCGAAGCCCAGCGTACGTCGATGCGGGAGCCGTTCTCCTGCGGTACGACGTACGGCGTCTGCAGCTCGTCTACGGTGCATGCGTACCGTCCCACTCGGGCTGCCTCGCGGCTGTCGGCGTACGCCTCACCCAGGCCACCGCCGTACCACTGCACATTCTCCAGCTCCTTGGGGAGCGTCAGCCGTACGCCGACGCGCGGCCAACTGCCGCAGCGTGGTGTGACTGCTGTGCCGGCCCACTCGCCCTCCGGCTGTACGTCGACGGTCAGTTGGAGGCCGTGCTCGTTGGCGGTCCAGCGGTACGTCGTACGCGCGCTGACGCCGAGGCCTTCGGGGGCTACTCTCGTGCGCACGATTAGCTCGTTGGCCTGCACTTCTACGGCGTCGACTCGGTGTAGCAGTCGGTCGAGGCCGGCGGCTCGCCATTCCTGGGTGACGCCGTTCCGGCCGCCTTGGCCGTTGTCGTTGTCTGTGGGGGCACGCCAGAGGTCCAGCTCCGGGCCGTCGACCACCTGTCCGAACAGGCGGGTCAGCTTGCCGGTACGACGGTCGAACTCTCCTCCACCGAGTGTTAGCGCTTCTCCGTTGTCCGCCACGGGAGCTGCCGCGGTGGCAGGTGTCTCGGTGGGTTGATCCAGCACGAACTGCGCCCAGGCGACCTCGTGCCCGGCAGTAGCCCACGCTTCGTCCTTCGCCAGCACCGCATACACGGTCAGCACCCGCTCTCCATCAGAAGATGAAGAGGCGAGACCAGCCTCAGGTAGAGCGCAGGCTGGGACGGTCGACGCGGGCGCGGCGGGGCGGGCGGGAGTGGTGGCGCTGGTGGCGGTGGCGCTGGTGGCGGTGGCGCTGGTGGCGCTGGTGGCGCGGGTGGCGCTGGTGGCGATGGCGCTGGTGGCGCTGGGGGTGGCGGCCGCGGAGGTGGCGGCCGCGGGGGTGGCGGCCGCGGGCGGGAGGGGGATGGTGGTGGATTGGCCTGGGGGGATGGGTGGGAGGGGCAGGTGGCCGGTGGCTAGTTGTTGGCCGTCTTGGGTGAGGGTCCAGTGGAATTGGAGGTCGGTGGTGTCTGTGTAGGTTCGGTGGTTGTGGATGGTTAGAGGGTCGGGGCCGGTGATGCGTACTGGTTCCAGGACCTTCTTGTATTCGATGAGGCCCGGAGACGGGGTTCGGTCAGGAAACAGCAGACCGTCGATGCAGAAGTTGGCGCCGTGGAGGCGCTCGCCGAAGTCGCCGCCGTACACGTGGTCTGTTGCGCCGGGCAACAACAAGCCGTGGTCGATCCACTCCCAGACGAAGCCGCCCTGCAGGCGCGGGTAGTGCTCCAGGATCCGCTGGTAGTCGGCCAACCCGCCAGGACCGTTACCCATCGCATGGGCGTACTCGGCGAGGATGAACGGCAGCGCACGCCGCCTGGCCTCCAGCGAAGGATGTTCCGCGGTCTCCTCCGGCACGTCCTCCGTTCGCGTCCCGATCGCCTCGAGGTCCTCCAGCGGCGGGTACATCAGGCTGTAGAAGTCCGAGAACTCGTACGTCCTGTCCCGCTCGTAGAACACCGCGCGCTCCGGATCCCGCTGCCGCGTCCACGCGGCGAGCTCGCCGAAGTTCCGGCCGCGGTGGCTCTCGTTGGCCAGCGACCAGATCACCACGCTCGGATGGTTCTTGTCGCGCTCGACCATCCGGCGCATCCTGTCGAGCATCATCGGCGCCCAGTCCGGGTCGTCGGCCGGGTTGCCGCGCCAGTCGGTGTAGATGAAGCCGTGCGTCTCGATGTCGCACTCGTCGATGACCCAGAGGCCGAGTTCGTCGCACAGGTCGAGGAACGCGGGATGTGGTGGATAGTGCGCGGTCCGTACGGCGTTGATGTTGTGCTGCTTCATCAGCACCAGGTCCTGCCGCATCGCCTCGACCGTCATCGCCCGGCCGCGCCGCTCGTCGTGTTCGTGCCGGTTCACGCCGCGGAAGAACAACGGCTTCCCGTTCGCGGTGAACAGCCCGTCGACCATCGCCACGGTCCGGAACCCGATCCGCAGCTCGACCGTCTCCCCCGGCACCTCGACCGTCGCGTCGTACAGCCGCGGCAGCTCAGCCGACCACGGCTCGACCCCACTGATCGTCACCGGCACACCAGGCTCGACGACCACCCCGAGCTCGGGCACCCGCACAACCGCACCCGGCACCGAGTCCGACACCGAGGATGAGCCCAACGACACCACGTCGACTCGGAGTGTCCCGGCGCCGGTCAGGTGGTCGTACGACGCGTGCACGAAGACGTCGTCGATCAACGGGCGTGCGAGCAGGGTCACGTCCCGGAAGATGCCCGGCAACCACCACATGTCCTGGTCCTCGAGGTACGAACCTGACGACCACTGGTGGACCCGCACAGCCAGCGTGTTCCGCCCCGGCCGCAGCAGCTGCCCGACCGTGAACTCGCTCGGCAGCCGGCTCCCCTTCGCGGTCCCGGCCTCGACGCCGTTCACCCACACCTTGAAGCACGAGTCGACGCCCTCGAACCGCAGTACCGCACCGTCGATCGGCCAGTCGTCCGGCAGCTCGAACGTCCGGACGTGGTCGCCCGTCGGGTTCGCGTCCGGCGCGTACGGCGGATCGATCGGGAAGGGAAACGCGGTGTTGGTATACCGCGGTCGGTCGTGTCCCTGGAGTACCCAGTGCCCGGGAACGGTCAACTCGCCCCAGTCCGGCTCGACCTTTGGCATACCATCCGGCGCGCTGTCCCAGAGCTTGAAGTTCCACCGCCCGTTCAGGCTGATCCGCGGCCGGGACGAGCGCAGCCACGCCCGCGGTTCCCGCGCCCCGGTGCTCGGCGTCAGATCCTCGAAGTACCTCACTGCGCCTCCTTGAGCACCCGAACATCCCACGGCCCCAACTCAACCCGCGCCAACGCACCCTGCCCCGACTCCACCGGCACCAGCGGCACGACAGCCATCGGCGGCTCGACGACCACTGCCGTTCCCGACCAGTTGTGGACGAACCACAGGCGCTCCCCCGCCGCGTTGACCGCCGACAGGGCGGTCACCGACGGCGCCCACAGCCGCGACTCCCCATACAGCGCCGCAGCCAGAGCACGATCCGGCACTGTCCCGACGTACGTCACCCGGCCCGCACCGAACTGCTTGCTGGTGACGATCGGTCGGCGTCCAGTCGGATGCTCGTACGTCGCCAGTACGTCGGCATCGTCCACGAGCAACGTCTCCGCCCACCGCGTGACATGCCCGTCCAACCCGCTCACCGGCATCGCCGACTCCAGGTTCTCGAACTCCTGGTATGCCATTCCGGCCGCCTCCCGCAACCGCGGCGGCGCGGTCTCAGGACGCGGCCAGGCCTCCAGATCCGCATACCCGGTCCGCGGTCCGACGATCAGATGCCCGCCGTCCCGCGCATAGGAGACCAACCGATCCAGCACCGCGTCCGACGCGACGTAAAGCCCGGCCGCGACGACCACCGGAGCCGACAACGCAACCTCGAGCCGCTCGACCGGTACCACACCGGGCCGCAACCCGGCGTCCAGAGTCCCCGAGTAGAAGGCCTCTACGATCGTCCGGTACGACGCCTGGTCCGGTATACCACCGTGCGTCGCCAACGGCGGCTGGCACTGCATCGCCCAGTCGCTCTCGTTCGACCACAGCACCGCGACGTCCACATCAGGCGTCAGATCCACCACCGACGACCCGGCCGCCGCCAACTCGGCCCCGATCGCAGCGATCTCGCGGTATACCCGTCCCGGCTCCAAATCGTGCCCGAGAATCCCGCCCCAGAACGTTTCTGCCCCGTGATGGATCGAGTGCCAGTGCCAGTACTCGACCATCCGCGCACCACGCGACACCATCGCCCACGCGAGCTGCCGGAGTTGCCCGTCGTACGGCGGCCGGTTCTGGTGCGCGCCGCCGATCGACGTCGCGTTCGTCTCGGTCACCAGGAACGGCTCACCGCGCGACCCGTAGACCCGATCCGCGGCCAGGAACAACTCGGCGACACTCCGCCCGATCCACCCCGGCTCCAGCCGCGATGGATCCGCCGGCCGAGTCAGCCCGCCCTGGACGTCGACATAAATGTTGCCTGCCGCAACGTCCAGCTGTGACGTCAGCGGTACGTCGGCGACCGCCGGCCGGTCGTACGCGAGGCATGTCGTCACGAACTGCCCGGGCCGCCGCAACCCCCGCAGCAACGAGGCCTGCCACCCGATGAACTCAGAAGTCCGCGCCGCCTGGAACCGCCGCCAGGCCAGGTCGTACGACGGCGTGCTGTTCCCGTCCGGCCGCCACAGCTCGGACCAGTCGCTCAACCGATGCGACCAGTACGTCAATCCCCACGCTTCGTTCAGCGCCTCGACATCGCCGTACTTCCGACGCAGTCGAGCCACGAAGTCCTCGAACGCGGACGAGTTGTGAGCCAGCAGCACACCGGGCTCGTTGTCGACCTGGTACCCGATGACCGCCGGATGATCGCGATGGCGCTCCACGATCCGCCGTACGACCCGCTCCGCGTGGAACAGGAACGCGGGCTGCCCGTAGTCGATCTCCTGCCGGATCCCCCACGGCACTGGTACGCCGGTCTGCCGCTCGGCAGCGATCTCCGGGTGCGCGCGTTGCAGCCACGGCGGCACGGCGTACGTCGGCGTCCCGAGGATCACGCCGATCTCGCGGTCACGGGCACCGTCGAGTACCGGGCGGATCCATTCGAGGTCGAAGACGCCGTCCCGTGGTTCCCAGGTCGACCAGACCGACTCACCGACACGGATGGCGGTGATGCCGGCCGCAACCATCAGGTCCAGGTCGGTCGGGACCCGATCACCGAGTGAGCGCGGCAGGTACTCCGGGTAGTAGGCCGTCCCCAGCACGACATGTGGCGGCAGCATGCGCCAACGCTAACTGACACCACGCGACTCGTGCAATCGTTTGCACACGGGAGAATCGCACAGAGGAGTTGGGCACAAGGAGCTACGCGCGAGGAGTGGCGCCCGAGGAGTGCGCCCGTGGAGCGCGCGCGTGGAGTGGCGCGCGTGGAGCGCGCGCGTGGAGCGCGCGCGTGGAGTGGCGCGCGTGGAGTGGCGCGCGTGGAGCGCGCGCGTG
>NZ_SODT01000014.1:0-178719 GCF_004366005.1 Kribbella sp. VKM Ac-2566 | reverse complement strand
TGTGGCGCGCGTGGAGCGCGCGCGTGGAGCGCGCGCGTGGAGTGGCGCGCGTGGAGCGCGCGCGTGGAGCGCGCGCGTGGAGTGGCGCGCGTGGAGCGCGCGCGTGGAGCGCGCGCGTGGAGCGCGCGCGTGGAGTGGCGCGCGTGGAGCGCGCGCGTGGAGCGCGCGCGTGGAGCGCGCGCGTGGAGCGGCGCACGGGAGTGCGCGCGGGGAGTGGCGCACGTGGAGCGGCGCACGGGAGTGCGCGCGGGGAGTGGCGCACGTGGAGTGGCGCACGGGAGTGCGCGCGGGGAGTGCGCGCGGGGAGTGCGCGCCGGAGTGGTGTGCCGGGGCTCAGCTTGCGCGGATCCTCGCTCGTCGCCGTGCTGGGCCGGTGCTGGCGCGCACCACGAGCTCCGGGGTGAGCAGGTCCGGCGCCGGCCAGTCGGCGCCGGCGAGCCGCTTGGTCAGCTGTTCCCAGGCGAGTTCGCCCAGCTTGGCCCGCTCGTTGCGCAACGAGGTCAACGGCGGCCGCGAGTACGCCGCGATCGGAATGTCGTCGTACGACGCGACCGACAGCTCGGACGGCACCTCGACGCCGTTGTCGTACATCCAGCTCAGCAGGCCGATCCCGACCAGGTCGTTGAAGGTGATCACCGCGGTCGCCCGGCTGTGCAGCACCGTCGGGCCGGCGTCGTACCCGTGGTTGCCGGACCAGCCCCCGTCGATCTCGTCCAGAGTCACATCGAGCGCCCGCGCCGTACGACGCAACGTCCGTCGGCGCTCGCCATCGGACCAGGACGTGGCCGGACCGCCGACATACAGCACCCTGCGATGACCGAGGCCGGTGAGATGCTCGAGCAGCAATCGCGAGGCGGCGCGGTAGTCGATCGCGACCACGCCGGCGTTCTTCACGGTGCGGTTGATGCAGACCACGGGCACCGGCTGCGCCAGCGCCTTCTCCAGGCCGGCGCGGGTCAGTCGCGAGCTGCAGAGCACCAGCGCGCCGGAGTAGTCGACGAGCTCGTCGACGAGTCGCAACTCCTCGGCCGGGTCCTCACTGCTTTCGCCGATCAGCAGCCGGTACCCACCGGCCCGCGCGGCAGCGTTGAGGCCCTTCAGAACCTCGGAGAAGAACGGGTTCGTCAGGTCCGGCACCGTCACGCCGACGGTCAGCGGGCGACCGAGCTTGAACTCCTGCGCTCGCTTGTCGGCGCGGTACCCCAGCTGGCCGGCGACCGCGCGCACATGCGCGACCACCTCGGGCGAGATCAGGTCCGAACCGTTCAGCGCCCGCGACACCGTCGAGACCGAGGTACCGGCCTCGCGTGCCACGTCGATCAACCGAACCCGTTCCGCCACTGTCTTCCTCTCAGCCCATGTTCCTTAAGTCTGGCCGATCCGCACGTTCCGGATCGTCACGTCGTCGGCGTACTGTACGACAGCTTCCGCCGCGACTTCGTCGAACCGGCTGTCGGTGATCGCCACCGAGGTGATGTGCTTCGTTTCCGCTCCCACGATGCGGTACGCCCGCTCGGCGCGGGCCACCCGGACCCGGTCGAAGCGGATGCCGTGCACGTCCGGGAACAGCGACTGGTCGCCACCTCCCTGGTAGCTGAAAGTAACCTCCAAAGGACGATACATCCAGGCCCGCGAATCCACGTCGCGGACATCGACATTGTGCACATAGCCACCGCGGGTCGAGGTCGACTTCACGCAGAGCAGCCATTGCAGGTAGGCCTCGTCGGCTGCCGGATCGGCCGGCGCGGACAAACGCCGTACGAACACGTCCTCGACGCCACCGCTCATCTCGCTTCCGACGGCGACCGCGGCGCCACCGCTGAGGAACGTGCAGTCTTCCACGATGATCCCGCGCGACGGCAGCCCGAGCCGGCGTCCGTCGGCGTCCCGGCCGGACTTGATCGCGATGCAGTCGTCGTGGGTCGCGAACGTGCAGTCGCGGATCAGTACGTCGGTGCAGGACTCCGGATTGCAGCCGTCCCCGTTCGGGCCCAGGTTGCTGACGGTGACGCCCCGGACGGTGACGTTGCGGCACTCGAGCGGATGGATCGTCCACATCGGCGAGTCCTTCACGGTCACGCCCTCGATCAGCACGTTCGTACACCGGAACGGCTGGATGAAGCTCGGACGGAGGTAGTGCCCCGCACCGAAGACACGCTGCTCGACCGGGACCTGCTCGTTGTTCATCCGCTCCAGCTCGCCCCAGTCGGCGCGCTGGTTCGGCAGGCCGGTGTGCCAGCCGTACTGACCGCTGCCGATCAGGTACCACCAGTGCTCGTTGTCGCCGGCACCGTCGAGCGTGCCCTTGCCGGTGATGCCGATGTCGGTCTGCCCCTCGGCGCGGATCAGCGACGAGTAGTTGTACACCTCGACGCTCTGCCACCGCGTCCGGACGACGGGCAGGTACGCCGCCGGGTCGGTGCTGAACCGCAGCGTCGCGCCTTCCTCCAGGTGCAGGTCGACGTGACTCAACAGGTTGATCGCACCGGTCTGCCACACCCCCGGCGGTACGACGACATGCCCGCCACCGGCGTGATGGCAGGCGGAGATGGCCGCGGCGATCCCAGCGGTCGCGTCGTCGGGCGTCGCGCCGTACGCCGTGATCGGAAACCAGGCGTCCCGGAACCGCGGCGGCCGGATCCGCGCTCTGACGAGAGCCTCCTGATCGGCGGCGGCCGCGGGCAGTCCGATGCCGGCAGCAACCACCCCTCCGAGTGAGACACCGAGCAGCTGACGACGAGTGGGACGCATAGGACAACCTTCCTCAGGGGCGGGTGAGGTAAAGCTTTGCCCGCAAGTATCCAAGAGATTCGGGGCCGGTCAAGCCTTCGTCCACAGCCAGGCGTTGACAGCCCAACGCATGAAAGGCACGATCGGTTGCAATCGTTTGCACGCTAGGAGCCGCGGATGACCGCCCCCGTTAGTCGCCGTACTGTCCTGCTCGCCGGTGGAGCTGCTCTCGCTGGTGGATCCCTGCTCGGCGGCGGTACCGCCCCGGCCGCCGCCGAAACCGCACCGGACGCGCAAGTGGCCGCGATCCTGCGAAGGATCTGCCCGCCGCGCTTCCCGGACCGCTGGTACGACGTGACCGACTTCGGCGCGGTCGGCGACGACGCGACCGACTGTACGGCGGCACTCCGCGCGGCGATCGAGACCTGTCACCGGCAGGGCGGCGGACACGTCGTCGTACCGGCAGGTGACTACCGGACCGGCGCCGTACACCTGCTCAGCCGCGTCGACCTGCACCTGGCGGCCGGTGCGCGACTGGCGTTCAGTCAGGACCCGGCGGCGTACCTCCCGGTTGTCGCGACGCGTTACGAGGGCACGGAGTGCTACAACTACTCCGCCTTCGTCTACGCGTACGGTCAGCACGACATCGCAGTGACCGGGCAGGGTGTGCTCGACGGTCGCGCCGACGCGACGCACTGGTGGGACTGGACCGGCGGGCCGCCGCCGAACGAGGGCCCGGACAAGACGCTGCTGATCCAGATGGCGGCGGCAGGCGTTCCGGTCGAGGAGCGGGTGTTCGGCGCGGGTCACAATCTCCGGCCGAACCTGCTGCAGTTCAACCGCTGCGAGAACGTGCTGCTCGACGGCATCACGGTCAAGGACTCGCCGATGTGGAACATCCACCCGGTGCTCTGCCGCAACGTCACGATCCGCGGCGTCACGGTCGACAGCCCGGACGGCCCGAACAACGACGGGATCGACCCGGAGTCCTGCACCGACGTACTGATCGAGAACTGCACGATCTCCACCGGCGACGACTGCATCGCGTTCAAGTCCGGCAAGGACGCCGACGGCCGGCGGGTGAACGTGCCGGCCCGGTACGCCGTCGTGCGGAACTGCGAGATGGCCGACGGGAACGGCGGCGTGACGGCCGGCAGCGAGACCAGCGGCGGCGTGATGGACATCTTCGTCCGCGACTGCCGGATGAGCAGCCCGCACCTCGAGCGCGCGATCCGGATCAAGAGCAATCCGGCCCGCGGCGGGACCATCACCAACATCGACGTACGCCGGGTGACGGTCGGGCAGGCCGCCGACTCGGCGATCGAGATCGTGCTCAACTACGCGAACGTGACCACCGGGGCGTACCCGCCGGACGTGCACGGCATCACGATCAGCCAGCTCACCGTCGCGTCCGCGCCGCGCGCCCTCAATCTGCTCGGCCTCACCGACGACCCGCTGCGCGACATCCACCTGCACCAGTGCCGCTTCGACGCGATCACCGAGGACAACGTGATCGAGAACGTCGAGGGACTGCGCCTGGATCAGGTCTGGATCAACGGCGCCCGCGTCGACAACTGAAGGAGCCTCACATGGACGACCTGACTCGGAAGAACTTCCTCCGCCTGGGCGGTGCCGCGGCCCTCGCGGGCACGGCCGCGAGCCTCGGCGCCGGCCCTGCCGCCGCGGGAGGCGCGGGCGCAGGCACCGGAAGCGGCAGTGCGGGAAGCGGTACTGCGGCGGCGCAGCTCGGCTCCTCGGCCGGGATCGACCCGGGGCCCGGGTGGGGTCATGTCGGCCACATCCTGTCCACCGTCCGGCCGCCGCGATTCCGCGCCCGCGACTTCTCGATCACCACCTTCGGCGCTGTTCCCGACGGCACCACCCTCGCGACCGGCGCGATCGCAAAGGCGATCGACGCCTGTCATCAGGCCGGCGGCGGGCGCGTCGTCGTACCGGCCGGCACCTTCCTGACCGGCGCGATTCACCTCAAGTCCAACGTCAACCTGCACGTCTCCGACGGCGCCACATTGCTCTTCAGCACCGACCCGGCGCAGTACCTCCCGGTCGTGCTGACCCGCTTCGAAGGCGCCGAGTGCATGAACTACTCGCCGCTCATCTACGCGCGCAACTGCGAGAACATCGCCGTCACCGGCAACGGAACGCTCGACGGCGGTGCGACCTGGGACAACTGGTGGTCCTGGGTCACCCCGTCCGGCCCCGACGCCCAGGCGCTGCAGCAGATGGCGGCGGACGGCGTACCGGTCGCGGATCGGGTGTTCGGCGACGGCCACCACCTGCGCGCCGCGTTCATCGAGACCCAGTCCTGCCGCAACGTGCTGATCGAGGGCGTCACGATCCTGCGTTCGCCGTTCTGGGAGGTGCACCCGGTGCTGTCGCGCAACATCACGGTGCGCGGCCTCCACATCGACAGCCGCGGCCCGAACAACGACGGCGTCAACCCGGAGAGCTCGCAGTACGTCCACATCCAGGACTGCACGTTCAACTGCGGTGACGACTGCATCGCGATCAAGTCCGGCCGCGGCGCCGACGGTCTGCGCGTGAACGTGCCGTCGGAGAACATCCTGATCGAGGACTGCACGCTGAACATCCGGTACGGCGCGATCACGATCGGCAGCGAGATGACCGGCGGCGTCCGGAACGTGTTCGTCCGCAACTGCACGGTCGGCAGCCCGAACCTGTACTTCGGCCTGTACATCAAGACGAACTCGGTCCGCGGCGGTTTCGCCGAGAACATCTACCTGCGCGACCTCGAGATCTCGAACCTGACCAAGGAAGTCGTGTCCTGCAACTTCTACCGCAGCGAGGGCGACGTCGGACCGCTGACGCCGCGGGTGCGGAACGTCGAGCTGCGCAACGTGAACGTCGGCCATGCGCGGAACGCGTTCTCGATCTTCGGGTACCCCCGGTCGCCGATCCAGGACTTCCGGGTGATCGACTGCACGTACACCAGCATCGACGCCGCGAGCTCGATCCAGGACACCGAGCTGACGTTCCAGAACTTCCACGTGAACGGTCAGCTCATCACGGATCCGGCGCAGCTCACGTGACCCCCGGCTGGGCTGACGCCGACCGCATCCTGGCCGACGTCCGGCCGCCCGCCTTTCCCGCAGTCGACTTCCCGATCACGTCGTACGGCGCGGTCGAAAGCGACGCCGGTCCGGGGATCGCGGCCGCCATCCGGGCCTGTCACGAGTCCGGTGGCGGGCGCGTCGTCGTACCGCCCGGCGAATGGCATACCAAAAAGATCCACCTGCTGTCGTACGTCGAACTGCACGTCAGCGAGGGTGCCACGCTGCTGTTCAGCACCGATCCGGCCGACTACCTGCCGGTCGTGGAGACCCGGTACGAGGGACTCGAGGTGCTCAACCACTCCCCGATGATCTACGCGAACGGCTGCACAGACATCGCGATCACCGGCACCGGGACGCTCGACGGGCAGGGATCGTGGGACACGTGGTGGCAGTGGTTCCACGAGTGCGACGAGGACTTCAAGCGGCTACGCGAGCAGAGCTGGTACGGCGTACCGCTCGCGGACCGTGACGCCGGCGACCGGCTGCGGTCGTCCTTCGTGCAGCCGTACAACTGCACCAACGTGCTCATCGAGGGCGTGACCGTCGTTCGTTCACCGTTCTGGCAGATCCACCCGGTGCTCTGCCGCAACGTGACGATCCGCGACCTGGTCATCGACTCGCAGGGGCCGAACAACGACGGCATCGACCTGGAGTCGTGCCGCTCGGTCGTCGTCTCCGGCTGTGTCATCGACGCCGGCGACGACTGCATCGCGCTCAAGTCCGGTCGCGAGGCGGACGGACTACGGGTCGACGTACCGACCGAGGACGTGCTGATCGAGAACTGCGAGCTGCGGGTCAAGTACGGCGCGATCACGCTCGGCTCGGACCTCACCGGCGGCATCCGCAACGTGTACGTCCGCAACTGCCGGATCGGCGGGCCGTACTTCGCCTTGTACATCAAGACGAATGCGGTCCGCGGCGGCTTCGTGGAGAACGTCTACCTGCGCGACATCACCGTCTCCGAGGTCCTGAAGGAAGTTGTCCAGTGCAACTTCCACCGCGGTGAAGGTGAAGCCGGCCCACTCACGCCGTACGTCCGGAACGTCGAACTGCGCGGGGTGAAGGTCGAGCGCGCGCGTAATGCGCTGCTGCTCCGCGGCTACCGGAACTCCCGGATCGAGGACTTCCGGCTGGTCGACTGCACCTTCACCGTCGACCAGCCGAGCACGGTGCAACATGCCGGGCTCACGTTCGAGACCGTGACCGTCAACGGGCACCCGGTCAAGGACGTTCACCAGATCAGGTGAAATGAGGGCGGCCCGCCTCGGCCGGGCCGCCCTCGCCGTCAGGGCAGGTGGGCGCAGTGGACGTCCAGGTCCCACAGGATCACCGACAGCGCGTACGGGCTGATCGTGTGGTCGCCGTGGGTCGCGTCCTCCAGCAACTCCCAGTGGCCGTTCGATTCGTTGCTCACCGCATCGGTCCCGATCACGGCGATCCGCTGCCGCACCGCGGCCTCGTACGACCGGTGCCCGACGCCGTTGAAGCAGCACTCGTCGAAGCGGTTGAGGATCTGGATCTGCCGCCGGTTCGGCCCGACCGAGGCGAGCGCGTAGAAGTCCGGGAAGTCGGCCAGCCCGTAGAACCCGGGTTGCTTGTCCAGCCGCTGCTCCCAGTCGCCGCGCGTCGGGCTCGGCTTCGGCGACCCCGGCCGGACGAAGAACGGCAGCGAGCCGGCCGTCGGGTACGACCGCGTGATCCGGGTGTCGAGCGCCGGGTACACGCTCGTCGCCCAGCCGCCGCCGGACAGTCCGATCATCTGCACGGAGGACGGGCGGTACGTCGCCTGGACGTAGTTCATCGCGACGGCCAGCGGCTCCATGAACAGCGCGAGCGGCGAGTACGTCTCCGACTCCCACAGCGGCAGGTCGTTGTGCGACGGCTGCAGCTGCTTGGTGGGGTCGGCCGGGTCCTGCAGCGTCTTCGGGTTCCAGTGGTAGAACGGCATGGCGAACAGGAGCACGGTGTACCCATGGTCGAGCAGGCCCTGTGCGACGCGGTGCATGGTGTCCAGGCCCTCACCGTGCCCGTTGTGGTAGAACGCGACCCGCCGGTGCGTGCTCTGCGTCGGCTCGAGTACGAAGACCGTGGCGACGTACCCGAACGGCATTGCCACGTCGAGCTTGTCGTAGCGCCGTACGCCGGTGAACTCGGGCAGCTCCGGTGGCACTCCGACATCCCGCCGTACCGTCGGCAACCCGGTCGGCAACGCGCCGGTGTCCTTCCACACCTGCGCGACCAGCTGGGGCCGCAGCGCGTCCGCGTCGGCGGCGGTGTGGATCTTCATCAGCTCCTCGACGTCCACCCCGACGACGACCTGCGGCAGCGTCTTGTACGTCGCCGCGTGGGCAGCCGCGATCTCGGCGTTCACCGGCGCGACCGGCCGTGGCGCCGGATGCGGCTGCACACCGCCCGCGGGGACTTCCGTCGCGACCGCGCCGGCAGCGTTGAGCGGCCATCCGGTCGCACTGCCGGCTGTCACGGCGAGAGCACCTCCGAGAATGGCCCGACGGTTGACGTTCTTCATGATGGATCACCTTTCGAGGCGGGGAACAACCGGGTGCCATCCGCCCAACACGAACGACGGGTCGCGCAGCTGCGCTGCCTCCTCGTCGCCGAGCTGCCGGGAGCAGGCCAGTCGTGTGCTGGTGTCGAGCGGCTGACCGGTCAGGTCGGTGCTGTGGTACTCCCAGAACCGGATCTGACCGGCGGCCGCGCAGTCGTTGGGGCTGGTGATCTGCCAGCCGGTCTTCTTCACGTGGCTGTCCATCGCGGAGTCGATGAAGACGGCCTGGCTGGTCGGGAACCGGCTGAGCTCGGCCCGCGCCAGGAACACGCTGTCGTCGGCCACCTCCGGCGCGCGGGTCAGCCGCACCCGCACGAAGATGTTGCCGGGCCCGTTGTCGGTGTTGCGGACCTGGTTGTAGTAACCCTCGTGCAGCGCCCTCAGCTCCGAGTCCTGCATGAACACGCCGCCGGTCCCCCAGACGAAGTCCACGTCACCCTCGACGTAGCTGTTCGTCACGAACGCCTGTCCTTGCAGGCGGAGACTGTCCTGGTACCCGAGGATGCGGACCCGCGCCAGCACGATCCGGCTCCCGTTCCCGAAGAACGCCTCGGCCTGCGACCCGCGGTACGGCGTGAGGTTCTGCACGGTCACGTCCGTCATCGTGAAGTCGTCGGCGAACACGCCCATCGCGGACCGCCAGCAGTTGAAGCGATCCGACTGCGGGATGACGCGGCGCTGGCAGTACGATTGCTCGACCGGGACGTTCCCCATCGCGGAGTCGCCGTTGAGCAGGTTGTTGTTCGGGTACCCGATCACGGTCTTGCCGGCGCCCGCACCGCGGATCGCGAGACCGGGTTTGGTCGGCGGCACCCAGACGAGCTCACGGTAGCGACCGGGCGCGACGTCGATCCTCGCCTGGTGCCCCTCGCCGACGAAGTCGATCGCTGCCTGCACCGTGCAGAAGTCCTTGCCCGGTCCCACGGTCAGCTGGGTGTCTGATTTCGGATCCAGGCGGGTGCGGATCCGCCAGCCGTCCGCCTTCGTGATCCCTGGGTCGCCTTGCACGAATCCGGGATCGACTGTCACGTAGTACACCTGGCCGGCTTTGAGCCGCTGGTGCGGGTAGACCTTTACAGTCCGCCCGTCGACCACGACCGCCTGGTACGTCCACGTGTGCAGCTCGCCGTAGTCCGTGCGAGCGTTCCCGACCGTCCGGTGGTACGACGTGAGGTCCGCGAGGCTGATCGTGTCGACGACCTCGCCGTCCGCCGTGTGGATGTTCAGCTTGCCGGTCACACCGAGGCGGACCGGTCCCTGGTACGTCAGGCTGAGCGGGGTGTCCGAGCACGTCGCGTCCTCGAGACCCTGCGGCGCGAGTTTCGGCGTACCGCTGGGGCCGGTGGACCAGCCGGTCAGACGTTTGAGCACCGCGGTGAGTTTGGTCGCGGCGACCTGGTGGCCTTGGACGTTCGGGTGCGTGCTGCCGTTGAAGTCGTCCGGCCCGAGCCAGCCCGTCGTGTCGACGTACACGATGCGACTGTCGTTCGTCGCCGCGACCGCCGCCTTGATGTCGTCGGCGTGCGTGCCGTTGAAGGGGCGCAGGGCAACGATCAGCGCCTGCGGGTCGGCCGCGCGGATCTTCCGCAGGTAGGCCAGGTACGCCGGGGTGAACTCGGCGCTCGTCGACGCCGCGTCGTTCGTGCCGAAGTTGACGACGACCGCGCCGGGGTCGAAGGGTGCGGCCGGGAAGCCGGCGAGGTTCCAGCCGAACGATTCGGACGCCGTACCGACGTTGCCGTGACCTTGCTGGATGATGCCCTGCTTGCCGAAGCCGACCTGGTTGGTGTCCGCGCCGAACGCCTGGCCGACCAGGTGCGGGTACGCCTTGGTGCCGTCCGCGCAGTCCGTCCCGAGCTCGGCGCAGAGCGCCATCACGCCTTGGGTGATCGAGTCGCCGTAGAACTCCATGCGGTGCTCGGCGGTCGTCTGCAGCGGGATCAGCTTGGCGTCCGGGGCAAGCTCGATCTTCTCCAGTACGACCCCAGTCTGCAGAGGGACGTTCCAGCGGTTCTCGTACTCGTCGACGTCCTTGACCACGATCTCCGCGGTGTGCGCGACCGTCGGGTCGAGGTTGTCGGCGAACACCTTGTGGTCCGCGTCGGCCTTGTGCAGTACGGGCGCCTGGCCGTCGATCGCGACGTACAACTGGGCCGGGACGGTGATCGACGCGGTGTCGAGCAGTGCGCCGAGGTGCGAGCCGGTGAACCGGAAGCGGACCGAGGATCCGGAGTTCACGGTGATCGCGACGTCGTCGTCCCGGCCCCAGTGCCCGTCGAGCTCGATCCGCGGATCGAACGGTCCGTACGTCGCCGGGTTCGCGGCTGTTGCTGTACTTGCCGCCGTACTGGCTGACGCTGTCAGGAGGCCCGCTCCGGCCAGGATCACCAGACACAGACTCAACAGGCGATTTCGCACGGCGTTCTCCTCGCGCGGACCGCCACAACAGAGCCCGGGGCGGTGGGCGGGTAATCCTTTTCCTGGCTACCGTCGCAGTGTTGCGCATTGACGTCAAGGGCTTGTCCGGGGAAATCGGGAAAAGGTTTACATCAAGCTACCGGCAGCGATCCGGGCTGGGATCATGGTCCAATGGGCCGGTGAGACGGTATCGATCTTCGGAGCCCGCTGTGGACCGCGCTGCCCGCCCCACGATCCATGACGTGGCGCGGCTGGCCGAGGTCTCGACGGCGACCGTGTCGCGGGTGCTGAGCGGCGGCAAGCCGGTGTCGCCGGAGGTCGCCGACCGCGTTCGAGTCGCCGCCCAGGACGTCGGCTACCGGCCGAACCCGGCGGCCCAGACGCTGTTGCGCGGCAGCAGCCGGACGGTCGGCGTCGTCGTACCGGACCTCGGAAATCCGTACTTCGCCGAGATCCTCAAGGGTGTCGCCTCCGAGGCGGCCGCCACCGAACACCACACGCTGGTCGCCGGCACCGACGAGGACCCTGAGCAGGAGTACCGCTCCGCGATCGAGCTCGCCCGCTGGGTCGACGGGCTGCTGCTGTGCGCGCCCCGGATGAGTACGCCCCGCCTGCGCGAGGTCGCCGAGGCTGCACGCCGGCTCGTCCTGATCAACCGGGTACTGCGGCATTCAGCGGTCGGATCGGTCGTCGTCGACTACCACCTCGGCGTCCGCGCGCTCTGCGAACATCTGGCGTCACTCGGGCACAAGCGGATCGCGTACCTGCAGGGCCCGACTGCCGCGTGGTCCGATCAGCAACGCCAACGCGGTTTCCGCTCACCGGAGGCGTCCGGTCTCACGATCTTCCGGGTGCCGTGCGGCTCGACGCCCGTCGACGGACAGGACGCGGTGGACGAGGCGCTCACGTACAAGCCGACCGCGATGATCTGCTTCAACGACCACGTCGCCGTCGGCGTCCTCAGCCGCCTGCGCGACCTCGGTCTCTCCGTCCCCGGCGACATCTCCGTCGCCGGTATCGACAACGCCCCCATGAGTGCCCACACCGACCCCGGCCTGACGACGTACGCCGTCTCCACCATCGAACTGGGCCGCCAAGCCTGGGAACGCTTCACCCCCCGAGTAACCACCGCCACCACCCACCTCCAAGGCGAACTGGTAATCCGCTCCTCCACCGCACCCCCACCCCACCGCCCCCACCGCTAACCACACCCCACCCCGCCCCAACCCCACCGCACATACAACCCACCCACCCCACCCCACGCACCACCACCCGTCCCACCCACCGCACGCACGCACACCGCACGTACCACCTCCGCACGCACGCACGCACACCGCACGTACCACCTCCGCACGCCCCACCCCATCGCACGCACCTCCGCACGCCACCCACCGCATGCACGCACCACCGCACGTACCACCTCCGCACGCCCCATCCCATCGCACGCACGCACGCAACACCACACGGACCACCTCCCGCACGCCCACCCCATCGCATGCACCACAGCACGCCCCACCGCATGCACGCACCACCGCACGTACCACCTCCGCACGCCCCACCCCATCGCACGCACCACAGGACGCCCCACCCATCGCATGCACGAACCAGCACCGCCCCACCCCACCGGACGCACGCACGCACCACCGCACGTACCACCTCCGCACGCCCACCCCATCGCACGCACCACAGGACGCCCACCCACCGCATGCATGCACCACCGCACGCACCACCTCCGCACGCCCCACCGGACGCACGCACCACCACCACACACACCACCACACGCCCAACCCCACCGCACGCACGCACCACCGCACGCCCCGCTCGAGCACGGCTTGAGACCCGCATATGGGTGGATATCCGTCGGTGTTGTGCCTTCTCCCGTTGGTATGCGAGGGGAGAACCCCCAACACCCGGGATATCCCCGCGGGAGTTGTCAGGCGCGTTGTGCTGCCGGGTGCCAGGTTGTTTCACCGCTGGCGGGTTGTATGGCGCCATCGGTGAAACAACCCGCTATCCGCACGAACCGGCGCAACAGGGCTAGCGGCAACGGCAGCCGCTGACGCGGGCGCCGGCCCGAGTGGGGGCGGATGCGCGGGTGGGGCGGGTGCGCGGGTGGGGGCGGGTGGGGTGTGGCGGCGCAGTCGACGGCACCATCCTGCGACCGGGCGCGGGACGTGCGGCGGCCGGTGGAGGTGGTGAGTGTTGGGGGGTGGGCGGGGTTAGGCGGGGGTGGTGAAGTGGTAGGTGCCTGATCCTGTGCGGCAGATGGTGGTGTCGGGGGTGGAGTCGAGGACGGTGACGTCCTTCGCCTGGGTCAGGGGGTGGCCGGACTCCTTGGTGGCTTCGGGGTTTGTGGTGGGGATGTGGATGGTGGCGTCGGCGCCGGGTGGGATGGTTACGTCGAGGGTGAGGGTGCCGTCGGACTGTTGCCAGCGGGTGGTGACTCGGCCGGTGGGGGTGTCGTACGACGCTTCGGCCCAGTTCAGGCGGCCGCCGGGGCGGGGTTTGATGACGAGGTCGCGGAAGCCGATGGACTCGGGCGACTGGCTGATACCGGCGACATCGCCGTACAGCCATTCACCGACCGAGCCGAGCGAGTAGTGGTTGAACGAGTTCATCGCGACTGGTCCGAACCCGTTCTCCTCCGTCCACCCGTCCCAGCGCTCCCAGATCGTCGTCGCGCCGTGCTTGATCGAGTACCCCCAGGACGGATACCGGTCGTCGTGCAGCAGGTCGTACGCCAACTCGGCGTACCCGTATTTCGTCAGGATCGGGCACAGCAACGCGACCCCGGCGAACCCGGTCGTCAGCGATCGCCCGCGCGACTCGAGATCCGCGATCAGATGCTTCACCACCGCCTGCTCCGCCTGCTCGGGCAGCAACCCGAACGCCAACGGCAACAGGTACCCGGTCTGGGTCTCCCCACGAACCTTGCCCTCGGCATCGACGAACTCCGCCACGAACGCCGCCGCGATCTTGTCCCGCAATTCGCCGTACGCCGCTGCCTCGTCCGCCAATCCAAGCACCCGAGCGGTCGCGGCCGTGAACTCCACGCTCCGCGCGAAGTACGCGGTCGCGAGGACATCTCGATCGGTCTGTACGCCGACCTGAAGCCAGTCGCCGTAGTGGCCGCTCGTCCGGTTCCGCCAGATCAGGTCGGGGTTGGCGCGGTGCACGTAGTCGACCCAGCGCCGCATCACCGGCCACGCGGTCCGCAGTACGCGCTCGTCGCCGTAGATCCGGTACAGCGTCCACGGCACGATCGTCGCCGCGTCGGCCCACGCCGGCGTACCGTGCCGACCGGTGATCACGTGTGGGATCACGTCCGGGATCGCGCCCTCATCGGTCTGTGCGACCGCGAGATCCGCGAACCAGTTCTCGAAGAACGTCAGTACGTCGGCCTGGTACGCCGCTGTGGGCAGGAAGATCTGTGCGTCCGCCGTCCACCCGAGCCGTTCGTCGCGCTGCGGGCAGTCCGTCGGAACGCTGACGAAGTTGCCCCGCTGCCCCCACCGGATGTTGCTGAGCAACTGGTTGACGCCCGGATCCGAACACTCGAACCGTCCCGCGACCGGCGTGTCCGAATGCAGCACCCGCCCGGTCACGTCCTCCGCGGTCAGCTCACCCGGATAGCCGTCGACCTCGACGTACCGGAAGCCGTGCACGGTGAAGATCGGCTCGAAGAACTCCTCGTCCCCGCCGGCGCTGACGAAGTAGTCCGTGGCGTCGGCCGTGCGCAGGTTGGCGGTGTACAACTCGCCGTCCGCCTGCAGCATCTCGCCGTGCCGCAGCCGAATCCGGTCCCCGGCCTGGGCGCCACGCACCCGCAACCGGACGCGACCGGCGAGGTTCTGCCCGAGGTCGACCACGAAGCGTCCGGGTTCGAGCGCGGTCACCGCGGTCGCCGCGACGTCCTCTGTCACCCGCACCGGGTCGGTCGTCGCCGCGATGACCGTCGACACGTCACCGCCGAGATCGCCCGCCGGCGCCCACTCGCTCGCGTCGTACCCCGGGCTGCTCCAGTCACCGAGCTCGAGCCTGGCGTCGTACGACTCGCCCATCAGCAGATCTGCGAACCTGATCGGCCCGACGCGTTCGACCCAGCGGCCGTCGGTCGCGACCACGGTCCGCGAACCGTCCGGGTGGTCGACGACGAGTTGCGCGAGTAGCTGCGGCTTCTTGCCGTAGTGGTGCGCGTGACTTCGCGTGTCCCACCCGACGTACCCGGACCACCAGCCCTCGCCGAGGACGGCGCCGATGACGTTCTCGCCCTCGTGCAGCAGCTCGGTCACGTCGTACGTCTGGTAGGCCACGCGCTTGCGGTAGTCGGTCCAGCCCGGTGTCAGCTCGTCGTTACCGACCCGCTGACCGTTGGCGCTGAACTGGTAGAGACCGTGGGCAGTCGCATAGACCCGTGCTCTGGTGACTGGTTGGGTCAGCTCGAACGAGCGCCGGTAGTAACGCGGCGGCGCGATGGTTGCCTGCCGCACCGTCCGCGGCTCCGCGCGGTCGACGGGCGGCTCGAAGTACGGATCGGTCTCGTAGTCGTGCTCGATCCAGTGTGCTTCCCACTCGTCCTCGTGGAAGAGACCCGTCGCAAAGGTCGACTCCGCAGACGAAACCTGTCCGGCCGCATCCCGCACCGAGAGCTGCCAGACGTAGTCGGTCTGCGATGTCAACGGAGCACCACCGTGGTCGACGTACGTGTCCCGATCGCTCCGCCACCCGCTGTCCCACACCTGTACGCCGTCGCGCAGCACCTGCACGCGGAACGCGTCCTGCCGATCGCCACGGGTCGGCGACGCCAACCGCCAGCTCAGCCGCGGCCGCGCCGTACCGATCCCGAGCGGATCGACACGGTGCTCACAGCGCAGGTCGTACGCCGTCAGCCCAGTCAGGCCGGTCGCACTCGGCACCTCGGACAGCACCCAGTTCGTTGTCACCAGGACCACTCCGTCTCGGGTCGGTGAAGCTCGTACTCACGGAGGCCGCCGGCGTGTTCCGGGCGGGCGCCGTACATCGGTCGGGACATGCCCGGCGGGTCGATCGCGATCACGTCGTCGCCGCGCCAGGTGGTCCGGAACTCGTTGCCGGCCGCAAGCTCTGTGGTGGTCTGCTCGACCATCGGGAACGTCACGGTGATGCGCTCCCCCGGCTGCGGCTTCGGAATCGACAGGTATCCGTCGGGCGCCCAGATCCGCTCGGCGCCGGTCCGCTCTTCGTCTCCGCGCTGCAGCCTCAGCCGCGCGTACCCGGCCCAGTCGGGGATGCGCACCCGGAGCTCGTCCATGGGCTCGTTGACGTGCAGCTCGACCTTGCCCTCGACCGGCAGGTGGCTGATCACGTCGACCGCATGATGGCCGCGCGTGAGCAGCAGGTTGACTCGGGTCAGCCGGTGGTCACCGGTGACGATGCTGTTCCACGCCCAGAACAGTCCTCGGACGCCTGAGCCGACACAGCATGCCTGGACGTCATTGGTGTGGCCGCGCCCCAGCGGTACGTCGGACACGTAGTCGTTCGGAGCGCCGTACCCACAGAAGGCGCCGAGGACGCGCTCGCCCACGTCGACGTACGTCCGCCAGCCGGTCTCGTCCTGCGAGCGGTCCGGCGCGGACTCCACCCAGCTGACGTCCTGCAGCTGCGACGCGGCCAGGTGGTTGCGGACGAAGCGCTCGACGACCGCCCAGTACTCCGTGAGGCCGTTGCCGGCCAGCGTCGTACCCAGACCGATGAGGTCGACGAGTGAACAGGTCTCATGCTCGTACTGCTGGTCGGCAAGGTCACCTGGTGTCCAGCCGAACCGGGTCGCCTCGCCCAGCACCCAGTCGTAGCTGCGGCGCACGAACTCGGTCAGCCCGTGGTCACCGGTGTGCCTGGCCAGTCGGGCAAGGCCTTCCAGTGTCCCGACCCGCGTGTGGAAGTGGCCACTGCGGTACGCACGGGCCGGGTTGAAGCTCCCGTCCGCGTTGAAGACACCGCTCTTCTCGACGATCAGCCGGGCGAACCACTCGCACAGCTCCAGCGCGTCGGTGTTGCCGGTCGCCTGGTGGTAGCGCAGCAGCGGCATGATCAGGCGGCCGGAGAACGAGGCCGGGTCGGGCGCGAGATGCAGGTCGATCGCGTTCGACGACGGCCAGCCGTCTTTCGTGTACTCCGACGCCGGGTAGAACCAGACATCGCGCTCCTTGATCGCGATCCGCTTCAGCGCCGCCACCTGGCGGTCCGCGGCCCGCTGCGCCTGTGGATCGTCGGCAGCGACCACTGCGGTCGTCATGGCGAGCAGAGTGGCGCGCTGGTCGATCAGGTTCGCATTCGGCAGCCAATGGCCTTTGGGGTGCGCCTGGCGGTAGGTGAGACCGTCGTCGGCGAGCAGTGCGAACAGCCGCTGCCGGTAGCGGTCGGCGATCGTGCCCCAGCGCGGGTCCCAGCCCTTGCCGCCGGTCATCTGGCGGGTCAGCAGGATCGCGTCGGTGAGCCGTCCGTGACTGGAGCCGTAGTCCCAGTCGCCGTGGTCCATGCGGGCAGGACGGGCCAGCAGGTTCGCGCTGAAGAACGGGATGCCGTCCAGGTCGTCGTCGGCCAGGCCGGTCACCGCGTTCATCGCCAGCGCGGCCCGGTCCTCGAGCAGCAGAGTCGCAGGGATCGTCGCCATGAGGTAAACCTTTGCCTCCTCCGCCCACGAAGTCAACCGGCTATCCACAGGCTGGCCGATCCGCCTTGTTTTCTTGAGGTTTACTGGCGGAGACTGGTCGGACCCGAGCAAAGGAGAGGCCTGATGCGAGCAGCCGTTCTGGAGGCGCCACGGCAGGTTTCGGTGACCGACGTCCCGGATCCGGAGATGGGTGACGACGTGCTGCTCAGGATGCGGGCGGTCGGGCTGTGCGGCTCCGATCTGCATACCTGGAGCGGACACCATCCGTTCCGCAAACCGCCTGTGGTGCTGGGGCACGAGGGCGCCGGCGAGGTCGTGTCGTCGGGCGATCCACGCTTCCGCGCAGGCGATCGAGTCGCCGTGCTGCCGGCGTTGTCCTGCTGGAAGTGCACGCGGTGCGAGGCAGGTCATCCGCATCTCTGCAAACACAAACGGGTCCCCGGGCTGGGCTGGCCGGGGATGCTGAGCGAGTACTTCGTCGCGCCCGGGCGGGTGCTCGTGCCGTTGAACGACGAGATCGGGTACGGCGAGGGCGCGATGATCGAGCCGCTCGCGGTGGCCTGGCGTTCCACGTCGGCGGTGCGGGCCGGAGATGCCGTCGCCGTCCTCGGTGGTGGGGCGATCGGAAGCCTCGCGGCGGCGCTGAGTCGGCACCGTGGCGCGCGAACGATGCTGGTGAGCGACATCCAACAGCACAACCGTGAGTTCCTCGTGTCACAAGACGTTGAGACCGTGGTTGATCCGCGCTCGTCGGACCTTGTGCCGCTCGGGATCGAGGTGAGCGGCGGGGACGGGTTCGATGTGGTCGTGGTGGCGTCCGGGCATCCGAGCTGCCTCGCGGAGGCTCTGGCGTTGTGCAGACCGCGCGGGCAGGTGGTGCTGCTGCCGATGTTCGGCGGCGCGTTGACGGTCGATCTGAATCCGGTGGTTCTCAAGGAGGTCACAGTGCAGGGGTCGACGATCTACACACCTTCCGATTTCGCGGCGGCGGCGCGGCTCGTCAACACGCGGAGTCTCGACGTACGTCCGTACATCTCCGACGTGGTTCCACTCGACCGAACCCCGCAGACCCTGTTGGCGATCGACGGTGGGGCAGCGCACCTCAAGACACAGATCGATCCGACCCGATGAGCACCGCAGAGGTCGTTGCCACGTATCTGGTCGAGACCTACCTACCGCTGGAACAGGCCGCCGAAGCCATCGCCGGCGAACAGTCGACGGGCACGTTCACGGCCGTCGCCAGGGAGACACCCGAGCTCCGCGCACGTTTCGCCGCCCGCGTCCTCTCTGTAGAAGAGCTCCCGCCCACCGGCAACCCGGACCTGCCAGGTACCACCCGCTCGCGGGTGCCCACCGGCAACCCGGACCTGCCGGGCACCACCCGCTCGCGGGTGCCCACCGGCAGCCCGGACATGCCGGGCACCAACACCCACGACACCTCGCGGGATGCCGGGAAGCGGAGCGCTCGGGTGCGGATCGCGTTCGGGCTGGACAACTTCGGGCCGTCGTTGCCCAATCTGCTCGCCGCAGTGGCCGGCAACCTGTTCGAGCTCAGGCAGCTCGCCGGCATTCGGCTGCTCGACCTCGATCTCCCGGCGCCGTTCGCCGAGCGCTATCCCGGCCCGCGGTACGGCGTCCGCGGGACTCGCGAACTGCTCGACCGGCCGGACGGCGTCATGCTGGGCACGATCGTGAAACCGAGCATCGGGCTGTCACCCGAAGAACTGCGGCTCGTCGTCCGCGAGCTCGCCGAGGCGGGCATCGACTTCATCAAGGACGACGAACTCATGGGCAACCCGCCCCATTCGCCACTCGCCGACCGGGTCGCGGTCGTCACCGAGGAGCTCGACAAGGTCGCCGCCCGTACCGGACGGCGGCCCATGTACGCGTTCAACATCACCGACGACCTCGACCGCATGGCCGCCAACCACGACCTGGTTCACGCGGCCGGCGGCACCTGCGTGATGGTGTGCGTGAACCTCGTCGGCTTCAGCGCGCTCGCCTGGCTGCGCGAACGTTGCGCCCTGCCCATCCACGGACATCGCGCGATGACCGGTGTCTACACCCGAGCGCCGCAGCTCGGCATCGACTACGTCGCCTGGTCCAAACTCGCTCGCCTGGCGGGCGCGGATCACCTGCACACCAACGGCCTGTCCAACAAGTTCTACGAAACCGACGAGGAGGTCCTGCGCTCCATCACCGCCGTCCGCGAACCACTCCTGGGAGGGTATGAAACCCTGCCCGTCCTCTCCTCCGGTCAGACGCCTGGGCTGGCTTCGGAGACGTACCGTCGCACCAACACAACTGATCTCCTGGTACTGGCCGGCGGCGGCATCCACGGCCACCCGAGCGGCCCACGCGCAGGCGTCACCGCAATGCGCGCCGCCTGGTCCGCAGCAACCTCCGGCACCGACCTGACCACAGCCGCCAAACAGGTCCCCGAACTACAAGAAGCACTAAACAAGTTCGGCTCGCCGTACACCGGCAGCGGTCATGGGCCGGCCTAGACATGGCCAGCCGCAGATCACGGGGGTGGGGCGTCGGCATGAACGGGAGTACGCATGAGCGGGAGTAGGCATGAACGGGAGTAGGCATGAACGGGAGTAGGCATGAACGGGAGTAGGCATGAGTGGGACTAGGCGAGTGAGAGTAGGCATGAGCGGGAGTAGGCATGAGCGGGAGTAGGCATGGTTGAGGCGGCGTTCTTCGGGGACGACTTCACTGGGTCGACGGATGCGATGGTGCAGTTCGCGCGGGTCGGGTTGCGGGCGGCGCTGCTCGTGACGTTGCCGTCGGCATCTGAGTTGCGGGAGCTGGCTGAGCGGTACGACGTGATCGGCGTTGCCGGGATCGCGCGATCACTGCCGCCCGATGAGCAGGAGGCCGAGCTGCGGCCGGTGCTGGAGGCGTTGCGGGATCTTGGGCCGCGCGTGCTGCAGTACAAGGTCTGCTCGACCGCGGACTCCTCCCCCACCCGCGGCAGTATCGGACGCGCGCTGGAGATCGGGCGCGAGGTCTGCGGTCCTGCTGTCGTCCCCATCCTCATCGCTCAACCGGAGCTGGGTCGCTACACCGTCTTCAGCCACCACTTCGCCGCCGAAGCCGGCACCATCTACCGCCTCGACCGCCAACCCACCATGTCCACCCATCCCGCCACCCCCATGCACGAATCCGACCTCCGCCACCACCTGTCCCACCAAACCACCCTCCCCCTAACCGCCCTCCACCTGACCACCTACACCAACCTCCCCACCACCTACACAAACCTCACGAACCCCCAACGCCCGAGACAGCCCAGCGGACCCACCCGACCCACCACCGAGTCCTCCCCCGGCCCCGCTCTCCAACCCACCGCCCAGTCTCCTGTTGTGCCCGGTGGAGTTGGCGCGGTGGTGCTGGATGCGTTGACTGATGAGGATCTGCAGGTGCTCGGGAGGGTGATTCTGCGGGACGGGACCGCGGGTGAGGTCAGGTTTGTGATCGGGTCGGGTGGGATGTCTCGGGCGTTGGGGTTGGCGCTTCGGCCCGGCGGCGGGGCTGTTGGCTCGGGTACGTCTGGTGCGGGTGGGCCGGTGTTGGTGGTGTCGGGCAGTCAGTCGCGGCGTACCGCCGAGCAGATCGAGCACGCACGATCGGCTGGGTGGATCGTGCTGCCGTTCGCCGACGACGTACCGCGGAAGGCAGTCGCCGCCATCGCAGCAGGAGCCGATGGCGTCGTCGTACATACGAACGAGCTGTCACCGGACAACCTCTCCCAAGTACCAGCTGGCCTTGCCGAGGTGGTCCGGAAGGCCGCCGTACGCCGCGTCGTAGTAGCCGGCGGCGACACGTCAGGCCAGGTACTGCGCCAGCTCGACGTCACCGCGCTGGAGTTGGCGCGATCCCTCTGCCCCGGCGTACACCTCTGCCGCGCAACCTCGCCGTACCTCGACGAAGTCCTCCTGAAACCCGGCCAGCTCGGGCCCGTCACCCTGTTCACGGACTTCCAGCTCAGCGGCGGGCTTGTCCCGCCCGGCGGTAGCGGTCGGTGACGAGTGCATAATGCTGCGTGTTGACTCGACCGGGTCTGCACGGGGGCGGCGCCGAATCATCGGCACGCCAGATGAGATGAGGTCCTGTGGTGCGTCGTCCTGTTTTCGCCAGCCTGCTCGGCCTGGCCCTCTTGGCGGTGGCCGGGCCGATGACGGCGTCGGCCGCGCCCGCAGCGACTTCAGCCCCTGGTGATTTCTACCAGGCGCCGTCGCCGCTACCCGCTGGTCGCCCCGGCACGCTGATCCGTACTCGGCCCGCGACAGTCCTCGCGACCGCGCTCACGGCGAAGGCCACGACGATCATGTACCACTCGCGCGACGCGCAGAACGCGGATATCGCGGTGACCGGCACGGTCTTCACACCAACGCTGCCGTGGCTGGGACGTGGCTCGCGGCCCTGGGTGAACCTCGCGGTCGGTACCCAGGGCCTGGGTCAGCAGTGCGCGCCGTCGAAGCAGTTCGTCGCCACGACCGAGCAGGAACTCGAACCGGTCGAGCTCCTGCTGGCGAACGGTTGGGGTGTCGTGGTCAGCGACTACGAGGGCTACACCGCCGGCTCCACTCCCACCTATGTCGCAGGAGTCTCCGAGGCACACACGGTGCTCGACATGGCCCGTGCGGCTGCCTCCGTCCCGGGAACGGGCATCTCGACGGCGACACGCTGGGCCACGATGGGCTACTCGCAAGGCGGCGGCGCGTCGAGCTGGGCGGCGTCGCTGGCCCCTTCCTACGCGCCCGAGCTCAACCTCGTCACCGACGTATCGGGTGGCGTGCCGGCCGACGTCCGAAACGTCGCCGAGTCTCTGGACGGCAGCCTCATCGGCGAAGGCCTTCAGCTGTACGCGCTGATCGGCCTGCAGCAGGCCTATCCCGGCCGGTTCCCACTGGACGAGGCTCTCAGCGTTGAAGGCAGGGCCACCGTGGCGGCGGTGAAGGCCCAGTGCGTCGTGCAGACGCTGGCCAGCTTCCCGTTGAAGAGGTTCAGCGACCACTCCACCGGCCAGACAATCCAGCAGTTCAACGCCCGGCCCGACGTCGCCTCCGTGTACGCGGAGAACAACCTGAGCACCCGGCCCGCTCCCAGCGTGCCGGTCTTTCAGTACCACGCAGCCCTGGACGAAATCGTTCCCATCGGCCAGGCACGCGCGCTCAACCAAGCCTGGTGCGCCAAAGGCACGCCCATGGTCTTCTCCGTCGTCCCCGGAGACCACATCACCGGCGAAACCACCGGCCTGCCCGGCGCGGTCTCCTGGCTGGCCGACCGCTTCGCAGAGCGGCCCCTGCAAACCACCTGCTGACACTTCCGACCTGGGCATGCCGGTGATTCGTCGCTGACCAAGCGTCCCTAGGGTTTCGGAGCGAGTATGTTGCCCGGACGGCCGAGCAGTTGCGCACTGAGATGATCGCGCAGACTCACATCCGCGCCATATCGCACACGTGGTGGACAGCCTCCACGAGCGAAACGGCGAACCACCCGAATTCGCTGTGCTTCCAGGCCTACACAATCGAGAACAACCAGGTCGCCCTGACCGAATGGCCGGCCGTCGATCCCTTGGTGGGAAAGAAATCGTCGGCATATGCACATTTGTTTCCCAACAAGCCGCCACACACTCCGCCTCACGACTCGACGAGGTCGACAGCGGGCAACTGATTCCTGCAGTGGCGGGTTGCCCCCTGATGTGGTGGGTTGCCCCCTCGGATTTTCGGTGGGCAACCCTGCAGTTGAGGGGGCAACCTTCGGATTGAGGCGTGCTTGGGGTTGCCCGGCCTGGTCACTGACGGGATCGACAGCCGACCCACTCCCTTAACCGAACAGCAGCGCCGCCAACCCTGCGAAGGTGCGGGTTCAGAAGTATTCGCAGTTCTCGGTGGGTTGCCGGTCCGTCGCTGCGGAGGTCAGCCTGAGGTTCTCGACCGGGGAGTGTGGGGTGTCGAGAATCTCGACGGTTCGGGGGGCTGAGCGTACGGCGAGGTTGGTGACGGTGATGTCGCGTACGACGGGGGCGTGGCCGCCGAACTGTTCCGGTTCCGCGTGCCGGGTGGTGATGAGGATCGCGGAGGTGGTGACCGCGTCGACGATCAGGTTCTCGACCGTGACGTGCTCGATCACGCCGCCGCGCAAGGAGTTCGTCTTGATGCGCAGCGCGTGGTCCACGCCCGCACCGGCAACCGGCCCACCCGCGGGAGTGGTGATGTGGAGGTCTCGGGCTTGGATGTTCGATGCTCCGGCGGAGGCTTCGCTGCCGATGGTCAGGGCTCCGTGGCCGGCGGTGAAGCGGCAGGATTCGATGAGGATATTGCGGGACGGGCGGCCTGCGCGGCGGCCGTCGGCGTCGCGGCCGGACTTGACGGCGATGCAGTCGTCGCCGGTGGTGAACGAGCAGCCGGTGATGACGACGTTCTCGCAGGAGTCGGGGTTGCAGCCGTCGTTGTTCGGGCCGAGGGAGTCGACGGTGATCCCGCGGACGAGTACGTCGGTGCAGAAGACCGGGTGGACCACCCACATCGGGGCGTTCACGATGCGTACGTCTTCGATGCGCACGCGACGGGAGGTGTGCGGCTGGATGAAGCTCGGGCGGAAGCCGTGACCGGGTTCGAAGATGCGGTCCTCGACGGGTACGTCGGCTTCGACCATGCGGAGCAGGCGTTCCCAGTCGGTGCGCGGGCGGGTGTTGCTCCACCAGTTGACTGTGCTCGCACCGCCGTCGAGGGTGCCGGTGCCGGTGATCGCGATGTCGGTTTCGTCGTACGCGTAGATGAGAGGTGAGTGGCTGAGGCACTCGATTCCTTGCCAGCGGGTGCGGACGATCGGGTATGCGGTCGCGTCGGTGTGGAACCGGAGCGTCGCGCCGGCCGACAGATGCAGTTCGACGTTGCTGCGAAGCCGGATCGGCCCGGTGACGAATTCACCGTCGGGTACGACGACACGCCCGCCGGTGAGCGCACACGCGTCGATCGCCTCCGCAATCGCCCCAGTGCAGTCCGACCCGGCGCGAGCTCCGAAGTTGGTGACCAGGTAGTCGGTCATGGGAGAGCTCGGATGCGGAGGGCGTTTGCCAGGGGGACGGCTATGACCCAGCTGGGGTTCCAGGTGTTGGTGTGGCCTCGGCGTTGCCAGTGGGTTTGGAAGACGGCTTCGCCTTGTTCGCCGGGAAGGGGGAAGTTCCAGTCATTCGGGGCAGCGGCGACGGTTTGACTCAACGCGTGCAGGGTGGTTCGCGCGGCGGCGACGTACGCGGGGCGGTCGGTGGTCAGGCCGAAGGAGAGGAGTTCGTACGTCGGGAAGAAGGCGTCGAGGTGGTGGTTCTGCACGCTGACGGTCGGCCAGCCGATCGCGTTGAAGCCGGCGGCGTGAAGAGGCGAGTTTTCGTCCTGTTCCGGGGACCAGACGTACACCCAGGTGAGGAGCCAGTCGGCGGCGACTTCGCACCAGGTGGCGTACAGCGGGTCGCCGGTGCGGCGGAAGAGTTCGTAGGCGGCCATGAAGTAGTACATGCCGGCTTCTTTGTCCTCGCAGGCCGCGTCCAGGGTGGAGCGGGAGAACGGGCGGTCGAAGGTGCGCGCGTGCTGGTCGTGGTACCGGGACAGCCAGACGGTTGCTTCGGACAACAGTTCGTGAGAGTCGAGGACCGACGAGGCCTTCAGAGCGGCCAGTACGCACGGGATGCCCGCCGAGGAGACCGTCGTCGCAGCTGGCAGGCCGTCGAGTCGCCATCCGACCGGAAAGGTCCCGTCGGCCAACTGAGCGGTACCGCGGAGGAAGGTCATGGCTTCTTCGAGGGCGTTGAGCCACGACGGCGGGACGGGTTCGTCGTGGTCGCGGAAGAGGGTGATGATGTCGGTCAGGTCGCTGATTGTCTCGCCGTACGCTCGGCTGGAGACCATGGGGCGGTTACCGGCACGGAAGCTGGTCCAGCGGCGGGTGCTGACCTGGTACGCGTTGTGGCGCAGGCCGGGAGTCGGTGTCGGGCTGCCGGCCAGGTAGAACTCGACGGCCGCACGGCAGCGGTCGATGCGCAGCCGGTCCCGGGTGTTGAAGCCGACCTGGGCGTCGCACCAGGCGAGCTTCAGCGCCTGGCCGGTCCAGCCGTACATGAAGTGCCGAGACTTACGCGGCCCGTTGCCGGGGATGTCGCTGAACTTGGTGTACCCGGCGACGGTCCCGGACTGGTACCACCGGTTGTCCAGGGCAACAGTCTTCAACGTGATGAGCTCGACGAGAGCCAATCCGGGTGAACCAGCGGCCGTGAAGAGGGTGCGCGCACTCTCGACAAGGTGCCGGAACGCGTGACCGCGGAGCTCCTGCCGTCCCCAGTCGAGGACCAGGTGCTGGGTGTATACCTCACCGGGACGCAGCGTGAGGTAGCCGTCGTCGGTCGCCTCGGTCTCCGCCTTGCTGACGTACCGGACGTCCTGCTTGCCGTCGAACATCAGTACGCCGCTGAGCGCCGCGATCACCGGACCGTCCTGCCGGATCGCGCCGAGCGAGCCGTACCGGACCTGGCCGTCGCCCGAGCGGCGTGCCTGCGGGCGCGAGATGACGGACAGCCAACGGCGTTCGCGCCCCTCGCGCCATTCGAGGTTGGCGCCGGGGATCGGAAGCCGGTCCTCCTCGGCGACGAAGCCTCCGCCGGGGGTCGGGCCGATCCGCGGCACGGCGCGGGCCGGGTCGGCGGACGGGTTGTCGTTGTAGATCATGCCCGGGATGGTGAGCTGGCTGTCCTTCACCCTGCCGAGGTCGAGCAACAGCCCGACGGCGAGGTCGGCGACGCGGCGCTTGCTCGTGTTGCGCCAGCAGAGCTCGAGGTTCAACCGGTCGCCGTCGTCGAACGCCAGCCGCACCTCGACCGCGAGCGGTCCGGTCCGGCAGCCCGCCCGGTGTTCGCCCGGCCGCCGCGAGATCCACCACCCGTCGGGACACGTCAGCGGGCTGGGCTGCCAGGGGCGACCGGCCGAGCAGGTGAGGAGGTCGCCCAGCGGGCGCTCCAAGTAGACCGGCCCGTCGACCTGGCCGAACTCGAGCACCACACCGTCCGGTGTGCGACGCAACGAAGCCTGGCGCGGACCAGACGTCAGCGCGGGCATCAGGACGCCCGGCGGATCTGAATGGCCTGGTACTGCGTGCCGGGCAGCCGGACCGTCAACGTGCCGGCATCAGCGACGCTCTCGCGAGTACGGCGTACCGAGTGGTTCCACACGTCCAGTACGTCGACGTCGTACTCGCCCTCGGGCAGTGAGAACGTCCGGTCCGGGAACTGGTGCTCGCCGAGGTACTGGAGGTAGTACGAGCCAGGCACCGCGAGCGTCGGGGCGTCGCGGTAGTCGTCGATCGGCTCCACACCGTCGGGCAGTTCGTCCAGCACCTCCCGCAACAGCCGCAGCCGTTGCGCGACAACACCAGTGGGCCGACTGCCGCCGTCCGACCACGGCACGACGCTCACGGACGACGGGTCGACGTACCACTCGCCGTGCGTCACGTAGGCCCCGCGAACTGTCCCCTCCCAGATGCGGGTCAGCATCTCCTCAGGCCGGAGGCTGGTGTCGGGGGTAGTGCCGTTGCCTTCGTGGCCACATGCGTCAACGAAGACGGGCTTGGCGTGGGCCACACGCAATGCGGACACTCCACGGAGGTTCTCCAGCCGGACGCTCAGGTGAGTCAGCCAGGGCGGTCCCGGGTCGGTTGCCTCGTGCATCGAGATCAGGTGGCGACTGGAGTCGAGTTCCGCGATCAGCTCGGCCAACTCTCGCGACCTGTCAGCGGACTCCAGGCACCAGGTGACGTTCCGATAAGCGGCCAGCCGATTCACCGCAGCGCGAACAACAGACGAGTCCGTCGGCAGGACGATGTCAGCCACGATGTCGGCCGCCAGCAGGTCACGGACCTGGTCCTCGATGCCGTCGGACACCCGCAGCCGGACGCGGTTGAACGGCGAGGCCGCGAGCGCCGGGCGTGCGGCAGCCCACTGCGCCGGATCACCGAACCACGTGGTCGTGAGCGGGTGGTACGGCGTACCGTCCGCCCAGCGCAATGTGGTGCCGGCACGACGGACAGGACCATGCGAGGTCGCGGGCGTGCACTCCACAGTCCCGCCGTCGTACGACCAAACGCCTTCCAGGTCAGGGCTGTAGCGAACCACCCACCCGTCGTCCGACTGGAACGGTTCGGCGTATGCGGTGGCGCCGGACGTGTGGCGGAACAGCACGCCGGCCGGCCCGGGCACAGGTAGTTCGAGCACGTCCCAGCGTGCTACTGACGTCATCGGGTCCCTCTCAGGGCGAGGTACGGGGTGGCGGGCAGTGGGATGCGGCTCGGGCCGGAGTACTCGGCCAGCGGGGTGATGGTCATCGCCCGCGTGTCGATCAGGTCGAAGTAGAAGGGCGAACCGTCCGGCAGGTCCAGCTCGACAGCGGACGGCTGACGGTCGCCGAGGTAGTGCAGGACACAGCGGTCCGCGTCGACCTCACCGTCCGACTGCCGCGGCAGCCCCGCGAACACGGCCCGGAGGAAGTCGATCCGCTCCGGGCTCTCGCCGTACAGCCGGCCGCCGATCGAGATCCACGCGCGGGTCTCCCGGTCGACGAACGACTCGCCGTGCCCGACGTATCCGCCGAGCGACATGCCCTGCCAGAACCGGTGCACCATCTCGTCCGCGGTCAGGTTCCCCCAGCGCCGGCCGGCATTGCCCTCGTAACCGATCTCGTCGATCACGACCGGCTTCCGGCAGTCCCGCCAGGCAGCGACCTCGGCGCCGTCCCAGTGCTGCACGCTCTGGTGGGTGATCCACGGCTTGCTGAAGTCGTAGGGCGTGAAGACCTCGTACATCTTGGTCCCGTTGTGGATCGACCGCAGTCGCTGGTACGGGTCGTACCGCTGCACCAGCTGCAGCAGCCGGTCCCAGTCCGCGATCGTCTTCTCGTGGTTGAAGTCGTACTCGTTCGACAGCGACCACCAGACGTTCCGGTACGCCGCCAGCCGCGCGACGACGTACCGCAGATAGGCCGCGTCCTGCGCCGGGGTCATCCGGTCGAAACCCCACACGCCGCGGTCGTACGGGTGGAACAGGATCAGGTCCGCCTGGACACCCAGCGCCAGCAGGTCCGCGACCCGCGCCTCGAACTCCCGGAAGAACACCGGGTCGTACCGGTCCACGTCGACCGAACCTGGTGTCGCCCCGGCGAACGGCGTGCGCTCGGGTCGCATTCCGTCCGTGGGCAGCAGACACATCCGGACCTTGTCGAAAGGTGCTGAGCGCAACGACTCCAGCGTCAGTTCCTGGAGCTCTTTCGACTCGTACGTCCAGTGGTAACACGTCGTCCCGATGCAGTCGTACCGCGTGCCGTCGGCGTACGAGAAGTGGTGCCTACCGAGGACGTCGACCGGCCCGTGGTTCCCGGGCCCCGGCGGGGAGCACACGAAGCTCCCACGCCGACCGTCGAGCTCGGGTGCGGAGCTCGACGTGATGTACGACCACTCCCCCTCCCGGTCCGGCGAGAACCGCGCCCGGTACGTCCCGTCGCCGTCGTAGAAGCCGTCGACGGTCACCATCCGGTTCCGGAACTGGTACGTGACCTGGAACTCCACCTCGGCGAACGGATTGCCGCCTGACGGGCCGGTCAACGTGAGCTCGTGCAGGCCCCACTTCTCGATACTCATGGCAGTCGGTCTCCTGCCTGGATCCACTCGGGCGCCAGGATCACGTGCTTGATGGTCTTGCGCAGGTACGAGTACGCGACGTGCAACTGCCCGTCGCGGGTCTGCAGCAGCGTCGGGTACGAGTAGCCGAACTCGTTCTCCCGGTACTCCTCGTCCTGCACCTGCAGGTTCCGCCAGTACGGCCAGGTAGCGCCGTCGTCCTCGGACAGTGCCAGCGTGAGCGGGGTCCGCAGGGTCTTCCGGCGTACGCCGCCCTTGCCGTCGTCGACCCAGCGGAACTGGTCACGCTCGGCCGACGAGTCGTTGAACACCATGACGAGCCGGCCGTCGGACAGCCGCAGTACCTGGACCGCCGAGTTGTTGTTCGGCAGGGTGGTGCGCTCCGGCGAGGTCCAGGTCCGGCCGTTGTCCTTCGAGACCGACCGGTGGATGCGGTCGGCGGCACGGCTGCGGAAGTACCCGACGAGCTCGCCGGGCGACAGCTCGACGACGCTCATCTGCACCTGCCCGATCGCGTCCGGCAAGTCCACCGCCGACCAGGTCTCGCCCTGGTCGGTGCCGAGTTGAAGAACGGTTCGCTCGGCGGTCTTGTCGCAGTCGTACGCCGGCAGCAACCAGTCACCGTTGCTCAACACAACAATCGGGTTCCGGATGAACGAACCGAGGTGATCGAACAGCACCTCGCTCCGCTCCCAGGTGAGCCCGCCGTCGTGTGACACCCGCCGGATCACGCGCGAGGTCGACTGGTCATGCGGCTCGTTGGAGGTGTGCAGCAACCAGACGTCATCGTCCGGAGTCACGAACAACAGTGGGTTCTGTTCGGAGCGGCGCGGATCCGACGAGAGCTGCTCAGGCGGCAGCCAGGTGTCCGTTCCGGCGGGGAGGCGGGACAGGACGATGTTGGTGTCCGGCTCGCCCTCCCCCGGGCCGTTGAACCAGGCGCACAGCAGGTCGCCGTTCGCCGTCTCGACCAACGTCGCGGCGTGGCTGTCGCCGGGATGGATGGTGGGCAGGAGGGCCGCACCCTCACGGATGCGGCCGTCGAACCTCGCGTCGTTCACCATGTGAGCCCGCGGGCGACCTGCGCCTTGATGTAGTCGGGGATGTCCTGCGTCTCGGTGACCAGCAGCGACGAGTCGACGTCCATACCGTCCTTGAGCACATGCTGCCGGAACACCTTGTACAGCGGGATGTCCCAGTACTCGGTGTTCTGGTAGTTCTTAACCACCGCGTTCTCGCCCCAGTAGACGGCCGACGTGTCGATGGCCGCCAGTTCCGGGATCGCCGTACCGAACGCGTTCACGACAGCGTCGGTCTTCAGCACTCCCTTCATGCCGTACGACGAGATGCGGGTCTGCATCTCCTCCGACACCAGGTACTTGACCACGTCGAGCGCCTGGGCCTGGTGCTGCGACTGCGGCGGGATGAAGGCCGCGCGGGTGTCCGGCTGGTAGATCGTGTTCGAGCCGCGGGACAGCACCGGCATCGAGGTGACGCCGATCTTCACGCTCTTCGCCCACTCGGCGAACTGGGCCGCGTCGTCCTCCTCGATGTAGTACGAGCTGAGCGCGTAGGCGTTCAGCTTCGACAGGTTGTTCACCGCCATCGCGAGGTGGCCGGGGAAGCTCATGTCGCCCTTGAAGAAGTCGTCCACCGTGGTGAAGTTGTTCCGCGGGATCATCAGGAACCGGTGCAGGTTGTTCGCCACCGACTTCCACTCCGCGCTCGTCAGGTTGACCTTGACGTCCTGCGGCGCCGGCTGCTCGCTCGAACCGGGCACGAACGGGTAGAGCCCGAGCTGGTTCATCGCGAGGTAGTTGTCCGGGTGCTGCATGTAGCCCTTGTAGTGGTGGATCCCGTCCTGCCGGGTGAGCTTGCCGGCCAGCTTGTAGACGTCGTCGTACGTCGAGCCGACCGTCGGGTACTTCACGCCGAACTTGTCGAAGATCAGCTTGTTGTAGAACAGCAGGCTCTCGTCGATCCACAGCGGGACGCCGTACAGGCCGCCGTCGGAGCGGGACTTGATCTGCTCGACCGAGCCGACGTTCAGCTTGGTCAGGTCGATGCCGGCGCCCTGCACCAGCGACGTGATGTCCTGGGTCCAGCCGAGCGGCTCGAGGTCCCGGTCGATCCGCAGCCGCGGGTCCTCCAGGATCAGGTCCGGCACCCGGCCGGCCTTCGCGATGTCCTCGTACCGGATCGGGTAGTCCCAGGTCGCGTACTTCAGCTTGATGTTCGGGAACTTCGCCCGGATCGCGTCGCCGAACACGGCGTCGAAGTACCGGTGCGCCTCCCGGCCGTCGTCGTTGCCGCCGAGCTCGAAAGGCTTGAAGTTGGCGGCGAACACGAACAGTTCGTCGTCGGCGACCGAGAACGGCACGTTGTACTTGTTCGGGATGTCGACGGTGCCGGCCGCCGACGCCCCGGCCTGCGCGCCGGCCCGGGGGACCGCGGAGGTGGAACTGGTCGCGGCAGCCGGGCCGGCGGACAGCGCCGCACCGAAGGCGGCCAGACCGCCGATCGCGGCGCTGCCGCGCAGCAGTCCGCGGCGCGACAGGCCGGGAGCCGAAGCTTCGTTCTGCGGGCGATTGGCGGCTGCGTCGTGTGCTTCAGACATGGTTGACCTTTCCTATGGGGCGGTGGTGGCCGTGAGGACACCCTTCAGGTCGAGCTGCTCGGCGAAGTGGCACGCGACCTTGCGGCCATTTGCTCCCCCGATCTCGCGCAGCTGCGGGACTTCGGAGGCACACCGGGCTTCGGCGTACCCGCACCGGGGATGGAACGGGCAGCCGGCCGGCACCTTGGAGGGATCCGCGATCTCGCCGAGCAGCTTGATCCGCTCGCGTTGCCCGCGGGAGGCGGGATCGGGATCCGGTACGGCGCTGAGCAGCGCCTCGGTGTACGGGTGCAGGGGCTTGGAGTAGAGCTCCTCGGTCGACGCGCTCTCGACGAGCTTGCCGACGTACATCACCGCGACGTCGTCGGCGACATGCTCGACGATGCCGAGGTCGTGGGAGACGAACAGATAGGTGAGGCCGGACTCCTCCTGCAGATCGCGCAGCAGGTTGAGGATCTGTGCCCGGACGGAGACGTCGAGTGCGCTGACCGCCTCGTCGGCGACCACCAGCCGGGGGTTGGTGGCGAGGGCCCGTGCGATCACGACCCGCTGCCGCTCGCCGCCGCTGAACGCGTGCGGGTAGCGGTGCGCGTACTCCGCCCGCAGTCCGACGCGGCGCAGCAGCGAGGCGACCTTGTCGTCGATCTCGTCGCGTGAACCCGCGTCCTGGACCCGCAGCGGCTCGGCGATGATGTCGCGCAGCGTCTTGCGCGGGTCGAGCGAGGAGTGCGGGTCCTGGAAGATCAGCCGGACCTGCGCACGGTACGGCTTCAGCTGCTTCTCGCTCAGCGGCGCCAGGTCGACACCGTCGAACATGATGCTGCCCGAGGTCGGCTCGTATGCGCGGACGATGCAGCGGCCGAGCGTCGTCTTGCCGCAGCCCGACTCCCCCACCAGTCCGAGCGTCCGGCCGGCCTTGATCGACAGGTCGACACCGTCTACCGCCTTCACGAAGCCGCGGTTCCGCCCGAGAAACCCACCATGCAACGGAAAGTGCATGGTCAGACCCTTGGTCTCCAACAGACTCATCGATCCTCCTCGCCGTACAGCAGGCACGCCACGTCGATCTCGTCGCTGCGCACCCTGGTCGGCACAGTCACGTCGCACTTTCCCGCCATGAACGAGTCGCACCGCGGGTGAAAGCGGCATCCGGTCGGACGCTCGTACGGCGGCGGCACGGTTCCCCGTACGGCGACCAACCGGTCCTGACCGCGCTGACCCAGCCGCGGCACCGAGCGCACCAGCGCCTGCGTGTACGGGTGCTTGGGATGACTCAGTACGGCGGATGCCGGCCCCTGCTCGACCACCTCGCCGAGGTACATCACCGCGACCTCGTCGGCGACCTGCGCGGCGACCCCGAGGTCGTGGGTGATCAGCATGATCGCCATCCCGAACTCCTGCTGGAGATCCTGCAGCAGGTCGAGGATCTGCGCCTGCGTGGTGACGTCGAGCGCGGTCGTCGGCTCGTCCGCGATCAGCAGCCGCGGGCGGCAGGACAACGCCATCGCGATCATGGCGCGTTGCCGCATGCCACCACTGAGCTGGAACGGGTACGAGTCGACACGGCGCTTCGGGTCCGGGATACCGACCCGGTCGAGCATCTCGATCGCGCGGTCGCGGGCTTCCTGTTTGCCGACGTTCTCGTGCAACCGGACAGCTTCGATGATCTGGTCGCCGATCGTGTGCACCAGACTCAGCGACGCCATCGGCTCCTGGAACACCATCGCGATATCGGCCCACCGGACCTGCCGCAGCCGCTTGTCCTTCGCGGCCAGCAGGTCGAGCGGCTTCGTGTCCGGCGCGTCGTCGTACAGCAGGATCTCGCCGCCGACGATCCGGGCCGGCTTCTCCACCAGCCGCAGGATCGACCGCGCGGTGACGCTCTTGCCGCAGCCGGACTCACCGACCACAGCCAGCGTGCGGCCACGAGGTACGGACAGGCTGACACCGTCGACGGCCCTCACGACACCGTCACCGAGCTCGAAATGGGTCCTGAGCTCGCGAACTTCCAACAACGGCTGCATGGGAAGGCGCCTCCTACTTGTAGGGATCCGCGGCGTCGCGGAGACCGTCGCCGACGAAGTTCATGGCGAGTACGACGACCACGACCGCGAGGCCCGGGGTGAGCAGCCACGGGGCGGTGGCGACCGCGCGGATGTTCTGCGCGCCCTCGAGCAGCACACCCCAACTGACCGCGGGCGGCTGCAGACCGAGGCCGAGGAACGACAGGCTGGTCTCGGCGAGGATCATCCGTGGCACCGCCATCGAGATCGACGCGATGATGTGGCTGGCGAACGACGGCACCATGTGGCCGAAGATGATCCCGGTCCGCCCGACGCCGTCGAGCCGGGCCGCCATCACGAAGTCCTCCTCGCGCAGGCTGAGGAACCGGCCGCGGACGTCCCGCGCCAGTCCGGTCCAGCCGATCAGCGACAGGATCACGGTGATCGCGAAGTACCTCGTCAACGGACCCCAGCTGCCGGGCAGTGCCGCCGACAGCGCCATCCACAGCGGCAATGTCGGGACCGACATGATGAACTCGATGATCCGCTGGATGATGTTGTCGACCCGGCCGCCCACGTAGCCGGAGATCCCGCCGATCAGCATGCCGAGCAGGAAACTCGCGAACACGCCGACGAGACCGATCGACAGCGACACCCGGGCGCCGTGGATCAGCCGGGACAGCAGGTCCCGGCCGGACTGGTCGGAGCCGACCAGGAAGAACGCCTCACCGGCCTTCGTCGGGCCGATCAGGTGGATGTTCGACTTGATCGGGCCCAGGATCGAGTACTCGTCGCCGCGCACGAACCACCCGACGTCGACGATCTTCGACTTGTCGACGGTGAAGGTCTGCTCGAACGTCTCCTGGTTGCGCGTCGACGAGTACCCGTACACGAACATCCCGTGCTCGGCCGAGACATGCACACGCTGCGGCGGGGCGTACGGCAGCGCGGTGTGCGCGGTGTCGGCACTGGACGGCGCGAAGAAGCCGGCGAAGATCGCCATGAAGTAGATCGGGATCAGCACGATCAACCCGATCAGCGCCAGCCGGTGCCGGCGGAACTGCCGCCACATCAGCCGCCACTGCGGCAGCGCGCCGTGGTCGCGCAGGCTCTTCACGACCTCCTGCGGGGTCTCGTGCTGAGTGTCGGGGGCGATCGCCTCGGTCTGCTGGACCATTCAGATCTATCCCTTCTGGAACCGGGTGCGGATCCGCGGATCCCACCAGGCCAGTGCGAGGTCGCTGAGCATCGTGCCGATCACCGTCAGCGTGCTGAGAATCAGCACGAAACTGCCGACCAGGTACATGTCCTGGCTCTTCACCGCGCCGAGCAGCAGCGGGCCGCTGGTCGGCAGGCTCATCACGACCGACACGATGGTCTCGCCGCTGATCAGGCCGGGCAGCAGCCAGCCGACCGTGCTGAAGAACGGGCTGAGCGACATCCGGACCGGGTACTTGAGCAGCAGCTTCCACTCCGGCAGGCCCTTCGCACGGGCGGTCGCGACGTACGGCTTGTGCAGCTCGTCGAGCAGGTTGGCCCGGGTGATCCTGATCAGTCCCGCCGTACCGGCGACCCCGACCACCACGATCGGGACCCATAGATGGGAGATCAGGTCGAGCAGCTTGCCCAGGTTCCAGGCCGCGTCCGCGTACTCGGGTGAGAACAGTCCGCCGACGCTCTGGCCGAAGTACCGGAAGCCGATGTACATCATCACCAGCGCGAGCATGAACTCCGGGACGGCCATCCCGATGAAGCCGAGGAAGGACGCCAGGTAGTCGCCGCCCGAGTACTGCCGCAGCGCGCTGTAGATGCCGATCGGGAACGCGATCGCCCAGACGAACAGCAGACTCGCGATCGACAGCACCATCGAGAGCAGTACCCGGTTGCCGATCAGGCTGGCGACCGACTGGTTCCAGGCGAACGACTGCCCGAGGTCACCGTGCAGCACCACTCCCTTGATCCAGGTGAGGTACTGCACGATGAACGGCTTGTCGAGCCCGTAGTGCCGCTTCAGCTCGGCGATCTGCGAGTCCGGGATGTCCTGGCCGCGGGCCTCCGCGTTCGCGATCACCGTGGTGGTGTAGTCGCCCGGCGGCAGTTTGATGACCACGAAGGTGACGAACGAGATCGCCGCCAGCGTGATGACCATCCAGACCAGCCGCCGGGCCACGAACCGCAGCATTACTGCCCGATCGCGAACTGCTCGGGGTGGACGATGCCCGGGGCAACCGACTCGCTCATCTTCTCCGGCACGTTGTGGAAGTCGTTCTTCACGACGCCGTACGTGTTCGGCACCGAGCTGACACCGATGTAGTAGAACTGGTCGGCCGCGATCTGCAGGATCTGCTTGCCGAGTTCGAGCGTCTTCGCCGGGTCCGGCTCCTGCCGAGCCTGGGTGAACAGCTCCATCTGCTTCTGGATCTCCGCCGGCGGCTTCACGCCCTCCTCGCCCTTCGACTGGTACCACTGCGCCCAGCCGATGCCGTACCGCGCGCTGCCGTCGTTGGTCGGCACCCAGTAGTGGTCACCACCGGTACCGGTCGGCAGTACGAACGTGCCGCAGGTCCAGGTCCCGGCGTCGTGGTCGTTGGCCTTGACCCGTTCCTTGTAGAGGTCCTCGCTGACCGCCTGGGTGCGCAGCTCGATCCCGACCGCGGCCCAGCGCTTCTTGACGAACTCGATCGCCTCGACGTGGTCCGGGAACGATTCGCTCACCAGTACCGTGACCGAAACCGGCTTCCCGTCGGCGCCGAGCCGCTTGCCGTCCGGCGACTTCTTCGTCAGCCCGGCCGCGTCCAGGTGCTGGTTCGCCTTGGCGGCGTCGAACTCCAGGAACTGCGTGGCGAGCTGCTCGTTGTAGTACGGCGAGTCCTTCGGCGGAGCGCCCTGCCAAGGCTCGCCCTGACCGGCGTAGACCGCGTCGATGACCTCCTTGCGGTTGATCGCGTGCGAGAGGCCGGCCCGGAACTCCTTGTTCGAGAACAGTGCCCGCTTGACCGGGTCCTTGTGCGTCAGGTTGATGCCTATGACCATCGTGTTGGTCAGCTGGGTCGGCACCTCGAAGATCTTGTAGCCGCCCTTCTCCCGGTTCTGCGCGACGACCGGCTTGTTCTGCGGCGTCCCGAAGTTCCGGTACTGCATGCCGAACTCGCCGTTCATCACCTTGAGCAGCTCGACCTGGGCGTCCTGGACGACCTCGACGCGGCAGTTGTCGATGTACGGCAACTGGCGGCCCTGGTCGTCGACCTTCCAGTAGTACGGGTTCCGGGTCAGGGTGACCGCGGAGCCCTTGCCGAGCGGGGTGGTCACCTTCCAAGGTGCCAGCGTCGGCTGCTCCGGGTTCGTCCACGGGTTCTGCTTCTGCGCGAACAGGTCGGTCCAGCTGCCGACGCCGGCCTTCTTCGCCAGTGCGTTCGCGAACTTGTTGTACTTCAGGTGGAACTGCTGGAAGTAGTGCTTCGGCAGCAGCATCCCGTAGGCGCCTTCACGCTCGAAGATCGCGTCGGCGATCTGCACGAGCAGCGACGGCTGCGGCGAGCTGTACGTCATCTTGATCGTGCGCTCGTCGACCTTTTCGACCTTCGCGATCTTGCCGGTGTCCGGCGACGTGAAGGCGTCGTACAGACCGTCCGGGTGCAGCCCCTCGTCGCACTGCACCTCGAGGATCGTGAACATCAGGTCGTCCGCCGTACACGGCTTGCCGTCGGACCACTTCAGGCCCTCGCGCAACTTGAACGTGTACACCTTGCTCTCGGCATCGACCGTGTACTCGGCGACGTTCGCCTCGATCTCGTCGTACCCGGGCTTGCCGACCTTGTCGGGCTTCCAGCGCAGCAGCGGTTCGTAGCGCATCGCGTACCACAGCCACTGGGTGTCCTCCTGGGTCAGCATCGCCGACCGCCAGGTTCCGCCGTACTGCGCCTTGCCCTCGAGGGGCTTGATCACCGGCGGGTTCTTCGGCAACCGGTCCGCCAGCGGGGGCAGGGAGCCCTTGTCCACCAGGGCTTTGAGCATCGGCGATTCCTTCTCGCCGGCCACTGCGGCCTGTGCGCCGGAGCCTGCCGGCTTGGTGTCGAAGAAGCCGCACCCAGGGATGGTCGCCACGGCCAGGAGGCCGAGACCGCCCTGCAGCAGCCGACGCCGGTCGATCATGCGTTCTGACATGTCATTTACCTCACTGCTGCTCGAGCGTGATGTTGCTGAACTGCGCGGTCCCGTAGTCGACGAGGGCGTTGTCGACCCTGCCGCCGTCGATCGCGAACCCGATGTAGAAGGAGCGGCTCGGCATCATGATCTTTTCGTAGCCGAAGCGGTCCCACTTGACCTGATCAGTGGAGATGAAGGCCTCGAACTCGACCTCTCTGGCCTGCGGGCGCTCGCGCCGGAGCAGCCGCAGCCAGTACACCTTCGTGGGGTCCAGGTAGCTCCCGTCCCACGGCCACGGGCCGACACTCGGCACCGAGCCGTCGGTCTGGATCCGGATCGCCTGCGCCTTCATGCCGCCGTCGTCGGTGGCGGTCGGCGCGGCGCTCGCGTTGTCGTTGACGGTGCCGTACCCGCCCGCGACACCGAAGCCGATACCGCCGTACATGTACGGCGCGGCCGGGTCCAGCGAGTCGCGGATCATCAGGCCCGCGGTGAGTCCGTTGGCGATCTTGCCGAGCTGGTCCAGCCGCGCGGTGATCCGCGTGACCGCACCCGCACCGCCGACCTGGAGCTTGCGGTACACATAGTGGAAGTTGCTGGTCCGCCCGTAGATCCGGCCGGAGCCCTTGATGGTCAGCACTCCGCCGTCCAGGCTGCCGGAGCCCGGCACCGGCGGCTTCCCGATCGACGCCGACGTCCAGCCCGGCGTACCCAGCTGCTTGTTGACGTGCACCTGGACAGCGGTCGACTGGGTCGCCGTACCGTTCTTGTCCGTGGCCCGCGCCGTGATCCAGTAGGAGCCGTCGGCGACGTTCTTCCATTCGACCTGGTACGGCGCACTCGTCGCAGCGCCGACCATCTGGTCGCCGACGAAGAACTCGACCTTGGCGAGCTGCCCGCCCTTCGCGGGGGATGCGTCGGCCTTGATCGTCACGGTCGGCGCGGTGCGACCGGCGACCGTCGTGTTCTGCGCCGGGCTGGTGATCTGCACGACCGGGTTGCCCGTCGGGTCCGGGACCAGCGAGTTGAGGTAGTTCTCCAGGTAGGTGTAGCCGTTCGGGGCGATCTTCTGCGCGTCCGACGGGTCGTTCGGGTCGAGGCCGTTGGCCTTCTCCCACCAGTCCGGGATGCCGTCGTGGTCGGAGTCCACCGGCGCCTCGGTCTGGACGAGCTCCGGGTAGCCGCCGACCTGTTTCTGCGAGTTGATCAGCCGGCCGGTGCCGTTGCGGACCTCCTCGACGACGCGGGCGTCGGCGGCGTCGCGCTTCGGCAGGATCGCGCCGGCCCCGGCGAGCACCGCGTCGTACGCCTTGCTTGCCGCCTGCAGGTCGCCGCGGCCCGGGATCGGCTGCGGCTCGGCCAGTTCGACGATCCCGCCGATCGGGTAGCGGATACCGCGGCGGTTGTGCGTGGTGACGTCCGGGTGGCCCTCGACCTCGTTGCCGGCGACGTACCACTGGCCCCCGCGGTTCGCGCTCACCACGACCGGTGCGACCTCGTCCAGCGTGGTCGGGCCCGGCTTGTAGAAGTTGTTCATGATGTTGATGCCGTTGGCCCACTCACCGCCGTACACCGACGTGTACCCGTGGTCGTAGATCACATTGTTGTAGTGGTCGACCTCGAGGTTGATGCCCTCGGTGTAGCCGAAGCGCGGCTGCCGTCCACCCTGGTGGGCGACCAGATTGTGGTGGTACGTGTTCCGCTCGCCACCCCAGATACCGCCGTACCCGTGCCGGTTCTTCGGGTGCGCGGACAGCGCCAGGCCCTCGGAGACGATGCACCACTGGACGGTGACGTCGTAGTTCCCGTACGGCGACAGGCACTCGTCGACCGCCCAGCTGAACGAGCAGTGGTCGATGATCAGGTTGCGGATCTCCGGGCTGACCGAACCGGGCACGTTGGTGTTGAACGAGTCGTCCGCGACCGCGTACAGGTCGCCGAGCCGGAACCGCAGGTAGCGGATCACGATGTCGTGGGCACCGCCCTTGATCCCGGTGCTGTGACCCGACAGGCAGATGCCGCCACCAGGCGCGGTCTGTCCGGCGATGGTCAGGTTGTTGCCGGAGATCAGCAGCTGGGTCTCCAGCTTGATGGTGCCGGAGACCCGGAACACGATGGTCCGGTCGGAGCCGGAGACACCTTCACGGAGCGAGCCGGGTCCGGAATCGGCCAGCGTGGTGACCTCGTACACCGAGCCGCCGCGGCCGCCCTTGGCCCACATGCCGGCGCCCTCGGCGCCGGGGAAGGCCGGCAGCCGGTCATCGTTCACGCTCGTCGCGGCGGCCTTCGCGGCGGTGGCCGTCGGCGTGATGCCCAGCGACGCCACACCGATGGCGGCTGCGGTCGTCCCGACGAATCCGCGCCGGGACCAGCCCGGTGGAGTGAGAGGGGGAGTTTCGGTCATCGTCCATGCCTCGCTTTCGGCAGGGGGCGGCGGCTGCTGACATGCGCAGTCTGAATATCTAATCAAGTCCGAATGGAACGACGGCCCTCATGGTCACGGAGGTCACGAAGCCGTGTCAAGAGCATGACGCGCAAAAACCGCAATCGTTTGCACTCGGTGATTCTCGTGGCCGCAATCGTTTGCACGAACTCTTGCCTGGACGTCCGCGACGATGGTTACCTTGCCACCATGCCTTTGCGCCCCCTCCCCCTCGGCAGCACGAAACTCACCGGCGGGTTCTGGTTGAACCGGCAGCGAATCAACCGGGAGACGACCATCCCGGCCGCGGCTCAGCGCCTCGAGGAGGTCGGCACGCTCCGCAACTTCCGCCGGGCCGCGGACGAGCAGACTGGTGGCTTCGCCGGGAAGTTGTTCGCCGACACCGATGTCTACAAGTGGCTTGAGGCGGTCGCCTGGGAGCAGGCCCGGGAGCCGTCCACTGACCTCGCTGACCGGCAGTCCACAACGAGCGCGCTGGTCGCCGCAGCGCAAGACCCTGACGGGTACCTCAACACCTACACGCGGCTCGCACTCGACGGGCAGCGGTACGGCGACCTGGAGAAGGGGCACGAGCTGTACTGCGCGGGACACCTGCTGCAGGCGGCCGTGGCACAGGTCCGGGCGACCGGGGATCGCACCTTGCTCGACGTGGCGTGCCGGTTCGCCGATCACCTGTGCAAGACGTTCGGCCCCGGGCGGCTGGAAGGAGTCGACGGGCATCCGCTGATCGAGATGGCGCTCGTCGACCTCTACCGCGAGACCGGTACGGCGGCGTACCTCGAGCTGGCGTCGTACTTCGTCGAGGCGCGTGGGCGCGGGCTGCTCACTCCCCCGGGTCACCACGGTCCGGCGTACTTCCAGGATCACCTGCCGGTGCGGGACGTTCGCACGATCGCGGGGCACGCGGTCCGGGCGCTCTATCTCGCGTCCGGTGCGACCGACGTCGCGGGGGAGACCGGCGACGCCGAACTGCTCGACGCGTTGCAGGCGACGTGGTCGACGATGGTCGAGAGCCAGACGTACCTGACCGGTGGCGTCGGGGCGAGGTGGTACGGCGAGGCGTTCGGCGACCCGTTCGAGCTGCCGCCGGATGCGGCGTACTGCGAGACCTGTGCCGCGATCGCGAGCGTGCAGTGGAGTTGGCGGCTGCTGCTCGCGACAGGTGAGGGCAAGTACGCCGACCTGATCGAGCGGACGCTGTACAACGCGGTGATCTCCGGGGTGTCGCTCGACGGTGACCGGTTCTTCTACGTGAACACGTTGAAGGTGCGGAACAACGCCTTCGCCGACGATCAGCGGTCCGCGGTGGGTGGGCGGCAGCCGTGGTTCGGTACGGCGTGCTGCCCGCCGAACGTGATGCGCACGCTGTCGTCGCTGGATCAGCTGATCGCGACCTCGGACGACGACGGAGTGCAGGTACAGCTCTACGCGCCGGCGTCGGTGAGGGTCGGTCCGATCGGCTTCGAGGTTGAGACCGAGTATCCGTGGCACGGGACGGTCCGGGTGCGGATCACGTCGACGCCGGACACGCCTTGGACTCTCGGTCTGCGGATCCCGGCGTGGGCGGAGACTCATCGGCTGACGGTCAACGGGTTCGAGGGACCGCTGCGGCGGGTGTGGGCGGTGGGCGACGAGGTCGTGCTGGAGTTGCCGGTGGCGGCCCGCCGTACGACGCCTGACGAGCGGATCGACTCGGTGCGCGGCTGCATCGCGATCGAGCGCGGCCCGTTGGTGTACTGCTTCGAGCAGCAGGACGCAGACGTCGTACTCGACTCGGCGGCCGTGGTCGCGGGCGAGCTGATCGAGCACGAGCGGCCGGACCTGCTCGGCGGCGTGACCACGGTCGACGTACCGACACGGGACGGCACGCTGACCGCGATCCCCTACTACGCCTGGGGGAACCGGGAAGTCGGCCCGATGACCGTATGGATCCGGGAGGACGCGTGAACTACTGGGAAGACCCGGGTCCTGGCTACGGCGTGCTTCCTCCGCGAGCGGCTGTGCGGTCGGATGCGCCTCGGTTGAGTCTGAACGGGCAGTGGCGGTTCCGCCTGTCTCCCTCCGTGGGCGACGCCGGCTTCGAGGAGGTGGACTTCGACGACTCGGACTGGGACGTGCTGCCGGTGCCTTCGTCGTGGCCGATGCACGGGCACGGGAGTCCGGCGTACACGAATCAGAAGTATCCGTTTCCGGTCGATCCGCCGTACGTGCCGGACGAGAACCCGACCGGCGATCATCGGCTGGTCTTCGAGCTGCCGGAGTCGTGGAGTGGTTCGACGGTCCTGCGGTTCGACGGCGTGGACTCGTGCGCGCGGGTCTGGCTGAACGGGGTCGAGCTCGGGGTGACGCGAGGTTCGCGCCTGCCGGCCGAGTTCGCGGTCGGCGGCGTACTGCGGCCGGGGCGGAACGTCCTGGCGGTGCGAGTGCATCAGTGGTCGTCCGGTTCGTACCTCGAGGACCAGGACATGTGGTGGCTGCCGGGGATCTTCCGGGACGTCACACTGATCGCCCGGCCCATCGACAGCATGGACGCGGACGTGTTCGTGCACGCGGACTATCGGGACGGCGCCGGGGTGTTGATGGTCGAGTCGGCGCCGGGTGCGGTGGTGCGGATCCCATCGCTGGACGTCGTGGTGCCCTGCGGCGAGACGGTGACGATCCCGGGCGTCGAGCCGTGGTCGGCCGAGGTACCGCGGTTGTACGACGCGGTCGTGGAGTTGCCGGGTGAGCGGGTCGCGCTGCGGATCGGGTTCCGGACGGTGGAGATCGTCGACGGCGTACTGCGGGTCAACGGGCGGCGGATCCTGTTCCACGGGGTGAACCGGCACGAGCACGATCCCGTGTTCGGTCGCGCCGTACCCGAGGAACGGTTGCGTGCGGAGCTGCTGGTGATGAAGCGGCACAACATCAACGCGATCCGGACCAGTCACTACCCGCCGGACACACGGCTGCTGGAGTTGTGCGACGAGCTCGGGTTCTGGGTGATGGACGAGTGCGACTACGAGTCGCACGGGTTCATGCTGCTCGACTGGCAGGGGAACCCGGCCGACGATCCGCGGTTCCTCGACGCGTCCCTGGACCGGATGCGGCGGACCGTCGAGCGGGACAAGAACCACCCGTGCGTGGTGATGTGGTCGCTGGGCAACGAGGCGGGCGTCGGGTCGAACCTGACCGCGATGGCAGCGTGGACGCGGGATCGGGATCCGTCGCGGCCGTTGCACTACGAAGGCGATCTGTCGTGTGCCGATGTGGATGTGTACAGCCGGATGTACGCGTCGCACGCCGAGGTCGAGGCGATCGGGAAGCGCGCCGAGAAGCCCCTGGACGATCCGGTGCTGGATGCGCGGCGGCGTTCGATGCCCTTCGTGCTGTGTGAGTACTCGCATGCCGGAGGCAACGGTCCTGGCGGGTTGCCCGAGTACGAAGCGCTCTTCGACACCTACGAACGCTGCCAGGGCGGGTTCCTGTGGGAGTGGATGGAACACGGCATCCTGCGAGCGGACGGTTCCTACGGGTACGGCGGTGACTTCGGCGAGGAACTGCACGACGGTACGTACGTCCTCGACGGGCTGGTCTTCCCCGATCTGACCCCGCAGCCGGTGCTCGCGGAGGTCCACAAGGTCTACGAGCCGGTGCGCTTGTCCGTCGCCGGCGACGTCCTCACGATCACCAACCGGTACGACGTACTGGACACTTCCCACCTCTCACTCCACTGGGAGGCTGCCGACGAGGGCGAGGTAGTTGCCCGCGGCCCCCTCCCCTTCCCGGTGATCCCGGCCGGCCGGTCCGCGACCGCACAACTTCCGGAGCTCCCGGCCCTCCAGAACCGCGAACGCTGGCTGACAATCCGCGCCGTACTCACGAACGACAGCCCCTGGGCACCCGCCGGCCACGAGGTCGCCTTCACACAGACCCGCCTCGCACCGCCCGACCTCACCACCTTGCCCACCGCCGCCGCGGGACACCCGACTCTCACGCCCATTCTCAGGGGTGGGGAGGTCGCCCTTGGCCCGGGGCGGTTCGACGGGCGGACCGGGCGGTTGGTGGGGCTTGGCGGGTGGGCGGTCGAGCATGTTCCGCTGGAGCTGTGGCGGGCGCCTACGCAGCATGATGCTCGGACCTGGGATGCGACGACACTCGACCGCAAGACCCGGTGGGCGAATGCCGGGCTGGATCGTTTGCGGTACCGGACCGTATCCGTCGAGGCCTCAGGTGATGAGTTGGTCGTGGCAACGATGGTGGGGGCTGCGGCGACGGATGCTCGAGTGCTGACGACGTACACGTGGAGGACCGACGGCGGGCGGTTGACGGCGGAGGTCGACGTGGAGCCGTTGGGTGAATGGATGGTGCCTTGGGCTCGTCTCGGAGTGACGTTCGGTGTGCCGGCGGGCTTTCACGGCCTGACGTGGTTCGGGCTGGGGCCGGGACAGGCCTACCCGGACTCCCGCTCGGCAGCGCGGATCGGCCGCTACACAAGCACGATCGACGACTTCCAGGTGCCGTACCTGTACCCGCAGGAGAACGGCGCCCGCGGCGACGTCCGCTGGGCCGAGCTCTCCGGCCCAGCCGGCAAACTCCGCCTGACCGGCGACCCACACTTCAGCCTGACCGTACGCCGCTGGACGATCGCCGAGCTGGCCGCCGCCGACCACCCAGCCGACCTGCACCCAGGCGACCGCGTCTGGATCACCCTCGACGCCCTCCACCACGGCCTCGGCAGCCCCACCAGCGGCGCACCGATCCTGCCGCCGCACGACCTGCAACCGCAGAAGCACACCTTCAGGTTCAGTTTGGGAAGCTGATCCACGTCCCGGCCAACGGCTGCTGCCCGATCCCCGGCTTCGACCAGTCGCAGACCCCGCTCGGGAAGATCGCCAGCAGTTTGTGCCACTGTGCGTCGGTGAAGCCCGGGTAGTCCGCTCGTGCCGGTGTGCGGAGCTTGCACTTGATCACGTCTGCCGCTACACCTGCTCCGGCCACCTCGCGCGGGAAGGAGGCGGACGGGAACAGCTTCTCGCAGCGCGACTCCGGGTCCCGGTTCAACGGTTGCGCGACGAAGCCCTCGGGAGCACGGCACCCTTCGACCAGACCGGACGGCCGCGCCGCCACGATCTTGTCGATCCGGGGACGGGACGTGGTGTCCGCGGTCAGTTGCGTCAGCCAACGATCCATCTCGTCGATCGCGTGCTGCAGCAGCGGGCTCGACGTGCTGAACAGTCCGTACGTCGCGTCCTCGAGCAGACTCACCTGGTTGGCCGCCGTACCGTTCGCCTTCTGCAGCCGGGCGCGCATCGAGAACGTGTGGTACCGGACGTGGATGTCGCCGTACGACTGGGTGTCGGAGTACGCCCGGTAGTCGATGATCGGCACGTCCTTCAGCCCGCCCCCGCCGTACGTCAGCCGCCCGGTCCGGTACGCCGCACGCACAGCCTGCGGATCCGCCACGGTCCGGGACGGCACCAGGTTCGCGTCCGCGTCGAACCCACCGACCCGCTCGTTCAGGTCGAGGAACTGGGCCGGTGTGATCACCCCGGACCTCAGCACCTTCAGCCCGTACTGGACGCCGACGTTGTCGAGCGGCCGGCGGGCGAACCCGGTCGACGGATCCGCGCCGTACGCGTTGATCGTGTGGTCGAAGACGTCGCAGCGGGCGCCGCGTGGGTTCGTCGCGGGGTCGTAGCGTTGCGCAGGCGGGAGATGGGAGCAATTGAGCCGCGGATCGATCCGGTTCGCGCTCACCGCCATACTCGGCAGCGTCGCGTACGTCTGGAAACCGGCCACCTGACGCTTCTGCTCCTGCGTCCACTGGAGGTTGGACTTGGTGAAGTACGAGTCCAGCAGCCACGAGTCGCTGATGAACGAGACCGTGCCGAACCCGACCTCCGGGAACGAGCAGCCGACGATGATGCCGTCGAAGATGCCCGGGTAGTTGTCGGTGATCTGATGCGCCTGGTACGAGCCGCCGGAGCACCCGAAGCCGACCGTGAAGTCCGGCCGTCCGTAGTGCTCGACGAACAGTTCCTTCGTCGTCATCGCGGACTCGGCCGCGGTCAGGTCGTTGCAGTTCTGCCCGAACACGTTCAGGGACGACGACATCAGCGCGTACCCGCGACCGAGCAGGAACGCGTCCGTCACCCCGCCGGTCGTCGTACCCGACCGGTACCAGCCGCCGGCGCATCCACCGCCGAGCGTGAAGATCGCCCGGCCGTTCCAGCTCTGCGATCGCCGCGTCGGGGTCGGCGCGGCCGAACGCAACGGGTCGTGCAGCATGCTCGTCTGGACGACCGCCCGGTTCGCGCTCCCGGTCTCCATGCGCACGATGAACGGATCACCAGAGTCCGTCTTCGCGAGATCCGCCGGGTACGACGTGGCGCCTGCCGGCAACTTCACGAACCGGCCCGCGGTGGTCCGGTAGAAGTAGTCGACCCGCGGCGCGACCGAGCAGTCCGCGTCCAGCGGAGCGCCGAGCGTGCCGCCGATCACCGGAATCGTGAACTTCGCCGTCTCACACACGAACGGCTGCTCGTGCGGCCCCGAGAACACCGGCCCCTGCCGCGGGTAGTTCCGCACCTCCAGCGTCGTACTGCGTCCGTCCGACTCGGCGCGGAGGAGGTTCGAGCCGAGCCGCAGGTTCCCGACCAGTCCGGTCAGCCCGTCCCCGTCCGCGGTGAACACCGACGACACATCGACGCCGTTGAGAGTCACTCGAACGCGGTCATCCGGCGCATCGACATGGACGAGCGCATCCCCACCGGTCACCTTGTCCGGCCGGCTCGACAGGATCTCCAGCGTCACCTCCCGCGACGCCAGCGCCGGAACCGCGGGAAGCACCAGTGCACCGACAAGCAGACCGACAACCAGACGAACCGACCGCGAACGAATCACAGGTCCTCCAAGGCTCAGGCGGCAACAACCTCGCAGACACCGGCAAGCATGTGCTTGTTTATACCCACATTCGGTGAATGTGTTTCATACAACCCGATATCAACCACCCGACACCTCCGCGACGACGATGACAGGGTGCCGGCCCGCAACTGTGACGTCGTACCACGCCTGAACGCGCCAGCCACGGCCCAGTCGCGCTGCCTGCTCCGGGGTGAGGATCGCGACCAGCCGTCCGTCGAGCACGTGTCGCCACGCGCGGAGGTACGGCGCGAGGTCGCCGATCCGGACCCGCCTGTTCCACGGCGGGTTCGTGATGATGCGGTCCGCACCGGTCGTGAGCCTGCGGCTGTCTGCGCACCTCCACTCCATCCGCCTGCCGGCAGCGTTCGCCCTGGCTGCGGCGATCGCGGCCGGGTCATGGTCCAGGCCGACGTACTCCGCCTGCGGCTCGAGCAGCTGCGCCTCAAGCAGCAACGTCCCGGCTCCACAGAACGGATCGAGTACGTTCTGCCCGGGTTCGAGCTGCGCAAGCCGGGCCATCGCGGCGGCCACCGGCGGATGCAGGCTCCCCCGCACGGTCCGTCCCCGCCACGGCCGCCGATGGAGCGGTACGGCGTACGGGCGCAGACCGACCCACATCGTCTTCCCGTCCAGTACGACGCGCCACTCGGTGCGCTCGTCCGGTAGGGCCATGCCGTGTCGTCGCGAGTGGTAACGGCCGCCTGTCAGGTGCGACAGCTGCTCCCCTACCAGGTCTTCGACGTCGTAGCGATTGAAGTTCCGCACACCCTGGAACGACGCCGACACCGCGAAGTTGCTGCGATCACGCGGCGGCTCCACTGCCCGGCGAAGGGTGTCGGCCGCCCCAGCAAGCGCGGTCTTCGTGTGTCCAGGATCCGCAATCGCGGCGTACACGACGAACAAGTCGTCCGCCAACCGTGGCGGCGACCCGGTGATCGACCCCGTGATCGATTTGGGGGCCGGCTCGACGACAACCTGTCGCCTGCCGACCTCGATCACCCGATGCCCGGCGACGGCCAGTTCCTCGGCCGCCAACCGCTCCAACCCCGTGACGGTCCGCACCAGCACCAACTGCATGGAGAATCTCCCGGATAGCACCCGGGAACAACCAACCGGTCACTCCCGCATCGCTGACCGCGGGAAACCTCGAACAGGCCAGCGGAAGCTAGGTCCTGTCTGGTGATCCAGCGCCGTAGCGAGGAGGTGCTCGGTGCGGTGCATCGGCGTGCGGGGGCGAAGGTCTCGATGCGGAGCATCGTGGCCTTTGCACCCGTGCGGCGAGGTGCCGTGCCGAGTGCCCCGCAGTAGGCCCTGGATTACCAGACAGGACCTACGCCCACGCGGAAGAAGTATGTCTCCATGGGCGGAGATGATGGCACGCAGCGGACGCCACGGCCCACCGAATTACCGTTCGCCGCAGATCACGGACCACCGATCGATGGGACCGGACGCAGTCTTGAGTAAGCACCCGTGAATGGTTTCAACTTCAGGTGGTCGCTCGGCGGCCTGCTGTGAGCAGAAATCCGTCCCCGCCCCGGAGGTTTCTCGTGCACACCAAGCTGTCCTGGATCGGTCGGCGCGCGCTACTCGTCGCAGCCGTGTTCCTCGGCGTCTCTCCCCTCGCACCCGCGCAGGCCACACCCCAACAGATCACAGCGACTGTCCAAAGCGCGCCACACGGCGCCGAGGTCGTCGCGGTCCGGCAGGTCGCCGACCGGATGACCGACCTGACCGTGCGGTCCCAGGCTCTCGGCAACCGCACCGTCAACGTCCGCCTGCTCACGCCGGACGGCTGGAATCCGGCCGACCGCCGTCAGCACTGGCCGACGTTCTGGCTGCTGCACGGCTGCTGCGGGGACTACACGTCGTGGTCCGGCACGGACATCGCGAAGATCCCGAGCCTGCGCAAGGTCCTCGTCGTCATGCCTGAGGCCGGCTGGAACGGCTGGTACAGCAACTGGTGGAACTACGGCGCCGGCGGAGACCCGGCGTGGGAGACGTTCCACACCGTCGAGCTGGCGCACCTGCTGGAACACGACTGGGGCGCAAGCTCGAACCGCGTCGTGGCCGGCCTCTCGATGGGCGGCCAGGGAGCCCTGCTGTACGCCGCGCGCCACCCTGGCATGTTCCGCGCGGCCGCGGCGTACTCCGGCTCGGCCCATCCGCTGCTGAACGACGAGTCGATCAACCGGATCATGGGATTCTTCGCCGGGCAGGGCAACGACCCGCTCCGGGTCTGGGGAGACCCGGTCGCGCAGCGCCGGATCTGGGAAGCGCACGACCCGTACTACCTGGCGCACCGGCTCAAGTCGCTGCCGGTCTACCTCTCCTGCGGCGACGGCACCGCCGGACCGTTCGACCCGCCCGGGAAGACGGACGCACTGGAGGCCGACTTCAACCGCCAGAACCACGCCCTGGCTGCCCAACTGGAGCAGCTCGGCGCGAAACACCTGACGACCAACTTCTACGGACCGGGCACGCACGCGTGGGCCTATTGGCAACGCGAACTGCACGCCTCCCTGCCGATGCTCCTGAAAGCCCTCGACGTCAGCTAGCAGGAACACCTCGACCGCAACTACCGAGTGGACGGGATGGTGGCGAGTAGTGCGCGGGTCTCGGCTACGACGCGATCGCTGAACGCGGGATCGCGGACCTGCGTTGAGCCGAGCATGGGCTTGCCGCGCTCGTCGTAGTAGACGCCCGACGCGTCGGAGTCCGCGGTCAGTACGTCGGTGATCACTCGAGCAGCACGCTTGGGCGTGCTCCAGTACTTGATCATCGGCGCAAGCGGTGAGAGGACGTACCTCGACACGAACACCAGCACACGACCGGCGTCGCGACCGAGGCCGCTGCCGGGGCTGAAGCCGGGCTCGACCGCGTTGAAGCGCAGTCGCGGCATCTCCCGTGCGAATGCCAGCACCGTGGCGAGGTTGCCCTGCTTGGAGGTCGCGTAGGCGTCAAGACCCGGTCGCGAGGCGCCGCCCGGTTTCCACTCGCCTCGGGCACTCGCCTCCGCCGAGAGATAACGTGCGCCACGAAAGCCGGCCATGACGGCAGGACGGCGCTCAGGGTCCTCGACGCCGGAGCAGACGAACACGACGTTGGCGCCATCCGGCAGGTGCGGCGCCAGCGCCTCGGTGAAGGCGAACGGACCGAGGTGATTGGTCGCGTAGGCGAGGTCCCAGCCCTGCGGCGACGTGCGGCTCTCGAGTGGAAAGACACCGGCGTTGTTGAGCACGCCGGCGATCGGCAGGTCGAGGGCAACGATCTCCCCGGCGGCACGCCGTACGCTCTCGATGTCGGAGAAGTCGGCGACCACCTGAACCGCCTGGCCGCCGCTCGCCTCGATCTGTTGCTCGACCACGGTGAGCTTCGCAGGATCGCGTCCGACGAGGACGACGGTGCCGTGCGCGGCGAGCTCGAGGGCGGTACGTCGGCCGATCCCGGACGTCGGCCCGGTGATGATCCACGATGCGTTCTGCGCTGTCATACGACGAGTCTCGGTCGGTGGTCAGCGCTCGAACAGTCGTCCGGTTTTCGTAGGACTGCCAGGGCCAGGACCGGCGCTCACTCCACCAACTGCTGGGTGCCGAGGACGACGGCAAGGGCCAGGCGCTCCGCGTCCTCGGTACCCGGCTCGGCGGTGTACATCATGAGCCGCACATCGTCGGTGGCGACGAACAGCACGTCGCAGTCGAGAGCGATCGCCCCCACGGCCGGATGGTCGACCACTTTCCGCTTCGACGGCTCGGAGTGTGGCTCCGGCTCGTCCCGCGCCCAGAGGTCGGCGAAATGTGGACTGTTCGCGGCGAGCTCGCGGACCAGCGTGCGCAACTGGCGGTCCGCCGGGTAGCGCGCCGCGGTCCGGCGCAGGTCGGCCACCTGCCCGGCCAGCAGCTCCGCCTTCTCCTCCGGCGAATGGGCGACCCGAGTACCAGCACCGACGAAGTTTCGCCACAGCGCGTTCCGCTCGAGTCCGTGCCACGCGGTCGTCTCGCCCATCAACGCGTCGTACGGCGAATTCGCGGCGAGGAGCGTCCACGTCGCGTCGTACACGGCCACCGGTGTGTCCGCCACCCGATCGAGCAGTCGCTGGACGCTGGCACTGATCCGCGATGGCACGACGTCCGGGCCCGGCGCGGAGAGCCCGGCCAGCTCGAAGAGCAGGTCACGCTCCGGATCGGAGACCCGCAGCGCCCGAGCCAGCGCCTCGACCACTTGCGGCGACGGAGACGTCGCCCGGCCTTGCTCCAACCGGGTCAGGTAGTCGGTCGAAATACCCGCCAACCCGGCGAGCTCTTCTCGCCGCAGCCCGGTCGCGCGGCGACGGCTGCCCGGCGGCAGACCCACCGCGCCGGGCGTGACCCGGTCGCGCCACCGACGTACCGCACGACCGAACTCCCACGCTTCCACCACTCCAGTGTGCTCGTCCACGAGCTCGTTATCGTGGCCCTGACACTCCTACGACGAGCGGGTTACAGGTAGGTCTGGGTGCTCGGTGGGGCGGATTCCATCCAGGCCAGGACGCCGGTGAGGGCTTCTTCGGTCATGGCGAAATGGACGGTGCGGTCGCGGAGGTCGGCGTCTACGATGACGTGGCCGGCGTACGTGACCAGAGGCTCGTTGCCCATCGGGCGGCGGGTGGTGACGCCTTCGAGCTGGCGGCGGTTGACGACGAGTTTCGGCCACCAGGCGAGGCTGAAGACGCGAAACCACTGCAGGTCGTCGCCGACGTAGCGGGCCAGCCCGAGCGCCCAGCCGCGGCCGTGTTCCTTCTCCGCGAGTTGCAGGCTGCAATCAAAAGTTCCGCCGTCCCTGGACAACCAGCGACGGCGGAACGCGACAAGAACGATGAACAGTACGGCGGCAAGCAGACAGACCCCGATGACGTCGAGGACTGTCCTCATACCTTGCCGACCCCATTTCCGGTGCCCGTGTTCGGTACTTGCCCCGGGCACCCCGGAGAAACCGTGCTGTCAATGACGATATTCGATTATGGCAGGTCGGGTTACGACGTCTGCTCGGCGGCCCGGACCCTGGCCTCGGCGAGTCGCACCTCGTCGGCGTCGGCGTCGGCCAGGCCGGCTGCCAGCGCCTGATCGAGCTCGCGACGCGCCTCTTCGAGGTCGATGTCGTGACCCATCTCGGCGTTCTCGGCCAGGATCGAGACCCGGTCGTTCGCCACCGAGATGAACCCGTCCGGCGCGGCCGCGACGAAGTACTCGTCGTCGACGGTCCGCACCTGGACGGTGCCGCCCTGCAGCAGGCCCAGCAACGGCGCGTGGCCGGGCAGGATACCGACGTCACCGTCGGTGGTGCGGGCGATGACGATCTTCGCCTGCCCCTGCCAGACCGTCCGCTCCGCCGCGACGAGGGCTACCTCGAGGTGCTTCGCGGAATCGTCGGCCATCTCAGTTTTCCTTCTGCAGCTCGGCCCACTTGCGCTCGACGTCGTCGAGCGAACCGACGTTGAAGAACGCCTGCTCGGCGATGTGGTCGCACTCGCCTTCGGTGATCTTCTTGAAGGACTCGATGGTGTCCTTCAGCGGCACCGTGGAGCCCGGGATGTTGGTGAACTTCTCCGCCATGTAGGTGTTCTGGGAGAGGAACTGCTCGATCCGGCGCGCCCGCGCGACGGTGATCTTGTCCTCTTCGGAGAGCTCGTCGACACCGAGGATGGCGATGATGTCCTGCAGTTCCTTGTTCTTCTGCAGGATCTGCTTCACCCGGACGGCCACGTCGTAGTGCTCCTGGCCGATGTACTGCGGGTCGAGGATCCGCGACGTCGAGGTCAGCGGGTCGACGGCCGGGTACAGACCACGCGACGCGATGTCACGGGAGAGCTCGGTGGTCGCGTCGAGGTGCGCGAACGTGGTCGCCGGCGCCGGGTCGGTGTAGTCGTCCGCGGGCACGTAGATCGCCTGCATCGAGGTGATCGAGTGACCCCGGGTCGACGTGATCCGCTCCTGCAGCACGCCCATCTCGTCGGCCAGGTTCGGCTGGTAACCGACCGCGCTCGGCATCCGGCCGAGCAGCGTGGAGACCTCGGAACCGGCCTGGGTGAACCGGAAGATGTTGTCGATGAAGAGCAGCACGTCCTGCTCCTTCACGTCGCGGAAGTACTCCGCCATCGTGAGGGCCGACAGGGCGACGCGCAGCCGGGTGCCCGGCGGCTCGTCCATCTGACCGAAGACCAGCGCGGTGTCCTTGAAGACGCCGGCCTCTTCCATCTCGGTGATGAGGTCGTTGCCCTCACGGGTCCGCTCACCGACGCCGGCGAACACCGACGTACCACCGAAGTTGTGGGCGATCCGGTAGATCATCTCCTGGATCAGAACGGTCTTGCCGACACCCGCACCGCCGAACAGACCGATCTTTCCACCCTGCACGTACGGCGTGAGCAGGTCGAGCACCTTGATACCGGTCTCGAGCATCTCGGTCTTGGACTCGAGCTGGTCGAAGGCCGGCGCCTTGCGGTGGATCGGCCAGCGCTCGGCGATCTCGAACTCGGACTCGTCCTGGTTCAGGCACTTGCCGGTCACGGACCACACGCGGCCCTTGGTGACGTCACCGACCGGCACGGAGATCGCCGCGCCGGTGTCACGCACCTCGGTGCCGCGGACCAGGCCGTCGGTCGGCTTCATGGAGATCGCCCGGACGATGTTGTCGCCGACGTGCAGCGCCACCTCGAGGGTGATCGTCTGGGTGAGGTCGCCCAGGGTGATGTCCACCTCGAGCGCGTTGTACATGTCCGGCATCGCGTCCGCTGGGAACTCGACGTCGACGACCGGGCCGATCACCCGGGCGACGCGACCGATGCCGGTGGCACCCGCCTCGTTGTTCTTCTCGGTAACCGTGGCAGTCATCTCTCTCACTCGCTCCCGGCGTTCGCGTCGGCCAGCGCGCTCGCGCCGCCGACGATCTCGCTGATTTCCTGGGTAATTTGGGCCTGGCGGGCCTGGTTCAGGTCCCGCGTGAGCTGCTCGATCAGGTCCTGCGCGTTGTCCGTCGCCGACTTCATCGCCCGCTGGCGGTTGGCCAGCTCGGACGCCGCCGCCTGCAGCATGCAGTAGTGGATGCGGCTGGCGACGTACTTCGGCAGCAGTCCGTCGAGCACCTCTTCGGCCGACGGCTCGAACTCGTACAGCGGCAGTACGTCGTCGGCCGCCGGTGCTTCCTCGCCCTCGACGACCTCCAGCGGCAGCAGGCGGATCACGTCCGCGCGCTGGGTGAGCATCGACACGAACCGGGTGAAGACGATGTGGATCTCGTCCACGCCGCCCTCCTCGGTCGGGGTCAGGAAGGCCTCGATCAGCGCGTCGGCGATCTCCCTGGCCCGGGCGAAGCTCGGGTTGTCGGAGTCACCGGACCACGACTGCGCGATCTCGCGCTGCCGGAACGTGTAGTACGCGATGCCCTTGCGGCCGCTGACGTACGGGACGATCTGCTTCTCTTCCTCGCGGAGCAGCTGGTTCAGCCGCTCCCCTTCGCGGATCACGTTGGCCGAGTACGCACCGGCCTGACCGCGGTCGGAGGTGATCAGCAGCACCGCGGCACGGCGCGGGTTCTCCTTCTCGGTGGTCAGCGGGTGGTCGACGTTCGAGAACGTCGCCACCGCCGACACGGCGCGGGTGAGCTCACGCGCGTACGGACCGGCCGCCTGGGCGCGTTGCTGCGCCTTGACGATCCGGGACGCCGCGATGAGCTCCATCGCCCGGGTGAGCTTCTTGATCGTCGAGACCGAGGCCTTGCGATCGCGAAGCTCCCGCAGATTGGCTGGCACGGTCGATCAGCCCCGCTTCTGCTTGACGATCTGCTCCTGCTCCACGTCGCCCTCGTCCATCGCCTCGGCTTCCGCCTCGGTGCCGAGCAGCGTGCCCTCGGAGGTCTGGAACGTCGGCTTGAACGCCGCCAGCGCCTCGGTGACGGCCTGTGCCTCGTCGTCGCCGAACAGCCCGGACTCACGGATCGCGTCGAGCACCTTGCTCTCGCGGCGCAGGTAGTCCAGGAAGTCCCGCTCGAAGCGGAGCACGTCGTCCACCGGTACCTCGTCGAAGTGGCCCTTGGTGCCGGCCCAGATGGAGACGATCTGGTCCTCGACCGGGTACGGCGAGTACTGCGGCTGACGGAGCAGCTGCACCAGGCGCTGACCGCGGTCGAGCTGGCGCCGCGAAGTGGCGTCCAGGTCGGACGCGAACATCGCGAAGGCCTCCATCGCGCGGAACTGCGCCAGGTCGATCTTCAGCGAGCCGGACACGTTCTTCATGCCCTTGACCTGCGCGGCGCCGCCGACCCGGGAGACCGAGATACCGACGTCGATGGCCGGCCGGATGTTGGCGTTGAACAGGTCGGACTGCAGGAAGATCTGGCCGTCGGTGATCGAGATGACGTTGGTCGGGATGAACGCCGACACGTCGTTGGCCTTGGTCTCGATGATCGGCAGACCGGTCATCGAGCCGGCGCCGAGCTCGTCGGACAGCTTCGCGCAGCGCTCGAGCAGGCGGCTGTGCAGGTAGAACACGTCACCGGGGTACGCCTCGCGGCCCGGCGGGCGGCGCAGCAGCAGCGACATCGAGCGGTAGGCCTCGGCCTGCTTGGTCAGGTCGTCGAAGACGATCAGCACGTGCTTGCCCTGGTACATCCAGTGCTGGCCGATCGCCGAGCCGGTGTACGGCGCGACGTACTTGAAGCCGGCCGGGTCGGACGCCGGGGAGGCGATGATGGTGGTGTACTCCATCGCGCCGGCCTCTTCGAGCGCACCGCGGACCGACGCGATCGTCGAGCCCTTCTGGCCGATGGCGACGTAGATGCAGCGGACCTGCTTCTTCGGGTCGCCGGACTCCCAGTTCGCCTTCTGGTTGATGATCGTGTCGACCGCGATCGCCGTCTTACCGGTCTTGCGGTCGCCGATGATCAGCTCGCGCTGGCCACGGCCGATCGGGATCATGCCGTCGATCGCCTTGATACCGGTCTGCAGCGGCTCGCGGACCTCCTGGCGCTGCATCACGCCGGCGGCCTGGAGCTCGAGCGCGCGGTCGCCCTCGATGCCCTGGATCTCGCCGAGGCCGTCGATCGGCTTGCCCAGCGGGTCGACGACCCGGCCGAGATAGCCCTCACCGACCGGCACCGACAGCACCTGACCGGTACGGCGGACCTGCTGGCCCTCCTCGATCCCGTCGAACTCACCGAGGACGACGACACCGATGTCGCGGACGTCGAGGTTCAGCGCGATACCCCGGGTGCCGTCCTCGAACTCGAGCAGCTCGTTGGTCATCACCGAGGGCAGGCCCTCGACGTGCGCGATACCGTCACCCGCGTCGACCACGGTGCCGACCTCTTCGGCGGCGGTGTCGGCCGGTTGGTACTCGGTGACGAACCGATCCAGGGCGTCCCGGATCTCCTCCGGCCTGATCGTGAGCTCAGCCATTGTGTTTCCTGCTTCCTTGACCCTTGCTGGCCTGTTGTGGCTCTAAGAGGCTTTCCCGACCCTTAGCGCCGCTGTATGTCGTTAAGGGGGTTCAGCCCGCGATGCGCCGTTGCGCGTCGTCGAGCTTGGCCGCGATGGTTCCGTCGATCACTTCGTCGCCGATGTCCACCCGGACGCCGCCGACCACACCTCTGTCGACGATCACGTTCAGCTGGATGTCCCGGCCGTACTGCCGGCCGAGCGCCGCCGCGAGCCGGGTGCGCTCCGCCTCGGTCAGGTCGGTGGCCACCCGCACGGTCGCGATGCTGGCGTTCCGCCGGGCCGCCGCGGCGACCTGGTAGGACCGCATCGACGCCGCGAAGGAGCGGCCGCGGCCGTCCACGGCCCGCTCGGCGAGCCGCATCGTGGTGGCGTCGGCCTTGCCCTGCAGCAGTCCGCGGATCAGCTCCTGCCGGTGCTCGGCCGGGATGCCCCGGTCGCCCAGCTTCTCGGCCAGGGCACGCTCGGCGGAGACCACCCGGTCGAGCCGGAACAGCTCGTCCTCGACCTCGTCCAGCTTCCGCCGGGTGTCGGCGTAGGCCACCTCGGCCTCGACACTCAGCTGGTCCAGGGCGTTACCCAGGTCCCGGCCGCTGACCCAGCGACCGGACACCGCGACGGACAGGATCTCCAACGCCTGGGGGGAGATCTTGCCGCCGAACAACTGCTCGGCCAGTGCGGACTTGGTCCGGGCCGGCCGCGCCGGGTCGGTCAGGGCGCGCCGGAGCGCGCCGCTGCCGTCCAGCAGCTTGGCGATCGAGAACAGCTCGCCACCCAGGCCTTCGGCCGGGGTCGCACTCGCCAGGGCCTGCTCGGCCCGGGCGAGTGAATCGTTCGACGCGCCGCGCATCAGCCGTCCGTTCCGACAGCCTGACGGGCGGACTCCGAGGATTCCAGCTCGGCCAGGAACCGCTCGACGGTCCGGCGCTGCCGGGCCTCGTCCTCGAGCGACTCGCCGACGATCCGGCCGGCCAGCGTGGTCGCCATCGTGCCGACCTCACCGCGCAGCGAGGCCACCGCCTGCGTCCGCTCGGCGTCGATCTGCGCGCGGGCGTGGGTGACGATCCGCTCGGCCTCGGCGTTCGCCTGCTCGCGCATCTCCGCGATGATCTGGGCGCCCTGCTCGCGGGCGTCCTCGCGGATCTTCGCAGCTTCCTGCCGGGCCTCGGCCAGCTGCGCGTTGTACTTGTCCAAAGCCGCCTTCGCCTCGGCCTGGGCCGCCTTGGCCTCGTTCATCCCGCCTTCGATCGCCGCGGTCCGATCGGCGTACGCCTTCTCGAACTTCGGTACCACGACCTTGGCGAAGGCGATGGCCAAGAGGACCAGGAAGACGAAACCGAAGATGATCTCAGCCGTGTGCGGCAGCAGCGGGCTCGGCGCCTCGTCCGCGGCCTCTGTCAGCGGCAGAAGTAACGTCAGCATGTCTGGGTCCTGTCAGTCAGGGGGAAGGGGTCAGCCCTTGAACACGAAGGCGAGGGCGATACCGATGATCGCGAGCACCTCGGTGACGCCGAAGCCGATCCACGCGATCGACTGCAGCTTGCTCTGAGCCTCGGGCTGACGCGCGGTGCCGTTGATGACGGCAGCGAAGATCAGACCGACGCCCACGCCCGGGCCGATCGCGGCGAGGCCGTAGCCCAGGACTGCGATGTCGCCGGAGATCTCGAGAGCAGTCATTGCAGTGTGTTCCTTTCGGTACGGATAAGGACTATCCGGGTTTCCGTTACTACGGGTCTGGGTGGTGCGGGTCAGTGCTCGTCGGCGATCGCGCTGCCGATGTACTGCGCGGTGAGGACGACGAAGATGTAGGCCTGGATGGCCTGGACGAACAGCTCCAGCCCGGCGATCGCCAGCGCCATCAGGAAGGTGATGATGCCGACACCGCCGATCGCGATGCTGCCGGACTCGAAGACCATGTACTCGCCGCCGAGCACGAACACCAGCAGCAGGATGTGACCGGCGAACATGTTCGCGAACAACCGCAGGCTCAGCGAGATCGGCCGGACCAGGATGTTCGAGATGAACTCGATCGGGATCATCAGCGGCATCAGCCACACGGGCACACCGGCCGGCATGGTCTGGTGCTTGAAGTAGCCCCACAGGCCCTTCTTCTTGATCCCGACCGCGTTGTAGATGACCCAGCTCATGATCGCGGCCACGTACGCCCAGCCGATGTGGCTGAACGTCGGGAACTGGATCAGCGGGATCGTCGCGGCGACGTTGTTCAGCAGGATGAAGAAGAACAGGCCGGTCAGGTACGGCACGAACTTCATGTAGTCCGCGCTGCCGATCGCGTCCCGGGCGATCGAGTTCCGGACGAAGTTGTAGCCGAGCTCGCCGGCGAACTGCAGCTTGCTCGGCACGATGGCGGCCTTGCGGGACGCACCCCAGAAGAACCAGAGGATCACCACGACGGACAGCGCGGCCACCAGCACGGGCTTGGTGAACCAGTCGACACCGTGGATGATCGGGGGGGTCTCGAAGTTCTGTGGACCGGGTGGGATGAACTCGGTCGGAACGCCGGCGGTCACCGGGTCTCCTCTCGCGTCGTGCTCAAGTCGGACGCCTGGAATTCAGGGGCAGGGCGGCTCAGGGCAGTGCAGCTCAGGGGGCGGTCAACAACGTCAGACCCGGTCGAGATCATAGGGATCACATCCGAGGTCAGGACCGCGACCCGTACCGGAAGTGCAACAACAAGATGGTGAGCCCGGCACCGAGGACGATGCCCACCGGAAGCAAGAATTCGGTGCCGAAGAGGCGATCCAGCCCGAAGCCGATGCCCCCGTAGACCAGGACACCGCCGATCAAGTAGGACAGGACCCGCCAGCCGTCGCCCGAATTCGGGGGTGATGGCTTCGGATCCTGATGCTCGCTCATTGGCACCCGAAACGTACCAGTTGGTGACATCGACGGTCACATCGGCCCCGGTAATCTCCACCACAGCAGGGATAGCGCTACCCAACGTGCTCACGCCGTCACCTCCTTGTCGAGGTCGTAGATCGGCACGCGGAGCCGGGACCAGGCCCAGATCTCGCCGGCCATCCAGCCCATCACGACGACCATGGCAACCAGGCCGAGCACGGTCAGATTCACGTGCCTGGCCAGGCCGTCCGAGTTCAGCGCGAGCGCGAGCAGACCGCCGAAGATCGCGATCCGGCCGGTGTACGACGCCATCGCGACGGCGAGCTGCATGGTCGGAGACGTCTTGCGGGAAAGGTGCAGCGCGACCAGGCCGGCGCCGGAGAACACGACGACCGTCAGCAGTCCCAGCACCGCACCCAGGAGGCCGGGAACTCCGGCGGCGACGGTGGACACGGCGGCGGCGTTCACACCGACCACCAACGCGGCGACCAGAGCGCCACGCAGCATCGCCAACGCCGGGTGCTTGGTCGCTTGTCCGGCGATTTTCGGGCTGTGGGCCGTAGGAGCCATCTGGTGGTTCCGTCCTGCTGGCGTGCTGGTCTCGCGGCCAGCTCGTCGGGTGGGCGGGGTCAGGGGTGTCGCTGTTCTTTGCTGGTGCTTGTGAAAACTAGCACAAAGTCTGCATGGTCAGCAAAACGAGGTCCCTGCCGCTGTACAGCCACACCCTATCGGTAGGCCACACCGACGAGTGGTCTGGTCCCTCTCAGCGGGGACTCAGACTTTGGCGAGCGGTTTCCCGGATCGTCTCGGCAGACCGGTCGTGAGCAGGACCGCCGTGACCGCGACAGCCAGGACGAGGAGGGCCGTCCACCAGGTGAGGACGAGGCCCAGAACCACCACGCCGTACGCGATCAAGGCGGTCCACAGGTACATCAGCAGGACGGCCCGGCGGTGCGAGTGGCCGCGTTGCATCAGGCGGTGGTGCAGGTGCTGCTTGTCCGCGGCGAACGGCGAGCGGCCGGCCTTGGTACGGCGTACATAGGCCATCGTCAGGTCCAGCGCGGGGATCGCGAGGATGGCGATCGGCAGCACCAGCGGCAGCAGCGCGGGCAGCAGACTGGAGCCGCCGACCTCGTACGGGACCGCGTTCGGGTCCATCTGGCCGGTCAGGCTGATCGTCGAGGCGGCCAGCATCAGGCCGATCAGCAGGGCGCCGGAGTCGCCCATGAAAACCCTTGCGGGGAAGAAGTTGTGCGGCAGGAAGCCAAGGCAGGCGCCGGCCAGCGCGACCGTGATGAGGGTCGACGTGGTGGCGCGGTCGAGGTTCTCGTGGACGTTCAGCAGGTACGAGTAGACGAAGAACGCGGTCGCGCCGATCGCGGTGACGCCGGCCGCGAGACCGTCCAGGCCGTCGACGAAGTTCACCGCGTTGCAGGACACCAGCAGGATGCCCGCGGTCAGGACGGCGAGCTGCGCGGGCGACGGCGAGATCACGCCGCCGGGCAGCGGGAGCCAGTACAACTGGATGCCTTGGACAACGAGTACGCCGACCGCGAGCACCTCGCCGGCCAGCTTGGTGATCGCGTCCAGCTCGTACAGGTCGTCGACCACGCCGACCGCGCAGATCACCACGCCGCCGACCAGGATCGCCCGGGCGTCGTGCGCGACCTGCAGGCTGTTGCCGAGGAACGGCAGGCTCGAGGCGACCGCGAAGCCGGCGATCAGGCCGCCGAGGATGGACAGGCCGCCGAAGTACGGGATCGGGACCTTGTGCACGTCCCGGGCCCGGACCTTGGCGACCGCGCCGTACCGCAACGCGATCTGCCGGGCGACGCCGGTCAGCAGGAAGGTCGTGGCCATCGCCACGAACAGGACCAGCAGGTACTCGCGCACTAGTCGGCAGGCCTCACATCGGGATCGGTCTTGACCTCGTCCTCCTTGGACGCCACAACCGACTCCTCAGTTGGCCCCGCTGTCTCCTCGACCTTGTCCTCGACCTTGTCAACCTTGTCCTCGGCCTTCTCGTCCGCCTTCTCGTCGAGCGTCTCGTCCGCCTTCTCGTCGAGCGTCTCGTCCGACTTCTCGTCGAGCTGCTCGTCCGACTTCTCCTCGAGCGTCTCGTCCGACTTCTCGTCGAGCGTTTCGGTGGGCGTTTCGTCCGGCTTCTCGTCCGGTTCGGCGGAAGGGTCGGCGGATTCGCCGGTTACCTCGGGGACTACGGCGCGGAGTTGTTCGACGGTGAGGGCGCCTACGCGGACCACGCGGGGGGTGTCGCCGGTGAGGTCGACGATGGTTGACGGCTGTCCGCCGGTCGCCTCGCCGCCGTCGAGGTACACGGCGACCGACTCACCCAGTTGCTCCTCGGCGTCGTACACGTCCAGCGCCGCCGGCTGTCCGGACTTGTTCGCGGAGCTGACCGCGAGCGGCCCGGTCCGCGACAGCAGCTCGCGGGTGTTCTCGTGGTCCGGTACGCGGAGCGCGACCGTGCCCTGGGTCTCCCCCAGGTCCCACATCAGCGACGTCTGCGCGTGGCAGATCACGGTCAGCGGCCCCGGCCAGAACTCCTCGCAGAGCTTGCGGCCGTTGTCCGGCACATCGGTGGCGAGCGCGTCGAGCGACTCCACCACCGAGATCAGCACCGGCGGCGGCATGTCCCGGCCGCGTCCCTTGGCGTCCAGCAGCCGCTGGACCGCGTCGGCCTTGAAGGCGTCGGCGGCAATTCCGTACACGGTGTCGGTCGGCAGCACGACCAGGTCCCCGGCCTCGATGGCGTCCACCGCTGCGCGGTACGCCGGTGCCAGTTCGTCCCCGGTGAAGTCGAAGCGCTCACTCACGGAGTGAATCGTGCCACTCACGCACGCCCCGGCCCTAACCGGGTCGTTACTGACAAACGATTGTCAGCTTCCGCGCCGATCGCCCGCCGCAATCCTTAGGATCCCGACCATGACTGTGTCGCACGAGTTCCTTGCCGGGTTGCCGAAGGCCGAGCTGCATGTCCACCACGTCGGGTCCGCGTCGCCGCGGATCGTCGCCGAGCTCGCCGCCCGGCACCCCGAGTCGCCGGTGCCGGCCGATCCGGCGTTGCTGGCGGAGTACTTCAAGTTCAGCGACTTCGCCCATTTCATCGACATCTACCTGTCGGTCGTCGAGCTGATCAAGACGCCCGAGGACGTCCGGCTGCTGACCTACGAGATCGCCCGCGAGATGGCCGGGCAGAACCTGCGGTACGCCGAGCTGACCGTCACGCCGTACACCTCGGTGATCCGCGGGATCGCCGCCGAGGCCTTCTGCGAGGCGATCGAGGACGCGCGGGTCGCGGCCGAGAAGGAGTTCGGCCTGGTGCTGCGGTGGATCTTCGACATCTCCGGTGAGGCAGGGATCCCGGCTGCCGACGAGACGTTGCGGATCGCGACCAAGATCCGGCCGGAGGGGCTAGTCGGGTTCGGGCTCGGCGGGCCGGAGATCGGCGTACCGCGGCCGCAGTTCCAGCCGCATTTCGAGGCGGCGGTCGCAGCCGGGCTGCGCAGCGTCCCGCACGCGGGTGAGACGACCGGTCCGGAGACGATCTGGGACGCGGTGCGGCTGCTGAAGGCCGAGCGGATCGGCCACGGTACGTCGACGATGCAGGACCCGGCGCTGGTCGACCACCTCGGCGAGCACCGGATCCCGCTGGAGGTCAGCCCGACGTCCAACATCGCCACCCGCGCGGTCGCGTCGTACGACGTGCACCCACTGCGCGCGATGGTCGACGCCGGACTGGTCGTCACGATCAACTCCGACGACCCGCCGATGTTCAGCACCGACCTCACGAACGAGTACGCCGTCGCGGCGCGGCTGCTCGACCTGGACGAGGCCGGGGTCGGCGAGCTGGCCAAGACCGCTGTCCGGGTGTCCTTCGCCGAGGACTCGGTGAAGTCGGCCCTGCTGTCCGAGATCGACACCTATCTAGGTGCGAACGCGGTGTAGCTGACAGACTGTTGTCCGTGACAGAGGACCTGAGGCTCGACCTGCTGGGTCCTCTGCGCGGCTGGTCGGGCGATCGCGGGCTGGAGCTCGGACCGCTGCGCCAGCAGGCCTTTCTGGCGGTGCTGGCGCTCCGTCCGAACCAGGTGGTGCCGGCCGACGAGTTGGTCGAGCTGGTGTGGAGCGACGCGCCGCCGAGCAGCGGGACCCGGATCGTTCCGACGTACGCCTATCGGCTGCGGCAGTTGCTGCCGAAGGACGTGCTGGTCAGCTCGCGGGACGGGTACAGCCTGCGGATCGCGCCGGACGCGCTCGACCTGACCAGGTTCGAGCGTCTCGTCAGCGCCGCGCATGCGACGGACGACCTCGACGAAGCGGCGGCGAACCTGTCGGAAGCCCTTGCGTTGTTCAAGGGTGAGCCGTTGAGCGGCCTGCCCGGGCACTACGTCGCTGTCGAGCGGCACCGCCTGACGGAACGCCGGCTGAAGGTGCTGGCGGAGCGGATCGATCTCGACCTGGAGCGCGGCCGGTACGGCGACCTGGTGCCGGAGCTGGTCGCGCTGGTCGAGGCTGATCGCTTGCGCGAGCAGTTCGCCGGACAGCTCATGCTGGCGTACTGGCGCAGCGGCCGGAGTTCCGAGGCGCTCGACACCTACACCCGGACACGCGGAGAACTGGTCGAGCAGCTCGGCGTGGAGCCCGGTCCGGCGCTCCGGGCGATCCACGAACGCATTCTGCGCAACGACGAGCCGATTGCCCGTCCGGTGCTCCGCGACGAGCTGCCGTACGACGGTGCCGCGTTCGTCGGCCGTGACGACGCACTGACCCAAGTGGTCGACGCACTGCGCACCCCAGGACCTGCGGTCGTTGCGATCGACGGTATGGCGGGTGTCGGCAAGACTGCGCTCGCCGTACGCGCGGCACGTCAACTGGCGGACGTGTACCCGGACGGACGGCTCTTCATCGACCTGCACGGCTACACGCCCGGCAACGAGCCGGTGTCGGCTCTGCAGGCCTTGGATCGCTTGCTGCGCACGCTGTCCGTGCCGGCGGACCGCATCCCCGCTGACCTCGAAGAGCGGGCCGCACTGTGGCGTTCTGAGTTGGCAGGCAGACGCATCCTCGTAGTGCTCGACAATGCGCCCGACAGTGCCGCAGTACGGCCGTTGCTGGCCGGGAGCCCGCAGTGTGGCGTACTGGTGACCAGTCGGCGGCAGCTGACCGGTCTGGACGCGACTGCTCGGGTGGCGCTCGACGTGCTGCGGCCTGAGGACGCACGGGAACTGCTGGCGGAGATCGTCGGACCAGACCGTGCCGGTGACACAGCTGCGGCGGCACAGGTGGTCAGCCAGTGCGGTCACCTGCCGTTGGCGATCAGGGTGGCTGGTTCGCGGCTGCGGCATCGGCCGAGCTGGACGATCGAGCACCTCAGCAAACGACTCGCCGCCGAGGACAGGCGGCTGGCGGAGCTCAGCACTGACAGTGGTGGCGTCTCCCCCGCGTTTGCCTTGTCCTACGAGCATCTGCCGTCTGAGCAGCAGCGCTTGTTCCGTCTGCTCGGTGCGATGACCGGTCAGGACGTCGACATGTACGCCGCTGCGGCGCTGGCCGATGTGGACGCGGTTGACGCGGAGGACCTGCTGGAACAGCTCGTAGACGCCAACCTGGTGCTGCAGCTACGTCCTGGCCGTTTCCAGTTCCACGACCTGCTGCGACAGTACGCGCGCACCCTCGACCCCGAGCCAGACGCAGTACGCCGTCTGCTCGACTACTACCTCTACGCGACCGCAGCCGCGAGTACGGCGATCTTCAGCAGCCAACTGCAGCCACTGCCGGAGCCGGTGCCGGTGCGGTTGCCTGAGTTCACGTCGGCGTCCGACGGCCTGGAGTGGATCGACACCGAGGGTGCGAACGTGCTGGCGACGATCCGGTTCACCGAGTCGAGTGGTGCGTCGGAACACGCGTGGCGGCTCGGTCTGGCCGTGGCGTCCTGCTTCTTCCAGCGCGGGCGGGTCTACGAGATGGACGAGGCGCTGGAGCTCGCGCTGCGTGCCGCTCCGGACGCGTCGGTAGAGGCACGGGTGCTGCTGTCGATCGGCAGCCTCGGGCGTTACCGGCGCGGCGCCGAGGCGAGTCTGCGGACACTGCAGGACGCACGCGACCGGCTGCCGCAGGACGCGGACCCGGCGTTGCGGGCACGGTTGCTCGCGTCGATCGGCTACAGCCTCGCGAAGCTGCATCCCGACGACGAGGCGCTCGGCGTACTCGATGAAGCGTTGAAGGTCGCCCGGCAGGCTGGTGAGGCCGGCATCGCGTCGCGGGTGCTGGCGTACCTCGGGGTGACGTACGGCGACCGCGGTGAGTTCACTCGGGCGCTGTCGGCGTACGAGGAGTCACTGGAGCTGGGTGATCCCGCCGTACGGGGAGAGGTGCTGAACGGGATCGGTGAATGCCTGCTCGAGCTGGACCGCGTGGACGATGCTGTGGCGGCGCTGACGACGGCCAGGGACCTCGGGATGGAGCGGGGTGCGGACTACAGCCTCATCTACACGTACGCGTTCCTGGGTACGGCGTACGCGCGGCAGCACCAGTGGGCCGAGGCGATCGACGTCGGACGCCGGTCGCTGGAGCTGGCGTTGGAGAGCGATTCGAAGCAGTCGCAGCAGAACGCGTATCTGCGGCTGGCCGAGACGCTGCTGGCGAAGGGCGATCCGGCACAGGCACGACCGCACTTTGCGCGTGCACTGGAGCTAGCACTCGAGGAGGGACCGGAGTCGATGGTGCAGCGCGCAGCCAGTGGACTCGAGCGGACCACCGCTGCCGCTTGAGGTGTGATTGGCTGGTGCGGTGCGGAAAGTCTGTGGGGCGCTGGCCGTCGTACTGCCCGTCGTACTGCTGGGTCTGGTGGCCTGCAGCGACGACAAGCCCGCACCGGCCGCGCCGCCGCCTCCTCCCTCGACGACGACAACGACGACGCCGCATTCCACCCCCACTCCCCCACCAGCACCGAACGGGCTCCCGCGGGGCGGACGAGTGATCTTCCCGAACTACCAGCTGGTCGCGTACGTCGGACTGCCGGGCTCGCCTGCGCTGGGGCCGCTGGACAAGGACCTGGAGGCGAAGGCGGCCAAGCTGGACAAGCTGTCACGTGCTTACGCAGCAGGGCGGACACCGCTGCCGGTGATGGAGCTGATCGCCGTTGTCGCGAAGGGGTCGCGCGGCAAGGACGGGATGTACCGCGGGCGGCTGGACGACGCGAAGATCGAGCAGTACCTGGCGGTCGCTCGGAAGCACAAGATGCTGTTGCTGCTCGACATCCAGCCGGGGCGGGCGAAGGTCCTGCCCGAGGTGAAACGGCTGGAGCGGTGGCTGAAGGAACCGGACGTCGGGCTGGCGTTCGACCCTGAGTGGGCGGTCGGACCGACTCAGGTGCCCGGCCGGGTGTTCGGGCACACGACGGGCGCGGAGCTCGACAGCATCGCGGCGTACCTCTCGGGACTGGTGCGGGCGAACGGCCTGCCGGAGAAGGTGTTCGTGTTCCATCAACTCTCGCCGCGGATCGTCACCGACGAGAAGGCACTGAAGCCGCATCCCGGAGTCGTGACGATCAAGTCCGTCGACGGGATCGGTGCGCGCACGGACAAGCTCAAGACCTGGACCAAACTCACCACGGCGCTCCCACCGTCGGTCCACGCCGGCTTCAAACTCTTCTACACCGAGGACGCCCGCCACGGACCCTTGATGACCCCGGCCCAGGTCCTGGCCCTGAAACCCCGCCCAGAACTGGTGGTCTACGAATGATCTCGATCGCCTTCGCCAACGTCGCCGGCGGCCGGTTGGTCGGCCCCGACGGTTACGAGGGCTATGACGCTGCCGACCGTACGGCGGATTTCGGGCAGGCGCTCGCGGGGCTGCGGCCGGATGTGCTGATCGTGACCGAGCTGGACCCGGACACCGATCAGCTCGAACGGCTGACCGCGGCAGCCATGCCGGGTCGGAAGGTGCACCACGTGCGGCACGGGTTCTCGGACTCGCACATCCCTGGCGTGGAGCGGCTGGGGGTGGGGATCGCGTCGACGTACCCGCTGACCGAGCTGGAGCGGATCGACCTGCCGAACCCGTCGATCGACTTCCTGCACTGGCGGACCGGTGAGCCGATGGACCCGCATCCGAAGGGGTTCCTGGTCGCGCGGGGTGACTTCGGGGCGCTCGGCGAGGTCGATCTCGTGGGCGGACAGGTGTGTCCGATCCACATGTTCCGGAGCGCCTCAGGGGTCGAGTACACGTATCGCGAGGGCCCTGGGCGGGAGTTCGGTGCGCAGATGACGGCGTACCTGCGGGAAGAGCTGGCGGCGCGCGGTGTTCGTCGGGCGGTGGTGGCGGGTGATCTGAACATGCCGAATCCACGGGAGTTCTTCGGCGAGACGCTCGGCCTGGTCGACGCGTTCGGCGACCCGCCACCTGTCACTACCCCGGACGGCCGTTCGATCGACCGGCTGTTCTCCACGCCCGACCTGGTGGCGCGCGAGGTTGAGGTGGTGCAAGTGCCTGGCGCGGACCACTTCCCGGTCGTCTGCCGGCTCACACGCCGGCACCCCGAGGCACCGGCGATCGGCCGCATCCGCGAACAGGACCTAGCCAGACCGCCGGCACGCTCCGCCCGCGGAGCAGGCCGCCACGGCGTCACCCGGTGATACCTCTGCAGCTCGACAGTACGTATACGTCCACTGCGGGCTCGACGCGGCTCGCTCAGGCGTGCGGGATGACGTCGGTATCCGACACCTCCTGTCGAGCTGCCGATTCAGATGCGGCGGCCGGTGGTGAAGCGGGGGCGGGCGGCTAGGTCTGGTTGGTCGCGGATCTCGGTGAAGAGGGCGGTGGCGGCGAAGATGGCGGGGGCTGATTCGCCCTGGACGTCGGCGTGTTCGCAGGCGAACCAGCCGCCTGGCTTGAGCAGCCGGCCTGCGGTCGCGGCGACCACCTTGATCTCGTCGAGGCCGTCGTCACCGGACCAGAGCGCAAGCGCCGGGTCGTGGTCACGGACCTCGGCCGTCACGGATTCCCACGCAGTCAACGGGATGTACGGCGGGTTGGAGATCACCGCGTCCACCTGACCGTCGAGCTCCGGCAGGCACCCGTCGATATCGCCCTCGTGCAGGATCGCCCCTGTGCCCTCCAGGTTGCGGCGAGCCCACAACACCGCGTCCGGCGACAGCTCGACCGCATGCACTGTGCTGTCCGGACGCTCGGTCGCGATCGCGCCCGCGATCGCCCCGGACCCGCTGCACAGGTCGACCACCAACGGATCGCGAACGCCGGCGATCCGCTCCAGGATCCACCCGACCATGACCTCGGTCTCCGGTCGCGGCACGAACGCCCCGGGCCCGATCGCCAACTCCCGATACCGGAACGCCGCCGTACCCGTCAGATGCTGCAACGGCTCCCGAGCAGCCCGCCGCGCGATCAAGGCGTCGTACTGAACCTGCTGGTCAGGCGTCGGTTCACGCAGGTTCAGCCGGCTGGAACCGGTGACGAAGGCCAGCAGTTCGGCGGCGTCGAAATCGGGCGAGGCAACCCCCGCCTCCTGCAGCCGCGCCGCCGCCTCGGAGACCAGAGCCTTGGTGCTCACTGCGAATCGACGGCCTCGAGCCGCGCGGCCAGGTCGGCCTCGGTCAGGGCCTGGATCACCGGCGCCAGGTCGCCGCCGAGGACCTGGTCGAGGTTGTGCGCCTTGTAACCGACGCGGTGGTCGGAGAAGCGGTTCTCCGGGAAGTTGTAGGTGCGGACCCGCTCCGAACGGTCGACGGTCCGGATCTGCGACCGCCGGGCGTCCGACGCCTCCTGGTCTGCCGCCTCCTGCGCCGCGGCCAGCAGGCGGGCACGCAGGACCCGCATCGCCTGCTCACGGTTCTGCAGCTGCGACTTCTCGTTCTGCATCGAGACCACGATGCCGGTCGGCAGGTGCGTGATCCGGACCGCGGAGTCGGTCGTGTTCACGCTCTGCCCACCCGGACCGGACGACCGGAACACGTCGATCCGCAGGTCGTTCTGGTCGATCTCGACGTCGACGTCCTCGGCCTCCGGCAGCACCAGTACGCCGGCCGCGGACGTGTGGATCCGCCCCTGCGACTCGGTCACGGGCACCCGCTGGACCCGGTGCACCCCGCCCTCGAACTTCAGCTTCGCGTACGGCGCCTCGCCCGGCTCCGGCGTACCTTTGGCCTTGACCGCGACCGTGATCGACTTGTACCCGCCAAGGTCGGACTCGGCCGAGTCGAGGACCTCGGTCTTCCAGTTCTGCGACTCGGCGTACTTCAGGTACATCTTCAGCAGGTCGCCGGCGAACAGCGCGGACTCGTCGCCGCCCTCACCCGCCTTGATCTCGAGGATCGCGTCCTTGTCGTCGTTGGGGTCCCGCGGGACGAGCAGCGTCTGCAGGCGCTCGGCGAGCTCCTCACGCCGCGCGGTCAGCCGGACCGCCTCCTCGGCGAACGCCGGGTCCTCGTGGGCCAGCTCGCGCGCGGCCTCGATGTCGTCCCCGGTCTGCAACCACTCGTCGTACGTACGGACCACCGGGGCCAGCGCGGCGTACCGCTTGCCGACCCGGCGGGCGTTGGCCTGGTCGGAGTGCAGCTCCGGCTCCGACATCTGCCGCTCCAGCTCGGCGTACTCCGCCTTCAGCGTCTCGACTGCCTCGAACATCTCGCACTCTCTGCTTCGGCCGGGCCTTCGGCACCGGCGTGGTCATGGGGCTCGACTCCCGGTCTTCCCTCGTCGCTCCAGTCGCTTCGCTCCCTGCGCTCCTCAGTCCAGACCGGGAGGCCCCATGACCTGCTTTCGGGCTACTGAACTGAAAAACCGCGCGCCGGTCCCGCAAGGATGCGGAACCGGCGCGCGGTAAGGAAGCTACTTCTTGGCGTACCGCTTCTCGAAGCGGGCCACCCGGCCACCGGTGTCGAGAATCTTCTGCTTGCCGGTGTAGAAGGGGTGGCACTGCGAGCACACGTCGGCGTGGATCACGCCGTTCTCCGCGGTGGAGCGCGTCGTGAACGTGGCGCCACAGGTACAGGTCACCGTGGTGTCGACGTACGTCGGGTGGATGTCGCTCTTCAAGACAGTCTCCTAGGTTTCAGGTGCCCCGGGTCGCCCGCACGGTGCGAGCGTGAACCGGAACCGACGTACCAGTTTGCCACCCGAAGGCGGCAAACCGGTAATCGAGGTAGCTCAGTCGCCGTTGGTGGTGCTGTGGTTGCTGCCGGTCGACGGGGTGGTCTTGTTGACCTGGAGCAGGAACTCGATGTTCGACTTGCTCTCCTTGAGCTTGCCGATCAGCAGTTCCAGCGCGGCCTGCCCGTCGAGCGCGGACAGCACCCGGCGCAGCTTCCAGACCACCTGGGTCTCGTCCTTGGACATCAGCAGCTCCTCCCGGCGGGTGCCGGAGGCGACCACGTCGATGGCCGGGAAGATCCGCCGGTCGGCGAACTCGCGGCGCAGCCGGAGCTCCATGTTGCCGGTGCCCTTGAACTCCTCGAAGATCACCTCGTCCATCTTCGAGCCGGTCTCGATCAGCGCGGTGGCGAGGATGGTCAGCGAGCCGCCGTCCTCGATGTTGCGGGCCGCGCCGAAGAACCGCTTCGGCGGGTACAGCGCGGACGAGTCCACACCACCGGACAGGATCCGGCCGCTGGCCGGTGCCGCGATGTTGTACGCGCGGCCGAGCCGGGTGATCGAGTCCAGCAGGACGACGACGTCGTGGCCGAGCTCCACCAGCCGCTTCGCGCGCTCGATCGCCAGCTCCGCGACCGTGGTGTGGTCGTCGGCCGGGCGGTCGAAGGTCGAGGCGATGACCTCACCCTTGACCGTGCGCTGCATGTCGGTGACCTCTTCGGGCCGCTCGTCCACCAGCACTACCATCAGGTGTACTTCGGGGTTGTTCGTGGTGATCGCGTTCGCGAGCGCCTGCAGCACCATCGTCTTACCGGCCTTCGGCGGCGAGACGATCAGGCCGCGCTGGCCCTTGCCGATCGGGCTGACGATGTCGACGATCCGGGTGGTCAGCACGCCCGGCTCGGTCTCCAGGCGGAGCCGCTCGGTCGCGTACAGCGGAGTGAGCTTGTTGAAGTCCTGCCGCTGCTTGGCGATCTCCGGGTCGGCGCCGTTCACGGTGTCGATCCGGACCAGCGGGTTGAACTTCTCCTTGCGCTCGCCCTCCTGCGGCTGCTTCACCGCACCGGTGATCGCGTCACCCTTGCGCAGGCCGTAGCGCTTCACCATCGAGAGCGCGACGTACACGTCGTTCGGGCCCGGCAGGTAGCCGCTGGTCCGGACGAAGGCGTAGTTGTCGAGTACGTCGAGGATGCCGGCGGCCGGGACGAGTACGTCGTCCTCGCTGATCGTCGGCTCGGTGTCGTACCGCTCGCCGCGGCCACGGGTGCGGCTGGAGTCGCGACCGCTGTCGCGGCCACCGTCACGGCCGGCGGGCTGGCCGTCGCGGTTGCGTTCCCGGTCGCGACCCCGGCGGCGCCGGCGACGGCCCTCGCCTTCCTCGCCCCGGTCGTCCTGCCGGTCCTGACGGTCCTGCCGGTCCTGACGGTTCCGCTGGTTGTCACCGCGGTTGTCCCGGTTGCCGTCGCGGCTCCCGTCACGGTTGCCATCACGGTTGCCATCACGGTTGCCATCACGGTTGCTGTCACGCTGGCCGTCCCGGTTGGTGTCCCGGTTCTGCTCGCGGGTCTGGCCGGCGTCGCGGTTGCGATCGCGGCTCTGGCTGCCGTCGCGGCTGTCCCGGTTCGTGTCCCGGTTGGTGTCCCGGTTCTGCTCGCGGGCGTTGTCGCGGTTCCGCTCGCGGGTGCGGCCCTGGCTCTCACCACGGTCGTCGGCGCGCTCCTCGGTGCGGGTCTCCACCCGCTCGACGGCGCCACTCTGGGCATCACTCGAGGCACCGTTCGGGGCAGCCGTCTCCGGCTTGGCGACCTTCGCGGCCGGCGCTTCGACGGCGACCTCGGGGGCAGCACCGTTCAGCGTGGCGCCGGTGGTCGCGTCGTTCTGCGGGTCCTGCGGCGTGTCCTTCTGGGCGGCGGCGCGGGTCCGGCGGCTGCCGCCCTCGCGCTTCGCGGGCGCCGCGGTCTTCGCCTCCGGCGCCTCGGCGGCCTCGTCGAGCGTCGGCTGCGTCGAGCGCGCCTTCGCCTTCGAGCCGCTGGTAGAGCCGCCCGCGGAAGAACCGGCGGACCCGCCGGTCTGGGCGGCCTTGATCGCCTCGATCAGCTGGCCCTTGCGCAGTGCGCCGGTGCCCTTGATGCCGAGCGTCCCGGCGAGCTGCTTGAGCTCGGGGAGCAGCATGCCCTCGAGGCCGCCTCCGGCTTTCCGGCGACGCGTCGCGGTGGTCACCGCGGCGTCAGCTCCACCGGAGGCTTCAACAGTTTCTGTCACGTGAGGTCCTTCCCACACGGATCGTCGATGTCCGACACGGCTCATCGACCAATTCATTCACCCACGGCCGCACAACGGGCACGTGGTGTACAAGAGTCTCTCGTTCGATCTGAGTCCCCCCGGACATCTCCGACGCAGGCGGCGCAAGGTCACATCCACAGGAGGGTCGCCACACAACACAGGGTGCCGGGAGCACAGCCCGGATCGTGACGAGAGCACGCCGATCACCTGGAGGGGATCGGGTGAGTCGAGACTAGCACCACAACAGGTCCTTCTGCCGACTCGGGAGGTACAACGCGTGTCAGCAGCCCGGCATTCCCGGATCAGCCGGCTTCCATCGACCAGACCTGTACGCCGACTGGATCGATCTCCAGCTCGTACTTCGTCCAGCCGTCCGGTGCATCCGGCGTACCACGGAAAAACAGGTCCTGACCTGGGCTCTTCCCGTCCTGACCGCCGAGTACGGCGACCGTCGGACCGGCACCGCTGACGACCGCCGCGAGTCCACTGCCCCGCAGTTTGTGCACCAGCGCGAGGCTCTCCGGCATCGCCGGCTCGCGGTACTCCTGATGCAGCCGGTCCTCGGTCGCGGTCAGCAGCAATTCGGGCCGCCCGGTCAGCGCCGCGACCAGAAGCGCGGCCTTCCCCGCATTGGCCGCCGCATCACTGTGGGGAACAACGCTCGGCAGCAGTCCGCGCGCCTCCTTGGTCAGCACGCGATTGTCCGGTACGTAAGCAACTACCGCCGTTGAGGCCGCCGGTTCCAGACGAACCGCTCGGCCACGCTCTTCAAATGACGCTGTGCCTTCCGTCCAAGCGATTGTGAAGCCGCCGAAGGCGGCTGCTGCAACGTTGTCCGGATGTCCTTCGATCTCGTTCGCCAGTACGACGAGACGTCCGCGATCGACCGGTTCGCCGGCCAGCGCGTACGCCGCCGCGAGCCCGCCGACGATCGCGGCCGACGACGACCCGAGACCGCGTCCGTGCGGGATCCGGTTCTCGCACCGCAAGGTGAATCCGGGCACCGAGGCACCCAGCGCGTCGAGCCCGGCCCGGATCGACCGCACCACCAGATGCGTCTCGTCCAGCGGTACCTCGCCTTCGCCGCACCCGGTGACCTCGACGGTCACTCCGGACCCGCACGGGGTGACGACAAGGTCGTCGTACAAGGTCAGCGCGAGGCCGAACGCGTCGAAGCCGGGACCGAGGTTCGCGCTGGTAGCAGGCACCCGAACCCGCACCTGATCACACGACCGCCGCCCGCCGTCCGCCTCCATGCTCTTGTCACCCATGGGATCAGGCGAGGCCGGCGATGCGGGCAACGGCGTCGGTGTCCGCCGGTGTGACGGGAGGTTCTTCGAAGGTCGCGTGGCCGAGCGCGGTGTCGATGTCCTTCAGGCCGTGGCCGGTGACGGTGATCACGACCGTCGACCCGCCCGGCAACCAGCCCTGTGCCTTGGCGTGCAACAGCCCGGCGACGCCGGCCGCCGAACCCGGCTCCACGAAGACACCTTCGCGGGACGCGAGTTCACGCTGCGCGGTCAAGATCTGCTCGTCGGTGACCATTTCGATCCGGCCGCCGGACTCGTCCCGCGCGGCCTCGGCCAATGTCCACGACGCCGGGTTCCCGACCCGGATCGCGGTCGCGGCGGTCTCCGGCTTCTCCACGATCGAGCCACGCACGATCGGCGCCGCCCCCTCGGCCTGGAAACCCCACATCTTCGGCGTCCGGGTGGCGAGCTTGTCCTTGGCGTACTCCTGGTAGCCCTTCCAGTAGGCCGCGATGTTGCCCGCGTTGCCGACCGGCAGCAGGTGCAGGTCCGGAGCGTCGCCGAGCGCGTCGCAGACCTCGAAGGACGCGGTCTTCTGCCCTTCCAGACGGACCGGGTTGACAGAGTTCACCAGGGCGACCGGGTAGTTCTTGCCCAGCTCGCGGACGATCCGCAGGCAGTCGTCGAACCCGCCGTCGATCTGCACCAGCTTCGCGCCGTGCACGACCGCCTGGGCCAGCTTGCCCTTCGCGATCCGGCCGGCCGGAATCACCACCAGCGGCAGCATCCCGGCGCGAACGGCGTACGCCGCGGCCGACGCCGAGGTGTTGCCCGTGGATGCGCAGACGACCGCCTTGTCACCGGCCTGCGCGGCCAGCGAGATCGCCACCGTCATCCCGCGGTCCTTGAACGAGCCGGTCGGGTTGTTGCCCTCGACCTTGAGCCAGACCTCGCAGCCGGACTGCTCGCTGAGCCACTGCGCGGCCACCAGCGGCGTTCCGCCCTCGCCGAGCGTGACGACCGGGGTGTCTGCCGACACCGGCAACCGGTCACGATATTCCTCGATCACGCCACGCCACTGGTGAACCATTGTGGTTACTCGCCTTCTACCCGCATCACACTGCTGACTTCACGGACGATGTCCATGTCCCGCAAGGACTCCACGGTCGCGGACAACGCGGCGTCGGTCGCGGTGTGGGTGACCACCACCAATTGCGCGTCACTGCCCCGGCCCTCCTGGCGGACGGTCTGGATGGACACGTCGTGCTCGGAGAAGGCATGGGCCACCGCCGCGAGCACACCGGCCTTGTCGGCCACGTCCAGCGACACGTGGTAGCGGGTCATCGCGTCGCCCATCGGCCGCACGGCCCGCTGGGTGTACGACGACTCGCCGACCCCCGGCACACCCTTGAGCCGGTTGCGCGCGGCGGACACCAGATCCCCGAGGACTGCACTGGCCGTCGGGGCGCCGCCGGCACCACGACCATAGAACATCAGCCGTCCAGCCGCCTTACTCTCCACGAAAACGGCGTTGTACGCGTCCCGGACACTGGCCAGCGGGTGCGTGACCGGGATCATCGCCGGGTACACCCGGGCGCTCACCGAGTCGGTCGCCTCGTCCAGCTCGCAGATCGCCAGCGACTTCACCACACAGCCCATCTCGCGGGCCGACGCGATGTCGGTCGCGGTCACCTCGGTGATGCCCTCGCGGTGCACGTCGGCGATCGAGACCCGGGTGTGGAACGCCAGGCTGGCCAGCAGCGCGGCCTTCGCCGCGGCGTCGAAACCCTCGATGTCCGCGGTCGGGTCCGCCTCGGCGTACCCGAGCGCCTGGGCCTCCTCGAGCGCCTCGTCGAAACCGGCGCCGGTGCTGTCCATCTTGTCGAGGATGAAGTTCGTGGTGCCGTTGACGATCCCCATCACCCGGGTCACGTCGTCGCCGGCGAGCGACTCGCGCAGCGGCCGCAGGATCGGGATCGCGCCGGCGACAGCGGCCTCGAAGTACAGGTCGCGCTGGTACTTCTCCGCGGCGGCGAACAGCGTCGGGCCGTCCTCGGCGAGCAGCGCCTTGTTCGCCGTGACGACCGAGGCGCCGTGCTCGAGCGCGGTCAGGATCAGGCTGCGGGCGGGTTCGAGACCGCCGATCACCTCGATCACCAGGTCCAGGTCGCCGCGGGACACCAGGGCCTGGGCATCGGTGGTGATGAGGTCCGGGTCGACGGCGATGTCGCGGGCGCGGCCGGGACGCCGTACGGCGATGCCCGCGATCTCCAGCGGGGCGCCGACGCGGGCCGCGAGATGGTCCGCCTGCTCGGTCAGGATCCGCACCACTTCGGTGCCGACCACTCCGCAACCGAGCAGGCCTACCTTGAGAGGTTTCTCGTCGTTCACGGTGTCGTTCATTCGGCGGCCCCCATGTCGAGTGCAAGCAGGTCGTCTTCGGTCTCACGGCGTACGACGACGCGCATGTGGCCGTCCTTGACCGCGATCACCGGTGGCCGCGGTACGTGGTTGTAGTTGCTCGCCATCGACCGGCAGTACGCGCCGGTGCCGGGCACGGCGATCAGGTCGCCCGGCCGGACGTCGGAGGGCAGGAACTCGTCCTTCACGACGATGTCGCCGGACTCACAGTGCTTGCCCACCACACGAGCCAACGTCGGCGGCGTGTCGGAGTACCGGCCGGCGAGCGTGCAGGAGTAGTCGGCGTCGTACAGCGCGGTGCGGATGTTGTCGCTCATCCCGCCGTCCACGGACACGTACGTCCGGGCAGCGCCGGCGTCCAGCTCGACCTCCTTGACCGTGCCGACCGCGTAGACCGTGCACATCGCCGGTCCGACGATCGCGCGGCCGGGCTCGATCGACACCTTCGGCATCTCGACGTCGAACGCACGGCACTCGTGCTCGACGATCTTGCCCATCTCGGTGGCCAGCTGCGCCGGGTCGGACGGGTCGTCCTGCGTGGTGTACGCGATCCCGAAGCCGCCGCCCAGGTCGAGCTCCGGCATGTCGACGCCGAGCTCGTCGGAAACCCTTGCGTGCAAGGCGATCACGCGCTTCGCGGCCACCTCGAACCCGGACGAGTCGAAGATCTGCGAGCCGATGTGCGAGTGCAGGCCGAGCAGCTCCAGCTCCGGGGACTCGTTGACCCGGGCAACGGCTTCGAAGGCGGCGCCGGAGGTGATCGAGAACCCGAACTTCTGGTCCTCGTGCGCGGTCGCGATGTACTCGTGGGTATGCGCCTCGACGCCCGCGGTGACCCGGATCATCACCGGGGCGACCACGTTGCGTTCGGCGGCGAGCTCGATCAGCCGGGTGATCTCGTACTGCGAGTCGACGATGATCCGCCCGACGCCGGCGTCCAGTGCGCGGGCCAGCTCGGACTCGGACTTGTTGTTGCCGTGGAACCCCAACCGCTTGGGATCGGCGCCGGCCCGGAGTGCGACCGCCAGCTCTCCCCCGCTGCAGATGTCGAGGTTCAGGCCCTCTTCCATCACCCAGCGGACGACCGTCGTACACAGGAACGCCTTGCCGGCGTAGTAGACGTCGAAGTCCTTGAACGCGTGCTTGAACGCGCGGGCCCGGGAACGGAAGTCGTCCTCGTCCAGCACGTACGCCGGGCTGCCGTACTCGGCGACCAGGTCCCGGACGTCGACGCCGCCGACCTCGAGGGCGCCTTCACCGTTCTTCTTGGCCGTGTACGACCAGAGCGCCGTGACCAGGTCGTTGGGATCACGCGGCGCGCGCAGCCACTGCGGCGCCCGGTGGCCGATGTCGGCGTGCAGCGCGCCCGCCTCGTGCGCCCTCACATCCGCTCCGGTGCGGAGACGCCGAGCAGGTCGAGCCCGTTGGCGAGCACGGTCCGGGTCGCGGAGACCAGGGTGAGACGAGCCTTGTGCACCGGCTCCACCTCCTCGTCGCCGCGCGGCAGCACGCGGCAGCTGTCGTAGAACTTGTGAAAAGCGGACGCGGTGTCCTCGAGGTACCGCGCGACGCGGTGCGGCTCGCGGAGCTCCGCGGCAGTCGCGACGACCCGCGGGAACTCGGCCAGCGCGCGGAGCAGGTCGCCCTCACGCTCGTGGCTGAGCAGGCCGGGATCGAACTCGTCGAGCTTGATGCCGAGCTCGTCGGCGTTCCGGACGATCGAGGCCAGGCGGGCGTGCGCGTACTGCACGTAGTACACCGGGTTCTCGCTGGCCTGCCGGGTCATCTCCTCGATGTCCAGGGTCAGCGGCGAGTCGGTCGGGTAGCGGCACAGCGTGTAGCGCAGCGCGTCGACGCCGCCCTCCTCGACCAGCTCGGCGAGTGTGACGATGGTGCCGGCGCGCTTGGACAGCTTCATCTCCTCGCCACCCTTGAGGATCTTCACCAGCTGGCCGATCAGGACCTCGATGTTGTGCTCGGGGTCGTCGCCGGCGCAGGCCGCGATCGCCTTCAGCCGGTTCACATACCCGTGGTGGTCGGCGCCGAGCATGTAGATGCACGTCTCGAAACCACGCTCACGCTTGTTCACGTAGTACGCCGCGTCGGAGGCAAAGTACGTCGGCTCGCCGTTCGAGCGGATCAGGACGCGGTCCTTGTCGTCGGTGAAGTCCGTGGTCCGCATCCACAGCGCGTCGTCCGCCTCGTACAGATGCCCCTGGTCGCGGAGCTTCTGGATCGCGTGCGGTACGCCGTCCTGCTCGTGCAGACTGCGCTCGGAGAACCAGACGTCGAACTTGGTCCGGAAATGCTCGAGCTGGTCCTGCTGCTCCTTGAGCTGCCGCTCGTACCCCGCCTCGCGGAACGCGATCACCTGCTCGTCCTCGGGCAGCGTCAGGATGTCCGGGACCTCGTCGGCGATCCGCTTCGCCAGGTCGAGGATGTACTCGCCGTGGTACCCGTCCTCCGGGATCTTGTGCCCGTGCGCGGCGGCCTGCAGGCTGGCGCCGAACTTGTCCATCTGGTTGCCGCGGTCGTTGATGTAGAACTCGCGGCTGACGCTCGCACCGGCGGCGGCCAGCACGCGGGCCAGCGCGTCACCGACGGCGGCCCAGCGGGTGTGGCCGAGGTGCAGCGGGCCGGTCGGGTTCGCCGAGATGAACTCGAGGTTGATCGCCCGCCCCTGCAGGCTGTCACTGGTGCCGTACTTCGGGCCCGCGTCGAGGATCGCCTGCGCGACCTTGCCCTGGGCGTCGGCCGCGACCCGGAGGTTGATGAAACCGGGGCCGGCGATCTCCACCGCGGTGATGGCCTCGTCGCCCTGCAGCTCGGCGGCGAGCAGCTCGGCGAACGCGCGCGGGTTCATCCCGGCCCGCTTGCCCAGTTGCATGGCGACGTTCGTCGCGTAGTCCCCGTGCTCGGGGTTCTTGGGTCGCTCGACCTTCAGCTCGCGCGGCAGCCCGCCCTCGACGGTGATGGTGCCGTCGGCGGCGAGCGCGGCCAGGGCCTGCAGGATCTTCTCAGCGAGCTGTTCCGGAGTCACCGCCTCAGCCTAATGGCCGCACCCCCAAACCCTTGACTCACCATCCACAGCCCGGTACGCAGTCAGTGCTGAGCACTCACCGTGACCCGGGCGTTGCGGAGCAATGGGGTGTCCCACGGGGCCGGTTTGCCGTCGACGGTGACCTTGAGGTCCGCGCAGGCATCGGCGAGGCAGCCGGCGTCGTACCGGACTCCCCAGAGGGTGAAGAACTGAGCGAGCGTCGGTTTCTCGTCGGCCGTCTTCGCCTCGACCCAGACCACGCCGTCGGTGGTGTGGGTGTGGACGGCGGCCTGCTCGGCGCGGCGCTTGTCGACGCCGATCCCGGCCGGGACCTGCACCGGTTTGCCGTCGACCGTGACCGCGATGTTCACCGTGTACGGCGAGGGGCCGGAGAAATCGAGCGGGAGGCGTTCGAACCCGGCCTTGTCGATATAAGAGACCGCGTCGCGGGGAGCGTCCCACGGCGGTGCGCCGGTCCGGAGGTCGGCGGCCGCCGGCGGTGCGGGTCCGACCTGACAACCACCCACGACGCTGCTCGCGAGGAGCAGCGCCGCCGCCGTACCGACCGCCCGGCGCCACCTGCCTGCTCTCATGGAAAGTCAGGTTGCCAGGTGCGTCGTGACGGTCGGCTGGCGGGGGTCAGTCCTCTGACGGCAGGATGATCCAGAGCGCGATGTAGATCAGGAACTGCGGGCCGGGCAGCAGGCAGCTGATCACGAAGATCAGGCGCATCGTGTTGGAGGAGATACCGAACCGGCGAGCCAGACCGGCGCAGACACCGCCGATCCAGCGATCGTGTGACGGGCGGACCAGTGAGCTTGCCATGATGAGTACCGTTTCCTTTCCACCGTTGGGCTTACCTCCACTATGACGGTGCCCACGACGGATCTGATCCCCCTCGAGCGGTGTTCCAGGGTCCGCTCAGGGCTCCCCCGTACGACGATGGACGGGGCTCGCACCGCACCGGCCCCCAATTCGGGATTTCACCGAACTTCCTGCTACTGTTCTGCACGTTCCTGAGCCCCCGTAGCTCAGGGGATAGAGCACCGCCCTCCGGAGGCGGGTGCGCAGGTTCGAATCCTGCCGGGGGCGCGACCGATCTGGCCGATCTCTGTGCGCAGAATGCGCGCACATTGATCGGTCTTTGTGTTTTCTGGGGGTGCGACCCCCAGGCCCCGCCCGGAGGGGCTTCGCCCCCCGGACCCCCCTTGGGATGTGGTGGGGCGGGGGGTGGTGTCCGAGGGGCATGGGTTGCGGTGTGCGGCTTGGGCTGGTGGTGGTGTCCGAGGGGCTCGGGTGGGGTGTGGCCGTGGTTTGGGGTCAGGGGGTTCTGTCTTCGCCGGGGGTGGTGTTGAAGGCTCTTTGGTAGTCGCGGGTGAAGTGGCTGGGGCTGGCGTAGCCGAGTTCGTGGGCGATGGTGGCGACGGGGGTTGAGCGGGTTCTCAGGTGGATGCGGGCCTCTTGGAGGCGCAGCTGCTTCTGGAACTGGATGGGGGTCATCGACGTCGCGGCGCGGAAGTGGCGGTGGAAGGTCGACGGGCTCATGCCGGCCAGGTCGGCCAGGTCGGCGATGCGGAGCTGCCGGCTCGAGTTGCGGCGGATCCAGCGGATCGCCTCGGCGATGTGGGCCAGCATGCCGTCGGCGAGGCCGATCTGACGGACCAGGGCGCCTTGCTCGCCGGTGAGCAGCCGCCAAAGGATCTCCCGGCGGATGCCCGGCGCCAGCACGCGGACGTCGTCGGGGCGGTCCGCGATCCGCAGCAGCCGTACGACGGGATCCAGCAACTCGTCGCTCGCATCGCTCACCACCAGGCCGCCGTACTGCGCCGGACGGGCTGGTGTCTCCAGCAGCAGCGGCGCAATCTCGGCCGGCTCGAGCCGCAGGCTGACGACCGTGAACGGCTCGTCGCGGCTCGCCTTCGCCGCCTGGCCGATCACCGGCAGATCCAGTGACGCGACCAGGTACTGCCCGGCGCCGTACTCGTACGGGACCCCGTTCAGCAGGGTCCGTTTGAGGCCGGAGGCAACGATCGCCACCGACGGTTCCGCGACACCCGCCTCCGGCTCGGTCGGGGCGTCGCGCCGGCTGATCCGGACACCCGGCAGCAGCTGCCGGGCGTGCTCCTGGTGGCGACCCGCGTCGTACCGGCAGATGAGGGCCCGCAGTTCGTCGAGCAGATCCACGTCTCCAGATTGACAGGATCGGGCAAGCCCGCGCCAGGATCGCGCTCACGCTGCCGCCGCGACGGCTGGTCTGATCGAGAGCAGGTATCCACAGCAGGAACGGAGTACGGCAGTGAAACGACGCATTCTCGGCGCGACCGGCCTGTCCGTCAGCGAGTTCGCACTCGGGGCGATGATGTTCGGCACCATGGGCAACCCCGACCACGAGGACGCCGTACGCATCATCGGCAACGCCCTGGACGCGGGCATCAACCTGATCGACACCGCCGACGTCTACTCCGGCGGCGAGTCCGAGGAGATCGTCGGTACGGCGATCAGGAACCGGCGCGACGAGGTGATCCTGGCGACCAAGTTCGGCATGCCGATGGGCGCGGACCCGAACCAGCGCGGGGCCTCCCGGCGCTGGATCGTGCGGTCCGTCGAGAACAGCCTGCGGCGGCTCGGCACCGACCACCTCGACCTGTACCAGCTGCACCGCCCCGACCACGACACCGATCAGGACGAGACCTTGTCCGCGTTGTCGGATCTCGTCCAGGCCGGGAAGATCCTGGCCTTCGGCTCCTCGATGTTCCCGGCGGAGACGATCGTCGAGGCGCAGTGGGCCGCCGAGCGCCGCGGCACGCACCGGTACCTGACCGAGCAGTGCATGTACTCGATCTTCACCCGGCGACCGGAGGCATCGGTCTTCCCGGTCACGCAGCGGCACGGGCTGGGAGTCCTCACGTTCAGCCCGTTGAACGGAGGCTGGCTCTCAGGACGCACAGACCTGGCAGCGAGCCACCGGGCGACGATCCGGCCGTCCAGCTACGACCCCTCGAGTCCGACCAGTCAGGCGAAGGCGGAAGCAGCGGCAAAGCTCGCCGCTCTCGCAGCCGAGGCCGGTATGACGTTGCCGCACCTGGCGACCGCGTTCGTCCGCGCGCATCCGGCGGTGACGTCGGTGATCATCGGCCCTCGTACCCAGGAGCAGCTCGACAGCCTGTTGTCCGGCGCCGAGATCGAGCTGTCCGCGGACCTGCTCGACCGGATCGACGAGATCGTGCCGCCGGGCACGGAACTGGACGCGGCGGACAACTACGCGACCACTCCCCCGGCGATCGAGCACGCTCACCTGCGCCGGCGCCTCACCTGATGCCTGCCGCGGCAGTAGTCCAGATCGCCTGCACGGAATGGGGTCAGCTGTCGGGTAGCGAGAACATCGACACGACTACGCGGTCCTTGCCTGGGGACTCGGCCAGGTAGGGGGCGATCAGCTCCTCGAAGGCTGACCGGAACGCGGTCATGTCGTCCGGGCTGAGGTAGAGGGCCAGTTGTGAGTAGCCCAACTGGTGGAGCCGCGGGTACAGGTCACCGCTCTCGACGACACGATCGAAGTCGGCGGCCAGGCGGGTCAGCATCATCAGGAACGCCTGCCGATGCTGGTCCGGTGTCATCGCCCGCGCCTCGCGCTCGTCGATCCGGCCGACCTTCGTCTGGTCGAGACCGAGTGTGCGCTCCGTCGTGCCGCGGATCTTCCGCTCGCGGACGACGGTCAGGTAGCCGGCGTCGATCAGCGCGGCGACGTGCCGGTAGAGCGTCGTGGCGGGGACGTCGGGCAGGTCGCGTTTCAGGTCCGTGGTGGTGACCTCACGGCCTAGCACCCGCTGCACGATGCGCCAGCGGATCGGGTGCAGCAGAACGTCCAGCACCGGGGTCGGCGACTCCTCCATCGGCTCTCCATCAGGGATCTTTCAGGGTATCCATTGATACCAACTCTGGTAATAATAGCGGAATCGGAAGCATTCCTACTCGCCCGAGGAGACGTGACGTGTCGCTCACCCGTCGTACCGTGCTCAAGTCCGCGGCCGCTGCCGTACCGGTTGCTGCGTTGACCACGTTGACCACACTGCCCTCATCGGCCACCACCAGCAGGGAACCGGCCGCGATCGGCCGGCTGGTCGAGAAGATCGAGGCCGGGATGGCGAAGTACGCGATCCCCGGAGCCGGTCTCGGCGTCTGGTACCGCGGCCGGGAGTACGTCCACGGCTTCGGGGTCACCAGCGTGGACACCGGCGAACCGGTCTCCGGCGACACCGTGTTCCGGATCGGCTCGACCTCCAAGACGTTCACCGCGACCGCGATCATGCGGCTCGTCGAACGCGGCCGGATCAGCCTGGACCGACCGGTCCGCGCGTACCTGCCGGACTTCGCGACGCAGGACACCTCGGTCGCGGCGCGAGTCACGGTCCGGCAGTTGCTGAACCACACGGCCGGCTGGCAGGGCGACTACTTCGAGGACACCGGCCAGGGCGACGAGGCGCTCGCGCAGTACGTCGCCGGTATGACGAAGGTCCCGCAGCTCACGCCGCTCGGGAAGGTGTTCTCGTACAACAACGCGGCGATCGGTGTGGCCGGGCGGATCATCGAGGTGGTGACCGGTAAGCCGTACGAGACCGCCGCCCGCGAGCTGGTCGTGGATCCGCTCGGACTCGCGCACAGCCGGTTCTTCCGCAGTGAGCTCGACGGCTTCAGCGTCGCCGCGTCGCACAACATCGTCGACGGAAAGCCGGTCGTCGAGCCGTCGTTCGACGCGATGCCGCGGGCGCTGCACTCGGTCGGCGGCCTGATCTCGAGCGCACGGGACCAGCTCCGGTACGCGCGGTACCACCTGGGGCACCGGGACATCCCCCAACTGCTCAGCGACCGCAGCAGGCTTGCAATGCAATCGCACCCGGGTCCGGGCGGCACGCTGTTCGTCGAGCTGAACGGCGTAGGAGTCACCTGGATGCTGCGTCCGACCGCCCAGGGCCCGACGGTGGTGCAGCACGGCGGGGACTGGTCAGGTCAGCACTCCGGCTTCCTGTTCGTACCGCAGCGGGACTTCGCGATCACGTTGCTCACCAACTCCGAGAGCGGGCCATCTCTGGTGGCAGAGCTGTTCGCGGACGACTGGGCACTGCAGGAGCTCGCCGGCGTCACCAACCTGCCCGCCGTACCGCGGGAGCTGCCGCCGAGCCGGCTGGCCGCCTACGAAGGCACCTATGTCTCCCAGCAGATCGGTTTCGACGGCAAGCCGGAGGAGCTCGGCCTCGACCTCACCGCCGACAGCGGCGAACTGGTCGCCGGCGTGGGCGGACAGGCTCTGTTCCGATTCGCCTTCTATCGCAAGGATTACGTTCTCGCGCAGAACCCGGACGGCACGCCGACGCACGTCCGCGCCAACTTCGTCCGCGGCACCGACGGACAGGTCGAATGGCTCCGGTACGGCGGCCGCCTGTTCCGCCGTCAACCAGCCACCAAGAAGACACTCCGTCCGGCCAAGCTCCGCCACCCCGCCACGGTCTGGTAATTCGCCCGACCCGGATCGAGACTGAATCCGGGGGTGGGTTCGGATGGACGTAATGGGGGCCGTGTCGCGGGACGCCGTCATCGTGATCCCGGGAATCATGGGGAGTTCGCTGGTCGATGTCGAGTCGGGAGACGTCCTGTGGGGCCTCGACGACGCGAGTTGGTGGGTCAGCGCGTGGACGACGGGAAGAGCGCTCAAACGTTTGGCTGTCACGGATGATGAACGGGCCGGCCGGACCGGCCGCGTCCGTGCCGGCGGGCTGTTGCGCTTCCCGGCGTTCGCACCGGTGCTGAAAGGCTTCGAGCCGTACACGAAGTTGCTGACGGGGATCGGACCCGTGCTCGCACATCCGGATGCGTTGTGCGAGTTTCCCTACGACTGGCGGCTGTCCGTGGAACACAACGCGCACGAACTCGAGCGACTGGTCGACCGGCACCTGTCCCAGTGGCAGGCGCATCCGTCGGGCAGCGCCGACGCGAAGGTCGTCCTGGTCGCGCACTCGATGGGCGGCCTGATCGCCCGGTACTACCTGCACGTGCTCGGCGGTGCGTCCGACGTCCGTACGACGGTCACGCTCGGCACGCCGTACTACGGCTCCGTGAAGTCGGCGTACATCCTGGGCTCGGGAGACGGCCTGCCGATTCCCCGCAGGCGGCTCCGCACACTGGTCCGGCACATGCCCGGGCTGTACGACCTGCTGCCTTTCTACCGGTGTGTCGACGAGGGTGCGACTGCCCGCCGGCTCGAGCCGAATGACATCGCGAGTCTCGATGGAGACCGGGAACTTGCCGGCGAATCCCTTCTACGGCACGACAAACTGATGGAAGGGGACGCCGGCAGTCTGCGGCTGCTCATCGGCGTCGAACAGCCGACGATGCAGAGTATGTCGGTGCGCGACGGCGTACTGACGCCCCTCATGCACACCTGCATCACCGACCCGGCCGGAGTGATCAGGGAGCGGCTGGATCTGCGCGGAGACGGCACGGTGTTCCGCCGGTCGGCCGCCGGGTTCGGCCTGTCCCCCGGCACGCTCCCGCAGTCCCACGGCGCCGTTGCCGCGACCGAGGAAGCCATCTCCCACGTGCGCGACGTCCTGACCAACGACATCGCCGGTCCCCCACTCGGCCCCGGGGAGATCGGGATCGACGTACCCGATGTCGTCTCCGTGGCCGAGCCGCTGACGATCACAGTGACCGGTGCGGACGCGACCGGTACGACGTGCCGGGTCGTCGACGTCTTCAGCCGTTGGCAGGTCGCCGTGCCGCCGTTGCAGCGTCGCGACGGGGCGCTGACCGCATCGGTCGTTCTCGGGGAGCCGGGCGTCTACCGGGTCGAGGTGAAGGGCGGCGGCGCATCCGCCGTCACCGAGCAGGTACTTGCGGTCCCACCAGAAGAGGCGGGCCAATGAGCGAGCCGGCTTTCGCCATCTATCCCATCCCGATCGCTGCCTACAGCACCGAGGTACGGCGGCCGTTCGCGTCGATCCCGGCCGAGGACGACGCCAAGGCGATCGCTGACCTGCTCACGCCGTACGGCGGGGTCGTACACCACTGGACCGACGCCCAGCCGAACGCCGAGTGGGTGAAGCAGGAACTGGGCGCTTGGGCCGGGCGTGATGGGCCGCGGAGTTCGGTCCTCGTCTGGGTGGGCCATGGCGAGTCGGACACGGAGGATGCCTGGCTGGCGTCGTACAACAGCACGCAGCACATGAAGGGCTCCGGCCACCACGCGGAGGAACTGGCGACCCACCTGGCGGACGAATGGGCCGGCCGCAGCGATGACCCCGGGGCATGGGCGCTGGTCGTCATCGAGGCCTGCGGCGCGGAGCGGTTCGTCCAACTGCTCGCGGCGAAGATCCTGTCCACGACGAATCCGGCGAAACGCTTCGCGCTGCTCGGTGGCGGCGGCACCGGATCGGGCTTCCTCAAGGCGGTGCCGAAGGCGCTGGAACTGGCGTTGAAGTCCTTCACGGCCAACGATGAGGTGATCCGGGTGGCCGACCTGGTCGGCCGGACGGAAGGCTTTCTGGCGTTCGGCTTCGCGATCCCGATCGGGCTCGGCCCGGCCCGGCCGCTCGTCCCGCCACCGCGGCCGCTCCGCGCCGGCGTCACCGCCACCCAGGACGTGTATCTCGAGCTGGAGGCATTCCTTGCCGGTCTGCCGACGGATCAGCGCAAGTTCTTCGTGCCCAAGGCGCAGGGGGCAGAGCTCGGTGAGCCGACCTGGTACTTCGAGGGACGCGGCCGCGAGCAACGGCAAATTTCCGAGTGGCTGCGCACAACTGGTTCCGGGCTGCTCGCCGTCACCGGGCCGGCCGGCTCGGGCAAGTCCGCCGTCCTGGGCAACCTCGTCGTCCACAGCAACCCGTCACTGCGCGAGTTGCTGATCCGCGCCAGTCAGGTCAAGCAGCTGGCCGCACCGGAGCAGCCGCCGGACGACGTCTTCGATGCCACGGTCCTGCTCACCGGTCTGACGACCACCGAGATGGTCAACCGGCTGAACGCCGATCTCCGGGGGGAGCAGGATGCCTCCACCACGCTCGACGGCCTACTGACAGCGGTCGAGGGCCGCACGGTCATGGTCGATGCGCTGGACGAGGCCCAGGACCCGCTCGCGGCAGCCGCTGTACTGCGGCAGTTGTCCGAGGTCCCCGGCTGCCGGGTCGTCGTCGGCACCCGCCGTTCGACCAGCGAAGGCCCTGACCTGTTGGAGCCGGTGGACACGAACCTGCTCGACCATCTCCAGCCGGCGGGCACCGTGACGGTCGACCTCGATGCCGACGCGGTGACGAGGTACGTCGAGCATCGGTTGAACTCGCTGCCGATCGACACGGGCACCGCGGCCGCGGCCGCGCGCAGCGTCGGCGCACACAAGAGGCACTTCCTCCATGCCAGGCTGGCTGTGCACGAGATCCTCGCCCGGCCCGAGTTGCTGACCGCTGAGGCGCGGCCCGAGCTCGCAGACCTGTTGGCGCAGGACCATCGTGGTTTGTTCGCGACCGCGGTAGAGCGGCTGACAGTTGCCGACCGCAGCTTCCGTCCGTTGCTGGAAGCCCTTGCCCATGCCCGCGGCCGGGGTCTGCCCCGGGCCGACGGCATCTGGGCCACAGCCGCTGGAGCGTTCACGCCAAGCCCGCCCGGCGAGGCCGATCTCGACAACCTGCTGGTTGCGGCGGCGCCGTACGTCATGCTCGACGGGGAGCACGGTCAAAGCACGTACCGGCTGGCCCACCAGACGTTCGTGGAGCACTTCCACGCGCAACCGTCGTACGCCGCCGGCCACCGGCGGATCGCGCGAGCGCTGGCCGGGCGGCAGCGGTCGGCGACGGACGGTTGGGCGGACGCGAACTTCTACCCGGTTCGCTACCTCGCCGAGCATCTGGTGGTTGACGCGGACCGGATCGCACCGGCTTCCGAGGCGGTCGTCGACCTGGTGACCGATGCCGGCTGGCTGACCCGCGCCGTCGGCCTGCTGGGCGTCGACCAGACCGACGCGGTCATCACCGCGGCCAGGGCCGTGATCGAACAGAACACGTCGCGCGACGACGCGACGGTGACCAGGTTCCAGACCGTTGACGTGATGGAACGGGCCCTCCGCCGGAGCCGGACCGCTCTCACTCGCGACCCCACCCAGCTCGCGGGTCAGTTGCACGCCCGGCTGAAGGAGTACCCCGGCCCCTCGATGACCGGGCTGGGCGATGCGGTCGGCCGACTCGCGACCGTGCCTTGGCTGCGGATGGTCGAGGGCAGCCTCGACTGGAGAGCAGATCTCGAGTCGACCTACAGCACTACCGGCAAGGTCCGTGGTCTCGGCTTCGGCCACGTCGACGACCGGCCCGTGGTCGCGATCGCGGTCGACACCCGGATCGAGTTGTGGGATCCGCGGACCGGCGTACCGGATGTCATGTCGATGATCGCGCTCGAGCACCGCGCGACCGCCGTGGCGATGTCCGTCATCGATGGTCGCCCGGTCGTGGTCACCTCGGCCGGGTACGACCGGATCCTCGAGGTATGGGACGCCCGCACCAAGGAACGCATCGCCGCGGCGGACGTCGGCCTCGGTCACGCCATCGGGGTCGGCCGGGTCGACGGGCGGCTGGTCATCGCCGGTGTCGACATCGACCGCACGCCGAGGATGGTCGACGCCGTGACCTTGCAGCCGTTCGACGTTCCACCGGCGCTCGAGGCCCTCGACGTTCGTGGCTTCGGGATCGAGGACGACGGCGCGCTGGTGCTGCTGGCCGTGCAGGACGAGCCGGTCCCGGACCGCGCCCATCGCATTCTGCTGATCAATCCCGCCGATAGCCGCGAGGTCTGGCGGACCGCTCCGATCCAGTTCGACGGCGGCAGTCTGCTGGACGTCATGGCCGGGGCCCGGATCGGCGCGCCGTTCGTGGTCGTCGCGGGGATCGGGAACCACCTGCATTGGTTCACCGAACGGCACGCGCACGTCGAGGAGTCGCCGTACGACGAGCGTGCTCGGGCCATCGCGATCGGCGTGGTCGGCGGACATCCGATCGTCGCTGCGGCGCCCGACTACGACGACACTGCCCTGGTGCAGTTGCAGCAATTCAGGTTCAGCACGGGCCGCACCAGTGCGAACCTCTCGCGGCTCCGCAACGACACCGCCGAGCAGTGGCGCTACGACCGGTTCGTGCCGACAGCTGTCCCCGAGGAACTCGGCAAACAGCCGCGGCGACACGAGTCCCGCGGTCGGCCGCTGGACCTGGATCGGCCGGAGGGCTGGCCGCAGTCGGTCGCGGCGACCGGTGAGGTGGACGGCGTGCCGGTGATCGCGACGGGATCGGTCGAGGGCGCCGTCTGGGTCTGGGACCGGCGGACCCTGTCTCCCGACCATCGGGAAGGCGAGCGTCCGCGCGCGATCGCGGGGCCGTTCGTCGAGCTGCCGTCGTACGTTCTCGAGCAGGGCTGGAACCTGCTGTACGCCAAGCCGAACCTGGAGCAGGCCACCTCTGTGGCCTTGGGCAACCTTCCCGGGTACGGCGGGGTCGTCGCCGTGGCCTGCGGCGGGCGGGCTCGGGTGTACACGATCACGGACGGGAAGCGGATCGAGAGTCCGGCGGACCGCGCGTCAGCGGTCCAGTGTGTGGCAGTCGGATCGCTCAACACGCGGACCGTGCTGGTCACCGGGTCGACCGGCGGCAACGTCGCGGTCTGGGATCCGGCAGCGGGCACCCGGGTCGCCGGGCTGTACGTCGACGACCCGATCACGCAGCTGGCCGTCGATTCCGGCCGGATCCTGCTCCGGACCGCCACCCACGGCGACTACGCCCTCGAACTCAAGGAGCCGTGACCATCCAGAGGTGTCCGTCGGGGTCGGTGAACGTGGTCATGTAGGCCCACAGCCTCTGAGCCGGTGCCGTCACCTGTACCGCCCCGGCCGCGACGGCCTTGGCAGCCGCTGCGTCGACAGCCTCTTGACTATCGACCTCCATGGTGAGGACGCACTCGCTCTGGCCATAGGGCGCGGCCGGCTGATCACCCAGTACCCAGCCGAAGCCTTCGGTCGGGATCAGCATCATCCTGACGTCGTCGGCCAGCTGGAACTGCAGCGGTTCGGGGATGCCGTCCTCGTCCGGTTCTCCGACCGGTGTCAGGCCCAGCGCCTCCTGGTAGAAGGCGTACGAGCGCGGCCGGTCCTCGATCGGGAGGCAGATGATCATCGGGTCACTCCAGTGGTGAAGCGGTCGGCGTCGCGACCGGAGAGGTGGTTGGGTGGGAGGCTACGGCCGCTGAGGACCAGCAGCAGGTCCTGTGCCGTGCCGGCGAGCGGTACGCCGGCGCCGTAGGTCCAGTTGAGGTCGGTGGCCTGCAGTTGGACATCGGTCAGGTCGACACCGAAGTACTTGATCTGGCGTGGTTTCATCGCGTCGAAGATGATGCGCAGCCGCTCGGACGGCACCTGACGATCGATGCCCAGTGCAACGGTCACGTCGAGACCGTGCACCACGTCGTGCGACAACGCACCCGCATAGCCGCCACCAGGCGGTTTCCACGGGTGGTTGATGTTCTGGCGCAGACACTCGACCAGCTGCGCCGGCGTCAGGTCCGCCGCATCCTGCCGGGCCTGCCGGTCGGCGTACCGGTTGAAGTTGCCGCCGGACCGGACCATCCCGGCCAGGAACCGCGGCATCGAGATCCGGTACGGCATGGTGATGTGCGCGACCAACTCGCGCACCCGCCAGCCGGCACACAGCGTCGGCTCGTCCCAGGCTTCTGGTTGCAGCCCGGCCAGCACCCCCGCCAGCTCGGACCGCTCGTGCGCTACAGCACTCCTGATATCCGTCATACCCCACCGACGAACGACTCAGGCGCGCACAGACACCTCCGCACAATCAAACGCTGATCACGAGCGTTGCGAGTGCTCAGGGCGACGTGGAGTTGTTGATATCGCCTGCCGCCTGCTGGACCGAAGCACCCTCGCCCGCGACCACAGTCTGAATCACGTGTGGTGCAGTCGGCCGTGGGTCCGACGGCGGTGTCCGGGCCTCGGCCTTCCGCACGTCCCTGCGGCGCTGCCACTCGGACAACGCGCCACCGAGCGCCGTCAGCACGACTGTCGCGATCCAGGCCCAAGGGTGGTGCCGTCCGTCGGTGGCAAGGTTCACCGCGATCGCGATCGCTGTCGCCACCGTCGTGGCAGCCGACGTCAGAATCCATCCGCGCATCTCAAGCCCTCCTCGTGCCGCGTCTCCCATCGTATCCGGATGACACCGTTGCGTGATTGAATCTGGCGCTACAGCCTGGCCGCCGGAGGTGAAGCGTGGACGACGACCGACCGACGATCCGGCAGTGGGCGTACGCGGCACCGAACGCCAAGATCAATCAGGCCGGCGGCGACATCATCGACATCACCATCGCCCCGAAAGACAGGCCCGGCCTCGTGTCGGTCGCGGCTCCCACGGGACGGCTGCCGGAACACCTTCGCGGGCGGGACGAGATCTCGGCCGAGCTTCTGGAGAAGGTTGTCGATTCGCCGGGCCACGCAGTAGTCCTGCACGGAACGGGCGGTAGCGGAAAGAGCTCCCTCGCGCTGTGGCTCGCGAGCAAAGCCGCAGCCCAGCAGAGGCTCGTCTGGTGGGTGTCCGCGGACGACGCACAGACGTTGTCCGAGGGACTCCGTGAAGTGGCGATCCAGGCCAAAGCGAATCCGGAGAAAGTCGCCATGGCATGGGCCGGGTACGGCAGCGCGCCCGACGAGCTCTGGAGAGCGTTGAACGCTTTCACGGGCCGATGGGTGCTGATTCTGGACAACGCCGACGACCCCGACGTCCTGGCCGGGGCAGGTCGGCTCTCGGAGGGCAACGGCTGGCTCCGAACGCCTCGATCCGACCACGGGCTCGTCGTCGTCACCAGCCGGCAGGGCAGCCCACGGACCTGGCCACCAGGCACAGTTCTTCGCCCGGTGACGTCGCTCGAGCCGGCCGACGCCGGCCAGGTGCTGATGGACCTGGCCGGATCGCGGGCGGGCAGCCCCACGGAGGCCGAACGCCTGGGGAAACGTCTTGGTGGCCTGCCTCTGGCACTGCGGCTCGCAGGCAGCTACCTGGCATCCAGCGACGAGCGGCTGCTGGTGCCAGGGGCCGAAACTCCGCAGACCTTTGCCGACTACCTGGCCGCGCTCGACGAACGAGTCGGTGTGCTGGACGCTCTGCCAGGCGATCACGACGACCAGCGTCGAGAACGAGAGCTGATCTCCCGCACGTGGGAGTTGTCGCTCGACCTGCTGGAGCGCCGCGGTCACCCGCTGGCACGCAAGTTGCTGCGGTTGCTGTCCTGTTTCGGTCAGGCGCCGGTTCCGGTGGACATGCTCGATGCGGAGCTGATGGCCGCGGCGCCGATGTGGGCGAAGATCACCCCGGAGTCCATCGCGCGGCTGCTCCCGGCCTTGCTCGACCTCGGTCTCGTCGATCGCGCCGAGCTCGACGGTCGGCAGGCGCTGAGCCTGCACCCTCTCGTCCGCGATACCAGCCGTCAGCAGGCCGGTAGCGAGCTGGATGTCGACCAGCACATCTCCACAGTGGTCGAACTGCTCTCGGCCACGACCGACGGGTATGCGATGACGCCGCAGACGTGGCCTCGCTGGCAGGCCCTGGCCGCGCACGCCGAGTCCGCGCTCGAGCTTTGCCGGGCGCAGCTCGACCAGGTCCCGCAGCCGGTCGTCGAGCGAGCGATCGCCATGGTTCGCCGGGCGGCAACATTTCGCAGGTACGTCCATGAAGCCGAGCAGGAAGCACTGGACATCCGGGCGATCCTCGAGACGCAGCAACGAACATTGGGCGAACTGCACCCGGAGACACTCGCCACCCGCGCGGACCTGGCCCTGTTGCGGACGTCGCCGGCCCAGGCGGAGGACGAGTTGCAGGAGGTCCTCGACGTTCAACGGCGTGTCCTGGGAGAGCGGCACGTCGACACACTGCGCACCCTGCACGCGCTGGCCGGACGCCGTCGTGATCGGGGCGAGTGGTCCGCCGCGGAGCAGACCTACCGGCACGCGCTGAAGATCCTCCGAGAGGATCACGGAACGGACTACGTCGGTACCTTGGCGGTCTGGCACGGACTCGCCCTCTCGCTGTCCAAGCAGGGCAAACTCGCGGAGGCGACGACAGAGTTCCGCGCCGCACTGGCAGCCCATCGCAGGGTCCTGGGACCGAAGCACGACAGCACACTGATCACCTTGGACGGATACGCGACGGTCCTCGCGCAGCAGCCGGAGTCGGTCGACGCCGCGGAACAGGAGTTCCGCTCCCTCGTGGAGATCTGCTCGCGGAAGGGAGGGGACACATCCGAGGCCACGCTGGCCGCGCGCCACGGTCTCGCGATCACGCTGCGACGCCAGGGCAGACATGCTGCCGCCAGAGCCGAATATCAAGCCGTCCTCGATCTTGCGCGGCCGCTCTGGGGTGACGAGGATCCGCGAATCCTGGCCTGCAGGGCCAACCTCGCCGGGCTGGACGCGCTGATGGGCGACACCGCATCGGCCGAGACCGCACTGCGAGACGTGCTGGCAATCGAGCGCCGCATGTACGGCGATGCGCATCCGAGCACGCTGCGGACGCGACTGGACCTCGTGCCCCTGATCGCGCAGGCTGACAGGGCGTCCGCAGCCTCCGAAGCGAACGACATCATCGACCTCGCGTCGAGGACGCTGGGCCGCGAGCATCCGATGGTGCAAGAGGCGCAGCTCCTGCGGCGCGCGTTGACACAGGTCCCGATGTCGCGTCGCGACAGGAGGCGACAGGAACGGGCTGCAGCACGCAACAACCGACGACGTCGCTGACGCCGGCTCATCATCGGCGGAGTGTGTACTGCTCAGTCGGACACTTCGGCCAAGCGCTTGGTCAGATACCGCCGCTCCGCATCGGTCGCAACGAGTTCGATCGCTTGCCGATACGCCACCGCGGCCTCGGCATAGCGTCCAAGTCGCCGCAACAGGTCGGCACGGGTGGCCGGGAGCAGGCGGTAGCCGCTCAAGGCGCCGGCAGCCAGCTCGTCCACCAAACGGAGGCCGACGGCTGGGCCGTCGGCCATGCCTATTGCTACGGCACGGTTGAGGGCGACTACGGGCGTTTGTGGGAGTTGTGCGTAGAGGGCGGCGATCTGCGGCCAGTCGGTGTCGGCTGCGGTGCGGGCGGTGGCGTGGCAGGCAGCGATCGCGGCCTGGACCTGGTACGGGCCGGGTTCGCGGCGGCGCAGTGCGGAGTCAAGGAGGTCCACACCTTCAGTGATGCGCGTGTTGTCCCACTGGGTGCGGTCCTGTTCGTCCAGCGTGACCAAGGCGCCGTCCGGTGCCAGGCGGGTGTCCCGGCGTGCGTCGTGCAGCAGCATCAGTGCGAGCAGTCCAGCGGCCTCAGGTTCGTCCGGCATGAGTTGGACGAGCAGTCTGGCCAGTCGGATCGCTTCACCGCTCAGGTTGCTCCGGACAACGTCGGAGTACCCCTCGTTGAAGAGGAGGTACAGGACAGCCAGTACGGCGGGCGTCCGCTCCGGGAGGAGGTGTGCGGGCGGCACGCGGTACGGGATGCCGGCGTGCTGGATCTTCTGTTTCGCGCGGGTCAGGCGCTTCGACATGGTCGTCTCCGGCACCAGGAACGCCCGCGCGATTTCCGTCGTACTCAGACCGGCCAGTGTCCGCAGGGTCAACGCCACCCGTGCCTCCATCGCCAGTGCGGGATGGCAGCAGGTGAACATCAACCGCAGCCGGTCGTCCGGTACGTCGTACGGCGGCTCTGAGTCATGCGTCATCGCAGCCACCTCCTGCAGCTTCTGTGTACCCACTGCCTCGCGACGCAGCCAGTCGATCGCACGGTTGCGTGCGGTCGTGGTGAGCCACGCACCAGGCCGATCCGGTACGCCGTCCTTCGGCCACCGCTCCAGCGCCGCGGCGAACGCTTCTTGCGCGCACTCCTCCGCGAGCTCCCAGTCGCCGGTGACCCGGATGAGAGTGGCGACCACCTGGCCCCAGTCCTGCCGGTAGATCTCCTCGAACGTCACACCGGCCGTTCCAGCACGGGCGGTTCGAAGACCGGCCGGATCTCGATCGTCCCGTAGCCCGCCGCAGGGTGCTTCGACGCGATCTCGATCGCCTCGTCCAGGTCCGCGCAGTCGATCAGCACGAATCCGCCGATCTGCTCCTTCGTCTCCGCGAACGGTCCGTCCGTCAGCAGCAGCTCGCCCTCCCGCACCCGTACCGTGGTCGCCTCGTCCGGTGGCCGCAGCCCGGCCCCACCGGCCACGACCCCACGAGACTCCATCTCCTCCGTCCAGCCACCACAGCCGTCATTGGCATGCGCAGCCGCCGACTCGTCGCCACAGATCATCAGCAAGTACTTCACGGTCCTCCTCCAGAGTGCCTTCACCCCACCGACGAACGGCTTCAGCGAGAACAGACACCCCTACCGTAGAAGACTCACCCCTTGCCCTGGCCGGTACGGCGTACCGGGTCTAGCGTCGATCCATAGTGGCGTGCCAATGGGAGGGGGCTGCGATGACAGGGCGGATCGTGCACTTCGAGGTTCCGTACGACGACGGCGACCGGGCGCGGGCGTTCTACCGCGAGGCGTTCGGGTGGAACCTGATGGAGATGCCCGACATGAACTACACGATGGCTTCGACCGGGCCGGTGGACGAGCAGTCCATGCCGGCCGAGCCGGGCTTCATCAACGGCGGGATGTTCCAGCGCACCGAGGATCTGAAGGGGCCGATGCTGACGGTCGACGTACCGGACATCGACGCGGCCTGGAAGACGATCGAGAGCCTCGGCGGCGAACAGGTCGGCGAGAAGGTGCCGGTCGGCGACATGGGCTTCGCGGGGTACTTCAAGGACCCGGAGGGCAACATTCTCGGTCTCTGGCAATCGGCCTGACCACTGGGCGTCACCGGGGCCGCCTAGACTGCCAAGAGATGTAGGGAGTGTGTTGGCTCCGGTGGCGTCCTCGGGAGGACTGAATGCCTGACCGTACTCAGACCATTGCGTATCCGGCACCCGGGTCGCGGCCCTCACGGCGGGACCCGGAGCCGTTGGCGCCGCATGTGATCGTGCTGTTCGGGGCCACCGGCGACCTCGCCAAGCGCAAGCTGCTCCCCGGCCTGGCGTACCTGCAGCAGTCCAAGTTCGCGCCGGACGTCCGGGTGATCGGGACCGCCACCGAGGACCTGAGCTGCGACGAGTTCCGCGATCGCGCGCGGAAGGCGGTCGAGACGTTCGGCACCCACAAGATGAGCGACCAGGAGTGGGCGCAGTTCGCGGAGCGGCTCGAGTACGTGCCGGTGACCGCGGGGCCGGAGGCGCTTGCGGCCGCGGTGAAGGCCGCCGAGGAGCTGCTCGGCCCGGACGCGTGCCGGCTGCACTACCTGTCGGTGCCCCCGAAGGCGGCGCAGGCCGTGATCGCGATGCTGCGCGACGCCGACCTGGTCGAACGCGCCCGGGTGGTGATGGAGAAGCCGTTCGGCGACGACCTGGCCAGCGCGATCGAGCTGAACGACTTCGTCCACGAGACGTTCGACGAGTCGCAGATCTTCCGGATCGACCACTTCCTCGGCAAGGAAGCCGCGCTGAACATCCTCGCGTTCCGGTTCGCGAACGGTCTGTTCGAGCCGATCTGGAACCGGAACTTCATCGACCACGTGCAGATCGACATCCCGGAGTCGCTCGGCCTGGACCAGCGCGCCACCTTCTACGAGCCGACCGGCGCGTTCAAGGACATGGTCGTCACACACCTGATGCAGGTGATGTCGTTCGTCGCGATGGAGCCGCCGACCGCCCTGGAGCCGCGGGCGATCTCGGAGGAGAAGAACAAGGTCTTCCGGTCGATGCTGCCGATCAACCCCGGCGACGTGGTCCGCGGGCAGTACTCCGGTTACCGCGGCGAGGAGGGCGTGGCGCCGGACTCGGACACCGAGACGTTCATCGCGCTGAAGGTCGAGATCGACAACTGGCGCTGGGCCGGCGTCCCCTTCTACCTGCGCACCGGCAAGAAGATGGCCGAGGGCCAGCGGATCATCTCGATCGCCTTCAAGGAGGCGCCGAAGACGATGTTCCCGTCCGGCTCCGGCGTCGGCTCGGAGGGCCCGGACCACCTGACCTTCGACCTCGCCGACTCGTCGCGGGTGTCGCTGTCGTTCTACGGCAAGCGGCCCGGTCCGGGGATGCGGCTGGAGAAGCTGTCGATGCAGTTCTCCACCCAGGAGACCGGCAGCGCGGGCGACGTACTGGAGGCGTACGAGCGGCTGATCCTGGACGCGATGCGCGGGGACCACACGCTGTTCACCACGGCCGAGGGCATCGAGTCGCTGTGGGACCGGTCCGCCCCGTTGCTCGAGGACCCGCCGCCGGTCAAGCCCTACCAGCCCGGCACCTGGGGACCGAACGCGATCCACCAGCTGATCGCCCCGCGCGCCTGGCGGCTGCCCTTCGAACGCGAGTGGCGTCAGGCCAAGCACTGACCCATTGCCGTCCCGTCGGCCGAGGCGCACTATCGATGGTGTGATGTAGGTCACGAACACCTCGGAGGGGCAGGAGGTGGGGGAATGACGGGGACCAAGACGCATCTCACTGGGGAACGGGCGCCGTGTGGGCGGCTCGGAGATGCCGACCGGAGCCAGGAAGACGACTTCGAGGGCTTCCGGCTCGACGACAAGCTGTTCGCCTGTGGGTGCCGGCAGATGCGGCACGAGTTCCACGACGGCAGCGTCCGGATCCGGACGGTGCGGCACGACGGCAAAGTGCTGATGGACGAGCACAGCGGCGATCACGAAGCCTGATCATGGCTGACTATCACGATGTGGTCGTGGTCGGAGGTGGCGGTGCCGGGTTGAGAGCTGCCATTGCGGTGGCCGAGACCAACCCGGCACTGCGCGTTGCCGTGATCTCGAAGGTCTATCCGATGCGCAGCCACACCGTGTCCGCCGAGGGCGGTGCCGCGGCCGTGGCCGCACCCGACGACACGCTCGACGAGCACGCGTACGACACAGTGTCCGGCAGCGACTGGCTGTGCGACCAGGACGCGGTCGAGGCGTTCGTCGCCGAGGCCCCTCGGGAGCTTCTGCGGCTCGAGCACTGGGGCTGCCCCTGGAGCCGGCAGCCGGACGGGAAGATCGCCGTTCGCGCGTTCGGCGGCATGAAGAAGAAGCGCACCTGGTTCGCGGCCGACCGGACCGGGTTCCACCTGCTGCACACGCTCTTCCAGACCGCGCTCTCCTACTCCGACATCGTCCGGTACGACGAGTGGTACGTCACCAAGATCCTGGTCGACGACGGACGCGCGTACGGCGTGGTCGCGATCGAACTGGCGACCGGGCGGATCGAGACCATCACGGCGAACGCGGTGATCCTGTGCACCGGCGGCTGCGGACGCGTCTTCCCGTTCACGACGAACGCCAACATCAAGACCGGCGACGGGATGGCGCTCGCCTATCGGGCCGGCGCCCCGCTCAAGGACATGGAGTTCGTCCAGTACCACCCGACCGGTCTGCCGTTCACCGGGATCCTGATCACCGAGGCGGCCCGGGCCGAGGGCGGGTGGCTGCTCAACAAGGACGGCTACCGCTACCTGCAGGACTACGACCTCGGTACGCCGACGCCCGAACCGGTCCTGCGGAACATGGAACTCGGCCCACGGGACCGGTTGTCGCAGGCGTTCGTCCACGAAATGGAGAAGGGCAACACGATCGATACGCCGTACGGACCGATCGTCAACCTGGATCTGCGGCACCTGGGGGCGAAGCTGATCGACCTCAAGCTGCCGTTCGTGCGGGAGTTGTGCTCGAAGTACCAGAACATCGATCCGGTGACCGAGCTCGTCCCGGTGCGCCCGGTCGTGCACTACATGATGGGCGGGGTTCACACGGACATTCGCGGCGCGACCCCGCTCGAAGGCCTGTACGCCGCCGGCGAGGTGGCGTGCGTGAGCATCAACGGCGCCAACCGGCTGGGGTCGAACTCGTTGCCGGAGTGCCTCGTCTTCGGCAACCGGGCCGGCCGCGCCGCCGCGGTGTTCGCGGCTCGCTATCACCGCGAGGTGCCGTCGTCGATCGTCGCGCAGGGGCGGGACGAAGCGCGCCGGCTGGCGACGGAGTTGGGCCGGCGGGTCGAGGGCCACCAGCGGATCGCGGACATCCGGACCGAGATGCAGGCCACGATGGAGAACGGCGCCGGGATCTACCGGGACGGCGACTCGCTGACCAAGGCCGCGCACGAGCTCGCGGAACTGAGACTGCGATTCCGGCATGCGGGGATCGACGATCACAGCACCAACTTCAACACCGAGCTGATCGCGTGGCTCGAACTCGGGTTCATGCTGGATGTTGCCGAGTGCATCATCGACAGCGCAACGCTCCGGGAGGAGTCGCGTGGCGCGCACCAGCGGACGGACTTCCCGGCCCGCGACGACGAACGGTTCCTGGCGCATTCGCTGGTACGACGCCAACCGGACGGATCCAGCCGGGTCGGGTACCTCCCGGTGACGATCACCCGCTGGCCGCCGGGCGAACGGATCTACGGGAGATAGCGATGGCAACCGAGATCACGCTGGAGGTGGCCCGCTACCGGCCAGGAGTCGACAGCGAGCCGGTCATGCAGTCCTACCAGGTCCCGCTGCGGGAGCACTGGGCGATCCTGGACGGCCTCACCTACGTGAAGGACCATCTGGACGGCACCCTGTCGTTCCGGTGGTCGTGCCGGATGGGGATCTGCGGCAGCTGCGGTATGACGGTGAACGGCGAACCCCAGTTGAGTTGCGCGACCTTCCTCACCGACTACGCTCCCGGCCCGATCCGGGTCGAGCCGCTGCACAACTTCCCGGTCGTCCGCGACCTGGTGGTGGACATCGACGACTTCATGACCAAGCTGCCGAAGGTCAAGCCGTGGGTGGTCCGGGAGGTGCAGAGTCCGGTCGAGGAGGGCGAGTACCTGCAGACGCCGGAGGAGCTCGACGAGTACCAGCAGTTCAGCATGTGCATCAACTGCATGCTGTGCTACTCGGCCTGCCCGGTCTACAGCCTCGAGCCGGACTTCCTCGGCCCGGCGGCGATCGCCCTGGCACAGCGCTACAACCTCGACTCGCGCGACGAGGGTGCCGACGAGCGTCGCGACGTACTGTCTTCGCCAGAAGGGGTCTGGGCCTGCACGTTCGTGGGTGAATGCAGTGCCGTGTGCCCGAAGGGCGTGGATCCGGCCGGCGCGATCCAGCGCTACAAGCTGACGGCCGCGACGCAGTCGATCAAGGAACTGCTGATGCCGCGGATTTCTCGGAGCAGGCGGTGAGCGTCTACCAGCGGCCGGTTCACCTCCTCTGGTGGCTCGAACGCCGTGCGTATGTGCTGTTCGTACTGCGTGAGCTCAGCAGCGTCTTCGTCGCGTGGTTCGTGGTGTTCCTGCTGTTGCTGGTGAATGCGGTCAGCGACGGCACGGCGTCGTACCAGCGATTCCTTGACTGGAGCGGGCAGTGGTGGGTGGTGGCGATCAATGTGGTCGCGATGCTGTTCGTGCTGCTGCATGTGGTGACGTGGTTCGGTCTGGCACCGCGGGCGATCGCGATCAAGGTGCGCGGACGCCGAGTGCCGGCGCAGCAGATCGTTGCCGCGCACTACCTGGCCTGGTTGGTGTTGTCGGCTGCCGTCGCGTGGCTGGTACTGAGATGAACCACCGCCGCTCCCCCGAACCCCTGCTGTGGATGCTGTTCAGCTCGGGCGGCATGGTGGCCGCACTGATGGTGCCGATCCTGCTGTTCCTGTTCGGCATCGCATTTCCCGTCGGTCTGCTGTCGGCACCCTCCCACGCCCACCTGTACGCCGTACTGCACAATCCACTGACCCGCCTGGTGCTGTTCGGCCTGTGCGCGCTGGCGTTGTTCCACTGGGCGCACAGATTCCGCTACACCCTGTACGACGGCTTACAGCTCAAGCGGTACGCCGTACCGATCGTGGTGCTGTGTTACGGCGGCGCTCTTGTGGGATGTGTCATCGCGGCCGGACTGCTGCTGACGGTCTGACATAGGCTGCCGCGCATGCGGGAGATTGTGGTTGTCGGGGTCGGTGCGGGTGATCCGGAGCAGGTGACGATACAGGCCGTGTCGGCGCTGAACCGCGTCGACGTGTTCTTCGTGCTGGACAAGGGCGAGGTCAAGCAGGAGCTGGTGGATCTGCGGTCGGAGATCCTGCGGCGGTACGCGACGTCGAAGGACTACCGGGTCGTGGTCGGGCAGGACCCGGAGCGGGATCGTACGACGTCGGCGTACGTCGAGGCGGTCGACGACTGGCGGCGGCGCCGGGCCGACGTCTGCGCGGACCTGATCGCGACCGAGCTCGGCGAGGACCAGGTGGGCGCGTTCCTGGTGTGGGGCGACCCGTCGCTGTACGACAGCACACTGGCGATCCTGGACGACATCCTTGCCCGCGGTGAACTCCTTTTCGAGGTCGAGGTGATTCCCGGGATCAGCAGCGTGTCGACACTCGCCGCGCGGCACAAGGTCGGGCTGAACCAGGTCGGGCGCCCGATCCAGATCACCACCGGCCGCCGGCTCGCGAAGGAGTGGCCGGACGGGGTGGACGACGTCGTGGTGATGCTCGACGCGCAGACCGCGTTCACCGAGCATGTCGATCAGGACGCTGACATCTACTGGGGCGCCTACCTTGGTACGCCCGACGAGCTCCTGATCTCCGGTCCGCTCCGGGAGGTCGCACCCGAGATCGAGAAGGTCCGCGCCGAGGCCCGCGACCGCAAGGGCTGGATCATGGACACCTACCTGCTCAGACGTAGACCAAAGTCTTAATAGCTCTGGCCGCAGGACCGAAGTCGGGCCGTGGTGCTGTAGGCGACGCTCCTGGCATGAAGAGACTCTTGGTGAGTGTGGCGGCCGCGTTGGCGCCGGTAGGGCTGTTGGTGGGCCTGGCCGGACCTGGTGAAGCGGCGCAGCAGAACGTTGTACGGACTGACAGCGGGTTGGTGGCTAGTAAGACTGTCGGGGATGCGTTGGTGTACGACGGGATTCCGTACGCTGCTCCGCCCGTCGGGGCGTTGCGGTGGAAGGCGCCGCAGCCCGTGCAGGCTTGGACCGGCGTACGGGCGTCCAAGCCGGGCAGCGTGTGCGCGCAGCAGGCGAACTCCGAGGCGCCGGACGGCTCGACCGCCGAGGACTGCCTGTATCTGAACGTGACGACTCCCGCCAAGCCGTCCGCGAAACCACGGGCGGTCGTGGTGTGGATCCCCGGCGGCGGGTTCTTCTCCGGGGCCGGCAGCAGCTACGAGGCGTCGAAGTTCGCCGCCCGCGGTGACGTGGTGGTTGTCACGGTCAACTACCGCCTCGGCATCTTCGGCTTCTTCGGGTACCCGGGCCTGCCGGGCTCCGGCACGTTCGGTCTGCAGGACCAGCAGGCCGCCCTGCGCTGGGTGCAGCGCAACGCCGGCGCGTTCGGCGGTGACCCGCGCAACGTCACGGTCGCGGGTGAGTCCGCCGGCGGGATGAGCGTGTGCGCACAGCTGACCTCGCCGACCGCCACCGGCCTGTTCGCGAAGGCGATCATGCAGAGCGGCTCGTGCGCCTTCAACTGGGCCGACAACAGCCAGTACCCGGGTCAGGCCGCGGACTCCCCCTGGATCCCGGTCAGCCGGGTGCAGGCGAACGGCAAGGAGTGGGCCGCCGGCAAGCACTGCACGACGCTCGAGTGCCTGCGCGGCATGAAGGCCGACGTACTGGTTGACGACATGCTCCAGTTCACCCAGATCGGGTACGGCGGGAATCCCGTCGTACCGCTCAGTCCGGCGAAGGCGATGAAGGCCGGGCTGTTCCACCGGGTGCCGATCATCTCCGGGAACAACCACGACGAGGCGAACGGGTGGCTGGCCGCGTTCGGGGACATCAAGGACTACCCGGCGCTGGTGAAGAACATGGTCGGCGCGTCGAAGGCGGCTGAGGTACTGCGGCACTACCCGCAGTCGCGCTACGAGTCACCAGCTGCAGCGTGGGGTGCTGTGACCACGGACCGGATCTGGTCGTGCACCCAGGTCGCGACGGATCAGCAGGCGGCGCGCAAGGTCCCGGTGTACGCGTACGAGTTCGCCGACAAGCACTCCCCGATCGCTGCGCCCGGGCTGGGAGCCGCGCACGCTATGGAGCTCCCGTATCTGTTCCGGCTCGGCGGGTACGACTTCCCGATGTCGCAGCCGCAGCAGAGGCTGTCGAACCAGATGATCGACTACTGGACGGCGTTCGCGCGGACCGGCAACCCGAACGGACCCGACCGACCGCACTGGTCGCCGACCGGTGTACACGCCGTCGACGGGCTCTCACTCGCGCCGACGGACCAGGGCGGCATCAAGCGGGTCAATCTGACTGCTGAGCACCAGTGCGGGTTCTGGAGCGGCCTTTCCACACCCGCATGAAGACAGGCGACAACAGCAGCAGCAACATCGCGTAGAAGTGCACGCCTGGCACCAGCGACGCCAGGAGGTAGGCAAGCACGGTCAACCCGGTCAGCAGCAGAGAGCCGACAAGCTCCTGCTGCCCGATCGGGTTGTCCGGGCTCTCCAACTCCTTGTGACCACGGACCATCCACGTGAGCACGGACTGACACACACTGAGCGCCAGGATCGTGCCGATGTAGAGACCGGCCGTGAACTCGTCGCTGTCGAAGGCACCGACGATCTCGGTCGGAAACGGCAGTACGACGATGGTGAGCAACCACAGCAGGTTCACCCGCATCATGGCCGGGGTGTAGGCGCGGATGTGCTCGAACAGCCGGTGGTGCCCCAGCCAGAAGCTCGCGATCACCACGAAGCTCAGCAGGAACGTGAAGATCTCCTGGCGGTGCTCGCTGATCACACTGACCGCGTCACCACCCTCCGCCTTCACCTCAGGCACGAGGTCGACCAGCGGCAGCACCAGCAAGGTGATGGCGATCGCCACGACCGCGTCGGAGAACAGAACAAGGCGGTCGGGGTCTCTCGACATACTCACCCCTGCCACAGTAGCCGTCAGCGGGGGCTGGTCCGGAGCAGGCTGATCGACAGCAGGAGGGCTGCCAGTACGAAACCGGCCGCTGCGAGCCACGCGGCGCCATAGCCGTCACGTAATGCGAGCAGGTCGCCGGCACCTCCGGCGAGGCGGTGTGAGGTGGTGGATGCGGCCAGGGTGGCCAGTACCGCGGTGCCCACAGCTGCACCGGCTTGCTGGGCGGTGTTGTTGAGTCCTGAGGCCAGTCCAGCGTCGCTGACGTCCGCACCGGACATGGCCAGCATGATCGAGGCCGGGATGGCCACACCGATGCCGGCACCCATCACTGCAAGCACTGGTCCGACGTTGACGACGTACGAGCCGTCTACTGGTGCACGGCTGATCCAGAGCAGCGCCAGCAGGAAGACGACCAGTCCGGCGATCAGCATCTTCCGTGGGCCGAAGCGGACGGTGAGGCGCGGTGCGAGGGAGAGGGACATCAGCCCGTTCATGAGCGGCGCAGGCAGGAAGGCCAGGCCGGTGGTGAGCGAGTCGTAGCCGAGCACGCGCTGCACGTACAGGGCGGTGGTGAACTGGAAGCCGAAACCGGCGGCGAAGAGTAGTACGACTACGCCGTTGGCGACCGTGAGTTGACGGCGCCTGAAGATGCGCAGGGCAAGCAACGGGTTCTTGATGCGCGACTGGCGTACGACGAACGCGGCCAGCAGCAGGAGCGAGGCAGCGGCCAGTACCAGCGTGCGAGTCAGCATCGCCTGCGGTTCAGCGGTCTGGACGATCGTGTAGACCCCCAGCGAGAGCCCTGCGGTCACCAGTATGGCGCCCAGTACGTCAGCACCGTTGGCGAGACCGAGTCCCGGCTGGTGCGCGAGGAGACGTACGGCGAACGCCAGTGCGACCGCACCGATCGGGACGTTGATCAGGAACGCCCAGTGCCAGCCGATGGTCTGAGTGATCACCCCACCGAAGATGAGCCCGATCGACGCACCGCTGGCAGCCGTGAAGCTGTAGACGCCCATCGCCCCCGCCTGCTCCCCCGGTGCCGGGTAGAGACTCACGATCATGCCCAGGATCACCGCCGAGGCCAGCGCCCCGCCGACACCCTGCAGGAACCTGCCGGCGATCAGCACCTCCGCACTGCCCGCCACCCCGCACAACAACGACGCCGCGGTGAACAACCCGAGCCCCGCGACGAAGACTCGCTTGCTCCCGATCAGATCCCCGATCCGTCCCGCCAGCAGAAGCAGGCCGGCGAACGCGATCAGGTACGAGTTCATCACCCAAGCCAACCCCGCCTGCGAAAACCCCAACTCCGCCTGAACAGTCGGCAACGCAACCGTCACCACAGTCCCGTCCAAGATGATCATCAACTGCATCACGCACAGAACGACGAGCGCCTTCCCCCGCGCCCGCGTCCCCACCGACTCCACCACATCCACGTCCACAGGTCTCTCCTCAGTCGTTGACTGAAAAGACCATAACAGATAGTTCTGTAACAGACGATCTCCTACCGAATGATCCACGAAATTGAGCTGCCCCTCGACCGGGGCCGCGGTTAAGGTCGCCGGGTGAGGGACGAGCCGAGCGAGATCCCGCGGGACCTGGTGGCCGAGATCCTCAACGAGCACTGGGGCTTCCAGGCCGCCGAGGTGACCTATGCGCCGGTCGGCTTCGGCAGTCACCACTGGATCGCCTCCGACGCCGGCGTACCGCGATGGTTCGTCACCGCCGATCGGGTCGGCTCGACCGGCGGGCCGGTGATCGAAGCGGCGATGCAGACGACCAAGGAACTGGCTGACCGCGGCTACGAGTTCGTTGTGTCGCCGTTGACCGATCGATCCGGTCGGCTGGTTCGCGAGGTGCTGCCGGGGTGGACTCTGGCGGTCCTGCCGCATCTCGACGGCTGGAGCACCGAAGACGGCACGTGGGACGATCCAGTGGAGCGGGCACAGATCGCTCGGATCCTCGGTCGGCTCCACACAGCATCAGCCCCGGAAGCCTTACAGCGTTGGGATTTCGCCATACCAGCCCGGGACACCCTCTTCGCGGACCTCGACCGCCCGTGGTCCGCGGGCCCGTACGCCGAGCCCACTCGACTGCGGCTGGTCGGTGCGCTCGACCACGTTCGCGGCGAGCTCGCGCGGTACGACGCGCTGGTCCGCGAGATCGAGGCGTCGGACGAGCCCTGGGTGGTGACGCACGGCGAGCCGCACAGTGCCAATGTCCTGCGCACCGCTGACGGCCGGATGCACCTGGTCGACTGGGTGACCGTGCGGCTCGCGCCGCGCGAACGCGACCTCAAGGCGGTCCTCGGCGGGCCGACCGACGTCCTCGCGGCCTACCAGGCGGAGGCGGGCCCGGTCAGCCCACGGGCCGCGGCGTTGGAGCTCTTCGACGCCTGGTGGGTGCTGTCCGAGATCGCGTCGTACGTCCAGTTGTTCCGGGAGCCGCACGCCGATTCGCAGGACAGCAAGCTGTCCTGGCAGGAGCTGACGGAGTACCTGCCGGGATAGTTCAGCCTGCGCGCTGGCGGGAGCGGCGGACCGGCTGGGCGGTGACGGGGGTGGCGAGGGGGCCCTCGACGAGGGTGGTTACTGCGTCCACGAAGGTCTTGCGGTGCGGGGCGGCGAGGGCTTCGAGGGCCTCGGCATGGACGCGGTCGACGATCAGCTGGCCCGCGGCGGCGATCTCGGCGCCGGCGTCGGTGACGGCGATGATGCGGGCGCGGCGGTCGGTCGCGGAGGGCCGGCGTTCGGCGTACCCGGCCTTCTCGAGCGCGTCGACGGTGACGACCATCGTGGTCTTGTCCATGTAGGCCAGCTCGGCGATCTGGATCTGCGTACGTTCGGCCTCCAGTGCGTGCCGCAGTACACACTGCATCCGCAGCGTCAGGCCGATCTCCGCCAGCGCCGCGGACAGCTGGGTCTCCAGGACGTGGCCGGCGTGCGTGAGGTAGCCGGTGAGGTCGGGGACGGTACGTTCCGGAAGCTGCGCCATACCTTCGAGACTAGCTCGGATCATCTACCCAGAGATCATCCCGAGCCGGATCATTCCTCCGGGCGCGGAAATGCGACGCCTTGCCGGGTGCCGAGCGCGCTGTCGCGAAACCGCGAGCTGTCCCGCGTCGCGGCACGTTGCCTGGAACGTATGACTGTTCTGACAACTCGGACCGCACCACGGACGATCCAGTGGTTCGCGGTCGGCGCGGTGACGCTGGGGATCTTCGCAATTGTCACCACCGAGATCCTCCCGATCGGCCTGCTCAGCCCGATCGGCACCGACTTCGCGCTCACCCCGGGCCGCACCGGCTGGCTGATGACAATGCCCGGCTTTGTCGCCGCTGTCGCCGCACCAGTCGTCACGCTCGCGACGGCTCGGCTGGACCGACGCCTCATGCTCTGCGTCCTCATGGTCCTGCTGGCGGTCGCGGGCTTCCTCGCAGCGGCCGCGCCGGTGTTCTGGCTCGAACTGGTTGCCCGCTTCCTCGTCGGCCTGACTATCGGTGGCTTCTGGTCCATAGGCGCCGGTCTCGCCGGACGACTCGTCCCGGAGCGCTGGGCGCCGCGAGCGACAGCCGTCATCTTCTCCGCGGTCCCCCTCGGCTCGGTGCTCGGCGTACCTGCAGGGACGTTCGTCGGTGAGCTCGCCGGCTGGCGTACGTCGTTCGCAGCGCTCGGCGTTCTCGCTCTACTGGCACTACTCACACTGCGCACCACAGTGCCGCCACTGCCGCCGTTGCAGGTCACCCACGCCGCAGCACTCCGCAAGGCCTTCCGCAGCAGTCGCACCGCTCTCGTCGTCACCTCTCTGATCGTCACGGCGCACTTCGCGACCTACACCTACGTCACGCCGTTCCTCCGCGAGGTCGTGCGCCCAGAGCTCGTCGGCCTGTTCCTGCTCGTCTACGGCGCCGCAGGTCTGATCGGCAATGTCGTCGCCGGCCTGTGGGCAGCTCGCAGTCTCCTCACCACGTTCGCCACCTGTGCCGCGCTGATCGCCGCAGCGACGCTCCTGATGCCAATGGTTGGCCGCAGTACGGCGGGAGCGTTGCTGCTCCTCGTGGTCTGGGGACTCGGGTACGGCGGCGTACCGGTCTGCTCGATGAGCATGTTCGCCCAGGCCGTGCCCGAGTCACGGGAGGCGGCGACCGTCTGGTTCACCTCCTCGTTCCAGGCGGTGTTGTCGGCCGGGGCGCTACTCGGGGGGCTGGTGGTGGACGCGTGGTCGGTGCCGGTGACGATGGTGGCCGGAGGCGGGTGTGCGCTGCTGGCAGTCGGGTTCCTGCTGTGTGCCAGAACACACCAGGTTCGGGGGACGTAGCATCACGGCTGTGGCGAGGACTGAAGGCGATCGATGCCCTGGTGTGCTGGCAGTGCACCAAGCGGCAGACGGCGGTCTCGCACACGTCCGGGTCCCCGGTGGACGGCTCACGGCGACGCAGCTCGACGTACTGCGTCTTGCTGCCGCTGAACTGGGTGACGGTCGGCTGGAGCTCACGTCGCGAGGCAACGTACAAATCCGCGGACTCCAGGCCGACGGGCCCCAGGACCTGTCGGACCGGCTCTTCGCAGCCGGTCTGCTGCCCTCGATCGCACATGAACGCGTCCGCAACATCCTGGCGTCACCACTCTCCGGTCTGGACCAGCAATCGAGGTACGACGTACTTCCTGTAGCCACTGCCCTGGACAGGGCACTGTGCGACCGCCCCGCACTGGCTGACCTGCCGGGACGGTTCCTGTTCGCGCTGGACGATGGACGCGGGGATCTGGCCGAGCAAGCGGCAGATGTGGCTGTGCGAGCGCTGGACGAGCGCACTGCCTTGCTGAGCCTCGGGACCCGCGCTGTGCGGGTTGAGTGGGACGTGGTGCCGGAGCTCATGCTGGCTGCGGCGGAGGCGTTTCTGGAGGTGCGCGACCAGGAGTGGCGGATCGCGGAAGTCGCTCGTGGTGAGAAGTTAGTCCTGGAGCGGCTTGGGTTGCAGGCGACTGAGGCGCTGCCGGCTGAGACGGCGCGGGTGGTCGCTGGGGTGCATGGGACTGCTCTCGTTGTCACGGTTCCGCTGGGAAGTCTGACGCAGGAGCAGGCTGCCGCGTTGGTGCGGGTTGGGGATGAGGTTCGGATCACGCCGTGGCGGTCTGTTGTGGTGCCGGCGGATAGCAGCGGGCTGGAAGAGGTCGGACTGGTGACCACACCCGATTCCATCTGGGAAGGTGTCACGGCCTGTGCGGGTCAGCCGGGGTGTGCGAAGGCATTGGCAGATGTACGCGCGGACGCGGCCAGAATGCAAGGTGGGATGGCGCACGTGGTTGGGCGGGGGCGGCGGGTGCACTGGTCGGGTTGTGAGCGGCGGTGCGGGAAGCCGGGCGCCGGATTCGTCGATGTTCTTGCTGTAGGCAACGGTTATCTGGTGGACGGGGAACGGGTGTGAGTTACGAGTACGAGCGGGACGGCGCGGAGATCTACCGGCGGTCGTTCGCGACGATCCGGGCCGAGGCGGCGCTCGACGGGCTTCCGGCCGACGTGGCACAGGTCGCCGTACGGATGATTCACGCGTGCGGGATGACCGACCTGGTCGCCGACCTGGCTTGGTCGCCGAACGTGGTGAAGAACGCCCGGACCGCGCTCCAGAACGGCGCACCGATCCTGTGCGACGCGCAGATGGTCGCGGCCGGCATCACGCGGCGACGGCTCCCGGCGGACAACGAGGTGATCTGCACGTTGCAGGACCCGCGAACGGTTGAGCTGGCGCAGCAGCTCGAGACCACCCGGAGTGCTGCGGCAGTCGACCTCTGGCTCGACCACTTGGAAGGCGCAGTTGTTGCTATCGGCAACGCGCCGACCACGCTCTTCCGCTTGCTGGAGGTCATCGCGGGCGGCGGTCCGCGGCCTGCGGCGGTGCTGGGCATCCCGGTTGGGTTCATCGGCGCGGCAGAGTCCAAGGAAGCCTTGGCGGCAAACCAGCTCGGGCTGGAGTACCTCGTCGTCCGAGGACGCCGGGGTGGCAGCGCGATCACCGCGGCCGCCATCAACGCGATTGCGAGTGAGGCAGAGTGACTGGTCGGCTGTGGGGGGTCGGGCTGGGCCCTGGTGACTCGGAGCTGGTGACGGTGAAAGCGGCTCGATTGATCGGGGCCGCGGACGTGATCGCGTTCCACAGTGCGCGGCACGGGCGGAGCATCGCGCGGTCGGTCGCCGCGCCGTACCTGACACCCGGCCAACTCGAGGAGCACCTCGTCTACCCGCTCACGACGGAGACGACCGACCACCCGGGCGGGTACCAGGGCGCGATGGACGACTTCTACGCCGACTGCGCCGCCCGACTCGCAGCGCACCTCGACGCCGGCCGGGACGTGGTCGTGCTCGCGGAAGGCGATCCGCTGTTCTACGGCTCGTACATGCACATGCACAAGCGCCTAGCGGACCGCTACCCGTGCGAGGTGGTCCCCGGCGTCACCTCGGTCAGCGCCGCGGCCGCCGTACTCGGCCGCCCACTGTGCGAGCGCGACGAGATCCTCACCGTCCTGCCCGGCACCCTGCCACCCGACGTACTGGCCGACCGCCTCCGCTCCACCGACGCGGCCGCGGTGATGAAGCTCGGCCGCACGTTCGCCGGGGTCCGCGAGGCGTTCGAACTCGCCGGCCGCGCCGACGAGGCCTGGTACGTCGAACGGGCGACAACCGACGCCCAGCGCACAGCACCGCTCAACGAGGTCGACCCGGACGAGGTCCCGTACTTCTCCCTCGCCCTTCTCCCGAGCCCCATCAACAACACCTTCGCCACCCCTGTCACCAAGACCGCCACCGAAGGCTCCGTCACCGTCGTCGGCCTCGGACCGGCCGGCCCGGAGTGGATGACGCCGGAGGTACGCGCCGCGATCGCCGGTGCGGACGACGTGATCGGCTATACGACGTACGTCGACCGCCTGCCGGACCGGGCCCGTCAGCGTAAGCACGGCTCGGACAACCGCGTCGAGTCGGAGCGGGCCGCGTTCGCACTCGATCTGGCCCGTAAGGGCTCCACGGTGGTTGTGGTCTCGTCCGGTGACCCGGGTGTGTTCGCCATGGGCAGTGCGGTCACAGAGATCGCAGCAGAGCCGGAGTACGCCGATATCGCCGTACGGGTGCTGCCTGGCATGACGGCCGCGCAGGCGGTCGCCAGCCGGGTCGGTGCGCCGTTGGGACACGACTACTGCGTGTTGTCGCTCTCTGACCGGCTCAAGCCGTGGGAGGTGATCGCCCAGCGCCTGACCGCGGCCGCGCAGGCAGACCTGGCGATAGCGATCTACAACCCCGCCTCCAGGTCCCGCACCTGGCAGGTGGAGGCGACCCGTGACCTGCTGCTGCAGCACCGCTCCCCCGGTACGCCGGTCGTGGTCGGACGCGACGTGGGCGGGCCGGAGGAGACGATCACGGTGACAACACTGGCGGAACTGGATCCTCAAACGGTTGACATGCGGTGCCTGCTCCTGATCGGCTCGTCACAGACCCGTACTGTGCCCCGGCCGGCCGGCTCGCTGGTGTTCACTCCGCGTCGATATCCGGCGACGGTGAGTGAGGACACCCCAGGAGCCGGTTAAATCAGTGCTCCAGCCGTGTCAGGCGCAGTGCGGACGGGTAGGGACCGCCCCGAACCGACCTGTGAGGAGCCTGCGGAGATGACTCAGCAGTACCCCGGCGACACCGCCACGATCACCACGCCCGCCGGCGACGCCAGCACGCAGCGGTACGAGGAGGCGCGCGCGGCCGCGAGCCGGGCGATGAGCACGATCGCGATCGACCCGGACCAGCCGCTGCGCACGCCCCCGGCCGCCGAGGCCGAGCCAGAGGTCGATCTGGACCTGCTCTCGTACCGCGGGTTCAAGTTCGGTGCGGCCTTCTTCGGGTGGCTGATCGCAATCTCGATGTCGGTGCTGCTGATGGCCGCCGTGGCCGCGGCCGCGCTCGGCACCGCCGAGATCCTGGACTACACCACCAGCGATGCGAAGGCGCAGCCCGGCGCGGCCTCGCTCACCGCGGCAGGGGTCACGATTTTCATGGTGACGCTCGCGTTCTACATCGGCGGGTACGTCGCAGGCCGGCTGGCTCGCTTCGACGGCGGACGCCAGGGCTTCGGCGTCTGGATGATCGCTCTGCTCGTCGGAGCGCTCGCCGGCGGCGCCGGTTGGGTGCTGGACAGCCAGTACGGCCTGGTGGACGAGATCAACTGGCCGAACGTCGCGCTCGCCGACAACACCCTCCTGCTCGGCGGCATCGCCGCAGCGGCCGCCCTGCTGATTCTGACGCTCCTGGCCGCGATCGTCGGCGGCAAGTCCGGCAGGCGCTACCACGACCGCATCGACGAGTTGTTGTAAGTAAACAGACTGTCAGTTTCCGCGCTGGGTACCGGACAAGCACACGGGGCTTGTCCGATGAGGAGAAGCTGAGATGACCCAGCAGCAACATCAGGAAGACACACGCGTCGACCGGCTCGGCCCGTCCGATCTGTACGACGAGGAGGAGCGAAGCGCACCGCCCACCCGGGAACGGGTCCACAGGCGCTCCACAGGCGGCGGGACGTTCTACGGCTGGCTGGTCGCGATCGGGCTGACCGCGCTGCTGACCGGGATCGCCGGCGCGATCGCGGCAGCGGTCGACTACTCGGGCACTTTCGACTGGTACGACGCCATGAACAGCGCGAACACGGCCGGCACCATCGGGATCGTCTCCGGTGTGCTCCTGCTCCTGATCCTGGGGTTCGCGTACTACCACGGCGGATACGTCGCCGGACGGCTGGCGGGCTCCGCCGGCGCCCTGCATGGGTTCGGCGTCTGGCTGATCGGGATCGTCGTGACCGCGATCGTCGCCGTGCTCGCGGGGACGGCGGGTTCGCAGTACGACGTCCTGGACCGGATGAAACTGCCGTCGGTGCCGATCGCGGACCAGACACTGACCCTGGGCGGTCTGATCGCGGTAGGCGCCGCTGCGCTGATCACGCTGGTCGCGGCGGTGATGGGCGGAAAGGCCGGCGGGAGCCACGACGACATCGAGACCAGCGCCGACTGAGCCGCCCCGCGGCCCGCTGTGCTACAACGGGCAGTAACCAAAGGGGCCCATGTGGACCAGTTAACGCTCGGTGTCGTCGGTCGTTCCCGCAAGGAGAACGAGCATCGGCTACCGATTCATCCGCACCATTTCGAGCGGATCGACGAGGATGTGCGCCAGCACATCTTCCTCGAGACCGGGTACGGCGAGCGGTTCGGGATCTCCGACGAGTACCTGGCGAAATCGGTGGCCGGTGTCGTCGGCCGGGACGAGCTGATCGCGGTCGCCGACGTCGTGGTGCTGCCCAAACCGCAGCCCGAGGATCTCGCCGGGCTGCGGGTCGGGCAGACCCTGTGGGGCTGGCCGCACTGCGTCCAGGACGACGAGGTCACCCAGCTCGCGATCGACCGGCGGCTCACGCTGATCGCGTTCGAGGCGATGAACCACTGGACCGCCGACGGCCAGTTCAGCCTGCACGTCTTCCACAAGAACAACGAGCTCGCCGGATACTGCTCCGTGCTGCAGGCGCTCGAGCTGATCGGCTCGACCGGCGACTACGGACGTCGGCTGCGAGCGGTCGTGATCGGCTTCGGCGCGACCGCCCGAGGAGCCGTCACCGCGCTGAACGCGCACGGCATCCACGACGTCGACGTCCTCACCGGCCGTGACGTGGCCGCCGTCGGCTCACCGATCCACTCGGCGCGGATGGTCCAGTACGACCAGGACGAGGTCGATCCCGGCGCCGCCCTCGATCCGCGCCGCAGTCACGCGCTGACCGACGAGGGCCGGGTGCCGCTGGCCGGGTTCCTGGCCGAGCACGACGTGGTCGTGAACTGTGTGCTGCAGGACCCGAACGCGCCGCTGACGTTCCTGATCGAGGAGGATCTCGCGCACTTCGCGCCGGGCAGCCTGATCGTCGACGTCTCCTGCGACCTGGGCATGGGGTTCAGCTGGGCCCGGCCGACCGGGTTCGACGACCCGACGTTCGTGGTCGGCGACAACATCACGTACTACGGCGTCGACCACAGTCCGTCGTACCTGTGGAACTCGGCGACCTGGGAGATCAGCGAGGCCCTGCTGCCGTTCATCCGCACGGTGCTCGAAGGTCCCGCCGCCTGGCACGCCGACCCCACCATCAGCCGGGCGATCGAGATCGAGGCCGGCACCATCCGCAATCCGGACATCCTCTCCTTCCAGCACCGTTCCCCCGAGCACCCGTACCCACGTCTCGCCGCGGATCGGTCCGATCCGGCTTCCGGGTGACGCTGGCCGCGGGCACAAGCGACCGTCAAGCTGGGCGGCATGACACGGACCGCGCTCGTCGTCGGAGGAACGAGCGGGATCGGTGCGGCCGCGGTACGGCGGCTCGCCGCGGACGGACTGCACGTCGTCGCGGTGGGCCTCGGTGCGGGTCCTGAGCAGGTCGAGCTGGATCTGCGGATCGACGGCTCGGTGGAGGAGCTGATCGGGTCGCTCGAGCGTCTCGACGTACTGGTCAATGCTGCCGGAATCATCCGGAGAGGTGACGAGCACCGGCCGGACGTGTTCCGGGACGTGGTCGAGATCAACCTGACCGGCGCGATGCGGGCAGCCGAGGCTGCGCACGACCTGCTCGCCGTGAGCGGGGGCTGCATCGTCAACGTGGCGTCCATGCTCAGCTACTTCGGTGGACCACTCGTTCCGGCGTACAGCGCCTCCAAGGGCGGCATCGTGCAGCTCACCAAGTCCCTGGCGGTCGCGTGGGCGGCGGACGGGATCCGGGTGAACGCGGTCGCGCCCGGCTGGATCGCCACCGACCTCACCGCCGCGCTGCAGTCTGACCCGGTCGCCTCCGACCGGATCCTGTCCCGTACGCCGATGGCCCGGTGGGGCACGCCCGACGAGGTCGCGGGCGTGATCGCCTTCCTGGCCGGCCCCGACGCGGGCTTCGTCACCGGCGCCGTCGTACCGGTCGACGGCGGCTATCTGAGCATGTGAGGAGAACCCGATGATCCCGGTATCCGCAGGTGTCCCGGCGGAGATCGCCGTGCAGGCGGTCCCCGACGACGAGCGGCTCTGGGTGCCGCAGGCTCCCGACGTGTGGTTCCGGCCGCTGATGCTGAACACGGTCACCGGCCAGTGGTGCAACCTGCTCAAGGTCACCCGGGCCGGCATCGTCTCCCGGCACCGGCATCCGAGCGCAGTCTTCGGCTACGTGATCAAGGGCCAGTGGCAGTACGACGAACACGACTGGGTCGCCGACGCCGGCTCGTTCGTGTACGAGCCGCCCGGGGAGATCCACACGCTCCGCGTCCCGGAGGAGTGCACCGAGATGATCACGTTCTTCAACATCTCCGGGGCGATGATCTACGTCGACGAGGCCGGCAACCAGACCGGCTACGAGGACACGTTCACCAAGATCCAGCTCTGCCGGGACCACTACGGCGCCAACGGCCTCGGCGCCGACTACGTGGACCAGTTCATCCGCTGAAGCACCTCGACAACCTTCCGCAGCGCTGGGGACTGCGGTCGGTCGCGCCGGGTGAAGAGCGCGACCTGACGCTCCACCCCGGCGTCGTGGATCGGGATCAGCCGGACCCCGTCGAGGTTCGCGGTCGTCACCGCCAGTTCGTTGGTGACGCCAACGCCGAGGCCGTGGCGGACCAGCGACAGCAGGGTCTGCGGCTGGTTCGTGCGGAAGGTGGACTCCGGGCTGAGGCCCTTCTGCGCGAAGGCCAGGTGGGACTCGAACTGTCGGGGCCCGTCACTCTCGCCGATCGAGATCAGCGGCAGTTCGGCCAACTGCGCCAGGGTGACCGACGGGCAGGAAGCCAGCGGGTGGTTCTCGGGGAAGACGGCGGTGAGCGGTTCGCGCCAGAGGATCTCGTGGGTGAGGGACTCGTCTGCGACGAGCGGATGCACCGGGCGGATCGCGAGGTCGATGTCTCCGCGGACCAGGGCGGCCTCCAGGTCCACACTCGGCCCTTCGACCAGCAGCAGGCGGATGCGGTCCGGAAGACGTCGTACGACCTGTGGGAACAGCCAGGCCGCAGCACTCGGGTAGGCGCCGAAGCGGACGGCTCCCCCGGCGGACAGGTTCTGCACGCGGCGCAGGATCTCCTCGGCCTGCGGGAGCAGCGCGCGGCCCTCGGGAGTGAGGCGGGGCGGGTGGGCCGTGCGATCGAAGAGCTGTACGTCGAGCGCGCGTTCGAGCTCCGCGACATGCTCGCTGATCCGGGACTGGCCTCGGTACACCGCCTTCGCGGCGGCGGAGAACCCGCCGTACCGCGCGACTGCGACGAAACTGACGATCCAGTCCAGCTTTACGCCGTACATCGCGCCGAGATCCATGGTCGTCCACGGTAGCCGGGAAGACCCCGACCTGGTCCGGCGTTGCTCCTGGTGTGCTGGACGTAGCAGTGATCGGAGCGGGACAGGCAGGCCTGTCGTCGGCGTACCACTTGGTGCGGATGGGGTTCACGCCGTACGACGAGGTTGTCGTCCTGGACCGCAACGCGGAACCCGGTGGCGCCTGGCAGCACCGGTGGGACTCGTTGACCATGCACGACGTCCACGGGATCGCGAACCTGCCCGGCGTACCGGTGCCGTCCAGTGCCGGTGCGGAACGAGCCAACGAGTTCGTGCCGGCGTACTTCGCGGACTACGAGAAGCAGTTCGACCTCCCGGTACTGCGGCCTGTAGCGGTCGAGAGCGTCCGCTCGGTGGACGACGGGTTCGAACTGGACACGTCCAAGGGCCTCTATCGGGCCGCCTCGATCGTGAACGCGAGTGGGACGTGGGACCGGCCGTTCATCCCCTGGTACCCGGGGATCGAGACGTTCCAGGGGCGTCAGCTGCACACCGCCGACTACCGCGGCGCAGCCGAGCTGGCTGGGCAGCAGGTCCTGGTTGTCGGTGGTGGAGCGTCTGCTGTGCAGCTGCTCGCTGAGATCTCGGAGGTCGCGAACACCACATGGGTGACACGTCGGCCGCCGGAGTGGCGTACCGATGAGGACTTCACTCCCGAGTACGGACGCCAGGTCGTCGCGCGCGTCGAGGAACGCGTCCGCGCCGGTCTGCCGCCTCGCAGCGTGGTCAGCGTCACCGGCCTGCACCTGCGACCGCAGGAGCAGGCTGCGTGGGCCCGTGGTGTCTACAACCGCCTGCCGATGTTCTCGCGCATCACGCCGGACGGTGTCGAGTGGGCCGACGGGAGCAGCCTGCACGTCGACACCATCCTCTGGGCGACCGGCTTCCGCGCCGACCTCGCCCACCTCGCACCACTGCATCTCCGCGAAGCGTCCGGCGGCATCCGCATGAACGGCACCGCCACCGTCGCCGACCCGCGCATCCACCTCGTCGGCTACGGCCCGTCGGCCAGCACCATCGGCGCCAACCGCGCCGGCTTCACCGCCGCCCGCGCGCTACGGGACCTCCTCAAACCGCTGGCTGCATAGCGGGTTCTGGCTCCTGCACCACGACCGGCACGAAGAGCCCGGCGACCAGAAAGACACCTGCCGTCAGTAACCAACCCGGCCAGCCCCACGACACTGCGACCGTCGTGATGAGCAGCGGTGCCACGAGGTCACCGATCTGATGCCCCATGGCATAGGCGCCTTGGTACTGCCCCTGGGCACCAGGTGGCGCCAGCTCGAAGCTGATCCCCCAGCCGCCCGCAGACTGCAGCATCTCGCCCAGGACATGCGCCAGCGCCGCCGCGATCAGCAGACCGATCGTCACTGCACCGGACGTCGCATCGCTCAGCGCCAGCACGAGACAGGTGATCGCCAACAGCACTCCTGCTCGTCGCCCAGCCCGGGCGGCGCCGGTCAGACGTTCTGTGCCGCGCGAGATGCGTACCTGCAGCAGGATCACCGCAGCGGAGTTCAGCACCAGCAGCACGGAGATCATCCACCGCGGCGCATCCGTCGCAGTCGCGACCCACAGCGGAATGCCGACCTGCGCGAGCGCACCATGCATGCTCAGTACGCCGTCCAGCCCGACGAACACCAGGAACCGGCGATCCCGCACCGCCGTCAGCCCCGACGGCCCTGCCGCTGCCGGCACTCGCGCAACGGCCGGCATCCCGAACCGCACCAGTCCGGCGGTCACCACGTACGTCGCTGCGTTCGCCAGCAGCGCTACGACGTACACCTCGCGCCGGTCGACCGCGAGCACCACACCGGCAGCCGCCATGCCGACGGCCATGCCGATGTTCGTGACGACCCGGAGGATCGCCCGCGTCCGCACCCGCTGGTCGGCCGGTGCGACTCCGGCGATCAACGCTCCCTTCGCGCCGCGTTGCCCCGAGTCCGCGATAGCGGTCACCGCCGCTACGGCGACGTACCAGCCGAACGACCGCACCTGGGTCAGCGCGGTCATGGTGATGGCTTGGAGTAGCAGGAACCCGACGTATGCCCGCTTGGGACCCAGCCGGTCGGCGACGACGCCGAGCGGCGTACTCGCCACCAGTCCGACCAGTGCGGCGATTGTCAGACCCACACCGACTTGACCGACGGACAGTCCCACGGCGCGGGTCAGGTAGAGCGCCCCGACTGCTGCGTAGACACCGTTCCCCAGAGTGTTGACGAGCGTCGCGGCGATCAGCCGCCGTACGGCAGGCGAGAGAGAAGAGGTCACAGCTGCTCATCCAACAAGCGGTTTCCCGGCGTTGCTGTTGGACTGCGGACTTCCGTCAGTCCGTCAGCGCATGATCAGCGTCAGTAGGTCGGCGCCGAGGGCGGTCAGGGCGTCGTTGTCCAGGCGGTAGGCGACGAAGCGGCCCTGGCGTTCGGCGGTGACCAGGCCGGCCCGGGTGAGCGCTCGGAGGTGGCGGGTGACCTGCGTCGGGTGCAGGCCCCAGAGGGCGGCGATCTCGCCGGCCGTGCGTGGTTCGCTGGCCACGGCGCGGCAGACCTGGAGGCGGTCGGCGGACGCCAGCGCGTCCAGGCGGGCACGGATCTGCTGCGCGGTCGGTACGGCGGCCGCACGGCCGGTGGCCGGGTAGATGACCGTGATCGGCTCACCGGGGACCTCACCCACGAACAGGTGCGGCGCGATGTAGTTGCTCGGGACAAGCAACAGTGAGCGGCTGCTGATGTCGATGCGCTTGCTCTGTACCTTCTGTACGACGACGCTGTCTGCGTCCCGCAGGTCGATCGCACTGTCCAGCGAGCGCAGCATGGTCGCAACACCGTTCCGGACGGCCAGGTCCCGATCGTGCCGTCCACGGGCGGCCAGCGAGTCCTTGGACTCCTCCCAGAGCGCACCGAACCACTCGTGCCAGCAGGCATCCAGTACGTCGAGGAAACGGCGTACCGGCTCAGCAGGTGCTGTCAGGAGGGCCTCGACCAGTGCGGCGACGGAGCGACCGCGGCTGCGAGCCCAGTGCTGTACGGCGTCCGTGTCGATGGAGCGGCTGCTCAGCGGGCGACCGCGCAACGGCCTGACGAGCTCCGCGGCCACCTCCTCGGGCGGGCGTTCGCGGAGGGCGGAGAGCTCGTCGGACCAGGTGGGCAGACCGGTGGCGGCGCTGGTGGCGAAGAAGCGAGCCCGTACGGCGCGCACGGTCCAGCTCCACTGCTCCAGCTCTTCACGGAGCTCAGCGGACAGCGGGAGCGCAGCAGCCCAGTCAACGCGGTCGTGGTGGGCGGGCTCGGCCAGCACATGGAGCGCACAGCCGAGCTCGATCAGCGGCGAGGCGACGTGACGAATCCGCTCAGGCTCGAGCCGGGTCACGCCGGCGAGAACGGTCGGCACTAGGGCGTGTCTGGCGCGGGAGCGGAAGTCACGCCCTTAGTCCTTCAGCTTGAACTGGAGGTCGGTGTCCCAGTCGTTCATGTCCGGGACCTCGCGCGGGTCGGAGCGGTAGATCTCCAGGCGGGCGGTCCAGTGCGTGCCGTCGGTGTCCCATTCGAGGCCCTGCTCCTCGGCCCAGGCGAGCAGATCGCGGGTAGCTCCCAGCAGGCCGTCGGGGTGACCGTGGTGGGTGGCGGTCGCGTAGCGTCCGGCCGGCAGTACGCCGGTGACGATCTCGCCCTCGCCGGAGCGCAGGTCGTCGACCGGGAACCCGATCTCCATCACCAGGCCGGCGTCCATGTCGACCACGTCGTACTTGAAGAACGGCGCGTCGTTCGGCGCGATCTCCTTGGCCGCGAGCCAGTCGATCACTTCGCCCATCCGGTCCGCGAACGCCGCGATCCCGTCCATCGCGACCTTGCCCCGCAGAGCGACGTACGGCCGCTCCCCAACCTCCACGATCTCCGGCATGACGTATTCCCTCCAAGGACGTCGTTGCGCTCAACTTAACCCCTGCGGAGCTTGCCGCGGTGGATTACTGAGCGTCTACTGAGAGCGGGGGTGACGGGCATGTTCAAGGTCAAGGTTCTCGTTGCAGCTCTCGGAGTGTTGCTGATCGGCCCTGCCGCGCCCGCGGTGGCCGAGCCGACGACGCCGATCACCTACAACGCCGGTACAACGGCGACGCGGTTCACCGGTCTCGCGTTCGACACCTGTACGGCGCCGACGCTCGCCCAGATGACCGCGTGGAAGGCCTCGCCGTACAAGGCGATCGGGATCTACTTCGGCGGCGTCAACCGGTCCTGCGCCCAGCCACAGCTGACCCCGGCGTGGGTTGCGTCCGTCACCGCGATGGGATGGCGGCTCGTCCCGATCTACCTGGGTCTCCAGGCCCCCTGCAGCACGCGGAGGTACAAGATGTCGACAGCCTCCTCGAACCGCGACGCCGTCCGGGACGCGGACGACGCGGTCGCGAAGGCCAAGGCACTGGGCCTCCTGCCTGGCAGTGCGCTCTACAACGACATGGAGAACTACAACCGCGCCGACGCGGTCTGCCGATCCGCCGTCCTGCACTACCTGTCCGCCTGGACGAAGGAACTGCACCTGCAGCGCTACGTGTCCGGCGTGTATGCCAACCTGAGCTCAGGGGCCCTCGACCTCGCCGCAGCGTACAACTCCTCGTCGTACGCACGGCCGGACGCACTGTGGATCGCACGCTGGGACAACAGCAGCCTGCTCACAGGATGGGCTGGTGTCCCCAACACGTTCTGGGCGGTCGGGCAGCGCGGCAAGCAGTACCAGGGCGACCACAACGAGACCTACGGCGGCGTGACGCTCAACATCGACAGCGACCGTTTCGACGCACCGGTGGCGAGCGTTGCCTACAGGTACACCGTCCGTACGACGGTGCACTCGTACAGCGGTCCGTCGACCGCCTACCCGGTCCGCTCGACCATCGCGGCGAACACCTCGCTCCGCATCGTCTGCCAGACCTTCGGACCGAAGATCGGCACCACCACGGTGTGGGACAAGCTCATCGACGGCACCTACGTGACCGACTACTACGTGCGGACCCCGAACAAGACCGGATACAGCGCGCCGCTGCCCGGGTGCACCTTCCCCTTCCAGACCACGATCAACAATCTGACCCGGCGGCACGGCCCGGGTACGGCCTACTCGACGTACCCGAGCACTCTGCCGATCGGCTCGCTGGCGTGGGTCACCTGCCAGGCGCCCGGCTCCAAGGTCGGTACTACGGCAGTCTGGGACCGGCTGAGTGATGGCAGTTGGGTCACCGACTACTACGTCGCCACAGCGAGCAACACGACGTACACCGCACCGATCCGGCGTTGCTGACGGCTACTTGGACCAGGGCGGCTGGACCGTCGTGCCGTCGGCCATGTAACCGGTGAAGCCGGCCGTGATGGCGACGATCAGCTCCGCCTTGTCCTCGCCGAGGTTGGTCAGCGAGATCGGCTCACCCGCAGGGACCACGACGGAGTCGCCGGGACCGAGCTTGTCGCCGTCCGGGCCGAACTGCACCGAACCGCTCAGCACCGTGAAGATCTCGTCGCGGTCGAGCGTGTGCGGCGCGTCCCCGCCGTGCCCCACGTCGACGGTGAGCCGCCACGCGCACAGCCCGGCCGACCCGAGGCTGGGCGCGGCGAACACGGTGAACTCGACGCCCGGCAGCTGGAACCGCGGCGCCTCGGCCTCGCGAATGACGTGCATGTGTTCCCCCATCTCATTTAGTCAAGCTGACTTGACCAAGTCAGCTTGACTATCATGACCGGTATGACGCGTTCGGGCAAGCCTGATATCGGAATCCTCCTGCTCCTCGCGGAACAGGAGTTCGTCCGCGAGCTCCGCGAGTACGTCGCCGCTCAGGGGTACGACGACCAAGGCCGGTCGGACGGCTTCGTCTTCAGGACGCTGCACGACGGCCCGACCACGATCACCGGCCTGGCCGAGCGACTCGACATCACCAAGCAGGGCGCCAGCCAGATCGTCGACGACATGGAGCGCCGCGGGTACGTCGAACGCCGCCCCGACCCGACCGACGCGCGCGCCCGCCTGCTGCACCTGACCGAGCGCGGCAACGGAGCCCTCGCCGCCGCCCGGCGGTTCCACCAGACCTACGAGCGCAGACTCCGCAAGAGCCTCGGCGACGAAGCAGTCGACACCCTGCGCGACGTACTCACCGACATGGCCGGCGAAACCCAGATCAGCACGCCTCGCTTCCGCGCACTGATGTTCTAGCTGAAGTACTGGGGGAAGAGGTCGTGGGTGGGCCAGGACTTCACGCCGTTGGCTGCCGTCCACATTGCTGCGTCGATGTCGCCGTACGACTTGCCGCTCGCGTCGTCGCGGCGGTTGAAGAGCGCCGCCCAGCTCAGCCCGCCGGACGTACGGACGAGCAGCGTGTACGTGCCGGGCATGCTGCCGGTGTGCCACGTGTTGCGACCGGTGCCGCCGGTGACCGGGCGGATCTGCCAGCCGAGACCGTAGTACCAGCCGTCGGCGTTCACACCGGTGGACGGCTTCGCCCACACGCGGCCGAGTGACGTGCTGTTCAGCACGCTCGACGGCGCGTCGAACATCCTTGCCCAGCGCACCAGGTCCGGCGCGCTCGCGATCCAGCCGCCGTTCGCGTCCTGGATCCGCATGCTGAACGAGCCGTACGGCGCGGCGACGGTCTTGCCGGTCATGTCGAGCACGGTCGGTCCGGAGTACTGCGACTCGTACGACGTCTCGCCGCTGTGCTTCGCGATCGAGTAGCCGAGCGACATCCGCTTGATCTTCAACGGGGCCAGGAGCTTCTGCTTCACATAGCTCTCGTGGCTCAGGCCGCTGACCTTCTCGATCACGCGGCCGGCCAGCAGGTACCCGAAGTTCGAGTACGCGTACTTCGTGCCCGGAGTGAAGTCGAGCTTCTGCCCGGCCATGTACTTGATCACGTCCGCGTGCTGCAGTTCCAGCGGTACGCCGAGGGTGCGCGAGATGACCGCGTCCTTGAAGTTCGGGTCACCGGACACGTCCCGGTCCCATCCGCCGAGGTGCTGCAGCAGCTTCCACAACGTGATCGTCGACCAGCGCGAGTCCCGGGTCAGTCCGCTCGCCGGCGTGATGTCGAGGATGTTCGTGACCGGCGTGGACAGGCTGAGCTTGCCGTCCTGCACGAGCTTCACGATCGCGGCCGCGGTGAACGACTTGGACAGGCTCGCGATCCGGAACAACGACGTCGGCTGCACGGTCAGCGCGGTCGACGTACTGTATCCGCGGGCAAGCACCAGGCGCCCCTTGTAGGTCACGGCAACCTGCCCGGCGGTGACGCCACGCGCCTGCATGAACGCCTTCATCTGGTTGTCGAACCCGGCCAACGCCGGCACCGCGGTCCCGGTCGCCTTCCAGGTCGCGGCAGCATCAGCAGGCCGCCCGATCAGATAACCGGCACCGGTACCCACCGCAGCGGTAGCCCCAGTCGCAACAGCCAACTTCCCGAGACTCCGGCGCGACAACTCCACGAACGTCTTCTCCTTCAAGGCAGGGGTTTACAACAACCGCGTACTGCGCAGAAGGAAGTCTTCCACCCGAAGAGGTCTACTCGACCATCGAGGCGTAGGAGATTACGCCGCGGCGGATCTGGTCTACGACGGAGCGGGCTGTCTTGCGCAGCGGGGTGTCGCCGGCGGCGTCGGCGATCTGTTCGGTGAGGTCGATGAGTTGCTTGACCCAGCGGACGAAGTCGCCGGCTGCCAGGTCGGACTCGTACAGGACCTCGGCCAGCGACGCGCCCGACGCCCAGCGGAACGCGGGCCAGCAGAAGTTCAGGTCCATCGACCGCAGGAAGTCCACCCGCATGTCCCGCTCCAGCGCGGACAGGTCCCGCCAGATCGACCCCATCCGCTCGATCGCTTCCCGTACGTCGCCACGCGGCAACCGGGGTGACGTCGGTTCGTCCTTCGACCGCGACTCGTAGACCAGTGCGGCGAGGCACGCCGCCAGCTCCGGCACGGTGAGGTCGTCGAAAACTCCTTGCCGCAGGCACTCGGCCGCGACCAGGTCGAGCTCGGTGTAGATCCGCGCCAGCCGGTCGCCGGCCTCGGTCGTCTTGTCGCCATCGAGGTAGTGCAACGCGTCCAGCACCTGGCAGACCCGGTCGAACTGGCGGGCGATGGTGTTCGTCCGCTGCTCGATCTTCCGCTGCACGTCACGGTTCTCCCGATCGAGCCGGAAGTACCGTTCCGCCCAGCGGGCGTGGTCCTCACGGTCCGAGCAGCCGTGGCACGGGTGCGCGCGCAGCTCCGCCCGCATCTCCTGCAGTTCCGGGTCGTCCGCGTGGCTGACGGCATCCTTGCCGCGGGACCGCGACGGCGGCCCGTCCTCACCGAGCAGGTCGGTCCGCGTCCGCAGCACCTGGGCCAGCTCGCGGCGCTGCTGCGGGTTGCGCGGGTTGAACTTCCGCGGGATCCGCAACGAACCGATCGCCTCGACCGGCGCCGGGAAGTCGACCATCGACAGCTTCCGCACCTGCCGGTCCAGCGTCAGCACGGTCGGCCGCGGCCCTTCCCGCTCCGACCGCATGCCCGGGTCGAGCACCAGCGCCCAGCCGGCGCTCCGGCCGGCCGGGATCCGGATGATGTCACCGGTCTTGAGCTTCTCGATCGAGTCCTGCGCCTCGACCCGGCGGTCGAGCTTGCGCCGCTTCGAGCCGGACGCCTCGCGATCACCGATCCGCCGGCGCAGAGCGGCGTACTCCAGGAAGTCGCCGAGGTGGCACTCGATCGACTCCTTGTATCCCTCCAGCGCCTCGGTGTTGCGCTGCACCTGCCGCGCCAGGCCGACCACGGCCTGGTCGGACTGGAACTGCGCGAACGACAGCTCGAGCATGTCCCGCGCCCGCATCCGCCCGACCTGACGCACCAGGTTGACGGCCATGTTGTACGACGGGGAGAACGACGACCGGAGCGGATACGTCCGGGTGCTCGCGAGGCCTGCGACCTCCCGAGGATCGAACCCCGGCTGCCAGAGCACGACCGCGTGCCCCTCGACGTCGATCCCGCGCCGCCCGGCGCGCCCGGTGAGCTGCGTGTACTCCCCCGGCGTGATGTCGACGTGCGCCTCACCGTTCCACTTCGACAGCTTCTCCAGCACGACGGTGCGCGCCGGCATGTTGATGCCCAGGGCAAGCGTCTCGGTGGCGAACACGACCTTGATCAGGCCGCGCGCGAACAGCTCCTCGACAACCTCCTTGAACGCCGCCAGCATGCCCGCGTGGTGCGCGGCGATGCCCCGGCTGAGCGCCTCGGCGAAGTCGTGGTACCCGAGCACGCCGAGGTCTTCGTCCGGGAGGTCCGCCGTACGCTCGGCCACCACCCGCTTGATCTCGTCGCGCTCCGACGGCTTGGTCAGCCGCAGACCGGACCGCAGGCACTGCACAACCGCGTCCTCGCAGCCCTTGCGGGAGAAGATGAAGAAGATCGCGGGCAGCAACGCGCCGGCGTCCAGCTCCTCCACCACGTCCGAGCGGTACGGCGTGAAGTGGGTCCGCGCCGGCCGCCCCTTCGGCAGGTCGCGACGCCGGCGTGGTTTGCGCGAGTCGTCGCGGAAGATCCGGTTGTCGTCCCGCGCGATCCGGACCAGCTGCGGGTTCACCAGATCCCTGAGATCGGCCTTGACCTCCTTCGCCGGATTGCCCGACCTGGACGCCTTCGCGGGAACGCCGACCCTCGCGGTCGGCGCTTCACCGGCGAACAGGTCATGCAGCCGCTTACCCACCATCACGTGCTGGAACAGCGGCACCGGCCGCTTCTCCTCGAGCACGACGACGGTGTTGCCGCGGACGGTCTCCAGCCAGTCGCCGAACTCCTCCGCGTTGCTCACGGTCGCGGACAGCGAGACCACCGACACCGAGTCCGGCAGGTGGATCAGCACCTCTTCCCAGACCGCGCCGCGGGCCCGGTCGGCCAGGTAGTGCACCTCGTCCATCACGACGTACGACAGACCGAGCAGGGTCTGTGACCCGGCGTACAGCATGTTCCGGAGGACCTCGGTCGTCATGACGACGATCGGGGCCTCGGAGTTGACCGAGTTGTCACCGGTGAGCAGGCCGACCTTGTCCGCGCCGTACCGGCTCACCAGATCGCCGTACTTCTGGTTGCTCAGGGCCTTGATCGGGGTGGTGTAGAAGCACTTCTGGCCGCGCTCCAGCGCCAGGTGGACGGCGAACTCGCCGACCAGCGTCTTGCCGGAGCCGGTGGGCGCCGCGACCAGCACCTGGTGACCGTCCTCGAGGGCGGCGCAGGCGCGCAGCTGGAACTCGTCCAGCTCGAAGTCGTAGAGCGCCCGGAAGTCCTTCACGGCGGGATGCTCCTGGTCCGAGCGGAACGTCGCGTACTTCTCGGACGGAGTGCTCATGCCCCCAATCTATGCGACGCCTCCCACAGTTTTGTCGCGGAGCCGGTTCTTGATGAACGTCGCGGCATGGTCGAGCGCCTCGTCGGCCTCCGGCATCAGGCCGGCGAAGTACTGGTACACGTGCGGCGCGCCGGCGACCACGTCGAGGCTGACATCCACCTCCTGCTCAGCGGCGCGCGCGACGAGGCGGAGCGCGTCGTCGAGGAGGACCTCCGCCGAACCGACCTGCACGAGCAGCGGCGAGAGACCCTTCAGGTCCGCGAACACCGGACTGGCCAGCTCGTTGTGCGGGTCCGCGCCGCCCAGGTAGAGCTCCGCCGTCTCAACCATGTTGGCGCGGCTGAACAGCGGGTCGTAGTCACCTCGGGCGTCGATGCTCGGCCCGGTCAGCGTCGTATCGGTCCACGGCGAGAACAGCACCGTCCCCGCAGGCTGCGGCAACCCCTCCGCGCGGGCCGCGAGCAGCACCGCCAGCGCGAGCCCGCCACCGGCCGAATCACCAGCAATCACGACGTTCTGACCGCCCTCGACCAGCTCGCGGTACGCCGCCAGCCCGTCGTGGACCCCGGCCGGGAACGGATGCTCAGGTGCCAGGCGGTACTCCAGCGAGACCGCCGGAACGCCACTGCGGCGGGACAACGGCGCCGCCAGGTTCGCGCCGGTCCGAGCCGAACCGATGACGTACCCGCCACCGTGCAGATAGAGGATGACCCCGTCCTGGTCCGCCCCCGCGACGCGCACATCGAGCGCCGGCACGCCGCCCAGCGTGCGCTCGACGAGCGTGACGTCGTCGCCGAGCGGGAGGTTCGCGAACCGCGCGTCGAACTCGGCGCGCTGCTCCTCCGGCGGCCGGCCGAGCTTGCCCTTCTCCATCATGCTGCGTGCTGCTTCGCGGTCTTCAGCGCTCATCGCCGTCTCCTGATGATAGATTCCGAGGAATATAGTTCTCTGCAACTACATTCCGAGGAATCTAATTCCCGTGACTGATCTCACAGCATTGTTCACGGACCTGGTCCGGCTGGAAACCCGGCTCTACAACGTGATCGACGCCCGGCTGAAGGCCGAGCACGACCTCCCGCTCGGTCAGTTCGAGTTCCTGCGGTTCGTCGCGGCACACGGGACGACGCGGGTCTACGACCTGGCGCGGGAGATGGCGATCACGGTCGGCGCCACCAGCAAGGCCGTCGACCGCCTCGAGTCCGCCGGGCGCGTCCGGCGTACGGCGAACCCTTCCGACCGTCGCTCCTCGCTGGTCGAACTGACGCCCGCAGGCGCCGACGTCCTCGCCGCTGCCACCCCGACCGTCGAAGCCGAACTGCAGACCTGGGTCGGCTCCGCACCGGCCCTCGAACAGCTCGCCACCAGCCTGTCTATGCTGCGCCGGCGCGCCGAACTCGACCACCGCACGGACCGCCACCACTCATCAAACACCGGCAGCTGACCGCGCCGACGCTCAGCACAGGCCGCCGACCGGCCCGCCGAGCAGGTTGGTGAGTGGCGGGAGTCCGGACATGACGCAGCCGGGCTCCCGTCCCTGGTGGTCCGAAGAGAGCCCGGCTGCGCGCTTCGGGGGCTAGCCGATGTGGTACGGGTCGCCGTACACCTTCCAGTCCAGCGGGGTGTTCAGGTTGAAGTTGCCGTTGCGGAGGAAGACCCGTTGCGCGGTGTCGACCCGGCTGGTGTCGCTGTGCGCCTCCTCCTGCTTCATCGCCCAGACCCGCGCGTCCAGGAACGCGTTCAGGTACGTCGTCTCGTTGCCGCCCTGCGCCGGTGGCTTCGCCTTGGCGAGCGCACGCTTGCGGATGCCGCCGAAGCTGGTCGCGTCGTCACCGTCGCCGTGCATGACGATCGCGTCGTAGTAGCAGAATTGCCCGAGGGTCCGCAGCCCGTCGGACTTCCCACGGCTCACCGCGGGGTTGAAGTACACCCGGTCGCGCTCGTCGTTCTGGCACTGCTGGAACACCGAGTCCTTGGCCGCGGTCCTCCAGTCCCTCGGGTAGTTCGGATCGAGCCCCGCGTGCGAGTCGCTGCCGTCCACCTTGCGCAGCGCCGGCAGGTACTTCTGCAGCACGTTGTTCGGCTTCCGGTCGGCGTACAGCTCGACCAGCTCGAGCATGTCGTGGGTCCCGGAGCAGAACCCGATGATGCCCGCGGTGTACCCGCGGCCGTCGTCGATGTCCTCGATGTACTTGTACTGCGCCTTCCAGTCCAGCGACGAGTTCTCCGCGCTGCAGACGATCTGCATCGCGATCTCCTTCTTCGCGGGGTCGTCGAGGCCGGTCGCCCGCACGGTGGGGCGCACAGCGGCGTCGGCGTGCGGCGCATAGCGGGAGACGGCGAGTCCGGTGGCCGGCACGGCGGCGAGCGACAGACCGAGCAGCAGTGTGGTCCGGCGGGTGGGGCGGTACTCCATGAGGTCCTCCGAGGGGCGTCCGAGGAATGAACTGTTAGGAAGCTTTCCTATCAGACGAAGGACGGCCGTGAGAACAGCTCAGCTCATGTCAGTTGTGTCTCAGGCGAAGACGGTCAGCGCGCCCGGGGCGATCCCGATGTCGACCGGCAGCGGGCCGAGCACCTCACCGTCGCCGTACGCCGTGATGCCCGGCGACTCGATCCGCACCGAGCGGCCCCGGAGTGTCCGCACCGCCGGATGGCCGACGTGGGTGCCCTTGGAGAGCTTCGGGAACAGCTGCAGCAGCGTCATCCGGGACACCGGCTCGATGATCGTCACGTCCAGCAGGCCGTCGTCGATCTCGGCGCCGGCACAGATCTGCAGTCCCCCGCCGTACGTCGGTCCGGTACCGACGGCGACCAGCATGGCCTTGGTCTCGATCACCTCGTCGTCGACCGTCACGACGTACTCGAGGGGCTTGAACGTGCGCAACTCGGCGAGGGTCGCGACCGTGTAGCGGGAGCTGCCCTTCGGCCAGCTCATCGCGTTGGCGCGCTTGTTGACGAGCGAGTCGAACCCGCCCGCCACGACCGTGGTGATGAACTCGTCCTTCGCCACCGCGAGGTCGATCCTCCGCGTCCGGCCGGCCACCACGAGGTCGGCCGCCGCCGCAGGATCCTTCAGCGGTACGCCGATACCGCGGGCGAAGTCGTTACCGGTGCCGGCCGGGATGACGCCGAACGGCATACCGGAGTTGGCCAGCACCTGGGCGCCGAGGTGAATCGTGCCGTCGCCGCCGATCAGCGCGACCGCGTCCGCCCCGGAGGCGACCACCTCGGCGGCGATCCTCCCGACGTCCTCGGCACAGGTGGTGGTGTGGACGTCGACGCTCAGACCGGCGGCGGCGAGCCGCTCACGGACCCCCGGCGCGATCCGCGCACCACGTCCGCGACCGCTGGTGGGGTTGACCACCAGCGCGATCCGCCGACTCACTCAGTCCGCCAGGAGTTCGTCGGTTCGGCGGGCCCGGCGCCGGTCGTTGAACCGCGAGATGATCTCGGCGACGAAGAACAGCACGCACATCGGGATCGCCAGCAGGCACATCGTGAACGGGTCGCCGGACGGCGTCGCGACGGCGGCGAACACGAAGATCACCAGGATGATGTACGGCCGGAACTTGCCGAGTGCGGCGGCCGGCACCACGCCGACCATGTTCAGCAGCACGACCACCAGCGGGATCAGGAACGCGACACCGAAGACCAGCATCGTGCGGAGCACGAAGTCCAGGTAGTCGGGCAGCTCGACCAGGTTCTGGATGTCGAGCGGGGTGAAGCCCAGCAGGATCTCGATTCCCTTCGGCAGCGTCCAGTACGACACCGCGATACCGGCCGCGAACAGCGGAGTCGCGATCGCCGAGAAGATGTACGCCCACTTGCGCTCGCTGCGGTGCAGTCCGGGCGCAACGAAGGCCCACAACTGGTACAGCCAGACCGGCGCGGCCAGGATCAGGCCGAACAGCGCCGAGATCTTGATCCGGAACGTCAGCGCGTTGCCGACACCTGGGAACGTCAGCTGCGGCGTCTTGGTCTGACCGGCATCCTTGGCCATCTCGGCCACGCTGGTCACGAACGGCTTGGTCAGGAAGTCGAAGGCGTGGTTGTAGAAGATCCAGCCGACGACCGTCCCGACCACGATCGCGAGCACACTGATGAGCAGCCGGTTACGGAGCTCGACAATGTGCTCGCGCAGGGTCATCCGACCCTCTGGGTCCTTCGGGAGGCGGTCCTTCTTCTCCTTCCGCCGCCCGAACTTCACCATCGACACAGGTGGCGCGTTCGACTCAGTTGGCCGTGTGCGTCGGCGGCAGGCCGTCGCCCGGCGCCTGGCCGTTCACCTGGTTCGGCTGCTGAGCCGGCTGGGCCTGCGTCTGCTGCACGGCCTGCTGCGCCGGAGGCTGCGAGGCGTCCTCGGTCAGCTCCGCGTCCTTCTTGCGCGGCCCGACCTCTTCCTCCCAGATCTTCTTCGACTTGCCGAGCTGCTTCACCAGCGCAGGCAGCTTGGCCGATCCGAACAGCAGCACGACGATCGCAAGGATGACGAGCCACTCGGCGCCTTGGGGCATACCGATGAGCGGTGCTGCCATGTCGATCTCCCTTTCACCATCAAACACTGCCAACATCAACTCGGGACTCGAGCCTGAGTTCGTGGCCGAATACTACGCCGGAGCGTGCATGTCCTCACGGGTCTGTCCAGACCCGGCCTCGGACTGCGCGGCCTCCAGCTTGGACTGGGCGGCGACCAACTCACGCGTCAGTGCCTTGACCTGGCCCCACAACTTCAGCGCGAGCAGGGCGAGGACCAGAAGCCACACCGCCACCACCGCGAGGAACAGCAGGAACCAGTACATACCCAGGAGCCTAGCCGGTTCCGGCCCGGCGCCCACGTCCCGCGGTGGGTCTCGGCGGACAACGGTGTCGGAACGTGATGGTAAAACCGAGTGTCCCGCAGGGTGGTACGACGGGACTCAGCAACTGGTTCACAGTGGGTTCCGAGCGGGTTCTGAGCGGGTTCTGAGCGGGTGCACGGGTGGTTCGGGGCGAGGCTAGGGGTCGTGGATGGTGCGGATCGGGGTCGAGGAGCGGCGGAGGCGGCTCGGGCGGCGGCATCGGCTCGGCGCGGGCTGCCAGGCGGCCGATCCGGTCGAGGCGGCGGCGTCGATGGTGGCGCTGCATGCGACCGATCCGGCCACTGTGCATCTGAGCGTCGCGGCTCGGGTGCCGGGGAGTGACGTCGCGAGCACGGAGCGTGCGCTGTACGAGGATCGTTCGCTGATCCGGATGCTGGGCATGCGGCGCACGGTGTTCGTCGTACCGACGCCGTTCGCGCCTGTGGTCCAGGCGGCGTGCACGGACGACATCGCCGTGAAGCAGCGGAAGTTGCTCGTCAAACATCTGGCCGAGTCGGGGATCGCGGACGGCATCGAGTCCTGCGGGCAGTGGCTGGCGGCGGTCGAGGAGTCGACGGCGACCGCCCTGGCGCTGCGGGGGTCCGCGACGGCGCAGGAGCTGTCTGCTGACGAGCCGCGGTTGCGGACGCGGCTCAACATGGCGGTCGGGAAGGCGTACGCCGCGCAGCCCTATGTGACGAGCCGGGTGTTGTTCCAACTGGCTGCTGAGGGACGGATCGTGCGGGGGCGCCCGCTGGGAACGTGGTTGAGCGGGCAGCACCAGTGGTCGCCTGCTGCGGACTGGCTGCCCGGTGGGCTCGGCGACAAGCCCGCTGCGGAGGACGCGCGCGTGACGCTCGCGCGGGCTTGGCTGGCGTCGTTCGGCCCGGGTACGGCGGCTGATCTGCAGTGGTGGGCGGGGTGGACGCTTGGCCAGACGCGGAAGGCGCTGACGGCTGTCGAGGCGGTCGAGGTGGAGCTGGACGGTCAGGTCGGGTACGTGCTTCCAGGAGATGAGGCGCCGGAGGCCCCGGTCGACCCTTGGGTGGCGTTCCTGCCCGGTCTCGACCCGACGCCCATGGGCTGGAAGGAGCGCGAGTGGTTCCTGGGCCCGCACAAGTCGAAGCTCTTCGACACCACCGGCAACATCGGCCCCAGCATCTGGTCCGACGGCCGCATCATCGGCGCCTGGGGCCAACCCGAGTCCGGCGAGGTCCGCTACCAGCTACTGGAAGACGTAGGTGCCGACACCACGGCCCTGGTCGAGTCCGAAGCCGCCCGCTGGACCACCTGGCTGGCAGGAGTCCGCGTCACCCCCCGCTTCCGCTCCCCCCTCGAAAAACAACTCAGCCAGAGCTAACCCACCGCGTCCAACACCCACGGCACCCCACCCGCCGCACCGAACCGCCCGCCGAAGGGGCGAGTGGGTGTGGTCAGTCGTCGTACGCCGAGAGGGCGTCTCGGGCTGTGGCGGCTATCTGGGTGGTGAGGTCTGGCGGGTCCAGGACTGTGGCGGCTCCGCCGAGGCGGAGGACCAGGCGCTGGAGCCAGGCGGTGTCGGCGACGCGGAGTTTGACGATGAGGGAGTTCTCGGGGCCCTCTTCGACGGACTCGTTCGGGTAGTACTCCGCGACCCAGCGGGCCGGCGGAGCGAGTCTCAGGGTCGCCAGCAGGTCGCGCTCCGACGGCTGGAACATCCCGTTGGACAGGTCTCGCGGCGTCGCCTCCGGCGGCGGCTCGCTCGGGAGGTCGAGCAGCTTGACCGCAGCGATCCGGTCCAGGCGGAACAGCCGCACGTCCTCGGCCAGGCGGCACCAGGCCTCCAGGTACGTGCGTCCCTCCGACACGACGAGCCGCATCGGGTCCACATCGCGCTCGGTCGTCTCGTCCCGCGACGGTACGTCGTACGTCAGATGCAACCGCCGCTTCGTGGCCAGCGCGCGGTTGACGATCTCGGCGATCTCCGGTGCGGCCGGCTCGACGTGAACGTGCGCGGCCGCACCCTCACTCGCCGCCGCGGCCTCGCCGGCGGCCCGCTCCAGCTTCGCGATCGCGCGGTCGACGGCGTCCCGGTCCGGACCACCGGTCACCTCGCGCAGCGTCCGCAGGGCGGTCAGCAGCGCCAGCGCCTCCGCCGCGGCCAATCGCAGCGGCCGCGCGAGGTAGTCCGCGTTGTTGATGTGGATGACCCCGTCGCCCTCGGCCGCCTCGATGTCGATCTCGATCAGATCGCCCATCTGCGCACCCGGCAGTCCGCAGAACCACAGCACCTTCAGGTCCGCGATGATCTGCTTCGGCCGTACGCCGAACTCCTTGGCGACGTCGTCGACGCGAGCACCGTCGTTCTCCCGCAGGTACGGCACCAGCGCCAGCAACCGCTGCACCTGGTCACGTGCATTGCTCATGCCCCGGCCACCGTCCGCAGCCGCCAGAGCACGCCGTCCAGTACGTCGCCTGGTCCCTCGACGACCGCGTCAGGTCCGTACGACGCGATCTCCTCGGCCAGCACCGACGAGTCGGCGTACGGGACGTGCAGCAGGTCCCAGCCCTCCTCGTACGGCTCGATGGCGTTCGCGCGGCGCCGCAGGCTCACACACGACCCGGTCCGCGCTCGCACCTTCGCCTCCGAGGTCGGCCGCGGCGGGGCCAGCTCGGTCACCAGCGACCGCAGGTCCGTCCCCTCGGGCACGGTGAACGCACCCGGCTCCCCCACTGTCTTCACGTCCCCGCCGATCCGGGACATCCGGAACATCCGGGTCGCCTCGCGATCGCGGTCCCGTCCGACGACGTACCAGCGGCCGTGCCAGGAGACGATCCCCCACGGCTCGAGTGTCCGCGTGGTCGGCTCGGATGCGCCGCTGCGCAGGTGCTGGAACCGCACCGCCTGCCGAGCCACGACAGCGGCCCACAGCGGGTCGAAGGCCGGCTCCGACGCCCCGACGTGCGGCTCGATCGCGCTCAGCGCCGACTGGTCGGTCTGGATCCCTGCCGCCTTCAGCTTCAGCACCGCCGACGTGGTCGCCTCGGACAGACCGGCGTGCTGCCAGACCCGCGCGGCCACGCCGAGGACGGCGGCCTCGTCCGGCTCCAGGTGCACTTCGGGCAGCTCGAAGACGTCCCGGCGGATCCGGTAGCCGACGTCGTCGGAGAAGAACTTGTCGATCGTGCCCATCTCGATCGGGATGCCGAGATCGCGCAACTCGTCCTTGTCGCGCTCGAACATCTTCTCGAAGGCGTCGTCGGTCTGTCCCGCGTACCCCTCGACGACCTCGCGGATCCGCTCCTTGGTCACATAGGTGCGCGCGACCAGGAGGCAGATGACCACGTTGAGCAGTCGCTCACTCTTCCGCGCCGACACCCGACCACCTTACGGCCTCGGGGCGTCCAAAACCCGCCTTTCCGCACCAGAACTTCGAACACCGGTTCGACCCAGTAGTGTCGGGCTGTGATTCGGTGGCGGGACGGTGTGGTGGCGCAGGTCGGGCGGAGCTGGGCCGGTGCGCTGGAACTGACAGTGATGGTCGGCGAGCAGCCTGTGCGCGCGCTGGCCTACCCGGACCTGGTCGGTACGCCGGTAGCCGGTGACCGCGTGCTGCTCAACGTAGGCGCGCTGGACCGTGGTCTGGGCACAGGTGGGTACGCGCTGGTGGTCGCCGTACCGGACCGGCTGCCGGAGGATCCACCGGAGCGCGGGCACCTGGTGAAGGCGCGGTACACGCCACTGCAGGCGATGGTGCTGGGTGCGGACGAGCAGGACTCCCCCGATCACGACGTACTGCGGGACGCAGACGACCTCTTCGGTACGCCGGTAGTGGTCGCGGATCTGCACTCCGCCCTCCCGGCCGTGCTGGCAGGTGTGTACGAGGCGCGGCCGACCACACGCGTGGTCTACGTGATGACGGACGGCGGTGCGCTGCCGCTGGCGTTCTCGCGGAGTGTCGCGACCCTGCGCGACGCCGGTTGGCTCAGCGGCACCGTGACGGTCGGCCAGGCGTATGGCGGTGACCGCGAGGCGGTGACTGTCCACACCGGGCTGTTGACCGCCGTACAGGTCCTCGCCGCGGAGCTGGTCGTCATCACTCAGGGCCCGGGCAACCTGGGCACAGGTACTCGCTGGGGGTTCTCCGGCGTGCAGTCGGGTGAGGCGGTCAACGCAATCGGCACACTGGGCGGCCGGGCCGTCGCCTCGCTGCGGATCTCGGAGGCGGATCCGCGTCCACGCCACCGCGGCATCTCCCACCACAGCCTCACCGCGTACGGTCGCGTGGCGCTCCAGCCGGCCGACGTCGTCGTACCGGATCTCTCCGGCGACTTCGGTGACGCCGTACGGGACGCTGCTGAGCCGTTGAAGGCACGGCACCGCGTGGTGCGTGTAGGGGTCGACGGGCTGTACGACGCACTACAGGCGGCCCCCATCAAGCTGTCGACCATGGGCCGCGCCCTGGACGAGGACCGTGCCTACTTCGAGGCCGCCGCCGCCGCAGGCCGGCACGCCGCGCGTCTGGTGGATGTACCACCACCTGGAGTGGGGTCGCAGTACTCCTGACCGGACGGGCTCCCGCGGCGACAGTTGGTGGTATGAACAGCACCAAGCACCGCGCTCTCACGATTCACGACGTCGCCCGTCCCCAACCGCCGCTGGCGGTCCGGGGCGCGACGACCCTGTGGTTCACAGCCGTCGGTGCCGGTATCGCCGAGTCCGTGCTCGGAGTTGCCGGCGCGATCGCCGACGGCTCCTCCGTCCTCGGCCTGCTCGTCCAGATCGCCTTCCGCGCGATCGTGTACGGCGGCCTGTTCGTGGTCATCGACCGCTACTTCCGCCCGGGTGTCCGCTGGTCCCGCTGGCTGCTCACCGTCCTGCTCGGCACCGTCGGCATCGCCTCGCTGGCGGTGGGGCCGGTCGGCTGGTTCTTCCGCGACGGCGACTTCGGCGCGCTCGACTGGTCGGCGTCCTTCATCGCGTTCGGCGCGATCCGCTGCGTTCACGTCACCGCGGTGATCACGGCGATCGTCCTCAGTTTCCACACCGACGCCAACCGGTGGTTCAGCGGCCGCCCGGTCCGGCGTACCCGCTGAAACGCCGAAGGACCGGCCTCCCGAGATGGGGAGCCGGTCCTTCGAGGTTCAGGCTGCGACTACTGGCCGGTCTGCTTCGGGGCCGGGAAGGCGTTGAGGACGTCGATCACGGCGAATGCGTTGACGGCCTTGCCTGCCTGGTCCTTGGAGGCGGGGAGCTCGACCAGCACGCGGCTGCCGACCGGGATTCCGGCGAACCCGTCCAGCGGGCCGGGTTGGGCGCCGCCGACCGTCGGGAGCTGGTCGGTCGGCGCGGCCGGCTGCGCGGGGCTCTGCGCGGTCGCGGGCTGAGCGTCCCAGGTGCTGGCCTGCTTCTTGCCGGTGTAGTCGTAGATGACGAACCGGCCGACCAGCTGGTCGCCCTTCTCGATCGGCTTGCCCTTGCCCTGCGCGAACACGACCGGCTTGCCCGGCTTCGCCGGCGGCTTGGTGCCGGCCGGAACCGTCACGGTCGGCGCGGCGTTCAACGGGCCGGAGACCTTGATCTTGGTCGGTGCCGACGGGGTGACCGGGTCGGCGTTCAGCTGGGTGTCGTTGCCGGCCGCGGCGACCAGGTCGACGACGAAGATCAGCGTGTCGTCGCCCTTGATCCCGGCCTTCTCGTTGCCCTCGGACTTGTAGCCCTTGTCGGACGGGATCGACATCAGCACGCGGCTGCCGATCTTCTTGCCGACCAGGCCCTCGTCCCAGCCCGAGATGACGCCGCCGACGCCGATCGGGAACGACGACGGCGCTCCGCGGTCGTAGGAGTTGTCGAAGACCTTGCCGTCGCGCCAGATCTGGCCGAGGTAGTTCGCGGTGAGCAGCTCGCCCTTCTTCACCTCGGGACCGTCGCCCTCCTTGAGGACCTCGGTCACCAGCTGCTTCTCCGGGTCGCCGTCGCGGTGGGTGATGGTCGGCTTCTGCCCGAAGTCCGAGGTCACCTTGATACCGCCGGCCCCGAATCCGTTGTCGCCACACGCGACCAGGGACGCCCCCAGCGCCGCGACTACGACGAAACTCAACAACTTGCGCACGAAACCAGCACCTCGAACCATCCCGGCGCCTAGTGCGCCGATTGCCTCCGGTCAACAACGCGGACCACCCTAGCTTGCGGACTCAACTGGGTGATCGGGCGCGTGCGTCACCGTTGCGTCACACCACGTACAGTCACAGCGACTCAGAAACCGACAGCGTTGTGCGGAGCACGGTCCGGGCGCAGCAGCGCGTCCAGACGTGACACTGCGCCGGGCGTGCGCTGTACGATGCGTCCGGCGTACGAGAGCTCGCTTGCGCGGACTCCGCCGAGGTACAGCGAGCCCAGCTCGTTCACGCTCAGGCTGAGGTCCGGTTCCGCGTTGACTGCGGTGCAGACGGCTCCGTCCGGTGCTGCGTCCAGCCTCCAACGACCGGCGCCGTACAGGTCGTCGGAGACGTCTAACACGAGTGAATCGGTCGCTGCATAGGTGCGAGCTTCGAGAGCACGCCGTACGTCGAGAACGCGCAGCCAGAGGTTGTCCCGGGTCCGGGTGAGCTTGAGCGCTCGCGGGTTGGTCAGCATCCACCGCAGCGGCTCGTCGACCGGTCGCCTCGCGGCCACGACGCGCTTCGTGAGGTCGAAGTCCAGCAGCAATCCCCACAACGCACGGTACGCATCCGACGTCAGGGCCTCGATCGCCTCGACCTGCAGTACGCCGGCCTGCTCCGGGTCCGGTGACCACGGCAACCGGAAGATCGCAGCACCGTCCACCGCCCCGGTCGCGCCGCGATGCAGGAGGTGATGCGCCGGCCCGGACCCGTCAGCGGGCAACCCACCGCCTGCGAGCCCGTCCCACTTGCCCGGCAGCGGGCTGATCTCTCCGACCCGCTCTGCGCGCACCTGCTCGTGCAGTACCGGCCACGCCTTCGCGGCCTCCGCTCCGTCCACCAGGTCGAGTGAACCCGGGTCCGCGAACTCTGAGCGGAAGGCGACATCGGTACGGCGTACCTCCCATCGGTGCTGGAACGTCGCGGGCGAGAACCCGTAGCGCCCGTAGATGGTCGCCTCGCTCGCGCTCAGCCCGGCCAGGAACTCACCGCGCTCGCGGCAGTCGTCCAGCATCGCCGACATGATCTTCCGCAGCAGTCCACGCCGCCGGTACGTCGGCAGCACCGCGGTTGATGTGACGCCGCCAAGGGCTACCTGTTGTCCGCCGGGGACGGTGACCTGCACCGAGACGATCGCCGACGCACCTGCGATCTTGCCGTCGACGAACGCCGCCTGTGGCCGGAACCAGTCCGTCAGGAGATCCTGGGCGTCCCGCTCCAGCTCGTCCGCCGTCTTCGGGACCTGTGGTGGCCAGGCTGCGCTACCGGCGTACCAGGCAGACGGCTCAGGCTCCTCCTGCGGGAAGCCGTTCACATACGGCAGCACCCGCAGGTACTCCTTGGTCTCGGCCTGGGTCACAGGCCTGATGTCAATCGCCATGCGCCCTTTCTAAGCAGCGCACAGCGACCAAGCATGCTATTTAGCCAGGACCTACATGCTGGCGATGAGCTTCTCGACGCGCTCGTCGTGGGCGCCCACCCCAGCTTTTCTTTCTTCTACATGCTGGCGATGAGCTTCTCGACGCGTTCGTCGTGGGACTTGAAGGGGTCTTTGCACAACACCGTCCGTTGCGCCTGGTCGTTGAGCTTCAGGTGCACCCAGTCGACGGTGAAGTCCCGCCGCCGCTCCTGGGCGCGCTTGATGAACTCGCCGCGCAGCCGTGCCCGGGTGGTCTGCGGCGGCACCGACTTGGCCTCGAAGACCCGCAGGTCGTCGACGACCCGGGCGACCGCTCCCCGGCGCTCGAGCAGGTAGTACAACCCGCGCGGTCGGTGGATGTCGTGGTACGCCAGGTCGAGCTGCGCCACCCGCGGGCTGGCCAGACCGAGGTTGTTCTGCGACCGGTACCGCTCGATCAGCCGGTACTTGATCACCCAGTCGATCTCGCGCTCGATCCCGGACAGGTCGCCGGACTCGATCGCCTTCAGCGTCCGCTCCCACAACGACAGGGCCCGCTCGACAGCCGGCGTCCCCAGCTCCCGGCGGTCGACGAAGTCGCGCGCCTTGGTCAGGTACTCCGTCTGGATGTCGAGGGCGCTCGCCTCGCGGCCGTTCGCCAGCCGCACCTCGCGGCGGCCGGACATGTCGTGGCTGATCTCGCGGATCGCCCGGATCGGGTTGTCCAGGGTCAGGTCACGCATCACGATGCCGGCCTCGATCATCCGCAGCACCAGGTCGGTGCTGGCCACCTTGAGCAGCATCGTGGTCTCGGACATGTTCGAGTCGCCGACGATCACGTGCAACCGGCGGAACCGCTCGGCGTCCGCGTGCGGCTCGTCGCGGGTGTTGATGATCGGCCGGGACCGGGTGGTCGCGCTGGAGACCCCTTCCCAGATGTGCTCCGCGCGCTGCGACACGGAATACACCGCGCCGCGCGGCGTCTGCAGCACCTTGCCGGCGCCGCAGATCAGCTGCCGGGTGACCAGGAACGGGATCAGCACGTCGGCCAGCTTGGCGAAGTCGCCGTGCCTGCTGACCAGGTAGTTCTCGTGGCAGCCGTAGCTGTTGCCGGCCGAGTCGGTGTTGTTCTTGAACAGGTAGACGTCGCCGAAGATGCCTTCGTCGTGCAGCCGCTTCTGCGCGTCCACCAGCAGGCCTTCGAGGATCCGCTCGCCGGCCTTGTCGTGCGCGATCAGGTCGGTGACCGAATCGCACTCCCCGGTCGCGTACTCCGGGTGGGAGCCCACGTCGAGGTAGAGCCGCGCCCCGTTGCGGAGGAAGACGTTGCTGCTCCGTCCCCAGGACACGACCCGCCGAAACAGGTACCGCGCCACCTCGTCCGGGGTCAGTCGCCGCTGCCCGCGGAACGTACAGGTGACGCCGTACTCGTTCTCCAGACCGAAGATTCGCCGGTTCACATCACCCACACTACGGCGCACTTCCGACAACCGGGTGATGTCTCAGGCGCGCCGTCGTACGGCGTTATCCCTTTGATGCCCGCAACAATGGGGCGTCCGCCCGCATCGATCACTCGGAGGCACCATCTCCGACCAGACTGAGAAGGGCGAAAACGATATGAAGAAGAACAGGCGCGCGCTCGGTGCGATCGCCACCGGGGCGCTCGCTGCGGGCACCCTGATGACCGTGGGAGGCACCGCACCGGCCACGGCCGCACCAGCCGGCACGGCCGCTGCCTGCTCGCTGCGACTGGGCTCGGTTACCCCAGGTGGCGACCACACTCTGCAGACCATCACCGCAGCCCCTTCCGCCAGTGTCCGGCGGCTGGGCCCGATGAACCTTTACCCGGACGGGCAGGCGCATCTGCCCACCTCGGTGCGCACCGAACTGGTGGTACCGGCCGGCGAGCAGCGCACCGGCCTGGTAGCTCTCGGGGCGCGTATGTACGGCACCAGCTACATCACCGACGGCACCGGAACCTCCGTCGTACCGGGCACCGTCAAGCAGACCCTGGTCGGTGGAGGCTGGGACGAGCTGCACAAGTACGTCGAGCTCAGCCGGTACTCCGTGGCCGGCTTCAGCCGGTCCAACGTCTACTCGCTGATCAATCAGTTCACCGACGGCCTGATTGCTCGCTGGACGGTCACTCCGAGCGGCTGGAAGTACTACACCACCTTCGGCGGCTTCGGCTCGGTCAAGACGATGACGCTGATCGGTCAAGGCCGTGCGTACGACACGTTCCTGGCGACGACGAACGGTGGCGCGCTCTACACGGTCCAGGTGCCCACGGGCTCCGGGAAGCCGGTGGTGACGAAGATCCGCACCTCGACCTGGCAGAGCTTCGAGACACTCATCGCCGAGAAGTGCGGCAACTACGGCACCCTGCTGCTCGGCATCGACAGGGACACCGGTGCGGGTTACCTGTACGCCGTCAGCCACGCCAACGGGGCCGCTACGGTCATCAAGGGTCTCGGCAAGGTCCCGACCACCTTCCCGGCCGCAGACTCGTACTTCCGCTACTACACGGCCGGCACCCAGCTGACCGGCGCCTGATCATCACTGGCATCTCCACCCGGGGCTGGAAGTCCGGGTGGAGATGCCGATGGCTCAGCCGACCTGCGGTTTCTATCGTGCCAACGTCGTCGGCATGAGACGACGAACCTTCCTCACCGCCACCGCCGCCTCCGCTCTGACAGGTGCACTCCCACTCTCAGCGTCCGCGGCCACCGACCTGACACTCCGTCTGCCCGCTCCCACCGGCAATTGGCACGTCGGTACGACGACCCGTGCCCTGGTCGACCCGGACCGCTCCGACCCGTGGAACGGCTCACCCACCCGTGAGCTCGCTCTGACGGTCTTCTATCCCGCCACCGTCGTGCGCGGGTACCAACGGGCACCACAGCTCGCACCGGCCGCTGCAGAGGTCTTCAAGGGTCTGGACGCCGGCGTGCTGCATCCAGAGCTGCCGACCAGTGGAGTGAACTGGGCCGCCATCCTGACCCACTCGTACGTCGACATACCGGCACTGCCCGGACGGCGGCCCACGCTGCTCTACAGCCCAGGTGGTGCAGACCCACGGACCATCGGCACCTCCGTGGCGGAAGAGCTCGCCAGCCACGGGTACGTCGTACTCACAGTGGACCACCCGGGTGAGGCGAGTGAGGTTGTGTTCCCGGACGGGCGGCTACGGGTCATCGAGATCGGTCCGGACGTGCAGACGGACCCAGTGCAGTCGCGGCTGATGATGGACACGCGTTTCGCCGACATGCGGTTCGTGCTGAACCACCTGTCGGATCTGCATGAGTCGATCGACCTGCGGCGTGTTGGTGTCTACGGGCACTCAGCTGGAGGTGCAACGGCCGCAGTGTCGCTGGAGCACCCGCGGGTCCGTGCCGCCGCCAACCTGGAGGGCTACCTGGACACGCTGGACGGTGAGCTCTACCCAATCGCTCGGCACGGCACGCGCAAGCCGCTCCTGCTCGCTGGGACAGACGGGTTCCGGGACGAGCGTTTCGACCGCACCTGGTCAGCTGTGCTCTCACACGGCGGTCCGGTACGGCGGGTGCAGCTGTCCGACGCGAACCACTGGATCTGGACGGACTACGCCGCGTTCGCGCCGCAACTGCAGTCCGCCGGCCTGATGACGGCTGCCGCGCGAGCCAAGCTGGTCGGTACGTCGCGCTGCGGCGTACCCGCCGTACGGCGATTGGTCCGGGAGTTCTTCGACCGGTCCCTAACCTTTTCGGGATAGTCGGCATCGAGGTGGATGACACGACTCCTCGAAGGGGGCTGCATGATCAGAAGGCGGATCGCCGCGGGTGCGCTGGGCGCGGCGATGACGGCGGCAGCGCTGGTGCCGGTACCGGTACAGGCTGCGGCGGGGCAGGCGAGCGCGGCCTGTTCGATGACGCTGGGCACGGTGACCGTGCAGGGCGACCACAAGTTCCAGCGGATCACCGCGACCGCGCCCGTGACGGCGTCACCGCCCAGCATCGGGCCGAAGGCGTTGTTCCCGGTCGACTCGGTTCGGCTCGCGACGTCCGTCGGCTGGGAGCCGGATCCGCCGGCCGCCATGCTGGACCGGGGGTACGTGGTGATGGGGACGGACCTCTACCGGTTCAGCTACGCCACCGCCAACGGTCAGCTCGACCCTGACTCGGTCCAGAAGACCAGGGTGGGCGGTGGCTGGATCCACCAGACGTACCTGGAGCAGTCGACCTATTACGGTCCTACGACGCGTAGGAATGCATATGCGTTGCAGGGCGACGTCGTCACGCGCTGGACCGTGGAGGGGTCCGTCTGGCGCAACAAAGCGACGTACAGCGGGTTCTCGGCGGTGAAGACGATGACACTGATCAGTCAGACCCGCGGCTACGACACGTTCCTCGCCAACACCCGTGGCGGAGCGCTGTACACGATCCGCATCCCAGTGAGCGGCGCACCGGTTGTGAAGAAGGTGCGTGCGTCGACGTGGCAGGGGTTCGAGACGCTCATCGCCGAGAAGTGCGGCAACCAGAGCACGCTGCTGCTTGCCATCGACAAGGACACGCGGCGCGGCTACCTGTACGCCGTCGGCCACGCCAACGGCACCGCCACCGTCATCAAGGGTCTGGGACAGGTGGGCGACCAGCTCGCCGCACCTGAGGACAAGACGTACTTCCGCCACTACCCCGGCAGTGCAGAATCCAACGTCCTACTGTACGGAGAGTGAGCGAGATGATCAGGAAGCGTGCTGCAGGGTTCCTGGGGCTGGCGATGGCTGCCGGGGCACTGGTTCAGGCAGCGCCCGCCACAGCAAGTACTACTGACGCGGCAGCTGTGCCGTTCTGTCAGCTGGTGCTGGGCTCGACCACCAGCGGAGGGGACCTCATCGTGCGGGGTCTGTACGGAGTGAGTCCGCCGGGCGCCAGCCCGAGCACGTGGGGCGGCAAGGACCTGCTGCCGGACAACCAGCTCCGGGTCGCCAGTGGGATCGGCACACAGACGAACGCCGAGCAGACGGGTGAGGGCCGGCGGCAGTACGTCGTCCTCGGGTCCACCCTGAACCTGCTGACCTACACGGCGAACGGGTTCCCCAGCGAGGTCGATCCGTCCACCGTGAAGCGAACCCCGATCGGCGGCGGCTGGGGCGATGTCCGCTACCTCGAGAGCTCCCGGTTCAACCGCGACAGCACACTGGTCCGCCAGAACATGTACGCCGTCCTGGGCGACAACATCGTGCGCTGGAACGTCGTCGACGGTACGTCGTTCAGCCGGAAGACGTCGTACGCCGGGTTCAGCGCGGTCAAGACGATGACGCTGATCAGCCAGACCGCGGCGTACGACACGTTCCTCGCCAGCACGCGCGCGGGGGCGCTCTACACGATCCGGATCCCGCTGACCGGCAAGCCGGTGGTGAAGGTCGTGCGGCGATCCACCTGGCAAGGGTTCGAGGCGCTGGTCGCGAACAGCTGCGGCGAGAAGACGATCGTGGTGGGCGTCGACAAGGAGACCGGGGCGCCGTACCTGTACGAGTTCGGGCACGCCAACGGGACGGCGACCGTGATCAAGGCGTTCGGCAAGGTGCCGCGCACGTTCAGCGAAGTGGCGTACTCCCGGCTCTTCCAGGACAACCAGGCCTACGAGCAACTGTTCGGCGAGTAGACCCGGCCCCGGTCAGAGGTCTACGAGGTCGAGGAGTTGGCCTAGCTCGGGTGGGTCGAGTTCGCGGAGCTCTCCGGTGTGGAGGTTGCCGCGGCGGACCGGACCGATCGCGGTACGGGTCAGCCGCTTCACCGGGTGACCGACCGCGTCGAACATCCGGCGGACGATCCGGTTGCGGCCCTCGTGGAGTGACATCTCCACGAGGGTGCGGCCGGGCACCGTCGAGACGATCTTCACCGTGTCCGCGCGGGCCGGGCCGTCCTCGAGCTCGACACCGTCCAGGATCGCGCGCAGTACTACGGGCTTGACGTTGCCCTCGATCTCGGCGACGTACGTCTTGGAGACCTCGTACGACGGGTGCGCGAGGCGATGTGCGAACTCGCCGTGGTTCGTGAGCAGCAGCAGACCCTCGGTGTCGGTGTCGAGCCGACCAATATGGAACAACCGCTCGGGCCGGTCCTCCACGAAGTCGGCGATACACGGGCGCCCCTGCGGGTCGGACATCGTGGTCACGACGCCGCGGGGCTTGTTGAGGACGAGGTACACGTTCGCGCTCACCGGCGGAATCCGCGCACCGTCGACCCGGATCACCGCCGTCTCAGGATCCACCCGGACCCCGAACTCCGTCACCACCCGCCCGTCGACCTCGACCCGCCCCTCCTCGATCAAGATCTCCGAGTTCCGCCGCGAGGCGACCCCCGCCCGAGCCAGAACCTTCTGCAACCGAACCCCGCCGTCATCCCCCATCCCGCACCCCCGCCTCCACACCCAGATCCCCAGCGTCCGCGTCTACACCCTCTTCAGCGTCCACGTCGTCGGACTCCACGTCCACGCCGTCCGCAGCTGCCTCGCCAGAGCCGCTGTCCGTCGCACCCGCAGGAGGCTCCTCGCTCACCTCAACCGCACCAACCTCCGCGCCCTCCGCGACGGCGTCCTCGGCCAAGGTGCTGTCCGCGGAAGGTGCTGTGGCGTCGTCCGACCCCTCAGCCTCACCGGCCTCGTCTGCTGATGGCTGCGGGTCGGGGGTGGGGGCGGGTGGGAGGGTCTGGGCGGCCAGTTCGTCCTCGATGTCGTCCATGTCGGGGAGGTACGGGGCCAGTTCGGGGAGGTCGTCGAGGGACTGCATGCCCATGCGTTCCAGGAAGTACGTCGTCGTGCGGTACAGGGTCGCCTGCGACTCGGTGTCCGAGCCGGCCTCCTCCACCAGACCGCGGGCGACGAGCGTACGCATCACGCCGTCCACGTTCACCCCACGAATCGCGGAGACACGCGCCCGGCTGACCGGTTGCTTGTAGGCGACCACAGCGAGGGTTTCGAGCGCGGCCTGCGTGAGGCGCGCCTGCTGACCGTCGAGGACGAAGCGTTCGACGTACGGCGCGGCTTCGGCGCGGGTGTAGTACCGCCAGCCGCCGCCCACCTCACGCAGGTCGAATCCACGCCCCTGCTCGGTGTACTCCGCCGCCAGCTCCTCGAGCGCTGCAGCCACATCACCCGTCGGCCGGCCGACCGCACGAGCCAACGTCAGCACCGGCAACGGCTCGTCCGTCACCATCAGGATCGCCTCGAGCGCCCGCCGCATCGTCTCGTCGTCGACAACAACCTCGTCCCCCACGGGCACCGCCGTCTGCCCCGGCGGCAGATGCTCCTCGTCCTCCCCACCCGCCTCGTCGGGTTGGGGAGAGTTACCTGCCGATTCGGGGGCAAAACCCTCCCCAACCACCTCGTCCGACACTCCCGACTGCTCCACGGCATCGGAGGTGGTGGACGCGTCGGGGGTGATCGTCGGGTCGGGGGTGGTGGACGGCTGCGCCTCGGTGGACGTTGTGTCCTCTGGAGTGGAGGGCTCGTGGGAGTTGGTCACTGGTTTGCCGTCTCGGATTCGTCTGGGGCGGGTTCGTGGATGTCGGACTCATCGGTGAGAATCTCACCGGGTTCGAGGAAGTGCGTATCGTCCTCGACGACCGGCGCCTCGCCGGTCTCGTCGGCGGGCTTCGGTTCCTCGTCGAACTCGTCGCTGACGGCGATCTCACCTTCGTCGGTCCCGGTCCACCGAATGGTCAGCTCGCCCAACGGCGTGACCTGGTCGAACGTCACGGCCGCCTCGCGGAACAGCTCCAGCAACGCCAGGAACCGGCACACCGTAGTGACAGTGTCCGGCGAGTCAGCCACCAGCGACCGGAACGTAGCGCTCCGCTGCCGCCGCAACCGGTCGACGATCACCTCCGCCTGCTCCCGCACAGTGACAGCCGGCGCGTGCAGGTGCGCAAGCGAAACCCCAGGAGGTACGTCGTCCTTGGGCGCCATCGCCTTGGCTGCCAGCGCTGCCAACCCGGCCGGGTCAATCCCCAGCAACACCTCAGGCAGCAGCTCCGCGAACCGCGGCTCCACCCCCACAGCCCGCGGGAACCGGCGCGACTCGACCGCCATCCGCTCCTGCACCAGTGCGGCGATCTGCTTGAACGCCCGGTACTGCAACAACCGCGCGAACAACAGATCCCGAGCCTCGAGCAGCGCGAGGTCCTCGTCGTCCTCGACCTCGCCCTTCGGCAGCAACCGCGCCGCCTTCAGATCCAGAAGCGTCGCCGCGATCAGCAGGAACTCCGACGTCTGGTCGAGGTCCCACTCCGACCCCAGCGCCTTGATGTGCGCGATGAAGTCGTCCGTGATCACCGATAGCGCGATCTCGGTGATGTCCAGCTTGTGCTTCGAGATCAGCTGCAGGAGCAGGTCGAACGGCCCCTCGAAGTTCACCAGGTGAACACTGAACCCCTTGCCCTCGGCAACAGCCGGGGCAGCGTCGGTGCCCAGGTCCAACGGCAACGAGTCCGAGGAGGACACGGTCACTCCGACGCCTTCAGCCGCCGTACCAGCACCGAGTCCGGCCCGTGGTCGACGAAGTCGGCGAGCAGGACGTCGATCGCCTCGCGGACGATCCGGCCCCGGTCGGCCGTCAGGCCGTGCTCCGCGCGCAGCGCGAGTCTGGTCTGTTCCAGGCCGAGCAGCTCCTCCTCCGTCACGTACACGGTGATCTTCGTGTCGTGACGGATCCGACCACTCGACTTCCGGTCGTCGACGACCGCGGTCCGGGACCGCACAGTCGAGGACGGTCCGTCGGTGGTGGTGCGCTTCTCGGGTCTGGTCTGTTTCGGTGCCGCACCCCCGAAGAGTTCACTGGCACCTGGCAGGCTCACCCGGCGGGACAACGCGCCAGCACCTCCTTGGCAAGGTCGCGGTACTGCGTGGCCGCTTGGGACGATGGCGCGTACGTCGTGATCGGTTCGCCGACGACCGTGGTCTCGGGGAACTTGACGGTACGCCGGATGACGGTGTGGAAGACGCGCTCGTCGAAGGCCTGGACCACCCGGTCGAGGACCTCCCGGGCGTGCGTCGTGCGCCCGTCGAACATGGTGCCGAGGATCCCGACGATCTCCAGCTTGGGGTTCAGCCGGTCCTGCACCTTGGCGATCGTGTCGGTGAGCATCGCCAGGCCGCGGAGCGCGAAGAACTCGCACTCGAGCGGTACGACGATGCCGTTCGACGCGGTCAGCGCGTTCACGGTGAGGAGGCCGAGCGACGGCGCGCAGTCGATCAGGATCACGTCGTACAACGGGATGATCGGGTCCAGCACCCGCTGCAGCGTGTACTCGCGGGCGACCTCCTGGACCAGCTGGACCTCGGCCGCCGACAGGTCGATGTTGGCCGGCAGCAGGTCGAGGTTCTCCACCCGGGTCGGCTGGATGACCTCGTCCGGGGTGATGTCGCGCTGCATCAGCAGGTTGTAGACCGACAGCTCGAGGTCGTGCGGCTGGACGCCGAGACCGATCGAGGCGGACCCCTGCGGGTCGAAGTCGATCAGCAGCACCTTGCGACCGGTCTCGGCGATCGCCGCGCCGAGGTTGATCGTGGTGGTGGTCTTGCCCACGCCGCCCTTCTGGTTGCACATCGCGATCACCTGCGCCGGGCCGGTCTTGGTCGGGGGCTGTGGCGTCGGCAGGTCCGGCAGCGGCCGGCCGGTCGGCCCGATCCTGTGCCTCGGGCCGTTCGCGTCGTTCACGGGTGCAAGGTCCTCCGCGGTGAGCTTGGCCGTCGGCTTCGGCATCTCCGCATAGTTGTCGGGCAGGGCGCGCGCCGGCGCGGGGGCCGGACGGGGCGGTTCGCTGGGTGGCGTGCTGATCGGCTGGACCGGCTCCGGGGCGGAAACGTGTCCCGGAAGGTGGCCCATCACGTGTTCGGTGCCCGGGAATGTCGACTCGTTCATGACTCGTCAAACCTTTCAACCGATACGGGCGATCCCAGCGACTGTAAGCGTGCATTCAAGCACTCTCAACCAGCCACTCCGCACCGGGGTGGGGCTGTTTGTCGACAAAGCTCCGAACTCGGCCGATCACCCTCCCCGGATCACCGACCGTGACGAGATGATCGCACACCGTCCACGGACTCAGCGCACCGGGGTGGCCCTCAGGAGGACAGCGCCCGCGGGTGTGAGGTGGCGTAGACCTCGCGGAGCTTGTCGACCGTCACCAGCGTGTAGACCTGCGTCGTCGTCACCGACGCATGTCCCAGCAACTCCTGGACCACACGTACGTCGGCGCCGCCGTCGAGCAGATGTGTCGCGTACGAGTGCCGCAGTGTGTGCGGGGAGATTTCCTTCGAGATCCCGGCCCGCTGGGCAGCACGACGCAGTACCGTCCAAGCGCTCTGCCGGGACAGACGCCCGCCGCGGGCGTTCAGGAACAGCGCAGGGGTGCCGCGACCGCGTGACACCAGCTCAGGGCGCCCACGGACCAGGTACGCCGACAGCGCTTCACGGGCGTAGGTGCCGACAGGTACTACCCGCTCCTTGCTGCCCTTACCGCGCAGCAGTACCGCACCGGCGTCCAGATCGATGTCGTCGACGTCCAGCCCAACGCCCTCCGAGATACGGGCGCCAGTGCCGTACAAGAACTCCAGCAACGCCGCATCCCGTGTTGCCAGTACAGCGGGCTCGGCCTCGGCCCCAGCGGCCGCCGAGAGGATCCTGGTCACCTCGTCGACAGACAGGGCCTTGGGCAGCCGCTGCGGCGGCGCAGGTGGCTTCACCGCCGCCGCAGGGTCCACTGCGGTCAGTCCCTCGCGCACACAGAACTTGTGGAAGCCACGGACCGCCACCACGGTCCGCCCCGCACTGGACGCGGTCAGTGGCGGGTGGTCGGCGTCGCCCTCGCGCAATCGCATCAAGAAGTCGCTGACCACAGCCTCCGTGATCCGGCCGAGGTCGTCGATCTCCGTGGCCGCGAGGTAGCCGACGTACCGGCGTAGGTCACGCCGGTACGACGCCAACGTGTTGGCGGCCAGGCCGCGCTCGACGGTGAGGTGGTCGAGGTACGCGCTGACCGCCCGTGCGATGTTGCCCCGAGAGATGTTGCTCAGACCAGCACCTCGTCGAGCTTCAGCTGCGACAGGTCGTGTGCCTCCGCGACCGGACCGTAGGTGACGTGCCCGTCGAACGTGTTCAGGCCGAGCGCCAGGCTGTGGTCCTGCTTCAGCGCCTCCCGCCACCCGAGGTTCGCCAACTCGATCGCGTACGGCAGCGTCACGTTGGTGAGCGCGTACGTCGACGTGTTCGGCACCGCACCGGGCATGTTCGCGACGCAGTAGAACAGCGAGTTGTGGACCTTGTAGACCGGGTCGGCGTGCGTGGTCGGACGCGAGTCCTCGAAGCAGCCGCCCTGGTCGATCGCGATGTCGACGAGCACGCTGCCCGGCTTCATCCGGCTGACCATGTCGTTGGTGACCAGCTTCGGCGCCTTGGCACCGACGACCAGCACCGCGCCGATGACCAGGTCGGCTTCCAGAACAGCCTTCTCGATCTCGAACGCGTTCGACGCGATCGTCAGCAGATGGCCCTGGTAGATCTGGTCGGCCAGCCGCAGCCGCGCGATGTTGCGGTCGAACAGCTGCACCTGTGCCTGCATACCGAGGGCGATTGCGGCAGCGTTCATCCCGGAGACACCGGCACCGAGGATGACCACACGGGCCGGGTGTACGCCGGACACGCCGCCGAGCAGCACGCCACGGCCGCCGCCCTGCGCCATCAGGTGGTACGCCCCGGACTGCGGCGCCAGCCGGCCCGCCACCTCGCTCATCGGCGCCAGCAGCGGCAGAGTGCCGTCCGGCAGTTGCACTGTCTCGTAGGCGATTCCGGTGACACCCGACTTCAGCAGCGCCTCGGTGCAGTCCTGGCTCGCGGCAAGGTGCAGGTAGGTGAACAGCACCTGGTCCTTGCGCATCCGGTGGTACTCCTCCGCCACCGGCTCCTTCACCTTGAGCACCAGCTCCGCGTCGGCCCAGACATCGTCCGCTTCTGGCACGATCCGCGCCCCGGCGGCGATGAACTCGTCGTCCGGGATCAGCGAACCGTTGCCCGCCCCCTGCTCGATCAGAACCTCGTGCCCGCTCCGCACGAACTCGTGCACACCGGACGGGGTGATCGCCACCCGGTACTCGTGGTTCTTGACTTCTTTCGGTACTCCGACCTTCACAACTCGCCCTTCTTTCACGCTCCAGGTGTGCGGCTCACGTCGTTGTGTCCGCGGCCCGGCGGTTGAGGGGTATGCCGCTAGGTCGCTGCCGAGTGTAAGCCCGCGGGGTTCATACCAGCCGATCGGATGGTCTGATCGTCACGCGACACTCTGCGAGTGCCCCGGCATTAATCCAATGGAAGCATTCCGGCAAAAATGAACCGGTCGTTTCATGCACTTCTCAACTACTTGGCCGGCTGACGTGGCAACGATCATTGACGGGCATTCGTAGCCGTCGGGGATGCTGTGGAATGGCGCCCGCCCGCCCCGGGTTGCACGCCGAGGGACGTCCGACGAGAAGGAGTACGCAGTGGCGATGGAACTGGGACGGTACGGGATCTGGCACGGCGGCCAGCATTACGGCCCGGAGCTCGCGGCCGGACTGGAGCAGGCGGGGTACGGCACGCTGTGGCTGGGCAGCTCGCCCGAGGCCGATCTGCGCGACGCCGAGGTGTTGCTGGCCGCAACGAGTTCCGTTGCCGTCGGCACCAGCATCGTCAACATGTGGAAATCGCCGGCGGCCGACGTCGCGGCGTCGTACCACCGGTTGGAGGAGGAGCACCCGGGGCGCTTCCTGCTCGGCGTCGGGATCGGCCACCGGGAGGCGACCGGCGAGTACAAGTCGCCGTACCGGACGATCGTCGGTTACCTCGACGAACTGGACGACGCGAAGGTGCCGGCCGACCGGCGGGCGCTGGCCGCGCTCGGGCCGAAGGTGCTGCAACTGTCCGGTGCGCGGGCGGCGGGAGCGCTCCCCTACCTGACCACCGCGGAGCACACCCGGGAAGCGCGCCGGATCCTCGGCGGCGGGGCGCTGCTCGCACCGGAGCAGATGGTCGTGCTCGAAACCGATCCGGAGATCGCGCGCGCGACGGCCCGCGACCGCTTGGCGCCGTACCTGCAGCTGAGCAACTACACGACGAACTTCGAGCGGCTCGGTTTCACCGACGACGACTTCGCCGACGGCGGCAGCGACCGGCTCGTCGACGCGATGGTGCTGCACGGCTCCGCGGTCGAGATCGCGGCCGGCCTGAAGGCCCATCTGGACGCCGGCGCGGACCACGTCGCGATCCAGCAACTGGGCCATGAAGGCATCGATCTGCTGCCCGGATACGAGGCGTTGGCAACCGTTCTCCAGTAGCGGTGTGCGCTGCCGTCCGACGACGCGCCTGTTCGCCGGACGGCACCCCTCTTGACGGCCGCTCGGAGCGGAGGAATATCAGCAGTAGACGCACCATATTTCGTGGTGTGCACACTGGAGGTGTTTCCCCATGACTGAGCGACACGAGTTGCGTTGGGGCGGCTTCGCCGGGTTGGCCTTCGTCGTCCTGGCACTCCTGGGCAGGTTCCTGCCCGGCAATCCACCGACCGTCGACGACTCCCAGACCACGATCACGGCGTGGCTGAGCGACAACCGCGGCATGATCCTGGCCAGCGCGCTGATGTGGGCCGCAGCGGGCGGGTTGGTGATCTGGTTCGCGTCCGCGTTCGCCGAGGCGATGCGTGAGCGCGACGAGCGCAGTGACGTGCACCTGGCACTGCTCGCCGGTTCGGTGCTGGTGGGTGGTGCGATCTTCGTGAACGCCGCGCTCACCGGTGCGACCGCTTTCGGTATCGACGGCCGCGACGCCGGAGTGACGATGGCGATGTACGAGACCACCTCGGTGATGACCACGATGATCGGCTTCGCCGCGGCGCTGCCGTTGGCCGCGGCCGGCCTGGGTGTGATGCGGACGCACCTGATGCCGAACTGGCTCGGGTATCTGGCGCTGCTGGCAGCCGTGGTGTCGTTCGCCGGTTCGTTCGGTGTGTTCGCCTCCGACGGCGCGTTCGTTGCCGGCGGCTTCCTGATGACCGGTATCCCGTTGCTGCTCTCCGCTGTGTGGATCGCCTGCGCCGGCGGCTACATGGTCCGCGAACACCTCCCGGAGGTCACAGCAGGCGAGGGCATCGTCCCGCAGATGTAGAGCCAGGGTCTAACGCATCGTGAAGTCGGCGAAGTCGAAGCCCGGTGACACGATGCACGACACCAGCACCGCCTCGTCACCCACGGGCCGGGCCGCCTGCCACGCGCCCGCAGGTATCACCACCTGCGGGCGCTGCCCGGCACGCACGTCCGGACCGAGGATGACCGTCTGATCGTCGTACTCCAACGTCAACGGCCCGCCCGAGTGCCACAGCCAGAGCTCCGTCGACCGCACCCGGTGCGATCGCGACTCCTCCCCCGGTGCGAGTAGGAGGTAGATGGCGGTCGCGCTGGCACGAGTTCCGTCATACCCCGCTGGCTCGAACTCGACCGGCGAGCGCCACGTCTGCCGGTACCACCCGCCCTCCGGGTGCGGTTCGAGATCCAGCAGCGTGGCGAGTTCCGCCGCAACAATCCGACTCTGTTCCATGCCCCGATTCTCCGGCAGAGTGCGGTCCATGACCGATCTGCCCTCCGACTACCACCGGCGGCTTCCGTACGGCGAACGCGTGTCGGCCGAACCGTTGCTCGGCGAACCGTTCTTCCCGTTCGAAGGCGACCTCCAGGTCGTGCCGCTGGCCGATCCCGTGCTGCCCGAACCACCGCGACGCGGCGAGGACGGCGGCCCGCCGTGCCTGAAATGTGCGGATCCGGACCGGTCCGTGATCTGGCGCGACGACCAGTGGGCGCTGAAGGTGTTCGAGCCTACCGGCCTGCCGCTGGTCGCGCTCCTGGAGCCGCACGAGCACTACCGCCTCGACAATCTGCCTCCGGAGCTGACCGCCACCCTCGGCTCGATGATCCAGCGCGTGGCGAAAGCGATCCAGAGCATCGACAGCGTCGGCCGGACGCATTTCAGCCGCTGGGGTGACGGCAGCGAGCACTTCCACCTGTGGTTCCTCGCCCGCCCCCTCGGCATGATGCAACTCCGCGGCGCGATGATCGCCGCCTGGGACGACATGCTCCCGAAGATCCCCGCCGGCGAATTCACCGCGAACAGCCGGCTGGTCGCCGCCGCCCTCGCGGAGGACGGCGGCGAGGCCGTGGGTTCAGCGGGAGCCGAGTGACCGCGCGACGATGATGTCGGTCCTGCGCACCGGCGGGCCGTCGACCGGTGCCGGGTCGTCGGGCGTCGGTGCGATCCCGCCGGCCGCCACCCGGTCGAGTGTGGCGAGCCCGAGGCGGTCGACCGAACCGAAAACGGTGTAGTCCGGCCGCAGCCGCGAGTCCCCGAAGACCAGGAAGAACTGCGACCCGTTGGTGTTCGGGCCGGCGTTCGCCATTGCCAGCGTGCCGCGGGCGTACACCTTCCGCGTCCCGGTCGGGTCGTCCGGCCAGTTCGGCAGGTCGGTGGGCAGTTCGTCCTTGTACGAGTAGCCCGGCCCGCCCTCGCCAGTACCGCTCGGGTCACCGCACTGCAGCACCTTCAGCGTCGGGTACAGCGTGAGCCGGTGACAGGTGGTGAAGTCGTAGAACCGGCTCTTCGCCAGGTGCAGAAAGCTCTGCACCGTGCACGGCGCCTTCGCGCGGTCCAGCGACAGCAGCATCGGTCCCTGGCTGGTCGCGACGACGACCTTGACGATCCCCTTGTCCGGTGTGGGTTCCGGGTCGGGCGGTAGCGACACCGGACGGGCAGGCGGCTCGTCGGGCGTCACTGTGTAGCCGCATGGTCCTTTGGTGCTCCCCGGCGTACTGGCAGCGTCGGCCGGTTGTGTGCCGACCAGCAGGCTAGCTCCTGTCAGCACTGTCAGCACTGCGATCGCGATGGTCTTCCTCATCAAGAATTCCCTCCCGCAACGGTGAAGAGTCGTAGGTCACGATTCTCGGGCAGCGTGATGCTGACCGGGGTCTGCGTCAACGTCACAGGTGCCGTGGCGAAGATGTGCGTGGTGACGTTGTCCTTTCCGCCGCCGGATTCGTTGCGGTACGGCGTGGTTGCGACGATCACGTTGCCGTAGTGGAGGGTGTCGCCGCCACCGCCCAGGGTCCAGTCGCTGAAGGACAGGTCGATCTGCGACGTCGTACCGTCCGCGTAGTTGAGCGTCGCGGTCGTCTGCTGATTGCCGTTGACCGCGCTGCCGATGAAGGACAGCTTCGTCGTACCGGCGGGCAGGTTCAGGTTGAGCAGCTGTCCGTCGGCCGGCACGTTGTCCGGGTCGCCGGCGGGTACGTCGGGCCACGTGAAGCTGAGGCCCTGGACCGTCCCTGTGCCGCCTGCCGTCAGACCGGCTGCGGCCAGCGCCTGACGTGAGTAGCTGACGCCCCCGCCGTCGTAGTCCGCCTCGGTGTGGTCGCTGCTGTCATCAGAGATGCCCACGCCTTCACGTAGTACGAAGAACGAGTTCGGTTGCCCCACGACCACAGTGAAACCGACCTGTGGCAAGGCGGTTCCGTCAGCCGCCTTCATCTCCACTGTGACGGGGTAGCGGCCGTCCGGCGTACCAGCGGCGGCCGTGATCGTCACTGACGCGCTACCGACCTTGTCGACGTGGAACGTGCCGGTAGTAGGTGTCGCTGTGAGACCAGCAGGTGTTTTCAACGTGTAGCTGACATCCTGCGCCGTACCGCTCAGCCGGTGAGCCTGCAGCGCTACGGGTGCACTAGTAGTGCCAGGCGCGATTACCACGCGGCTGGTGTCGGTAGAGGTCTGGAACGGGATCTCGCCGGTCCGCCAGGACGGCGGTGCGTCCTTCGCACCCCAGGTCTTGTTGGGCGTCATACCGAGTGTGAAGTCCAGCGTCCCACCACGCTGCACGAACGACTCCGGAAGCCACGGCTTGGTCGAGGTCTTCCCGTTCACCTTCAACGACTGCACGTGCTGCGCATCCGCACCCGGAGCGTTGATCCGGATGGTCTTGCCGTCCCGGTGGATCACCGCCCGCGGGAACAGGGGTGCCGCGACCTGGAGCTCCGCACGGCTCGGTACGTCCGGGTAGAGGCCCAGGGCGGTCCACACGTACCAGGACGACATCGCCCCGAGATCGTCGTTCCCCGGGATCCCACCGGTGCTGGTGTTCCACAGCTGGTTCATTGCCTGCCGCAACGTCTCTTGCGTCTGGTACGGGCGGCCGGTGTAGTTGTAGATCCAGGGCGTGTTGATCGACGGCTCGTTGTCCATCTCGGCGTGCAGTTCGCCCGCACCGGTCAGCGCCCAGGTCCCGTCCGGGTTCTTGAAGAACGCATCCAGCCGCTGGTTCACGGCGTCCGTACCGCCCATCGCGTCGACCAGACCGGCCCGGTTGTGCGGCACCATCCAGCTGTACTGCGCACTGCTCCCCTCGGCGAACCCGTCGTACGTCGACGGCGTGAAAGCGGGCCAAGCGCCGTTGTCGTCCCGGTTCTGGATGTAGCCGCCGTTGGCCGGGTTGAACACGTTCTGCCAGTACTGCGACCTGGTGAGGAACTTCTCGTACGTCGATGTGTCGCTGGTCCCCTGAGCCAGCCGGAGCGCGAGCTGAGCCAAGGCGAAGTCGTCAGTCACGTCCTCGAGCGTCTCGACCGCACCACCCCAGGCGTTGGACTTCGTGGGGATGTAATGCAGCGCCAGGTACTTGTCCAGCGACGGGCGCTGCCCGATCGACATGACCGGCTTGCCGGCCGAGCTGAGGTCCTTCGCGGTCGGCACGGTCGCTGCCTTCACCAGCGAGCGCAGTGCGCCGCGGGCGTCGAAGTTCGTACCACCGAACGCGTAGATGCCGGCCACAGCTGGTGCGGACGGGTCGCCGGTCATCACCGCCGTACTGCCGGACGCGTGCGTCCATCGGTCCCAGATGCCGTCGTTCTGCGTGGCCTGGTTCAACAACGACTGCGCGATGTCTCCGGCGCGCTCGGGCTCGAGCAATGTAACTAGTTGCAGTTGCGACCGGTAGACGTCCCAACCGGAGAACGTCGCGTACTGCGCCTGCTGCCCGCGCGAGAGGTAGTGCGGTTTCTGGTCGAAACCCCAGTACTGACGGTTGACGTCGCTGAACACGTTCGGGTGCAGCTGGGCGTGGTACAGCGCGGTGTAGAACATGGTGCGCTGGTCCGTCGTACCGCCGGTGATCTCGATCCGGTGGAGCTGCTTTCGCCACGTCTGCTTGGCTTTCGCGGCCGTGACGGCGACCGACGTACCGCGCGGGTTCTCGGCGCGCAGGTTCGCCAGAGCGTTGGCGGTGCTCACGTAGGAGATGCCGATCCGCATCGTCACCTTGTCGCTGTCGAACCCGACGTACCCGCCGGATCCCTTGTTCGGCGGCATCCACCCATCGGCGCCGTACGTCGTACCGCCGCGAGCGCTCGTGCTGCCCGGTGTCACCGTGGTGTCGGTCCAGGTGCCCTGGTTCCTGAACGGCTGGTCGAACTCGGCGACGAAGTGCAGCGTGTAGTAGCTGCGCCGCCCGACGCCGGCCAGGTAGCCGCAGAAGTTCCCGCTCGTCACCGACCCGCTGACCGTGCGACGGGCCGCGTCGATACTGACCTGCGCGTCACTGGAGCCGACCTCGGAGTTCGACGTACGGAACATCAACGTCTTGGCCTTGTCCGCCGGGAACGTGAACGCCGCCGACCCGGTCCGTGTGGTCGCACTCAACTCCGCGGTCACCCCGGAGTCCAGACCGACCTTGTAGTACCCCGGCTTCGCGACCTCGTTCGCATGGCTGTACGTCGACGCGTAGAGCTCGTCCTTCGCATCACTCTGCGGCGAACTCGTCACCTCACCCGCCAACGGGAAGATCGGGATGTCTCCCGATCCACCCGCACACCCGGTGCCGCTCATATGCGTCAGGCTGAACCCACGAATCTTGCTCGCCGAGTACAAGTACCCGCCCGGAGCGGCCGTCCGGTACGCATTCCCCCGACTCGCCTCCGGACTGAACGAGAACATCCCGAACGGTACGACGGCCCCCGGAAACACGTTCCCCGCATTCGACGTACCCACCAACGGATCCACCTGCTCAGTCGGATCCAAGGAACTACTGGTGATCCGGCTACTCCCGACGGCCTCCGGCGTGCGCAGACCAGCAACCAGCGGATCGGGCGGCGTCGCCGTCGTCGGATGATCGCTGGAGCCGGGCGGCGCCGGCGTGGGCACGGCATGAGCTTGCGGAGCGAGAGCCACGAGCACAGCACCGGCAAGCAGCAAACGCGCAGGCCGAAACACACCAGAACGACGCATGGGCGGACCAACCTTCAAGGATGGGTGACATCGTTGTCAGCAACAAGTACCCGCACCGACCGCAGCCGGTCAACCCCTCCGCGTAGTTCCGGAACCGCCGACTACGTCCCCGGCTCCAGGGTCAGCGACCGAAACTGGTCCACTTGTGCGGCCGCTCTGCCGCGGATTTGCGCGCTCCGGTGGCCGATGGCCGGACGGATTGCTGCGCTGCCACCGCGTTGAGGGTTTCCTTCACGGTCCGGGCCGAGTCGTCGACGCGCTCGCACACTGCGGCCACTCGCCTCTGGACCTCGGACGTCTCGAGATGCGGTTCCTGGGAGAGTTGCTGGAACTCGGTGCGGATGTCGTCGGTCAATCGCGCGCGCAGGTCCGCCAACGCGTCCCGCGCCGGCTCGAAGTTCTCCCGCAGGTGCGCTGCCAGTTTCGCGTCGACAACACTTTCGAAGACCTGCTCCCGCGGCACCTTGAGCAAGCTCCTGACCGCGTTGTCGGGCCAGTCACCGTGCGCCCGCGCGTACTGAGCGGCGAGCGCCAGCGCCGCGTCCCGGGCGACCGGACGCTCAGGCTCATCCGTCGGGACCTGCCGAAGGCTCGTGCCGAGCTCGGGATTGAGCCGGTAGCAGATCCGGTCGCCGTTGATGGCCCAGTCCGCGTGCCGCAGCCCGTCGTTCAGGAACCGATCCGCTGCGTTGCCGGCATCAAGTCGCATCTGGAGGGGTCTGCCCGCTTCGGTCGCACGGTCCTCGAGGCGCTTGTCCAGCGCCGTGAAGGTGACAGCCCGGATCGCGTGCCTGAGCTCGGTCACCTCGTCGGTCGTGAGCGAGTGAGGTCGCTCCGCGGCTGTCTCGAAGGCACGACCGACCGCGTCGTCGAACACCATCGAGCCGTCGTCTCGTGCTGCCCCCACAGGACCGGCCGACGGGTCGAACGACACAGCGGCCGTGTTGTGATGGATCATCACTTCGCCACCGTCGATGACATTCACCACGAGCTTGTCGAGGATTCTCTTCGCACCGGGCGATGGCTGCCACGTGCTCATGAACCGGTCTCCGTCCGCTCGCCGTCGGTCATCTCAGCGACGCTAGCGAGCAGGCAGGCCACTCTCCACGGGGGGCGGGTAACGATGTCTCAACAGGTCAGCGATCCTTCGCCGGCCACGAGGCGTCGGCCGGGCGGAGGGTTTCGAAGCCGGGGCCGTTGAGGGCGGTCCAGGCGGCGAGGGCGCCCATGATGAGGATGGGGTTCTGGAGGTGGCCGGCGAGGGCGGCGCCGACAACGTCGACGAGAGGGGCCCAGACGGTTTCCATGTCGGCTTCCTCGTGCACCCTCTCGAACGACTCCGGCGCCGGTGACAGGTCGCGGGCCAGGAAGATCCGGACCGCCTCGTTCGTCAGGCCGGGTGAGGTGAACGCGTCGACGAGGATCCGCCAGTCGGCGGCCTTGGTCGCGGTCTCCTCCCACAGCTCACGCTCGGCGCCCAGGCGGTACTGCTCCCCCTGGACGTCGAGCAGCCCGGCCGGCGCCTCGAGCAGCTTGTGGCCGACCGGGTGCCGGTACTGACGCACGAGCAGCATCCGGTTGTTCTCGTCGAGCGCGACCACGCCGACAGCTCCGGGATGTACGACGACGTCCCGCGTGAACTGCTCACCGACAGGCGGTTCGATGGTGTCCCGGCGTACCGAGATCACCCGGCCGGTCTCGTGCACGGTCTCCGAGGCGGAGACCGGCCAGCGCTCGGGCCGATCCGCCAGCCCGGCGCCGAACCGGAGCTCCGGGTAGTCGGTCATCGCGCCTTGACCGTCTCAGCCTTGGCCTTCTCTGCACCGGACTTCTCAGTACCGGTCTTCTTGGCCACCGGCTTCGGGTCCTCGACCGGGAGCCGGGACTCGCGCTGCCGCTCGATGGCGGCCGCAACCAGCCCGGAGAAGAGCGGGTGCGGCTTGGTCGGCCGCGACCGCAGCTCCGGGTGCGCCTGCGTGGCCACGAAGTACGGGTGCACGGAGCGGTCCAGCTCGATGAACTCGACCAGCTCGTTGTCCGGGGACAGGCCGCTGAACACCAGCCCGGCGGTCTCCAGCTTGTCCCGGTACGCGTTGTTGACCTCGTAGCGGTGCCGGTGCCGCTCCTGTACCGACGGGGCGCCGTACAGCGAGCGGACGATCGAGCCGTCGGCCAGGTTCGCCGGGTACAGACCGAGGCGCATCGTGCCGCCCAGATCGCCGGAGCCGTCGACGATGTGCTTCTGCTCCTCCATCGTCGCGATCACCGGCTGCTCCGCATCCGGGTCGAACTCGCTGGAGTTCGCCTGGTCGAGACCGGCGAGGTCACGCGCCACCTCGATCACCATGCACTGCAGGCCGAGGCACAGCCCGAGGATCGGGATGCCCTGCTCACGGGCGTACCGGATCGCGCCGATCTTGCCCTCGATCCCGCGCACCCCGAACCCGCCCGGGATGCAGACCGCGTCGACGTCGCCGAGCAGCCGGGCTGCGGCCTCGGGCGTGGCGCACTCGTCGGAGGCGATCCAGCGCAGGTTCACCCGGGCGTCGTTGTCGAACCCGCCCGCACGCAGCGCCTCGGCGACCGACAGGTACGCGTCCGGCAGGTCGATGTACTTGCCGACCAGCGCGACCGTGACCTCGTCCTTCGGGTGGTGCACGACCCGGAGGAGCTCGTCCCACCGGGTCCAGTCCACGTCGCGGAACTGCAGGTTCAGCCGGCGGACGACGTACGCGTCCAGGCCCTCGGCGTGTACGACCTTCGGGATGTCGTAGATCGACGGCGCGTCCACCGCGGCCACGACCGCTTCGACGTCGACGTCGCACATCAGCGAGATCTTGCGCTTCACGCTGTCCGGGATCGGCCGGTCGGCGCGGCACACGATCGCGTCCGGCTGGATACCGATCGACCGCAGCGCGGCGACCGAGTGCTGGGTCGGCTTGGTCTTCAGCTCACCACTGGGTGCCATGTACGGCACCAGCGAGATGTGCAGGAAGAACACGTTGTCGCGGCCGACGTCGTGCCGGACCTGCCGGGCCGCCTCGAGGAACGGCAGCGACTCGATGTCGCCCACAGTGCCGCCGATCTCGTGCAGTACGACGTCCACGTCGGGGCCCGCCATCGCGAGCATCCGTTCCTTGATCTCGTTGGTGATGTGCGGGATCACCTGGACCGTGTCGCCCAGGTACTCGCCGCGGCGCTCCTTGGCGATCACGCTCGAGTAGATCTGGCCGGTGGTCACGTTCGCGACCTGGGAGAGGTCCCGGTCGAGGAAACGCTCGTAGTGGCCGATGTCCAGGTCGGTCTCGGCGCCGTCGTTGGTGACGAACACCTCGCCGTGCTGGAACGGGTTCATGGTGCCGGGATCCACGTTGAGATACGGATCCAGCTTCTGCATCGTGACGCGGATGCCCCGAGCCGTCAGCAGACTGCCGAGGCTGGACGCCGTCAGTCCCTTACCGAGACTGGATGCCACGCCACCGGTGACGAATACGTGCTTGGTCTGCTGCGAATTGGAAGCCCTGTCCACGGGTCTCCAGCCTACCTCTTGTCAACCACCGGCCGCGACGAGACCCGCGTAGATGTCGAGCAGATTCTTTGCCACCGCGTCCTCGTCCATCCATCTGGACGCCAACTCCCGGCCGCGTGTCCGCATAGCGTTCGCGGTCTCGGGCTCCGCCAGGACAGCCCGCACCCCGTCCGCCAGCCCGTCCGCGTCAGCGGGAAACGCCAGTACGGCGCTGTCCCCGACCAACTCGGGTACGCCGCCGACCGCGGTGGCCACGACCGGTACGCCGACCTGCATCGCCTCCTGCAGCACCAGGGCGCGCGCCTCCCAGTGCGATGTGAGCAGAAACACATCGGCCGCACCCAGCAGGTCGGCCACGTCGTTGCGATGACCGAGCAGCCGGACCGGCAGCTCCTCCGCGTCGATCCGCGCCTGCAGGTTGTCCCGCAGCGGCCCGTCGCCGACGACCACGAACACCGCGTCCGGAGTCGACTCGTGTACACGAGCAGCGACGGACAGCAAGGTCGGGTAGTCCTTCTGCGGCGCCAGACGCCCCACGGTGAGCACCATGGGTTGCTCGCCGATCCCCAGCTCCCGCCGTACGTCGGCGCGCCGTGCACGGATCCGTGGCATCGCCGGAGCGGCCACAGGTGCCAGCTGCGCGTTGCGGGCGCCGAGGCTCTTGGCCAGGTCCACCAGGTCGCTGGACGCGCCCAAGGTCAGGTCGGCGCCTCTGGCAACCAGCCGCTGCCCCATCCGCATCACGAGGCCACGTGGTCCTGGCGCGATCACCGCGTTGTGCCAGGTGACGACCAGGGGGCGCAGCCGGGACCTGTCCCGTAGCGCGGTCATGCCGGCGCGGTAGCCGTGCGCGTGGACGACGTCGCAGTCACGCAGCCCGGCCGCTTGGGAGACGATGGTCGCCGGAGCGAACTCGAAGTGCTCGGCCGTGCCAGGAGGAGCGCACACCACCACCTCGTGCCCCGCACTCACGAACCGCGGCACCAGCGAGGCAACGTGCTGCCCGATGCCGCCCCGCGACTCCGCGAGCAGCAGCCCGATCCTCATGGTTTCTCCCGTCGTACGAGTGCGCGGGCGTCCGCGCGATCCAATGCAAGCACGACCACGGCGTACACGACGACGGCGGCGAGCCCGGAGAGGACGGAGAACGCCACTGCTTTGCCGACTCCACCGTCTCCTGCGGGCAGTGCCACCGCCCAGCCAGCCGCGCCGGCCAGCACAGCGCCCGCCAGTGCAGTGAGGTGGGCACGTGGTACTCCGGCCAGTACAGCGGGTCCGGCCTCGCGACGCAGGACGAGGATCAGTGCAACTGCCCCGACGACCATGCCGATCGACATCGCAGCGGACAGCGCCGGTACTGCGTCCCAGCGAGCCGTGAGCACCACGCCGGCAACAGCCACGAGTATCCAGGCCGCGGATGTCACTACGGCCACCTCGCGCCCGCAGTGCCGGGCGTAGAGCACCCGGCCGACATGCATGAGTACGGCGAACCCGATGGCAGCTGGTGCGAATGCGACGAGTCCATTGGCGAGTGAGGTCGCCTTGGCCTCCTGCACCGCGCCGTCGTCGTACGCGAAGATCCTGGCGACGGGTACCGCCGTACCGACGAGCAGTGCGGCACCGGCGCCACCGGCCAGCATCACCGCGCGGGTGGACGCCGCGGCGTAGCGGTCGAAGCCCTCCCCTGCCTCGAACGCTGCTGCCAGACGCGGGAACACAGCTGTGGTGATCGGCACGGCCAGCACCGCGTACGGCAGCAGGTACACCGCATTGGCCCACGTGTAGACGGCAATGCTGCCTGCCACACCACGGTGGTTGGCCAGGTACGTCGTGACGACGAAGGTGAGCTGTTGCGCGACCAGTACTGCCAGGCCGGCGAGTGCGAGCTTCCGCAGCACCGGTCCGACGCCCGGGTCCAGTCGGAGGGTCGGTCTGATCGGCAGGCGGAGCAAGAGCATCGGGACGAGGACTGTGAGGGCTAGTGCGAGGACGCCGGCTGTAGTACCCCAGGCCAGCAGATCAGTGGCGCCTTGCGAGGCCGAATCCGCGTCAGGTGCCGTGCTGGCGAACAGGAAGTAGGTGCCGACGACCACCAGGCTCGAGATCAGCGGCGCCCACGCACCGGCCGCGAAACGCTTGTGGGACTGGAGAACCGCGGTCGCGACCACTGCCACGGCGTACCCGAAGACCTGCGGCACGAAGATCGCCAGCATCCGGGTCGCGGTCGCCGTGGAGCTCGCGCAGTCGGCGCCGGGGTCGAGCATCGCGTCGGTGTACTGCCCCGCCAGAACCCAGGCCAGCAAGGCGACCGGCGCCAGCAGCACGAACGACCAGGACAGCAACGCCCCGATGATCCGCCCTTGCGCCGCCCGATCGCCGCGGGCGACGGGCCCGGCCAGCACGGGGATGACCGCCCCCGCCAGCGCCCCACCGGCGACCACTTCGAAGAGAATGTTGGGCAGCTGATTGGCCGTCGTGTAGGCCTCAGCCAAACAGCCCGCGCCGACAGTTTTCGAGAACACCAACCACCGGCCGAAGCCGACAACCCGCGCCAGAACCGTGACGGCCGCAACAACCAGGGCCGCGCGGGCGAGCCTGCTCACCTGGGTCGACGGCCCCACTGGTCGATCTTGTCGAGGACCGGGGTGTCGGCGATGACCTTGGTGAAGCTGACCTTCTCGCTGGCCAGGTTGAGTCCGACGACAGCCGCCAGCACGAGCGTCTTCAACGGACGCGGGAGCGACGCGGCCAGCGCCGTACCGGTGATGGCGCCGAGGCCGTTCGCGCCGCAGTCGCCCAGCATCGAGCGCTCACCGAGGTCCGACGGGGCGGACGCCGCGGCAGCGCCGACGACGGCACCGGCCGGACCGTTCACGACGGCCAGCGGTGCGTTCAGGGCCGTCACGGCCTTGAGCGCGCGGCCCGGTCGCAGGTCGAGGAGGTTGGTGAGGTTCGCCGTACCGGCGATCAAGGCGCCGTCGGCAACGACCCCGGCGACGGCCTTCACGCCGCGCGACTTCCGCGGCAGCAACGCGGCGGCCGCGAGACCGGCCGCGCCGACCCCGAGGATCTTCACCGCGCCGCTCGTCACCTCGCCGCGCTTCAACGCGCTCAGATGACCGCGGAAACCCTTCGCCTGCGTGGTCCCGCGCAGGTCGTCGTACGCACCGACCGCGCCCGACACCGTGCCGGCCACCAGTGCGGCAGCCTTCACCTTGCCGCTGCCGCGGGACACCGCGACGCCGGCGAGCGCACCGAGCACCGCCACCGGACCTTCGAGCAGCGTCACCGATTCACCGCGGTGGTTGGTGCGCTCGAACGGCTGCCGAGTCTCCTTCGGCAGCTTCTCCGCCGCACGCTCGAGCCCGGCAGTAGCGGCCGCCGCGATGGCGGCGCTCAGAATTCCCACGTCAGTTGTCCTTCGTCTGTACGGCCGACGGCGCGACGCCGTTCTTCGCGTTGATCGCGCCGTACTGCCCCGCCTTGCCCTCCGCCTGCTCGACCAGCGAGAAGACGACGGTCGCCTGTCCGGCGGGGATGTCGGCCACGTCCACCGAGGAAACGATCTTGGTGGCCTCGGAGTCACTCCGCAAGGCCTTGACGATTCCGCCGTCGGCCGCGGTCTCCGGCGTCCCCGCGACCACGACGCCGGCGCTGCCGGTGTCCAGGCCCTCCAGGAAGTCCACACTGTCGTTGTACGTCGAGTTGTCCGGCACCGGCGTCGGCGGCTTCGCCGCGATCACGACGACCAGCGTCGCCCGGTCCTTGATCTGCGACGGCTTCAGCGACAGCAGCTTCGCGCCGGTCATCCCGCTGATCACCTTGGTCGAGTCCGCGTCGCCGGTCTTGCCGTCCTCCTTGGCCGCGATCCCGCGGGCCAGCAGCAGCCCGGCCCGCTGGTACGTCGTACTGTCCGTCGGGATCTGCATGTCGGCGGTGACCAACTGGTTGACCAGCGACTCGACCAGCTGCCGCTGACCGGTGTCGAACAGCTTCGCGTCCAGCGCGACCTTCGTGGTCACGACGGCGCCGGCCTTCTCCACCTCGTCCTGCACGCTGTTCGTCAGGTCGTTGTCGGCGTTGGGCATCGTGACGATCGCGATCTTCTTGTTCGCCAGCTTGCCGGTGGTCATCCCGGCGGTCACCTTGGCGACGTAGTCGTCGCGGTACTTGTCGAGCGCCTTCAGCTGCACCAGTTCGGCGCGGGCGTCGGACAGCTGCTGACGGTCCTTCTCGGCCTGGCTCGCGACGAAATCCTTGCCGGTGCTCTTCAGCGGTCCGGCGCCGAGCACCACACCGGCGCCCAGGGCGAAGAAGATCGCCACGATCGAGACGATGTGGTAGCGAAAGTCGATCACGTGAAAAGCTCCCGGATCCAGTAGACGAAGTCGCCCCAGCGCGCCCGCAGGATCGACCAGACGACGTCGTCGGCCCCGATGGCGACCATCGCCACCCCGACCGCGAACAGGCCGGCCGCCATCAAGGCGACCACCTGGAACGTCGAGACCCGGCTGCGGTACAGCCGGGAGACGCCCTTGGCGTCGACCAGCTTGGCACCGACCCGCAACCGGGTGATGAACGTGCTCGCCATGCCGGGGCGCCCCTTGTCGAGGAACTCCACCAGCGAGTTGTGGGTGCCGACCGCGACGATCAGCGAGGCGCCCTTGGAGTCGGCCAGCAGCATCGCGATGTCCTCGCTGGTGCCGGTGGCCGGAAACTCGATCGATTCCACGCCGAGCCGCTCGAGCCGCTCGGCGCCCGGCGCACGGCCGTCACGGTACGCGTGCACGACCACCTCGGCGCCGCATTTCAGGGTCTCGTCCTTCACCGAGTCCATGTCGCCGAGGATCAGGTCCGGGACGAACCCGTTCTCGACCAGCGCGTCCGCACCGCCGTCGACCCCGATCAGCACCGGCCGGTACTCGCGGATGTAGGGCTTCAACGCGACCAGGTCCTCGCGGTAGTCGTACCCGCGGACGACGATCAGGACGTGCTTGCCCTCCATCGGCGTGTGGATCGCCGGTACGCCGACACCGTCGAGCAGCAGGTCCTTCTCGCGACGCAGGTACTCGAGCGTGTTCGCGGTGAACGCCTCGAGCTGGGCGGACAGCCCGGAGCGGGCGTCGTCCATCAGCTCCGCGACCGACTTGCTGTCCTGGGCCATGCCCTTCGCGACCGCCTCGTGGCCGCGGTACAGCGTGGCGTCGTCGAGCCGGACCTGCTCGCCCTCGTGCAGGATCGAGAAGACCTCGCGGCCGACGCCGTCGACGAGCGGGATGCCGGCCTCGACCAGGATCTCCGGACCGAGGTTCGGGTACCGCCCGCTGATCGAGTCGGCGACGTTCACCACCGCCGCGACCCGGCAGTCGACCAGCGCCTCGGCGCTGACGCGGTCCAGGTCGACGTGGTCGATGATGGCGATCTCACCCGGCTTGAGCCGTTTGGTGAGATTCTTGGTACGTCGATCCAGCCGGACCACTCCGGTGACACCGGGTAGTTCAGTGGGTCGTGCTCTCCGCAGGCTGGGCAGTTTCATCGCACCCTCATCCTGCCATGTCAAGAGCCCCTCCCCGGGCCATTTACCCGGCCCGGCCCTTGTTCACGCATCGAATTAACGGTGACTATGGGTGAATCGGGGCGTCAAAATCATCCTTTGGAACGACTCTTCCGGCGCGGTTTGTGCCGCTCGGCGGCCAGTGCGAGCAGCTCCTCGGCGTGCGCCTGCGCGGCGTCGGAGTTCTCCAGGCCGGCCATCATCCGGGAGAGTTCCTTCAGCCGGGCGTCGTCGTCGAGCGCGATCAGGCCGCTGGTGGTGACGGATCCGTCGTCGCTCTTCAGCACGACGGCATGACGGTCCGCGAACGCCGCGACCTGCGGCAGGTGCGTCACCACGATCACCTGGGTCTTCTCCGCGAGCCGGGCCAGCCGCTTGCCGACCTCGACCGCCGCGCGGCCGCCGATCCCGGCGTCGATCTCGTCGAACACCAGAGTGGGCACGGGGTGCGTGTCCGACAGGATCACCTCGAGCGCGAGCATCACCCGCGACAACTCACCGCCGGACGCCGCCTTCTGCAGCGGGCGCGCCGGACTCCCCGGGTTCGCCGCGAAGCAGAACTCGACCTCGTCGATCCCGAACGGTCCGGCCGTGGCCTCGTGCACCTCGACCGACAGCTTCGCGTGCGGCATCGCCAGCCCGGTCAGCTCCTCGGACACCGCGACGCCGAGCCGTGCGGCCGCCTCGATCCGTGCTTCCCGCATCTGCCGGCCCAGGTCCGCGAGTTTCGCGTCCAGCTCGGCCAGCTCGGCCGTCAACTGCTCGACGCGCTCGTCGCTGCCGTCGAGTTCGGCGAGGCGCTCGGCCGACCGTTTGGTCCATTCGATGACCTCGTCGACCGTGCCGTGCTCAGCGCCGTACTTGCGAATCAGGTTGGTGAGCAACGCCCGTCGCTCGCTCACCACAGCCAGCCGTGCCGGATCGGTGTCGACATCGGCGGCGTACGACGAGAGCTCCTGAGCCAGATCAGCCGCCAGGTAGCCGAGTTCGCCCGCCCGGTCGGCCAGCTCCGCGAGCTTCGCGTCGTGCTCGCGCTCACCGTCAAGGACCTGTTTCGTCAACGCCAGCAGGCCGAGTACGTCGTTCGGCCGGGTGGAGTCGAGATCCTCCGACGCCAGCGCATCCGCCGCGTTCGTGGCCGCCGTACGCAGACCGTCCGCGTACGCGAGGCGATCTTCCTCGGCGGCGAGCTCACTGTCCTCGCCCGGCAACGGCTCCGCCTTCGCGACCTCGTTCAGGCCGAACCGCAGCAGGTCCGCCTCGGCGAGGCGATCACGCTCGCGGGTGGTCAGCTCGGTCAGCTCGGCCTCGACCTCACGGTGCCGCTTGTACGCGGCGGCGTACTCCTGCAGCGGCACCAGAACCGCCTTGCCCGCAAAGGTGTCCAGCGTTTCGCGCTGCCGCGCCGGCTGCAGCAACCGCCACTGGTCCGCCTGGCCGTGGATCGCGACAAGGTCTCCGGAGACCTCGGCCAGCACGGAAACAGGAACGGACGCACCGCCGAGGAACGCTCGCGAACGGCCCTCCGACGACAGCTCGCGAGCGATCAGCAGCTCGTCGTCGTCCAGCTCGCCGCCACGGTCCTCGGCCTGCTGGACGATCGCCCGCGGTACGGCGCTCGCGCGGCCCTCCACGCGCGCCCGCCGCGTCCCGTGCCGCACCAGACCGCTGTCGGCGCGGCCGCCCAGCAGCATGTTCACGCCGGTCACGACCATCGTCTTGCCGGCACCGGTCTCACCCGTGACCGCGGTGAAGCCCGGGTCGAGGTCCAACGTCGCGTCCTCGATCACGCCCAGCCCGGTGATGCGGATCTCCGAAAGCACTATGTCTCCTGTTGGCCGTTGCGTTTGCGCTCGGCGGCCCCACGCCAGCCGAGCACCGGGAGGTCGAACTTCGCCACCAGCCGGTCGGTGAACGGCGCCTCGTGGGCCCGGGCCAGCCGGACCGGCGTCGAACCCCGCCGTACCTGGATCTCGGCGCCGGGCGGCACCTCGACCATCCGCCGGCCGTCGCACCACAACACGCCGCGCCCGTGCCAGGACGGGACCAACTCGATCGACAGCCGCGACGTCGGCGCCACCACGATCGGCCGGGAGAACAACGCGTGCGCGCTGAGCGGCACCATCAGGATCGCCTCGACCTCGGGCCAGACGATCGGTCCGCCCGCGGAGAAGGAGTACGCCGTACTCCCGGTCGGCGTCGCCACCACGACGCCGTCACAGCCGTAGCGGGACAACGGGCGGTCGTCGACCTCGACCAGGACCTCGAGCATCTTCTCCCGGGCAGCCTTCTCGACACTCGCCTCGTTCAGCGCCCAGGTCTCGAAGATCAGTTCGTCGTCCAGCCGTACGTCGACGGCCAGCGTCATCCGCTCCTCGACCGTGTAGCTGCGGTCCACCACGACCTGGACGATCCGCTCCAGGTCGTCGACCTCGGCCTCGGCCAGGAACCCGACGTGGCCCAGGTTCACGCCGAGCACCGGCGTACCGTGCGGGCGGGCGAGCTCGGCGCCGCGCAGGATGGAGCCGTCGCCGCCGAGCACCATGATCAGCTCGACGTCGTTCGCCGCCTTGTCCGGGTCGTCGACGATCTCCACCGGGTCGAGCTTGAGCTCCTCGGCCTCGCCGCCGAGCAGCCGGACCTGCATCCCGGCGTCGGTCAGCAACCGGTGCGCGTCGCGGGCAACCTCGACGGCCTCCTCGCGGCCGGTGTGCGTCACCAGCAGCACGCGCCGCGGCTCCTGCTCAGCCACCCTGCCCCCTCGTCACTGTGGACCGGTCTCGATCGCTGTTTGAAGCATCGTCTCATCGAGGGGCGGTGCTTCCCGGCGTATCCACAGGAAGTATTCGACATTTCCTGACGGTCCAGGTAACGGGCTGGCCGCTACGCCTTCGATTCCCCAGCCCAGGGCCTGTGCCTTGGCGGCGACATTCCGGACCGCCTCGGCCCGCAGTTCGGGGTCGCGGACCACGCCGCCCTTGCCGAGCCGCTCCTTGCCGACCTCGAACTGCGGCTTCACCATCAGCACGAGCTCGCCGTCCGGCTTCACCACTCCGAGCAGCGCCGGCAGCACGAGCGTGAGCGAGATGAAACTCAGGTCGCTGACCACGAGATCCACCGGTTCACCGCCGAGGTCCTCGAGCGTCAGCGTCCGGACGTTGGTCCGGTCCATCACGGTGACCCGCTCGTCGGTCTGCAACGCCCACACCAACTGGCCGTACCCGACGTCGACGGCAATCACGTGCGCCGCCCCGTTGCGCAGCAGTACGTCGGTGAATCCGCCGGTGGACGCACCGGCGTCGAGCGCACGGCGGCCCTTGACCTGGACAGCTGGGAACGCTTCGAGGGCGCCGATCAGCTTGTGCGCGCCACGGCTCGCGTAGCCGGGGTCCTCGTGCTCGGACGTGTCGACAACGATCGGGGCATCCGCACCCACTCCGGTCGCGGGCTTGCCGGCAACGGTCCCGGAGACCTTCACCTTGCCGGCCGCGATCAGTTCGCTCGCGTGCTCACGGGAGCGCGCGAGCCCACGCCGTACCAGCTCGGCATCGAGCCGCGACCGCTTGACTCCTTTGGCCACTCGGCTCTTCCGCTAGTTCCGGTCGCCCTGCTCGGCGTCGGCCTCGACCAAGGCGGTCTGCAGCCGCTCGTGCAGGTCGGCGTACACCTCACCGTGCTCACTCACCGGCTTCTCCCGCAGCTCGTCCAGCCGAGCCATGGTCTCCTCGACCAGTGGATGCCCGCTCTCCTCGGTCGACTCGTCGCTTGCCGGGTCCTCGTACGCCGGGTCCTCGGCGGAGCCTGCCTCGAAGGAGTGCTCGTACTCCTGGCCGGGAGCGCGCGCGAACTCCGGGCCGAACTCGACCGCGGCGGGATCCACGTGCTCCGCCGTCTCTTGGGCTGTCTCCTCGGCCGTGTCCTGCGCCGTGTCCTGGGCACCGGGCTCGGTGTCGTAGTCGGGATGCGCCTGCGTCTCCTCGGACTGGTACGGGTCGAAGGCAGGCTCGACGTCCGGGTCCACGTCCGGTGGGAACTGCTCGCCGGGATGCTCGGTCATGTCAGGCCTTCTTCGCCGTCTTCTTGGCCGGAGCCTTCTTGGCGCCCTTGACAGCTGCCTGCTTCGCAGGTGCCGCCTTGGCCGCATTCTTCGTGGCAGCCTTCTTCGCCGCGACCTTCTTCGCCGCGGGAACCGGGCCCGGTCCGTCCTCCAGCAGCGCGTCACCGACCGGTGCGGCGGCGGGTGCAGCGGCCGCCGGCGTAGCGGCAGCGCGCGCTTCGGCGAGTTCGGTCTCCAGGGTCTTGACCCGACGGGTCAGTGCCGCGACCTCCTCGGAGCGGACGAATCCGAGCCGTGCGACCGCACCCTCGACCTCGTTCGACACGATCGCCTGCAGCAGCTGGCGGTTGCTCTTGCTGGTGGCAACGATCTCGTCGGCCAGGTCACTCGCCTTCGTCGTCAGCGCGTCCGCCCCGGTCTGCTGCAGCAACGCCTTCGCGGCCGCCAGGGCCTTCTGCTTGGTGACCTCGGTCAACCCGTTCGCCAGCTGTACGTAGCCGCGCAGTGCGTCCATCACCATGACTGCCTCCTAGCATCGTTCCCAGCAACGGTATCGCCTCCCCGCCCCAACACCACCCCCCGGCGCCCCGACGCGCAAACCCTCCAACTCGGTGGGCACCCACTCAGCTACCGGGTTGCCCACTGAGAATCTCAGGGGGCAACCCTCCGACTCAGGGGGCTACTTGTCGAGGCCGACGCGGTGGAGGGCCGCGTCCAGGGCGATGTCGTCGGCCGCCGGCGCGGGCTTCGGGCGAGGCCGGCGGCCGCGGGCGGTGGGCTTGGCCGGCTTCGTGGGCTCGGCGGGGGCGTCGACGGCGGCCCAGACCGCAGACAGGATCGCGCGAAGTCCGTCGTACGGCGCTCCCTCGCCCTTCACCGTGACCGCGTTGTTCACGACCTCGGCGGTCCACCCGGCCGACGTGTGCTTCGAGCCGTTGACCGTCACCCCGGGCTGCTTCTCGGCCAGCGCCCCGAGACCTGCGGCGATGTATGTCGGACGCTGGTGCTTCGGCGCCCGCGCCAGGTCGTACGGGTCGTTGACGCCGGTCGCCACCCACAGACTCGCGATCCCGACCGCGTTCGCACCCTCGATGTCGGAGTCCAGCCGGTCCCCGATCATCAACGGGCGCTTGGCTTCCAGCCGTTCGATGCTCGTCTCCAGCAGCGGCGGCTCGGGTTTCCCGGCAACGACCGGGTCCACGTCGACCGCGGCCCGGACCGCCTGCACCAGCGTGCCGTTCCCCGGCGCCTTGCCGGCCGCGGTCGGAATCGTCAGGTCGAGGTTGGTCGCGAACCACTTCGCGCCCTCGTGGATCGCATGCGCGCCGTCGGCGAGCATCACCCAGTTCACGTCCGGGTGGAAGCCCTGGACGACGGCGACCGGCCGCGAGTCACTGGTCCGCACCGGCGTCAGCCCGTACTCCTCGAGCGCGACGAACAGCCCCTCGCCGCCGACCACGAGCACCGGGGACCCCTTCGGGAACTCGCTCGCGATCAGCTTCGCCGCCGCCTGCGCCGACGTCACCACGTCCTCGGCGATCACGTCCAGCCCGAACGACGCGAGGTGCTCGGCAACAATCCCCGCCGGCCGGCTCGCGTTGTTCGTGATGTACCCGATCCGCATGCCTTCCTTGGCGGCCTTGCGGAGGTACTCCGGCGCGTCCGGGACCGGATCCGGCCCGACGTACACCACGCCGTCGAGGTCCAGCAGCGCCACGTCGTACCGGGTCGCGAGCGGTTCGTCACACGCCGAGAGCGGCTGCGGCGTCGTGCGTTCCGCGCTCACGCTTCACCCCGTACGATTCCGCGCATGCTGGATCCTCGGGGGGTGCTGAGACTCGACCCACTGCGTGCCTGGCGGTTCGTGGCGGGCAAGGTCAGCGGGCTCGGCGCCGTCACCTCACCGCCGTACGACGTGCTGGAGCCCGCCATCGTCCGGCGGCTGACTGATTCTGATCTGCACAACATGGTGAGGCTCATCCTTCCACGCGATCCGGACCTCGGTCGCGGCCGGTACGACGAACCCGCGCACCGGCTCGCAAGGTGGCAGCGCGACGGTGTGGTGGTGCAGGACGAGCGGCCCGCGCTGTACGTGTACGAGCAGCGCCTGGGCAGCGCCGTACTGTGCGGACTGGTCGGCTCGCTGCGGCTGGACCCGACGCGGCAAGTAGTGCTCCCGCACGAGGAGGTGATGCCGCATTGGGTCGAGGACCGGCTGCAGCTGATGGAGGCGACAGACGCCGATCTGGAGCCGATTCTGCTCGCGTACGCCGACGGTGGCGCGGCAAGTGATGCTGTGGACGCGGCACGGTCCGGTGAGCCCTGGGTGGAGGCTGAGACGTACAACGGCGCTGAGCACCGCATTTGGCGGATCGACGACCCAGAGGTGCTGGCGACGATCGAGCTGGAGCTGGCCAAACACGAGGCGGTCATCGCAGACGGTCATCACCGGTATGCGGCGTACCTGGAGCGCCAGCTACGCGAGCCGTACCGGCAGACCGCAGAGGCCGGTCTGGCGATGCTGGTCGACTACATCCGGCACCCACTGACCCTGGACCCGATCCACCGCGTCGTACCAGGCCTGGACCTGATGACAGTGCAGTCACGTACGCCGGCGGGCTGGCAGATGCAGCCTGGTCGAGTGGAGGGCGATCCGGACCGCATCTCGATCACGGACGGCTCCAGCTGGCTGACTCTCCACACTGATTCCGAGACGCCTACGGTCGCGCTGCTGCATGAGGTGCTGTTTCCGGCGTGGGGTGTGGTCGAGGACGACCTCACCTTCCACCACACGCTGTCAGACGCACTGGCGCTGGCTGGCCCTCAGCAGGTTGTTGTGGAGCTCGCAGCGCCCCGGATGGACCAGGTACTGCGTTCGGCCGCGCAAGGCGTCGTACTGCCACAGAAGGCCACCTCGTTCGGCCCGAAGCCGCGGGTAGGGCTGCTGTTCCGGACGCTCTGAGTCAGGGGCGGTGGTAGAGACTGAGGAACTGCTCGCGTAAGGGCTTGCGAGCGGCCCGGTGGCGCTCGGTGAGCCGCCCGAGGGTGAAAGAGAGCTCTGGGTCGTCCTGAGCTGCTGCGTCGACAGCCATGGCAGTCAGAGCGTCGGCTGCGGCGCAGTTGTCCTGGTGCTGTCCCAGGAGGTCTTGGTACGTCGCTGCATGCGCTGCGGTCGTCCGTGCTTCGTCACCGAGTACGACGGCGCTCGTGTCGGCGGCGTACCGGACACGCTTCGCCAGGAGCCGTACCTCGTGCCAGTCGTCGTCCGGGGTCCAGGGTTTGAGCTTGTCAGCTGCCTGGGTGAACTTCTCATTGGCGGACCGGAGGAGCTGCGGTAGTACCTCGCTGCAGGGCCTTTCTGCCTTGGCGTTGAGGTCGGGAGCTGCTGCGACGGCCTCGATGGTGGTGAGCAGGTCCTTGGTGGACTCTCCCAGGACCACCTCTGCGGAGCGGGCCGCGGCGCGTTCCAGGCCGAGGGTCAGCGTGGTGAGGATCGTGTCGACGTGTTCCTGGTTGTCCTCGCTCGTGGCGGTTTCGCGGACGAGCGCCGCGATCACCTCGAGATCCCGGGCCTCACCGCACGCCTGCGCGAGCGCGGCCAGGTCGGCTCGCAGCTCGGTCGCCCAGTCGCCGGCCAGCAAGTTGCGGAACAGCTTCAGATCGCTCCGCAACCGCCGGCAGGACACCCGTACCTGGTGGATCGCGTCGTCCTCGGCGTTCTCCACCATCCCGACAGACTTCTCGAGCCGCCGCGCCCCCTTGGCCAGCGCGGTCCCCACCAACACCCCAACCGGCTGGTCCCCCGCCGCGCCCTCCACGCCCTACTCCCCGTCGCCCTTGGACTCCCCGCCCGTCATCTCCCCAACACCCTCGTCACCCTCGCGACCAACCTCACCGAAGTCCCCGGCGTCGTCCACGCCAGCGTCGTCCACCTCGGCGTTGTCCACGTCGTCGGTGTCCACGTCGTCGGTGTCCACGTCCAGATCCGCGTCCTCAGCGGCCACGTCCGTGGTTGTGCCGGTCTCTTCGTCGGCGTCTTCGTCGGCGTCGTCCACCTCGTCGATGTCCACGTCGTCGGTATCCACGTCGTCGGTGTCCACGTCGTCGGTGTCCACGTCGTCGGTGTCCACGTCGATGTCCGCGTCCTCAGCGGTCGCGTCCGTGGTGGTGTCGGTGTCTTCGTCTTCGAAGTACTCGTCGTCGACAACCGTGTCGTCCTCGTCGAGGTCGGTGAACTCGAGGCCCTCGAGCTCGGCAGCCCGCTCGGCCGCACCCGTCACACCGTCACCGTCGACGCCGGCCGCACGGTGGAACCAGACGAGCGCGTCATCGGTCCGCCCAGCCTCCGCCAACGCATCGGCATACGCGTACCGCAGCCGCGGCAGCCACTCGGCCCGCGTCCGCTTCGTCAGCTCCGGCACCTCGAGCATCTGGACCGCCGCCGCAGTCTGACCCTTGTCACGCCGCGCCCCGGCCGCCACGATCAGCAGTTCGACCTGCGTCGCCTCCGACACGTCATGAACGTGCTTGTCCTTGGTCAGCGCCAGCGCCTTGTCCGGCCGCCCGAGCGCCCGCTCACAGTCGGCCATCATCGCGATGACCTCGTGGTTACCCGTCATCCGCCGTACGGCACGGAACTCGGTGAGCGCCTCGTCGTAGTGCTCAGCCAGGTACGCCGTGATCGCCACAGCCTCCCGCACACCACCGAGCCGAGCCGCCAACCGCCGCGCGGTCCGGGCGTGCTGGTACGCGAGCTCCGGGTCGTCGTCGAGGAAACGCCCCGACGCCACCAGATGCTGCGCCACCAGATCCGCCAACGTCCGCGGCAATGACCGCAGCTCAGCCTTCACCCCACGGTCGAGTTCGGCACCCGTGATCCCTTCCGGAATCTTCGGATCATCGCGCCGCGGCCCAACCCTCTCCTCACGATCCTCCCGACGAGGCCCACCCCGCCGCTCATCACGCCCACCGGACCCGCGCCGCTCGTCACGCCCACCAGACCCGCGCCGCTCGTCGCGACCCTCGAAGCCACCACGCTCGTCCCGACCTCCGGAACGCCCACGCGCATCCCCGGCCGGACGCCCACGCGAGTCTCCCCGGTCATCCCGCCGGAACGGAGCACGCTCGCCCCGCCCAGGCCCACCGGCCCGAACAGGCCCACGCCCACGAGAATCCCCACGCTCATCCCGCCGAGCCCCACGGTCGTCCCCCGACCGCTCATCCCGCCGGAACCCACCACGCTCACCACCACGATCACCACCACGATCGTCCCGCCGAGCCCCACCGCGGTCATCACGATCGTCACGCCGATACCCACCACCGCCAGCGCCACCACGGTCATCCCGCCGGTATCCACCGCGGTCATCGCCCCCGCGATCGTCACGCCGGTACCCGCCGCGGTCGTCACGTCCGCGATCATCGCGTCCGCCGTCCGCACGGTCATCGCGTCGGTATCCACCGCGCTCACCACCGCGCTCATCACGACGGAACCCGCCGCGGTCGTCACCCCCGCGATCGTCACGCCGGTATCCACCACCGCCAGCACCGCCACCACCGGCGCCACCACGGTCATCCCGCCGATACCCGCCTCGGTCATCGCCCCCGCGATCGTCACGCCGGAAGCCACCGCGGTCATCACGACCCCGGTCGTCACGGCCGCCGCGGTCGTCTCGCCGGGAGCCGGCTACGCCGCGTCCCGCACCAGGCCCGCGCCCCGAACCGCCCCGATCATCGCGCCGGTACCCACCAGACCGATCGTCCCGCCCACCCTGGCCGGACATCTGACCTCCGAACGGGTCCCGCGCAGACTTGTCATCACCTCGAGAACCGACAAACCCCCGCCTGTTCTCGGAAGAACTCTCATCCCGGTACGACGAACTGCCCGAGCCACCCGAACGCCCACCGGCAATCCCGCTCCGCCGACTCGGCGCCCCACCACTACGACCCGCAGAACCTCCGCGGCTACCGCCACCAGCACCGGATCCGCCACGCCCCGCACCAGAACCAGAACGGCCAGCTCCAGAGCCAGAACTACCCGTCCCGGAACCACCACGACCGGTCCCGGAGCCGGTCCAACCGGATCCAGAACCAGAACGACCGCCACCCGAGCCCGAGCGACCCGCTCCAGAGCCCGAACGGCCGGCGCCGGAGCCCGAGCGGCCGGACGAGTTCGAACGACCCGAGTCCGAGCGTCCACCACCGGACCCGCCTGAGCGGCCCGCCCCTCCGGACGAACCGCGTCGGTCCCCTGAACCGGACCGAGGATTGCGAGGTGGCGTGGCCACGGTGACTCCTAACGATGCTGAAGAGCAGTAATCGGACAAACGTTACCGCGCCCGCAGCGGGAGGTGACGTCCTGGTCGGCGGCCGCCGACCTCCACAAATGTTAAGGGCCACCCCTCGCGGGGTGGCCCTTAACAGTGTGAATGTCCGGCGGCGTCCTACTCTCCCACGACCTCCCGGTCGCAGTAC